>NZ_SIXF01000031.1 GCF_004310665.1 Pedobacter kyonggii | reverse complement strand
GCTGACCTTAGTACGAGAGGACCGGGTTGGACTAGCCTCTAGTGAATCTGTTGTTCCGCCAGGGGCATTGCAGAGTAGCTACGCTGGGAATAGATAAGCGCTGAAAGCATCTAAGTGCGAAACTAGCCACGAGATGAGAATTCCATATAGGACCGTAGCAGACTACTACGTTGATAGGCTACAGATGTAAAGCTGGCGACAGCACAGTCGAGTAGTACTAATCATCCGAAGCTTTCAAAGCAAACAGACTGTTGTTTGTTCTTCTAACATAACTTCTTTCAATAATATGTCATTTAAGCGGAAAGCTAAAAGACTAAAGACTAAAGCGGAATACAGTAGCTTTAAGCTTTGAGCTTTATCCTTTCAGCTCAAATAAAAACATTCAGGTGCCTATATCGGTGGTGTCCACCTCTTCCCATTCCGAACAGAGAAGTTAAGCCCACCAGAGCCGATGGTACTGCGGTAACACGTGGGAGAGTAGGTCGGTGCCAGATCTTAAAAGAAACCCTTTAACAGCAATGTTGAAGGGTTTTCTTCGTTTAAAAGCATTTTATAGCCATGCCTATCTTGTTTTCACCATTAAGAAGTTAAGAAAAGTTAAGGTTCTGTTCCCGCAGATTACGCTGATTTGCGCAAACCTGCTCCCTCTTCCGTTTACACCTCCCGATCCAGCTACAATAGCCCTGATGGCAGTGGAAATCCCTTTTGGGCAGAGGTAAATTGTTTACTCCAACGGTTCCAAAAGGATTGCAGCGGACAGCAGGACGGAACCAATCCTATATTTTACTGCTACTGTGCTCCTAATAATAAACCCGTGAGTAAGCCTCTATAGTCTTTGTGTACAATAAATAAAACCATTTGTGCCATTGTTGATAATTTTAGCCACATTTAAAACTGATTTAGCGCTAAATGTGTTAATATCATAAGGTTTGCCACAATATTTGGTTATCTTTGTTTTTAACAAAAATATAAGTATAAGTAATGAGTTTTTTTGCAGATAAAAGAAGGGAAGTAATGTTGCATATTGAAAAATATATGCTGGAGTCGATGGGAACTTATTTGAAACCAATCGATACCAACTGGCAACCTTCTGATTTTTTACCAGATTCTACTAGTGAAACATTTTATCAAGATGTGAGAATTTTGAGGGATAACGCAAAAGATCTTTCTTACGATTTAGTGGCCGTTTTAATTGGCGATACCATTACTGAAGAAGCTTTACCAACATACGAATCGTGGTTAGCCATGGTTGATGGACATAGTAGGGACGAAGAAGGTGGCTGGATGAAATGGGTTCGCCATTGGACTGCAGAGGAGAACCGTCATGGTGATTTGTTAAATAAATATTTATACCTATCGGGCCGTGTTGATATGCGCCAAATGGAAATTTCCACACAGTATCTTATTGCTGATGGTTTCGATATTGGTACCGGGCATGATCCATACCGTAACTTTATCTATACTTCTTTTCAAGAATTGGCTACCAATGTATCGCACAGAAGGGTAGCTTCTTTGGCTAAAAAAGACGGTGATACGTTATTGTCTAGAATGTGTGGTGTAATTGCGTCAGACGAGGCCAGACATGCAAAAGCTTATAAAGATTTCATGAACCGTATTTTTGAGGTTGATCCTAACGAAGCAATGTTGGCTTTTGAAGATATGATGCGCAAGAAAATTGTAATGCCAGCCCATTTCTTACGTGAGGTAGGTTTGAAAATTGGCCAAACATTTGGTCACTTTACAGATGCTGCGCAACGTTTAGGTGTTTATACTGCGGTTGATTATGTTGAAATTATGCAACAGTTAATTGAAGACTGGAAAATTGAAGGTATGCGTGATTTAAATGAAGCTGGTGAAAAAGCCCGCGATTATATTATGGCTTTACCTTCACGTTTATTACGTGTTGCCGAACGAATGAAAAACCCTACTATAGACTATAAATTTACCTGGATTGCTGGTTAGATATTTGAATCTTTAGTTATTAAACTATATGGGCCCTTATCAAATCGATAAGGGCTTTTTTTTACATGTTTCTTCTATATTGGCCACCAACTTCGTAAAGGGCATTACTAATCTGTCCTAACGAGCAGATTTTACATACTTCCATCAACTGCTCAAAAATATTATCGCCGGCAATAGCCGATTTTTGAAGTTGTTTTAAGAGGCCTGGTGCACGATCTGCATTACAGTCCTGAAATTTTTGCAATGCCGAAATCTGATATTGTTTTTCTTCTTCTGTAGCGCGGATTACCTCACCAGGAACAATAGTAGGTGAACCATTCTTGTTTAAAAAGGTATTAACGCCTACAATAGGATATTCGCCTGTATGTTTAAGCGTTTCGTAATACAGACTTTCTTCCTGAATTTTTCCGCGCTGGTACATCGTTTCCATCGCACCCAACACCCCACCACGATCGTTGATGCGTTTAAATTCGGCAAGTACAGCATCTTCTACCAGATCAGTTAATTCTTCGATGATGAAAGCACCTTGTAAAGGATTTTCGTTCTTAGCAAGCCCCAATTCTCTGTTTATAATCAATTGGATTGCCATAGCTCTCCTTACCGATTCTTCTGTAGGTGTTGTAATGGCTTCATCATAAGCATTGGTATGTAGCGAATTACAGTTGTCGTAAATGGCATAAAGGGCCTGTAAAGTAGTTCGGATATCATTAAAATCGATTTCTTGGGCGTGTAACGAACGGCCGGAAGTTTGGATATGGTATTTAAGCTTCTGCGAGCGGTCATTTCCCTTGTATTTATTCTTGATGGCTTTGGCCCAGATTCTTCTGGCTACGCGACCGATAACGGCGTACTCAGGATCGATTCCATTGGAAAAGAAGAAAGATAGGTTAGGGGCAAAATCATCGATATGCATGCCTCTACTCAAATAATATTCTACAAATGTAAATCCATTGCTTAAAGTAAAGGCGAGCTGCGAAATTGGATTAGCACCTGCTTCGGCAATGTGATAGCCCGAAATAGATACTGAATAGAAATTCCTCACTTTTTCATCGATAAAGTATTTCTGGATATCGCCCATCATCCTTAAGGCAAATTCGGTAGAGAAAATACAAGTATTTTGTGCCTGATCTTCCTTTAAAATATCAGCCTGAACGGTTCCTCTAACCGAACTGATGGCTTTGGCCCTGATCTTGGCATAGATATCGGCAGGTAAAACCTGATCTCCGGTAACACCTAGCAGCATCAAACCTAGGCCATCATTTCCAGCTGGCAAAGTACCGCTATAGGTTGGTCGCGGTATATTTTTTGCTTTATAGATCGAATCAATTTTGGCCTGGACTTCTTTTGTTAAATCATTTTCGATAATGTATTTTTCGCATTGTTGATCGATTGCAGCATTCATGAAAAAGCCTAACAACATGGGGGCTGGACCATTAATAGTCATGGATACAGAGGTTGACGGCGCACAAAGATCAAAACCTGAATACAGTTTTTTGGCATCATCCAAAGTGGCAATACTTACACCCGAGTTACCTATTTTTCCATAAATATCTGGGCGGATATGTGGATCTTCTCCATAAAGAGTGACAGAATCAAAAGCAGTAGATAAGCGGTGCGCGGGCTGACCTAAAGAAACATAGTGAAAACGTTTATTGGTCCTTTCTGGTCCACCTTCCCCAGCAAACATCCGTGTAGGATCTTCTCCTTCTCTTTTTAACGGGAATACACCTGCTGCATAGGGAAATTCGCCTGGAAGATTTTCGGTTAGCAACCATCTTAAAATATCGCCCCAATCTTCATATCTCGGCAGTGATACTTTTGGGATGTTCAGCTTTGAAAGTGATTCGTAAAATAAGGGTTGTTTAATTTCTTTATCGCGGACTTTATAGATAAAAAACTCTTCTTTATAAGCTCTTTTGGTATCTGGCCACTGGCGCAATAAACGTTTGCATTCGCCATCCAATTGTTCTTCAAAGAAAGTGTATGTTACATTTAAACTCTTTGACACCCCGTCCTGCGGACACCCCTCTGGAAGAGGGGAATTATTATCACCTAGTAAATCAATCACACCTTTCAATTGGTACATTTTTCTGGCTATCGTTGCCTGCTTATCTACCCATTCGTTGTACGTTTGGCTTGCTTCGGCAATTTCTGCCAGATAGCGGATTCGATCGGGGGGGATGATGTAAATTTTCTCTGATTGATCGGAGGTGAGTTCCATTTTGGCTTTGAAATCCGTTCCGGTTTTTACCTTGATCTGCTCCATTAAGGCAACAAATAGGTTATTCATGCCCGGATCATTAAATTGTGATGCCATAGTTCCATAAACTGGAATTTCGTCATCCTTCGCATCAAAAATATTGTGGTTGCGTTTGTATTGCTTACGCACATCACGCAAGGCATCTAAAGCACCTCTTTTATCAAATTTGTTAATGGCTACCAGATCAGCGAAATCCAACATATCGATTTTCTCCAATTGTGTAGCTGCACCAAATTCAGGAGTCATTACGTATAGGGAAACATCGCAGTGTTCGGTAATTTCGGTATCTGACTGGCCAATTCCTGAGGTTTCTACAATAATTAAATCGTAACCAGCGGCTTTGCAAATATCGATACTTTCCTGAACGTTTTTGGATAGCGCAAGGTTGGCCTGCCGGGTGGCTAAAGAACGCATGTAAATCCTCGGGTTATTGATGGCATTCATCCGGATACGATCGCCCAATAAAGCGCCCCCTGTTTTTCTTTTGGAAGGATCGACAGAGATAATCGCTAAGGTTTTATCTTTCACTTCTACCAGGAAACGGCGCACAAGCTCATCTACCAGTGATGATTTTCCGGCTCCGCCCGTTCCAGTGATGCCTAAAATAGGAGCGGTGTTGTTTTTGGATAGTTTTTTTAATTCATCTACAAATTTTTGTGCGCCTTCGGGATCATTTTCTGCAACGGTAATGGCTCCGGCAATGGCTTTGATGTCTTTTGTAGGTATGGTTTCGAGCTCGTTAGTAATGCTGGCTTTGGTGATGAAATCAGTTTGGATTAGCATATCGTTGATCATGCCCTGCAAACCCATTTTACGACCATCATCTGGAGAGTATATTTTAGAAATCCCATAAGCCTGGAGTTCTTCTATCTCTGAAGGTAAGATTACGCCACCGCCACCTGCAAATATTTTAATATGGCCTGATCCTCTTTCTTGCAGGAGATCGTACATATATTTAAAATATTCGATATGCCCACCCTGATAGGAAGTCATTGCAATTCCCTGAACATCTTCTTGAATGGCACAATTTACCACTTCATCAACCGATCTGTTATGGCCAAGATGGATCACTTCAGCACCTGAAGATTGGAGAATACGGCGCATGATATTAATGGTTGCATCGTGCCCATCGAAAAGCGAAGCAGCGGTTACAAAACGGATTTTATTTTTAGGCTTATAGATTTCTACTTGTTGCATGCGATAGGATTTAAAGGATCAGTGTGCTCAAAAAACCAATCCTTGTCCCCAAATATATTTGGTATGCAAATGTACTAAAATAAGTAGTTTAAATAGCGAATACCCTATACTGTTATGGCTTTTGGTTCAGCTATAAATCCTGCCCGAATTGCAGTAAATAGCCGTTATTATCGTAAATGGCAAATTCTCTCATGCCATAGTCAAAATCTTCGGATGGGTAACAGATTTCACATTGATCTTTTAAACTTTCCCAGAGTGTAGCCACCTTGTTTGTATTGATGTAAAGTGAACCACTCATGATCGATTTAGAAATATTGCGATGCTGGTTAGGGGTACAAAGCATGATTTCGATCTCATTTTTTCGGAAGGTTAACCAATTGAGGTCGTTAGGTTTTACATCACAAGTGAAGTTTAAAAACTTCTGTATAAAACTTTAATGTTGCTTGCATATCACGTGACTCGAGCATTGGTGTAAGTTTGATTGCGGCGTAAGCTGACATGATCTAAATTAAAGAAAATAGGAAATTTCAGCAAGTTGTCGTCATTTCGAGGGATAATTTATTGCATAAAAATCATTATGGATGATAGAGGGGTTTAAAGGAAATGAATCTTCTGAAATGGTCGTCATTGCGAGGCACGAAGATAACCGAACGAAGTGAGCTCATGAATGCCTTTAAAAACAACTGCAAAAATGAATAATCTTAATGCGCTCGCTGGTAGCGATAGTTGTAGGGTTGCTTCGTCGTTCCTCCTCGCAATGACGATACTTTTTAGTACCATCGCTGTTGCGTTAAAAAAAAAAACTATGCTGGTGAGCATAGTTTCCTTAAATTATTTATTTGTGATCTCTGTGATTGGTTCTCCAACGTTACCATTTGGCATTTGAATATGTAGCAAAGCTGCTAAGGTTGGTGCAATATCAGTCATATAATGTGTTGTATTGGATGCTCCAGCTTTGATTCCCCAGCCCATAAAAACCAATGGGATGTGCGAATCGTATGGGTTCCAGTTTCCGTGCGTGGTACCCGTGCTGCTACCGTTAAACCAATTTGGGGCTAAAACATAATAGATGTCGCCGCTTCTACGGGCATTGTATCCATTGGTGATCATTTTTTTCTGGATTTCCTGAATGGTAGATTGCGATATTTTAGCAATATCAACTGCATTTTGGAAACCGTCTAATCTTTTTAAGAATTCAACTGAAGCTGCTTTGATTACATCGAAACTCACATCGCCTTTGTTGGTTTTGTCATGATCGAAAATGATCTGGTTGTTCATCGATCTTAAAACAACATTGTTTACCTTAAATTTATCATTTAAATAAGCGTTTAATTTGTTTGCAATATCTCTATCACTCACTACACCTGAAGGCATTTTATTTTCTTGCATAAAGCCTGGTACATGCGCAGCACCATGATCGGCAGTTAAAAATACCGTGTAATTTCCTTTACCTACTTTTTTATCCAGGTAGTTGAAAAACTCTTCGAAATCTTTATCCAAACGTAAATAAGTGTCTTCTGCTTCTACTGAGTTTGGACCATAAGCATGACCAACATAATCAGTAGATGAGCAACTTACCGCTAAGAAATCGGTAATGTTATCTTGTCCTAAATCTTCAGAAAGGATCGCTAATTTGGCAAGATCTAACGTGATGGTATTACCATAAGGCGTACTTCTGATGGCATCGAAATTTTTATCAATATTTTGGTTAAGCTGATGAGGGAATGTACTCGCTTTGCCTTCGTAAGCTTTCTCATCTGCTGTGCTATTAACATAGGTATTCATTGGATACAATGTTTCCCAGTTTTTAGCATAGAACTTGTTTGCTAATTTCAATTTATTGTAATCGGCAATCCATGTTGGCACTTCTTTCATGTAATAAGTACTGGTAATCCAGTTTCCGGTGCTACCTTGATACCAATATGCAGCATTTGCCGCGTGGCCAGCCGGAAGGATCGAACCCCTATCTTTTAATGAAATACCGATTACTTTACCTTTAAAATTCGTAGCTAACCTCAACTCATCAGTAATGGTAGTAGTTAACATATTTTTTGGCGACATATTCCCTTCTGATGAAGGTGTACTGCCAACTGTAGATACAGTAGAATCTTCTGTACAGTACACGCCTTTTTTAGTTTCAGGATCGTACCAGTCGTTACCAATAATACCATGAATAGCCGGAACTGAACCTGTATATATACAAGTATGGCCACATGCAGTATAAGTTGGTGTATAGGGGATAAATGTGTTTTCAACAGAAAACCCCTCGTTGATTAATCTTTTAAAACCACCGTTGCTATAGCGATTATAGTAGCGGTATAAATAGTCCCAACGCATTTGGTCAACCACTAAACCAACCACCAATTTAGGGCGGGCCACCTCGGCAGGGAATGCTTTAGGCTGTGTTTTGGAAGGTTTTTTAGTCTGGGCTGAGGTGAGTGCGATCGAAAAAATAGAAATGGAAAAGATTAGACAGGATATTTTCTTCATTGTGTTTTAGTTAAAGGGCTAAAGTAATAACTTTTAAGTGAAGATATTTTGAAGTTTATGTAAAGATTTTATATCGCTTCGGCCACTACAAATGTGCTTCCTCCAATAAAAACCAGATCTTTTGGATCGGCAAATTGAATAGCTTTTTCTTTTGCTTCGGCTACCGATGCATAACTGTTTCCATTTAGATTAAATGTTGCCGCCTGTTCTTTAAGTTCATCTGCTGCTAAACCGCGTTCTAAATCTGGTTTGCAGAAGTAATAAGTTGCATTTTTTGGCATCAGGGATAAAACTTTCGAAATATCTTTGTCTTTAACCATGCCAAAAACAACATGTAGCTTTTGATAAGGGGTTTGTGTGATGTTTTTAATCACCTCGGAAATGCCAGCTTCATTATGGCCAGTATCACAGATCACCAAAGGGTTTCTGCTCAAGGTTTGCCAACGTCCCTGTAAACCAGTTTGTTTTTTAACCTGGCTTATTCCTTTATAAATCGCTTCCTGATCGATTTTAATTCCCGTTTTTTCGTTCATCACCGCAACAGTTTCTAATACAGTTAAAATGTTCTTGTGCTGATAAACGCCGGTAAGGTCACTTTGAAGATCCTTGTATTTAATTTCACCATTCTGATAAACAGATAGGGAAAGTTTATTGTTCCCGATTTTAAAATCCTGAGCCCTTAACACCGCATCAGCAAAAACAATTGGAGCACCTACTTCTTTTGCCTTACTGACAAAAACTGGAGCAGATTCTGCTTGTGTTTCGCCGATTACAACAGGAATATTTTTTTTAATGATACCTGCCTTTTCGCCAGCAATTTCGGCTAGCGTATTGCCCAGCATATTCATGTGATCAGGGCTGATATTAGTGATGACCGAAATTTGCGGTGTAATGATATTGGTCGAATCTAACCTTCCGCCTAAGCCTACTTCAATTACGGCCACATCAACCTCATGTTTGGCAAAATGATCGAATGCAAGGGCCACAGTAACTTCGAAAAATGAAGGCTCGGTTTTTTCGATGAGTTTTTGCTGTTCCTTTACAAATGATACCACTTCAGTTTTGCTGATCATTTTTCCATTGATGCGGATGCGTTCGCGGAAATCTTTCAAATGGGGAGAGGTGTACAATCCTGTTTTATATCCCTGATCCTGTAGTACCGAAGCCAGCATGTGTGACGTAGAGCCCTTTCCATTGGTACCTGCTACATGGATACTTTTAAATTTATCCTGTGGATTATCCAAAGCTTCACAAAGGATGATGGTATTGGTTAAATCTTTCTTGAAAGCAGACGCGCCAATGCGGGTAAACATGGGGAGTTTACTATATAAAAAATCAAGCGTTTGTTGGTAGTTCATAATATGCATCAAATATAAGTTGACTAGCGTTATTATGGAACGAAATGAGGAAGATTTCTTCAGAAGTTTTAAAGGACTTTGCGTAGGGAGACCTCTTGTGGGGATGATGTGCAGTCAGATGTTACCATCTGACTGATATCAGGTTAAATTGGTAAAATTGTTTGTCGAAAATTTTGATATAATTGCTAGATAGGAGATAAGTCTTCTGTCAGATAGTAATATTTGACAGCACAATAAATGCATCAAAAAAAAATGGTCTGTGGGATACAGACCAAGGTTATCTTTTTATTTCACTTTAAAGTTGAACATCACAATCCCTGTTTGTACATCGGGAGCTGATTCTAATTTATTTAAACTTGCACCCAATACCGCCTGTTCACATTTCCGCCAAAGTGCTAAATCAGATAAGGTAGTACCTTTTGCACCTGCACGGGCCTGAACCACTTTACCATTTTTATCTACGCGGATTTGAACGGCAATTTTTCCTGCACTTTGTCCATCATCCTGAATTCTAGGGATATCGATGAATTTTCTGCTAGCCAATGATAATTGTACATTGCCATTTCCAGAACCACCTTCTCCATAATTTGATGCCAATGGATCGCCATCTTTATCACCCTGGTTTCCTGGTGTTTTTCCGGTGCCATCTCCCTGCCCTTGGCCGGTATTCTTTTTGCCTTTGTAAAGCGCATTTTGGTTAATCACCGGTTTAGATGGCTTATCTTCAGTTACCGGAGTTGGTGCTGCAGTAGTCGGTTTTGTAGGTTTGGTATTTACGGCAATGGCATCTTCCGTATTTTGCGTTTGAATTTCCTTTTCAGTATTTTCGGTAGAGGTAGTTGGGGTTACTTTTTCTTCCGGCGTTACCTTATCAGGTGCTTTACCATTGGCATTTGGATCTGCTGATGGTTCTTCAATACTGGTATAATCATCGCCCATTCCTTCTGCTGAAGTTCCATAATTTACAACCATACCACCCATACCTACTTCTTCAGGTGGCTGAAACGAGCCAATCACGATAAAAAAGCTGATCAACAATAAAAAGCCCATAATTCCACTTGCTATGGCAATGGCCTTAGGGTAATTATTTTCCTCGTTAGGTATGTTTTGTGCTTTGTAGTTCATTATTTTTTAGGCTCAACGGCTACAACAAGTTTTAATTTCAATTTATTGGCAATATCGTTTACCACAAATCCATCCTGATAAGTCACGTTACGTGATACATATAAAAGAATAGTCATATCTGGTGCCAGTTTCTGGTATGCTTCTAATGTTGGCTGTAATTCTTCTATGCTAACTGGTTTTTTTTCAACGAAATATTTAAGGTTTTCGTCTATCGTAACCGTAACTGCTTTCTTTGCTGTAGATTGCTGTCCGCTCGATGATTGTGGCAACAATAATTTAACCACCGTAGGATTTACCACTGCAGAGGCCAATAGGAAAAACAGCATCAGGAAGAACATAATATCGTTCAACGCTGAAGTATGTACTTCTACCGATCCTTTTGTTCTTTTGCGTAAATTCATTATTTGCCTGGTTCTTCTAGTAAATCAATAAAATCAATTGCATCGGTCTCCATTTTAAGGATGATTTTTTCAACCATAATATTTAAAATGTGATAGAGGACGTAAGCAATAATACCAATAATTAATCCGGTTGCGGAAGTAATCATTTTGGTATATAAGCCGCCAGAGATGGTTCCGATTTCAATCGCACCTTTTATTGATACCTGGTGGAAAATGGTAATTACCCCCACAATTGTACCTACGAAACCAAGCATTGGTGCAATACCTGCAACAATACCCAATATACTGATGTTTTTCTCTAATTTAGAAACTTCTAATTTACCAACATTTTCAATAGCACCTTCAATATCTTTAATCGGGCGACCAATGCGTTTCAAACCTTTTTGCAACATGCGTGAAAGGGGAGAGTTATTGTTCCTTAAAAGCGACGTTGCACCCTCTAAATTTCCGGATTGGATATACGACCTGATCTGACCCATTAGGTTCGATTCGTCTTTGGTTGCTTTCTTAATGGTTAAATAACGTTCAAAGAAAATAACTAAGGCTAACAAAGCTAAAAAAGCCAATGGAACCATTACCCAGCCGCCTTTAAAAAGCAGATCGATGAAATGGAGTTCTGGCTGTGGTTGTGCTACTGCTTGGTTAACCGCATTTGCTGTGTCTTGTAATGCTTGTGTGGTGTCCTGAATTAATAAAGTTATCATTATGGTTGTGTGTTGTTAGATTTTTGTTGTACGAAATATCCTTTTCCCTTTAGTTTTTTCTGTAAAATATCTTTCTGTTCTTTAGCTTCCTTTTCAGTTGTGAAACTCGCTATACTTACCTTTTTTAAACGGCCGGGTACTTTTGCGATTTCGGCATTTAAACCGATTTTTTCCATTTGCTTAATAAACACAAGTGCTTTTTTCTCTGATTGAAAAGATGCTGCAATAACGTAAAACGTAGAAGGACCAGTGTTTGGTACAATTTTATTTTCTTTTGGTGCTTCTACAGTAGGCTTTGCATCCACTTTTTTAAACGTATCTGCTTTTTTCTGAACCTGATTGGCTTTTAAAATGCTATCTGTTTTGGCTATAGAATCCTGTTTTGCTTTTAGGGTATCAACAACAACCTTCGGTGAATCGACAATTACTTGTGCGGGCTTTACAGCTTCAGTTGTTTCACCTGTAAATAATTCTGGTTTAACCAAATAGGTTATCGCTGCAATAACAACTAAAGCTAATACTGCAATTGCAATCATCAACCAGGTAGACATACCTTGTCGTGTTTCGTCTCCATGTTCAATCGGATCGTGACCAAAACGATTAGGATGCTCTGCATGTTGCTCTTTTATAAAGGCCGGAGCCTCAATTACAGGTTCTTCTTTTTTCGCTTCGTATTCTAAATTGATGTATGTTTTAGGTTCCTCTGTTTCCGACCTAAGTGAGAAACGGCTCGAAGGCTCATTTTGTGGGACAACTGTTTCTGGTACTTCTACGGTATTGATTTCTTCAGATGCTGAGGTATTTTCTGTAGCAATTACTTCACCTTGTGCATCTTCAGATTCAGGCGTTTCAATAGCAGGTTGTTCAGTGGCGATATCTTCTATTTCCGACTCCGGCACTTCTACTACTATTTCTTGTGTTTCATCAGATTCAGGTGTTTCAATTGCCTGATGTTCGGCGGCGACATTTTCTATTTCCGACTCTGGCGTATGGCCAAAACGGTTAGGATGCTCTTCGTGCTGTTCTTTGATAAACTCAGGCGCTTCGGTAATTTCTGCTGAAGCGTTTTCAGTATGCTTTAAAGTATTTTTAAAATCGTCTTTAACTTCATCCAATTCTACATTTTCGATTACCGGAGCCTGGTACGATTTATTCTCAAATGGTGATGGTACCACTGGTGCTTCAGCAATTTCGTCGTAAACTTCTTCCTCTTGTTTAGGTGAATCAGTTTTTGTTTCCTCAATTACGCTTTCTGCCAATGATGGAAGTCCATAAAATTCAGAACCATAGTTCATATTTTTAACCGGTTCGAAACCTAATCCTTGTTCGGTAAAAAATAAGCGGCCAGTGTTTTGAAGTTCGGCCTCATGGTCTAATTCTAGTTTTTGATTTACTTCTTCAACAAACTGGGCAATGTGATTGCGGGCATCATCATTGTTGACGTTTGTTTTAGTTGAAATAAAGTTGGCTAAAGCTTCTTCTTCGGTTACTTCGGCCGAAAACTGCAGCGTATATCCAGGAGGCAAAAACGTTTGTTTTTCCTTATCGTATCTTCCTGGGTATTTCTTTTTATAAAAGGTGCCCAAGCCGGTAATACCAACTTCTTTGCGTTGCTGCAAGAGTTCTAATAGGTATGATAAGATATCCATTCGGGTAAAATTAAGCGTTTAAAATTAAAAATTATATTCTACCTTCAAATAGTGTCTATGGGTGCTATTACACATCCTATTCCAAAAAGGGGACAAAAACGAATACAGTTTTGTTATTTTAATCATGAAAAAAATCACAGTTTTCTAAACCTATATCTGTATCCGTGCAAAGATAACGGTTACAAAGATAGAAATGGTATGCTAGTAAGCAAATCGCTAAATCGATATAATATAGATTTGAAGTTAAAGCTTAAGCTATAGAAACGTTTTACTATAGAAAAGCGTATGTAGAAACGAAGTGGGAATGTTTTAAAATGGACGGTGAAGACACCGTCCATTAAGTTTTCTTAGTGGACGGTGTTTCCTACCACAAGAATTTAACTGTTATGGAGAAAACCTATGGACAAGGAACGGTGGTAGACCAATCAGTACTCTCCATGTTAAGCAAGCTTGCGGTGTGGCCATGCCCTGTTGCATCAGCAATGGTAGTTCCTGTGCCTTCGTCGAATTTCCAATAGGCCTCTAAGTTGCTACTGGTTGCACTTACACTGCATTTATTGGCTGAAATTGTCGACTGTGCCAATGCCGATTTCCAAACCCGCATTTCATCAAATTGACCGTTAAAACCCCTGTTGGCATCCCAGCTTCTCGAAATCTGAAATGTACCGTTAGCAGCGATAGTGCCGGTAGCGCTCATGCTTGCATCTAAAGTGCCATTGATGTAGATTTTCATTGTTGTGCCATCGTATGTTGCCGCAATATGATACCAGGTATTGGCGCTTAGCGCTGTAGCGGAATTTAGCTTTTTAGGTGTTGCACCACCCGTATTTAAAACGAACTGTACCTTATTGTTGGCTAGAGAAGCATCACCCAGACGGAGCAAAGCTACGTTTGCATCGCTCACTTCTATGCCCATGATGGTCGAGATATTTGGAGCAGTAGCTTTAAAAGCAGTTGGTTTAACCCATGCTTCGTAAGTTAAACTGGTACCTGCAAGATTGAAAGTATTCGAATTTAGGTATTCATTTGTGCCATCGAAAACCAATGAACGGTTTCCAGCCGGTGGTGGTGTACCTCCATTGCCATCGATACAATTTGCTTTTACAGCAGTTGCAGCGCCATAGAGTACATTAGACATAGCCGATAATTTTGTCTGCGAATTATTTGCAACATTATATACCATCGCACTGGCCAAACCATTATTTTTTACATAAGTGGCCACCGCTGCCTGATCGCTATTACCTAAATCTGTACCTAAACCCAATTTACTTTTGGGTACACCAGCATTAATGTAAGGCTGTAAACGGCCAGCATAATTTGTAGAGAAGTAAGTTTGCTCAAATACATAATCTAAAATATCACCCAGTTTTTGGTTGTTATAAGTAGACGTAAAATAATTGGCCTGATTAAATGCAGCCATAGTGATGAGCTTATCGGCACCCATACGCGCTCTAAGTGCTGCTGCTGCAAGCACCAACGAACCATCATTTGCAGTACAGGCAGAATACTCATCATCAATGTCAATTCCATCTAAACCATACTGCTGTACGGCATTGGCACATTGAATGGCAAAGGCATCGGCCTGGGCATAGGTGGTAAAACAACCCCAGCCTGCATTCTGGTGGTTTCCAAGTACATCGAGCACTACTTTTATGCCTAATGATTTAAGATAAGCTACCTTGCCAGAATTTAAAGTTTCTTGTACCTGCGGATTGAAGTACAGGGTAGGTGTGCCATTTACCGAATTAATATTAGCTGCGAAAATAACAGAAACGCCAAATAGCTGACTTGCTGAAGTTCCGTAGGTATAACAGCCTGGATTTACAAAATTGTTGCTGTTTACCTCAACGTAGGCGGTCATGAATGGAGCAGCTAAGGCTAGGGCAGAGGCATTGGTAGCTGCTCTGGCAGTGCCTTTGGTGTTTAATTGGTTGTCTTCTTTTTCAGAATTGGCTTTTTTACAAGCATACAACAGGGCGAAAGCTGTTAACAGCAGTACGCCGAAAACGGTTAGTTTTCTCATAGGTTTAAAAATTTTGGTTAGAAATTGGTTTGATATAAAAAAAGGTAGGACAACTTTCGTTATCCTACCTGGTGGTATTTGTGTGTTAGAAGTTCGCTTTATTCACGTCCCACCATAATCTGGTACCGCCATTGTCTGGTCCGCCTAAAAGGCCAACTGCTTTAACAACTTCGGCACTGTTACCGTTTCCATATTCAGTTGATGGGAATGGCAATCTTCTGATCTGGGTTTGGGTATTGATCGTTCCACCACTGTTATTATTGGCTACTGTAAATAACTTAGGGTAACCTGTACGTCTGTATTCAGACCAGGCTTCCTGTCCGTCAGGGAAAATAGCCAACCATTTTTGTGTAATAATGCGCTCTAATTTTTGTTCATTGGTAGAAGTAGGGTCCCATTTTACGGTTATTGTACTTACAGCTGCAGCATTATTCGCCGCATTTTTCGGATCTATATAAGCAGTAGATGTACTGGTTGCATCTGATAAATAACTTCCTGCAGCTACACTCCATTGCTGTAATGATGTGGTAATTCCGGTCTCATAGTTAATTTGTACATCCCCTGCACCTGTCCAGCCACGTAATGCAGCCTCAGCTTTTAAAAACCAAACTTCAGCAGCGGTCATTAAAATTTGTGGTGCTTTTTGTCCGATAGGTGATTTGACATTATCAGTAGAGTTTAAGGTAGAATAGGTTTTATAACCTGCTTTGCCCAAACCGTTAAACGAGGTATTCGCTCCAGATCTGATTCCTACATATTGGCCTGTAAATAAAGGATCGGTAGCAGGTCTGGCGTAAATAGGTAAGCGTGGATCGTTATAACCCACCAAATACGTTTGTAAAGCTGCACCTAACGCATTGTCGCCATCATAGGCAACAGTTACCACCCATAAGTCGTTGTCTCTTGTACCCGACTGTGCCACAGCCGCATTATCTGCTGCAGTTGTTAATAAACCTCCAGGTGCACTTAAAGCTTTTTCAGCCTGAAGTTTTGCTGTAGCCGCATCGGCCTTTACAATACGCGTAGCTAAACGCAAACGCAAAGAGTTGGCCAATTTTAACCATTTCACCGGATCACCTGCATAGATTAAATCGCCTTTATCATAAAAAGCCGTTTTGCCAGGATTAGCTGCAATATAAGTTTGTAAGTTATTAGCTGCTGTATCGATTTGTTTAAAAAAAGCATTATAAACCGTTTTCTGATCTTCATAAGCTGTAGATACCAAAGAAGAACCAGCTGTAGTATATGGAATAGGGCCAAATTTATCGGTTACCCTACTCATGGCCATTACCTGAACCAAAAGGGCAATTCCCCAGGCTTCCGGCGATTTAGTTTTTACTTCGCTCTGCCCAATTTTAGAAATCGGAGCCATTACATAGTTATATTGGTCGTTAAAACCACTACTGTTCCAGCCATCGTTAAGCGAATAGCTCATGTTGTTAATTCCTCCAAAAGGGTTCGGGGCCATCATGTAACCACTAAAAGCATCAGCACTTAGGTTTTGTGCAATCTGATAGTTATGGAAAATTTCCTGCTCAATTGGGCCAATTGCCGATTTCAAAAGCGCGGTAGTCTGCTCAGGTGAAAGTGCAGTTGGGTTGGTGTTAAAATCTTCAAAGTTTTTTGTACATCCAAAATTTAAGGCCATCAAAGATGCCAGCAAAACAGCAGACAATCCTTTAATCCTGTTATTCGAGGATTTATGATATATAGTTTTCATGTTGTTTTTTGAATAGAATTAAAATGATAAATTTAGATTGAAGCCTAAACTGCGCGTTGCAGGTTGGTTAAAAACATCTACACCAGATAAACCATTCCCGGTAGACATCGTGATTTCCGGATCGAAAGGAGCCTTTTTATAGAAATAAAACAGGTTTCTTCCGGTAACCGAAAATTTAACACTTTTAAATGTTTTACCGGTTAATGGAAGGGTATAACCTAAAGCAGCTTCTCTTAAACGTACTACCGTAGCGCTATAGATATATTCGCCCGATACGCCGGATCTGCCACCAACAAATGAATAGTAAGTTTGTGGGTTAACTGTTGTTGATACTGCATTACCTTTTGTATCTACACCATCAATTTTAACACCGCCTTGAGCCCTTGCATTCCCAGTTGCTTCAGATACACCTGCTTCGTCCATTAAAGCTTCGGTAAGCGATAATACCTGACCGCCAAACTTACCGTCGACCAAGAAGCTTAAGCTAAAATCTTTGTAATTGAAACTGTTGTTCCAGCCCAATTGGAATTTTGGATTAGGATTGCCTACGTAGTTAAATTCTTTACTTTTTAAAGGTGTATATGGCGAAGCTGTTGTTCCATCACCACCTAATATGATGCGGTTTTGTGCATCTCTTTGTAGGGTATAGCTATAAATATCGCCATAAGAGCCACCCACTTTTAACCTCGAAATATAAGAAGTATTGCCAGCGCCTGTTAAATCTACACTGTTAATTTTATCAGCTGAAGCAATATCGATAATTTTATTTCTGTTTAATGAACCGTTTATCGAAGTGTTCCAGTTCAGCCCGTCACCTTTTACAACATCAGCACCTAAAATAAACTGGAAACCTTTGTTCTCTACATTACCTGCATTCAGATATCCTGTAGATACCAATGAAGATGGAGGTGCAACTACAGGGATATATTGGTTTTTGGTATTGGTTTTATAATAGGTAAAGCTGAAATTGATTCTGTTTGATAGGAAACGCAAATCGGTACCTACCTCAAATGATTTTGTTCTTTCAGGTTTTAACTCTCTGAAAGCCGCATTGGTATTGAAATTTAATGCACCATCTGATTTTAAAGTGTTTTGGATAAACGTAAGATATGGCGGTACGGTATTTCCAACTTCTGCATAAGTTCCTCTCAATTTGGCATAGGTAATGGCCTCAGGAAGTTTGAACATCTGTGAAACAATAAATGATAAACCAACCGAAGGATAGAAATAAGAATCGTTTGGTGTATACGATAAGTTAGAAGACCAATCGTTTCTGCCTGTTACGGTTAAGAAAGCCCAGTCTTTATATGAAATATTGGCGTTGCCAAAAACGGCCTGTAGCTGGCTATGATTAGGAACAATAGGAACTACGTTACTTAATGTATTTCCGCTAAAGGTGCCTGGAAGGGCAACGATCGTGTTAGCTGGTGAAAAGAAATCGACCGCCGAAAGGTTGCCACCTAAAGATAAACCTGAAGTTTTCTGGTCGTTGATGCTTCCACCGATTAATCCATTTACTTTAAAATCAGAACCAGTCATTGGAACGGTAATATTGGCAATCGCATCTACATATTTCTGAACATAGGTTTGATTGCTCTGTGCAAAATAACCTGTTCCGGTAGAGTTGAAATTGGTCGCAATACCCGAGTATCTACGGTTTTCGTAATCATCCGTGGTACGGTCAATATTTCCCCTAACCTGCACATTTAACCATGGTGCAACATCATACTTAACGCTTCCGCTCAATAAGAAACGGTTACGGATTGATGTATTTGGGTTTAAATTGGTCAACCACCATGGGTTTTGGTTAATGTCGGCCGGACCACCCAACCAGTTTTGACGTGCGGCACCTGTATTGCCAGCCAATAAATACTGATCTTTATATGGGGTAATATCAACACCTCTAGGGAAAAGATACAAACCCAATAACGGATTTAAATATAAACCTAAAGATGGGCTGTTGTTGATGCGTTGATTGATGTAGTTTACACTTCCATCTACAGTTAATTTATTATCGAAAAACTTAGCAGTTTCGCGTAGGTTTAAGTTGTTCCGGTTTAACTTATTGCCTGGTTGAATACCACTGGCATAGGTGTTTGAATAGGAAAAATAGGTTTGTGCTATTTCAGAACCGCCAGAAAGATTTATCGCATTCGAGGTATTAATCCCCGTTTTGAAAAAATCTTTTAAATTATCTGTTGTATTGCTGATTCCGCCGCCCCAGCTATCTCTTATTATGGTAGATGCAGGTCCGTAACTGTTTTGGAACTTTGGCTCGTAAGCAATATTATCAATGGTTATGCCCGATGAAAAACCAATTTCGGCTTTGCCTGCTTTACCCTGTTTGGTGGTAATTAAAATTACACCATTTTGAGCCTGACTACCGTAAAGGGCAGCTGCTGATGCTCCCTCTAAAACCGTGATGCTTGCAATATCATCGGGATTAAGGTTAGAAATACCATCGCCACCATCCTGACCGCCACCAAATACACTGTTCTGCTGGCCGTTGGCATTACCGTTATTACTGATTGGTACCCCATCAATTACATATAAAGGCTGATTGTTACCGCTTACCGAACGGCTTCCTCTTAAAATTACTTTTGCCGAACCACCAACACCCGAAGCACTTGGACTAATGGTTAAACCTGCAACTTTACCGTTAAGGGAGTTCATTAAGTTAGGGCTTTTTACTTTTGACAGTTCATCGCCCGATACCTGTTGTGTATTGTACGTTAGCGATTTTTCTGATCTTTTCACCCCTAATGCCGTTACCACTACGGTTTCAAGATTTTTAGAGTCAGGGGTTAAAGTTATATCAATGGTGCTTTGCGTACCAACGGTAACTTCTTTGCTTTGGTAACCGATAAACGAGAACACCAAAACATCACCTGTTTTAGCCGTTATGCTATATTGGCCCGAAGTATTGCTTTGCGTGCCGCCCTGTGCCCCCTTTATAGTAATGGTTACACCTGGTAAGGTAGCGCCTGTTTCATCTTTTACGGTTCCTTTAATCACATCCTGATAAACAGCATGGAAAGAAACTGCACGATTAAAATGTTCGATTGGTGCAGCTGCATACAAGCCTGTGGATGCATAGAGCAATAAGCACGTTAGCTGTAAAGATTTTTTCATATTCATTATGAATAATTTTGAATAAGTATTTGGTTAATTGTTTGCCGCCTTCAGGATTTCCATCCGTCCGGTTTTATAGTTAAGAGCATTTTGCTTACACAAATTGCCTACAAGGGAATTGAATTATTTTTAAATAATTTTTTGTTAGATTTTTTCGATCGTTTTAAATGTCTGCGTGGCCCAGCAACCCGCAGCTCCAACCAAGGCCGCATCTTCATTCAATTCAGAGATATGTATTGGAGAAGTGACACCCTGCGAATGGAGATATTTAGCCACTCCAGGAATAAAACGGCTCGATGCGTTGGCAATATTACCACCGATTACAATTGCCTCGGCTTCATGATCCTGATGAAATTTTTTGAGGAAAATCCCAAGGTTATGGCTAAACTCAGCAAATATTTTCCGTACCGTTTGGTTATCGTCGTAAAGTTTGGCCAGTTCTCTAACATTTAGAATATTAAATCCTGTGAGTTCGTAATAACGTTTTAAAAACCATCGCGTAGAAAGATAATCTTCTGTTATGCCATCTAAAAAAGGAGCACACCATAAATTAACATCGTTAACTTTTCCCTCATTATAAACCGCACTTCCTAAACCTGTTCCCAATGTAATACCAATCAGGTGCTGATAGGCATGTGCCTCACCTGCGAATACTTCTCCTGCCAAAAAGCAAGCAGCATCGTTACTCATCATGATCTGCTCCCGACCGATCTGAAGTTCACTGGCCAGCATATCTTTTACGTTAAGGCCATAAAAAGCGGCATATTTATCATTACCAGCGATATAGGAGATACCTTTGTCATAATCGAAAGGACCCGGCATGGCAATTCCCAAATGGCCAATTTGGATACCTACCTTTTTGTAAGCCGCTTTAATTGCATTGCACCAGGTGTGGATAATCTGCCCTGTTGAGCCATGAGAGTCGACACGTTCGCGCGTATAGGAATTTTTAAGAATGTTCCGCTGCTGCATATCGAGTACGGCAGCCGTAATGTGCGAACCACCGATATCAATGCCCATCACATATTTGTTTTTATTCATTGTTTTCTGCTTCAATAGATCTATAAATGGCTTGCGCCTTATTATGGCACCGAATGAAGAGTCCTTTTTTTGTTAAATTGCCTACAGCGGGAAGATTTTTTTATGAAATATTTTTTATTACCTTACATTTGATTCACCAAACTAACCAAGTTGAAAGCAGCTAAGCCAGATCTAGTCGTTTTATGGAATAAGATTTGCCTCGAGGATGATATAAAATCTTTTGAGCAACTTTACCGCTTTCTGTACAGTAGGTTGATCAAATTTTCTATTTACTATGTAGTTGATAAACAGGCTGCAGAAGACCTGGTTACCGAGGTATTTGTTAAATGCTGGGAAAATCGCGCAGCAAGTACACATGTATTAAATCCCGAAAGTTACTTTTTTATCGCAGTAAAAAATCAATCACTTAAATACCTCAAAAAAAATTCTTCAATTACGTTTATCGATTTAGTAGATGCAGAAGAGGATGTTTCGGTAACAGCGCAAACGCCGGAATATATTTTTGAAACCAAAGAACTGCACCGGCAACTTGATTTTGCCATTGCAGGTTTGGCACCTCAGGCAGCCACGGTTTTTAGGTTGATCAAGGAAAGCGGCATGAAATATAAGGAGGTAGCAGAACTGTTGAACATTTCGCCCCGAACGGTGCAGACCCAATTGTTCAGGGCCATTGCTAAACTCCGCTTAATATTACAGCCTTTAAAAGATCAAGGATCTGATGAAAAAAAGCTTGGAAAAATAATCTCCCTGATTATCTTAGTGGGTACCTTATCTTTTTTTTATTTCTTGTAGGCAATTTTAACAGAAAAAGGAACATATCATAAAGGGCGGAAAAAAAATGACAGATCAAAGATTTACAGAATTGCTTGGAAAACAATTGGCCGGTGAAATTTCACCGGATGAATCTGTTGAACTGAAATCGATTTTAGCCGGTAACGAAGTGCTTAGAAAAGAATATAAACAGCTAGAAACTTATTTTGAATCTGAAACAGCTGAAGAAGAAAATATCGATCTAGTTTTTGATCGGATCAGGGCCCAGATCCAGGTTCCCGATGAACCCCGTTTAAAGGTTACCAAAAACAAAGGTTACAGTGTTTGGCTAAAAATTGCTGCTGTTGTAGCAATTGGTTTGGCTGGTGTTTTGGTGTATAACAGAGAGGCTATTTTCTTCAATAAAACAGATCAGCTGGCTTTGAAAAAGGTGCAAACCAAGGCAACCGAAATTAAAACCATTGTACTGGCCGATGGCTCTACCGTGAAAATGAATTCGGGGAGTAGTTTTAGATACCCTGACCATTTTAGTGGAGATACCAGAAACGTTTACCTATCAGGTGAGGCATTTTTTGATATTAAAAAAGATCCTAAACACCCTTTTATTGTGCACACCGAGCAATTGGCCGTAACAGTACTGGGTACTGCATTCGATGTTAAAGCTTACCAGAATGATGCTTTTACCGAAACTACATTAATAAGAGGAAAGGTATCTATCTCCCTTAAAAACAATACCAAACAAACTTTTATCTTAAAGCCAAACGATAAATTTACTTTGGTTGGTGGTAAAGCAAGCATGAGCCAGCTTACCCATTTCAGTGGAACAGGGACCGATAAAGTAATGGAAACGGCATGGACAAACCACGAACTCATTTATAAAAACAACCGTTTTGATGAAATTGCCAGGCTTTTTGAGCGATGGTACGATGTTAAAATAACCTTTAAAGAAGCTGATCTTAAAACGGTGAAATTTACGGGACATGTGGATAAAGAAACCATTGCTGAAGCTTTAAATGTGCTAAAACTGATTGAAAATTTTAATTATTCGATAAAGGGGAAAAATGTCTATATCTACCGTTAGCACAAACAGTTAAGCAATGTATATTTGTAGCCATGAATTGTGCGCAGAGAATCATATGGTTAATTGGATTGATTTTTCCGCTATGTGCCAATGCACAAACTAAAGTTACCTTAAATTTTACCAGAGCAAATTTTGAGCAGGTTGTAGAAACCATACAACAACAAACTGTTTATCATTTCGCCTACAGCGAATCTAAAATTCCTAAACATCAGGTATCAATCAAGGTAGAAGAAGAGGAGGCCATAAAGGTGATCGATCAATTGCTGCTCAACAGTGGTTATGCCTATTCTCTTTTGCCGAATAATTTAATCGTAATCAGAAAAAATGACGAAGAAAAAATGGGTTCTGATAGTGTCCGTTTTTTAAAAGAGGTTGTAATTACGGCTTTGGGTATCGAAAAAGACAATCATAAAGTTGGCTATGCCTTAACTACCATTCAGGGTTCTTCAATCACCAAGGCAAGAGAAAGTAATATGATTATGGCGCTACAGGGTAGGGTAGCGGGACTTAACATTACTGGTGTAAACGGTGGCCCAGGATCTGCGGCACGCGTACTCATCCGTGGTGTTTCCAGTATGACTGCTGCCTCTCCGTTATTTATCGTAAATGGTGTACCCATTGATAACAGCATTCGTGGAAGTGCAAATGAATATGGCGGGGCAGATTATGGCGACGGCATTAGTAACATCAATCCAGATGATATTGAAACCATTACGATATTGAAAGGTTCTGCTGCTTCGGCTTTATATGGCGCCAGGGCTGCAAATGGTGTAATCCTCATCAACCTGAAAAGCGGTGGAGAAAATACCGGACCAAGGCTGGAGTACAATGCAAACCTGGCCTTCGATGTGCCGGTTAATTCTACCGATTTTCAATATTTATACGGTCAGGGTACACAAAATAAACGTCCTGCCGATCTGTACAATGCAATTACCACGGGTTTGTTGAGCTGGGGAGAACTTATGGACGGTAAATTAAGCCCTCAGGTAGATGGCTCTATGCGCCCTTATGCTCCTGTTAAAAATAACATCCAGACTTTTTACCGTACCGCCCCGGCCTTTATTAATACGCTGTCGTTGGTTGGTGGAAATACCAATAACAACTATCGTGTTTCAGTTTCCAATTTAGATTACAATTCTGTTTTAAGCAATGGAGCTTTGAACCGGAAAACGTTAAATTTTTATGGTAAAGTAGCGCTAAGCCCTAAAATATCATTGAGCTTCACCGGTAATTACATTTACGAAAGGAACAAAAACAAAAGCTACCTCAGCGATGGCCCTTTAAATGCAAATTATGGTATTTCAGCTTTGGCCACCAGTTTAGATCAATCGATCTTAGCCCCTGGTTTTGATGCTGAAACAGGTTTTGAAACGCGTTGGAATGCGGATGAATATAAAACTAATCCTTATTTTTTAATGAACAAACAGGCTGATTATGCCAATAGAAACCGTTATATCACATCTGCTGTATTAAAATATAGGTTGGCCAGCTGGGCATCATTGCAGGGCAGAATTGGCTACGACTCGAGTAAAGATGAAGTGGTGAGTATTTTACCTACAGGGACTGCGTTTTCCATTAACAGGCAGGGCGGAATGAACGCCTATGATCAAAACCATACTTCAGAACTCAATAGCGATATTTTATTCAGTGCAACCAGAAATCTGAGCGATAAATTGAACCTCGAATTTTCAATGGGCGCAAATTATCGCGAAAGAAAGGGCAATACCGAAAAACTGAAAGGATCGCAGTTTAAAGTGCCGTATCTCTATGTTCCAGAAAATCTGATTACCAGTACCAAGACACTGGCCATCTCCAGAATTGTAACCGAATCGGCTTATTACACTGCCGATCTCAGCTATCAGCGTTATCTTAACTTCTCCATTACCGGACGTTACGATATCTATTCTACCTTGCCTGCTAACAACCGGGGCATATTTGTACCTGGCATATCGGGCAGTTTTATTTTTTCAGATCTGTTGAATTTGAAAGCCCTCGATTTTGGTAAATTGCGGTTGGATTTTGCAAAAACAAGTGGCGAACCCATCGTTCCATACACCACACAAATCTATTATACCGTAGATAATCAGGTAAACGGCGTGCCTGTAGGTGGTTTTTCCGGCGATTTACCCAATTACAATTTAAAGCCATTTACCCTGAATGAAATAGAGGCAGGCCTCGACCTTAAATTTTTCAATAGCCGTTTGGATGTCGATTTTACCTATTTCAATCGCATTACACACAACGAAATCATCAATGCAAAACAATCGGTTACCACAGGTTTTACCTCCGCCTATGTTAACCTTGGCGAAACCCGGAACACAGGGATAGAACTGGCTTTAGGCTATACGCCCTTGCTTACAACAACGGGCAAATGGCAGGTCAACTTTAACATGACCAAGGTAAAGAATACCCTGCTTTCTATCGATGGTAACAGTAATTATACCCTGACAGGTACCTATCGGCCATTAAATGCCAATACTGCGCTGGTGGTTGGTAAACCGATTACGCAGATTATGGCCTACGATTATCTGCGGGATGCTAATGGAAACATCATTATCGGATCGGATGGCATACCTAAGCGGGGTAATTTTATTCCTATGGGCGGCACCATGCCTACTTTATATGGAGGGATAACCAACAGTTTTAGCTATAAACAGTTTAGTTTTTCCTTTTTGATCGATTATCGCTTTGGCAATAAAATCCTATCAGCAACAGAATATTACAGCTATGTGCTTGGCTTAAATAAGGGAACTTTAGTGGGTAGGGAGACAGGGATTGTGGCCGATGGCGTGTTAGAAAATGGGCAAAAAAATACCATTAACATTCCCGCTTATGCCTATTATCCTGAACTGGCCACCAATATTTCTGCATTATCGGTACTCAATGGCAGTTTTATCAAGCTGAGGCAGGCCACATTAGGTTATTCTTTTAGCGAACGTTTTTTAAAAAGAACACCTTTTAGTAGTATAGGGATAGATATGGTCGCGCGGAACCTGTTTACTTTGCTTAAATACACTAAAAATATTGATCCTGAGTCGCAGTTCTCGCCAACATTGGGTTATGCCGGGATAGAAGGGGCTTCATTGCCTGCAACACGTACATTTGGGGTTAATTTTAATTTTAAATTCAAATAACATGGACATGAGAAAGTTGTGTGTTTTGGGTGCGTTTTTCCTGGCTTTAATGGGCAGTTGTTCTAAGGAAAAGCTGGATGAAATCAATACCGATCCAACCAAACTCACAGAAGACAATTATGATCCCAACAGCTTGCTTGCACAGGCACAGTTAAAATATGCCAATTTGGGCTATTACCAGCTTCTGTATCAGAGTACTATGATGCAGTTGCTTGCCTCAACTTATTATTATTACAACAATGGTGATAAATACATCAATGTAGGCAGCTTTACCGATTATCAGGGCCGGATTTTTGACGAAGGTTATGCCGATGCCTCTTACATCAGAGAGATGCAACGACTGGCCAGATTAAAAGATCCAGCGGCCTATAAAAACCTGATTGCGATTGGTGATATTATGTTTGTGTTGATTTTGCAACGGATTACCGATACCTATGGTGATGTGCCCTATACGCAGGCTGTTAAAGCCATGCAAGGGATTAAATATCCCGTTTACGACCGCCAGGAAGATATTTATGCCCAAATGCTGAACGACCTCGAAACGGCTACAGCACAACTGGACTCCGAAAAACCCGGACCAACGGCTGATCTTTTTTATAAAGGCGATATAAGCAAGTGGAAAAAGTTTGGCTACTCGCTAATGCTCAGGATTGCGATGCGCTTAATCAAAGTCGACCCGGAAAAGGCAAGGCTCTGGGTAGAGAAAGCTGCTGATAAAACTTTTACAGGCATAAACGATAATGCGATCCTGTTAACCGATGCTTCTTCTTTTAACAGCCAGAATGGAACATCGCTTGCTTTAAGAACATTTTCCGACTATTTGGAAGTGCGTTGGAGTAAAACATTAATCGATCAGTTAAAAAATACCAATGACCCCAGGTTAAGTATAATTGGCGAGGTACCAAAAGACGGGCTAGCCAAAAATGCCGATCAGAACCTAAACGGAAATACCGATGCAGCTGTTCAGTTGGGTATGCCTAATGGATTTGATCTACAGGGTGGGGCAACTGATATTAGCCTTTCGCCAAATTACCCAGGAGGCACAGGTACCGGAAGCGATTTTGCCCCGCTCGGAAAGTATTCCAGACCACGCACCGCGATGTACCTTAAACTAGGTGGTCCAATTTTTATCCTGAGTTACGCTGAAATTGAATTCTTGCTTGCAGAGGCTAAAGTGAGGGGATGGAATATAAATGGAACCGCAAACCTGCACTACACCAATGGCTTAACCGGCGCAATCCAATCGCTTGCACAGCTGGATCCATTAGCTGCGGTTGATGCCAATAAAATTACTGCATTTGTAAACCAGAACCCGCTTGATGAAAGCAGTACACAAAGCGCATTAAGCAGCATAAATGTGCAATACTGGGTAGCTACCGGTACCAATTTTAATTTTATAGAAGCCTGGCTAAACTGGAAAAGAAGCGATTTCCCTAAACTTACTCCCATCAATTATAAAGGTAACGTTACCAATGGCACCATTCCGAGGCGGATGATTTATCTTTCAACAGAGGTGCTGAACAACCCCCAAAACTATAAAGATGCTGTAGCAAGAATAGCTGGAGGCGATGTGCTTACCTCAAGGGTTTGGTGGGATAAGTAATCAATCGGAGACAGGCCTGATCAAAGATGTCTTACAAGATAAGAGCGGTTTTATAGTTGAAGCAGTGGCATTAAAACTCATACATATTGTTTGCACGTAAGTTTTCGATGGCTAATTTGGCATCGGCAATTAGAGGCTGTTGTTTTCGCGTACCCTCTTCTATTAGGATTAAGGGCTTATACCCGTATTGACTAAAAAATGATCTGGTATGCGCTTGATAATCTCTTAAAAAATCAGTTAAGGAAGCTAGATCTGCATCAAAGCCTTCATTTTCAAAGTTAAACTGACAAGAACTTTTGTAAGAGATAAATACCTCGTCGCCAATTGAAAATGAAACGTTAATGTCTCATGTGTTTGGCCCAGTGGGGCTAACAACTTCTTTATCATCTGAGATCGCGTCTACACAGTAAAGGATGTCAAAGGTGATGAACATGGTGTTTATTTCTCCAACTTTCTCTCCGGTAATTTCAAAACCTGATGAATAACCCCAATCTATTTGGCTTTCTGCAAGAAATTCATCATTATAGATGTACTCACTTATTGTGATGGGTTTTACATTAAATATTTTCATTGGAGCGTATTCTAAAAGGATTGATCTTGTTCTTTTGTGAAACTATTATCGTAAAAAGCGGTTTTTTTATAATTTATTTAACCACTAAGGCACAAGGATACATCTCCCGAATATAAAAAATGCCATCGTAAATATCCGTCCACGATGCAGAATCAGTAAAATGATACACACCCTTCATCAGAAAATGTTTTTTATTGCCTGGATTTTCTTCACGAAACTGCTTAAAGTTTACAAAAGAATAGGGAACAGTTTCAGGAATCCAGGTTTCGAAACTATTCTTCGCTGGTGGATCTGCAGGATACTTTTTGTCGATGGTAACTATACCGGAGGTTCCAACTCTAGAGTTAAAACCTAAGATATAAGTTTGTTCGTTAAGCTGTTGATCCGCTGTGAAAAAATTGCCCATCGTTTTCATCTCATCTCCATTAGGCCGTTTCGATTTTTTTATTAGTTCGGGATGTTTAAGGATATGCGCATTATGCGCCCAAACAATTATTTTTTCTTTTGGAAACTTGTATTTTAAGAGCCATTTTAAATTTTCGGCCATTTGTTTATCTCTAATTTGGTTGTAATCACTACCCTTGCTTAAAAAAGAAATCTCACTTTTCGTTAAGGCGTTTAAGCTTTTAAGTAGCATGGTTTCAAAAGTGGTCGTATCAGTTACGGAAAGTTCACGGTTAATTTGTTGTAATGCTTCCTTAAAATTTCGCTGTTTTTGAAGATTTTTATTATACGTTATTGAGTCGATAAAGGAAAGAAAATCTATTTTATATTTTTTACTGTTCGTGTAGTTTATCTTCTTACTTTTCAGATAATTATCAAGAAATGTTTTCAGCTTTTCTCTGCTATAAAGCCCATGTACTTGATTATCAAAACCAGATATGATAAGTGGCTTTTTATCGCTAAAAGTTTTTGACACATAATGGTAAAATAGGTCATCGCAGGAATTACATTTGGTCCATATACTAAAAATATTGTTTAAGAGGAAAGGATCAATTTTAGACTTTTGTTTTTCCAGTCGATCCCAGCCCTCATTCAATGCAAAAAAGTCACTCTCAAAGGCCAAAACATTGAATCCTTTCTGTTCATGAAGATATTTAACTAATCTTGTTTTCGCTAGAAAAGTTGGCGAGTCGCCATGATCCTGTTCGCCTAACATCACCACCCTGGAATTACCAATCGCTTTTCCAATGGCCTGCAATTCAGAGAAATCAGTTGAATCTGGCGATATGGTCTGGATATCAATCCGTTCTTCTGCTACAAACAGTTTTATATCTTTTTGCGCGCAAGACGAAAAAATAATTAAAATGAATACGAAGGGTAGTAATCGGTTTAGCATATTTTGTTATTTGATCAGTTTTGATAGGTGTATGGATATTGCGGATATGATTATAGAAAAGCTTTATTTATATATCAAGCTTCTCTCAAATTTTACTAATTAGAGTGAATATAGTCGAAATCATAATAATATTAATGTTGTTCAATTAAGAGAATAGCTATTAATAATTCTTTGTGAAAATAATTATCTTAAAGTTGTTTACTGATGATCGGCCATCTCTAAGCCTACAAACAAAATATGCCTTTAAGGTTAAACTTAAAGGCATATATCCAGATTAAAAAATGAATTTTACGATTTTATCGCTTAAAACGAATACGTTAATCCTCCGAAAATATTAAATCCGTTTACCTGGTAGTATAGGTACCTGCTGTAATTTGTATTTAAGATATTGTTTGCTTTAGCAAAAACAGAGAATTTTTTGTTGATGCGGTAATCAGCACCAAGGCCTAAATCTACATAACCTTTAACCGTTTTAATTTCTTCTATCAATGGATTTGGAATTAGATACTGATCAGGATTAACTGGATTGGCAATGTTTACTTTTGCTTTAATATCATCCTGGATTACAACAGCAGCATTAAAGCTTAGTTTTTTATTGTAGGTATAAACAAAGTTCGAGCTTACTTTTAAACCCGGTTTAAACCAGGAGTAGGTCTCTGAAGCAGGCTTCCAGTCGTCGATGTTTAATTTACCGGTCCATTTTAAGGCATCGCTTACCTGAACAGAAATTTCACCTTCTAAACCTGTTAATTTGGTTTTACCGAAATCGTATATTACATCAAATTTGTTAAAATCAGTAAAGTTGTTGATGAATAAAGGCATATCATCAAATTGTTTTACATATACACGTGCTTTGTAACCAAAACCCGGGCCACCGGTACCTTTAATTCCAGCGCTGAAGCTTAACTTTTCAACCGTGTTTCTAACCACGATATTGCCGTTTAACCAAGGGTTCTCGTCAGTAAAGCCTTTTAACGAATTTCTGTTTACATCACCTTTAACTTCTCCGAAAACCTGTAAATAATCAGGAATTAAAGTGAAATCGGCGGTAACGGCAGGGAAGATTCTAGAGCTGCTAACAGCACCAAATTCTTGTACGAAATTAATTCCCGCCGTAATTTTAGCGCCTTTAACCTGTAAACGGATGTATGGGTTTAAACGCAACAGATTATTGCCAACGCTGGTTAAAGCATCTTTGCTATTACCGAATTCGGTTGATGCGGCTAAACCTAAGTTTAACGAATTAATACGTTTGTTAACATAACCGTTTAAACTCAGGTAGTTTTCTTTTGCGTCGAATTTATCATTCCAGATGTAGGCATTGGCTTTTAAGGCATAACTAAAAGCATCTTCATCTTCGGTAAAGTTTTTTACCAGTTCACCTTCCAGTTCAATGGTGGTTAAGGCTTGTTTATCAGGATTAGGGTTTAGTGTAGGCCTGGCATCGTCTATGCCATAAAAATAAGTGCCGTTGCGTTCAAAATTAATCCGACCACTTACTGTATTCTGATCTAAAATGCTGCGGCCAAAAACACTTAATTGTTGGTTGCTGCTATTTTGTTTGTTCAGCTTTCCTTCCTGACTAAAATGTTTAAAGTATCCACCAACCTGTAAACCTTCATCTTTACCGGTGTTAAAATAAGCTTCGCCCAAAAGGGTAGCCAACGATCCGAATGCACCTTTTACATAGTTGTTAACCAATATGCTTTCTTTTTCTTCGGCTAAGGCTTGTGCCTGTAACTTTTGGATATCGCTGTTCAACTCCAGCTTTCTATCCAAAATGCTGTAGTTCAATTTTGCTTTGTAGGTTTTTACATCATCCAAATTCGGGCTTCTTCTCAGCTTTACAGCTTCTGCCAAAATTGGTTTATATGGACGAACCACCTCAATCTCTTCGTTTACAACTGTTTTTTCATCGGCCTTTTTATCCTGCGCTTGTGCAGTCATTAATCCAGCAGCTAAAAAAAACAGTGAACTATATATATATTTAATCGATTTCATAATGCTACTTCTTCTGGTTTAGTTTTTCTAGTTTTTCTTTGGCTGTCGGGATGATATCATCCTTGCCTTCGTAATTATCAATTATACTGAGAAGAGTACTTTTTGCTTGTAAATTATCTTTCAGGGCCACATAATTATCAGATAAAAGGATAAATGCCTTCGCTACCCAGTAATCATAAGCGGCCATATTATTAACCAGATCAAAACAGGTTTTAGATGAGGTTTTGAAATCGCCTTTGTTGTATTCTAATAAAGCTAAATTGTATTTCGCTTCGGCAGCGGCAATGGTTTTTGTTTTAGCCACCACATTTTTAAACTCTTTTATGGCGGTGGTGGTATCGCCTTTCAACAAATAAGCTTTACCCGAATATAAACTCGAACTGTTTTTTTCTTCCTCCGAAGCTTTTTCAGATTCTTTGGTCAGCTGTGCGTATTTAAGCATGTCATCAGGCATGTTTAATGCGGTGTAAGCCTTTAACAAATTATTGATGGCAAAACTATAGTGCGACTTGTAATCGGTTGTAGTTTCTAATCTTTTCAGATAAACAATCGCTTCGTTATATTTCTTCTGATTTAAGAACACTGTTGAAATACTTACCAAAGAACGTTCAGTGTAATCGCTCGTCCAATCGTTTAAGATAAATTCGTAATCAGGAATCGCTTCATCGGGCCTGCCCAGTTTCACCAACGATTCTGCCCTGATAAACTTAGCCTCTTTCTCATGTATCGCTTTAGGGAATTTGTCGAAATAAGCATTTATCGCCTGGAATGCACCATTGGCATCACCTTTTAGATAGGTATTATTGGCTGCGGCAAAAACGATATTGTCTTGCTCCGAGCCCGAGTAATTTCCAAGTGGGGTTGTAGCGGCATAAGTGATAAAACCATTTGCATCGCCACGATCTACATAAATGTTCTTGATCGATTCCATGGCCTGTTTAGCCTCGTCGGCAGTTGGATAATCGCGGATTACCTTTTTAAACGATTCTAAAGCGGCATCATCCTGATCCTGGTTGTATTGAACCAAACCAATAGTAACTAAAGCTTTTGCTACATAACTACTACGTGGGTATTTGGCCACCAATTCTACCAGATCTGATTTAGATTTATCAAAATCGCCTTTATTGAAATAGGTATAAGCGGTTTCGAAACCAGCATCATCTGCATAGTTTGAGTTTGGAAAAGCCTTTAATAAACTCTGCATGGTTACAATTTTTGCATCATACTGCGTTTCCAATCCCTGGATCATTCCTTTTTGGAAAGTGGCGTAATCTTCTGAAGTGGTATTGCGGCTGATGATCTTGTTGTAATTCGCCATTGCATCACCATAGTTTTTGTTTACGAAATATGAATCGGCTAAGCGGATGGTAGCATCATCAATCGTTTTTTGGTCTTTATCGCTACCCGCGAGGAATTTTTCGAAATAAGTAGCTGCTTTGCTGTATTTTTCATCTTCGAAAGCTGCATAGGCCAGTGCGTAGTTTGCAAAATTGTAAACACCGGTTTTATCTGCATCTGGCATTTTTAAGAATTTCTCGAAAGTGGTAACTGCTTCACCGAACTTACGCAGCTCGTACATCGATTCAGCTTTCCAGTAGGTATTTAATGCATTGATCTCGTTGTCTTCAGGGAACTTCTCAGAACGCAAAAACATCGATAATGCATTTGGGAAAGCCCTTTCGTTGTAAAACTCTAATCCGCGGAAATAGGTAACTTTCTGGTAGGCTTCTTTTGCTTCCAGGGTTTTATCCGGAATAGGTTCTAAAATATCTACAGCTGCCTGATAATTTTTAGTAGTTAATAATACCTCGCCTAATAAAGTTTTAGCTTCGTTTATTTTACGCGATTTAGGGAATGCTTTTAAGAAACCTTGTGTAGCTTCTAAAGCTTGCTGATGAAATTCGAGTTCGTAGCTTAATTTGGCATAATTTAACCAGGCCTCTTCCTGGATTGCTTTATCAAAACTTAAACGTGATGCCCTGAAGAAAGCACTCTGAGCCTTTTGTTTGTTGCCCAATTGGATAAAGGCTTTACCCAAAGTATGCATACCATTTTGAAGATAAACGTCATCGGTATTTAGTTTTTCTAAAACAGAAACCGACTCTTTATACTTTTTATTCTGAAACAAAGAGTACCCGTATTGGTATATGAAGAGGTTATTTTTTGTTTCGCTTTTATCTTTTGCATAATATTCTGCGAAGTATTTCTCCGCATTTTTGAACTCTGATTTTGCAAAGTACGATGCTGCCACCAAACTCAACATTTCTGGTTCGAACTGCTGTTTGGTTTTTTGAATAGCTGCTAAAGCATAGCTGATTACATCATCGTAACGCTCGTCAAGATAATACATCGAAGTGATGTAATATGGATAACTCGCCTCATAAGTAGGAGAGCCCTTTAACTTTTCGAAGTTGGCCAATGCCGTTTTATACTCTTTGTTTAGGTAATTGATATAAGCAAAGTAGTAGGTGGCACTTTCCTGAAAATCGCCCTCTTCTTTTTTAACTTTTTCGAATAAAGGTTCTGCTTTGTCGTAGTCTTTAAGTTCGAAATAGGCGTAACCTTGTTTAAACTGGTATTCGTTTCTTTGTTTGCCCGAAAGTGTAGAGGGATCTGTTTTTTCGAACCATTCTAAAGCTTTTTTATAGTTTTTCTGGTTGAAATAAGTTTTTCCAACGTAGAAATAAGCCAGTTTGGTGTTCGGGTTTAATGGATAATCGCGGATAAATGCCTGAAATAAACTTTCGGCATCGCTATTGGTTAACTCTAGTGCACAAACAGCAGCGTAAAATTTTGCATTCTCTTTCAGTAAAGATAATTCAGCGTTGCTCTCCGCTTGGGTAGAAGGTTTATAACGTTGCAGCTCAACAAGTTTAAACTGTTGTGCAGCTGCAGTGTATTTTTCTTTGTCTAATAACTCTAAGCCCGTTTGATAGTTTTTGTTGAGGTTTTGCACAGCGCTAACCTGAGCGTAGGTGCTAAAACTTCCTGCTAAAATTAGCGGAATTAGTAAGTATTTTTTCTGCATTGGTTTCAAATATGGTTGGTACTAAATTAGAAATAGTATCAAAGCTTATCAACAGAAGTAATTAACATCTGTTAATAACACAAATTAACGATAGGATTTTTGGTTTGGTATTAAGGGATGAACGAATGTGGAAAAATGAGTAAGTTGGTTCAGTTGATTTGGTTAACTGGTTAATCGTTTAAATCGGTTAACTGTTTGCGAGGTGTTAAATGATCAATAAACAATTATCAATAGATTATGCTTGTCTCTGCAATATTGACTAGTGACTGCGGACTTAGAACTCCCAACTCCAAACGCTCAACTCAAAACTAACCCTGACTTGCCAACAGATACAGCACGGCCATTCTTACTGCCACTCCGTTTTCTACCTGTTCCAAAATGATCGATTGTTTGCTATCGGCCACATCGCTTGTAATCTCAACCCCTCTGTTTATGGGACCAGGGTGCATTACAATGATTTCTTTGTCGAGATTATCTAAGATCTGCTTGTTTAAGCCGTACATCATGGCGTATTCCCTTAGCGATGGGAAATATTTAATGTCCTGGCGCTCCAACTGGATACGCAGCATGTTTGCTACATCGCACCAGTTCAGGGCTTTAATTAAATTATGCTCAACTTTTACTCCAAGTTGATGGATGTGTTTGGGAATTAATGTTGTAGGACCGCAAACCATTACTTCTGCGCCTAAGCGCTGCAGGCAAAGGATGTTCGATATGGCTACGCGTGAGTGCAGGATATCGCCCACTATTACTACTTTCTTGCCAGCTACATCGCCCAATTTTTGGCGGATGGAGAAAGCATCAAGTAAGGCTTGTGTTGGATGTTCGTGCGCACCATCTCCGGCATTTACAATCTGCGCTTTAACATGTTTACTTAAAAACTGACCAGCACCCGCATAAGGGTGGCGCATCACAACCATATCAACTTTCATTGATAAGATGTTGTTTACAGTATCGATCAGGGTTTCGCCTTTGCTTACTGATGAAGATGAGGCCGCAAAATTCACCACATCGGCCGAAAGCCTTTTTTCAGCAAGTTCGAACGAAAGTTTTGTGCGGGTAGAGTTTTCGAAAAAGATATTGGCAATAGTTATATCACGGAGCGAAGGAACCTTTTTTATAGGTCTGTTAATCACTTCCTTGAAATTATCTGCAGTTTCGAAAATCAATTCGATATCATTCCGGTTAATATCTTTAATGCCTAAAAGATGTCGGGTTGATAGTTTTTCTGCTGCCATTTTTATTTATTATTTTTATCTGTTTTATTATATTGTTTTAATTGTCAGATAGAGCTTCCATGCCAAAATAATCCTTTTGTAAGGTGTTTAGGCTAATTTTGGCAAGGGTGGTTCCGATATTAAAATCACTTTGTCTTCACTTCCTTCACTCGCCCAGGTTACTTTTACCTGTTGTGAATTTAAGCTATCTACTTGATGGCCAATGTAATCGGGCTCGATAGGTAAATGTCTGCTAAACCTACGGTCTATTAAAACCAAAAGTTCCACTTTCTCTGGGCGGCCATAGGCAAGCAAGGCATCAAGTGCTGCCCTAATGGTTCTGCCCGTCCAAAGTACATCATCAATTAAGATTACTTTTTTACCTTCGATGATAAAATTGATTGAGTTGCTGCTTGCGGTAACCAATCCGTCTTTACGGCGGAAATCATCCCTAAAAAAAGTAATATCAAGGTTTCCCTTCAAGATTTTCTTGTTTTTTAAAATCTGTTCAAGATCCTGATGAATGCGATCTGCCAAAAAAATACCCCTCGGCTGGATGCCAATTAAAACGGTATTTGCGAAATCGTCGTGGTTTTCAATTAATTGATGGCAGAGCCTCTTAATTGTAATCTGAATTTTTTGTCCGTCAAGAAGTGTTTTCTTTTGCATTGAAGAAGGATTGGGCAAATATATAAAAATGTTTTAAGGTAAGAAAGTTGAAGATAGATTGTTTTATAGTTACACTGTTAAATTGTTCAGTTACAACATTTAAAAATCGTTTTTTCTTTTTGCAATGTCTTTGGAAAGCAATAGCTGTTTTTCATCTCAATATTGGTCCGGCTGTACACTGTAATCCCGATTTTCAATCGCGAGCTGCCATTTCTACTCGGTTTAGCGGTCAGTTTCTGCAATTATTCCGAGTCAAAAACCTACCTGTTATATTCGTCAAATATTTCTGTCTCCACTTATCAATTAATGTTAATTCGACATTCCTAAGATATTTTTTTTATTAAAAAGCTTTATTTTTATAGCATATGATTCAGCAACCAATAATCTTTTTCGATGGTGTTTGTAATCTTTGTAATGCATCGGTTCAATTTGTTATTGCGCACGATAAAAAAGATCAGTTTAAGTTTACTGCACTACAAGGTTATTACGCCAAAGAAATTCTACCGCAATTTAATGCTGATTTAGAAAAGTTAAATACGATTTTATTGCTGGAAGATGGAAAACTCTATACTAGATCTTCAGCGGCATTGCGTGTAGCCCGAAAACTTAATGGATTAATTCCACTTCTTTATGCATTTATCATCATTCCTAAATTTATCCGCGATTGGGTTTACGATATTATTGCCAAAAACCGTTACAGATGGTGGGGCAGGCAGGAGAGTTGTTGGGTTCCAACACCCGAGTTGAAAGGTAAGTTTATAGCTTAACTTTGTTACCATTTTTCTTTCTGCCCGGCGACCAAAGCCAAAGTGTTAAAATGATTAACGGTATAGTAATGCTTAAAGCAATTACAATCATAATTGCTTTTTGCTTAACCATGTCTGCATCAGTAGAAGTAAATACATAAACCGTTTCTTTAATGGCAAATATGGTTAGGATAGTAGAAAGGACGGCAAATAGTTTACGCATGGTTAATTTTTTAATGCAAAGATTGCATTAATTTTTAAAAACAAGAAAGATGATGAACTAAATTCAGTTCGACCTAGTAGAAAACAAAAAAGTCAGTCGGATTTCTCCAAACTGACTTAATTTAACTAAATAAATGAAAATTAGTCTGCCGTTTTAACGGGCTCAAGGTTTTTTAGTTCTTCTTCAGAGAACAATCTGTAATGAATTTTGAACGTTTTTTGAAGCGGGGTTTCTAAAGAAAAACCACCTACACCAAATCCATCTAATACATCTAAAGTAAAGTGCGAGAATTTCCAATATTCGAAGAGGTCTCTATCTACCCAAAATTCGCAATCTTCAACTTCGCCCAAACAAACATCGCGCATGCGCAGGTAATAACCTCCCTTTTCAAAACATTGGGGCTGTGTACCCTCACAACATCCGCCAGCCTGGTAAAACATGAGCTCCCCATGCTTTTCTTTAAGTACCGCAATTAACTCTTTTGCTTTTTCTGTACTGTCTATTCGCTTGATCATGATCGGTTTTTTTAGGTTTGAAATGGATTTTTAGAAAGAAGCTGTAGTATAAAATTCAACTCGAATTGTCACGTTGAGCTTGTCGAAACGTTTTGCCAATGCAGATTTAATTCAGTCCTTCGACAGCCTCAGGATGACAATTCTATTTATGATGCAGCCTTTCAAACTAACTAAAAGAAACCTAATTTATTTTTATCATAAGAAATAAGCATATTTTTGGTCTGACGGTAGTGGCCCAACATCATTTTGTGGTTTTCTCTGCCCACACCCGATTGTTTATAGCCACCAAAAGGAGCACCTGCCGGATAAGTATGGTATTGGTTTACCCAAACACGACCTGCTTGAATGGCTCGCGGTACCTGATAAAGCTCATGCGCATCGCGTGTCCATACACCAGCACCTAAACCATACAAAGTATCGTTTGCAATTTCAATTGCTTCTTCTACTGTTTTGAAAGTGGTAACGGCCAATACCGGACCAAAAATTTCCTCCTGAAAAATCCTCATTTTATTGTGGCCTTTAAAGATGGTTGGTTTGATGTAGTAGCCACCACCAAGTTCGCCTGGTAATTCATTAATTTCTCCTCCAGTTAAAACTTCAGCACCTTCTTCCCTACCTAGCTTAATGTAAGCAGCAATTTTTTCGAACTGTATTTTAGAGGCCTGGGCACCCATCATCACTGTTCTATCTAACGGACTACCTATTTTTATTGCTTTGGTTCGCTCGATTACCTTTGCAATAAATTTTTCATAAATATCCTCCTGGATCAATAAACGAGATGGGCAGGTACAAATTTCGCCTTGGTTTAAAGCAAACATTACAGCCCCTTCTACAGCTTTATCTAGAAAAGCATCATCTTCGGCCATCACCGAACTGAAAAATATATTTGGTGATTTCCCACCAAGTTCGAGTGTAACCGGGATAATATTTTCGGTTGCATATTGCATTACCAATCTGCCCGTAGGGGTAGAGCCCGTAAATGCTGCTTTTGAAATTTTAGGATTGGTTACTAAGGCACGTCCAAGTTCAGCACCAAAACCGTTTACCACATTTACCACGCCCGGAGGCAATAAATCGCCGATTAATTCCATTAAAACCATAATCGAAACAGGTGTGCTTTCTGCCGGTTTTAAAACCACACAGTTTCCTGCGGCGAGGGCAGGCGCTAGTTTCCAGATGCCCATTAACAATGGGAAATTCCAGGGAATAATCTGCGCCACTACACCAATCGGCTCGTGTACGATCAATGAAACTGTATTTTGATCGAGTTCTGATAATGAACCTTCTTCGGCACGGATTACACCAGCAAAATATCTGAAATGGTCTATACCCAAGGGTAAATCGGCCGCTAAGGTTTCTCTAACCGCTTTTCCATTATCTATGGTTTCAACCGTTGCCAGGTATTCGAGGTTGTCTTCCATCCGTTGTGCAATTTTGTTCAAAATGATGCTTCTTTCGGTAGAAGAGGTTTTGCTCCAGGTTTTAAATGCTTCATGTGCGGCATTTACGGCTAATTCTAAATCTTCTTTGGTGGAGTGTGCTGCTTTTGTAAATACTTTTCCATCAATCGGTGAAATATTATCGAAGTAAGCACCTTTAACGGGCGCTACAAATTTCCCTCCGATATAGTTATCGTAATGGGTTTTGAATGACGGTTTTTCAATTAAATTTTCCATAATTATTATTGATTATTAAATTTTTAAAAGCCATCATGAGCAGTTTAGGTATAGGATTTTAAAGAGATTGCTCATCATGATTTTTGCAGTTATAAGATTTGGTTAATACAAACCTAATGGCAAAGCGGATGGAGCAGATAGTATAATCGGATCAACTGATAGCACTATCGTTTCAGGTTGTGTAACCATATTGTGTTATGCAGCCGATAAATGGGGATTGAGTCGTGTATCAGCTATAATAGGTTTTTGCCGTTACAATATAACTAGATGAAATAATTATATTTGATTTATAGCAAATATTTCTAACCAGATTATTTCGGTTTATGCAACATACATTAGATCAGGTAAAGCTCAGTGCTTCGGAAACGTTGCAAACTTTGGTAGAGAATAGAACCTCTTATACCTTAGAGCGCTGCGAATTAAATGTTTTCGAAACTTACACCGAATCGTATAGAGTGCCGCTTACTTTTAACGATTTTGTAATTACGAGTATGCTGAGGGGCAAAAAAATAATGCATTTGTTTGATAAGAAAGGCTTTGATTATTTTCCTGGTCAAACCGTTATTGTTCCGCCGGCCGTTACCATGGAAATTGATTTTCCTGAAGCTTCTAATCTTAATCCTACGCAGTGTATTGCTTTGGCCATTGATCACGAGCAGATCCAAAAAACAATTGCTTACTTAAACGAGTTTTTCCCAAAAGCAGGTAGCAATGAAAAATGGCTGCTAAATTATGATGAATACCATTTTTATAACAATGAAGAGATTGCCTATCTCATTAATAAAGTTATCAGGATCTGCTCAGAACGAACAAAAGAAAAAGATGTTTTGGCCGATTTAACTTTGAAAGAATTGCTGGTGCGCATTATGCAGACCCAGAACCTAAAAACGATTAGCGATGACGGCTATAACCTGAACCAAAACCCCTTAGCTTTTGTACTAAACTATATTAAAACAAACCTGAACGAGAAGATCAGTATCAATAGCCTGAGTGATAAGGCCTGTATGAGCAAAGCCACATTTTACCGATTGTTTAAACGTGAGCTCGGCATCAGCCCTAACGATTTTATTCTAACCGAAAAGATAAACAAAGCCAAGCTTTTACTCGCCCAACCTGGGGCTAAGGTAGCCTCAATAAGTTACGAGCTAGGTTTTAGTGATGCCAATTACTTTATCAGGGCATTTAAAAAGATGGTTGGGATTACGCCGGGTGCATATCAATTGCAGGTGGCAAATCAGCTAATCCACTAATTTTCTAAATACCTTTTGGAGTAGGTTATTCCCATTAAATCGTAGCGTTTAAACTGTGTTTTTAACCTTTTTTGAAAATCTGGATAATTCCGCTTTTCTTTGGGACTCCACAAAATTTCGCTCAAAGCATCTAATCTTGGAAAAAGCAGGTATTGTACTTTTGCCGGATTGGTAATATACTCGCTCCATAAACAGCCCTGTGCACCCCAAATGTATTTAGCCTGCTCAGCAGTGAGTTCGGCTGGTATGGGTTCATAATTGTAAACATCTATTAAGGGCGAGAACTTATTTGCAGCCAGGCTATCTTCTTTTACGAACTGCCCATGGTTAAAGTACATATTATTTTCGGGCGTCATAATGGCTTTGTGGTTTTGTTTTGCAGCGTCGATACCACCTTTTTCGCCTTGCCAGCTCATTACAACTGCGTTAGGGGCTAAACCGCCCTGTAAAATTTCGTTCCAGCCGATAATGGTTTTGCCTTTGCTGTTCACAAATTTTTCCATCCTGCGGATGAAATAACTCTGTAGCTCACTTTCATTTTTCAAACCATTGGCTCTCATAATCTGTTGCGAAACAGCAGATTGCTTCCACCATATTTTTGAGGCTTCATCGCCACCAATGTGGATGTATTGCGAGGGGAACAAAGCCATTACCTCAGTTAATACATTTTCCAGAAACTTAAAAGTTGTATCAGAAGCTTGGAGTACATTGTTATATTTGTTCATCATTCCCCAGGTTTCTGCAACCTCGTATTTTTTATCTGGCGTTGTTCCCAGCTCTGGGTAAGCAGCCAATAAGGCCATGCTGTGTGCAGGCATTTCTATTTCTGGAATGATGGTGATGTAACGTCTAGCCGCATAATCTACCACATCTTTAATTTGTTCTTGTGTGTAATAACCACCGTGACGGATACCATCAGTTTTAATAACGGCATTTTTTGGCGTAATTTTTACTTCCGTTGGTAGAACCTGATATTTTATATGCTCATTTCCTTGTCCGGGCCATAAGCCAATAATGCTTCCATTTCTCCATGCTCCAATTTCAGTGAGCTTTGGGTATTTTTTGATTTCAATCCGCCAGCCATGATCATCTGTTAAATGCCAGTGAAAATAATTCATTTTGTGAAGCGCTAAATAATCGATGTACTGTTTTACAAATGCTACATCGAAAAAATGGCGGCTTACATCCAGATGCATGCCCCGGTACGCGAAGCGGGGGTAATCGGTGATCGAAAGGGCTGGAATATTTAAAACAGTATTTTTTTCTGGTGGCAATAATTGAATTAGCGTTTGGATCGCCTGAAAAATAGCAGTATCTGAGCTTGCTCCTATGATAATAGATTTATCAGTTACGTTAAGTAGATATTCTTTATGGGTTGATATTTTTTTATCAACGATTAATTTGATAACGTTACCTCGATTAATATCGGGATTGTTATATTGCTTGAGTTTAATTTGATAATTTTTCTCAAGGTAATCCTGCAGAAATTCTATTGATGAATAAGTTAAAGGATCATTTGAATATATAGCCGTTGTGCTATCTATTTTAAATGGAACAGCTTGTTGTTTTATCTCAAGTTTAACAGGTAATGGAATTAAGTTTACTTCCTGAGCAGAAAGCTTAAAAGCAATTAAGGTTAAAAATAAAAAGATAAATTTATTCATTATAAGGGGAATTTTCTTTTCAAAAGTAATAATAATAGACGTTTGAAAGGAAAAGGTTTGGTAAAGCGAAGTACTTTGTTACATAAACCCGATGGGAGGGAAATCCTTTTTGATTAAGTGCTTCGACAAGCTCAGCATGACAGAACACCAAAAAGATTGAATGAACAGCGGGGCAAGAATTACCGATGAGCGGTTACCCGCGTTTTCAAATTATGGGCCATATAAGACATTTTAGGAAATATAAGCTCATGTCGTTTTTCTTAAATGTTCTTACATTCCTTATATGGTAAAAATTTGTTTGTGTCTTCGCGGATTTTTAGACAAAAAAATCCCGATAACTTTCGCTATCGGGATTAATATGTTCAGTTAAAAAGAACTAGCCTTTTTTAGCTTTGCTTTCTTCGCCTTCTAATTGCGATTTCAATTGAGCCAATACGTCTAAGTCTCCCAAAGTAGATTTCTCTACAGAATCTTTAACTTTTTTAACAGCAGTTACAGCAGCTTTAGCTTCTTTTTTCTTAGCATTTCTTTCTTCTGCTACAGCTTCAGCTTTAACTTCTTCCCAAATACGAGCGTGAGAAACAACGATGCGTTTAGCTTCTTTGTTAAACTCGATGATTTTGAAGTCGTTAGTTTCTTCTGCTTTTACTGAAGTACCATCTTCTTTAACCATGTGTTTAGTTGGTACGAAACCTTCTACACCATATGGTAAAGCAATAACAGCACCTTTATCAGTTACTTTAACAACAGTACCTTGGTGAACCGAATCTAAAGTGAAGATCGTTTCAAAAGTATCCCAAGGGTTTTCTTCTAATTGTTTGTGACCTAAGCTTAATTTACGGTTATCAACATCAAGTTCTAAAACAACAACGTCTAATACATCACCAACTTTAGTGAATTCGTTAGGGTGGTTTACTTTTTTAGACCATGATAAATCAGAGATGTGGATTAAACCATCAATACCTTCTTCGATTTCAACAAAAACACCGAAGTTAGTCATGTTTTTAACAGTTGCTTTATGCTTGCTTCCAACAGGGAATTTAGCAGCAACTTCTTGCCATGGATCGTTAGATAATTGTTTAATACCTAAGCTCATTTTGCGCTCGTCTCTGTCTAAAGTTAAAACTTCAGCTTCGATCTCATCACCAACTTTTAAGAATTCTTGTGGATTTCTTAAGTTTTGTGACCAGCTCATTTCAGAAACGTGGATTAAACCTTCAACACCTGGGATGATTTCTAAGAAAGCACCGTAATCTGCAACAGTTACGATTTTTCCTTTTACTTTAGAACCAACCTGAATGTCGGTGCTTAAGTTCTCCCAAGGGTGTGGAGTTAATTGTTTTAAGCCTAAAGCGATACGTTTTTTCTCATCATCGAAATCTAAAACAACCACGTTGATTTTTTCATCTAATGATAATACTTCTTTTGGATGCTCTATGCGGCCCCAAGAAATATCAGTAATGTGAAGTAAACCATCAACACCACCTAAATCGATGAACACACCGAAATCAGTAATGTTTTTAACAGTACCTTCCAATACCTGACCTTTTTCTAATTTAGAAACGATCTCTACTTTTTGGCTTTCTAAATCATCTTCAATTAACACTTTATGAGAAACGACTACGTTTTTAAACTCATGGTTAATTTTAACAACTTTGAATTCCATTGTTTTACCCACGTATACATCGTAATCGCGGATAGGTTTAATATCAATTTGAGACCCTGGTAAGAAAGCTTCAACACCCATGATATCAACAATTAAACCACCTTTAGTACGGCTCTTAACGAAACCGTTGATGATTCTATCATTTTCAAGAGCCTCGTTAATTGCTTCCCATGATCTTTGGGTTTTTGCTCTTTTGCGAGAAAGGATCAATTGACCGTTAGCATCTTCTGGTGCTTCAACGAAAACGTCAACTGAATCGCCGATTTTAAGATCTGGTGTATCACGGAATTCGGAAGTAGAAACTAAACCGTCTGATTTGAAACCTACGTTTAATACTACGTCTTTGTTGTTAATTGAAACAACGATACCGCTGATGATTTCACCTTTAGTGATCTGATTGAATGTTCCAGCATACATATCTTCAAACTTTTTACGGTCTGCATCATTGTAATTACCGAAAACTTTTTCATCTGCATCCCAATCGAAATCTTCCGATGGTGTAGCCAATGATGATTTGATCGATTCGATCGAAACTGAATCAGCTTCTGATTCAATAGTTTCTTTTTCAGTTAGGCGTCCGCCTTCTCCCTGAAGTTCAGCTGTTTTAGCTGCTAATTCTTTTTCTGCTACTTGTTTTTTAGCCATTAATTAATTATCTCCTTTTTCCCCTATTTAGGGACTGCAAAGGTAAAACTTTTTTTAATTATAGAAAAGATTTTTTTAATAAATCTTGCTGATTTTTAGCTCTTTATAATTCCCCTCCCTCGGAGGGGTGCCTGAAAGGAGGGGTGGTTATTTCAATTTACCATATGTTTTTCTAAAATGTAGCTGTTTTATTTTAGAATTTAATCGCTTTGTTATTCCTAATAATTTGAAAATGAGCGTTCAGTAATGCTTCTGGAACAGCAGTCCCGCTATCGCTTATAGTCCTCACTACGTTGCGGGCTATTCCGCTCTATCAAGTTTAAAAACAAGGGCTGTGCACAAATACCTATCAAACGTTCCTACGGAACGATTTATAAGTTAAAAGTTAAAAAATATTGTCATCCTGAGCCTGTCGAAGGACAATTTTTTACCTTTTAAAAAGATTCTGAAACAAGTTCAGAATGACGAATAAAAATAAAGAGTTCTAAAATGATAAACTTCTATCTTTTAGTAAAAGTCCCTCTTGTAAAACCTTCGCCAATTAATGTTTGATCATCTCTGATTAACAACATAATCGTGTTCTGCTGATCGTAAAGTTTGATCATGTCGCCCTCAATAACGTATTTCGAGGTGAAAACAGAATCTATATAGGCATCAGTAACAGTTACCGAATCTTTCGATTTAAAATTGAAGGTTTTGTACTGTATATCTTCGTTGCTTGCAAAGGTGCCTGTTACCACTTTTGCCTGTATAAAAGTAATATAGCAGAAATACCCGGTTACCAGAATTACAATGACCGAAAAACCGATCAAAAATTTATTGCCACTGGCGTATTTGATCGAAAAGTATAATATGGTAATCAGTATTAAGGCCACAACCGTAAAAAAGATGATGTTCGTATAATCTTTGTTTTCCTGAGGTACTGATGCGGCAATGCTTGTTTTTTCGGCTGCAGCTTTTACAGGAGAAATCCTTACCAAAAATTCTTTACTTACCCATCCTTCACCATTGGTAACCTTAATTTTATAGAAGCTTGTATTTGATGAATCGATCACAGCAACATTTTCATCTTTAGGAAGGTATCCCACAATTTTACTTTTTGGGTCAGCTTGTTGCCTAACCCGCAAATCGTCTACAGTTACACGATACATGTCGGTGCTTGCTGCCGTTTGTGGGGTGGCGCTGGGTTGTGCAGTATTTGCCTGAGGAGTAGCTGGTTTAGCGGCAGAAGCAATTTTTTCGATGAAATCTTTGCTTACCCAACCTTCGCGGTTTTTAAACTTTACTTTGTAAAACTTGGCATTGTTGGCATCTAAAACCGTAATGTTTTCATTTTGAGCAATATTTCCAATAACCTTACTTTTCGGATCGCCGCTTTCTCTTACGCGCAACCTGTCGGCCTTAACCCTATAAGTTTCTTGTGCACTTAAATCGTTAGTGAAAATAAAAAGAGCGATGATGAGGAAGAAAATTCTAGTCATAAGTATAGGATTCTGCGAAACAGTTTTAATAGGTAATTGCAAACACGCTATAAGCAAACACCGTGCTAAGTGTTTCAAAATTAGAAAATACTTTTAATAGGTGGGGATAAGATTGAAAAAAGACATCAACCGCCTCCATTTATAGTATTACGCCCAGTAGCTCACTTTTTTTGATAAAACCAATATATCTAGAGTCTCGGGCGTTGTTTCTATTGTCTCCAAGTACAAAAAAACTGTCTTTTGGAACTAAGGCAGGACCGAAATTATCCACATTCCACTTATTTGACCATTGTTGCTCAATTTGCTCATCGCGATATACAGGCATTTTTACTTCTTTATATTGGTAGATGCCAGCTTTTTTAGCCTGAGTATCAATAATCTCCATATGTATTTTTTCCCCAATAGCATACATAGTTTCTTCAGCCTTTATTTTGCCTGAACCAACTAAGTCGTTATATATTTCATTACTGAAATTATAGCTGTGTTTGGTGTTGTAATTTTGGACCATCAACTTGCCGTTTAAATATACTTCTCCCATTTTTACTTCAATTTTATCTCCAGCTAGTGCACAAAGTCTGTAAATGGAACGCTCACCGCTCGTTTTTACCACAATAAGGTCACCTCTTTTGGCTTCTTTTAAATTGGATGCCATTACAATCTGATCAACGGCAATATTGGGTTCGTTTGCAGCGGAAACATTCTTGTAGGTATTGAAAATTCCCAAAAACCTGATGCTAATCCACAAGCATATAAGGAGGATGAAAAATCCTGCAAAAATGAAGATGATCTTTTTCATACTATATATTTTTAATCAATTACCAGCTTCCGCCACTACCACCACCGCTGCTACTGCCACCGCCCCAGCTACTGCTTGATGATGAAGAAGATGAGCTACTGCTCGATGAAGAGGAACTTGATGACGAACTAGATTCAACCAGCATGGCCAATGTGATCCACTTTATAAATTCTGTTTTTTTACAAAAGCTACATTCGTTTATCAGCTTTGCTTGCCCTTCGTGACTATATGTGGCTTGTTTAACTGTAACGCGTTCATTCAGTTTGTATGTCCTAAAAGCGCATTCGGGGCATTCGGTATAACTGTTGTATTTTTCCGCAGGCCATGCCTTAATAATATGTTCTTTATGGTCTGTGCTTTCCCAGATATCATAATCATAAGCTAAAACAACTTCCTCTTTACGTTGCCCTGCAGTTAAAAATGGTTTTCCTTCTATATTGATATCGCGATCTACTCGGATCATCGGGTTGTTTTTACTATCCAAAACTGGCTTGAAACGATCAATCGTTTTAACGCGCTTGATGAGGTGGAGTATAATTGCAATTAAAATTATCGGAGAGAAAAGAACTAGCCACCAGTTCTTTTTGTGGAAAGCCACAACGGCATCAAAGAAGTTTTTGTCGTCCTGGTGTGCTTTTCTTAATGCCGACAAATAGAAAAGGTAACGAAAGAAAAGCAACAGGGCCAGTATGGTAAAAAGAATGTAAGGGATATGTGCTAATTTTATCTTTTCGAACAGCTCAAAAGCACCAGTAAAAACGAAAATAAAAATAGAAACAAATACAATAAAGAAAGCCACCCCACATCCTTTGGCTATAGTAGCATCATAACTACTTTTGTTCTTGTCAAAGCCTTTTGGATTTAAACGATTTTTGGCTTGCCTGTTCACAATTTTGAACACCCCCCAAAATACCAGTAGAATAATTCCCGTAGGAAGCCAAAAGTTTTCGAGTGAACTGTTGCTTTCATGTTGGGTGAAAAACTGATTGAGCTCTGATTTATGTTCAGGGTTTAAAATAATTACACCAATGGCATTAATGGTATTCGTTATCCCAGTACTAAAATCATTTTGCCTGAAAGCAGGTAAGAGGTTTTGCTCGGCAATATGTTTAAGCTTTACATCTGGCAATACACCTTCAATTCCTGTTCCGGTAATGAACCGGTACTTTCGCCGATCTTTTGAAATAAATAGCAATAAGCCATTATTGCTGGTTTTTGAACCAATTCCCCAGGTGTTAAAAAGCTCAAATGCAAAATGGAAATCTTCTTTATCATGATCGAAATCGTTAACAATCACCACTGCTACCTGAACATTGGTTTCATGCTCAAACTGGGCAATGGTGTTATTTAAATCCGAAACCGCACCGCTCTCCAAAATACCGTCAGGATCACTTACATAACCTCCACCATTGTTTTTGGGGTCTGGTATATCTTTTACTTTGTAAGCAGTTTGCCCAAAAGTAATGTTGGCAACCAAAAGAAAGAATAGGAGGGCAATGGGTTTAAACAACCGGGTATTGAGCATCGTATAAATTTAGGTACTAGGTTTTTACATCATGATCTAACAACTAGGTAGCAATATGGTTTAATCTTTTAATATTTTAGCCAATACCTTATCCAGTTTTGCTTTATCTTTCATATATGCTTCCAAATCGTAAAGTTGCACGGTTTTAAATTCTATCGGGTGGCTTTCGCTCTGTAATGAAATGTAACCAGAAGTTAAAGCCTTTCCATCTATTTTAACTTTCGGGTCGAAATTAGAAACATTGCCACCACCAATTTGAGGCTTAGTATATTCTAACACTACTTCACCAGCTATAATGTGTTTGATAACCGAATCGCCCAATACTAAAAACTCTGCCGTTACCCATTGGTCGCCTGCATAGGTTTTCGATTTTGAATCTAAGCAGTGTCCGGTAAATAGTTTTCCATTATAATCAATTAATGTTCCAGGAGTGCATACATTACTGGTATGGCGTTCGTGTTGACCATCCCCACCCAGAATTTGAGCCTCAACGGAAATCGGGAAATCCTGATCTTTCAACATCGTTGCCGGATCCTGACAATGTAGCATGGCGCCACTATTTCTGGTTGCCCAGCCTTCACCACCTTTAGCCTGATCGCCAACAAAACGGTAGGTTACTTTTAAAAGATAGGCCGAAAAAGATTTTTTGTAGAAAATATGTCCGTATTGTTGGTCAAATTCTTTGTATCCATCATAACTCACCTTCATTACTCCATTTTCTACGCGAAAAGTATTGGCATAATTTTCTTTGTAGTCGTGTTTGGCGATTTTAATGTTCCAATCTTTTAAATCTTTTCCATTAAAGAGATTGATCCAGCCTTTCTGGGCATTTGCGTTGAGGATAGTAAGCGATAAAAATAATACCGCAAGATAAATTGATTTTAATTTCATAGTAACATTTGGGTTGGGTGCTAAAAATATAAAATTTTTTCTGTCTCAGGAAACGGTAGGGAAGTCGGGAGTCCGAAGTCTATGGGTAATAGTCGGATAGTTCATGGTTGATAGTCTAATGGCTCAAGGTCTGGAGCCAGTTAATCAGTTTAGCAATTAACCAAGCTTTCGTTTTAAGATTGCTTCGTGCCTCGCAATTGACGAATAAAGCCATTACCATCAACTACTAAACCATTGACTAATGACTAGTGAACCGATGGACTAATGAACCAAAAACGGTTGCACTCTTTCCAATGCAAAATCTAATTGTTCTTCCTGTGTAAGATCGGTATTATCTAAAATAATGGCATCATCAGCCCTAACCAACGGACTTTCCTTACGGGTGGTATCGGCATAATCGCGATGGGCAAGGTTTTCAAAAACCTCTTCCAGAGTAGTTTCGTTATTGCCTTTGCTCTCCAGTTCCTTAAATCTACGTTCAGCCCTGATTTTCGGATCGGCCGTCATAAAAAATTTCACAGGGGCATCAGGGAAAACGGTAGTGCCAATATCACGGCCATCCATGACGATGTTTTTCGATTTACCCATGCGCTGCTGCTGCTTTACCATTTCATGCCGCACAATTTTATGTGCCGAAACCTCGCTTACATTTTCAGAAACCGGCATTAAGCGGATTTCATCAGAAACCTCTTCACCATTAAGGGTAATATGGGACTCGTAATCACGGGAGTGGAAATTCAGTTCGATATGCTGTAAAGCATCAACAACTTTAGCATCATCAGTAATATCGATGTTATTTCTTAAGAAGTATAATGTAACGGCACGGTACATCGCTCCGCTGTCTACATAAATGAAACCTAATTTTTTAGCCAGTGCTTTTGCTAAAGTACTTTTTCCGCAAGATGAATAGCCATCTATTGCTATTACCAGGTTTTTCTTCATTGTAGCGCAAAGGTAAAAAATAGAAACAGAATGCTGAATTTTTTGAGAATATAAAGATAAACTCTAAACAAGATAATGCTAAAGCTTTGATTTATTGAATGTGTTTTTTATTAAATTCCAAATTATTACTTTAGCGGCATGTTACCTACAAGAGAAGAAATTTTACGGTCTGTTACTTTCAAAACTTCCAGAAGTGGGGGTAAGGGTGGGCAAAATGTAAATAAAGTTTCGAGTAAGGTAGAATTAATTTTCGACCTGGAAACAGCTTTTTATTTAGACGAAGACGAAAAGACACGCTTAAAAGAAAAACTGGAAAATCGACTAGATGCTGAAGGACTGTTACATATTGTTTCGCAAGAGGATAGGAGCCAGCTACTCAACAAAGAGAAAACAGTTGCCAAGTTGATTGAATTGTTAAAGCGATTGTTACACATTCAGAAAAAGCGAAAAGCAACTAAAATCCCTAAAGCAGTTATTCAAAAAAGATTAAAGAATAAGGCCGTAAATGCCGATAAAAAGGAGAGTCGCAAAAGACCATCAATTGATTAAAGCCTACGGCCTGATTTCTATTTTAGTTCCAATATTTACAGCATAAAACAATTCGTCTACTTCGTTATTAGTTAGTGCCATACAGCCATTTGTCCAATCGAAAAATCGTTGAAACTTACCGATAAATCCTAAATTGTTCCTGATCCCATGTATTTTAATATCACCACCTGGATCTTTACTAAGTAGTTTTGCCTTTGCAATATCTTTTTTATTTGGATAAGACACTCCAAGGTTTTTATGGTAACCACTATTTGGATTTTTGGCATTGACGACGTAAACTCCCTCAGGTGTTTTCTCATCACCTTCGAATTCCTTATGTCCAACTGGGCTATCGCCTAAGGAAATCTGATAAGTTTTAATCAATTTCTGCTTTGAATAAGCCAGTAATTGTCTATTTGACTTTTTAACAATGATATAATCGATTTCGGTATTTGATGGAAGTTTTTGTTCGGGATACAAATTGTAAATACTAGCAGCTATTACCAACAGCAAAATGGTAAAAAGGATTACTTTTTTCATATTCTTTTGTTATGTACAATAGAAATATAGATGCCTTATTTTAAAGATTAATAGTGTCAGATAGGAATATCCGACACCACTTAAGGAATACTATAAAAATGAACATTGCAACTTTACAGCGTTCAAGAATTAACAGATTAAATAATTACCTAACTTTTTCCAAACCTATAATACAAACTCAAACCGCCATAATTCTGTGCTTTAGCCACACTTTTAACCTCTTTGGTTTTAAAAATGATATTGAAATCGGCAGTAAATCGTTTTGAACTATAATTTACACCAAACTGTTGTTCAAAAACAATCGGTTTTACACCAAAAGTTAATGGACTGTTATCATTAAAAAGACTTCCCTGTATGGTGGCATCGTAGGCAACAAAGTTTAGCTGTGGTTTTACATAAAAGAAAAATTCCGAACTGTTTAAGCTTTTTGTTTTCGAGTTTCCGATCACCGCGTTGTGATAAGCACTGTTGAACAATTGATTTAGTTTACCGACCCTAAAAAGCACTGATGCACCCAAACCCGAAAAAGTTGTTCCTAAGTTGGCATAACCATGGGCACTGATATCCACAATGGGATCTTCTGGCCTAAAAAGTAACTTGCTATAATTTGTAGCGAGGTTTAGGGCCAGTTCATTTTTAATCTGGTAATCCCACCCTGCAGGGGTATAAAAACCTACGGTTTTATGTAGGAAACGTTGTGCTGTTTGAGCAAGCGAATTAGGACCAACCGTTCCCAATTCTACACTGGTTTTTAAAACGCTCTCATTTTTATAAAAAACTGAATATGCACCACCAGCATAAAGATAACCTGCAAAAGGCCTGTCCTGGTCTTCTCTGTTAGGAACTTGGCCCCAATAAGGCGTATACATTTTCTGTCCGGCAGAAATTTCATAGGTCTTTTTCTCTATTCTATCTGATAGTTTTTCGGTGTTGATGGCATGGCGGAAGTAGATAAATAATCCGTTGGTATAATATCGATCGTTTAACGTGGCCAAATAAGCATCGTTTTCAGTTTTAAAACCGAATTCGGTTTTAAAAGATTGAGCAAAACTGGTTGAAACACCCAAACAAAAAACTATGGTGAATAAAAATGATCTCATAAAAAAGCCCAGGCAATTTACCTAGGCTATAAAAGTATTTATTGTAATTGGATTTTTGATTGTTAATCTAAAAGAATTGGCAATTAGTTTACAATCGGCGCAATTTTAACGCTTAAATCTAAAGGTTTTTTAACCTTGTTTTTGGTTAAAGCCAACTCAATTACTTCACTCATTTCGGTTACATAATGGAATTTTAAATCCTTGATGTAACTCTCTTTAATCTCTAAAATATCCTTACGGTTGCTTTTGCAAAGGATAATTTCTTTAATGTTTGCCCTTTTTGCTGCTAGGATCTTTTCTTTAATACCACCAACCGGAAGTACTTTTCCGCGTAAAGTAATCTCACCAGTCATTGCTAAATGCTGTTTTACCTTACGTTGTGTAAATGCCGATGTTAGGGCGGTAAGCATCGTTACCCCAGCCGAAGGTCCGTCTTTTGGCGTAGCGCCTGCAGGCACGTGAACGTGAACATCCCAGTTGTCAAATAAACTGTAGTCTATATCAAATTCGGCTGCGTGGGCGCGTAAATATGCTAGCGCGATAACCGCCGATTCTTTCATTACATCGCCAAGGTTACCCGTTAAGGTTAATTTTCCTTTTCCTGGGCTTAAACTCGATTCGATGAATAAAATATCGCCTCCTACGCTTGTCCAGGCTAAACCTGTTACCACTCCAGCCACTTCATTGCCTTCGTATAAGTCTTTATCGTAAATTGGGGCACCTAAAATGCGCTCTACATCATCATTGCTTAAATTTGGATCGTAGGTTTCTTCCATCGCAATTTTTGTAGCCACGCCACGTACCAAAGAGCCTATTTTTTTCTCCAAACCACGTACACCTGATTCTCTGGTATAATCTTCAATTACTTTTTCGATCAGTGGAGTTTTTAAGTTAATATCCTTGGTTTGTAAACCATGGTTTTCTTTCTGTTTAGGCAGCAGGTATTTTTTAGCGATTTCTATTTTCTCTTCAATCGTATATCCGTTTACTTCAATAATTTCCATACGATCTAACAACGCAGGTTGTATGGTGCTTAAAGAGTTTGCTGTTGCAATAAATAGGATGTTGGATAAATCGTAATCCATTTCTACATAATGATCATAGAAGGCGCTGTTTTGTTCAGGATCTAATACTTCAAGCAAGGCTGATGATGGATCGCCTCGGTGGTCGGTTCCTACTTTATCAATCTCATCCAAAACAAAAACAGGATTATCTGCGCCCGCTTTTTTAATAGACGAAATGATACGACCTGGCATTGCACCTATGTAAGTTTTACGGTGGCCACGGATTTCTGCTTCATCGCGGATACCGCCTAAAGCCATACGTACATACTTACGGCCTAATGCTTTTGCAATCGATTTCCCTAAAGATGTTTTACCAACTCCCGGAGGGCCAACCAAACATAAAATTGGCGCTTTCATATTACGCTTTAATTTTAAAACGGCTAAGTATTCTATAATACGCTGCTTAACTTTTTCTAAACCAAAGTGATCTTTATCTAAGATACGCTGTGCTCTTTTTAGGTCGAAATTATCTTTCGTAAACTCGCTCCAGGGTAAATCTAAAAGAAGTTCCAAATAATTTAACTGAACAGAGTAATCTGGCGCAGCAGGGTTCATTCTGCCTAATTTATCCAGCTCTTTATCAAAATGTTCTGCAACTGCTTTTGCCCATTTTTTCTTTTTAGCTTTTTCTTGTAAAGCATCAAATTCTAAATCGGCAGAGCTGCCTCCCAACTCTTCCTGAATGGTTTTTAGCTGTTGATTTAAAAAATAATCACGTTGTTGTTTATCTAAATCGGTACGTACTTTCGATTGGATCTGATTTCTCAGCTCCAGCATCTGCAATTCGACCATTAAAAGTTCCATTACCTTTTGCGCTCTTTCCTGCAATTTATCCATTTCAAGGATTTTTTGCTTATCGGCCATTTCGGCATTCATATTTGATGAAATGAAATTGATCAAAAATGAATTGCTCTCGATGTTTTTAAGTGCAATGCTCGCTTCGCTTGGGATATTTGGTGAAAGCTGGATGATCTGAGCAGACATTTCGCGGATAGAAGCGATTAATGTTTTAAACTCTTTATCTGCTTTGTGCTTTTGTTCTTCGAATTTTTTAACAACTGCTTTAATATAAGGTTCGTTCTGCACCTCTTCAATTAAGCTGAAACGTTGTTTGCCCTGGATAATTACAGTGGTATTTCCATCAGGCATCTGCAGCAACTTAATGATGTTCGCAACCGTGCCAACCGTGTTAAGTTGCTCAAACGTAGGGTCTTCAATGGAAACGTCTTTTTGAGAAACAACCCCAATGATCTTATTTCCTTTGTAAGCTTCCTTAATTAACTTAATTGATTTATCTCTTCCAACTGTAATAGGAATAACTACTCCTGGAAATAAAACTGTGTTTCGCAAAGGCAATATGGCCAACGTTTCGGGCGTTTCCTCATTGTTCATTTCCTCTTCGTCTTGTTGAGACATTAAGGGAAAAAATTCGGTATCCTCATTTATGATTGGCATTGCTGTATGGAAATCAAATATATCTTGTTTACTCATTATCACATTTTCCGCTAACGACAAACTGGCAGTTTAATCGTATTCACTTTGTTTAATTTTGGTATTAAGTTAATAAATTCAACTCTTGTGCCAAAGTGAAAATAATATTAATCTTATGTTAAAAAGGCAGAGTAATATAAATGTTTTCGCCAATATCATATAACCCATATTTTAGCGTTTAAGCTAATGTTTAGGACATTCAGTTTTGAATGAAAGAAAATTAAAAACTTTTAAATTATCAGAATAGGATTATATTGCAAAAAATTTCTCCTATAAATTTGGTTAGGCGTTAGATTTGTTAAACTTATTACTCATACATGAACTATTTTAAGAAGGCGATTTTAGGATTAATTATTTTTACATCAACTAGTAGTTTCGCACAAAGCAATTACGAAAGAAGCATGCAGGCTATGATGAAAGGTGATTTTAAAACTGCCGCGATACAATTAGAAAAAGCTGATGCCAAAACTCCTGATAATGCAACCGTGCTCCAGATGCTTGGATATTCTTATTTTCAAAACCGCGAATACGAAAAATGTATTGCTACTTATAGCCGTTTATTAACCATCAAGCCGTCTGAAGTTTCTGCATATTATTACCGTGGGATAGCAAGGTTAAAAATCGCTAACGATCCTAAAGAATCGTTAAATACCATGCGCGAGAACTTTTATTTGGCATCTCTCAAAGATTTTACAAAAGCCATTGAAATTAATGGTGATGAAGATGCCCAGATGTTTCAGAACCGTGGCTTAGCTTACAAAGATTATGCAATTTTCAAGTCTTTTAAAGCAAAGAAAAAGGAAGAAAAAGCAGCTTGTATTGCTTTGTTCAATAACTCAATAGTTGATTTTCAGAAGGTATTAACCTTGCAACCATTAAGAAAAGATATTATTGATTGGGTAACCTACGATAAGGCACAGATAGCAAGTCTTAAATAAAATACAACCTTTAAAGAAAATGGGACTTGAATATTTTCGAGTCCCATTTTTTATTTTAGCTTTCCAATAACTGAATACATCTTTTCCTTTAACAATCTAATTTTCTGTTGCTTTTTGATCGTGTAAAGGCTATCCGGACAGTAGGTTAAAGTATCCTGAGATTGGTATAAGATATTTTTATTATTGATAATGATCTCTATTTTACCTGCTTTCTGGCCGTTCCAGGTTATAGAAACCTTCTTAATAGGGATTTTTTTATTATCGGAAGTATAAATATCTACTCCATCTTTTTCTTTTGTTTTAAAACTTCCTTTCCATGATGTTTTATTGATGTCGGCGTTAACGAAAATGGCTAATTCTTTTTTCCAATCGGCAATTTTAGTTGTTTTGCTTTCAGCTGCGCCATTTACATTAACGGTTTTATTTACAATGGGGGTTAGTCTTTGTAAGCGGGAAATTTCTTTTCCAAAATATCCTTTTATATCAAAATATAATAAATCGGTATTTGCTTCAGCTTCTTTTCGCTGATTGCAGGAAAACAATGCCAAAGCAAATACCAGGATATAAAGTTTTTTAACCATTATACTAAAACATTTCCTGTCATTTCTGCTGGAATAGCCACACCTAATATTTTCAGAATAGTAGGGGCAATGTCGCCTAATTTACCATCAGCAATGGTTTTATAATCCTTATCAATTAAAATACAAGGAACCAAGTTGGTGGTATGCGCAGTATTGGCAGACCCATCACCATTCACCATAAATTCAGAGTTTCCATGATCGGCCAAAAGAATAAACGAATAACCATGCTCCAAACCTTTATTAACCACCGTTTCTGCGCATTTGTCTGCAGTTTCCACTGCTTTTACCACAGCCTCAAAAACGCCTGTGTGGCCAACCATATCTGGATTGGCAAAGTTTAAGCAAATAAAATCAGCCCATCCGGTTTCCATTTCTTTGGTAATGGCATCTGTAATCCCTGCGGCACTCATTTCCGGTTGAAGATCGTAGGTGGCTACTTTGGGTGAAGGAATTAAAAGACGTTTTTCGTTTTTAAATTCAGCTTCCCGTCCGCCTGAAAAGAAGAAGGTTACGTGTGGGTATTTTTCAGTTTCTGCAATGCGGATCTGATTTTTATTGTTATAGGCCAGTACTTCGCCAATGGTTTGGGTTAAATCATCTTTGGTGAAAATTACATTTACCTTTGCAAAACTCTCATCGTAGGTAGTCATGGTAACATAATACAATGGCAGTTTATGCATCTGCTGTTCCGGGAAATCTTTTTGCGTTAATGCAGTGGTAATTTCACGACCTCTATCGGTACGGAAATTAAAACAGATTACTACATCATCATTTTGAATCGTAGCAACTGGTGCACCATTATCCTGCGTTAAAACGATTGGTTTTAAAAACTCATCAGTTACGCCATCGGCATACGATTTTTTGATTGCTGCTAAAGCATCCTGGGTTTTTTCGCCAATGCCATTTACCATTACATCGTAAGCTTGTTTAACACGCTCCCAACGGTTATCGCGGTCCATTGCATAATAACGGCCAATCATGGTAGCCAATTTAGCATTGGTGTTTTGGATATGGTTTTCCAGGTCAGCAATAAAGCCCAAGCCAGAGTTTGGATCAGTATCGCGGCCATCTAAAAAAGCATGAACAAAAGTGTTTGGTACGTTTGCTTCATTTGCGGCATCGCATAAAGCTTTTAAATGTTCGATATGCGCATGTACGCCGCCGTTTGAAACGAGACCGATGAAGTGAACCGCTTTATTGTTCTGCTTAGCATAATCGAATGCACTTAACAAAACCGGGTTGCTGTGCAATTCTCTGTCTGTAATAGATTTGTTGATTCTTCCAAGCTCCTGGTAAACTACCCTACCCGCGCCTAAGTTCATGTGCCCAACTTCAGAGTTTCCCATCTGTCCGGCGGGCAAACCTACAGCTTCACCTGATGCTTCAAGTTTAGAATTTGGGTATTTCTGTAATAACGAATCAAAAAAAGGAGTGTTGGCGGCATATGCAGCATCAGAGTTATCTTGTTTTCCGTAGCCCCAACCATCTAGAATTATAAGCGCGAGTTTTTTATCGTTTACCATTTTTATTGTAAAATTTATTGATCCATATTAAAACATTTTCATGTATAACATGTTTTAGTGTTTTGTTTAATATGGCAAATATAACTTTATTGAAGCTTATACAAATGAAGAAATCCTTTTTTTGATACGCTAATGGCATAATTTTAGCTATAGGGTTCTGTATAAAATACAGAAATGATCCGGAGCTTATTTTTACTCATTATTAGTTTGTCGTCATTATATCACCCTACAGCTCTTCAGGCAGATATTATTGATGATTTATCCTCGTATTTTAAGGCTGGCAACTCAAAAGAAATTGCTAAAAGTTTCGCCTCAACTATCGAACTTATTATTGTTGATGAAGAAGATGTATACTCAAAAGCACAGGGTGAACAGATTTTAAGAGATTTTTTTATTAAACATCCACCAGTAAAAACAAGTATTTTTCATAAAATTAATACGAATCCAAACTATCGTTTTGGTGTAATTATTCTAAGTACCGCGAAAGAAACCTTTAGGGTTTCTATCACGATGAAAAAATTCAATACCAGCTTTTCGATTACTGAATTAAGGATCGAACCGGCAAAAGATTAATTGGCTAGACAGGACTTACGAAGTTTTGCCACCGCTATGCCTGTGCCAACTTCGTAAATCGCGAAGGCTAGAAAATTCTGAAGTCAACAAATCACTTTAACGCTTAAGTAAATTGTCTGCTAATAAATATTTCTTATTTTTGCGGCATAAAATCTACATTTTGGATACTCAATTTATACATCAATTCATAAAAAATGCCCTTGCCGAAGATGTTGGTGACGGTGATCATACTTCACTTTCAACAATTCCACCTGGAACGCGGGGAAAAGCAAAACTGATTATCAAAGAAGATGGTATTTTGGCTGGAATTGAACTGGCTCTTGAGATTTTTAAGGAAGTTGATGATACTTTAAAAGTTGAGGTACTGTTGCAGGATGGTGTAGCTGTAAAAGTAGGTGATATTGCCTTAACCGTTTCTGGGAGTACACACGCTATTTTAATTGCGGAGCGTTTGGTTTTAAACTGTATGCAACGCATGAGTGGTATTGCAACTAAAACCCATAGGATTGTTTCTTTATTGAAAACAACTAAAACCAAAATTTTAGATACCCGTAAAACCACTCCGGGACTTCGCTATTTAGAAAAATGGGCAGTAAGGATTGGGGGAGGTGTAAATCACCGCATCGGTTTATATGATATGATCTTAATTAAGGATAATCATGTAGATTATGCAGGAGGAATTTCAAACGCCATTACAGCCGCTAAAAAATATCTAATAGATCAAAATAAATCACTTCAGATCGAAATCGAGGTGCGGAACCTGGAAGAGTTATCTCAAGTTTTGGCTATTGGTGGCGTAGACCGGATAATGCTTGATAATTTCAGTTTCGAAAAGTTAAGAGCTGCGGTTAAATTAATCGATGGTAAATTCATTACGGAGGCTTCTGGAGGGATTACTGAAGAGAATGTTGCCGAATATGCTGCTTGCGGAGTAAATTTTATTTCTATGGGTGCGCTTACACACTCTGTGAAAAGCCTGGACATGAGTTTAAAAGCATACTAAAGTGATTTGCTATAAAATTAAAAGCTTATTTTTTGTATCATTGTAGGCTATGGTTACGGTTTATTCTCTCAGCGCGTTATTAATTGCCTACCTTTTTGGATCTATACCAACAGCTGTATGGCTTGGTCAGGCCTTTTATGGGGTTGATGTAAGGGAGTATGGAAGTGGCAACGCTGGCGCAACCAATACCTTTAGGGTATTGGGCAAAAAAGCCGGAATTGCTGTAATGATCATCGATATTGCAAAAGGTTATACCGCAACTAATCTGGCCTATCTAATTGGCATGTCGGTAACCGGCCCACAAAATTCAGTTGTTTTTGTGAATTATCAACTTGCACTGGGTGTAACCGCAGTAATGGGACATTTATTTCCTGTTTTTGCAGGTTTTAGAGGTGGAAAAGGTGTTGCTACACTTTTTGGAATGATTTTGGCAGTTAACTTCGAAGCATCTATGCTTTGTGTTCTGGTTTTTGTGGTTGTGTTGTTGTTAACTAAATATGTTTCATTAAGCTCCATTTGTGCAGGATTTACTTTTCCGCTCAGTGTGGTGTTTTTGTTTCAGGTTTCCATCAAATCAGAAGTGCTTTATGGCATGGTGGTTTGTATTTTAATCTTAGTTACGCACCAAAAAAACCTCGAAAGATTGCTAAAAGGCAAAGAATCTAAAGTGTATTTGTTTAAGAAGAAAACTAATTAATTAACAAAACACATTTCATTAAAACTTATTTATAGGCTTACTGTTTAATCTTCGGTTTTGCCTATCAGTATTTACTAATCATTTAAAATCGCATTATGAAAAAGTTATTTTTAACAGCAAGCGTTGCTGGAGTATTATTATTTAACTCCTGTTCTACCGTTCCTTTAACAGGCCGTAGTCGATTTGATTTAGTGAGTAACGACCAGGTTTTGCCAATGGCTTTCCAGGCTTATAGCACCTTTTTAACGGAGAATAAAACTACAGTTTTACCAGCCTCGAATGCGCAGGCTTTGAAAGTTAAAACCATTGGTAGCAGATTAATTACGGCTGTAAAATCGTATATGAACAGCAATAATTATGGTAACCTAATTGCAGATTACCAGTGGGAAGTTAATGTGGTGCAGAACAACGAGAAAAATGCCTGGTGTATGCCAGGAGGGAAGATTGTAGTTTATACTGGTATTTTACCTGTAACACAAGATGATGCTGGTTTAGCCACCGTAATGGGCCACGAGATTGCCCACGCCATTGCCGGTCATTCAGCCGAACGGATGTCGCAAGAAATGGTTGCTCAGGGTATTGGTGCAGCAGCAGGTGTGGCATTATCTAAAAACCCAAAAACACAATCTATTTTTAATACCCTTTATGGTGTAGGTACACCAGTGGCGATGTTAAAATTCAGTCGCAATCAAGAATTAGAAGCCGACCGTTTAGGCTTGATTTTTATGGCTATGGCCGGATATAATCCACAAAATGCCACCAGTTTCTGGAACAGGATGTCTGCTGCATCGGCAGGTACACAAAAACCAGCAGAGTTTTTAAGTACCCACCCAAGCGATGCTACACGTATTGCACAAATCCAAAAATATTTACCTGAAGCACAACAGTATTATAAGAAATAGGCTTAGGGTTTAAGGTGGAGGGTTTTTGCATAAGGCAGGATCTTCCACTTTATCTGGTCTTAGCGTCTCTACAACTAGAAAAGTTAAGGTCCAAGGTTATTGATTAAGTCTTAGCGTCTTCAATGCTATTAAGTTAAGGGTTTTGGGATTTTCAGATAGTTTTTTTGTATATTTATATACAATCAAAAAGATACATGAGTTTAATTTCCAACAATATTTCCAAGGAGAAACATATCGTTTCTCCTAAAAAAAACATGTGATTTTATTCAAAAAAATCCGACCCCTGAGAAGTATATTACCAAAGCAAAGTTTTTCATCAGAAAGCGCTCACTTACCTTTCCTATCCTAGTTACCTCAATTTTGAATCTATTCAAGGAATCTGTTGAATACAATATTTCAACTCTATTGCCCAAATTCAAAGTCAAAACAGTTACTGGGGCAGCTTTCTCACTGGCTCGTTATAAGGTCGAAATTTCATTTTTTAAGGACCTGAACAGCATAACTTGTGGATTTTCATCAACGACACTATGTTAGACGTTGGAAAGGCTTTCAGTTGATCGCCGGCGATGGCTCAACGGTCTCGCTGCCTGCATCACCGGGTATAAAAAAACACTTTGGCGTTTATTCTGAAAATGAAAATGGTGCCAAAAGTTGTCTTGCCCAATTGTTTATGCTTTTTGACATCAACACAAAGACAGTATTGGCGAGTCGGATAAGCGAGATGAAGAACTCAGAGAGAACTCTTTTCAAGGATTGCCTAAACAACCTGGCGGTCGATAAGGCTATTTTTATCTTAGACAGGGGATTTGGTTACTTCAATATATTCAAGAGGCTTATCGAACAGAAAAGTGACTTTTGTATCAGGGTTAGCTCATCGAATTCTACCTTTGCCAAACAGGTAATGAATAATCCATCTGAGGATTTTATTACGGAGTGGCAACCAAGTTTAAGGGAAAAAAGGACCTGTGCCGAGCATGGGCAAGATTGCGAACCCATAAAAGTAAGAGTTTCGAAAATCAAACTAACAACAGGTGAGATCGAACTATTGATATCCTCACTTGAGCCTAAGCATATCAGCTTAGCAGATATTAACCAGCTTTATACGCTCAGGTGGGGGATTGAAGAGGGTTTTAAAAAGCTCAAGCCCAAAATGAAACTCGAGCAGTTTGGTAGCCGTAAGCCAGAAGGCATAAACCAGGAATTTGAGGCCCATATTTTCATGATGAATCTCGTTGCTTTACTGGGGATTACCGCACAGGACACGATTGAAAAAAACATGGATAAAAGAAGATACGATTATATTTTCAACTGGCAAAATGCATTCAGATTTGTTAGGAACAGCCTAATTGAGTTAGTAATGGGATCAAAACTGAAAACAATAATTAAACGGCTAATAGAGCAAATTTCTAAAACTGTAGTTGCGGTAAAGCCAACAAGAAGCTTTCCCAGAATTAAAGTTCGGCAAAATAAAAGCAGGTTGCACCAGGCATATAAATAGCTTAACTTAATAGCATTGGAGACGCTAAGACTAGTAAGTGACGCTACGACTAGAAAGAGATTGATTATATCTTAGCGAGATGCTAAGACTAGAAAGTTTTGATTTAAAGATTCTTCACTGCGTTCAGAATGACATATTATACAAAAACCGATGACAATTGAACCAATTAACTACCCAGCACCTTCAAAATCGCACTGGCTTTTAATAAACACTCTTCATATTCTAAAACGGCATTGCTTTGGTAGGTAATGGCTCCTCCAACCTGAAAGGATAAATAGCTAGATTCAGCATTGTACAAAATACTCCGGATAACCACATTGAAATCGAAATCACCATCTGGACTGATGCAGCCAAATGAACCAGAATAAATACCTCTTTTGGTTACTTCGTATTCTTCAATCAATTTCATAGCCCTAACCTTTGGTGCACCTGTCATGGAGCCCATTGGAAATGCATTTTTAATTGCATCTATAAAGTGAATCTCTGGATTTAATTGACAGCTAATGGTAGAAATCATCTGGTGTACTTGTGGGAAGCTGTAGATGCCAAATAATTCATCAACAGTGACAGAGCCCTTAACGGCCGATTTAGTGAGGTCGTGGCGTACCAGATCAACAATCATTACGTTTTCAGCCTGTTCTTTAATATCGTTCCTGAGCTGAGATTTTATAGCTTCATCTTCCGAAGGGTTTAAACTTCTTTTTGCAGTGCCCTTTATAGGTTGCGAGGTAAGTTTCGATCCACGTTTGCACAAAAAACGTTCTGGTGTAGCAGATAAAATATATTTGCCCTGAACTTTAAAATAGCCAGCAAATGGGGTAGGAGAAACCTGGTTTAGCGCCTCGAAAGTTTGAACGGGATCTATTTCTATATTTTCGGCAAAAAACTCCTGACAGAAATTAACTTCATAAATATCGCCACGAATAATATGATCTCTTAAAGTTTCTACTTTTTGAACATATTGATCTTTCGACAACCGTTGTGTTATCGTTACTTTTTTAGATTGGATTTCTATTTGATGCTGAAAGGAATCGATCTCTGCTAAAATTGATTTAGAACCAATCAGAACCTCGGCATTGCCATTTTTGAAGGCAATTAGGTGCTTTGGAACAAAAAAGTATAGATCTGGGAAATTTAAATGGTCCGAATTATTAGAGTGAAGGTCTTCTACTTCGTTTTTTAAATCGTAGCCGAAGAAGCCAAAAACCCACCGTTTATGTGCAGCATAAAAGCTTTTTAGTTGATCAAAAGCATTGCCTGCTGTGCATTTTAGTTCATGATGTGCATCAGCAGCGATAATGAAATCGTAAGCTGAATAAGCATCTTTGTAATCGTTTGAATCTAAAAAACAACATACCTCGAACTGGTTGGCCCAGTGCAATGCTTTTTGTTTAAAATGGGATATGTTTTGTGAGGTTTTCAAGCTGCGGCAAAGGTAAAAATAGAGATGGTAATTGTAAGAAATTAATTTTTATCTTTTGGAACGGCTTATTGATTTTCTAACAGCACTTTCATTCATATAAATCGTCATTTCGAGCGGACCCGATAGCTAGCTATCGGGTGCAACGCAGAGAACCCGAAGGCTCAGCGCAGCTAAATCTGTTTAGATCTCTCTCCCGAAAGTTCGCATTAGCGTCAAGTTAATGATATTGACAAAGGTTGAAAAGTCTGTGATTATTATTTAAAATGGAAAAAGCAACTTGTAGTTCTAAACACATTTGACAATGTCTACAAGCCTCTTTTTCAACTCTAAAATAAAGAAAAGATTTGATATTTTTTTTAATGGATCAACCATTGATACTATAGCTCGGAGCAGTGGTTTTCTTCAGCGCAGTGCAAAGAAGATTTCTCCGATGGATTTTGTTATGGGCTTTGTGTTAAGCTGTTCTCAAATGCAAAACACATTCAGTCAATGGGCTTTCCAGATTAGCCAGCTTAGCGGAACCCCTGTAAGCAAACAAGCAGTATTTGATCGTTTGGGGCCATCATCTGTAGCTTTTGCCAAAGCACTTCTGGAGCATGTGCTGCTGCAGGGTCTCTGCTACAGATACAGACGTCC
>NZ_SIXF01000030.1 GCF_004310665.1 Pedobacter kyonggii | reverse complement strand
TCGCCGCCACAGAGAAAAACAGATTTAAGGGAGTAGAAAACATCCTTCCAGGAATACTTGCTTTGGGCAGCAACGCAGGGCAGATGTGCATGGCAAAGTTTATCGATTTCTAATTTGTTTAAGTAGTCAAAAACAAAATTTATGCCTCCGAAAGAGGATATTGGATTTGAATTTATTATTTTCACAGCAGTAATATTGGTCAACACTAATTTAAGTGAATATTACCTTGCTGCAAAACATTATTTATCAAGGTTTTGCAGCATTTTTTTTTATAACATGCGGACATTAGGAGCTATCGGATCAGCATGACGTTTAAGACTTATACCCGCCATAAAAAGATAAGGCTCCCCATCGCGGAGAGCCTATATCCAACTAACAAAACATATTTTTTTGGGTAATCCTTAGCTTACATTATCCCTTTTTAACCAATTTATATTCGATTACCGGTTTACCTCGTGTACCACCATCTGCAGAAATATAGCTAACAAATTTTAATTTGTACACATTTCCAGAGCCATCTTTAATCACATAAAAAACTTTTGAGTCAACAGCACCTCCTACACCTTGTGAATTAGGCGAGGTCCTCCATTTTGATCCAATCACATCTCTATTAGCTAAAAAAGTTATACTTGCAATGTCTGATTCTGAAAACGTGGTGTAATTTTTTGTATCGGTAACCGCAACAGAAGCCGCAGATACTCCAGCTATATTGTTAATGAAAACCATGTCTGAAAAGGCATATGGGAACGTGCTTGTCCAATACATACTGTAACCCCAAACAATATCCCAGCTTGCTTTTGCAGGCTCGGCAGTAACAGCTGTTCCTTTAACTAAGGAGGCGAATTGGAAATTGGCTTCAGCGTTTTTAATCACATCCAATGTTTTAAATGTAATTTCGGTTACTTTAGCATATTGTAAAGTGTAGCCAGTTGTACCTTTTCTGATTATCCTAATTTTATAAAGCTCTTCGTTAGCAAGCACGGTTGCTGCACCACCTTTTCTATTGATGATATATACCTTATTTTCAGCATCAGTTGAGGAGATAGCTGCAATAGCAGTTTTATTTAAGATATTAGCTTCCCTGCCATCATCAACTATTGAAAAATTACCCAGGCCTTGACCAACTTTTAATGCATTAGGATCAAAATCGGCGATTGTCACGGCATTTAAATCTGTTTTATTGATTACTGAAACAGAAGCTCCATTACTTGAATTTAAGATTACTTTAAAATCTGTTCCAGAATAAAAGCCTAAATCCCAGCTATCTCGTTCTATAGCAGTTTGTTTATCAGCACTAAAATCTACATAGACACTATTTCCCGCGGCGCTTCCAGCTTCAGCACCAATTAATCCGTTAAGGGTTAAAGTACTTCCATCAGATGGAGGAGCAACAAAAATAGGTTCTTCTGTGTTCTTTTTGCAGGCCGTAAATGTTACAGCTAAAAACGCGATAGCGATTAATGAGTTCAGTTTATTCATGTTATTATAATTAATGTTGTTTATTGTTAAAGTTTATTCCAGTTATAGGTAAGCCCAAGCACATACGATCGGCCATAACTATACGGAACATCGCCACCTGTGCTGTGTGCTCCACCAGTTGCCGTTGAAGTGTTGCTCAATTGTGTAACATCAAAGAGGTTTTTAATACCTGCATTAATGGTTAAAGATTTAAATAGATTTTTGTTCAGCATTAAATCTGCGGTATGGAAATCGCCAATTTTTGTCAGTTTTACTGAGCTAGGATCATTTTCAACAGTAAGTTTATAGTTTGGTAAGCTCCCTGTATATTTATAAAAGAGGCTGATACTCCCATTTATTTTCGGAAGTGTATAAGTTATATTCGAGTTTACTTCCGTAGCCCATGCAAACTCAGGAGTCTCCAAGTCTGGATTGCTTACGATTAAATCATTATATCGGCCGATATATGATACGCCGAGTGTAGCCTGAATATTTTTATAAATCAATGTATTGTCTAATGTAGCGCCTGTCGTTTTATACTTATCTACATTAAATAGTGAGGTTATGGAATTATCTGTAGGAGACTGAGCAAAATTAATCCTGTTTTTAAACAAATTGTAGAAACCCGATAGGGTAGAACGGAACTGCAAATCTTTTTCATGTATGCCGGCCCAGGCCAAGGAGCCATTAAAACTGTTCGATTCTTCGGCTTTTAAATGGGGGTTACCTAAAATATTATGACTGGCATCTACAAAATCGTAATATAATTCCCTCAATGCCGGAGAACGAAAACCTTTAGCATAAGCCAATCGAAGATCTAAATCTTTGGTTAAAGTGAACTTGGTATTTAATGATGGAATTACAGGAGGTGCATCGTAAATGGAGTTTTTAATAAACCTCAATCCTGGCCGTACACTTATTCCACTAGCAAGTCTAATCTCGGCAGAAATAAATGCAGCATAATCATTAATTACAGGTGATCCGTTAATTCTCTGTCCGCTAGCAGCATCTCTATTGTATTCGATACCAGGCTGAAATGAAACTGACTTATTTAACACGTAAATTGCAGTGGCCCTAAAAATAGCTGAGTTGAATTTTGCTATATCTTGTTCACCCTTATCGTCACTTAATCGTTCAGTATTGTTTGTAAAATTATGGATAACGGTATGGGTTGATCGTTGTAGATCAGTATATCCTCCTATAGCTGTGACCTGTAATTTATTGTTTATCCTCCATTCAGACTGCAATTGTTGCGTATAACGTTTGGTGGTATAGGTTGACAGCTTCCCTTCGAAACTTGATGGGTTTATTCCAAAACGCGAATCGATATCCTCGTTTAGCCCATCTAAGCGGTACCATATACTAAAGTTTTGATTTCTATACCCGATTTTAGTATTTCCAAGCCATTGCTCCTTAGGTTTCCATTGATTTTTATAGCTGTTAAACTCTTCTAAAAATGATGTTTTCGGAGCCATATTCCAGCCACCGAAATCGTTATGCGAGGCACCAAGCAAAACACTCCAGCCTTTTTGCTGCCAACTAATACTTAAATTCTGATTATGCTGGCCTGCACCATTGAGTAGGTTATATTCTTTTCCAGCACTTTCTTCCTGTATACGCGCATTAACGCTTAACAATTGCTTTCCGGGATTTTTGGTTATGATATTAATTACTCCAGCCAGCGCATCAGTACCATACACAACAGACATCGGACCTTCTACAATTTCTATCCTTTCAATGGTGTTAATGTCGATTTGGTTTAAACTTTCGCGGGCATCAGATCGGTCTACCATCGGTACACCATCCAATAAAATTTTAATATTTCGGCCAGTCATCCCCATCAAAGAAACATCGGTTGTACCTAAAGTTAAATCGTTGCTAAAACGGAAACCGAGTTCGGTATTTAAAATCTGCTGCACATTGGTGGCAGCTCTTAGCTTAATCCGATCTGCACTTATTGTTTTTACATTGTATACCGAGTTCCTCAAGCTTTGTGGTCCATATTGTCCCGTAACCACTACATCTTTTAAATCATTTGCCTTTGTAGTATCAACTTTAATTTCTTGAGCCACAGTAACAAATCCACAAAGCGATAAGGCAATTGATAAATATATCTTCATTTATTTAGACTAATTATAAATAATTGTGCAAATTTGTAGATAATCACCAAAAACAGATAACGTTAAACGGATAATTAATACCGCCAAACGGATTAAATGAATATGGAGCCATCATGATTTTTCAAATCACTAAACGTGATGAATAAAAGCATGAGCACTTCAGCACCCTTAAAAAAACCGAGCTTTTGCGAGCTCATTAACTAAGCGAAGCGTTCTCTTGAACACCATTTAGAAAATAAATGCCATTGAATAATAAGCAATACATTAATAATTTATACAGATGATAATTAAACTCTCAGGCTATCCTAATGGAAATATCATTTATAACAATACTTATCCTGATAATTTTGAAAGCATAAACGACATAGATGAGGCTGTTGTAACATTAGATGAGGACGATGTAAAGTACCAAATAAAAGAAATGTGGTTTAGAGGGATCCACATTGGCATTATTGAGATCCATCCGAATCAGCAAGAGAATTTTTGCTTTGAATCTTCTCAGCAACATATCGGTTTTTTATTTTGTCTGAGCGGTGCGATTAACTATTATTATAATCATCAGCACGATAATTTATTATCATTGGCTAAAAACGAGCAAGACTTTAATGCTGTCAGCGTTAATTCGATCAAATTTAATATAATAGAGAAAACCAGATACCTTTATATACAGCTCACAGAAGATTATTTTAGGCAGGTAACAGGAGGAAAACCCGGTAACGATATTAAAACCGGCATCCAAAAGTCCATCAGCCCGGAAATCGGCTTGATACTGCATCAAATTATTTATCCTAAACACGAGGGTCGAGTAAAACGTCTGTTCCTTGAAGCCAGGATATTTGAGTTGGTTATTGCTTATTTTAATCAAAAACAAGAGAAACAAACACACGTTTTAAAAAAGGAAGATATAGAAAAGATTCTGTTGGCCAAACAATTGGTTGAACATGATTTACAAAGGCCTAATTCATTAATGGAACTTTCGCGTAAGGCTGGGATTAATGACTATAAACTTAAAAGAGGATTTAAAGAACTAACCGGTTATACAGTGTTTGGCTATTTATATAAAATCAGGATGGAAAAGGCGTATTATTTTCTATCCAAGGAAAAGAAAATGGTTAATGAAGTTGCTTTTCTTGTAGGTTATAAAAATGCACAACATTTTATCACCGCTTTTAAAAAACAGTACAGTGTTTTACCGGGAAGTTTAAACAAAAGCTAGAAATTTAGCGCAAACGTTTGTTTATTCTTTTACCTCGTTTACAATCAAATCAGACTCTACAATGGTGTTGTAGTAAGCCTGGTTCTCAGAATTAGGGCTATGAATAAGATCTAACAGAATATTAGCTGCTTTTTGTCCTTGTAAATATGGGTATTGTTCAACTGAAGCTACCGGCGAATTATCAAGGTAGCTGATAATTGGCAGATTTGCATAACTCACGATGTCAAAATCATTAATTACATTCAGTTTTTTGAAATATTTAATCAGGAAGAGTGCTACATAATCGTTAAAGGCTACAATTGCTGTAGGTTTACGTTTATGATTTAAAAATTGATTGGCAGCGTCGATGGTACCTTCTTCAGTTAAATCGCAGTTCACCACCAACGATGGATCAAATTTTAAGCGGTTAAAAGTAATCGCCTGCATATAGCCATCTTTACGTTCCTCACTTGCATATAAGGTACTTGGCCCATTAATCATCCCAATACTTCTATGTCCTTTTTTTAAAAGATAATTCACGGCTTTAATTGTTGCACTTTCTAAGCTGCAAGCTACATAATGTACGTTTTTAAAAGGAGGTATCCGGTCGAAAAATACGACAGGTATATTGAATGAATTGAGTTTCTCGAAATGATCAAACTTTGAAGTGCCTTTACTGATGGATACCAATAAACCATCTACCCGTTGATTTTTCATTTTTTCAACGAGCTTTACTTCCTGTTCATAATTATCGTGCGACTGCGCAAAAATAACCGTATAGTTTTTCTTAATGGCTTCATCTTCAATTGCAGAAATAGCAATAGAGAAAAAGTGTTCTGATAGCTCAGGTAAAATTACGCCAATGGTATATGTTTTCCCTTTTTGAAAAAGAATTGCCGCATTATTAGGCTCATAGTTTAGAGACTTCGCCAACTGCTTAATTTTCTCCCTGGTTACCGCTCCAATGCTTGGATGATCGTGCAATCCCCTGGAAACACTGGATGGAGAAATGTTTAAGATTCTGGCTATTTCTTTGATGGTTGTTGGTTTCGACTGCATTCTGAGTGCTAAACTACATTAAATTTCTTCAATATGTAATAATACAAAATTAATCAAACGTTTGCGCTGTTTTTTTTTCTCATTTCTTTCCTCCGCTATATAAATATCAATACTTTCGGAAAAGCTAAAGGCCATACGTTCTGAAAAATAATAATATAAAAATTATAAATAGAAAGCAATTTTAGTCCCTTAAAAAACAAAATTGATATACAGTTATAAATTACACCCCAATGATTAGCAATGGTACCCCTTCAATTTAGAGGGGTATTTAAACAAAAAAGACGAGAAGTGTTCGTACCACTCCCCGTCAAATTGGGTTATTTTCCTGCAAGCAGGCACAAAAGTTATCTAAGCTATATGTTTAACCCTTATTCAAAGGTATAAATTTTACGCATTTTTTAACATCCTATTTATTCTTAAAAGCTGAAAATACTTTATATTTTACTGCATTTTTAACCAAATAAACAACGAACAGAAAAGGCTAAACATGTAGTGGATATTTAGCCAAACAAATAAAAATTTTTATTCTAAAAAATCCCCCTTAGCCTGTAGCGGATTTTCACTTTATATAAATGATATTAATATTTTATTAAATTTAACATGAGGTTAATAAAGGAAGTTCTTTCTTTGGCATTCTTTAAAACCTAATAGTCATTCCCCTAATTGTGCATATGTACGAAGAATTAGAAAGTAATTTTTTTCTTATTGTAAAATTGAATAAAGCAAAGGCATTTGGCCTGGTGTTCGATGCTTATTGGAATGCACTTTATAAACAGGCTTACAAAAAGGTCCACTGCAATGATCTTGCACAAGACCTTGTGCAGGATGTATTTGTTAGTCTTTGGGATAAAATAGAGCTTTTAGATGCCGAGCGTAGTGTATTGGCTTATCTTTTTGCCATTCTCCGTAACAAAATCTTAAAACTTTACGAAAAAGATGAGGTTCGCTTAAGGTATGCCATAAGTGTAACATCAAGTGCAAGCCCATCCGATGTACATTCCCAAAACTCGCTCCTCGAGAAAGAACTGAAAGCAATTATCGATATCGAAGTAGCTCGGATGCCAATCCGGATGAAAGAAATTTATATGCTTAAAAAAGAAGATGACCTCTCTATTAAGCAAATAGCTGAAGATTTGTCATTATCTGAACAAACGGTAAAAAACCAGCTCCAAATGGCTTATCAACGTTTACGTACAAAGATTAAAAATTACGATTCTTCTTTGGCCTTACTGGCATTGTTTTTTGCTAAACATTTATAGTACATTTTCTTGTACCAGGCGCAAATTGATGCGCTATGCAATAAAAAGGTGTTTCCAAAAAATAATTAAAAAAAATAAAAAACCGTATGGTACTTTTTGTAGCGTAACCGTATAAATCTATAAAAGCAACTATTTTGAATACCGACGATATTAAATATTTAATAGAAAAGTATAATAATCAAACCGCTACATCAGATGAAAAAATGATAGTGGAGCAATGGTATGAGCGCATAAATGGTGCAGAGTTTACTGAAAATCAATTTAGTGAAGAAAAGGTCAAAAAGCAGATTTTCCAGAATACTACATCAAGAATTGATCATAATAAGGTTCAGCGAGAGCCGAAGAAAATTAAATTATTTTATAGTTTATTTTTCAAAGCTGCCATTATTATCATGGTTTTACTTGCAGGCGTCTATGTCTATTTAAAACAAACAGGACGTGATCTTTTGGTAACATCTTCTGAACAAAAAAAGACTAAAATAATTCCGGGTGGAAATAATGCCGTGCTGTTATTAGCCGACGGATCGCAGATCATTCTAAATAAAGCTTCGGATGGTCAGATCGCAGATCAGCCTGGTGTTAAAGTAGTTAAAACCAAGAGCGGAGAATTGATTTATCGTTTTGCAGGAAACACAAACCCTAAATCTACAGCTATTAATACCGTAATAACCCCGCGTGGCGGCCAATATCACCTGGTTTTGGTTGACGGAACAGAAGTATGGTTGAATGCGGGCTCTTCTATTAAATTTCCAACAGCTTTTACAGGTAGTGATCGAAGAGTAGATGTAACTGGAGAGGTTTATTTTGAAGTAGCTAAAAATAAGGCCAAGCCTTTCATTGTAAGTACTAATAAATCAGAAATAAAGGTTTTGGGTACACATTTTAATATAAATGCCTATGACGATGAAGAGTATCAGCGCACTACATTGCTAGAGGGTAGTGTTGAAATTAAAAGTGGTAAACAAACAACACGTTTAACGCCTGGGCAACAGGCAATTATCAAAGAAAAAACTGAAGGGATTAAAATCGAGAAAATAGAAGATCTTGAAGCAATAATTGCATGGAAAAACGGTTATTTTCAGTTTGAAAAGGCCGATCTCAAATCCGTAATGCGCCTGGTTTCGCGCTGGTATGATACCAAAGTCAGTTATAGCGGTACTATACCAACCAAAGAGTATACGGGAAAAATACCTCGAAACGTAAGTGTATCAAAACTGATCGAAATGCTCGCTTATACAGGTATCCATTGCAGAGTAGAAAACAACCAGATTATTGTAAACCAAAAATAAACAACAAAACCAAATAAATAACTAAACAAACCAAAATATATGAGGATATAATACACAAAGAAAAGACCATTCGAGTTAATTTTCTCTGAACAAATGCGCAGAAGTGTTCGTACCATTTTCTGCCATCGTTTTAGAGATAAATTTTTCTGTGCAGATGAATCTGCAACAGGAACACAATAAGTTATCTAAGCTATAATGTTTTAAACCCCAAATTCAATCATGAATTTTATTACATTCTTTAACACCGTATTTAAGACACGGTGTAAACCTGCACAATTAATATTGGTGATGAAGCTAACCGCAATATTGTTATTAGTAAGCCTCTGTCAAGTAAGCGCCGGTGTTTACAGCCAGAACATTACGTTGAAACAAAGAAATGTTCCAATAGATGTGATATTTAAATCGATAGAGAAACAGAGCGCATATGTTTTTCTGTACGATAATTTAGAGCTTCAAAATATTCAGAAAATAAGTATTGATGTAAAAAACACACCTATTGACCAGGTATTGGACCTTTGTTTTAAAAATCAACCACTGAGTTATAAGATTTTTGATAAAACAATCGTATTGCGCAAAAAGACCATTGAACCTATATATAAGTCAATATTCGAAACCATCAGCGGAAAAGTAACCGATGAAACTGGACAACCAATTGTTGGAGCGAGTATTTTGGTTAAAGGAACTAAAATAGGTGCTACAACTGATGCGAATGGTGCATTCTCTTTAACCGCATCAGCAGGCTCAACATTAGTTATATCCTATATTGGCTACATTTCAAGGGAAATTAATATAAACGATAGTAAAAATTACACGATTATTTTACAACCTGCATCAACAGAGTTAACTGATGTAGTAGTTACTGCACTTGGCATTAAGCGATCAGAAAAATCGTTAGGTTATGCAGTTCAAAAAGTGGCCGGTAAAGATTTACAAACTGTTAAAGGCGTAGATGTGGCTACCTCACTAACCGGCAGGGTTTCTGGTTTGGTCATTAAAAATTCAACAGAGTTTAACGCCCGACCAACCATCGAACTACGTGGTGAAAATGCTTTATTAGTTATAGACGGGGTACCTTACGGTAACTTGTCATTGAGAGATATTCCTACCGATGATATTGAAAGTATGGATATACTTAAAGGACCAACAGCATCGGCACTATATGGTTCAAGAGCATCTGGTGGGGTACTTTTAATTACAACAAAAAAAGGTGCAGCCGGCAAGGGGCTTTCTATTGATGTGAATAGCAACACCATGACTTCGCTGGGTTTTCTCGCTATCCCGGAAGTGCAAAGCGCTTACGGTCGTGGTCAAAATGGCGTAATCGATAACGATTATGTTTGGGGGCCAAAGTTGGATGCAGGTATAAGGGCCAGGGATTGGAACCCGGTTACCAAACAGTTTGAAGATAACATGCTTTTGGAATCGAAAGGGAAAGACAATTTAAAGAATTTCATGTCAAATGGCCTTATTTTAAACAATAACCTAAGCATTGCCCAATCTGGCGAAAATGGAAGTTTCAGGATTGGTCTGAATGATATCTATAATAAGGGCCAGTTTCCAAATCAAAACCTAAATATGGTAAACTTAACCATGTCTGGCGAAATGAAATTGAGTGATAAATTTAAACTCGAAGGCCATATGGGTATAAGCCGTCGTTGGGCCGATCAGGTTTGGGGAGGTGGTTACAACAACCAAGGTTATCTGTATCAATTGGTGATGTGGACAGGAACCGAATATGATATCCGCGACTACCAGGATTATTGGAAGGTGCCCAATAAAACACAAAACTGGATATACACCAACTGGTATGATAACCCATATTTAATTGCTTACGAAAAGTTAAATGGAATCCAAACCAATACCATGAACGCCAATGTTACCGCAACTTATCAAATTAGCAACGATTTCAATTTATTGGTGCGTTTAGGTTATGATAACTATAATAACAAAACAACTTTCCGTAATCCCACAGCAAATATTTTCTCTACCCGTGGAGGCGCAGTAAACGGGAGTGGATGGGACGCCAAGGGAATGTATTCCATTGATGATTCAAAAGGATTCAGCACAAACGATGATGTGATTCTAAGCTATAAAAAGAAACTGAACAAGTTTTCTATAGATGCCTTGGCAGGAGGAACAGTTTACTATTATATCGATGAAAGTTTAAAAGGAACAACAAAAAATGGATTAATTTCGCCAACCTTCTATTCTCTGGCAGGTTCTGTCGAACCACCAACTGTTTCTCAAACTTATGGTACCAGACAAATCAATAGTTTATATGGAAGAGCGTCAGTTGGTTATAATGATGCTATTTTTATTGATTTTACAGGAAGAAATGACTGGAACTCCGCACAACCAAAAGAATCGCGTTCTTATTTCTACCCTTCAATTGGTTCGAGTATAGTTGTATCTGAGCTCGTTAAACTTCCAAAGGTAATTGATATGTTCAAAATCCGTGGATCTTGGGCAGTATTTAAAACGGCTCTGGGAGTATACGCAAACAACAGAACTTACAGTACAACTACCGCTGCCTGGAATACTTTAAACTCAGCGAGCTATCCCGCATCATTGTTAGGCAATAGCTTGCTTCCTAGTTCTCAGAGAACATACGAAATTGGAGCTGCAGGTTATCTATTCAAAAAAAGACTGCATTTTGATGTAGCCTATTTTAATAAATATTACTATGACCAACAGGTGAGTACAGCTATTCCTGCTTCATCTGGTTTCACATCTACTTTAGTGAATACGCAAGAAACTTACGAAAGAAGGGGACTTGAAATTACAGTTGACGGTTCTGTAATCCGAAACAAAAATTTCGAATGGTATTCAACCATCAATTGGTCTAATCAGCATCGCTATTATGTAAATCTGGATCCTGTATATTCTGCCGATAATTTGTGGGTAAAAAAAGGCGAAAGATTGGATACTTATACCGATAACTATTGGGTAAAAGATCCTGAAGGTAATGTAATTCACGAAAGTGGTTATCCTGTATGGAGCGATTATGTTAAAAAATTAGGCTATGGCGATCCCGATTTCAGCTTTGGCTTTATCAATAATTTTAACTACAAAAACTGGTCACTAGGACTGAACATCGATGGACGAATCGGTGGATTGATGTACAATTATATTTATGATAAGATGTTCGATTCTGGCACCGCGCCTGAAACAGATAACATATATCGCTATAACCAAGTTGTACTCGGTAAGAATGATTATGTAGGGCAAGGCGTTAAAGTGATATCAGGTAGTGTTACCTACGATAGATACGGACAGATTACCAGCGATACCCGTAAGTATGCAATAAATGATGTACCAATAGGTTATCAGGATTACGCACAATGGTACAGAGGTGGTGATAACAGAGTCCAGAATGAATCATTTATCAAGCTGCGTGAAATTTCGCTTGGTTATCGTTTGACATCAAAAACGGCGACTAAATTAGGGTTAAAGAGCGCATCATTTTCTTTAACAGGCCAGAACCTATTTATGTGGACGAATTTCAAATATTCCGATCCTGATGTAGATACAGAAAACCTGAACTCACCATCAATGAGAATGGTAGGTTTTAACATTAAAGTAGGTTTCTAATTATTTATTGTTTTTAAAGCGCATTTTATGAAAAGTAATTTTTTTAAATATACCTTATTACTACCTGTATTTGTAATGATAAGCAATGGCTGTAAAAAGTTTGAGGCCATTAATACCAATCCGAATGCAACTACCCAGGTAAATTCGGCTATGCTGGCTACAAGTATGATTTTAAATATCACCAGGAGCGATATCAGCAGCACCAAATCTTTTATGCAACCATTTCTACTGTCTAAATATTTAACTTGGGGAGAAGGCCAGGAAAACTTTCAGTACAACAAAATAAGCCGTACCGATTTTAATAGAATAGCCTTATTGCGTAATGTTGCTCCGATGGAAAATTATGCAACTGATGAAGGACTTAAAAAATCTTATCGGGCCTTAGGACATTTCATTAGGGCATGGCAGTTCTTTATGACAACCATGCAAGTAGGAGATGTTCCATATACCGAAGCTGTAAAAGGAGAATCGGATGCGATATTACAGCCCAAGTATGACACTCAAAAAACAGTCTTTCTTGGCATATTAAACGAATTAGATCTAGCCAATACCTTATTCGCAGCAGGTTCAAATTTCGAAGGCGATCCGATTTTTGCAGGCAATACCGATAAATGGAGAAGATTGGTCAATAGTTTTGAGCTACATGTACTCATCAACCTCTACAAAAAAACAGGCGATGCCGATCTAAAGGTAATTGAACGCTTTAAGGATATTGTAAGCAACCGTCCATTAATGAGAGATTATAAGGATAATTTTGCACTTGCTTACAATGCTACAGCTGGTCAAAATTATCCTTGGAGCGATGTCCCAGCCGGATCTGGCAATTCTTTTGTGAAATCTAATTATACCATGTTGACCAATGTATTGTTAGAACCATTAAAGGCAACAAATGATAAGAGACTGTTTTATTATGCCAAACCATCACCTGTTAAAATTACTGCTGGTGTTTCACAGTCTGACATTTCCGCTTATCCAAGTATAGAGCCTTCAGATTCGTTTTCGAGCTTGCAGACCAGAAGGGTAAATAAAGATTATACCGATATCAATATCAGGTATGTAAATCTTGTAAATGCTGAACCTGTGGGTGTTTTTAATTATTGGGACCTGCAGTTTATTCTGGCAGAAGCAACTATACGTGGCTGGATAACAGGTACTACAGCACAAACTTATTATGCAAACGGGATTACTAATTCTATGAAGTTTATTGCACAGTACACGCCTGATCTTTCCGACTATCATCATAACATGAAAATGGATGCCGCGTATATTGATGCCTTCCCAGCCAGCGTTGTACTAACAGGTAGTAGTGAGCAGCAGATTGCACAAGTAATTACGCAAAAATATTTAGCTAGTTTTTTACAGGGAAATAAATACCAGGGATGGTTTGAGAACAGGAGGACAGGATATCCGGTATTTAAGCTTAATGCTTCAACAAACCTAAACTCACCCTCAACAAACTTTCCTTTAAGGTGGCTATACCCATCAAATGAACTGAGTTACAATTCGGCTAATCTATCTCTTGCAGTTGCAAGTCAGTATGGCGGTAGCGACGATGTAAATCAAACCATGTGGCTATTAAAATAACGCGCTACCACTCACAATTAAAAGTCCTTCAATTATAGAAGGACTTTTTTTCTTTCACTGAAGTAATCCATACGTCATATATAGCTGTGATCTGATTTTTTTAAAAGCATATTCCTACTTTGGTTTTTTATTTTAATTGAAATGATCACATTATATATCATATTAGTTATGGCGATTGCATTTTTTGTAATCATCAATCTTCCGGTTTTTGGCCGTTTACCAAAAAATCAAAGGTTAGCGAAAATCTACCAATTGCCCAATTATAAGGAAGGTGCATTGCAAAACCTATCCTTTACCCCAATGCAGCCTGAAGGTGTAAGCTTTTTTAAGGTTTTAAACGCATTCCTTTTCGAAAAACACCCTAATAAAGCTCCAGATAAAGCACTTCCTTATATTGCACCTAACCTAAACGGTAGTCCTAAAGGCGATGCTCCTGAAATTACCTGGTTTGGGCATTCATCTTACCTAATCAAAATAGACGGTTTAAGAATTCTGGTTGATCCAGTTTTTAGCAAAACCCCATCTCCATTTTCATTTATTGGGAGTAAGGCTTTTTTAGGTACAGACGTTGTAAAAGCAGAAGAATTTAAAAATATCGATATCCTGCTCATCACACACGATCATTACGATCACCTGGATTATAATAGCATTTTAAAAATTGCACCACAAGTTAAAACCATAGTTACTTCGCTGGGAGTAGGAGAACATTTAGAAAAATGGGGAATTAAAGCTGATAAGATCAATGAATTGTGCTGGAACGAATCGCTAACATTATTTAATAGCCTGAGGTTAACAGCAGTTCCGGCAAGGCATTTTACCGGAAGAAAATTTAAAAGAAATCAAACGCTTTGGTCGGCCTTTGTATTGAAAACTGAAAACTACCAACTATTTTTGGGAGGCGATTCTGGCTATGATACACACTTCGCCAAAATAGGCGAGGAGTTTGGCCCTTTCGATTTAGCTTTGCTCGAATGTGGACAATACAATGCCTATTGGCCGTACATCCATATGTTTCCTGAAGAAACTGTGCAGGCCACTATCGATTTAAAAGCAAAAGTTTTAATGCCGGTGCATTGGGGCAAATTTAGCTTAGCCATGCATCCCTGGAACGAGCCCATTAAAAGAGTGGTTTTAGCTGCATCAGCAAAGCAGCTTCCTTTGGTTACCCCAAGATTGGGAGAAACAATAATTTTAAATCAATATTTACCGACAGAAAACTGGTGGCTTGAGGAATAAAAACTAAACAATAATTGTACTATGGTGTTTAATTCTAAAATCAAATACAATTATGAAAACTGATCTTGTTGAAATTTTCCAGACCATTAGAGCCGGAATACAGCCCTATGCCACCCGCGGATATACGGTACACGAAAATTCGGAAAACGGGTATGACCTTTATAGTGAAAAAAACATTGAATTAAAAGGCGAAAAAGTGACTGAACGCTTTTTTACAGGTGTCTATATCAATGGAAATGCTGTAGAAGTTAAAATCAATACAGATGAATTTTCCACTACAAATCATAATTTAAGCGATTTTGGCAAAAGCAAAGCAGGATTGACAATTTCAGCACTCGATGATTCCAAATTAAAAGAAGTAGAAACTCTGGTAGAAATTATCCATACTAACTTTAAAGAAAAAGAATGGATTTAACAATCTGATGGTTAAATTTGCAGTAGATAATTTTTCTAAAAAACCTTCTACTGATTGAATAATTTAACTTTTGACGTTAACTGGCATCATCAATTAAGCTTAGCCCTTGCTAATAACAAAATTGGGTGCTTTTTTTTTATAGCGCATGACTTTCAATTATTACGGATTGATCCTCAATTGATTATTCATCTCGTAAGTTTAAACAATAAATTTACCTCACAACACCTCATTGGGCTACAGGAAAAATATCGTCAGGAAGGTATTAAACTCATTCATCTCTGGGAAGATCTGTGGCAATCAAAACCGGATCAGGTTTTAGCGAGAATTAAATCTTTGCTTGGAAAAAATATCCGTATCCACGGTAGAAAAACCAAAGTATTCAAAATTACTAAACCCGTTGCCGATTCATTTTTAATTGAAAATCACTTGCAGGGCTCAGTAAGCAGCCGATATAAAATTGGTTTATTTGAAAAAGAGGCGCTTGTAGCGGTTGCTACTTTTTCGGCACTACGCAAAATGAACCATACCGAAAATTATAGATCGGCAGAATTGATCAGGTTTGCCGTTAAAGCTGGCTATTCTATTACTGGAGGGCTTAGCAAGTTGATTGCTTTTTTCGTTGAAATACATAAACCTAATGACCTGATGACTTATGCAGATCGCGACTGGTCGGCAGGAGAGGCCTATATCAAATTAGGTTTTAAGCAAACCGCAATTTTGGAGCCGCAAACTTATATTCTGGATAAAAATCTAAATCGTCAGCTCAATAAAGATCATAAGTTTTTTGCACAGGAGGTATTTAATACAGGAAGTTTAAAGTTTATTCTTAAGTTTTAATGGATCAGCATAATCTCATCATCATTTTAGGGGCAACAGCTTCTGGCAAAACGAAACTTGCTGTAAGCGTTGCTGATGCGTTTAATGGCGAAATTATTAGTGCCGATAGTCGTCAGATTTTTAAACGGATGGATATTGGTACTGGGAAAGATTTGCAGGAATATCACATTAACGGTAAAACAATTCCTTATCATTTAATCGATATTTTAGCACCTGGCGAACGTTATCATGTAGATGCTTTTAAAAACGACTTCTACGAGGCTTTTGAAACCATAACAAAAAAAAACAAAATTCCTATTCTCTGTGGCGGAACAGGAATGTATATCCATAGCCTTTTGCAAAATCAAACTTTTACTGCCATTCCCGTAAATCAAAAATTAAGAGATCAACTAAATTTATTATCGAAAGAAGCGTTAATTTCAAAATTGCAAAGTGATAATAGCCAGAATATTGATCATGTTGATTTATCCTCAAAGAAGAGATTGATCCGTGCATTAGAAATAGCAGAATATTTGAAACATAACCAGCTGGAAACTGTAGAGCGGCCCGAAATTAAACCCATTATTTTTGGATTGAAGAATGAAGTAGAAGTAACCAGAGCTAAAATTTTGACGAGACTGAACGAAAGGTTTAAAGCAGGCTTAATTGAGGAAATAGCACAATTGCTTAAAGAAGGCATTAGTAAGGAAACATTGATTTTTTATGGCCTGGAATATAAATTTATCGTCAATTATCTAGATGGGTTATTTACATTCGATGAGCTGAAACTGAAACTTGGCATCGCCATTTGCCAATATGCTAAACGGCAAAATACCTTTTTCAGGAAAATGGAAAAGGACAATATTGAGATTATTTGGCTCGATGCATCAGCACCCACAAACCTCTTACAACAGTTGGCAATTGAAAAAGTTTTACTTCGCGAAAATTAACTTCTATTGGTCATCTTAATGTTGGTTTATGGCCTAAATGGTATTAGAAAAGCCCTTTTGGCACAACCTTTGTATTTGTTGCAGCATATTAGTTTAACTCAAAAACAATATCTTAAATGAAAACAATTACTAAAATCATTGCTACTTCAGCAGCTGTCGTGGCTTTATTCTTTACTACAAATGCTAACGCGCAATCTTCTCAAAAATTAGGAATCGGTATTTTTGGTGGTATACCAACAAGTGATGCATACAGTGTAGCGCTTGGTGCAGATTTACGTTATCAATTTGACATCGATAAACAATTATCGATTCCCGTTACTGCTGGTTATACCCGTTTCTTAGGTAAAGAAATTGGCAATTCAGGTATAGATGCTCCTGATTTCGGCTACATTCCTGTTAAAGCCGGCGTTAAATATTTCTTTAATGAATCAGGTTCTGGTATGTATGGTTTAGCAGAGCTTGGTGCTGGTTTCGGTACAAACGAAGGTAGCGGAACATCATTTGTGTATTCACCAGCTCTGGGTTATGCATGGAGTAACGGTTTAGATTTAGGCGTAAAATACGAAGGCTTAGCTAGAGATGGTAGCAGCACTGGTTATGTTGGCCTACGTTTAGCTTACGGATTTAGCCTATAAGCTTAATCACAAACACTATTAAAGCCTCCTTTTTTAGGGGGCTTTTTTATTTCATAACATTCTGAAAAAAATGAAAATTTAAAAATCCACCATAGATATTTTAACGTATATAAACTAAACCCTTAATTAATAACTTAAAATATCCAAAATGAAAACAGTTACTAAACTTTTTGCAACGACATTAACAGCCCTTGCAATTTTAACCACTTCAAATCTAAAGGCACAAACTATGGGGTCTACTGAACCAATGACATCGGGAAGCGGTATGGCTTTTAAAATCGGCGTAGGCGTAAACGGTGGATTATTTCCAGACAAGTCTGAAATGGATTATGGTTATGGTGCAGATGTAAGACTTCAATATGATTTAAGCCCTTACGTGGCCGTTACTGCCTCAGGTGGTTATACCAGATTAAAATGGAAAGGAAGTCCGCTTAAATTCGAATTTATCCCTTTATTAGGAGGTGTTAGAGTATTTCCGATCGAGAGAATGTATTTAAGTACTGAATTAGGTTCGGGTTTGGCTATAAAAGATGGTGCTAACATGAACTTTATTTATACAGGCGGTTTAGGCTATGAGTGGAAAAATGGTTTAGATCTTGGCATAAAATACGAAGGTTATGTAAACAATAGTGCTTCTGATCTCTATTTCATGAAAACCGGTCAATTTAACCTGAGATTAGGATATAATTTCAAATTATAATTAGAACATCATTTAATTTAAAGTCTCGATGAAAATCGGGACTTTTTTATTTATTTACCATTTTAATTGCTATTTTGAGCCGAAAACCAAATACAATGAAAAGAATATTCGGATTAGTAATACTTACCGCTTTAATGGCCTGTAACCAGGCTGAAAAAAAATCTACAGAAACTAAAGATTCAACAAAAACAGATTCGGCATCGGTTAAAAATGAGGTTTCTATAAAAGACAGGCAGAAATCTGAAATCTTTAATCAATATGTAGATTTAAAAAACGCACTGGTAAAATCAGATTCAGCAGATGCACAAAAATCTGCAGCACAGCTACAAACGAGTTTAGCTGCTTATAAAGGTTGTGAGCCAACTGCAGCTGTTGCAGGCAAAATCGCGGGAAGTAATAATCTCGTTTCGCAAAGAAAAGATTTCACGGTTTTAAGTGCTGATTTAATTGCATTATTAAAGAATGCGGAAATAGAAAAAGGCACAATTTATGTTCAGCATTGTCCAATGGCAAATAAAGGAGACGGAGGTGACTGGTTATCAATCGAAAAGGAAATTCGAAACCCTTATTACGGTAACGAAATGTTAGAATGCGGTAGAGTTGCTGAAGAGATTAAAGCAAAATAAGATGCGAAATCTGGTCTAATTAAGCATGATTGTTACGTCATTTTGACTAATTATTCATATTAATTTAACAGATTTGTTATGCATGTATATTAATTTTATATAATTTAGAAAGCTATAAACACAATACAATAATATGTCAGATATTGCAGAGATCAAAGTTGATGGTAAGACAGTAGAATTGCCAGTAATTACAGGAACAGAAGATGAAAAGGCCATTGATATTTCAAAATTAAGAGATCTAACAGGTTTTGTTACTTTGGATACTGGTTTTAAAAATACGGGTTCTACAAAGAGTAAAATCACTTTTTTAGATGGTGAAAAAGGCATTTTAAAATATAGAGGTTATTCGATCGAGGAGCTTGCCGCAAAATCGAGTTTTTTAGAGGTTATTTACCTGATCATTTATGGAGATCTGCCAACACAAAAACAACTTGAAGATCTACAGGCTGACATAAGCAAACATACTTTGATCCATGAAGACATGAAGAAATTTTTTGATGGCTACCCATCAAGATCTCATCCAATGGGTCAATTAGGTTCCCTGATCTTCTCATTGTCTACATTCTATCCTGAGTGTTTAAAACCAAATCAAACCGCAGAAGAACAAGATTTAACCATTATCAAACTTTTGGCTAAATTCCCAACCATTGTTTCTTTCGTTTATAAAAAATCATTAGGTCATCCACTTATTTATCCAAAAAATAAATACGATTATGTAACCAATTTCCTTTGGATGACATTTGGACAACGTACAGAAGATTATGATGTAAATCCGATTGTGGTTAATGCCATGAATAAATTACTTATTCTGCATGCAGATCACGAGCAAAACTGTTCAGCATCTACCGTTCGTATTGTGGGTTCGTCTGATTGTAATTTATATGCTTCAATTGCTGCTGGTATTGCAGCGCTTTGGGGTCCACTTCATGGTGGTGCTAACCAGGCTGTAATCGATATGCTGGAACTAATTAAAGCTGATGGTGGTGATACAGAGAAGTGGATTGCAAAAGCGAAAGACAAAAACGATCCATTCCGTATGATGGGCTTTGGGCACAGGGTTTATAAAAACTTCGATCCAAGGGCTAAAATCATTAAAAAAGCATGCGATGATATCTTGGAAAATTTAGGTATTGATGACCCGATTTTAGAAATTGCCAAAAAGTTAGAAGAAGCAGCTTTAACTGATCAATACTTCATAGACCGTAAGTTATATCCAAATGTTGATTTCTATTCAGGTATTATTTACCGTGCATTAGGTTTCCCTTCTGAAATGTTTACAGTTCTATTCGCTTTAGGCCGCTTACCAGGATGGATAGCTCAATGGAAAGAAATGCACGAAAACAAAGAACCGATCGGCCGTCCACGTCAGATTTATGTTGGTGAAACCGATAGAGAATTTGTTGAGTTGAAAGACAGAAAATAATTTCATTAAGCATAAAAAAACCACTCGATAATATCGGGTGGTTTTTTTATTCGGGGTATTCCCTTAACAGTCGTCACCCTGAATTCATTTCAGGGTCTATCTCTTGCAAGAAAGATGCTGAAACAAGTTCAGCATGACGTTGCGCTCTAAGTAGCTACATAATAAATTAAATTAACCATCACCACTTCAGATACATTAAATGCTATCCAATACATCACAAAAATCCAGAACATTTTAAAAACTATACTCCAGGGTTTCCTTTGATAAAATACTTTTAAAGCATTATACATATACCAACAGATCCAAACAACAACTCCTAGTTCAATAACAGTGCTAATAATGCTTCCCTTACCAAAAACATGCTTAATTAATGGGTTGGTAAAAATTTGCACTATAAAATAGGCAGTCATTCCGTGGATGGCAAAAATCAAATGATTTAAATAATAAATATGATTTTTCCTAAAATTCCACATAATAAAAAGCGCCAATAAAGGCATCAACAAAAAGTATTGTTTTGGTCGGTTATGCTCTAGCGTTTCTTGAATTACTTCAGAATTTTTACCAATATTGATCGCTCTTTTTTTAATCATCCGCTCATACCAATTATCCCGATCAATAAGTGGTAATTTCTTTTGTCTCAACAGGTAAGCAGCATAGGTACTATCGTTTCTTTCAGTATGGATTTCACTAAAATCTTCAATAAGATCATTAATTGAATCTGATTTAAGTGAGGCATTTTCTACCTCAAGCCTTTTTAGTTCTGCTTCTTGATCTGAAAAACTAAGTCTTTTAAAATCTTTTGTTTTTATTACTTTATTAAGCGATTTTGCAGTTCTACTTGCAATAGCTTTAGGTACTCCCGGAAGCTTCAGCGCCTTATTTACACTGTCGGTAATACTTTCATCTCTTCGTTTTTCGGTCTTAGTTGAGTCATGAGTATCTTTTTCAACATGTTTTGGTGAATACACAACCAAAAAATATACGATGGATACGAAGATGTACATACTCACCGGATTAATATACCTGGCTCTTTTGCCAGCTAAATAATCAAGCGTAACCTGACCGGGCCTTGTTAAAAGAGGAGAGAGGGTTTGGAAGAATTTATTGTCGAAATGAAAGTAATGCGCAATACTGTGACTGATAAAAGCCCAGAAACTTTCTTTTAACTCTAAATTTGGTTGACCGCAATCGCTACAGTAATGTTTTTCTACATGAGCGCCACAGTTTAGGCAATTGTGTTCTTTTCTATACTTACCAGCTGACATGGGACAAATCGAAATTATAAATGGTTAATGGCTTCTACTTCTGCTCGGGTATGTTTGTGTTTAAATATGACTACAAAAACTATCGCAATAACCAGTACATAAATGGTGAAAGATAACCAGATGTTGTGCCAGTCTTTCACATCTAATGCCCTGCTTAAATTTCCGTTCTCTAATACACTGATTCCTTTGTTTTTCAAAAATTGAAGCAGATGTTTATTGTCTGCTTCACTCTTTACATATTTAGATAAGGAATCAATACTGCTGTAATAGGTAGTAAAGTATTTATTGATCATCCAACCTGATACTAAACTTCCGAACACAGCTCCGAAACCGTTAGTCATCATCATAAATAAACCTTGAGCAGATGAACGTGTTTTTGGTGTAGTTGAAGTTTCAACGAACAGTGATCCCGAAATATTAAAGAAATCGAATGCCATACCGTATACAATACAAGAGGTGATGATCATCCATAAATTGGTAGAAGGATCGCCAAAGGCAAATAAGCCGAAACGTAATACCCAGGCAAACATGGCAATTGCAATTACCCATTTAATCCCAAATCTTTTCAAAAAGAATGGAATAGCAAGAATAAATAGTGTTTCTGATATTTGAGAGATGGATAAAATGATAGTAGAATATCTGATTACAAAAGATTCGGCAAATACAGGGAATAATTTAAATTCATCCAGAAAAACATCACCATAAGCATTGGTTAATTGCAATGCAGCCCCTAAAAACATAGAGAAGATGAAAAACAAGGCCATTTTATAATCAGCAAACAGCTTGAATGATTCTAACCCTAGTTTTTGTGCGAATGTTTTTTTCTCACTAATTAAATTTAAAGGTTTACAGGCAGGTAAAGTGAAAGAGTATATACCTAAAAATAAAGCGCTTATACCAGCAATGTAAAATTGATTTGCACTTGCTTTATTCCCGGTTAAATTGGTAAGCCACATGGCGGCAATAAAACCAACTGTTCCCCATACACGGATGGGTGGAAAGTTTTTTACCACATCGAAGTTGCCGTTTTTTAAAGTTGTGTAGCTAATTGAGTTACTTAATGCAATGGTTGGCATATAAAAACACATAGACACCAATATTACCCAAAAGAAAGTATGCGGATCTTCTACTTGAGGCAGATAGAACATGGTGGCTGCGTAAAGGATATGTAAAATAGCATATAACTTTTCTGCATTGATCCATTTATCAGCAAGAATACCGGTTATGGTTGGCATAAATAGCGATGCAATACCCATGGTAGAGAAAATTACCCCAAAATCTGCACCATCCCATTGTTTGGTTCCGAACCAATAATTTGCAATCGTAATTAACCAGGCAGCCCATACAAAGAATTGCATGAAACTCATTATAGTTAAGCGAAACTTAACATTCATAATAATAGTTTAGTTTGATTATTGAAAGTAAAAGCTGAATATAGAACTATTTTGAATGATAATCCAAAATGAACCTAAATTATTTTAAACAATCTGGTTCATTTTAGAATTTAGCTTTTTATAGAAAGGATTTGAGAAAAAATCTAGACAAATTTCGATTAGATAAACATTTTTATGTGTAGCAGCACTAAGATATTCCACGTTTATTCAATTCATCTCTTAACCTTGCAGCCTTTTCATAGGCTTCATCGGCAATAGCTTCCTGTAATTTTTGTTGAAGTTCTTCTAATGTTAAATCACCGAAACCTTGTTGTTGGGTTGAGGTAGGCAAACTATCCGCTTCAGGCTCTTTTGCAATAGAATCCATATTTTCGAGAAAAAGAAAATCATTCCCTTCTATTACGATTCCAGCAGAAGCCAAAATAAATTCGTAGGTATAAATCATGGCATTAAACCGAACCGCCAAAGCAATAGCATCAGATGTCCTGGCGTCAACTTCATGTGTGTTTTTACCATCGCTGCAAATTAACTTTGCATAAAAAACACCATCAACCAGGTTGTAGATGATAATTTCCTGGATATTGATATGAAAAGTATCAGCCATTGATTTGAATAAATCATGTGTTAATGGCCTACTAGGAGTCATTTTCTCAATTTCTATAGCAATGGCCTGTGCTTCAAATGCACCAATAATAATCGGTAAGCGGCGGCGTCCATTTACTTCTCCTAAAACAAGGGCATAAGCACCAGATTGAGTCTGGCTGTAAGATAAACCTACAATATCTAATTTAACTTTTTTCATATTTATGGTAAGACGTTATAGGTTTTGAAAACCTATAACGTCTGTAAAGATATTATCCTTTATGTGCTTTTAATGCGTCAATTAATTTTGGTACAACCTCAAAAGCATCGCCAACAATACCATAATCGGCCACTTTGAAGAAAGGAGCTTCTGGATCTTTGTTGATTACTACAATCACTTTTGATGAACTAACACCAGCCAAATGCTGGATAGCGCCAGAAATACCGATAGCAATATAAAGGTTAGGGCTAATGGCAATACCGGTTTGACCAACGTGTTCTGAATGTGGTCTCCAGTCTGCATCCGATACCGGTTTAGAGCATGCTGTAGCAGCACCCAACAAACCAGCCAATTCTTCAATCATTCCCCAGTTTTCTGGTCCTTTTAAACCTCTGCCAGCCGAAACCACCAATTCTGCATCAGGTAATGAAACTTTATCAGTTGCCCTAACAATCTCCTTAATAACAGTTCCTAAGTCTGATTGTTTAACATCAGCAGTAAAGGTCTCTATTGCCGCATCAGTAGCATTTTCTTTAACGCCAAAAGCATTTGGATTTAAAGCAATTACTTTATTGGTCGATGTTAATTCAGTAATCGCGAATGCTTTACCTGAGAAAGCCGTTTTCTTAACCGAAAATTTACCATCAGTACTCGGTAATTCTACTGCACCATCAGCTAAACCTGCTTTAAGTTTTACTGCAATACGTGGCGCTAAACCTTTACCAGAGAAAGAGTTAGATAAAACTACAATATCGGCACCTTCTTTTTCTGCAGCTGCAGCAATAACACTTGCATAGGCTTGATTTACAAAGGTTTTTAGTTGATCGACACTTACATTTAAAACTTTAGATGCACCGTATTTACCCAATTCCTTTAATTCGCTGTCGGCTACATCGCCAATAGAAATTGCGGTTAAATTAGTTGATTGTTGATCGGCAATCGCTTTGGCGTAAGATACTGCTTCGAAAACAGATTTCTTAAATTTGCCCTCAGCTTGTTCTACATATACTAATACTGACATATAATTTTATTCCTTAAAAGGATTTTAGTAAAATTTATTTTTATATTTAAAAGTCCCATTTAGGGGATTTAGGGGTTATATTACTTTAGCTTCACTATGAAGTAAACCAATTAACGATTCTGTTTGGTCGGCAGGAATTAACTTAACCGTTCCGCGAGGAGCAGGGGTTTCATATTTCGTAACCTTGGATACCTCTTCGATAGCAACTGCATCTACTACAGCCAATGGTTTTGTTCTGGCACTCATGATACCACGCATATTCGGAATTTTTGGCTCTGCTACGCCTTCAGCACAACTTGCAATAAACTTACCTGAAACGGTTAGCACTTCTTTACCGCCTTCAATTTCTCTTTCAATCGTTGCTGTATCACCATCAACATCTAATTTTTTGATAATCGATACAGATGGAATGTCTAAAAATTCGCCAACCATAGCAGCAACCTGATTACCATTATAATCGATAGACTCGCGACCGGTTAGGATAATATTGAAATCTTTATCTTTTGCATATTCCGCAATCTGTTTTGCCACGAAATAGGCATCTCTGGGTGCTGCATTAACCCTAACGGCATCATCTGCACCAATTGCAAGTGCTTTTCTAATGGTTGGATCGTTGCCCGCTTCGCCTACATTAATAACCGTTACCGTTCCTTTACCGCCTTCAGTTAGCTCAATTGCTCTTGATAAGGCGATTTCATCGTATGGATTAACAATATATTGCACTCCTGACGTATTGAATTCGGTATTATCATTAGTAAAAGTTATTTTTGTCGTTGTGTCTGGCACATTACTGATACAAACTAATATTTTCATATGTTAATAGTGGTTTTTATTGCTATGACATTATCGAGCCGAAATTTTTAGCTCATGATAATTCATATGTTATATGTTTATTATATAAGGTCTTTCTGCAAATTTAATTAAAAAAGCAAGGAAATAAAATGTCATCAACCCGTTTAAGTAAGTTATTGGAATTTTTAGAAAGCGATTCTAACGATCCATTTATACTATATGCCTTAGCCACAGAGTATAACGCACAAAATGATAAGGAAAAGGCTTATTCTTTTTACCTTCAGTTAACGGATAAACACCCCGATTATGTTGGCACTTATTACCATTTAGGCAAATTGCTAGAAAAAGATGATCAAAAAGAGAAAGCTATAGCTATTTATCAGAAGGGTATGGAGGTAGCGCGCAACAAAAGAGACATGCACGCTTTTTCTGAACTACAGGGCGCATACAATACAGCTGCAGGATTAGATTATGAAGATGATTAACCCCAAACCCCTTAAGGGACTTTTAGTTTTGAGCTAATGCAAACAAAACCTATAGCTGCAAAAAAACAGTGGTTATTCATTAGAAACGTAATCTTTTTTACATTTACTTCTTTTGGAGGTGCACAGGCACACCTGGCACTCTTGCTTAAATACTTTGTTCAGGGCACTAAATTTATCTCAGAGGAAGAACTTTTAGAGTTAAATGCACTGGCGCAGGTACTCCCAGGACCAGCATCCACTCAAACCCTGGTTGGGATAGCTTGGAAAGTTGGAAAACTTAAACTGGCCATTATTACTTTCCTGATCTGGATTTTACCCACAGCAACCATAATGACCTTTGCTGCGATAAGTTATGCCTTACTAGATCAAAAACAAAAATTTAACGATATTCTAGAATATATCCAACCAATTGCACTGGGTATTGTAGCATATGGCGCATGGAAACTTGGTAAAAAGGTTTTATCCTCTCAGGTTTCTATATTCCTGGCCATTGCATCGGTTATTGCCACATTAGTTTTAAGAAATGCTTATGTGTTCCCATTGTCGATATTGATAGGCGGAATGATCTCTTCGGCCATCGAAACACCAAAAGAGGAAGCAGAGTTAAGGGTTAAACTTTTTTCAAATATCAATCCTAAAAAACTGATCTACTTTCTAGGTGCTTTGTTTTTATTTGCCTTAGTAGGTGCAATTATAAATAGAACATCGCCCTTCAGTTTACCGATCCGTTTGCTCGAAAACTTTTACCGTAATGGAATATTGGTTTTTGGAGGCGGGCAAGTGCTTGTTCCTTTGATGTTTACTGAGTTCGTAGAAATGAAACATTATTTGCCTTCATCTGGATTTTTATCGGGTTTTGCATTACAGCAGGCCTTACCTGGTCCAACATTTTCTTTTACGAGTTACTTAGGCGCATTAAGCATGAAGAATTTTGGTTATGGATTATGGGGCCAAATTTTGGGAGGATTGATCGGGGTGATCGGCATCAACTTACCTGGACTAATCCTTGTTTTATTTATCGTACCTTTTTGGGACGACCTGAAAAAGATCTCACGTATCCGTCATAGCCTTTCAGGAATCAATGCTGTTAGCGTTGGATTTATTATTGCTGCTTTTGTGCTACTGTTAATACCAATGGGCTTTAACTGGATATTCTTAGGGATTATGCTTGCAACGTTTCTACTGCTTAATTTCACAAAAATAAGTCCTCCGGTTATTGTATTGGCAGGTATCCTTATCGGATATTTATTTTAGTATAAGATATGTACCAACATCGGGTTTATAGAAAAATTGTTAAAAGTTGGAAAGCAAAGACAGTAAACTTTGGGCTAATGCAGTCCCGCTATCACTGCTGCTCCGATGAAACCTGTGAAACAAGCAAGCACACAATAAAAAACAAAAAATACAGTGCTTAAATCGGGAGCATTCGTTCTATCGGGTTTAGATTGGTTGGTTCCCTGCTACTAGGTCGGTTTTCCGTGCCAGTGCCTATAGTTTTTACACTTTATTACAACTGAAATCCTTTTTTATTATGTTTAGGGATAATTTATTGCATAAATTATAAATGACAGCGTTTTTTTTGATAGGATGTGAGGAATCGTCATCGCGAGAAGGCATTTTCAGCCGACGAAGCAATCTTACAACTACCGCTTGTAGCGAACGCTTTAAGATCCCCGCCTGCGCGAAGACGACCACTCTAGGGATCTGTCAATAGTAGCCAAGTCGAACAGCAAAAAAGATCATAATATAAAAGCAGGAGCAAAATTCGAAAAAGCTAAACCTTTATGCTAAAAAATAAAAATGAGTTTTGTTCCGAATAATGGATAGATTACTAATTCCTAAAACGGTGGATCATCATCATTATAATCGTCCATTTTTGAAGGGCGGATAATCACGTTGCTTTGTTTTTCAAAATCCTGTGATGGATACATACCAGCTGAAGGATCAGCCGCAAATGAACTTGGTGGCGCATTAAAGTCTTCTTCCAAATCTGTAAACTTCACAAATTTACCTACGAATTTAAGTGGTACAATTCCGGTTTCACCATTACGGTGTTTTGCAATGATAACCTCACCAATACCCGCTTGCGATCTTCCTTGTTCATCCTCGGTAATACCATAATATTCAGGGCGGTACAAGAATAATACCATATCCGCATCCTGCTCAATCGAACCCGACTCACGTAAATCGGATAACATTGGCCGTTTTCCCTGTAAACCTGGTCTACTCTCTACCGCACGACTTAACTGCGATAGCGCCAGCACCGGAACATCAAGTTCCTTTGCAACTGATTTTAGCGCCCTCGAAATACTACCAATTTCCTGCTCACGGTTACCACCGCCTTTTCCTTCGCCTTTACCATGCATTAACTGCAAGTAATCGACAATTACCAATTGAATATCGTATTGTGATTTTAATCTTCTGCATTTTGCCCTGAACTCAAAAATATTTAGTGCAGGCGTATCATCAATTAATAGGGGAGCTTCGGTTAAACGGCCAATTTTACTGTGTAACTGCTGCCATTCCCATTCCTGTAAATTTCCTTTTCTGATTTTTTCCTGCTCTATTTCTGCTTCTCCAGAAATCAAACGATTAACCAGCTGAACTGACGACATCTCTAGCGAGAATACTACCGTTGGTTTTGCAAAATCGACGGTGGCGTTTCTTGCGCAGGTTAGTACGAAAGCCGTTTTTCCCATCGCCGGACGTGCAGCAATAATTACTAAATCCTGCTTTTGCCAACCACCGGTTATTCTATCCAGTCCTGTAAAACCAGTTGGCACACCAGTTAAACCATCGGTTTTGGTACGAAGCTCTTCAAGTGTAGCTAACGATTGTTTAATAATATCGTCCATTTTCTGTGTATCTCTACGCAGGTTATTCTGGGCAATTTCGAAAAGTCCTTTTTCTGCCTGATCTAAGAGATCAAAAATATCAGTCGTATCTTCGTAGGCATTTGTAATGATTTCGGTAGAGATTCTGATCAGTTCACGCTGAATATATTTCTGAGAAATAATACGTGCGTGAAACTCGATATTCGCTGCTGAAGCAACTCTATTGGTTAAGTTGGTAATGTAGTAGGCGCCACCAACCATTTCTAAAGAGCCTAATGTCCGCAGTTCTGCCGTTACTGTTAAAATATCAACCGGGCGCGATTTTTGAAATAGAATATGAATCGCTTCAAAAATTTTCTGGTGGGCAATGTTATAAAAAACCTCTGGTTTCAAAACATCAATTACAGCAGAAAGCGCATCTTTTTCGAGCATTAACGCTCCAAGAACTGCTTCCTCAAGATCTAATGCCTGAGGGGGAATTTTCCCCTGTGAACTTATAGTATTACTTAACCTGCTTTTTCTAGCAGTCATACTGTTCTTTCCGCCTTGTTCATTATCGATACTCATTCCACAAAAGTAATCAAATTTTGATGCGGTTGTTCGAATTAGTTACTAGCTGTTTGTTAACAAATTGAAGCATAATCAGATTAAATTTTATTGGATTTATGATGGCATATAAATTTTTAAACAATTAAATGTTAATAAGGAGAACATTGTTTAGGGCTAAAACATTTTATTTGAATACTTTTGCCTAACAATTTCAAAACATGGATAATTTTAGAAGACCGCAACGCGCAAAAGAGAATAATGAGTTTGTATTCGGCATCAGGGCCGTAATAGAAGCCGTTAAAGCAGGAAGAGACATTGAAACCATTTACCAGCAACGCGGTCTGGGCGGCGATCTTTTTTTAGAATTAAAAGCCCTTTTAAAAGATACTTTGATTCCTTTAAACTCGGTTCCGGTAGAAAAACTGAACCGCATGTCGCAGAAAAACCATCAAGGTGTAATTGCGGTTATTTCGCCGATTACCTACCAGAATATTGAAGACATTATTCCAACTGTTTTCGAAAAGGGCGAGGTTCCGTTAATTTTGGTTTTAGATAGTGTGACCGATGTGCGTAATATGGGTGCAATTGCACGTACGGCCGCTTGTGTAGGGGTGCACGCCATTGTAGTTCCTTTAAAAAATGCTGCACAGATCAATGCTGATGCGATTAAAACATCTGCAGGTGCCTTATTCAGCATTCCGATTTGTCGCCATGCTAACCTGCACAAAACCTGTTTATTTCTACAAGAAAGTGGCCTGCAGCTAGTAGCCTGCACCGAAAAAACCAGTGATTTTATTTATGCGCCAGATTATACTATGCCTACGGCAATTATAATGGGATCTGAAGATGAAGGAATTTCTAACGATCTTTTAAGGGTAGCCGATCACCTGGCTAAAATACCAATGGCCGGAAAAATCGAATCGTTAAATGTTTCTGTTGCTGCTGGAGTAATTTTATACGAAGCGGTTAGACAAAGAACAGTTTAGGTAAGCGGGTTGATGATATCAATATCTATTGTTACATCCCCTTCGAGGTTCGTTTTCCTGAACCCGAGCTATCGGGTTGTTTCAGGATCTTTCACAACAGAATAAGATAGGAATATGAGATGGATGATGAAAACTATGCTACATCATCCATCTTACATTTATTTAGATGAATTTATTGCCAAAACGCGATTTAACCTCCGCAACAAACTCTTTAACTTTTTGCTCTTCATTTCTTGGGCAGATCATCAGCATATTATTGTTTTCTACAACAATGTAATCGTGAAGGCCTTGCAGGATAACCAATTTATCTTTAGGAACATTCACCATACAGTTCGATGAATCGAACATCAGTACCTGCTCTGAAGGGATAACCGCATTACCCACATAATCTTTCTCAGCCATCTCATAAATAGACGCCCAGGTTCCTAAATCAGACCAGCCGAAATCAGATGGAAGCACATAAACATTTTCTGCTTTTTCCATAATTCCAAAATCTATTGAAATATTGGTGCATTGAAAATAAGCATTATTGATAAATTCTTTTTCGCCAGCTTTATTCAACTCAGATCTACCGATATTAAATATTTCGTACATATCTGGAAGGTGTTTCTCGAAAGCATTCAATATCGCCTTAGCCGACCAGATAAAGATCCCTGCATTCCACAAGAAATCGCCACTCTGCAAAAATGATTTTGCCAATTCTAAATTTGGTTTTTCGGTAAAGGTTTTAACTTTATGCAGATCAGTATCGGTGTTGAGCACGTAATCTGTATGCTGAATATAACCGTAACCCGTATCCGGGCGGTTTGGTTTAATACCCAAAGTGATTAAACAATCATTTTTCGAAGCAGCCTCTAAAGATTGCTCAATAGATGCTATAAAGCCGTCTATATCTGCGATGGTATGATCAGAAGGCGCAACAACAATCGTTGCATTAGGGTTTAACTCGGCTATTTTTAAACTTCCATAAGCAACACAAGGGGCTGTATTTCTCATTAAAGGCTCAGCCAAAATCTGGTTATCTGTTAATTGCGGTAATTGCTTTTTAATTAAATCTGAATAAATTTCGTTGGTAACGATAAATATATTTTCAGGAGGACAGATGTTTAGAAATCTTTCGTAAGTACTTTGAATCAGGGTTTTTCCAACACCGAAAAAATCAATAAACTGTTTTGGATATTCCGTTCTACTTACTGGCCAAAAGCGACTTCCGACGCCACCGGCCATAATTAATGCATAATAATCTTTATTCATTTCTTATTTTAAAAATTACACTATGCCCTCGTTAAGGAGATCGTGTAAATGGATAATGCCAAAGTAAGTATTTTGTTCTAGAACTAGCAACTGTGTAATGTTATTTTGCTTAATAATATCTAAAGCATGAACTGCTAAAGCATCAAATTGTATGCTCTTTGGCGTTCTGCCCATTATATCTTCGGCTTTTAAGTTTGCAATAGAATTGTTATTTTCTAACATCCTCCTTATATCACCATCGGTAATAATGCCAAGTACTTTATCATCGCTATCAACAACAACGACTGCCCCCAAACGGTTTTTACTAATTTCTATTAACACGTCTTTAACTGATGCGGATGGATGTATGGAAGGTTTCTCATTAGACAAAGCCAAATCCCGGGCTTTTAAATACAATTTTTTACCTAACGACCCGCCTGGGTGATATTTCGCAAAGTCGGATTCGTTAAAATCTCTGCACTCCAGCAAACAAATAGCTAAGGCATCGCCCAATGCCAATTGCGCCGTTGTACTGGTGGTGGGCGCCAAATTATGCGGACAGGCTTCTTTTTCGAAAGAAGTGTTCAAAATCAGATCGGCCTGTTCGGCTAAAAAAGAATTCAATTCACCAACCATCCCGATGAGTAGATTGCCAGACGTTTTTAACAAGGGGGTAAGCACTTTTATTTCCGGCGTATTTCCACTTTTGGAGAGGCAGATTACAATATCATCTACCTGGATCATACCCAGATCGCCATGAATAGCATCTGCGGCATGCATAAAAATAGCAGGGGTACCTGTTGAATTAAAAGTAGCTACCATTTTTTGTGCAATGATTGCACTCTTTCCTATGCCAGTAACAATTACCCGCCCTTTGCCATGTAAAATGCTTGATACGACTTTTTCGAAATCGCTGTTAATATTCGTCGCAACATTTAATATTGCTGCTGCCTCAAGCTCTAATGTGCTTACAGCCGATTGGATTATTGATTTTTTACTTTTCAAAGAGAAAATAATTGTCTGTTAATACTTGAAATTCTTGTAAAATTATGTTATTTTGGATACAAAAATAGCATCGCATATTTTATTACACAAAATGGACGTGAAAAAGTCGTTATTTGATAACCTACAAAATTTCTTCGGGTTTGACAATTTCAAAGGTGATCAGGAGTCGATCATTACAAATATTTTAGAGGGCAATAACACATTTGTTATTATGCCAACAGGCGGAGGGAAGTCTATTTGCTATCAATTACCCGCTTTAATGAGCGAAGGAACAGCAATTGTAATCTCTCCACTAATCGCTTTGATGAAAAACCAGGTTGACCAATTAAGGGCTTTTGGTGGAAATGACAGTATTGCTCACTTTCTTAATTCATCCCTAAATAAATCTGAAATTACTCAAGTTAAATCTGATCTTTTAAGCGGTCAGACTAAGTTATTGTATGTTGCGCCAGAGTCTCTGGCGAAGCAGGATAATATTGAATTTTTAAATCTGATTAAAATCTCTTTCGTTGCCGTTGATGAAGCGCATTGTATTTCTGAATGGGGGCACGATTTCAGGCCGGAATACCGTAAGATTAAACAGGTTATTGCAGGATTGGGGAATAACATTCCAATTATTGCATTAACTGCAACTGCTACGCCAAAAGTACAGCAGGATATTATGAAGAACCTTGGAATGACAGAAGCAACGTTGTTTAAATCGTCATTTAACAGGCCCAACTTATTTTACGAAATCCGCCCTAAAAGAGACATTACCAAAGAAATTATTAAGTATATCAAATCTAATCCGGGCAAATCCGGGATTATTTACTGCCTTAGCCGTAAAAAAGTTGAGGAAGTGGCAGAAGCATTAAATCTGAATGGAATTAGTGCCTTGCCTTATCATGCGGGGTTAGACCCCAAGGTTAGGGCCGAAACGCAGGATAAATTTTTGATGGAAGATGCTGAGGTTATTGTTGCAACCATTGCCTTTGGTATGGGGATTGATAAACCTGATGTTCGCTTTGTTATTCACCATGATGTGCCTAAAAGTATGGAGGGTTATTATCAGGAAACTGGTAGAGCCGGACGTGATGGTGGCGAAGGCGTGTGTATTGCTTTCTATGCTCAAAAAGACGTAGACAAGCTGGCTAAATTTATGAAAGATAAGCCGGTTTCGGAACGCGAAATTGGCACACAGATATTAAAAGAAGTGATCGATTATGCTGAATCTGGTGTATGCAGACGTAAGCAGATCCTTCATTATTTCGGTGAAAACTTTAATGAAACGGGCTGTAACTGCATGTGTGATAACTGTAAAAAGCCTAAAAAGCAGTTTGATGCAGAAAGTCAATTGTTAACCGTTTTGAAATTTATCGAAAAATCAGGCGAAAAGTTTGATGATGCACACTTGTTAAACGTATTTTTAGGTTTAGAAACTGCTCAGACCATTGCTTACGAACACAGTAAGATTCCTGAATTTGGAATTGGTAAAGAAGAAGGTGAGCTGATGTGGAAATCGATTATCCGCCAGGCTGTTTTAAATAATTACCTTTTTAAAGACATTGACAATTACGGTTTATTAAAGTTAACCAAACAGGGAAGAGATTTTATTATCAACCCTTATAGCCTTAAATTCATACTAAACGAACCAATAGAGAATGGTGCTGATGACGATGACGATGATGTAAAACAAGGTACAGGTGCTTTAGATACCCATCTTTTATCATTGCTTAAAGAGCTACGTAAAAAAATTGCCAAGCAGAAAAGTGTTCCACCATTCGTAGTTTTCCAGGATCCATCTCTAGAGGAAATGTGTACACATTACCCGATTACGATGGAAGAGCTTCGCCAGATTTCTGGTGTAGGTTCGGGTAAAGCGATGAAATTCGGAACACCTTTTATCGAACTAATCAAAAAATATGTCGAGGATAACGATATCGAACGTCCTATCGATTTGATTATTAAAACTCAGGCCAATAAATCGCAGATGAAGGTTTCGATCATTCAAAATATCGACAGACAGATTGGTTTGGAAGATATTGCTGATTCGAAAGGCATCACTTACGAAGAAATTCTGAAAGAAGTAGAATCGATTGTAAACTCTGGCACTAAACTTAACCTAAACTATTTCATTGATGAAGTAATTGATGATGATAGACAGGATGAAGTATTTGACTATTTCAGAGCAGCCGAAAGCGATTCTATCGACGAAGCACTTAACGAATTAGGTGAAACCGATTATACTCGCGAAGAAATTCAATTGATGCGGATTAAATTCATGTCAGAACTAGGAAATTAAAAATTAGATGTGAGATAGGGGAAACTAGATTTGAGACAAACTCAGATCTTAGATCTTATGTCTCACATCCCACATCTCAACTATGCTTAACTATTTAGATAAATTAAAAAATACAGATTCGGGAAATTTCTTTTTAATGGCTGGTCCATGCGCTATTGAAGGCGAGGATATTGCCATGAGAATTGCCGAAAAGATTATTACAATTACTGATAAGCTTCAGATCCCATATATTTTTAAAGGTTCGTACCGAAAAGCAAATAGAAGCAAAGGAAGTTCTTTTACAGGCATTGGCGATGAAAAAGCTTTACGCATTTTAGAACGTATTGGTAGAGAATTTGGTGTGCCAACAGTCACCGATATCCATGAAAGCGGTGAGGCTGCAATGGCAGCTGCTTATGTAGATGTATTGCAGATCCCTGCATTTTTATGTCGCCAAACTGATTTATTAATTGCTGCCGCCGAAACTGGAAAAGTAGTAAACGTTAAAAAAGGTCAGTTCCTTTCTGCAGGTTCTATGAAATTTGCAGTTGAAAAGGTAAAAGAAGCCGGAAATAACAAAGTGATTTTAACAGATCGAGGTAATACTTTCGGTTATCAGGATCTGATTGTTGATTACCGTGGTTTACCCGAAATGCAGGGTTTCGGCGTTCCGGTAGTGATGGATTGCACACATTCCTTACAACAGCCCAATCAAAGTAGTGGGGTTACCGGCGGTAAGCCAGAATTAATTTCGACTATCGCTAAAGCAGCAATTGCAGTAGGGGCAGATGGCTTATTTATTGAAACACACCCTGATCCTGCAAATGCAAAATCGGATGGTGCCAATATGCTACATTTAGACCTGTTGGAAGAAACATTAACCAAACTGATCCGAATCAGACAAGCTATATTATAATCTTGAAAAATCCGAAAGTATTTCTCAGTGCGGAATGGCGTAAACTGGCTTTGGCACAATATGCTGTAGATAAAGAAATACTTTCGAAATACCTTCCTCCACACACCGAATTAGATGATTGGCAAGGTAAATATTATGTAAGTTTAGTTGGCTTTATGTTTATTGATGTTAAACTCCGAGGCTTTAATATTCCATTTCATACTGATTTTGAAGAGATTAATTTAAGATTCTATGTGAAATTTAAAGATGGAGATACGTGGAAGAGAGGAGTCGTATTTATAAAAGAATTTGTACCCAAGCCTGCGATCACCTTTGTAGCCAACACCATTTATAAGGAGAAGTACCAAACATTTCCAATGAAACATATTTGGATTGAACAAGAACATCAAATCGAGGTAGATTACCTTTGGAAGAATAAAAATTGGCAGAATTTTTCAGTAAACGCTGTATCAAAAGCTGAAGAAATTTTAGTTGGTAGCGAAGAAGAATTTATTACAGAACATTACTGGGGCTACACCAAAATCGGAGCAGATAAAACATCTGAATACGGTGTCGAACATCCGCGTTGGCAAGTTTATCCTGTAAAAGATTATAAAATTAATGCCGATTTTGGAATTAACTACGGAAATGACTTTACTTTTTTAAACGATGCCAAGCCTGATTCTGTATTTTTGGCTGAAGGCTCTGAAATAAGGGTACTAAAAGGGAAGAAGTTTTAATACGGCAAATATTCTTGTCATCCTGAATGCAATGAAGAATCTTTATCAAATAAATTTCAGCTTGTGTTTCATAAGCGGAGTATTCTTCAATAAGTTCATAATGAAGAAGTCACCATTATATCCTATGATAGTCTCCGCGCCAGTTTTTAATGGTTTTCTTAATCTCATCTGGAGATAACTTATCAACCACAGTTTTATCAACTAAGGCTATAAATTCTTCATCACCAGCAAAACGCAAAGCCATAATTTGCCCCATTCTCAGCTCACTCGGAAGTGCTTTACCAGTAAGAATGTAATAACGCAACTTTTCTTCGGCTCTTGCAGCTCTATCCTGTGCCTTAAGTGCAAACATCCGTGCCATTACTGCTATAATTGCTATCAGGAAAAATGCAAGCACAAGCAAGCCTGTAATTATAGTGGGTATGGCTATGCAGGAATAAATGGCAAAACCTAATCCTAATATAGCTAAGGGTATTGTGAAAAAATGAAAAGGTGGATAAAATCTCTTATGGTTTCCGTAATGCTGAGACATCTTGATTTTTTTTAAGTAATACTTTATATGTTTATATTTTAGTAATTACAAACGATGTTCTACGATTGTTTTTCCTACCTGATTCAGTTTTATTATCAGCAATAGGTTTGCTTGCTCCAAATCCCTTAAAGGTAAGCCTTTTAGAATCAATACTATTTTTGATCAGATACTCGTAAACTGCATTGGCACGATTAAAAGACAACTTTTCATTTAATTTATCATCACCAACATTATCGGTATGGCCCTGAATCTCAATCTGTACGTTTTCATTTTGATGTAAAAATTCAATAAGTAGATCCAATTCGCGGATAGAGGCAGGCAAAAGATTAAACTTATTGGTATCGAAGAAAATGTTTCTTAGTGTAACATTTCCGCCTTGCTTTATTTTTTCGATGTAAACTTCAATCTGGTAAGGTTTATTAATATCCCCGGCCTTGAGCTCGAAGTTTTCAGAGTAAAACATGTAACCTTCGGCATTTACGTTAAACAAATAATTACTCCCAACAGGCATTACAGCTAAAAACTGGCCAGTCTCTGGATCAGTGTAGTCATCAAAAACAGTTTTATTAGTTTTCAAATCTACCACCTGAACATTACTTTCGATCGTTTTTTTAGTATCCCGGTCTCTTACAATTCCTTTAACATAAGAAACCTTCAGCGGTTTTGCTACTTCAGGAATTCCAAAACTGTAAACATCCTGTAAGCCAAAACCTCCTTTTAAATTCGAAGAAAACAAGCCGAAATTCCCATCGGCACTTACTACCAAACCACTTTCATCTTCGAAAGAATTGATGGGATAACCGATATTAATTGGCTTTTGCCACTTGCCATCATTATCCATTCTGCTATAATAAATATCTTTGTTCCCGAAGCCTGGCCAACCATCAGAAGAAAAGTACAAAGTTCTTCCATCAGCATGCAAAAATGGTGTATTTTCATCATAAACGGTGTTGATATCTGGTCCAAGGTTAACGGCAGGTCCCCATTTGGCTTCATCGGTAATGCTGCTTTTCCAGATATCATAACCTCCAGATCCGCCTGGTCTGTTGCTTATAAAATACAAAGTTCTTCCATCAGGACTGATTGCCGGTTGTGATTCCCAATATTCTGAATTAACGGGTTTCCCAACATTATAAGGTTCGCCCCAATCTTTACCCTCGCAGTGCGAAACATAAATATCACATCTACCTAGGCCATCGGGACGGTTGCATCCCGTAAAAAAAAGGTACTTCCCATCAGGTGAAATTGTTTGCGCCCCTTCATTATATCGGATAGTATTTATATTGCTGGATAAGGGAGTAGCGGCATCCCATTTATTATTTTTAAGCTGTGATGTCCAAAAATCTTCATTACCATTTATCTGACGGGTAAAAACCAGAGTTTCGCCATCAGCAGTTATCGCAGGAAAGTACTCAGCATCTGTTGTATTTACCCCTTCAGCTAAATTTGTGGGACTATATTTTACGGGTTTCTTAATTGCTATGGCAGCGAAATCACAATCTAAAAGATATTTCTTTGCTCTTCTTGCCCTATCAGATGAAGAATCTAATATCAAAAATTCACTAAAATGTTGTTTCGACTTTAAATAATCCTGAGTTGCGAATTCGGTTTCAGCCAATCCATAAATTACAGCCGGAGCTACAGTTTTGTTGATCAATATGGCTTTTTCGTAAGCAGCTTTGGCTTCAGCATACTTTTTTTGCGCCTTATAAACGCTAGCAAGCACAATGTAGGCATTCTGAAATAATGGATCAGCTTCAACCGCACTTTTTAATACCTGTTCGGCAGCAGCATAATCCATTTTATCAATAAATGGACCAGATTTTTCAAAAAAAACCTGTGCTTTTTTATTCAGGGAGCTTTGCCCAAAACAATAAATACTTAGTATGCTAAAGAAGAGGACTAAACAAAATTTCATTACATTAACATTTGCTTATAAAGCTAATGTATTGTTTTTAAGGAATATTTAAAAATTTGTGCGTTTGTAAAGAAATTTCCCATTTAGGATTAGCCATTACATAATCAATAATTAATGGTGTAATTTCTTTTGCTTTAGACCATTCTGGCTGTAGATATAATTTGCAGGTAGGAGACACCATAGCCGCGTACTCTTCAGCCCATTTAAAATCACTTTTATTAAAAACAATCACTTTTAATTCGTGCGCAAAAGGTGTAATATCAGGTCTTGGTGCTTTAAATTTCTTTGGTGATAAACAGATCCAGTCCCAATTTCCAGATAAGGGATAAGCACCAGAAGTTTCGATGAAAGTTAAGATACCACGTTCTTTTAATTTATTGGTCAGGTAATCCAGGTTATAAATCAAGGGTTCGCCCCCAGTTATAACAACAGCTTTCCCTGGAAATTTATCGGCATTTTCTACAATAACATCTGATGGGGTAAGTGGATGCATTTCTGCGTCCCAGCTTTCTTTAACGTCGCACCAATGGCAACCTACATCGCAGCCGCCTAAACGGATGAAATAAGCTGCTTTACCAGTATTAAATCCTTCGCCCTGTATAGTATAAAATTCTTCCATTAAAGGAAGTAATGTGCCGTCTTCTGGTATTTCTTGTTTCATTGTTGAGGATGCAAATATCCTAAAAAAATATGGTGATGCTGTTCCTCTTTTGAAATTTAATCGAAAGATGAAATAAGACTGATATTTATTTGCCGTATTTTAGCACAATGAAGTGGTTTAAGGCATTAAATAACAACCAGATTCCCCGTCCAGATACCATCAGGACCATTGAGGTTGCCGGAAAACAGATCTGCTTGATCAATAGTGATGATAAAATTATTGCAACCCAATCTCATTGTCCACATGCTGGTGGTCATTTTAGTGGCGGCTGGTGCAAAAACGGACATCTGGTTTGTCCGATCCATCGGTACGAATATAGTTTAACTACGGGAAGGGGAGCAGAGGGACAAGGTGATTATATCAACATCTATCCAACCGAATTGCGCGAAGATGGCCTTTATATCGGTTTTGAAGAAAGCTGGTGGAATAAACTTTGGGGTTGATTTTAACCACAGATTAAAAGGATGAACACAGCTATATTATAGGTTTACTGGTTCATTGTTAAAGCAAATTGCCTATCATAAGCTGGGCATATGCTAACCAAGCGCCTTTCCTTAAATAAAAAAAGCGATCCAAAAATGAACCGCTTTTCCTTCTTTAGTCTTTAGGCTTAAGAATATATTTCTTTTCTTGCTGATGCCAACGTATTTTTCAGTAAACCTACAATTGTCATTAAACCTACACCACCCGGAACAGGCGTAATATAAGAGGCCTTAGCTGCTACATTTTCGAAATCTACATCACCATATAACTTAAAGCCAGATTTGGTTTCGGCAGAAGTTTCGCGGTTAATGCCTACATCGATAATAATGGCACCAGGTTTAACCATGTCGGCAGTAACAAAATTCTTTTTACCAATGGCAGCAATCACAATATCTGCCTGAAGAACCTGTTCTTTTAAATCTTTAGTACGAGAGTGGGTAAGTGTTACGGTACAATTGCCAGGGTTTGCGTTACGGGCCATTAAAATGCTCATCGGGCTGCCTACAATATTACTGCGACCAACAACCACACAATGCATTCCGGTTGTATCGATATTGTACTCCTCCAGCATCAATAAAATACCATAAGGTGTGGCCGGGATAAAGCAAGGCAGGTTGCGCATCATTCTACCCAAATTTACAGGGTGGAAACCATCCACATCTTTACGGTGATCGATCTTTTCGGTAACTTTCTCCGGATCGATGTGTTTTGGCAAAGGCAATTGAACAATTAATCCGTCTACATCATCATCCTGGTTAATTTCTTCAATTTTCGCTAGTAATTCGGCTTCAGTTACTGAGTTATCATATCTATGTAACGATGATTTAAAACCAACTTTTTCGCAGTTTTTCATCTTACTGGCCACATAGGTTTCGCTTCCACCATCGTTACCCACTAAAATAGCAACTAGGTGTGGCTTGCGACCACTTTTATTTAAAAATTCGGCAGCTTCCTCTGCAATTTGAATTTTAATTTTTTCTGATACGTATTTACCGTCTAATAATACCCCTAAATCCCCTGAAGGGGACTTTGAATTTGCATCGCTCATATAACTTGCTCCGTTATAATTTTATAATTTAAGATTTAACTTAATAAAACTCGCCAATAATCCCCCCTTCAGGGGGCTAGGGGGTTAATCTAATTTCAAAACCGCCATAAATGCACTTTGTGGAATCTCTACGTTTCCAACCTGGCGCATACGTTTTTTACCTTTTTTCTGTTTCTCCAATAACTTACGTTTACGGGAAATATCACCACCATAACATTTAGCCGTTACATCTTTACGTAAAGCACTCAGTGTTTCTCGGGCAATAACTTTAGCACCAATTGATGCCTGTATTTTAATCTCGAACTGTTGACGTGGGATTAACTCTCTTAATTTCTCACAGATTTTCTTTCCAAAATCGTAAGCATTGCTACGGTGAATCAGAGATGATAATGCATCAACAGGCTCATCGTTCAACAATAAATCTAATCGTACTAAATCAGATTTACGATAACCAATTTGGTGATAATCAAACGAAGCGTATCCTTTAGAAAGTGTTTTTAACCTGTCATAAAAGTCGAATACAATTTCGGCCATTGGCATTTCGAAAACCAACTCAACCCTGTCCGATGTTAGATATGATTGATTAATAATCGCACCCCGTTTTTGGATACAAAGCGACATTATTGGACCAACAAAGTCAGCCTTGGTAATAATATTTGCTTTAATATAAGGTTCTTCAACCGAATCCAATTTACTTGGATCAGGCAAATCAGATGGATTATTTACAATAAATTCATCACCTTTTGTAGTATGTGCAATGTACGATACGTTTGGAACCGTTGTAATTACAGTCATATCGAACTCGCGTTCTAAACGCTCCTGGATAATCTCCATATGCAACATTCCTAAGAAACCACAACGGAAACCAAAGCCTAATGCCGCAGAACTCTCAGGTTCGAAAACGATAGAAGCATCATTTAATTGCAACTTGTGCATCGCTTCACGAAGTTCTTCAAACTCGTCTGTATCAACTGGGTAAATCCCAGCAAAAACCATTGGTTTAACCTCTTCAAAACCTTGAATGGCATCTAACGAAGGTCTGGCAACAGTTGTAATCGTATCACCAACTTTTACCTCTCTGGCTTCTTTAATCCCAGAAATAATGTAGCCCACATCTCCGGTTTTTACCACATTACGTGGCGACATATCCAGTTTTAGAATACCAACCTCATCAGCCAGATATTCTTTGCCAGTATTAATGAATTTTACTTTGTCGCCTTTTTTAATTTCGCCGTTTACTACTTTATAATAAGCAATAATTCCCCTGAATGAGTTAAAAACAGAGTCGAAAATTAAAGCTTGCAAAGGTGCTTCCGGATCACCAACCGGAGCCGGAACACGGTCTACAATTGCCTGGATAATATCAGGGATACCCATGCCGGTTTTACCCGATGCAGGAATAATATCTTCTCGTTTACATCCAATTAAATCAATAATCTGGTCTTTTACTTCCTCGGGCATTGCCCCAGGTAAATCCATTTTATTTAAAATCGGAATAATTTCAAGGTCGTGTTCAAGTGCTAAATATAAGTTCGAAATGGTCTGTGCCTGAATACCTTGCGAAGCATCAACGATAAGTAATGCACCCTCGCAGGCAGCGATAGAACGCGAAACTTCGTACGAAAAATCTACGTGTCCAGGTGTATCAATAAGGTTGAAATTATACTCAATATCACCAACTTTATAGTTCATTTGTATGGCATGACTTTTAATTGTTATGCCTCTCTCACGCTCTAAATCCATGTTATCGAGCAATTGCGCCTGCGCCTCACGCTTTGAAATTGTCTCGGTGTATTCTAATAACCTATCAGCCAAAGTACTTTTACCATGGTCGATATGTGCAATAATGCAAAAATTACGTATATGCTTCATCTTTGCGCAAAGATATGCTTTTTAATGGAAAATATAAGAGGGAAAATGGAATGCTGCAATGGTTGAATCTTTATCTTTTTGGCAAGTAAAAATAGGGGTGTTCGCTTGCAATGATCCTGTTTTTATACTTTATCCCGACTTTAGGTTTGGATGTTCGTTTCCATCAGATTTATTGATCATTTGTGGTAATTCTTTTGAAGGGATTTATACCTGGTGCTTAAAATTAACCACAGATAAGCACAGATCATGCTATTCAATTAAGCAATTCATCTGTACCTATCTGTGGTAAAAACTTAAACCATAGTTTTTTTCCATTTACCCTTTTTAAACAAGATATAGGCAGCTATCGCAATACCTGCTTCAGCTGTTGGGATGGCAATAAAAACACCTGTTGGACCCATTTCTAAAAATTTGGCCAAAAAGTAAGCCAAAGGAATCTGGAACAACCAAAAGGCAAAAACATTAATTTTGGTAGGTGTCCAGGTATCTCCAGCACCATTAAATGCACTACTGAATACCATAGCAGCTCCATAAATCACAAAACCGAGGCTCATAATCTTAAGGGCCTTACTCGCAATAGCTATTACCTCTTCATCTGATGTGAAAAATGCTGCGAACAAATGTCCACAGGTTAAAAACAGCACACTTACAACCGCCATGAAAATGATGATGTATTTCAAGGTCTGGAATACCGACTTTTCAGCGCGATCTATATGACCCGCGCCTAAATTCTGGCCAACCAAAGTGGCAGCTGCATTGCTTAAGCCCCAAGCGGGTAACATAAAAAACATCATCAGTCGCAGTGCAGTTTGGTAACCTGCCGACCCCGTGTCACCACCAGTAGTGGCAACAAGCTCTGCCAAAAACACCCAACTACAACTCGCAATTACAAACTGAAAAATGGCTGGAGCGGCAATCTTAACAATGGCTTTAATCTGGGTAAAATCAGGCAAGAAGTGACTAATGCGTATTTTTAAGATGTTTTTACCACTAAACAGATTGTAAACCTGATAAGTAACACCTAAACCACGACCAATTGTGGTGGCAATTGCAGCACCTGTTAAACCGAATGCTGGTACTGGCCCAAAACCATTAATAAAAATAGGGCAGAGGATGATGTTCGCAATATTGGCGATCCATAAACTCCGCATTGCGATCGCCGCATTACCTGCACCACGAAAAATCCCGTTGATTAAGAATAAGAGTACAATAATAATACTTCCACCCATCATAATCCGAACAAATGGAATACCTTGATCAGCTGTTTCAGTTGAGGCACCCATGAGCAATAGAATATCTCTTGCATAAATTAAGCCTAGAATACTGATTATAATGTTAACGAAAACCGCAATTACAATCGTCTGCATACCAGCTTTTGATGCCGCTTCTGGATTCTTCTCGCCAATTCTCCTGGCAACCACCGCTGTTGCAGCCATACTCAACCCGATGGCTAATGAATAAATAATGGTTAACACAGATTCCGTTAAACCAACCGTTTGTATAGCATAACTACTATTTTCTAAATGACCTACAAAATATAGATCGACTAGGGCAAAAACCGACTCCATAGCCATTTCTAGCATCATCGGAATGGCCAATAAAATAATTGCGCGTTTAATACTAATTGAAGTTAAATCAACCTCATGACCTTTTAATGATTGGACGAGGATATCGAAAAAAGACGAAAGTTTGCCCTGCGCCTTTGTTGACTGTGACATATAATAATAAAGTAAAGTGTAATGTATAAACCAATGATACGCCATTAAGCGTACATATCTAAAAATTGTATTGGAGGGAATCCTCGGTTATTTAGAACCTCAAACGGATTGCAGATACTATCATGGCTCTGGTCTTTTTGATGCAACAAATATAGATAAAATTTCGAATTGTCAAATTTAGATGACCAATTTTTATTGAAGTGATTAATTTTTATTGTCGATTACCAGCCTGTGTCTCACAGACCATTCAAATTGAATTTACGAGTATTTTTTTATCACAGAGACATGGAACTCAGGGATCTATAATTCCTTAATCGGTGTAATCATCTCTATATACTGTAGGCTTTGATCATTTCTTCTGAAACCTTTGTTCCACGGCCAGTAGTCAAATCAATCAATACATAATCAAAAATGCCATCTGAAACCACCTTGCTAGTCTTTTGATTAATGATTTCAAACTGAACCGAACAGCCTTTATCATTCATGGTTAAAATTCCTGTTCTAATCAGCATTAAGTCATTCATTAACAATGGGCGTTTAAAACTAATGTCAACATGGCTTACAACCCATCCCAGGCCCTGTTTAGTAAAATGTTCCCAAGGCATACCGTAGAATTTTTCCATTTGCTCGTAACGTGCTGCCAATACATAATCAAGGTATTTACTATTATGTACATGGTTAAACATATCAATATCATCCGGGCGGACACGTAATTCACTTTCAAAAATGCAGTACTGGTTCTTTTCCAAGGGTAAATGTTTTTTTGCAAAAGTAAGCTTTTGATGTCTTTATATAAAGATGTATTGATGTAAAGATATATCATCTATTTTTCGTATTTTTGATATGAAATGGGAAAGCTCACTTTATATGATATTACAGTTGCGCGCGAAACAATAGCCGAAGAGCGTGAAAATGTTTATTTAAAGCGTACCCCCGAGCAGCGCTTCTTTGGTGTTTTGCAGCTTAACCACATTTCAGTTATCATGAATGGGGGGCAACCCCTTAAATCGCCACAAGGGAAGGGTATTATTATCCGTAAGGCAAACATATAATTCAAATATGTCTTTTGATAAGGAAAACCAAGAAATGCTCTTGTTATTGGAAACATTTGAGCAATTTGACGTACATTATCTAATTGTGGGCGGTTTTGCAGTTAACCGTTATGGCTATAATCGTACCACTGGTGATTTAGATATTTATTTAAAAGACAGTAAAGATAATAGGCAAAATCTTATTTATGCTTTAGATAAGATGGGTTATGGTAAATACGATATGTTGTTGGATGTTCCAATTATAGCAGGTTATTGTGAAGTTTTAATGGATGATGGCATGTATGCTGATTTAATGACTGATATCCCTGGATTGGATAAACACAAATTTAATGAGTATTTTGAAATGGCCACAGTAGATGAGATTAATGGTATTAAGGCTAGGTTTCTTCATTACAACCATCTTTTGGATAATAAACGGGCAACTAATAGGCCTAAAGACCAATTGGATGTTTTAGAATTAGAGCGCATTAATAAGAAAAACTAAGTTTCGTGCACCTCCTCAGGTTTTCTAAACCCGTCTTAACGAAATACCTTTTGTGAAGGGGTCTTCGACACGCCGAGACTAACAATCACAAAAGACTGTAACGCGGACGGAAGGTCAGCAAGCGATGAAAACTAAATTTGCTTTTCTAAAAATGATAATTAAAAATTAAATTTAATCAATTTCCTTTGGTTCAGCTTTATCATTACTGATGAAACGCCATTCCTGCCCGTAAAGCGATTTATATTGGACCATAATTTTAATATTGGCTTTTTCTATAAGTGGCCCAAGGCGTTCATCGTTTATATTTATCAGACTTAACTTTTCGCCGACAGGCAAAATTTCGTTTTTCCAAAGATTAGCCAGGACTACTGATTTAGTAGCCTCTAAAGCGTTATCTTTTTTTATTTGTTTAAGAATTTCGGCTATATTTTTATAACGTTTTGATTTATAATAAAAATCATAATCAGCTACAATAGCTGGACCAAGGCCTTGGTTTACAATCAGAAACTCATAATGATAATTATCTTCCCCAGTTTTTTTTATGTCCGAAAAACTGTTTGAATAACTCATAAGCAGTGGTTTCACAGACGCATATTGCTGAACTTTTTGCAACCTGGTTTGATATAAGGTTATAATAATAGCGCAAATACTGGTTACAATTGCACATAAACCAACCACAGTATTTAATGATAACTTAAACTTATTTTGCGCTTTCTGCATATTTCATTAGTTTGTAAATTTAATCTAAAATAGAAAATATCAGTTGTTGAACCTATAAGATGTAAATATTTCTAAAAAGGCAAATACACAAGAAAGATAATAACAACAAGCGCTTGTTAATAAATAAAAATAACCTTATCTTTGCGCCACAATTAATTAATTTTTATTGCTTTAATATTATTCAAGAATGTATTTAAGTCCAGAGAAAAAAGCTGTAATCTTTAAAGAACACGGCAAAGTAGAAACCAATACGGGTTCTGCAGAAGGTCAAGTAGCGTTATTTACATACCGTATTGCGCACTTAACAGAACACTTAAAGAAAAATCGTAAAGATTTCTCTACTCAGTTGTCACTTCAAAAATTGGTAGGTAAACGCCGCGGTATTTTGGCTTACCTATACAAAAAAGATATTGAGCGCTATCGTGCTATCATCAAAGCTTTATCGCTTCGTGATATCATCAAACAAAAATAAGCGCAAGTTTATCAATAAAAGCCATTCTTTAGGGAATGGCTTTTTAATTCCCTGTTAATTTTTTAACGGGTTTTATTATAGATAGGCTTTTTTTAATCCTATCTTCGTTTGCAAAAACAAATACATATATAAACAACGGTGTGTAGAAAGAGGAAAACACACCATAATTCTATTTAAATGAATGTAATAAAAAAATCGTTCGATTTGGGCGATGGCAGAATTGTAGAAATTGAAACTGGTAAATTGGCTAAACAGGCTGATGGTTCGGTTGTAGTAAAAATGGGCGATACGATGTTGTTAGCAACAGTAGTATCAACTGTTGGTGCTAAACCAGGTACTGATTTTTTACCTTTATCGGTTGATTATCAGGAAAAATATGCGGCTACAGGTCGTATTCCAGGAGGCTTTTTACGTCGTGAAGCAAGATTATCCGATTACGAGGTATTAATCTCTCGTTTGGTAGATAGAGCTTTGCGCCCAATGTTCCCAAGTGATTATCACTCTGATACCCAGGTGATGATTTCTTTAATCTCTGCTGATAAAGATATAATGCCGGATTGTTTGGCAGGTTTAGCAGCATCTGCTGCACTATCAGTTTCTGATATTCCTTTCAACGGTCCGATTTCTGAAGTACGTGTGGCGAAAATCGATGGTAAATTAATTATCAATCCGAAAGCTAGCGAATTAGAGCGTGCAACTTTAGAGTTTATGGTTGCTGGTTCGGCTAATGATATAGGCATGGTTGAAGGTGAGTGTGATGAAATTCAGGAAGACGAAATGGTTGAGGCTTTAAAATTTGCACATGATGCGATTAAAGTTCAATGCGCCATTCAGGTTGAATTAACCGAAGCTACTGGCAAAACGGTTAAACGTGAATATAACCACGAAGACCATGATGCTGATTTAAAAGCTAAAGTTTATGCTGATACTTACGATAAAGTTTATGCTGTAGCAAAAGCTGGCGGCAATAAAGATGTTCGTAAAGAAGGTTTTACTGCAATCATTAACGAATTCTTCGAGGCAATGCCGGAAGATACTGCAGATTTAACTAAAGCAATGGCTAAACATTATTATCATGATGTTCAGTACGATGCCATCAGAAACCTATTATTAGATGAAGGTATCCGTTTAGATGGCCGTAAGACTACAGAAATACGCCCTATCTGGAGTGAAGTTGGTTATTTACCTGCTGCCCATGGTTCGGCTGTATTTACACGTGGCGAAACACAATCATTAACTTCAGTTACTTTAGGTAGTAAAGATGATGAGCAAATGATTGATGGTGCTTTCTTTAATGGTTACAACAAATTCTTATTGCACTATAATTTCCCTGGTTTCTCAACTGGTGAGGTTAGACCAAACAGAGGCGCTGGCCGTCGCGAAATTGGTCACGGCGCTTTAGCACAACGTTCATTGAAAAAAGTATTGCCTCAAGGTGAAGCAAATCCTTATACCATCCGTATTGTTTCTGATATCTTAGAATCTAATGGTTCATCATCAATGGCAACTGTTTGTGCTGGTACATTAGCATTAATGGATGCAGGTATTAAAATCAAATCTCCAGTTTCAGGTATCGCAATGGGTTTAATTACCGATGAAAAAACTGGTAAATATGCAATCCTTTCTGATATTTTAGGTGATGAAGATCACTTAGGTGATATGGACTTTAAAGTAACTGGTACTGAACATGGTATTGTTGCTTGTCAAATGGACTTAAAAATCAATGGTTTATCTTACGAAGTTTTAACAAAAGCTTTGTTACAGGCTAAAGAAGGTCGTTTACACATCTTAAATGAGATGAAGAAAACCATCAGCTCACCTAACGAAGATTACAAACCACATGCACCACGTATTGTTTCTTTAACTATTGATAAAGAATTTATCGGTGCAATTATCGGCCCTGGTGGTAAAATTATCCAAGAAATGCAACGCGAAACCGGTGCTTCAATCTCTATCGAAGAAGTTGATGGTAAAGGCATTGTGGAAGTATTTGCAGATAACAAAGCAGCTATTGATGCAGCGGTTACCCGTATCCGTAATATCGTAGCTAAACCAGAAATCGGCGAAGTTTACCAAGGTAAAGTAAAATCAATTATGCCATTTGGTGCATTTGTTGAGGTGATGCCAGGTAAAGATGGTTTATTACACATCTCTGAAATTTCATGGGAACGTTTAGAAACCATGGACGGTGTATTAAAAGAAGGTGATAAAATCGAGGTTAAATTATTAGACATCGATAAGCAAGGTAAAATGAAACTTTCTCGCAAAGTTTTATTGCCAAGACCAGAAAAACCAGCTGCGCCACAAGCGTAAAAAAGTCCGAAGACGGGAGACCAAGAGTCGGAAGATATAGCAAACCCTTTCAGTTTTACTGGAAGGGTTTTTATTTTATGCAAAAATTTAACTTCGGTCTTTCTGACTAAAAACTTTCGGACTTCTTTCGTAACTTGCATTATTAGTAAATCGTATAAACAAATCGTCATTGCGAGGCACTAAGCAATCTTTAAGTAGACTATTTTAAAAGATTGCTTCGTGCCTCGCAATGATGGAATTATAAAAGAAATGAAATACATCATTGCCCCATCCATACTTTCTGCCGATTTCGGCAATTTACAACGAGATATTGAAATGATCAACCACAGCGAAGCCGATTGGTTCCACGTTGATGTGATGGACGGCGTTTTCGTTTCAAATATTTCTTTTGGTTTCCCCATCATGGCTGCTGTAAAAAAACATGCTACCAAACCTTTAGATGTACACTTAATGATTGTTGAGCCGGATAAATATGTTCAGGATTTTGCCAAAGCGGGAGCGGATAGAATCACGGTACATTACGAAGCCTGCACGCACCTGCATAGAACCATTCAATTAATTAAAGCATCTGGTTGCAAAGCTGGTGTAGCACTAAATCCTCATACACCAGTAACCTTGTTACAAGATTTAATTGAAGATCTTGATCTGGTACTCATTATGTCGGTTAATCCCGGTTTCGGCGGACAGGCTTTCATCCATAATACCTACAAGAAAATAAAGGATTTAAAGGCCTTGATTCAAGGGGTAAATGAAGACCTAATAATTGAAATCGATGGTGGTGTTGGTTTGCAAAATATTGCTACATTAGTATCTGCAGGTGCCAATGCTTTTGTGGCCGGAAATGCAATTTTCGCAACAGATAATCCAACAGAAACCATTTCTAAAATGAAAAGCTTGACAACTAGCGCGATAAATATTTAATTTGTTAAATGTTTTATTGCTAAATTGTTTTTAGGATGAGGCACATACAGTCTTAATACCTGATACTTTGTCCTTGATACTAAAAATGCTCAAATTTCGGCTAATCCTTCTCTTTTTAATTGCTGGTTGCGGTTTTGCCGTGGCACAGCCTTTAGTTAGGGTTTCAGGAATAGTTTATAGCGATGAAAAGTTACCCTTAGCACAGGTTACGGTAATCGTTTTAGGGCAGGCACAATCAACAGTTACTGATGAATTTGGTGTATATACCATTTATTCAAAATCGAAAACCTTTAGCATTAAATATTCGCTTTTGGGTTATCAGCCACAAACAATAGAATTTAGCGAACGCTCGGGAGCTAGGATTATAAAACAGGTAAATTTAATTGCTAATATAAATGAATTAGAGCAGGTTAATATCACCAATAAACAGAACCAGTTAAGTAACACCACTACTATTAATATTGCCGATGTTTCTTCAATGCCATTGGTTTCTGGCAATTTTGAAACTATGCTCAAAACCCTGCCAGGTGTATCTACAAACAACGAATTAAGTGCCCAGTATAGCGTTAGGGGAGGTAACTTCGATGAAAATCTGATTTACATCAACGATGTAGAAATTAACCGACCAGTATTGATCCGCAATGGACAACAGGAGGGACTAAGTTTTATCAATTCAGACCTGGTGAGTAAAGCAAAATTCTCTGCAGGTGGCTTTGAAGCTAAATATGGCGATAAACTATCTTCAATCTTAGATATTAGGTATGATAAACCAGATAGTAATCAAACCATCTTTAGTACGAGTCTTTTAAATACTTCGTTAACAACCAAAAAAATATTCAAAAACAGCTTCCTTTTGGCTGGTTTACGCTACAAAAACAATTCAAGTGTACTGATTAAACAAGATGAAAAGGGAAGTTATAGTCCGAATTTTGCCGATGCACAACTCCTGTATCAATATGATTTTTCATCAAAATTCAATATCAGTTTTTTGGGGAGCTTTAACCTCGGTCAGTTTAAACTGGTACCCACTAATAGAGAAACCCAGTTCGGAACGTTGAGTACTACATTAAGACTAAATGTGGATTATACAGGACAAGAAATAGACGATTACCAAACTTTGGGAAGCGCTGTTACTACTACTTATTCACCCAAACCAAACCTGGTGATCAAGTTTATAAACAGTTATTTTAGTACGGTTGAGAGAGAGCGCTTCGATATTAATGGCAGCTATATTTTCGATGAGGTGGATAATAATTTTTCAGGTGAAAATTTTGGGGTGATCAATAAAAACAGGGGCATTGGCAGTTATTATAATTATGGAAGAAATAGTTTAAACACCCAGATCTTCGCTTCTGAAATAAAAGTAGATCAGAATTTTAATAATCATGTTTTTTCCTGGGGAATAAAATTCGACAATTCTAAATATAACGACCAGTTGAACGAATATAATTATACTGATTCTGCTGGCTTCATCTTGCCCAACAATTCGAAAAATATCACGTTGCAAAATGTAATCAACATACAGAACAATATCGATATTAAAAATTACAGTACCTACATTCAGGATAGTTATTCACTTTCAAATTCGGCAGAACTGCAATTGGGCGCACGCGCAACATATAGTTCGTTAAGCAAACAGTTGTTAATCAGTCCAAGGATGTTAATTGCTTACAGACCCAATTCAAACAACAAAATTTTAAGGTTTTCTGCTGGTGTTTATAAGCAGCCACCCTCATACCGAACCATCCGCGATTTTTCCGGAGTATTAAATATCGATCAAAAGGCACAGAGTTCTTATAACACTTCTCTAGGTTATGAATACGCTTTCGATGCTTTTGGAACGCGCTTGAAGTTTACTTCTGAGGCGTATTTTAAATATTCTGATCGATTGATACCGTATAAAATAGATAACCTGAGAATTAAATATCTGGCGAATGAAGTCTCACGTGGTTATGCTTATGGGGCCGATTTTAGCATAGGTGGTGAGTTTGTTAAAGACATGGTTTCGTATTTCAGAATGTCGGTAATGCACGCCAATGAAGATATTATTGGAGATAGTTATGTCCAGAATGGAACTACAATTTATCCTGGCTACTTAAAAAGACCAACTGATCAGCGTTTAAATTTCTCTATATTTTTCCAGGATAAATTATTAAATAGTCCAACTTATAAAGTACACTTAAATGCACTATATGGTTCAAGGCTACCGATTGGTCCATCGCAAACCCCACGGTATTTAGATCAATTTTTTATCCCATCATACAAGCGGGTAGATATCGGTTTCTCTAAAGATTTCCTTGATGACGCCGCTTTGCACAAACCCAAATTTTTGGACAAAAATTTCAGTTCGGTTATTTTGTTCTTTGAGGTTTTTAATATGCTGAATATCGACAACACAGTTTCCTACTTGTGGCTTAAGGATGTAGATAATATGCAATATGCCATTCCAAATTATTTAACAGGCAGGCAGTTTAACCTGAAGTTGATTGTAAAGTTGAAGAATAAGCCATAAACTACTAACCTATCAGGTTTTAAAAACCTGATAGGTTTGATAAGACATTCTTCATCTTTTTGTATTTCTGATTAATGAATTCTTTTGCAAAAACTGCAACAAAAGGCTCAATTTCGTTGAGATTTTTAACAAAATTTAATTTTTTATGATACGATTTTATGGGCATAACTGCTATAAAAATTTTACATTTACGCCCATAAAACATTATATAATAAGATGAAGCATAATTTTGGCGCAGGCCCTTGTATTTTACCTCAAGAAGTGTTTAAACAAGCAGCTCAGGCTGTTTTAGATTTTAACGATGGATTATCAATTTTAGAAATTTCGCACAGAACAACCGAATTTGAGGCAGTTGTTGCTGAAGCTGATAAGTTGGTAAAGGAATTATTAAATGTGCCGTCGGGTTATTCCGTTTTATTTTTACAAGGTGGTGCAAGTTTACAGTTTGCAATGGTTCCAATGAATTTATTGGGCGATGGACAAACAGCAAGTTATTTAGACACTGGTGTTTGGGCAACCAAAGCACTAAAAGAAGCTAAATTTATCGGTAATGTGAATGTAGTTGCTTCGTCTAAAGATGCGAACTATACATTCATTCCAAAGGATTTTGAAATTCCTGCTGATAGTGCTTATTTCCACTATACTTCAAACAATACCATTTACGGAACTGAGCTTTTCGAAGTACCTAAAACTAACATTCCTGTTGTTTGCGATATGTCTTCTGATATTATGAGCCGTGTAATCGATGTTTCTAAATTCGATTTAATTTATGCCGGTGCTCAAAAAAATGTAGGTCCTGCTGGTTTAACCATTGCTATTGTTAAGAATGAAATTTTAGGAAAAATCGACCGTAAAATTCCATCTATGTTGAACTATCAATCGCATATCGATAACGATTCGATGTACAATACACCTCCGGTTTTCTCAATCTATGTAGCTTTATTAAATCTACGTTGGTTAAAATCGAAAGGTGGTGTTGCTGAGATTGAAAAGGAAAACAAACAAAAAGCTGAAGCACTTTACAGAGAGATCGACCGTAATCCATTATTTAAAGGAACTTGTGCAGTTGAAGATCGCTCTAGAATGAACATCTGTTTCGTAATGGAAAATCCAGAATTGGAAAAACCATTCTTGAAATATGCAGAAGAGCAAGGTATTGTGGGTATTAAAGGGCACAGAAGCGTTGGTGGTTTCCGTGCATCTATGTATAATGCGTTGCCAATTACAAGTGTACATGCTTTGGTAGATGCCATGCAGGTATTTGAAGAACAACAAGCAAAAGCAAATTAATTTAAATTTTAACCACAGATGATTACTGCAATTATTTAATCGGTGTAATCAATCAAATCTGTGTAATCATAAATAACAATGATTAAAATATTAGCAAACGATGGGATTGATCCGATCGGAAAAGAATTATTAGAAAAAGCAGGTTTCCAGGTTGATACTGAAACTGTTCCTCAGGATAAATTAGCTGAAGCATTAAAAAACTATGATGCCATTACTGTACGTAGTGCTACAAAAGTTAGAAAAGAATTAATTGATGCTGTACCCAATATCAAATTAATTGGTAGAGGTGGAGTAGGCATGGATAATATCGATGTAGAATATGCACGCAGTCAAGGCATTAATGTAGTAAATACACCAGCTGCATCTTCATTATCAGTTGCTGAATTGGTATTTTCTCACTTATTTACGGGTATCAGGTTTTTACAGGATGCTAACCGTAAAATGCCTGTAGAAGGTTCAACTCAATTCAATAACTTAAAAAAAGCTTATGCTAAAGGAACCGAATTAAGCGGTAAAACCATCGGTATTATCGGTTTTGGGCGTATCGGTCGTGCTACTGCAAAAGTGGCTTTAGGATTAGGCATGAATGTTTTGGCTTACGATTTATATCCTTCAGAATCTGAAATCACTTTAGAATTCCAAGGTGGGAAATCAGTAAGTATTCCAATTAAAACGGTTTCATTGGACGAAGTAATTACAGGAAGTGATTTCTTTAGTTTACATACTCCATTTGCCGATAAACCGATTTTAGGTGCAGAAGAATTTGCTAAAATGAAAAACGGAGTAGGTATTGTAAACTGTTCGCGCGGTGGAACAATTGATGAGCCAGCTTTAATTGAAGCATTAAATTCTGGTAAAGTTTCTTTCGCTGGTTTAGATGTTTTCGATAACGAGCCTACGCCATTGGCAGAAATTTTAACTCACCCAAAAATCTCTTTAACACCACATATTGGTGCATCAACCAACGAAGCACAAGAACGTATTGGTACGGAATTGGCAACGTTGATTATTGAGCATTTTAAGAAATAATAAATAAATCCAGACCTTATAGGTTTTAAAACCTATAAGGTCTCTATATTTAATCTAACGCATTCGTTAGTACCCAATAGCGGAAACCCAAAATCGCCTTCTGAAAAGTAGTAAGCTTATTCGGATCCTTTTTATACAAACTTGGTAAAAGCGTTTTATTTATCTTCACCAAGATTTTAAACAGTCCTTTTTTCATAATTTATCTATTGCTTTTAGTGATTACGAAGCTGCTAATACCTAATTGTAATTTTAAGAGGTGATCTTAGCTGCTCTATACTCCTGAAGTTTTTTACTAAAGAAATAAAATCCACCTGCCATCACTAAAATCAAAAAGACGATGATATAGGTTGATAAACCTCCTTTATTCTTTTTCTCTAAATCTTCTTTGAGTTGAGCATTCTGATCCTGTAGTTTTTTAATGGTTTGCATATAACGTTCCATTCGCTCCTGAGAATTATCCGCCACAGCTACTTTCTGCTGGTTCTGCAAATCTTTATAATCCATTAATACTTTCAGCTCTTTGAAGATGTTGTTATCGGTTAAAACTACCTGACGAAGAATTTCATTGGAATTTTTAATATCACGTTTGGTTTGCCAGCCGAATATTCCAGTTCGTTGATTTAAACTTTCATCATACTGACCAAACTTGGCACTTCTTTCTACAAGTAATGAATTTACTTTAGCACGCTGTGCAGCATAGGCAGCGGTATCTTGCTGTGCAAAGGCTTGCAGATTCAGCAATAGAATAATAAGCAGATAAAAATATTTCTTCATGCGGTATAAACGTGAAAAGGGTGGAAGTTGTTTGGACCAGTTTATTGGTTCATTAGCCATAAGTTCATTGGTTTGCAAAGTGACTATTCTGCTTTTGCTATTGAGAACAAACGAAGATAGCTTTAGTTTGTTTAATCATCGAGACAAATAAACCATTGAGCCAATGAACTACTGAACTTTCCTAAGGATGAAACTCCACCCTTACAATATCACCTAAATGCAAACCTAATAAACCACTTGCTTTACCTTTATTAATCGCAATTTCCAAGTGGTTACTAATCCCGAACAGGCAAAGTTTTTCACCTTCCTGCACTTCATTGTAATGCCAGCTTAATTGCGTAATGGTTTCGCTTTTTCTAAAGTATAAAGTAAAGTCCCTGTTCTTCTGTATTTTGGTAAAAAGATCTTTAGTAATGTTGGTGATTACATTGCAAAAAGTATCGATATACACCACACTACCACGGATCACATCTCGTTCAATCACAGGATGCAAAAGCATCTTCTGTTCAATCTCTGCTACAGGTAAACCGATGTCTTTCAGTTTGCCACCTTTGGCCAAATGCGTGGCTGCCTTAACAAAAATATCAACCAAAGGGAAGTGTAGATATTTCAAATCCTGCATAATGTTCAGCTCTACTACATCTTCCGGAACATCGTCAAAAAGAAGAGAGAAAATACCATTATCCGCCCCTACAAAAAAGTGATCACGGTGCTTTACAGCAATATATTTGGTGTTTTCGCTGTATACAGAATCGATACCGATTAAGTGCACCGTATTCTTCGGAAAGTAAGGATAAGCGTTTTTTAGCACGAAGGCTGCGTACGAAATATTGAATGATGGAACCTCATGGGTAATATCAACTAAATTAACATTAGGCATAAGACTCAACAGACTACCTTTAAGGGCACTCTGGTAAAAATCTTTTGAACCTAAATCTGTTGTTAAAGTAATTATCCCCATTAAAAATTCATTATTATTGCTTATTCTTGTGTACGGGCCTAAGCGTCTGCAAATATTCAAATTTTAATTAATATACCCCGATAACTTTTTAAAATACTACAGTTTGAACGAATTAAAATTAACTCTGGATACCGTAAATCCTGCTCACTTTTGGGGGCCGAATAACGAGAATTACGAAATGATTAAAGGTGCTTTCGCGAAGTTGAAACTGGTAGCGAGAGGTAGTGATGTTAAGGTTCTCGGTGATGAACAGGAACTTAAGACTTTCGAGGATAAGTTTAACCAGCTTATTGCACACCTCGAAAAATATAGCTCACTTACCAATAACGACGTAGAATCTATACTGGGTGCAAAAGCAGCCGGTGTAGTAAAAAAAGATGTAGAACAACCTACCGGAGGCGGTGGAGAGGTAATTGTTTTTGGTACAAACGGCCTTTTGGTTAAGGCAAGAACTGCAAATCAGCGCAAAATGGTAAGCAGTATTGCTAAAAATGACATCCTATTTGCCATTGGCCCCGCTGGAACAGGAAAAACATATACTGCCGTAGCTTTGGCTGTAAGGGCATTAAAGAATAAAGAAATTAAAAGGATTATTTTAACCCGCCCGGCAGTCGAAGCAGGGGAGAACCTTGGTTTCTTACCTGGCGATTTAAAAGAAAAAATCGATCCATATTTACGCCCACTTTACGATGCCTTGGATGATATGATCCCTGCGGAGAAATTGAAATTCTACATCGAAAACCGTACGATAGAAATTGCGCCACTGGCATTTATGCGCGGACGTACTTTAGATAACTGTTTCGTAATTTTAGATGAGGCACAAAACGCCACCGATATGCAGTTAAAAATGTTTTTAACCCGTATGGGGCCAACGGCTAAATTTATTGTTACTGGCGATGTTACACAGATCGATTTACCTAAAAAACAGATGTCGGGTTTATTTAACGGCTTAAGAATTTTAGAAGATATTAAAGGCATCGATATTATTTACTTAAGCGGTGAAGATGTGGTAAGACATAAACTAGTGAAAGATATCCTGAAAGCTTACGGCGATATTCAGTAAGTCAGAAGTTAGAAAAGTCCGAGGTCCGAAGTTTAAGTCTTACAAGAGAACAACTTCGGGCTTTTGCTTTTTACGACTTTTACCATCCGACTCCGGTCTTCGGACTTTCGGACTTTTTTCCTATTTTTATCCCCTCATGAAAGCACTAAAAGAAACTCATTTCAATTTCCCAAATCAAAGTAATTTTTACAAAGGTAAAGTTCGCGATGTATACACTATAGCTGACAAATTTATGGTTATGGTGGTATCAGACCGTATTTCTGCTTTTGATGTAGTATTACCTGAAGCTATTCCATTTAAAGGACAGGTATTAAATCAAATTGCAGCTAAATTTTTAGCAGCTACCCAGGATATCGTTCCTAACTGGGTTTTAGATGTGCCAGATCCAATGGTTACGATTGGCCGCATCTGTGAGCCTTTTAAAGTAGAAATGGTGATCAGAGGTTACTTAGCCGGTCATGCGTGGCGCGAATATAGCGCAGGAAAACGCTCGGTGTGTGGTGTTTCTTTACCTGATGGATTAAAAGAAAACGATAAACTACCTCAACCCATTATTACCCCAACCACAAAAGCTTCGGTAGGGCATGATGAAGACATTTCAAAAGAAGATATTTTAGCAAAAGGCATTGTTTCTATAACCGACTATGAAAAATTAGAAGAATATACTTACGCACTATATCAACGTGGAACTGAGATTGCTGCTAAAAGCGGATTAATTTTAGTAGATACGAAATACGAGTTCGGCACTGCTGATGGCGTAATTTATTTGATCGACGAAATACACACACCAGATTCTTCACGCTATTTTTATGCAGAAGGATATCAGGACCGCCAAAATGCAGATGAGCCACAGAAACAACTTTCAAAAGAGTTTGTGAGAAAATGGTTAATCGACAATGGTTTTCAGGGAAAAGATGGTCAGGTTGTGCCAGAAATGACACCTGAAATTGTAAATTCAATTTCAGAACGTTACATCGAACTTTACGAACAGATTGTAGGAGAGACCTTTATAAAAGCTGATGCTGATGCCATTTCTAGCCGCATTGAAACCAATGTTTTAAAGGCTTTAGAAACACTTTAAATTCGAAAGAAATTTATACATTAGTAAAATAAAGATTAGAGAAATGAAATTTTCAGTAGATAAACACGATAAATATGTAACCTTAAAGTTAGAAGAGCCTAAGTTTACAAACGATAATGCTCCAGGTTTGAAATCAGAGTTCTATTTGCTTAACGCTGAGGGATTCCAAAATATAATTGTTGATTTAAGTCATGTTACAGAGTGTAGCGACGCGCAGGATTTAAGCTGCTTGTTGGTTGGCGACAGGCTTTGCAAATCGGCAGGCGGGTTATTTATTGTAACCGGAATTAATGATGAACTGGCATCGATTATCGAATTATCAAACATATTTCAATCCGTAACGTTTGTTAATACAATAGAGGAAGCAACTGATTTTATCTTTATGGATGAGTTGGAAAAAGAGTTTAGAGGCGCTAAATAACAAATATTTAAATAACATTTCGGCCTCGTAGTTTCTAAAAATCTACGAGGCTTTTTATATCTTATCATGATGAAATTTGAAGTTACAATTTTAGGAAGCAGTTCTGCAACTCCTGTATTTAACAGGAACCCATCGGCACAGCTTTTAAATTGTAACGAAAAATATTATTTAATCGATTGTGGTGAAGGCACACAACAACAATTGACCAAGTACAGCCTTAAAGCTGCCCGCATCGATTATATCTTTATCAGCCATTTACATGGCGATCATTATTTCGGTTTAATAGGCTTGCTATCCAGTTTGCATTTAAACGGCAGGGTAAAACCCATGCAGATATTTGGTCCCAAACCTTTATTAGAAATTTTAGAGATTCAATTCAAATATTCTGATACCGTATTAAGGTATCCAATTGAGTTTTTCCCGATTGAAGCCGACGAGTCCAGACAGATATTCGAGAATAGTGATTTAACCGTTAAAACTATTGTTTTAAATCACCGTATCCCGACAACGGGCTTTATTTTTCAGCAGAAGAAACGACAACGGAAACTGATTAAGGATAAGACTGATGAAGTGCCTATGGCGTACTATACGGCCTTAAAAAAGGGAATTGATGTAGAACTACCAAATGGCGATATTTTACGCAGTGAAGATTATACCACAGAAGCAGATGCACCAAGATGTTACGCCTATTGTTCTGATACCTTATTTGATGAAAGTTACTTTGCTGCCATAAAAGATTGTGACACCTTATATCACGAAGCTACCTTTATGCATGATTTATTGGATAGGGCTAAAGAAACACATCATACAACCGCTTTACAGGCAGGAGAGGTAGCGAAAATTAATGGCGTAAAGAAATTACTTATCGGCCATTTTTCTTCACGTTACAAAACCTTACAAATGCTTTTAGAAGAAGCACAATCTGTTTTTGAAAATACGGAGCTGGCTGTAGAGGGGAGAACTTTTCATCTTTAGAGACTTTTATCTTTTACCGCAGAGCACACAGAGAGAGATACGCAAAGATACGCAGAGTTTGGCAAAGCAAAAATTAACTACAATCTGCGTCTATCTTCTTAAATCCACGGGAACCCCTAGCTGAAAATTTTTCCCGCTGATAACGCAGATTACCGCAGAATTAATTCTATCCATTTTACATTTTCCATCATTTAAAGACCATTCAATTTTCCGTGCCATCGGTGCTTCCTTTGCAAAAAATAGGCATATTAGTACTATGACCATAAAAAAAGCCTTACAATTTAAAACTGTAAGGCTTTCGATTTTATAAAAATTAACTATTTGTCTTTTTTATTGCCGCCTCCAAATACCGAGAAGTGCACATAACGTTTAGGATTTGCTTTTAAATCGATCATTAATTCATCAAGATTTTTTGAAGCATTATTTAAATTCTGATACATTTTATCGTCGTTTAACAACAATCCTAAACTACCTTTTCCATCTTTAATTCCTGAAATTACACTTTGTAAATCAGCAATAGCATTGTTTGCATTATCCAAGGTTTGTTTAAAGTTAGCAGCAGCAAACTTATCGGTAACAGTATTAATGTTGGTTAAGATATCGCTGATTTTTTGGTTATTGTTATTTAAGTTAGCCGTTATACCTTCAACATTTTTAAAAATCGCTTCAATACGTGCGCTTTCTGAACCCACTAAACCATCAACTTTTTTCGATGTGGTTTCTAACGAAGCCAATGTACCAGCTATACTATTAAAGCTTTTATCAACGTTTTTCTGGAAGCTAGGGTTCAGAATAGAGTTCACACTACTCAAAATAGAATCCATTTTACCAATAATTAATTCCGCTTTCTTTTGAACAGGCTGTACCTGTTCCATTAAGCCTTTTTCTACATTTGCGTTTAAGGTATAACCATCTTCGGCCATCTTTTTTGAATTACCTAACGACATTACAATGGCCTTACTGCCTAAAAGATCTGTACCTTCTAATCGGGCAATACTATTTTCGGGAATTTCATATTTGCTATTTATACTTAGGGTCGCAATAATACTACCGTCTGGCTGTAAATCCAATTTGGCCACCCGGCCAATCTGATAACCATTAATTAGGATAGGTTTTGATACACTTAAACCGTCAACCCTCGTATATTTTGCATATAATGTAGTTTCACTTGAGAAAATTGAATTTCCTTTTAAAAAATTATATCCAATTATTAATAAAGCAATGGCAAATGCAGCTAAAATACCTACTTTGGTTTCGTTCTTAATCTTCATGAGTGTTTTATTTAATGGCTACAAGTGCTAAAGGCATCTTTTCTTCACTTGTTAGAGCGTAATTAATTCTTGTGCTAAACCCTATAAATACACAAAGGCTGCACCATTTGTTTGGTATCTGTTTTATATTTTTTCCAAAGTTAAAATAACTATCATTTATAATGCCACTTATTTAACCTCAATATTTTTTTTGTATGTTTTTATTGCTTCCAAAATAGAATTGGCGATTTCGTTTTGTCCATTTTGGGAATTAATATATTTTTCTTCCTCTTTATTAGAGATAAAACCTACTTCTGTTAATACGGCCGGCATACCACAACGCTGCAGTACCAAAACGCCCTGTTCTTTAACACCACGGCTTAATCGCTCATCCCGCTTGATATAACTGTTCTGTATTAATTTGGCAAATTTAATGCTTTTGTCTCGAAAGGCATTTTTTAAAAGCGATAAAAGAATAAAACTGCTCGGGTTACTTGGATCATACCCTTCGTACTTGCTTTTGTAGTTCTTTTCCAATTTAATATCTGCGTTTTCACGTATGGCAGCGTCTTGTTCTTTTAACCGGTGCGAGCCCGCGACCAACGTTTCTGTTCCTTTAATATGCTTGTTGCCTGGGGGCATTGAATTACAGTGTACCGATATAAAAAGATCTGCATTAGCTTCGTTAGCTATTTCAGCCCGCCTGTATAAATCAACATCTATATCTGTTTTGCGTGTGAAAATTATTTTAATATCTGGCATCTGCCCCTTTAATAATGCGCCTAATTTTAATGCAATCTTTAACGAAACATCTTTTTCTTTTGAAAAACTACCAGAGGCTCCGGGTTTCCTGCCACCATGACCTGGATCTATAACAATTGTTTTGATCTTATAACCCTGAGCAGATGCTTTCTCAGCAATTAATAACGAAAAGAAAAATATTGTAATCAGAAGTTTAATCTTCATGCAGGAGGGATATTAAAATGATGTTTCAGCTATGCGTTTATAATTTTTAATTGCTTTAATAATTCCATTTACAATTTCATTTTGTCCCTCAGGAGAATTCATATAATCTTCTTCATCTGGATTACTTACAAAACCTATCTCTGTTAACACAGCTGGCATAGCTGCACGGGCCAATACCGCAAGGCTTTTCTCTTGAACACCCCTGTTGACGCGGCCAGCATTAACATATTCTTGTTGAAGCATCGAAGCAAACTTTAAACTCCTATCTCTATTGGTTTGTTTCATCAACGATAACATAATGTCACTTTCGGGGGTATTCGCAATAAATCCTTCATAGTTCTTCTGATAATTCTCTTCCAGAAAAATCGATGCATTTTCTCGTTTAATCACCTCATCCTGCTCACCTAAACGACCAGTTCCAGAAACGAAGGTCTCTGTTCCCCTGGTTGAAGTGCTTTTGGAAGTAACGGTTCTATAAACAGGTACTTTTCTGCCTCTAACTTTTTTATAATAATCTACCACTCTCGATACCCTAACAGGCATATCGTTTAAGTGGATAGAAATAAATAAATCGGCCTTTGCATTATTTGCAATATTGATACGTTCGTATAAAGGAATAAATACATCCGACTCTCGGGTATAAATAACTTTGATATCTTTCAAACTATCTTGGAGCGCGCGGCCAAGGTTCAATGCCGTTTTAAGCGCCACATCTTTTTCCTTCGAATACACACCGTGGGTTGCACCATCCTTACCACCGTGACCAGCATCGATCACGATTGTTTTAATTTTATATTCTTGCGCAAACACCTGATTATCAATTGAATTTGATAACACTAAATAAATAATAATTGTTAAAATGGATTTAAGATACATCAATGGTATATTTTTCACTAATTTTGAACGTTTTTGATTAAACATTTGTGCAAAAATAACATTCAAATACGAATTTGAAACTTCTTAAGAGCTCTATTTTACTAATATCTGTCATTTTATTAACACTTGTTGTTGGTAAAGCTAACGCATTTTCTCATTTTTCATTGCAACAAATCATCCAACAAGACACAACCAAAAAGGATACGACTAAAAAGACAGGTAAAAATAATAGTAGTATCGACCAGAAAGTAGAATACAAAGCGGAGGATTCGGTAAAAATGAGTGCTGATAAAAGCATTGTATATTTATACGGAAACGCAAGGGTGGTATACGGTGATTTTGAGCTAGATGCGGCTTATATCAAATACGATAAAAAGCAAAATTCCATATTTGCACGTGGCACTAAAGATCCGAAAACAGGTAGATATACCGGAAAACCAATCTTTAAATCGGGCACTGATGGAACAGCAATAGCAGATTCTATTTTTTACAATTCAGAAACAACCCGGGCCAAAGTATATGGTGTTTTTTCTGAACAAGAAGGAGGTTTCTTTTCTGGTGGACAGAGCAAAAAGCAAATAGATGATGAGCTGCACATTAAAAATGTAATGTACAGTACCTGTAATCTTCCACACCCACATTTTGGATTAATGATTTCTAAGGGGGTGGTAACTGAGAAACAGATCATTACCGGGCCGGTTTACATGATTATCGAAGATATCCCCACGTTTTTGGGGCTGCCATTTGCTTTTTTTCCAAAACCCAATAAACGAACATCAGGTGTAATCCTTCCCACACCAGGCGAAGATGCAACTAGGGGTTTTTTCTTGCAAAACGGTGGTTATTACCTAGGATTGAACGATTACTGGGATGCTAAACTTTTAGGTTCCATATATACCAATGGTTCTTATGAAACAAGCTTGTTAAGTAATTACACTAAAAGATATAAATACAACGGTAACATTAACTTAGCTTACTCTAGTTTTAAAGATGGTTTAGAAGGCACTGAAGCTTTTAAAAATCCGACCAAAAACTTTAGTATCAATTGGAGCCATAGTCAAAACGCCAATGCCAATCCAGGTACTACATTTAGTGCCAGTGTAAGATTGGTATCGACAGGCAGATCTGGTTATTACAAAAATACAGCTGCAGGTACTACTTACGATATTAATACCATCGCAACCAACTCAACAAGTAGTAGTATCAGTTATGCGAAGGCCTATTCGAACGGGATGAACTTCTCTTTGGCCGCATCAAGTGATCAGACTTTAAGTACCAGAGCGATATCGTTAAGGTTGCCCGAAATGACATTCAACGTACCTACATTTAACCCATTTCGCCCTAAGGATGCTGTTGGCGAACAAAAATGGTATGAAAAAATAACGGTTGGCTATAGCTTACAGGGAACCAACAGAATTGACACTTTTGATAGTTTGTTGTTCCAAAATGATGGTTTAAAGCGATTAAGAAGTGGATTTTCGCATAGTATTCCGATAAACATGTCTTTTACTGCCTTAAAATATTTAAACTTTAGTTTGGGTGGCACCTATAATGAGGTTTGGAATTTTCAGAGTGTAAATAGAAGATATACACAATTTGCCGATAATACCTATACTTTTAGAGAAGATACGCTCAGTGGGTTTAAAAGAGCTGGCAGCTACAGCCTATCAACTAGTATGTCGACTAAAATTTATGGAAGAAGAGATTTTAATCCAGCAGGCAAAATCCAGGCATTGAGGCATGTAATGACCCCGAATGTTTCCTTCTCTTATTCTCCGGATTTCACAAAAGCAGGAGCAGGGCCTTATAGGCCTGCAATAGATCAAAATGGTAATCAAATTTATACTAGTGGCCAACCTTTAAAATACTCCATTTTTGATGGTATGGCACAGCCAGGCTCTTTTGGCGGCCCCAATGCATCCATCGGTTTTGGGTTGGATAATACCGTAGAACTGAAGGTGAGGAATAAAAACGATACGACCGGAACAGGCTCAAAAAAGATCCCGATTATTCAAGGTTTGAGTTTTAGCGGTTCATATAATTTCCTGGCCCCTTCTTATAAATTATCAACCATTGGTTTTAGTGGCCGGTCGCAGTTTACCGATAAATTGGGGATAAATTATAATGGAACATTAGATCCATATTCACTTAAAGATACCCTGGTTAATGGTCTGTCTTCAAAAATCAGAGAAGATCGTTTATTTTTTCAAAAAGGTAAATTTTTACCCCGTTTAACTAACTTTGGTTTCTCATTCGATTATAGTTTAAATCCAGAGGCATTAAAACGTAAAAACGAGGCTAATGATAAATTAGGTGAAGCAGCGAATAAAAAAGGATTGACCGATATACAATCGGAGCAATTAGCGGCTATAAGTCGTGATCCAAATGCTTTCGTTGATTTTAACATTCCCTGGAATTTCTCTTTCTCTTATAGTTTTCAATATTCAAACGACGGAAACAACAATACAATTTCGAATACACTAAACTTTAATGGCGATGTTAACTTAACACCAAAATGGAAAGTTACTTTTAACTCAGGTTACGATTTTAAGAACAATGGCTTAACTCCAATGAATTTAGCTATTTATCGCGATCTACATTGCTGGGATATGAGTGTAAACTGGGTTCCATACGGTGCTTACAAAAGTTATTCTGTTACCATAAAAGTTAAGGCATCCATATTACAGGATCTGAAATTGAGCAAAAGACAAGGTTTTTACAGCACATACCAATAAATTATGCTAGCCGAAATTATTACCATTGGTGATGAGATTCTCATTGGCCAAATCGTTGATACCAATTCTGCCTGGATGGCTAAACAGTTAAATTTAATTGGTGTCTCCGTGAAGCAAATTACTTCAGTTTCTGATGATGAGCAACATATTTTAGAAGCGCTCGAACTTGCCGAAAAACGTGCAGATATTGTTTTAATTACTGGCGGACTAGGCCCGACGAAAGATGATATTACCAAGAAAACCTTGGCAAAGTATTTCAATATGGGCTTTCGAAATGATCCTGGAGCACTGGAAATGGTTCGTCAGATTTTCGAAAAATACAAGCGCCCTTTATTGGATATCAATATTCAGCAAGCTGATGTACCTGATGGTTGTGAGGTTATTGTAAATAAAAATGGTACCGCGCCATGCATGTGGTTTGAACAAAACGATACCATTTTTGTATCGATGCCAGGTGTGCCTTACGAAATGATGTACCTGATGGATGACGAAATTCTACCCAGAATTACGAGCAGATTTAAGCTGCCATTTATTGTACATAAAACCATTCTTACTGCAAATATAGGCGAATCATTTTTGGCCAAAGAGATCGAGGAAATTGAAGATAGCTTGCCAGCACACATCAAATTGGCTTATCTGCCAAAATTAGGACAAGTACGTTTGCGCTTATCGGCCAAAGGCGATAACGAAACAGCGTTACTTAAAGAAGTTGAGCTTTACGCCAAAGAGATTATTTCAAAAGTAAACAAGTTTGTAGTAACAGATGAAGATATTCCCTTGGAAAAAGCGATCCTGAACCTCATGAAAAGTAAGGGTTTGACTTTATCTACAGCAGAAAGCTGTACCGGTGGATACATAGCACACCTGATTACGCAGCACCCAGGTTCTTCTTCGGTTTATTGGGGCGGGGCAGTAGCGTATGCCTACGAACTTAAAGAATCTATTCTTGGTGTCAAAGAAAATACTTTAAACACCTTTGGGGCCGTGAGCGAACAAACCGTAACAGAAATGGCCGAAGGTGCAATTAAACATTTCAAAACAGATTATGCTATTGCGGTTAGTGGCATTGCCGGTCCAGATGGCGGAACAGAAGACAAACCAGTTGGCACGGTATGGATTGCAATTTCTTCAAAACACAAAACTGTAGCTAAGTTGTTTAATTTCAGCAACAAACGCATTCAAAACATCGAACGTTCTGCAGCATCGGCACTAGCCATGTTATTAAATCTCCTTAAAGAAACAGTTTAGAAAGAATAAAAACTGTATTTTTGTGGCATTACCAATATAAAATACTGTAATTTAATATGGCTCAATACGAACTATTGTTACCAAAAATGGGTGAAAGTGTTGCGGAAGCAACGGTGATTAAATGGGTAAAACAACCAGGTGATTCTATTGATTTAGATGATACCATTCTGGAAATCGCTACTGATAAGGTAGACTCTGAAGTTCCTTCTCCGGTTGCCGGTAAATTGGTAAAACAGTTATTTGCTGCAGATGAAGTTGCCCAAGTGGGTGATGTAATTGCCATTATTGAAACCGAAGACGGAGAAACCGCTACAACAGAAGCTCCGGTTGTAGAAAAGCCAATAACTGAAGAAAAAATTGAAACTATTCCTGGAATTGCACAACTACCATCAGAAAACACAACTGTAGCAACTGATTTCAGCTCGTCTGATCGCTTTTATTCACCTCTGGTTAAAAGTATTGCTGCACAAGAAAATATTTCGTTAGCTGAACTTGATGCAATTAAAGGCTCTGGTACTGATGGACGGTTAAATAAAGACGATCTGTTAGATTATATTGCCAATAAAACTGGAACATCGCCAATTTCAACTAAAACAGTTATCATAACAGCGCCTACTCCATCTACAAACCAAACGGCTGAAAATAAAGCAAGTTCAGCAACAGTTGTAAATAAAACATCAACAACCAGTGTTAGTGGTGGCGATGAAATTATCGAAATGGACAGGATGCGTAAACTGATTGCCGATCATATGGTAATGAGTAAAACAACTTCACCGCATGTAACTTCGTTTGTTGAAGCCGACGTAACCAATATGGTTTTATGGCGCAATAAAGTAAAAAATAGCTTCGAAAAGCGTGAAAATGAAAAAATAACCTTTACGCCGATATTTGTAGAGGCAGTTGCCAAAGCGATAAAAGATTTTCCGATGATCAATGTTTCGGTTAACGGTACGCAGATTATCAAAAAACGTGATATCAATATTGGTATGGCTGCCGCTTTACCAAGTGGAAACCTAATCGTTCCTGTAATTAGAAATGCCGATCAGTTAAATTTGGTTGGCTTAACAAAAGCAGTTAATGATTTGGCTGCAAGAGCGAGAAACTCTAAACTAAAGCCTGATGAAACGCAAGGTGGCACTTTTACATTAACCAATGTAGGTAGTTTCGGAAATGTAATGGGCACACCAATTATTAACCAGCCTCAAGTGGCTATTTTAGCTGTTGGCGCCATTAAAAAGAAACCAGCTGTTTTAGAAACCGAACATGGTGATGTGATTGCAATTAGACATATGATGTTCTTGTCTTTATCTTACGACCACAGGGTTGTGGACGGTTCTTTAGGGGGAATGTTTGTGCGTAGAGTAGCAGATTATTTAGAAAGTTGGGACCTGAACAGAGAAATTTAGTCAGTTTACAATTAACAGTTTTCAGTTTGTATAATATTAACCACTAAACAATTTACCAGTTTAACAATCAAGAATGTTAGCTTCAAATTTAAAATCGATAGTTTCAGATAACGTATTGCATGCCAAATGGTTAAATACGTTATCTTATATGGAAAATGCAGGTGCAAAGAAGATTTCAGCTTCAGAGCATAAAGAGAATGTAAACCTGATTATTCTTAAACACGCTGCAGAAGAGCACCGCCATGCTTATTATTTAAAGAAGCAGATTTCGAAGATTAATGAGACACTTTGTAAAACTTACACCAATGCCGAATTGTTATCCCCAAATCATACAAAATACTATTTGCATGCTTTAGATATTGCGGTTTGCCGTTATTTAAAAGCTGTATTTAACCTTTCTGGTTACGATTTAAAATTCGCTGCCTATTTATTTGTTACATATGCGATTGAAGTGCGTGCCGATGAATTGTATCCAATTTATCAAGCGGTTTTAGATGAAGCAAAAAGCAAGGTAAACGTAAAATCGATTATTTTAGAAGAGGAAGGCCACTTAGAAGAAATGATGAACCAACTGGTTAGTTTTTCTGATGATTGGGAAAATCATGCAGCTGAAGTAATCAAAATTGAAAAAGCTTTATTTGAAAGTTGGGTTGCTGCCTTAGCTGCAGAACTACCGATAAGTGCTTAAATAATCGCAGATCGTCATTGCGAAAATATATTAAGAAGTCAAGTTTAAAAAACTTGACTTCTTTGGTTAAAACCAAAGTCTTGAGTTTGGCTAATTTCTCATGTAAAAAAGTGAAGACAGGATAGGATTGGCTAATTTTTCCAACTTTGCTATTTTTTTCTCTATGTTCACGAAGTCGGAAAAATTGATTCTGATACTTTCCAGCCATTTTTCTGCTCTGAATCTGTTTAGTATATCGCCTGTTGTTGTTCTTGTCCTCAACGCATTCTTATACCATTTTGTTCCAGGCAGAGAAACCTTTTCGGCCAGGTTGGTTTCGTGCGCTGCCAATAGCATCATCCCATAGCAGGCTGAAATAAACGCGGGTACTTTTTCCAC
>NZ_SIXF01000003.1 GCF_004310665.1 Pedobacter kyonggii | reverse complement strand
TTGGACTGACCCCCAAAGGTTGGACAAGTTAAAAATTAATTACATTGGTGAGCTCGATATTTTATCGGGCTCATTCCATTTAGATTTAGTTTGATCCTGTCGTTATTATAGTAATAGATATACTCTTCGATATCTTGTTTTAACTGGTTGATATCATTATACTTTTTAAGATAGAAAAGTTCAGATTTTAACGTTCCAAAAAAGTTTTCAATGACCGCGTTGTCCAAACAGTTCCCCTTCCTTGACATACTTTGTCTTATTCCTTTTTTCTTAAGCAGATATTGGTATTCTTTCATTTGATACTGCCATCCTTGATCGGAGTGCAATATCAATTTATTCTTTTTATTAATTTTTTCAATAGCACCATTCAACATTTCTTTTACCTGTTGGAAATTCGGTGATTCAGAAATATTATAACTAACTATCTCCCCATTGAACATTTCAATTATTGGCGACAGATATATCTTTTTATCATTGACTTTAAACTCTGTAATATCCGTAGCCCATTTCTGATTTGGTTTCTCTGCTAAAAACTTTCTTTTTAGAAGATTTGGAGCTATTTTACCCACCTCACCTTTATATGACCGATATTTTTTTCTTCTGATAAGAGATTTCAGTCCTAATGAACCCATCAGTTTCGAAACGGTTTTATGATTAATAGTGTATCCCTGGTTCCTCAATTCCAAAGTTATTCTTCGGTATCCATACCTCCCGCGATGCTGGTTATAAATGGCTTTTATCCGCGCCTCTGTGGCACTGTGTTTCTGCAGATAGGATTTTGTTTTTACATGGTAATAATAACTGCTCCGGGCCATTTTTACAATATGCAGCAAATGTTCCAATGGATATTTTAGCCTCAACTCCTCAATAACTAACGCTTTCTCTTTTGCGCTTGTTTCTTCAGGGTTAAGGCCTCGAGCTTTTTTAGCACTTCATTTTCAGCACGTAGATATAAGTTTTCCCTTTAACGGATACAACATTCTTTCAAAGATAGAGTTTTGTCTCGATAACATTCAATGGCTAAAACCTTTAGCTCAATTGGATAATTGTTGGTTTTCTTTGAAACCAATCCGAGGTTACCAAATGATTCATAATAGCTTATCCACCTTCTCAGTAATGTTCGTGGAACTCCATGAAGTTCTGCTAATCCTTTCTTGGATTGTCCTGCTAGATATTCTTTGACTAGCTTCAGCCTAAATTCTGCTGTGTACTTTCTTCGCATAAAAATGCCCCCAAATAGTGTCTAACTTTTTGGGGGCAGTGCAAAAACAAAACTGGCCTTTTAAGTATAAAGTTTAAGTTAATTATTTAAACCTCAGCTTTCTAGTTTCAACCATCCCCTTAAATTCATGATCCATCTTGCCTGAAAGATCTTCAACCTGGGTTTTCGAAAGCGGTGAGGTACTGCTAATGGCATTATCTTTAAGGAAAGAAGAGAAACCTCCATTGGCTGAATAGTATAAAGCCTGTGCCAATAGCTTTTCCGTTGGATCTCCAAAATCTTTGGTTACATCATCAAAAATATCTTTATCAACTGCCATTCCATCAAAATAACCGCCTTGATTTAATTGATTTTTGGTTTCAAACTGGGGAATATATAAGTCATTTTTATCTATACGGATGGAGAAAAATCCTACTGGTTTGCCATAAGTTTTCTTGCCAATCAGTTTAACATCGATTACAGGTTTTAAGTTGTTAATTAACAGCTCGCTTGCCGATGCTGTACTACCGGTTACAATAAAGTAAACCCTGGTTAGGCTATTCAATGATCCGCGCTTAGCAAAAACCTCTTGGTTTCCTGCTGCAACTGTAGGTTTATAAGAATAATCAAAATAAGAATACATCCGTGTTACACCATCATTACCTTTAGCATAAAATTTCTGATTTTGAAGAATAGTGGCTTGATTATCCTGCATCGTCTGTGTCCAGTAAGTGGTGTACATTACTCTACCGTTCTGAGAGGTCGGTGCAATCAAATTGGTAAAGGCTTCTGATGTAGCTACCGAACCCCCTCCATTGTAACGTAAATCGACAACAAGTTCGGTAATTCCCTCTGTCGAAAACTGTGTAAATGCGGCATCAAGAAAATCAGTTGAATTGGTAGTAAAACTGTTGAATACAATATACCCCACCTTTTTCGCTCCTACCGTATAAGTTTTGGTAAAAAGTATAGGATTGATATTATAACTTGCTTTGGTTATCGTTACGTCCTGACTATTGCCATCTGGTTTTAAAACCGTCATTGAAACTGTTGGGTTCGTACCAAAAATAGCATTCACTACATAGTCAATCCTTGCATCAGTGGTATTAATATCTGTGCTTCCATTAATTTTCGTAATCTGATAACCTCTTTTTAAGCCTTGAACACCAGCAGGTGATGTTGCATATACATATTTAACTCTTAAATCATTCGGGCCGGCAAAAAATACCGAGAAACCAAAATCTCCAGCTACGCCACCTAATTCTCCAGCTACAGTACCATCATCGATAAATGAATATTTATCTTTTCCTCCGGTACCTGGCAATGCTTTTAAAGCTGCTAAAACCGCATTGTTTGAATTATACTGTCTTGGATTAAAGGTAGAATAACCTGGCATCCCAACATTCCAATAATACGTTTGCTGTGCATACAAGTAAATAGAATCTTTCGTTAGCTCTGCCCGGGTTCCTGGAGTGCCTTGCGGTGCACCATCTCCATCAGGATTATTATTCGATTTTTTACAGGATACTATAAATCCAACCACAATAAGCAAAGCATATAAAAATGCATTTTGCGAAATAAATTTTCTAAGCATATTTACTTGTAAATTTCTAGTGACACAATATACGGCAAATTAATTAATTTAGATTGTTGCTCATCAAATTTATTTGCACCAACAACTAACGCTTGGTTAGGCGACAAATTATTGCTGTTTAGTATGTTCTGAAAAATTTCTGCTTTGGTTAAGCCCAGTTCCTCAACAAAATATACCGTAAGGTATTGCTCTAGCCCATTCCACTCTGTTTGCTTAATTTTATTAAGTTGTTGCTCAGGGTTACCGGCAGTTACAATAAATATTTGTTTGCGGTCTACCACAAGTTCCTGCATAAACCCGAGCATATTTTTATAAAGCAAAAGTTTTAAAGGTAAACGGGCATTCTGATGTAGAAGATCAAAATTATGCTTGTACTTCATATCAATGGCAAACTGACCTGCTGTTTTCTCAAAAAGTTTTTCAGTACCATTACTTTCGTATGCTGCACGCATAAATTCAATAATAGGCTGTGCACTTTTTTGCTCGGTGTATTCTATAAACTGGGCAAACAGATAATAAACCTGTAACAGATAATCTTTCTCTGGAAAAAGCACATCGTCCAATTCAAAAATTACAATCTGTTTGTCCTTAACGTATTGATATGCATCCATATTAAATTGTAAAAAGTTTTAAATCATCAGCATTGTTATAACCAAATACCCCATTTAATTTGGGAGATACATTTGTAGGTAGAGACCCCTTTTCGGTTGAAAAAATCTGATCACCGTGAATAAACACTACAAAATTTTGATAAGTAAGCTTTTCTTCCGTTAGATAATCAGCAATTACATCAGCATCGGGCAACAGCACCTGGATTCCATACTCGCCAAAAAGCACAGCAGATTTAGCCAGTGGCTCAAGCTCATAATGGTGCAAGGGGATAATACAATCTATGGACTCAGTGATACAAAAATTTAATAGAATATGAGCGATACTGTCTTTATTTAAAACACCTAACGATAAAAAGGCATAATTTTCAGTTACAATCCCCGGTACATCACCATAGTCGGCAAGTAAAACAAAATGACTGGGAAATGCTTTCATCAGCTTCAAAGCCTTAGCATTGTTTCCCCCTGTTATCAGTATTTTCAAAGTATAATGATTGAATGAATAAGTTAATTAATGATAGCGTGGCTAACTATAGAATGATATGATTTTATACGATTAAACCATCTTTCATGCTCACTACGCGGTCGCTGGTTTTTGCGAGGTGTTCATTGTGCGTAACAATTACAAAGGTTTGATGGAAATTATCGCGCAAACTTACAAACAACTGGTGTAATCCGGCTGCATTTTCAGAGTCTAAATTCCCTGATGGTTCATCAGCCAATATAATTGAAGGATTATTAATCAGTGCTCTCGCAATGGCCACACGTTGCTGCTCACCGCCAGAGAGCTGATTGGGCTTATGCTGGGCTCTGTCTTTTAGTCCAAACAGATCTAATAGTTCAAATGCCCTGCTTTCGGCCTGTTTTTTATTGGTTTTGGCTATAAATGCCGGGATGCAAATATTTTCAATGGCACTAAATTCTGGCAACAAATGATGAAACTGAAATACAAAACCAATATTCTGATTGCGGAAAGTACTCAACAAATCGCCATTCAATCTATTAATAACAGTGCCTTTTAACTCTACAGATCCCTCATCCGGTTTATCCAATGTTCCTAAAATATGCAATAAAGTACTTTTACCTGCACCAGATGGCCCAATAATACTTACAATCTCCCCTTTTTGCACTTCAAAATTTACGCCTTTTAAAATTTGCAGATTTCCGTACGATTTTCTTATTCCAGTGGCTTTTAGCATGCTTCAAATTTAATAAAAAAGGTTAAAGGCCAAAGCACAAAGACTAAAGACTAAAGACCAAAGCTAAAATTAGAATCTGTGTAATCTCTAAATCTGTGTAATCATCCCAAAGGAAAAAAAATAATTTTGGAAATATCAATTTCTTATTTAACTTTGAAAAACAAAGCACTTTTAAAATGAGCACTCAAGAAGAACAATTAAATGCCTTAAAAGATATCAGACAAATGATGGACAGGTCATCGAGATTTATTTCTTTGAGCGGTTTATCTGGTGTTTTTGCAGGCGTTATCGCTTTAATTGGGGCTTATTTTGCCAATGACGAAATAAATAAGTTTATTGGCAAACGCGGTTACGGTTACGGCGTTGATGGAGAAATGGACCTGGAGTTTAACTTAATAAAACTTGGCATTTTTGTTTTGGTGATTGCTCTGGCTGGCGGCGTTTTATTTACTTATAGAAAAAGTCAGAAAAATAATCTTCCAATCTGGGATAAAACCTCGAAAGCACTTTTAATTAATTTATTTGTCCCGTTGGTTGCCGGAGGTTTGTTTATTATTGCTTTATTGGTTAACCATCCTAACACTTATGCTATTGTTGCACCAAGTTGTTTAATTTTCTATGGTTTGGCGCTTATTAATGCCAGTAAATATACTTACAGCGACATTCGCTACCTGGGGCTTTGCGAGGTAATATTGGGATTAATCTGTATGTTTTACATAGGTTATGGCTTATTTTTTTGGGCTTTCGGCTTTGGTATATTGCACATTGTTTATGGTCTTTTAATGTATTTTAAATATGAGAGAGGTCAGTAAGGATGAAAAACCCGATAGCAGATTTAAATAAAATATTCGATAGCCGGATCAGGTTGGGCGTAATGTCTATCCTGGTGGTAAACGATGAAATTGGCTTTAACGACCTGAAACAGATGCTTGAATTAACAGATGGAAACCTGGCCTCACACCTGAATACTTTAGAGCAGGCAGAATTTATCAAGGTACACAAAGGTTTTATCGGCAGAAAAACCAGTACCACCTACTCCATCACGGCTTTGGGCAAACAAGCCTTTAAAGCACACTTAGATGCACTTGAAAAAATGATCAAAAAACTATAAGTCATTTTTTTTAATTATTTACTTTGAATTTCAAAGCACTTTTAAAATGAAAAACACAGCTCTTTTAACTATTAAAATTGGGAAGAAAACCGCAGTGACTTCTTTTATTGCAGGAACTGCTCTATTTCTTAGTTTTTGCCTTTTCAGGGCTGAATTTCTGATCTCTTTTGGCCTTATATATCTTTCTATTGCCATTATAGTTAACCTGTTTGTAATACATGCCCTCATCGTTTCTAGTTTCATTTATACATCAAACAGAGCATCCTCAATATCGACCATATTACTCCAGCTCGTCAACATCCCTATTGCTATTATGTATTTCTTAATTGTAACCACAATCATATTATAAAATGAAGAATAAATCAAATCTCCTTTTACTCTCTGCCCTATTGGGCGGACTGTTATTTACTTTTCTTTTCTGGCAGGAAAGATTAGCGCTCAATCTGCTTATTTATAGCATCTATTTACTGGCTATTACCTTTATTAATCCAGATGTAGTTAAAAGCACTAAACTAAAAATTTATAGCTTAGCGCATCTTTTAGCAGCGATACTGGTGGTGGTTAATAACTCTGATTTATCTGTTGCTACCTATTACATCAGTTTACTTTTATTTATCGGTTTTAGTCATAACCAGCAGATCAGAACAATTTTTACTGCTTTTCTTGCCAGTATTTTACAAATGATTACGGTTCCATTTAATGCGGTGCAACATTTAAGTAAAATAAGCATAGGCAATTTTAACCTGAAACCTATTTTCAAATTAATCAAGTACATTTTTATACCCGTTATTGCCGTAATCTTTTTTGCGTGTTTGTATTCTGCGGCCAATAATGTTTTTGCACACTATGCCGAAAGCATATTAACGAACATCGCACAGTTTTTCGAAGATATCCTTCATTTCTTTTTCAAAGATTTAAGTATCGACCGCATCATACATTTCTGTTTCGGATTAGTTTTAACAGGCGGTTTATTGCTTGCATTTTTTGATAAAAGTTTAGAAAAAGCAGAACTGAAATGCAAGGAACAATTAGTAAGGATCAGAAGAACATCAGGTCAAAAAACGATTTGGTACAATATTGTAGAAATATTTAGCGGCAACCTCCTAACACGGAAAATGGCCCTAAAAACCGAGTATATTGTAGGTGTAATTTCATTCGTTGCACTTAACCTGCTATTGTTGTTATTAAATACGATCGATATTTCTACACTTTGGTTTGGATACAAACCTGCAGGAAATTTCTCTGCCGACCTTCATGATGGTACAAACACCTTAATCTTCAGCATCATACTGGCGATGGCCGTAATCCTATATTTTTTCCGTGGAAACTTAAACTTTTACAGCAAAAGCAAACCACTTAAAATTTTAGTCATTACATGGATGGTCCAAAATTTTATCCTCATTATCTCGGTTTTTATCCGCGATGGTTATTATATTGAATTCCATGGTTTAACGCATAAAAGAATCGGTGTATTGGTATTTGCAATACTCTGTATTATTGGCTTAGCCACGGTATATTTAAAAGTAGCTAAACAGAGAACCTTATTTTATCTATTTAAAGTAAATGGAAATATCTGGTTCGCCCTATTATTGGCTTTTAGTTTAATAAACTGGGATATTTTTATTGTGAAATACAATTTATCGAAAAGTGATCAGGTTGGCATCGATGCCGATTATCTCCTTTCATTATCCGACAAAACCCTGCCCATTTTAGATAAAAACAGATCAAAGCTGCATTACACACTTTCTAAAGACCTATATGGAAGAGAGATTGCCAAACCCCAAATAGCAGACTTTTATAGAGACCAATTGGACAAGCGTATTGGCTATTTTAAAGAACGTTATGAAGGCGTAAGCTGGCTATCTTGGAACCTGCAGGATTGGAATACGGCGCAATATTTTGGTATAAGTAAAAAATAATAGCGTCAAAAATCATGAAGTTAAAGCCGTTTTGCAGATCATTTTATAATTAACCGCTCAACCTTAGCTCCCTGATGCAGACCGCATCGGGGAAACTAAAAATAATTTAATTATCCATTTAAAACGTATATTTAAATATAAAATCATGAAAAATCAAGAAACATTAAATCCAGGTAAATTAAGAATTACCATCATTTTAAGTGTAATAGCGTCAATATTGGCTATTCCATTAATAGCCATGCAGTTTACTAATGAAGTGAATTGGACACTATCCGATTTTGTAATCGCAGGCATATTATTACTCAGCACAGGTTTGGCTATAGAACTTGTAATCAGAAATTTAAAAACGGGTACCCTAAGAACAGTAATACTTGTTGCTATTTTACTGGCCTTATTCCTTATCTGGGCAGAACTGGCTGTTGGTATCTTCGGAACACCATTTGCAGGAAGTTAGAGAACACTATTAACCGTTTTGTTCCCGCAGATTTAAGATAATTAGCGCAGAGGGAATATATTTTTTTTTGCATTTGTTAGAACCAACTTTGTTTTTAAGCCTGATTACAGCGGTAAACCCGGAGCGTAGTGAGGACTTATAGCGAAAAGCAGGGCCACAAGCCGCCACGAAGAACCGCCCTCTCACTTTCAAATAAAAAATCTCTGCGTATATCTGCGAAATCAGCGGGACACCATAAACTAGCGCACATTACAGGCACTAATTTCCAGTTTAACACAAAACGTTCATTTTCTGAAAAAATCGGCAATTGCTATTTGTTTAAAGGGTTTGAAATTGTAGCTTTGGGCAAATTTTGTAGCAAATGAATATTCACGAATACCAGGGTAAACAAATATTAAAAAGTTTCGGTGTTAACGTTCAAGAAGGAATAGTTGCCGATACTCCTGAGCAAGCTGTTGAGGCTGCTAAGCAACTGAAAATAGATTACAATTCTGATTGGGTTGTAATTAAAGCGCAAATCCACGCAGGTGGCCGCGGCAAAGGTGGTGGTGTTAAATTAGCCAAAAACCTTGAAGAAGTTAAACAACGTGCAACCGATATTATTGGTATGCAATTGGTTACTCCTCAAACCGGTCCAGAAGGTAAATTGGTGAGTAAAATTTTAGTTGCCCAGGATGTTTATTATCCAGGTGCTTCTGAAACCAAAGAATTCTACATCTCTGTATTGTTAGACCGTGCAAAAGGCCGTAACATTATCATGTACAGTACGGAAGGTGGTATGGATATCGAAGAAGTTGCTGAGCACACACCACACTTAATTTTCAAAGAAGAAATCGATCCTAAAGTTGGTTTACAAGGTTTCCAGGCCCGTAAAGTAGCTTTTAACTTAGGCGTTAGCGGTAATGCTTTTAAAGAGATGGTTAAGTTTGTAACTGCCTTATATAAAGCTTACGAAGCAACCGATTCTTCAATGTTCGAAATCAATCCGGTATTAAAAACTTCTGATGATAAAGTAATTGCTGTTGATGCTAAAGTTAATTTAGATGAAAACGCTTTATTCCGTCATCCTGACTATGCAGCAATGCGCGATGTTACGGAAGAAGATCCGATGGAAGTTGAAGCAAGCGCTTCTAACCTTAACTTTGTTAACCTTGATGGTAACGTAGGTTGTATGGTTAACGGTGCTGGTTTAGCTATGGCTACCATGGATATTATTAAATTGGCCGGTGGTGAGCCAGCTAACTTCTTAGACGTTGGCGGAACTGCTAACGCACAAACGGTTAAAGCGGCTTTCAACATCATTTTGAAAGACCCTAACGTTAAAGCAATTTTGATCAACATTTTCGGCGGTATTGTTCGTTGCGATCGTGTTGCACAAGGTGTAATCGATGCTTATAAAGAAATCGGTAACATTCCAGTGCCAATTATCTGCCGTTTACAAGGCACAAATGCCGAAGAAGCTAAAAAATTAATTGATGAGTCTGGCCTTCAGGTTTACTCAGCAATCGCTTTAAAAGAAGCTGCGGATTTAGTAACTAAAGTATTGGCTGAACAAGCGTAGGCTTAAGCTAAAAGTCGAAAGACCAAAGCTTAAAGTAATACATATTTTAAAACCTTTCAGTGAAAACTGGAAGGTTTTTTTGTTTATTTAAACCTCACAGGTTTTGAAAACCTGTGAGGTTTGTTATCTATACTTACAACTGTCGAAAGAAATCAAACTTATTTGAAAATCAAGGGCCTGTTCTTTTCGTTCCGGAAGCCCTGCTATTACTTCAATCTTTTTAAACAATAACTGTCATGCTGAGGCACGACAACAAAATTTATGGGCACTACAGTTAAAAAGTATTTCGCTCTATCAGGTTTATTTAACATGGGTCGGTCGTACTCCGGCAAAAAACCTATCGCTAAACTTACGAAGTCTTTCCTGCGCTCGATCCCTTCTAGACTTCGGAGGTTAATCTGCGCGGAATTCCAAAATATCACCTGGCTGGCAATCTAAAGCCTTACAAATCGCCTCTAACGTTTCCAAACGGACAGCCTTTGCTTTGCCTGTTTTGAGTATCGATAAATTAGACATCGTAATCCCTACCCGCTCACTTAATTCGGTTAACGACATTTTACGCCTGGCTAACATTACATCTAAATTTACAATTATGGGCATGGGCTTATATCGTTAAATCGTTTTCCAGCTTGAGTTTTCTGGTATACACAATAAACTGATAGGTTGCAACTGCAAGTATAATCAGTCCCATAGGATAAAGATTAGAAAAACCATGTGTACGGTCGTGTTTAAATGCACCACCTGTAAGGTCGCCAACATACTTATCCATCAGTGTCGTCCCTGCAATACTGATCCCTAAAAACAGAAACATAATTATAACCAATAGCTGATAAACATTCTGCTCTTCCAATTTATAGATATTGATCAATTTAAACTTTATGGCTAATAAAATTGAGCAACCTAGCGCGAGATAAAAAACAACACTTATACCGCCATCGTTGAACATTTGATTTTCTAATATCATTGAATCCATAAGGCTAGGTTTTATCTGTATTATCCCTATTTCGCTATTTGTAAAATCAAACCCCTTAACATTAACTTTGTTTGCCGGTAAATGTCTGACAACATTAATTTTTAAAATACCGTTATTGTAATCTATTGCAGCATAAACAAAATGTGTTAGGGCTGAAATCAGCGCGTAAGCAATCAGGCTATAAGCCGAGTTTCTTAAAATTTTCACTGCACTACTCATGATTATATCGTTAAATCGTTTTCTTGTTGAATTTCTATCCCTCTGTTCACAACCTGTACAATTATAAAAAGTACAACAGCCATAAAGAACCACACATCAGCTCCATCCATATTTAACGATTGGAGATTAGGAGCCATTACGCCTTGTTCTGTAAGCCAAACTGTATACTTATAGCCTAAATGAGCAAAAAAACCTATCCCAAGGGCTAAAAAAACCTGGATCAAAATAAAATGCTTCAACCCTCTACTGAAAGGTTGAGAAATACTGAGTTTTTTGTCGATAAACAACTTCACAATTAAATAGAACATGATTGCTTTTAGCACAGCAACAATAATCATAACAAGTGTAATAACCAGGAAATACCCCTGATCAAATTTGTAAACACCTGACAAATAATCTGCTCCATCCCAAAAGTTCCTCACACCCTGTGGGTTTATAAACGTTGTAATAATTGTATTAACAATTACCCCACCTGCTTCGACGCATAGGCCTATAAAAATTATCCACGAAAGTACCTGTAATACTTTCAAAATCTGATTGGTTGTTATTTTAATTTCCATAATTACATACCAGTTTTAAATGTAATGCCTGAGATTTAATTTACTGTTTAAATATTTAAGCCGATTTCTTGTTTTGATTTTTATATATACAACCTGACAAAAACTACATGACCAAAAACACCCAATAATAAGGGCTTTTGTTATTTGCTTTAAATAGTTGAAAAATTAAGAAACATCATATTTATTCAATCATTTACAGTACAAACATAAATAATAAATTATTATAATTCAAAATATATTTATCGATTTACAATAAATAATATTCGATAAACAATTATAATTCAATTATTCAGACTCACAATGTCAGGATTTTATTTGGAATGGTTTTTGCTGTAAGTAAAACTGTAAAAAACTTGTGCAAACAGTAACATTTTCAGCATTTTATCCTTTCGGATTGCTATACAATTTCGTAACTTTGCACACTCAATAATTAAAGAGCACACAATTCGTATAAATGAGACAACTCAAGATAACGCAATCCATTACCAACCGTGAAAGTCAGTCATTAGATAAATACCTACACGAAATTGGCAAAGTAGATTTAATAACAGCAGAAGAGGAAGTAATTTTAGCAAGGAAGATTCGTGAAGGCGATCAGGCTGCATTAGAGCGATTGACTAAGACCAACTTGCGTTTCGTTGTATCTGTTGCAAAACAATATCAAAATCAAGGCCTAACCTTAGGCGATTTAATCAATGAAGGTAACTTAGGTTTAATAAAAGCGGCAAAACGTTTTGATGAGACTAAAGGTTTCAAATTCATTTCTTACGCCGTTTGGTGGATTCGTCAATCTATTCTGCAGGCAATTGCCGAGCAGAGCCGTATTGTACGTTTACCTTTAAACCAGGTGGGTTCATTAAGCAAAATCAGTAAAGCTTTCTCTAAATTAGAGCAGGAATACGAACGTGAGCCTTCTCCTGAAGAACTTGCCGATATTTTAGAAACTACAGTGGATAAAATTTCGGATACACTTAGCAATTCAGGCCGCCACGTATCAATGGATGCTCCTTTTGTTCAAGGTGAAGAAAATACACTATTAGATGTATTGGAAAACCACGAACCCAATACAGATAGTTCATTGATTAATGAATCTTTATCGGAAGAAATTAAACGTTCTTTATCTACTTTAACTGAGAGAGAAAGAGAAATTATAGTTTTATTCTTCGGCTTAGGTTCTAACCACCCACTTTCGTTAGAGGAGATTGGTGAGAAATTTAATTTAACACGCGAGCGTGTTCGTCAGATTAAGGATAAAGCATTACAACGCTTACGTCATACTTCAAGAAGCAAAATCTTAAAATCTTATTTAGGATAAGAGATTAGATTCATATAAACAAAAAAAGATCGGCTATTGGCCGATCTTTTTTTGTTTATACCATGTATACTAATTGTGCTTATTCAGATCCTGAAACAAGTTCAGGATGACGATGTAAAATCGGGACAGGATGTTAAAACAACAAATGTTTCACTGTCAATCCGTTATTAATTAACTGTTTCAACGAATCAATACCGATTCTCAAATGTGTTTCTACATACTTTTCGGTTACGCTGCTATCGCTTTCGGCGGTTTTAACACCTTCTGGTATCATCGGTTGATCGGAAACTAAAAGTAACGCACCAGCTGGAATTTTATTGGCAAAGGCCGTGGTAAAAATCGTAGCAGTTTCCATATCTACAGCCATTGCCCTTAAAGTTTTCAAGTATTTTTTAAATTCTTTATCGTGCTCCCAAACTCTGCGGTTGGTGGTATAACAGGTTCCGGTCCAATAATCTCTACCATGATCGCGTATGGTTGTAGAGATCGCTTTCTGCAAAGCAAATGCTGGCAATGCAGGTACTTCTGCCGGCAGGTAATCATTTGATGTACCTTCACCCCTGATTGCGGCAATAGGCAAGATTAAATCGCCTAATTGGTTTTTCTTCTTCAAACCACCGCATTTACCCAAAAACAAAACAGCTTTAGGTTTAATGGCCGTCAATAAGTCCATCATCGTAGCTGCCAAGGGACTTCCCATACCAAAGTTGATAATCGTAATGCCATTTGCGGTAACACTTTGCATAGGCTTATCTAAACCCATAACTGGTGCATTATCGTTCCATTCCGAAAACATGGTTACATACTTACTGAAATTGGTCAGCAGAATATAATCACCAAATTGATCTAAGGGCCTACCGGTATAACGTGGCAACCAGTTTTTAACAATTTCATCTTTCGATTTTAATCCCGATTTAACAGGAGTTTCTACTTCTTTTACTTTTTTTGATTTCTCTACAATTTCCTCGTCTTTTTTTACGTCTTTTTCTTCGTTCATATTCTTTTAGTTTTGAGCATAGCGCTTAGCGCTTAGCGTTAACAAATATTGTATTAAAAAAAAATCCCCCCGCTTTCGCGAGAGGATTGAATTTTTAAGCGGCCTGCAACTTTTTAAAGTCGGCCTTTTCAAATTTCTCTATCGCGTAATCGAGATTGATGTGCAGTTCCTTTACATCCGTCTGCGTTGGCGTATCAAACATCGCATCCAACATAATCGCTTCACAGATCGATCTTAACCCACGTGCCCCCAGTTTATATTCCATTGCTTTATCTACAATAAAATTTAAAACATCTTCATCAAAAACAAGCTTTACGTCTTCATAAGCAAAAAGCTTTACATACTGCTTGATCAATGAATTTTTAGGTGCGGTTAAAATATTTCTTAAAGATTCTTTATCCAATGGGTTTAAGTGAGAAAGAACCGGTATACGACCAATTAATTCTGGAATTAATCCAAAAGATTTCAGATCCTGAGGTGTAATATACTTATAAAGATTTTTAAGATCTAAAACTGTCTCATCTTTCTTTACTTTATAACCTACAGCCTGCGTGCGTAAGCGGTTGGCAATTTTACGTTCAATACCATCAAATGCCCCGCCACAAATAAATAGAATGTTATTTGTGTTTACCGGGATCATTTTCTGATCTGGGTGTTTACGTCCGCCCTGAGGTGGAACGTTTACAACTGTACCTTCTAAAATTTTCAATAAAGCCTGCTGAACACCTTCTCCCGATACATCACGTGTAATGGATGGGTTATCACTTTTACGCGCTACTTTATCTACCTCATCAATGTAAACGATACCGCGTTCTGCAGCCGTTACATCATAATCAGCAGCTTGAAGCAAGCGCGTTAAAATACTTTCAACATCTTCACCTACATAACCTGCTTCTGTTAATACAGTTGCATCGCAGATACAGAATGGCACATGCAAAATTTTCGCAATGGTTTTAGCCAAAAGTGTTTTACCTGTACCGGTTTCGCCCACCAACATGATATTTGATTTTTCGATCTCAATCTCGTCTTTATCAACTTTTTGATTTAAACGTTTGTAGTGATTGTAAACGGCAACGGATAATACCTTTTTAGCATCGTCCTGACCAATAACATACTGATCAAGATGTTGTTTAATTTCAAGAGGCTTTAATAAGTTTATCGCCTCTTGAATATTTTTTGTCCCTTTGGTCCCTAATTCTTGCGCAAGCAATTGATTGGCCTGGGTTACACATTTATCGCAGATAAATGCATCCATACCTTCAATCAACATTAACGTTTCATGCTTGCCAGAATGGCAGAATGAACAACGGGATTCTTTATTTTGTTTCGCCATCTTTTTTTGCGTTTCTCGATAACACCTCATCAACCATACCAAATCCTTTTGCCTCGTCAGCTGTCATCCAGTAATCGCGATCTGAAGCTTTCTCTACCCAATCATATGTTTGTCCAGAGTGCTCTGAAATAATATCGTATAATTCTTTTTTCAATTTCAACATCTCTCTCAAGTTGATCTCCATATCAGATGCTACACCTTGTGCGCCTCCTGATGGTTGGTGAATCATTACTCTTGAGTGAGGTAATGCAGCACGTTTTCCTTTAGCACCTGCTACCAATAAAACTGCCCCCATTGATGCGGCCATACCTGTACAGATTGTAGCTACATCTGGCTGTATATATTGCATGGTATCATAAATACCTAAACCTGCATAAACCGAACCACCTGGCGAGTTAATGTAGATCTGAATATCTCTATCGGCATCTGTTGATTGCAAAAACAACAACTGAGCCTGAATGATATTGGCATTCTGATCGTAAATTGCATCACCTAAAAAGATAATACGGTCCATCATTAACCTTGAGAAAACATCCATTTGTGCTACATTCAACTGGCGTTCTTCAATGATATATGGTGTCATGCTCTTAGGGTCCAGATTAGCCTGAGCGATAAATTTATCTACGTGTAAACCGCCAATCCCCTGATGTTTAACGGCAAATTTTCTGAATTCTTGTGAATCTATGTTCATAGTTATAGAGTTTGGCGTTTTGCGATAAGCGGGTTAAGCCTAAACCAAATACGCAAGTTATTTTAATAAATATTTCCTGAAGTTGGTTAATTTCCGTGCCAATTTATCTAATTCTTCTAGATAATCTTTCAGCTCTTTGTCAGAAATATATTTTCTTCGTTCTAAAACTACTAAAATATTTGCATTCCCAAAGGCAGAGCGATACGCAATATTCAGATAATGAGCGAATTCCTTATTGGAAATAGAACCTGAGCCTTCGGCAATATTATTAGATATGCTAAGAGCAGCCCCATTGAGCTGCTCTGCAAATCTGTATTTTTTATCAACTGACAATCGGTCAGCTATATCAAGTAATTTATCAGTTATTGCTATTGACAACTGCCAAACTTCGAGCGATTGAAATTTAAATTGAGCCATAACTCAATATAGCAATAGCACAATTATTTTCAAAGCGCCTTACGCCAAACGCTTACTTTTTATCCAGCGCAATAAACTTATCATAATCAATATCTTTTTGCTCTAAAGTAACAACAGATTTGATTTGTTCGAAAGTTTTTAATGCTTTTACCTCTTCGAAAACACGGTTTGCATTTTCTTTTTCCTGTAAAAACTGAACGGCATATTGAGCCAATTGATCTTCAGGAAGCGGGCTTGGGCTGTACATTCTAAACTGTGCATCTAATTTAGCCTTAGCTGCCTGAACTACATCCTCATATTTAATTTCGATACTGTTATCTTTAATGATTTTGTTTTCGATTAAAGTCCATTTAAGGTTTTTAGCGAAATCATCATAACCTTCTGCCAACTCTTCGTCGGTTAATTTTTCGTTAGTAGCTTTTAACCAGCGACGTAAAAATTCATCAGGCAATTCGAAATTGTGTTTAGTTAAAAGTGCTTCATAAATATCGTTAGATAATTTACGCTCAGCATCTTGTTTAAACATACCTTCTACTTCTTCAGTAATTTTTGCTCTGAAACCAGCTTCGTCAGTTACAGTACCTTCACCAAATAATTTATCAAAAAACTCTTGGTTTAAATCTGACTCTTCTAAGCGGTTAACGTTTTTAACGTGAAGTTTAAAGTTTGCTTTTAACTCAGCAGCTTCTTCTTCAGAAATATTTAAAGCTTTAGCGATTACTGCAGCATCTTCTAATGCTTTTTGAATATCGATGGTTACTTCATCATCTTTCTTTAAACCAATTAGCGATTTAAGGATTTTTTTATCTTTAACCTGATCTAAGCGAATGGTTGCAGTACTGGTAATACCACCTTCAACAGCAGTGCCATCTGCAGCTACCTGAGTTAATTCAGTGTAAAGCACGTCATCATCAGCCGAAACCTCAGGATTAGTCATTTTACCATAGCTACGACGGATATTTTTGATACGGCTTTCTAAAGTTTCTTTATCAGCTTTAATTACGTATTCGGTAAATTTATCTTTAGATGAAAGATTAACATCAAAAGCAGGTGCTAAACCTAACTCATAATCAAACTCGAAATCATCTGTATTATCCCATTTAAATTCGCGTTCATCGTCCATTTTAGGAAGTGGTTGACCTAAAATTTCTAATTTTTGCTCCGCAATATAGTTAGATAAAGTATCGTTCAATAAGTTGTTAACCTCTTCTACCAAGATACTTTTGCCATACATTTTCTTAATGTGGGCAGCAGGAACCATTCCTTTACGGAAACCAGGTAATTGTGCTTTTTTAGCTTGATCTTTAATGGCTTTCTCTACTTTTCCAGTGTAATCAGCAGGTGCGATTTTGATTTTTACAACAGCATTTAAGTTGCCGGTTTTTTCCTGTGTAATATTCATTTTTTCTGAGATATAGTAAGATGTGCTTTAGACGGGAGATATGAGATATGAGATTTGAGAAGAAACCATATATCGCCACAACCGGCACAGCACATCAATTTTTATTAATCAATGTTTTTAAAAACAAAACCGTTCCGATTTTTAAATCGGAACGGCCTTTATCTTGTTGTGCGGAAGAAGGGACTCGAACCCCCACGCCGTGAAGCGCCAGATCCTAAGTCTGGTGCGGCTACCAATTACGCCACTTCCGCAGTTAGGATGTTGTAAGGACTGCAAAGATAGAAACAAGATTGAATAATCAAAAGGCATCGGCAATATTTTATTGATTATTTCGATCAAAAACCGCTAACTCTTTAATTTTTAAGGAGAAAAAATTCAATAAAGTAGACTTTCGCAATGGTTTGTGAAGACACAGACCATGGGACTTGTAACTTGAAGCGGAGTTATTACTGCGATAAAAGACGAGGTTTGTTTTTCAGAATAAATGAAGCCTTTATTTTTTTTGGAAAGCAGGTTCGGTAGCGTTTAGGATAATGCAATCCCGCTGTACGCTTTACTGCGTGCCGCTTCCATCGGGTTTAGGTGGCAAGGATAGGTGAAGTATCAGTGGTTAAAATATTAAACGTCCCTACGGAAACATAAAAAAACCGTTCTGATGTTTAAATCGAAACGGTTGATCTTGTTGTGCGGAAGAAGGGACTCGAACCCCCACGCCGTGAAGCGCCAGATCCTAAGTCTGGTGCGGCTACCAATTACGCCACTTCCGCAGATAGGATGTTTTAAGGATTGCAAAGATAGAAACTAAATTGAATAATCAAATCTTTGCAATACTTTGTGAAGAAACAAAATTTAATTCAATGGTCGTGCGTACATCTTTGCAGTCCCCTAAGCACTGTCCGTCATTGCCAGCTTGACTGGCAATCTTAATGCATCAGAAAGTTAATGAACCATGGGTGAAGCTTTAGGATTCCCGTTTTCACCTATCGTGTGGACACATCTTAGATGTGGATTTTTAGGCATTATGCTAGACTGCTTTAATAATACACAGGCTTTACCGAAGAACGCCCGTCAATCCCAAGTGGCAGGAAATCAAAAAACAGGTGCAGAATAGAACAAATAGTACTACCAAACCTTAAACGCAGTGGTTTTGTGTTCATAAGCGATGAGTCAAAACTTTCACGAGAATTGAACACAAAACAAAGTGCTGCTGTTTTTTGATGAGCGTGGGTGACGAGGAGCCACATTGTAGGATTGACAAAGCGCTTTGGGTACTTTGGCGCTCCAAAGTGCCATGCCCCGCGGCAAAGAGCGGAAAAAAAATGACATTTTGTGTCTTCTTAAGGAATCAAGGCCAGTTAATAGCAGGAAAGATGCTGATCCCGAACATTCGGGACAGCATGACGATCGCCTTAGGCAGAGGAACTAAAAACAAATCTAGGTTAAACAAGATGTGTCCACACGAAAGGTTTTCACGTGAATGACGCCATCATCTTAACCAGACAGTATCAAAATTTCACTAGCGTTACATCGATAAATTCAGGACCTCCTTCTAATGGATAGCCAGAAACCTTTTTCCCTTTTATGGTAACCTTCTTATCTAAATAGGTATCTAGATTTATGCTTGCACTTTTTAAGGCATAAGTTTTATTGTCGGCTTTTAATAAATGCGTACCATATTGAAAGGTAGTCATACCTAATTTTTCAATTGTTCCACTTGCGGTAACGGTACTGGAGTTTCCTCTATTTTTCATTGAGCTGCAGCCAGAAATTACGGCTAAAAATAGGGATAGTATTAATATTCTTTTCATATAGGAGTAACGAGATGGTTTAATTTTATGCTACAAATTACAAAAATTTAATCGCCAAAAACTAATAAAGTTCTTTTTGGAACTCGAAAAAGTACTGAACAGCTTTAACCAGTCTGCTTCCATACCAGCTAAACATTTCTCCATCTACCAATATAATTTTTGCTTCAGGAATGGCCGCTTGTATTTCTTCAATGTGTTTTTCGCCAAAAGGATAAGGCTCTGACGAAAGCAGGATCAGTTCGCAGTTTAAAGTTTTTAGTTCTGCTAATGTAACCGATGGATAACGTTCTTGCCTGACCACATTAGTCATACCATTAACGAGCAGAATGTCGTTTATAAAAGTATTTTTTCCAGCTGCCATATAGGGCTTGCGCCAGATGAGGTAGGCAACCTTTTTATCGATATGCTGTTGAAGTGCAAGTGTTTTCAGATCATTAAATCCAGCAGAAATTAAATGGTTAAGGTAACTGGCTTCTGGCTCGCGATCTACAAGCTCCCCTATCTGGCCAATAGTCTTCATGGCATCATCCAAAGTAAAAATATCGCTCATCCAAACCGGAAAGTCTGCTGCAAGCTCTTCTATATCACTTTGCGTATTTTCTTCTTTGTTGCCAATAATCAAATCGGGTTTTAAATCTTTGATTAAATCGATGTTGAGCTTTTTTGTTCCACCAACCTTGGTTCTCTCTGCAAATTTTTCTATCGGATGGATGCAAAATTTGGTCAATCCGATAATTTCCTGATCCAATCCCAAATCAAATAACAATTCTGTTTGCGAGGGCACAACAGAAATAATCCGTTTAGGTGGAAAATTGATAGAAATTTCCTTACCCATTTGATCGATAAATGATTTTTGCATGTAGCAAAGTTAATTTAACCACAGATAAAAAAGGATAAATACAGATAGAAATTGTTACCATTCCAAATCTGTACCTACCCCCTAACCTCTTGTTAAAATAATAATATAGATCTAACTTAATATAGCCACATCTTCTTTTACTACACCATCGGCGATGTGCAAAATCCTGTTTCCATATTGCGCATTTTTTTCGGAATGTGTAACCTGAATAATGGTAATTCCATCTTCCTGATTTAGTTTTTTAAACAATGTCATAATTTCTTCTGCCTGTGCCGATTGCAAGTTCCCTGTTGGCTCATCGGCCAGAATTATAGATGGTTGAGCGGCCAATGCCCTTGCTATACCAACCAATTGCTGCTGTCCGCCTGAAAGTTGATTCGGGAATAAATCTTTTTTTGCCACAATATTAAAACGGTCTAACAGGTCGGCAATTCTACTTGCCCGCTCGGAGCTACCTACTTTTTTGTACAGCAATGGTGCTTCGATATTTTCGTAAACGGTCATTTCATCAATCAAGTGATAGGCCTGAAAAACAAAACCGATGTGATTTCGGTAAAGTTCAATTCGTTTACGTTCATTCAAAGAGGTTACATCTTCACCCAGAAACTCATACGAACCATAAGTTGGTTCTTCAAGCATACCAATAATATTAAGCAAAGTAGATTTCCCTGCGCCTGATGGCCCCATAATGGAAACAAATTCTCCTTGTTTAATTGTTGTGGTAACCAAACGCAATACGTAGTTTTTAATGCCTTTGTTTGCGTAATATTTTTCGATGTTATTAAGTTGTATCATATTTTTAGGTTTTAGCGTAAAGCGGCTGGCGGTGTAGCGTAAATTTATCGCTAAACGCCAAACGCTACACGCAGTTCTTATTCATATTTAAGTGCGTGTACAGGATTGCCATTCGCTGCTTTTCTGGCTTGAATACTAACGGTTAATGCGGAAATCACTACTGAAACTATTGTAGCCATCAAAAAGGGGTAAACAGGCATATCAATTCTATAAGCAAAACCATCAAGCCATTTTTTAACAAGAATGTAAGCAATAGGCCAGCTTATTAAATTGGCAATTAGCACCAACACCAAAAATGACCTGTTTAATAAGTTTATAATCTGAAGGTTAGATGCACCTAATACTTTTCTTACGGCAACTTCTTTGGTTCTGCGTTTAGCTACAAAAGTAGAAAGTGCAAAAAGACCTAACAGTGAAAGGGATACCGATAATATACTGAACAGTATAATCATATTTAAAAATCGCTTATTTTCTGTTAAAAGATCTGCAAAAATATCATCCATGGTTTTATATTCCATAGGATAATCAGGATAAGCTTGCTTCCATTCTAACTGTACTTTTCTCATAATTTCGCCAGTATTGGAAGTATTTAAACGTAACAGTAAATTATTGGTTGAAGACATTCCTCCTAAATGGGTAACCTTATATATGGTTGGCAAAACAGCTTTATCAAAACCTTCGTTATGATAGTTTTTGATTACACCCACAATCTGAAAAACAAGGCTTTTATTTCCGTCTTTGATGTTATAAGATTTTCCAACCGGTTTTTCATCAATCAAATTAGCCGCAGCCTCGTTTAAAATAACGGTATTGATGGTATCTTGCTTATATGTTTTAGCAAATAATCTACCTTGAAGAACCTTTACACCTAAACTCGGCAAGGCATCCATACTAACAGTAACGGTATTCATGTTAATTGATTTGCCTTTATACATGATTTCTTCTGGCACATTAAATGCGTTCCCCATTACTTGTGTGGTTGTTGCAACATATTGTACACCTGGTATCCTTCTAAGCTTTTCGGCAAAGCTTTCATCATAATTAGTTTTAATGTTTACCAGCTCCCCTCTTTCAAAACCCAAATCTTTATTACTTATAAACTGGCTTTGTTTATGCATAATTCCAATGGCAATAATAAAGGTTATAGAAATCACAAATTGAAAAACAACCAATGCATTCCTCAACAAAACACCTTTTAATCCACTTTCATAACTCCCTTTTAGCACTGCGACCGGATTGTAATTCGATAATACCCACGAAGGATAAAAACCCGCGAGCAAAGTTACCAAACTAAAAAGACCAAATAATTGAGTCAACATCATTTTAAGCTGTGGATTAAGCCAAAAGCTGAGCTGAACATTAAAATGATGTTTAAAAGATGGAAGTACAACTTCGATCAACACGACACATAAAAATAAAGAAATAATACTCTGCAAGGCCGATTCGAGTAAAAATTGTGCAATAAGCTCACGTTTATAAACCCCTAGAACTTTTTTAACCCCTACTTCTTTAGCTCTTTGAACAGATTGGGCAGTAGCAAGATTTACAAAATTTATGATCGAAATGACAAGCAAAAAGATGGAAATGCCCATTACAGGTCTTAATTTTTCTATCCAACTCAGTTTAAAAGGTGGATTCAAATGAACATCTTGTAAAGGGATAACCTTTAAACCAGGTATTTTACCATTTTTATATATCTCATTATACTCTAACTTACGCTTTATCAATGATTTCTTTTGATGATCAGTATAGACTTTCAACAAACTTTGATTTACCGACACTGTATCTGCAACCGGATTTAATCTAGCATAAATCTGGCAGTAATGGAAGTTACTGGCAGATTCGGGAACTTTATCTTCCTCACCGGTACGCATTAAGGCATTAAAGCTAACACTTTGGGGCGTTTCAGGATCAGCTACAACGCCAGTAATGGTTAAATCTGTACCTGGATCGTTCCGCCACATCAATACCTTTAAAGTTTTCCCCAATACTTTTTCTGTTCCAAATAACTTTCTGGCTAAACTTTCTTTTAATACCACCGATTTCGGAGCATTTAAAGCCGATTCGCTATCGCCCTGTAAAAACTCATACGGAAATACCTGAAAGAAACTACTGTCTGCATCTTTCATCCCTGTAACCATAATCGGATTGGCATGAGCAATTTTAACTGAATAACCGCTGCTAAAACCCCAATCTGCCGTTACCCGGGTAACAGCAAGAGCTTGAGGAATATTTTCCCTTACCAGGTTTGCCATCCGGCTATCGTTCACCTCCTGCCAATGGTCTTCGTTATCAGGCGAAAAAAAACTATGTTTCTCTCTCACTTGATAAACATTTTTAAGATCAGGCGACCAGGTATCGTAACTTTCTTCGTGGTTGATGTATAAAAGCATCAATACAAAAGCGGTTAAACCAATGGCTAAACCGCCAATGTTTATGGCTGCATAAACTTTGTTTTTAAATAGGCTTCGCAGTGCGATTTTTAGGTTGAGTTTAAACATAAGGCCTAAGGTGTAAGGTGTAAGGTTTAGGGGGTTGGCGCATTAACCTTACGCCTTTTCACCTTAAACCTTACACCTCTTTATTCATATTTAAGTGCGTCGATAGTATTGGTAACTGCTGCTTTATACGAGCGGATGCTTACGGTAATCAATGTAATGACCATAGAAATAATCATAGCAAATACAAAAGGCCAGATATTCAAATCAATGCGGTAGGTAAAGGTGGCCAGCCATTTGGCGACAAATAAATAAGCAAGTGGCCAGGCTACCAAATTGGCAACAAAAACCATTAATAAAAATGAACCATTTAACATTTTAACCAATTCTAATGTAGAAGCACCCAGAACCTTTCTGATGGCGACTTCGCGGGTTCTCTGTGTAGCCACGAAAGAGATCAGTCCAAATAAACCGATAAAGGAAATAAAAATGATCACCCCTGCAAACACTTTAAAAAGGGCTCCCATTATTTTTTCGGTTTGATAATATTCACTGATTTTATCATCCATAAAAGTAGATCCATAAACATATTCGGGCAGTACCGTGTTCCATATTTTTTCTATAGCCTGCATAGCAGGTAAAATACTTTTACTATCAAGCTTTACAGCTATAGTGGTGTACGATTCTTTGTCGCTGTTAATCACAATCGGAGAAATCGGTTCGTGTAAACTCATGTTATTAAAATCTTTAACTACACCGATGATGTAACCCGTTTTATCATTGATCCTGATGGATTTCCCAATCGCATCATTATAGTTAACTACATTGAGCTTTTTCAGCATGGTTTCGTTTACTACAATATCTTTGATTGTATCGCTCTTAGACAAGCCTTTACCAGCAATAATTTCTAAACCAAATGTTTTAAAATAGTTTTCATCTCCTGTTTTGGTATTGGCCTGAAAAGTTGATTTTACTGTTCCATTGTACCTGAAGTTACTCTCGTTATTAGAATCAGAAGATGGTGCTGCACTGCAATAGCTGGTTGACAATACACCTGGAATTTTGTTGATCTGATCCTGCAAAGTATGGTATCGGGTAATTGCCATGCTATCAGAAGGAACATCAACCAGGGCTACCGCTGTAGGAATAAAACCAAGAGGTTTCTCTCGCATGTAACTCATTTGTCTTAGTACAACCAAAGTGCCTATAATTAAAATAATAGTGATTGCAAATTGAACCACAACAAGAATTTTCCTTAAACTTAAACCTGCAGCATTCGCAGTAATTTTATTTTTAATGGCTAATGCGGGGCTATAGCCAGACATCACCATTGCTGGGTAAAAACCAGCTAAAAAGCTTACCAGCAATACCAAAATAACCATAAATACAAATATGATAGGGTGTTCGATAATGCTAAATGAAATATGATCTTTAAACAGGCTTTGCATGCCCGGCAAGGCTACTTCTGTTAAAACGCAACCTACCAGTAGCGAAATAACCGTTATTGTTAAAGTTTCTGTTAAAAACTGTACAATTAATTGCCTGCGCAAACTACCCATTACTTTACGTACACCAACTTCTTTCCCCCTGCTTACAGCCTGTGCAGTAGCAAGGTTGATAAAGTTGATACATGCAGTTAGCAATAAAAAAGCACCGATTATGGCCAATCCATAAAGTTCTTTCTTCGGCATTACTTTGTTCGCAAAATTGCCCAGATCTGCATTATAGTGAATATCTCTTAGCTGTTGAAACCGATGGCTTTCTTTCGAAACATTATCTCTTTTATAGTATTTAGTAATAAACTGAGGGAGGCTTTTACTTGCATCCTCAATAGAAGCTCCCTCTTTTAGTAATACATAACATTCAGAAGTAGAAGAAACTGTGCCCCAATTAGTCGACTCTGGCCTTGCCTGGTTTAGATAAGTTTTATAAGAAATGATTACTTTAAGTGGGAAAGAGCTGTTATCGGGTGTTTTTTCTATAATACCGGTAACTTTAAGGTCTACTTTGTTTTGAAAGTTAACGCTCTTTCCAACTGCTTTGTGCCAATCTCCAAAAAGTTTATCGGCCATCTCATCTGATAATACAACTGTATTAGGCTGACTTAGTGATTGGCGTGGATTTCCATCAAGCCATTTAAAGCTTAAGATCTCAAAAAAATCTGGCTCAGCATAATGTACACTTTCTGAGGTTTTAATTCTTTCTTTTCCTGATTCGTCTTTTACTTTAATAATTCCACCGCTGGCCTGAATAGCAGCAACTTTATCAAATTGCTGCTTAAAGTCATTTCGCATCGCTGCCGGAAGAGGCCGTGGTGTGCCTGCAGATTCGAAAAAATTATCGGGTGTTGTCCAACCGCTTATTACACGGTATATACGGTTTTCATTTTTAAAGTTTTCATCAAAACTTAGCTGGTAACGGATAAATATAAAAATGAGGATGCAGCTTGCCATTCCGATAGAAAGGCCCAAAATATTGATAAACGTATAACCTTTATTTTTCCAAAGGTTTCGCCAGGCTATTTTCAAATTTAATTTAAACATATCAAATAATTAGTAAAATGAAATCCGCAGATGCTTATGCCAATTTTATACCAAGAGCAAAATAAAACACAAACAACTAAATATCAACAACATATAAATAATTAAAAAGAAAAAATGTCCGTTTATGAACAGTACCTGTACGGTACCGAACGGAGAATAGCGCTAAGCGTTCGGGGTTAGGCGATAAATTCGCACTGATCGCTAAACGCCCTCCGCAGGTCTTATTCATATTTAAGTGCATCAACAGGGTTTGCTTTTACGGCACTGTTTGCCTGGATACTTACGGTTATGATGGTTAACAAAATGGTTAGGGCTGCACTGATTAAAAACGGAAAAAGAGGCAGTTCGATTCGATATGCAAATGTTTCGAGCCACTTTTTGGTTAATATGTACGCCAATGGCCAGGAAATAGTATTGGCTATAAGCACCATAACAAAGAATGAGCTATTAATGAGTTTAAAAATCTGTAAATGACTTGCACCAAGAATTTTCCTTAGGGCAATCTCCTTAATCCTGCCTGTGGTAATGTATTTTGCAAAGGCAAATAAACCTAAAATAGCAATGAAAATGGTTAGGAAAGCAGCCGCCAAAAATACAGATTGCAGTTGTTCTTGTTTTTTAAAGAGTTTGCCATAAAGCTCATCCAAGAATTCGTATCTAAAATCTTCACCATCCTGAGGATTTATTTGTGGCCATTGTGCTTTTAAAGCAGCCAATGCATCTGCCATTCTGTTTTCGGAAATTTTAAGCATAATTTGCAGCTTGTACCCTCCGCAAGGATTTCTAATCGTATAAATTGTTGGCTGAACAGGGCTTTCAAATCCTTGCGTTTTAAAATCTTTAATTACACCAACTATTTTGTAATCGATATTGCAACCTCGAATGGTTTCTCCGATAGGGTGTTTAATACCATATTTAACTACAGCACTTTCATTTATGACCGCAGCATTTAAAGTATCCGTTTTAAATTCATTCGAGAAAAAACGTCCTTCTTTTAATTTTAAGTCTAAGGTTTTCAAATAATCGAAATCTACGTCCACGAAATCAATATTTGCCTTTAAGCCATTAGCAGTGTAACTATTCACCCCGTTTGTGCCACCTGGTATAAAAGTTGCCACAGTGGCTGATTTAATCCCTGGTATTTTCAGAATTTTATCTCTAACAGGTTCAAATTTATCCGGCTTGTTAAAAATGGTAATGTTTTTAATGTAAACCACCTGGTTGGCGGTAAAACCTAAATCCTGACTGCGCATATATTTCAATTGCGCATTGATAATAAGTAAGCCTATAATGAAAATAACAGCAATGCTGAATTGAAAAACCAATAGTCCGTTTCGTAACCAGGAACTTTGTTTACTGGCTGAAAAATTCCCTTTAAGTACTAAGGCAGGTTTAAAACCAGAGAGCGCCAGAGCAGGATATATACCAGCGATAATAGTAATGAGGCACAATATTAAAGGCAATTGCCAAAATAAATCATTACTGATATACCAGATAGACAAAGGAATTTGGAACAAACTATTGAAGTATGGAAGCACCAATTCTGCCAGGATTAAAGCAAAAATAGTTGCCACAAAACACTGTATAAATATTTCGGCGAGGAACTGAACAGTAAGTTGCGAACGATAAGCGCCCATCACTTTTTTAATCCCAACTTCTTTGGCTCTTTTTGCAGCTTGTGCAATACTTAAATTGGTAAAATTGATGCAAGCAATAACCAGAATAAAAATTCCGAGCACTGAAAGGGCAATTAATATTTTGTATGGTGCATCATTACCTGCTTTTGGCCTTAAATGCTGATTTGATAGTGGGTCTAAAAATGTAGAAATACCTTTTAGTTCATCAATTGCTTTTTTATCAGTTTTACTTTTTAATAATTCTGTCCGATATAAAGCCGTAATTTTTCGCTCAAGATCCGCCACATCCGTCCCTGGTTTTAACTGTATGTAGATGGTATAATCGTTCATATCATAATTATCACCCGTGCCTAACTGGCTAGCAATAGAAATACCGTCGAAAGTAAAGTTTGAATGCAAATTATTCTTAATCGAACCGGCTATAATTCCCGTTATGCCTGAATTGCTCGCACCATAACCAACTATTTCAGGTTTGTTATCTGTTTTATTTGGAAAAAGTATTTTCATACTTTTGCTACTTAAATAATTAAGTCTTTCCGTATCCCCCTCTGGTTTTACAAGGCCATTTTCAGGTTTTATATCCAGAATTTTAGCTGCATTATAGTCAACAGCTAAGATATTTTTAGTAAAAAGGGTGTTCTTGCCATTTTTAATGGTCAGTTCAAAAGACCCCTCTTTTATAATACCAGCAGATTCAACTTCAGGAAAATTTTGTTTAATAGCTTTTGCAAATGGGGCTGCTGTATAATTGGTTTTAAATTCCGGATAAGTTATTCCAACTACATACACCTTTTTATAATTGGGATTGGTTTTATCAAAACTGGTTTCATAAGTAAAATACATGGTTACCAAAATAAATGCAGCCAAAGCAATAGCTAAGCCACCTACATTGATAGCAGTTATGGTTTTATTTCTCCAAAGGTTACGTAGTGCAATTTTTAAGTTTAATCTGAACATAAGGCATAGGGTTTGGCGTAAAGTGTTTGGCGTGTAGCGTTTAAACGCTTAGCACCAAACGCCTCACGCAGGTCTTATTCATATTTAAGTGCATCAACAGCGTTTGCTTTGGCCACTTTAAAGGTTTGCAGGCTCACCGTTAAAATGGCAATAATTACCGAGGTTAAAAGGGCTAGCAAAAAAGGCCATGGATTAATGGTAATTTTATAATCATATTTCTCAAGCCATTTGGCAACAAGAATATAGGCTACAGGGATAGCGATCACATTGGATATGATGACCAGTTTCATAAAATCTTTGTTCAAAAGGACCAAGATATCAGAGAGATTAGCACCCAATACTTTACGGATACTGATTTCTTTACTGCGCTGTTCAGCAGTATATAGCGCTAAACCCAATAAACCTAAGCAGGAAATAAAAATGGCAAATCCTCCAAAAATATTGGAAAGTACACTGAGCAACTTTTCGCTCTTAAGTTTTTCGGCCATGCCCTGGCTAACCAGTTTCACTTCAATTGGATAAGCAGGATTTAAACGTTGACTTACCGATTTTATCGCTTCGATTGAAGTAGAAAGCGCCTGTTTAGGATTGAGTTTAAGCAGTAAAACCCGACTCGTTTTAACATTGTAATAATAAACTGTTGGCTGTATTTTAGCAGCAAGCGATTCGTTAGAATAATCTTGTACCACGCCCACCACTTTAAGTGGCGGGTTATCGCCCCAATGGATAATGGTACCCACAGGATTTTTTAACCCCATTATTTTAACAGCGGTTTGATTGAGGAGCAGAGATGTAGATGTATCAGCAGAAAATTTAGGATCAAAATCTCTGCCTGCAAGAATTTTTACGCCAGTTGTTTTGGCAAAATCGAAACCTGTACTTCTATAATTAATAATCGATACATCATTTTTGGGCTTGCCTGGCCATTGAATGTCGCCAGTAATTGAACCACCAGCTGTAAACGAGCCAGCATATTCTGTTGCAGCAATTGTAGCACCTGTCCTCTCCAATTCATTTTTAAATGTCTGCAATTTCTGTGGCTTTGTCCACTCTCCTTCTAAATCGACCTGTGCCAGCGCAGTTTGATCAAAGCCTAAGGGTTTATTTTTAAGGTACTGAATTTGGCTGTAAATTACAATTGCCGAAATAATCATGCAGATAGAAAGGCTAAACTGCACTACTACCAGTGTTTTGCGGATGGATAATGAGCCCGTTGAACCTTTAAAGCCTTTTAATACCTTTACGGGTATAAATGACGAAAGGTAAAATGCAGGATAACTCCCTGCAAGCATACCTGTTAAAAGTACCATAGCAAGTAATACACCCCAAAATGGATAAGCATTGTAATTAATTTTGATCGAGATATCGAGCAAGTTGTTAAAGTAAGGCAATGAGACTTCGAGCAGTGTAAAGGCAATTAACATTGCTAAAAAAGACAACAGTATTGACTCTACCATAAACTGTCCCATTATTGTATTTCGGGTAGAACCTAAAGCCTTTCTAACACCTACTTCACGGGCACGTTTCTCCGATTTAGCAGTTGAAAGATTCATATAATTGATGCAGGCGATAAATAATACACAGATGGCCAGAAAAACAAATAACCGCAACTGATCAATTTTGCCACCCACCGATTTCCCATTGTCGAAGTCATCGTATAAATGAAATTTGCTTAAAGGAAAAAGAAAAGGTTCGTATGTCATTTCTTTTAAATCGGGTTCTTTGTTTACGATGAAGTGTTTTAGTGCTGCATTTGTCGCATCTAAAGAAGCATTATCTTTAAGCCGAAATAAAGTTAAACAGGTAATTGCTCCCCAACCATTTTCTTTTTCCGAAGGATTTTCCTGCTCAAAAAAAGCCCAGGGTTGCAAAACATCAAACTGCATGCTTTGATTTTTTGGCAGATCTTGTATTACAGCACTAACTTTTAAGCTTACCCTGTTATCGTATTTAATACTTTGTCCAATTGGATTCTGGTCACCAAATAATTTCTTTGCTGTCGATTGGCTTATAAGTACATTATTAGGCTCAGATAAAGCAGTGCCTGGATCGCCGTAGATAAATTTCTGTTCAAGTATTTTTAAAAAATCAGGATCTACATTAAATCCTATTAATTTAAAATTATTCCGGTTATGGCTATATAATTTCTGGCCATTGTTCATCGAAATACGGGCCGCACTTTTAATACCAGGCAATTCTGAAACCCCAGCTTTGGCCAGTTTATTTGGAACGGCCATTGTGGTAGCCAGTTTGCCGTTAAATTTTAAATTTAATGCGGCAAAATATACCTTATCAGCATTTTTATATTGCTTATCGAAACTCCATTCGTAGTTAACGTACAAAAGTAACATTAAACAACAGGCCATTCCGATAGCCAGGCCACCTACATTGATCAATGTAAAGCCTTTGTTTTTCCAAAGGTTACGTAGTGCTATTTTTAAGTTTAATTTGAACATAAGGTTTAGGGTTTAGGGCATAAGGTTTAGGGTTTTGGCGTATTAACATTACGCTTTCTACCTTAAGCCTTACACCGTTATTCATATTTCAATGCATCAACAGGATTGGCCTTTGCCACTTTAACCGATTGAATACTCACAGTGAGTATTGCAATAATTACCGAAAGACTAATTGCGGCTATAAATGGTAAGGCAGAAACAGAAATGCGGTATTCGTATCCTGAAAGCCATTTGTTAATGATAATGTAGGCCAACGGAAATGCAATTACATTGGCTATTGCAACCAGTTTTATAAAATCTTTGTTCAACAGCGTGAGGATATTGGCTGTACTGGCGCCCAAAACCTTACGGATACTGATTTCTTTTTTACGTTGCTCGGCCATAAATAAGGCTAAACCAAGTAAACCCAGACAGGAGATAAAAATGGCAAAACCTCCGAACCAGTTTGAAAGTGTGCCCAAAAGTTTTTCATTTTGGAATTTTGACTCAAAATTTTCATTCACAAATTTAATTTCAGTTGGAAAAGCAGGATTCAGTTTTTTTATAATTTCGTTTATTTTATTAATAGATGAGGTTACATTGCTCTGCGCATTTAATCTCATAATTATGGTGCTTGTTGCTTGCTTGTTTTGAGCAATAATTAAAGGTTTCGGACTTTGATAAGGCGATTCCATTACATAATCCTTAATTACCCCAACAATGGTTAAGGGTTGATCCCAACTGATCACTTTACCAACAGGATTTTTCATACCCATCACCTTAACCAAAGCCTCGTTCACTAAAACATTTGCAGTATCTATTCGGTCTTTCGAAAAATCGCGGCCGGCAAGAATTTCCATCCCGGTGGTTTTTGTCAAGTCGACAGTTGTAAATCTATAGTTTACCAATATTTTTTCATTTTCATTTTTACCTGGCCAACTCACTGCGTAAGTATTATTACCACCGGCAGTTAAAGATTGACTGTATTCTGTAACTGCAGTGGCGGCACCAGATTTTAGGATTTCATCCTTTAAAATATTACGCTTACCTGGATTGGCAAACTCTCCTTCAGCAGGGATCTGAACAAGGTTACCTATGTTATAACCAATAGGTTTATTTTTGATAAAATTCAATTGCTGATAGATAACAGCCGTACAAACAATCAAACATGCAGCAAATACAAATTGAAAAACAACCAAATACTTGCGAATAGATAACGATGAACCTCCAGAAAGCTTAAATCCTTTTAATACTTTAACCGGATCGAATGACGAAAGATAAAAAGCCGGATAACTACCTGCAATAATGCCGGTTAATAATGTTAGTCCTAAAAATACAGACCAGAATTTCCAATCTGTATAATCTATTTCCAATGAGATTCTCAAAAGATTATTGAAGTACGGTAAACTTACTTCTATTAACGCGAAAGCAACCAGCATACTTAGCGTGGTAAGTAAAATTGATTCGAACATAAACTGCCCAACCAGATCATTCCTCGACGAACCAATAGCTTTACGAACGCCAACTTCTCGTGCTCTTTTTTCTGATTTTGCAGTAGAAAGATTCATAAAATTAACACAGGCAATCAATAGAATACAGAAAGCTAAAAGAAAAAATATCTTTAACTGGTCTATCCTACCACCTACATTTTTGCCGTTTTCGAATTTTTCATATAAATGCCATTTAGATAGTGGATGCAGAAAAGCTTCGCCATTCGAATTCTTGTCATTGGCCTTAATCATGCCATGCATTTGATTATTAGCTTGCTCGAAAAAGGAATTATCTTGCAACTGAACAAATAATACGCAGTAATTAGAAGTCCAGCCACTGGTTTTTGTCCAAGGGTTTAATGTTTCGTATAATTTCCACGACATTAGGTAATCTATTTCCAGGCTACTGTTTTTTGGCCTGTCTTCAATTACCCCCTCTACTTTTAAACTCAAATTATTTTCGAATTTTACAACCTTATTTAAAGGATCTTCATTACCGAAAAGGTTTTTCGCCAGGGTTTCGCTTAAAATTATGCCATCAGGATTTTTCAAAAAAGTATTAGGATTACCTTTTAAAACCTTGTAATCGAACATTTTTAAAAAATCCGGATCAGCAAACACGGCACTTTTCTTAAAGTTATTCTGATGGTAAGAAAGCATCTTATATTCTGGATAAGATAATCTGCCAACCTTCGAAACACCCGAAACTTTAGAACGCACTTCGTTTTCCATTAAACCAGGCACCGCAAGAAAGCTGAAAGTTTCTTTTGCTGTTTTCTGGTTATTATAAACCAGGTAGGTTTTGTCATAATCGGTAAATTGTTTATCGTACCCGTACTCATAAGCAACATAAAGCAATAAAACCATACAACTAGCCAAGCCAATGGCCAATCCCCCCAAATTAATCAGGGTAAAGCCTTTATTTCTCCAAAGGTTTCGCAAAGCGATTTTTAAATTCAGTTTAAACATAAGGTGTGGGGTTTAGCGCACAGCGTTTGGCGTTTGGCGAGGATTTATCGCTTAACGCCAACGCTCCTCGCAGGTCTTATTCGTATTTAAGTGCATCAATAGGGTTTGCTTTGGCCACTTTAACCGATTGAATACTTACAGTGAGTATGGCAATGATCACCGAAAGGCTAATTGCGGCTATAAATGGCAATGCAGATATAGAGACACGATACTCGAAAGCTGAAAGCCATTTATTTACAATGATATATGCTAACGGGAATGCAATCATATTTGCAATGGCCACCAGTTTTATAAAATCTTTATTTAGCAACACGAGGATATTGCCAGTGCTGGCACCTAAAACCTTACGGATACTGATTTCCTTTTTGCGTTGCTCTGCCATAAAAAGCGCCAGACCTAATAATCCTAAACAGGAAATAAAAATGGCGAAACCGCCAAACCAGTTTGAAAGTGAACCTAGAATTTTTTCATTTTTAAATTTTACTTCAAAAGATTCGTTCACAAATTTGCGGTTAACAGGATAATTAGGTTCCATTTGCTTTACTAAATCATCAATTTTGGCCAGTGATGAACTGATGTTTTGATTTGGATTTAAACGCGCAATGATAACCCTCGCATCGTATTTTCCATTTGACCTAAAAATCATTGGGGCCACTCTTTGGTAAACACTTTCTACCACAAAATCTTTTACAATACCAACTATAGTTAGCTTTTTATCTCCCCAGAAAGTAATTACTTTGCCAATTGGATTTTTTAATTGCATCATTCTCACAGCCGCCTCATTTAACAATACGCTAGCTGTATCATTAGGAAATTTCGCAGAAAACTCCCTACCACTAATCATTCTAGTACCAATAGTTTCAACAAAATCATACCCTATTGTTCTATGGTTAAAAGAAATCGCTTCGTTCGGATTTTTACCTTCCCATTCTATACCCGTTGTATTATCTCCACCTTCAGTAAAATCTGTACTAAAAGAAGTAACATTAGTTGTTGCACCAGATGCGATAAGTTGCGTTTTTAGCAATTCTAGCTTAGCTGCATCGTTCATTCTGCCAACTACTGCTATCTGAATTAAATTGGATTGATCATAACCAATAGGCTTGTTTTTAACATAATTAAGTTGCTGATAAATTACTGCGGTACAAATAATTAAACTTGCAGCAAAAACGAATTGGCCAACCACTAATACTTTTCTCACTGAAGTGGATGAATCTGCTTTAAGGGTGAAACCTTTTAACACTTTAATCGGCTCGAAAGAAGATAAATAAAGCGCTGGATAACTACCAGCAATAAATCCGGTTAAAATCATCAATCCCAATAATGTTAACCAAAATTGCCCATTATAGTAATCGATTGTTAATTTAATATCTAACAAACTATTAAAATATGGCAAACTAACCTCAATTAAGATAAAAGCTAAAACTGTGGCGATAAATGTGATGAGCAGCGACTCTAAAAAAAACTGATTAATTAACGATTTACGTGTTGATCCAATTGCTTTTCGAACGCCAACTTCTTTTGCTCTACGCTCTGAGCGTGCTGTCGATAAGTTCATGAAATTTACACAGGCTATTAGCAATATGCAAAAGGCCAGCAATAAAAATATTTTAAGTTGATCTATCTTACCTCCTACCGATTTACCGTTTACAAAATCATCATATAAATGCCATTTGGTTAAAGGATGTAATAAAGCCACTGACAAATTATCTTTTTGATTTCGCTTGTAAATACCATGCATCAAATCATTTGCAGCAGTGAAAAAGTTATTATCCTGTAATTGAACAAGTGTTAAACACATATTATTCCCCCAATTGCCTTCCCTCACCCAGGTTTCTCGTTTTTCGAACAATGCCCAAGGCATGATGCACTCAAAAGTTAAACTACTATTTGCAGGTGCATCTTCTATTACGGCTTCAACCTTTAATACTTCCTGATTTTCCAGTTTTACCATTTTATTAATAGGATCTTCATTTCCAAATAATTTTGTTGCAAAAGATTTGGTAAGGATGATTGTATTTACATCTTTTAAAACTTTAGCTGAATTACCTTCAAGAAATTTATAATCCAATATTTTAATAAAATTTTGGTCTGCAAATATTGCACTGCTATTTATTTTATTGTCACCAACGGTAATTAGTTGTTTCCTCGGATAAGTAGTGTGAGTAGCATATTTAACGCCAGGGATTTTTTCTTGCACTTCTTTAGCCATCACATTGGGTGTCCACGCCCAGCTAAAAGTTTTACCACTTGCCTCCATGTTTTGATAAACTACATAAGTTTTATCGTGATTAGAGAATTGTTTATCATAGCTCCACTCGTAAGCAACATAAAGTAACAAAACCATACAACTGGCTAAACCAATGGCTAACCCCCCAATGTTAATCAACGAGAAACCCTTGTTTTTCCAGAGGTTACGTAAGGCTATTTTTAGGTTTAATTTGAACATGTTTTTATTGTTTGGCGATAGGTGTTTAGCGTGTGGCGGTCAAAAATACCTATCTGGTGGTTTTTACTATTTCGTCTTCCCAAATCTTCCTATCCAGGAAGATTTTTGGGCAGACTTATTATTAACTAAACTAAAATTTTTTTATAGTAAGGTTTAGCGTTAAAGATTTAAGGTGAGATTTAACCATACGCCTTAAACCTTTTACCTTAAGCCTTTATATGAGCTCTTCGTTTCTGCTCTTGTTTATCTTTTCAGAAATCACATGACCATCTTTCAGGTTGATAATCCTGTTCGAAAAACTGGCATCATGGCTGGAGTGGGTTACCATCACAATGGTCGTTCCGGTTTCATTCAGTTCGCAAAGTAGCTCCATTACTTCATTACCGTGTGAGCTATCCAGGTTTCCGGTAGGCTCATCGGCCAAAACCAACTTGGGTTTGGTAACCAAAGCCCTAGCCACTGCTACACGTTGCTGCTGTCCACCTGATAACTGTTGTGGAAAGTGACCACTGCGGTTTACAATATTCATTCTTTCGATAATTTCATTTACCAGTTTCTTGCGTTCTCCAGCAGGAATTTTGTTATAAATTAGTGGTAATTCGATGTTTTCGAAAACAGTTAATTCATCAATTAAATTGAAATTCTGGAAAACGAAACCCATATTCCGCTTACGGAAATTTGAGCGTTCCCTATCATTTAACGTTAAAAGCTCGGTATCAATAAACTTATAACTTCCACTTTCGGGCTTATCCAACAAACCCATTACATTTAGTAAGGTAGATTTTCCACAGCCCGATGGCCCCATGATGGAAACAAATTCTCCTGCTGCAACATGGAGATTAATACCATTAAGCGCAGTGGTTTCTACCTCTTCAGTTTTGTAAACTTTTTCCAGATTTTCTATTTTAATCATCGTATCAAGTATTATTCTAGTATCATGTATTTAGTATCAGGTATCAAGACCTGAGTGTTATTTTGTTTCTAAATTTCTTAGTCTTTTTTCAAAAAACTCCAAACTTATTTATTAATCTCCACCTGATCGTACTGGTTAAACTGATCGTAAGATGAAGTAATTACTTCGTCGCCTTTCTGCAAACCATTCAATATTTCATAGTACAGGTAATTTTTTCGCCCGATTTTTACATTTTTCTTGGTTGCTTTACCATTGTTTACCACAAATACCCAAGACCCACCTGTACTCTGAAAAAACTGTCCCTGGGCAAGAAGCAATGATTTGCTATTGTCAGACAAGGTTAATTTTGTTTGTAACGATAATCCGCGACGTAAACCTTCTGGAGCTGCCCCTTTAAAAACCATTTCAACCTGAAACTGACCTGCTGTAACCTCAGGTATTACTTTACTCACAGTTAAGTTATAAGTTTTACCATTAAAGTCGCAGTTAGCTGTTTGTCCTTCTTTTACCCGATTGATATAATATTCATCAACTCCTGCCTGAAGCTTATAACCCTGCAACACGTCAATCTTTCCAATCATTTCGTTAGAATTATAAGATTTACCGATTACAGGATCATAAGATGATAATTTACCAGATACGGGAGCCTTGATTGTCATATTTTCGATATTCTTGCGGATCATTTCTAAACTTTCGTTCATCTGCCCCATCGATTGATCGATCTGAGCCAACTGCATCTTTCTGCTTTGGTTTTCTTGTTTGATCGCTTGACGCACAATTTTCAATTTACCCTGATAATATTCGTAATCCTGACTCGATTTATTAAATTCCTGTAGGGTAATCACTTTTTTAGCGAATAGAGAGCTATCTAATCTATATTGACGGGTGGCGGTTCTTAAGCTGTTTTCTACATCTAAAACATCCTGATTTAAAACCCTCTGGTTTTGTTCTAAATCTAACCGCGATTTCCGCAACTGGTTAATCTGCTCAGTTGCTGCTGTTTGACTTGAGGTATAACTCAACATGGCGTTCGAGTTGGAGATTCTTAATAGTGGGGTTCCTTTAACTACCGAAGCACCATTTTCGGTAAAAATTTCGGCAACTGTTCCACCTTCTGATGAACTTACAATTACCGAAGTTAATGGAACTACACTGGCATTTAATAACACTACATCTTCAAAATCGCCATATTCTACTTTACTGATGGTTAATTTATCGGCATCTGCACTGTAAACTTTTTTGAGGGATAAAGTATAGCCATAAATTACAACTGCCACAAAAGCAATTGCTCCACCTATAATTAACAGGGTTTTAGTGCTAAATCTTTTTTTCTCTATTTTCTTATCCATTGTGTTCGGTTGTACTGTTTGGATTCACTAATAACCAAGCTTGTGCCAAAAGCATAAAATATATTTAAAACACTAATAATCAACAAATTAATAGTTATCTTATTTTTTATATGTTCATTATCGGACAGTTGATGTGCGGGAGCGGACAGTTTTGGTATTTTTGCCTCACCCCTTCATCCCCTCTCCATGTGGAGAGGGGGCAGGGAGTAGACAGCAGCGTGCAGAAAAGAGATGGTCAAAAAGGCCTCTTTTTAAAGAGAATTCATATCATAAAAAACAAAACCATTATATTTAATTAACTTGACATAGGTCTATTAGATATGGAGGAGTATAAGGATAAGTTATTTCATGGTGTCAATTTGAAGCTGTTTGAGTTTTCGAAAGCATTGCGGAAAAATCAAACGGAGGCTGAAGAAATCATGTGGCAATGTTTGAGGAATAGAAAAATCCTCAATTTTAAATTTAGGAGGCAGCATCCAGTACATCAGTTTATTGCAGATTTTTACTGCCACGAGGCTAAATTAATTATTGAAATTGATGGAGGAATACATAATCATCACGAAAATCAAGAATATGATCAAAACCGTACTGATGAACTTAAGGAGATTGGAATAACGATAATTCGATTTACGAATGAGGATGTAAATAATAATCCGAATGAGGTTATAAATGTTATTAAAGGATACCTTTCTCCCTGAGGATAGAGAGGCAGGCACCAAAAAATTACACCATACAAGAACATTAGGTTCAAACCACTTTACCACAAATCCCTCTCTTGAAGGAGAGGGACAGCAAAAAAGAATAAATATATACTAAATTAATAGGGAGAGGTTATGCTTGAAGCCACAGTTTTAATTATCGATGATGACGACGATATCCTGCTTAGTGCCCGTTTGTTTTTAAAGCAGCAGGTAAAGCAGGTAATTACATGTAAATCGCCTAAAGAGATCAATGTTTTATTGAGCAAAAATGAAATTGATATCATCTTGCTGGATATGAACTACCAAAAGGGGGCTAGTGATGGCCGCGAAGGTCTTTATTGGCTAGAACATATTTTATCGATTGATAAAGATTATGTAGTCATATTAATGACTGCTTTTGGCAATGTTGAACTGGCAGTAAAAGCGATTAAAAAAGGAGCTACCGATTTTATTCTAAAGCCCTGGGAAAATGAGAAGCTGTTTGCCACCATTTCTTCGGCATCTAAACTTCGCGAATCGACCAAAAAGGTAAAGAAACTAGAAAAAATACACTCATCACTCCAAAAAGACCTTACCCGTGGTTTCGAGAATATTGTTGGGCAGGCAGATGAAATAAAACAATTACAGAATACGCTCTTAAAAGTAGCCCCTACTGATGCCAATGTGCTTATTCTGGGCGAAAACGGAACGGGAAAACAAGTTTTTGCTTATGAAATCCATGGCAATTCGCAAAGGAAAAATCAGGTGTTTATGCATGTTGATTTAGGCTCCTTAAACGAAAATTTATTTGAAAGCGAATTATTCGGCTACGCTAAAGGTGCTTTTACCGATGCCAAAGAAGATAAACCCGGTCGCTTTGAACTGGCCGATGGAGGAACGATCTTTTTAGACGAGATTGGAAATTTAACATTACCACTTCAGGCTAAACTCTTAAGCGTTTTGCAAAACCGTACAGTTACCCGTTTAGGTGAAAGTAAAGAACGTAAGGTGAATGTTCGCTTAATAACGGCCACCAATATGCCCTTGAATGAAATGGTATCTAAAAATACATTTAGGCAGGATTTATTGTTCCGCATTAATACCGTTGAGCTTTTATTACCAGCCTTACGTAAACGTGGAACAGATATTCTACTCTTGGCCAATCATTTTATGCAGGTTTTTAGCTCAAAATACCATAAAGACATACGAAAACTGAGTAATAAGGCCCAAGAAGCACTTTTACAGTATAAATGGCCGGGAAATGTACGCGAATTACAGCACGTTTTAGAAAGAGCCGTTATTATGAGCGATGGGGCTGATATTGCAGAAGAAGACTTGCAGTTAAGTCCGCAGCGCTATGCACAGAACAACGCCATACCAGATGAAATGGCTCTTGAGGATATGGAAAAAATGATGGTGCAGAAAGCAATTGATAAGCACAAAGGAAATATATCAAAAGCCGCAGCAGAACTCGGTTTAACCAGAGCTGCGCTGTATAGAAGAATCGAGAAATTTGGAATCTAAGCTGAAAGCTGAAAGACCAGAGCTTAAAGCTTTAGTCTTTCGCCTTTAAGCTTTCAGCTTTAAAAACATGTTTTATCAACGTTTTACTTTCCGTTTAATATTTCGCCTGCTGATTATCAATCTGTTGGGCTATCTCCTATTTTACCTGATTAAAAATACCCAGCTTTGGTTTACCATCATTGGCGTAGCTTTAATTTTACTGGGTACGATTATTTCCCTTTATTACTATATCAATCAGATCCGATCAGATATCAACCGTTTCATTTTAGCCGTTAAAACGAGAGATCATACCCTAAACTTTAAAAATAAAGTAACTAAAGGCAGTTTCCCTGAATTATACGAGTCCTTCAGCGATATTTTACAGGTCCATAAACAGATCAGATTGGAACAGGAAGCGATGTTTCAGTTGATCAAAACCATTTTGGAGCAGGTTCCTGTTGGTGTAATCGTGGTAAATAATACCAATCAGGAAGAGAACGAAGAGGTTGCATTTTTTAATCAGGCCGCTTCAAATCTTTTAGGCATTCCAGCGTATAAGTATTGGCACAGGGTAAAGCAACACCTCCCTACCTTTGCAACAGAAATAGAGCAGATTTTAGCTGGTGGAAAAAGGTTTCTGGAATTGAAGATCCAGGATAAACTGATTCAATTATCTACCGAAGTTATTCCATTAAACCTCTACGGAAACAATTATACCATTATCAGCTTCCAAAACATTAAAGATGAGATTGAGCAAAAAGAAACGGAAGCATGGAATAGATTAATTGGTGTAATTTCACACGAGATCTTAAACTCAATTACCCCCATAAGTTCATTATCGGATACAATCAACCGGATGGTAACCGATAAAAAGAACCTTACAGAAGATGAAATGGACGATCTGAAAACGGCTCTGCAAACTATACAAAGAAGATCTTCTGGTTTATTAGATTTTGTAAAGGATTATCGCTTAATTGCCGAGCTGCCAACACCAAACCTCGAATCGCATACCATTGGTGAAATATTGAAACACATTAAGGTATTGATGCAGCCATTTGCCAAAGTTAGAAATGTGGTACTGGATGTAGAACAAACCTCTTCAAAAATCACCGTTCAGCTCGACCTAAAACTAGTTGAACAAGTGCTTATCAACCTCATTACCAATAGTATTTACGCTGTAGAGAACAGAGAACACCCGCATATCAACGTAAATTACCGCTTAGAAAACACCAAGCTATATATTGATGTTACCGATAACGGAAAAGGCATCGATGCCAGCGACCTCGAAAAGATTTTTGTTCCATTTTACACCACCAGGAAAAATGGATCAGGAATAGGATTAACCATTAGCCGCAACATTATGAAAATGCATAGAGGCAGCATAGAAGTTGTTTCAATGCCAGATAATGGCACTACTTTTTCTCTCGTATTTAATTACATTTAATCATTTGAATGTTTTTTTGACCTAAAAAATCAAACAAAACGAGTTTGATATGCTTTTATTGATGTGGATACATCAAATACAAGCATGAAGACAGTTATAATATCGAACAGACTACCCGTTAAAATCATCGAAGAGAACAATGAATACACACTTATTCCAAGTGAGGGGGGCCTTGCCACAGGATTAGGAGACGTTTATAAATCAGGTAATTCCATTTGGATCGGCTGGCCCGGCATAGAAGTACCGGAAGAACGTAAGGAAGAAGTTACTCAAAAACTTGCCGCATTAAACCTATATCCAGTTTACCTTACGCAAAACGAAATCAATTTATATTACGAAGGCTTTTCAAACGAAGTATTATGGCCCGTATTTCATTACCTCGTTACATATGCACATTACGAACAGAGTTATTGGGACTGCTACCGATCGGTTAATGAGAAATTCGCAAAAAGTGCCATGCAGGTACTTAACAGAAGAGATAAAATCTGGATTCAAGATTACCAGTTACTCCTTCTTCCAGGCATTTTAAGGGAAAAACTCCCAAATGCTACGATTGGTTTTTTCCAACATATTCCTTTTCCATCATACGAAATATTCCGTTTGATCCCTTGGCGCGAAGAATTATTGAACGGCTTAATTGGTGCCGATTTAATCGGTTTCCATACCTATGATGATGTTCGCCATTTTATTAGCACGACAACACGTTTGCTCCCTGTAAACTCGTCATCAAACATACTCAGTAGTAACGAAAGGCAAATTGTTGTGGAAGCTTTTCCAATGGGGATTGATTTCGATAAATTTTCAGATTTAACGGCAACTGAGCGAGTGCAACAAGAGATCGATTATTTCCGGACAGGTAAAGAAGATATGAAAGTAATCTTGTCCATCGATCGGCTCGATTACAGCAAGGGCATATTAGAAAGATTAAAGGCTTTGGAACTATTGCTTCAGCTCCACCCAGAATACATTGGCAAAATTGAGCTTTTTATGATCGTAGTTCCTTCCCGCGATACGGTACCACAATATAGTGAGTTAAGAGACCAGATTGATCAGTTTGTTGGAAATTTAAATGCGAGGTACCGTTCAATGAACTGGATTCCGGTTAATTATTTTTATCGCTCATTCTCTATTGAAGTACTATCAGCCCTTTACTCCACAGCAGATATCTGTTTGGTTACGCCTATGCGCGATGGAATGAATCTGGTAAGTAAAGAATATGTGGCCAGCAGGAACAATAATGATGGTGTATTGATTTTAAGTGAAATGGCGGGAGCTTCCAAAGAATTAACTGATGCCATAATCGTAAATCCTAATAACATTGGTGATATTATGGAGGCGATTGTAACGGCGCTTAAAATGTCGCCGTCAGAACAACAAATGCGTATGAAAGCCATGCGTGCAATTGTACAAAAATTCAATGTTAAACATTGGGTTAACAATTTTATTTTAAGATTAAACGAAGTGAAAGATTCTCAAAAATCGTTATTAACAAAACATGCAGTAAATGCTATTAATGAAGTGATCGTAACTAAATATGCGCAAACGCAAGATCGTGTACTATTTTTAGATTATGATGGTACCCTTGTAGATTTTACCGGAAATATTGACGACGCTTCGCCAGATGCCGAATTGTACGATTTGATTGAGAACCTAACACTTGATAAGGCAAATAAAGTTGTAATTATTAGTGGCAGACGAAATGAAACCCTCGAAAAGTGGTTTGGACACTTAAAGGTAGATCTAATTGCGGAACATGGCGCCTGGCAAAAATCGTTCGAAGATAAATGGAACAGCCTGCCACTTTTAACTGACCAGTGGAAACAAGAAATAAAAACGTTATTGGAAACTTATACAGACCGTACTCCGGGATCGTTTATTGAAGAAAAAAGTTACTCATTGGTTTGGCATTACCGGAAAGCAGAAGAAGGACTTGGCGAATTAAGGGCCAATGAAATTATCAGCCACATGAAAATTTTAGCTGCAGATAAAGGCCTGCAACTCATGCCGGGCAATAAGGTAATTGAGTTTAAAAATATGGAGGTTAACAAAGGCAAGGCTGCCCTAAACTGGTTGTACGATAAAAACCCTGATTTTATTTTGGCCCTTGGCGATGACCATACCGATGAAGATATTTTCAGGGCGCTACCAGATGACGCTTTTACCATTAAAGTTGGCAACAACATTTCGGAAGCAAAATATTACCTAAATGATTTTAATGAAGTGCGAAAACTGCTTTGGAGCTTAGTAAAAGAGGCGTTTGTAGGCCGGAGTTAATACCAACCACCATTTTCACTAAATGAATCGTCATTGCGAGAAGGCTTTTCCAGCCGACGAAGCAATCTTACAACGATCGCTACCAGCGTGCGCATTAAGATTGCTTCATACTTCGCAATGACGACTTTCCTATTATAAAATTAATGCCAAGGTCTGTGTCTACACAGACCTTTTATAATAGCTTTGACAACTTTAACATGCAGTGTTTACATAAAAGTTGTCAAAGCTTTTTAAGTTAGTCGGGATTTGCAATCCCGACTCTTGAACTGTGGATTTGCAATCCACTTTATCATAAAAATATCGGCCTATCCAATTTAATTGCAATGCGATAAGCCGCATTCATTAAACCTACGTGACTATACGCCTGAGGGAAATTACCCCATTGGCTACCTGTTTTAGCATCAACATCCTCACTGAACAAAAGAAGATGATTACAATATTTAATAATATTTTCGAATTCTTTAATCGCTTCATCAGTCCGGCCAACACAGGCCAAAGCTTCCACATACCAAAAGGCACAGATTAAAAATGTTGTTTTTGGTTTACCGAAATCGTCAGCATGTAAGTAACGGTAAAACAAACCATCTTCCGTTTTCAACTCCTTTTCTAAAGCGATTAAATGATCTTTCGCCCGATCTGAAGCCGGATCCAAATAATTCATCATGATCAACTGTAAAGTGCTGGCATCTAAATGAGTGCTTCCTACAGCGTTGGTATACACTTTTCTTTCCGGATCGTAGCAAGCTTCTATGTGTGCCGCAGCCTTATCGATTAAAATCTCCGCACGCTTCTCGAAATCCTCGTTACCAATAGTTTTAGCCATTTTTAAAGCAGCCTGTGCTCCTGCCCATTGAAATAAGTTACTATAACAATGTACATTGGCAATGTTCCTGAATTCCCAAATTCCGGCATCCTTTTCATCAATTGTCCGTTCAATTTTAGAAAGCACACTTTCAATCCACCTGACCGAATCGCTACGTTCGGAAAAAACAAAACGGTGATCGGTATAAAGTGGTAACATCGAAATTAAAACCTGACCGTAAATATCATTCTGAATGTGTTCATATGCCTGGTTTCCTATTCTAATGGGTTGCTCGCCTTTATAACCTTCCAGATGACTTAATGTATGCTCGGTAATTTCCCTTTCTCCTGCAATGCCATACAAGGGTTGATAGCGTGTATCCTCAGCATGCGAAATATCAGAAAGGTAATTAAAATACTTCTCCATTTCTTCAAAATGGCCGATATGGTTAAGTGAAGTTAATACATAGTGCGAATCTCTTAACCAGCAATATCTATAATCCCAGTTTCGGGTACTGCCAGGCGATTCTGGTAAACTAGTAGTGCTGGCCGCTATAATTGCACCGGTATCTTCATACTGATGGATTTTCAGCACCAAGGCCGAGCGAATTACAAAAGGTTGGTAAAAACCTGCGATTGACGAATGTTTGATCCATAATCGCCAATAGGCTATTGTTTCGCGCAAAAAATTTTCTGCAGTACTTACTACCGGAGCCTCTAAATTTTGGCCATAAGTCATAATGAGGTATTTGGCCTCATTCAGTACAAATGCTTTTTCGTCAAAAATATAAGCAAGTGATACATTAGTACTTAAGCGGATATTTTCGTCACACCCCAGATAATCAATATGATTACTGCCCCTACTCGACTTCATTTTACCTTTCCCATAATCGCATACCGGCTCGCATTTAATGGTAATGCGCGGATTACCCTCCAAAGGTTCGATCTTTCTGATCAACATTAGTGGTTTAAAATAGCGATCGTATAGGCGAAAACGTGGCGCAAAATCGGTAATGCGGTATTTTCCATCTTCAGCTGTGATTTCTGTCCTTAAAACATTTGTATTTTCGATGTAATATTGGTTAGAAGTGAATTCACCTTGTGGTAAAATCGAAAACTCCCCTCCTTTTTTCTCGTCCAATAAACTGCCAAATACAAAAGGGCTATCGAAACGTGGCCAGCAAAGCCAAGATATATCAGTGTTTTTATTTACGTGTGCAATGAAAGCGCAATTTCCTATAATTCCTGTTTGATAAAGGTGCTGTTCGGCCATAGACTATAATTTTGTTTATTTACTAACAAGCCGATCGGAAAAATGTTAGGGAGAAATGTCAAAAAGCCCCTATAAGTCTTAAAAAACCAATTAAGGTTACATTAAAACGATAGATCTTTATCAGTTTTGGAAAGGTAAGGTTCCATTTTAACCGCTTACACCAGTCCTGCTATCGCTGCAAGTCCTCACTCATGCTTCGCTCCAGGCTTTCTGCTTTATCAGGTTTAGTTAGCAAAGACTTCCGAAAGTTTCAAAGGGCTATAACGAGGGCTAAATCGGAAGTCTGATGATACGCCACAAATCCACGTTAGAGATTGTAAGGGTTTAGTACCGATCCTTCATCGGTACCGGAGCGAAGCGCAGCCCTGAAAAGCTCGACCCTTGCGCAGCTTGGGGAACGCCCAAATCAGTTTGCAGTTTGCAGTTTTTTAAAACGGGCTTATTTTTTAAAACCTGAGCGGTCTGATAAAAGATTCTTCTCCGAAGGAGTTCCTTAGGAACACTAAGCCCAGAATGACCATGAGGCAATAAAAAAACCAGCCACGAACAATCGCGACTGGCCTAGTTAATGAATAATGATTATCTTAAATTACTGTTCCACTAGGTACAACAGCACCTTTTTTAATTACCACGATACCATCTTTAACGGCATAAAGCTCAAAGTCTCCATCTTCCAAATGATCGCCGCCATTAATTTTTACATCGTTGCCAATGCGGCAGTTTTTATCGATAATGGCATTATTAATAAAACAACGATCGCCAATACCTATTAACGAATTTCCCTTGCCCGTTTCATCCTGTATTTCTTCTAAGGTTTGGTACCTATCGCTCCCCATAATATAGGCATTGGTAATTACCGTATCCTGTCCGATTCTCGACCTGATCCCTAAAACAGCATGCTCTACTCTGCTGGCCTGAACAATACAGCCTTCAGCAATAATGGTTTTATCCAAAGTGGTACCCGAAATTTTCGACGGCGGCAACATCCGTGCCCTGGTGAAAATAGCATGGTTGCTGTCGAACATATTAAATTTAGGAATTTCATCCGTTAAGCCTAAATTGGCTTCGAAGAAAGATGAGATATTTCCAATATCGGTCCAATAACCTTCGTATTGATAGCTTAAAACCCTGCTCTCAGAAATTGCTCTAGGCAAAATCTCTTTGCCAAAATCCTTTTCTTCTTCGTTCTCATTTAAGATATTGATCAGGTACTCGCGGTTGAAAACGTAAATACCCATCGAAGCTAAGAAATTACGTCCTTCGCCCTGCATTTCTGCGCCAGTATCCGAAACCCAGTCTTCTAAACCCGTTTTAGGCTTTTCGATAAAAGAGGTAATCATGTTTTCTTCATCGGCCTTTAAAATACCAAAATCTGTTGCATCTTTTGCCGTTACCGGAATAGTGGCAATGGTAATTTCTGCATTGGCTTCGATATGTTTTTCAATCATATCCTTAAAGTCCATCTGGTACAGTTGATCGCCGGATAAAATCAAAATGTAATCGAATTCGTGCGAAACAATGTGATGCATACACTGACGAACGGCATCTGCTGTACCCTGGAACCAACCTGAGTTTTGTACAGTTTGTTCAGCCGCCAAAATATCAACAAAGGCCGTACTAAAATGGCTAAAGTGATACGTGTTTTTAATGTGCTTGTTTAGCGATGCTGAATTAAACTGGGTTAACACAAACATTCGATGAATTCCAGAATTTAAGCAATTCGAAATCGGAATATCTACCAATCGGTATTTACCAGCAATTGGAACTGCCGGCTTAGAACGTGTTTGTGTTAGTGGCGATAATCTAGAGCCCTGGCCACCGCCAAGGATAACGCCTAAAACTTTGTCAGTCATGTTTAAGCTTAATTTAATATTTGGTATAATTCTATATAATTTAATGCTGCGTTATCCCACGAATGGTCTATCTTCATCATTGTTTTTCTTACTGCTTTAAAAGCTTTCTTATCGTTATATAACTCAACAGCACGGTTAATGGCATGAGTAACATCCCAAATACTCGTTTGATCGTGGCAGATCCCAAAACCTCCGTCACCTATATCAATTACAGTATCCTTCAGTCCACCAATCCGGCGCACAATGGGAACAGTTCCATACCTTAATGCATAAAGCTGATTTAAACCACAAGGTTCAACCCTTGATGGCATGATCAGAAAATCTGCACCAGCATACATTTCGTGCGAAACCTGCTCATTATAACCTATATAGGCATTGTATTTACCAGTAAAAATGTCTTTCAGTTGATTTAACCTGCCTTCCACCCAGTTATCGCCTGATCCTAAAACGAGGATATTGATATTATCGCCATGCTGTTGTAAAGCCGTATAAAAAATATCGGGCAATAAATCGGCACCTTTTTCATCAACCAATCTACCGATAAAAGTAAACAGGGGTTTAGACGGATCTAATTGAAAAACATCACAGAGGGCTGTTTTGTTTGCCAGTTTACCAGTTTCAACTGTTTTTAAATTATAACCTTTGTTTAGCATCGGGTCAGTTTCAGGATTCCACACCTCGCTATCAATTCCGTTTAGTATTCCTACCGATTTCCAGCGCTCTTGCCTTAACAAACTTTCCAAGCCACGGGCATTGTTCATCATCTCATCCAGGTAACTTGGCGAAACCGTAGTTACTTTCCAGGCACATTTAATGGCCGATGCTAAAGGGTTAATGGCATCCTCCCAACCTAGTAAACCACCTTTCCACAGATCGAATGCTGGTATATAATATAATTTTTCCCACCCAAACTGACCTTGGTATTGCGCATTATGAATGGTTAAAACCGTAGGAACACTGCTAATTGCTTTATATTTTACGCAATTTGAAACCATAAACGGAATTAAACCTGTATGGTGATCGTGGCAATGAATTACATCCGGGCGGTGCTCCCATTGTACAATCCAATCAAGTGTAGCAATCTGAAAAGCCACAAATCTTTCTGTATCATCGCTATAACCATATACATTTGGGCGGTCGGTTAAGCCCTGAATATGGATCACGTATAAATCAAAGCCTAATTTATTGGTTTTTTCTTTTAAAATGCGGTACTGAAAGTGGTGATTACCGTAGTTTGCCCAGGCATCATAAGTTACTTCAAATTCGCTTTCACGTATAAATTTAGTATCGTACGCAGGAACAACCACCTTGGCAATGTGGCCTAATTTATTCTGATACTTTGGTAAGGCCCCTACTACATCGGCTAAACCACCAACCTTTGCAACTGGGTAACACTCGGCGCTTATATGTATAATTTCCATCAAATATTTGGTGTAGATAACCTAAGTAAGTTACTAATTGTTTTGAGTTTTGCAAATAATGAAAATTATATTTTTAGTTAATTGTTTAGCCCCTTAAATCACATTGGTTTAATTTTTATCAGCGGTAATCATCCTAAATCTGCGGGAGAATTCTGCCTGTGGTTTCCCGCTGATTTCACAGATATATGTAGTGATTTTTGAAAGTGAATGTTCAGTTCTTTGTGGCGGGCTACAGACCTGCTTTCCGCTACAAGTCCTCACTTCGTTCCGGGCTTACCGCTGCAATCAGGCTTAAAAACAAAGTTGGTTCCAAGCAAAGCTCAAACTCCATCAGCGGTAATCACTTAAATCTGCGGGAGAATTCTGCTAATGGTTTCCCGCTGATTCGCAGATATACACCGAGTTTTTTAAGATTTATAAAACAAAAAAACCGCCTAAATCCTTAAGCGGTTTTAACAACAAAACAAATATATTTTTGGTTTAAAAAATATCTTAGTACTCTTCAGCGATAATTTCGTAGAAATCGCGGATCGGCTGAAATTGTGGGTGTAATGATACTACGTCTCCAAAAACCAATAAAGCTGGGGCAGTTATTCTTTTATCTTCAACAATTTCAGCAATCGTATCAACAATACCCACTGCAATTTTTTCTTCTGGTGTAGAACCATTTTGAATTACCGCTACTGGCAAAAGGTTTTTATTTTCTGCCTGAAATATGGCAGCAATTTCTTTTACCTTTTCAATTCCGTTTAAAACAACAATAGTAGCTTTGGTTTTTGCTGCGATGTATAAATCTTCAGAAATTTCGCCCTTTGAGTTTGTTCCGGTTACTGCCCAAAAACTTTCACTCAAATCTTTATAAATCATCGGGATCTTTTGCAAACTTGGCGCACTGGTTGCACTCGAAATACCCGGAATAATTTCAGTAGGGATACTGTACGATTCTGCAGCATCTATTTCTTCGTATCCTTTTGCGAAGAAAAACGGATCGCCGCTTTTTAAACGTACCACGTGACCGTAGTTTAAAGCGTAATCAACAATCAATTTGTTAACCGCATCCTGAGAAAACGATTCATCATCTGAACGTTTGCCCACGTAAACTTTCGGAATACCATCTGGCGCATGACACAATAAAGCCTCGTTCACATTTGCATCGTACAAAACAACATCAGCTGTTTTTAATGCTTTAACACCTTTTAAACTAAATAAATCCGGGTCGCCAGGACCTGCACCTATTAAAGTAATTCTTGGTTCAATGTTCGCTTTTTCTACTTTATTCAAAATCATAACAGATAATTTAAGCTCGTTATACGTTTGTTAATGATACAAATATATAAAGTCTATAGGAATTGTAGTAATTTATTTTAAAATAATTTTACTTGGCTTTTTAGTGGATGTTCATTTAGGGATTTTGCATGTTAATGAGAGACTTACCCTATAGGGGATGTACATGTTTTTTTGAATCACTAACATGGATTCGATTGTCATTCTGAACGCAGTGAAGAATCTTTACGGTGAAACACATAGGATCTATTAAAAGATCTTTCGACTCCGCTCAGGATGACCAACTGATTGGAGATTCCAGTGTATTCTGTATATCCATTGCAAAAACTAACCAAGGGTCTTAGTGAGACGCTAAGACCAGTAGTGAGCGTGATCGTCTTTCCCGCGCAGGCGGGAATCTTAAAGCGCATGCTATAGCGATCGTTGTAAGATTGCTTCGCGGTCTGTCAATTCGTTCAATATCTTTAGGATAACTAACTGATTGGGATTGTGTACTTTCTTTGCCTCCACCATAAAAACGAACATGGTCTTAGCGAGACGCTATGACCAGTAGTTTTCATTTTATCACAGAATCAGGTTTTACTTACAATCTACCTCTTCAAAAACAAACTTCCCAGCCTCGAAATTAATGGGTTTACCTTTAACAAAATAAGATCTACCAAGTGTGGTTTCTATTTGCCCCACCCCCATAACTAGCTTGCCATCTTTCTTTAAAAATGCCAATGGGTTGGTGTAAACGCTTACGGTATCTTCGCCAGTTTTAAAGCGGTAATCTACCAATAAGGTATCTCCATTAAATTTTCCATCAATGGTGCCATTATTATGCGGTTTCTCTCCATAGTTGATCAATAATGAGCCCGTAACTTTGCCAGAGGCCAATATTTTCACATTCATGGCAGCGCTGTCTTTTTCAAAACCTGCTGCATAACAGTTCTCATTAAGCAAAGAATCGGTTTTAGTTTTAGCGCCAGTAGCTGTTTTATTATTTTGGGTACAGGCATAAGCAAAAGAGATTGCAGCCAAAACAAGGTAAAGAATCTTTCTTTTCATGGTAATTGTGATTTATCGTTTTCTAAAATATACAAATACGATGATTATTTTCCATCGTTTCCATAATGCAAATTTACATCAATATACTGTTTTCGGGTGTTAGTACCGGAGGCAGATCAGCTTCATCAAGCATATCCCTCATGTCGATTTCTATTGTCCGCGAGATATTGGTAATTGGTACATCGTTGGCACTTCCTTCAAAAGGATTTGTAGAGCTTTCGCCAACAATATCCAAAGAGTTAAAAACCCAGGTAAGTAAAATCGCAAATGGAATGTTTAACCAAATGGAATAACCCTCAATCAAAGTACCATTGCCTAATTTATTAAATTCGTTTAATAAGCCATAGGGCACCAAAAACACAAACAGATTTAACATAATGGTGGCTATTGATGAAAAATGACGTGGATAAGGAAAGTTTTTAATTCTTTCTGCTTTACCCTGGTTATCGTAAAAACTGGTAATAGAATTTTGCAACGATTGTAATTGTAAATCGGATAAGTTTCCGGCAGTTGCCAGTTTATTGATATGGCTCGATTGCAAAGCCATTAACTGGGTGGCCTTATTCTTCTTACTTAAAACGTACTTCAATTCATCTGCTGAAAGATATTTCGATAAGCTATCTTCTAACTTATCAGTTTTTTCGGAAACATGGTACAATCTGGCGTATTCAATATTACGGGGATCGTTGGAATTTTCCCAGGCTCTCGGCTCTCTTAACTGAAACCGTAAGGCTGTTAACCATGCAAAATGGCGGTGAAAAATGATTTGCACATCTGCTTTTTTATCTTTAGATGCTAAGTGATCGCGTACCATTACACCAAACGCACGGCTCGCATTGATAATTCCGCCATAAATCTGCCTGGCTTCCCAAAGACGCGAATAACTGGCATTGTTCTTAAAACTAATGATAAAGGAAACAGCAGTACCTAAAAGTGCTACCGGAACCCATGAAATGGAGAGAAAGGTGAACTTACAAAAATGATAAAGTACAGTAGGGATAATGGCGAGAATGGTTAAACGGTAAATATCCCGTCGGGTCCATACAATAAATTCGAAAAAGGTATATTTCTTTCCAGCGTGCATAGTTTTTGGTTTATTCGGAATTATCTGAGGGGTTTAAACTAAGGTATAAAAAATTTAAAGCGCCTATATTTAAAATGTTAAAAAAATCGTCAAACGAAAAACGGGGCTACCATATCTGGCGCCCCGTTGAAATTGCTTTCACTTTAGATTAAAAACCTAAAGTCTTCATTATTATATTTGGTTGTGGTTCTCTACTGTAAGATTTTCAGAATTGTATGATTACAGGATCAATAAGCTGAAATAAAGATCTCATCGTTTCACAATTTTCATCATCCACTTTTCCACCATTAAGGAATTAAGAAAATTAAGATTTTTTCTATACTCCTTGAAGCTTTCGCTATTGGTCATTGAAAATTGGTCATTGATCAATTTCCATTATACATTTTACATTTTATTCTACTGCTGCCCTGAACATTAAGGCGCCAACGGTTAAATTTGTGCGCGTATCGACCAAAATAGCTGAACCGTTTGCCCGGTTATCATCGTATAAATCGAATGCCAAAGCATCGGCAGTTTTAATAATCACCCGACCGATATCATTCAATTTAAATTCGTCAGCAGCATGTTTTTCAAGTGTATTGATGTCAACTTTATGCAGAATCTCGCTGATTTTACAACGCGTGATTTTACTATTGTGCTGAATATTGTACATAATAGAAGTATCTAGTGCACGGCCATCCATCCAGCAAAGATCTGCTTCAATCAGCTTCGATTCCTGTGGTAATGCAGAAGCATTTACAATGGTATCGCCACGGCTAATATCTACATCATCTTTTAAGTGAATAATAACCGACTGGCCAGCATGAGCTGCATCTGGTGTTTGATCAAAAAATTCAATCTTCTCAACCGTAGAACTTGCACCACTAGGTAATACGGTAACCTTATCATTTAAATTAAAAGTACCACTTAGTACCCTACCGGCATAACCGCGGTAATCGTGCAATTCTTCTGTTTGTGGACGAATTACCCATTGCACCGGCATACGGGCCAATTGCGATTTATCTAAATTGTCAGTATCAACCTTCTCTAAGAAATGTAACAAGCTCTCTCCTTCATACCAATCCATGTTACCTGAATTTTGTACAATATTATCGCCTTTTAGGGCACTAACCGGAATATAGGTTACATCGGCAAGCTTTAATTGCTGCGCCAAAACCTTGTACTTTTCTATAATTGCGCTATAAACGGTTTCGCTATAGTCAACCATATCCATTTTGTTGATACAAACCACCACATGTTTAATACCCAATAAGGAAACGATATACGAGTGACGGATGGTCTGTTCTACCACGCCATTACGGGCATCGATTAAGATAATGGCCAGGTTGGCAGTAGAAGCGCCTGTAACCATGTTTCTTGTATATTGAATATGCCCAGGCGTATCGGCAATAATAAATTTGCGTTTTTCGGTCTGAAAGTATTTATAGGCTACATCAATAGTAATACCTTGCTCGCGCTCTGCCCTTAAACCATCGGTTAAAATTGCTAAATCTATTGTTCCGTCATCATTTTTGCGGTTAGAGCTCTGTAAAGCTTCTAATTGATCAGCCAAAATAGAATCTGTATCGTATAACAAACGGCCGATTAAGGTACTTTTACCATCATCTACACTGCCTGCTGTGAAAAATTTTAATATGTTCATGTTATTTATAGTATTAAGATAAAAGTACCAAGTATCAAGACCTTAACAGGTTTGCTAATTTATACTATTACTTGAGTTATTTTAAGGTTTATTAATGTGGGTTCCAATCTTGTTACTTGATACTCACTACTTGATACTCCTTAAAAATACCCCCCCTTTTTTCTGTCTTCCATTGCGGCTTCAGAAACTTTATCATCCATACGGGCACCACGTTCTGAAATTTTGGAAGCGCTGATTTCAGAAATAATATCATCAATCAAAGTTGCATCTGATTCTACAGCAGCGGTACACGACATATCTCCTACTGTACGGAAGCGAACCTGTTTACGTTCTACCACATCTTCATCATCCATATTTAAAAATGGTGAAGCAGCCATCAACTGTCCGTTTCTGGTGATACAATCGCGTTCGTGCGAGAAATAAATACTTGGAAGATCTATTTTCTCTCTGCGGATATAATTCCAAACATCTAATTCTGTCCAGTTACTGATCGGAAAAACACGGATATTTTCACCTTTGTGGATTTTACCGTTGTAAATATTCCAAAGTTCAGGGCGTTGGCGTTTTGGATCCCATTGGCCAAATTCATCACGGACAGAGAAAATACGTTCCTTAGCCCTTGCTTTTTCTTCATCTCTACGCGCACCACCGATGCAGGCATCGAACTGGTATTTTGCAATGGTATCGAGTAAGGTTACGGTCTGCAAAGCATTTCTACTGGCATTTTTACCTGTTTGCTCTACAACTTTCCCCTGATCTATTGATTCTTGCACAGATCCAATGATTAATTTCTCTCCTATTCGCTCTACCATCTGATCGCGGTAACTGATGGTTTCTTCAAAATTATGGCCTGTATCAATATGTACCAATGGAAAAGGAAATTTTCCCGGACGGAAAGCTTTTTCTGCCAAACGAACTAAAGTAATTGAATCTTTTCCGCCCGAAAATAATAAGGCCGGTTTTTCAAACTGTCCTGCTACTTCACGTAAAATGTGAATGGCCTCGGCTTCTAGTTCATCTAAATAATCAAAATTATATGTACTCATTGCAAAATATTGGAATGTTTAAATGTTGAATGATTGATCGCTGAATGGCTTAATTATTCAACTTGTTATATTTGTTGTTGTTGTATTTTCACTTTCGTCATTGCGAGGAGGCTTTTTCTGCCGACGCGGCAATCTATCTTGCTTTTCGTAATGACATTTGTTTTATTCTATTTCTCAAAAAGATTGCTTCGGCTCGCTCCTACCCAGCCTCGCAATGACGACTTTTGCGCCGTTAGGATGCTGCATGCAAGCCGCATTCTTTTTTACTCTGGTCTTCCCACCACCATCTTCCGGCCCTAAAATCTTCGCCTGGCTGTACTGCTCTTGTACATGGGGCGCAACCGATACTTGGAAAACCTTTATCGTGCAGGGTATTGTAAACAATGTTGTTTTCTTTAATGTATGCTTTCACATCCTCTAAAGTCCAATCGAATATGGGATGGAATTTGATCAATTGGTTCCCTTCGTCCCATTCTAAATCGTGCATATCTTCGCGGTTTGCACTTTGATCGGCCCTGATTCCTGTTACCCATATCTCATTACCTTTTAATGCTCTTTTTAAAGGTTCGATTTTACGGATGTAACAGCATTCTTTTCTATTTTCTACCGATTCGTAAAAGCTGCTTGGGCCTTTTGTATTTACCATATCCTGCAACAGTTCATTCTGCGGATAATAGGCATGAATTGGTTTGTTATAAATTTCCAGAGTACGGTTCCAAACGTAATAAGTTTCGGGAAACAGACGTCCGGTTTCTAAAGTAAAAACCTTGATTGGAATATTATTTGAAAAAATTAAATGCGTAATCGCCTGATCTTCCCAGCCAAAACTGGTTGAAAATATAATACGATCGGCATATTTATCTGCCAAAAATTTCAATTTATCAATTGTACTTAAACCTGCCAGTGCTGCTTTTATCTCCTCTAGGTTCTCCATCACTAAATTAATTTTAAAATAAACATAATAACGCTGCGTAAGCTTACAATCATTACAATAATCCCCACGGCAACCATAATGGTTTTTGCAGAAATTTTGTTCGATACTTTTGCAGCAATCGGCGATGCAATTGCACTACCAATAATCAAGCCTACAACAGCTTCCCAATGTTTGCCACCTAACATGGTGAAAAATGTAAGCGAACTTAAGGTGGCGATAAAAAAGCGGCTGATTTTTACGGTACCCAAAGAAAACAATGGATGCCTGCCGCCAGCAATTAAGCTTGATAATACGATTGAACCCCAGCCCCCACCAAAGGCAGCATCGATAAAACCACCAACAAAACCCAATAAACCAATTTTTTTAATTTTTTGATCGGCTTTTTTTCTTTTCACATTGAAAGCTTTCATTAAAATGATTCCGCCTAAAAACAAGGTGTAAATCGCCACAATAGGCTTCACATAAGCACTATAATGTTCTAATGAAGAAAGAATATAGGCACCTAAAACTGCTCCGATTACGGCTGGAAGGATTAAAATTTTGAATAGTTTCCAATTTACGTTACCCATACGGTAATGCATCCACCCTGCAATTCCATTGCTCATTACCTCAGAAATGTGGATGGCCATACTTGCCGATGCCGGAGGTAAACCCATTGCTAATGAGAACGATGCAGTGGTAACACCATACGACATGCCAATTGCACCATCAATTAATGCGAATAAAAACCCAGCACCTAAAAACCAATAGAATAAAGGATCAATATTGATCAGGAAAGTCTGAAATTCTGGTTCGGTATTCCACAAAGAAAACCCGATAGCACCAATTAGTAAAACTGAGGCCGCCCAGATTAACCATTTAATATTCTGCTCAGCAAAACTTTTTTTAGGGTTAATTAAACTTTTGGTAACCTTATTCAGTTTTTTAACCTTTGCAGAAAAATCGCCGTTTAGGGTTTGGCGCAAAGCACTCATATTCTGCAAGGTTTCATCCAGTTCTGCAGGTAAACCTTCGTTTAAAATCTGCTTTAAACGTTTGGCAATAGTTGGCGATTTGCCGTTTGTAGAAATGGCAATCTTTAAATCGCCCTTTTGAACAATTGACCCCAGATAGAAATCGCAAAGTTCTGGCTTATCAGCCACGTTGATCAACAGGCCACGCTCATGCGTCACCCTTCTGATCTCTTCATTTAAAATATTGTTATTGGTTGCTGCGAAAACGATGTCAATGTCATTCAGATCATCCACATCGAAACTTTTCTGTTTAACTTTTATCAGCGGATAATTTGCGATAAGCGCATAAACTTCTGGTGATACGATCTCTGCAACAATGGTAATGGTAGCACTATGGCTATTATTTACGATCGCAGTTAATTTCTCGAGCCCAATATTTCCTGCACCAATTAATAATGTACGCAGCTTGTTCAGCTTTACAAAAACTGGAAAGAGCTGGTTACCTTTTTCTTCTTCAGAAAAAGATGCTGCATTATCAGGTTGGTTAGGCAATACTTGCATATTGTTTAATTAATTTCTTAAATGATGGATGTAATGATACAACTTCTCCAAAAATTAATAAAGCAGGTGCCTTAATATTTTCTTGTTGCACTAAACCTTCTATGGTTTCAACCACGCCAACAACCAATCTTTCATCTTCTGCCGATCCGTTCTGAACCACTGCGGTTGGTAAATGGTGTTTACCTGCAGCTTTAAAAATCTCCACAATTTTAGGTAATTTTTTAAGTCCCATAAGCACCACAACAGTCGCATTAGAATATGCAGCCTGATAAATATCTGCTGAAACTTCCCCAGAAGTGGTAGTTCCGGTAATTACCCAAAAGCTTTCGCTCATGCCGCGGTGTGTAACCGGAATCTGCTGCAAGCCTGGTACACCGATAGAACTCGAAATACCCGGGATTACACTTACCGGAATGCTATAAGACGCAGCATAATCCAACTCTTCATATCCCCTACCAAAAACAAACGGATCGCCACCTTTTAAACGCACTACGTGACCATAGTTTAAGGCATAATCGATCATTAATTTATTAATGGTATCCTGAGGATAAGAATGCTCACCTGAACGTTTTCCTACATAAACTTTAATGGCGTCTGCCGGAGCATGCTCCAATAAAGCTTCATTGGTTAAGGCATCGTACAAAACCACATCAGCAGTTTGCAACGCTTTAACCCCTTTTAATGTCAATAAATCAGGATCTCCAGGACCAGCACCTAAAAGGGTTATTTTTGATTCTTTATTTTGATTAACCATGTTTCTTTTTAATTATTGAATTTTGAATGACTGGATGAAGAGTTATTTGGCGCATGGCGCTTAGCGTCTGCATTTCTCAAATCTCATATCTATTGTCTCAAATCTTATTTCGCTAATACCGCCCTTTTTTCCTTAATCTGATTTAAAAATTGATTTGCTTCTTCAAAATATTTCTGAGCAAACTCGGCTGTTGGTTCGTTTTTGTTAATCTGTAAAACCAGGTCTGAAAAATTGGTCGATAAATTAAATTCTCCTGTTTCTACATAGTGGTTATCAAATTCACGAATTACACCTACCTGTGTGCTGCTGTTTACGCCTTTATCTAATAGTAAAGATTTTGCAGCGCTTACAAAAGTGCTGTAAGTATGGTAAATGGCATCTGCATAAGCGGCTTTTTCCAGGTTTTGTTTCGCCCAATCGAATTTTTCATCGGCTTCTAATAACAAGGTAGCTACCAAATCAATTACAACACCGGCACACTCGCCTACACCAATTGCAGTTACAAACTCTTCTACATGTCCCCAATCTACAAATTCTTCTGTTTTAAGGTTTGTTAAATCGGCCAATGGTTTTAGCAACTGATAAAAATGATCTTTACCTTTTCTATCATAATATTGGTGAAAGCTCTCATCCTTCAGGTTATTGGCTTTAAAATCATTTAAAATGAAATGTAAAACACTTGTTGCCCGTTTAGAAGGTACTTTAATTACACGTTCTGCTACTCTACCCACACCATTACCTACAGTACCACCGCCCAACATCACCTGAACTGCGGGAACAACTTTGCCTTCAGCTTTTACCGAACTTCCGTGGAAACCAATCTCAGCCAAACCATGCTGACCGCAAGAGTTCATACACCCACTGATTTTAATCTTGATATTTTTCTCGTAGATAAATTCAGGGAAATCGGTATAAATTACCTCTTCCAAAACTTCGGCCAAGGTCATTGAATTCGAAATACCCAAATTACAGGTATCGGTACCAGGACAGGTGGTAATATCGGCCAAACTATCAAAACCTGCCGTAGTAAAACCAATTTTATTTAGAGCAGCATATAAAGAAGGTAATGCTTCTTTGCGTACAAACTTTAACAGCAAGCCCTGGTTTTGGGTAATCCTGATTTCATCAGCCACATATAACCTGATGGCATCAACAAAAGCTCTTGCTTTATCTGTTTTGATATCGCCTACCTGAACTTTCACATAAACGCCATAAAACCCCGCTTGTTTCTGCTCAATTACGTTAGTGGCTAACCAGTGCTTGTAATGGGCTTCGTTTAATATTTCTACCGCAGGGTACTCTTGCGCTAAAGGCAAAGTTGGCTGTGGCACAGTATTAATATCTATTTTAAAGGTTTTTACTTTGTTGGCAATACGCTCTTCGGCAACCAAACGTAAAACTTCTTCTAAACCTAATTTCTGAACCAGGTATTTTAAACGTGCTTTGTTACGGTTGGTACGTTCGCCATAACGGTCGAACACGCGAAGGACAGATTCTGTAAACGGAATTAACTGATCTTCAGGCAAAAATTCGTTTACCGCATTGGCCAAAAATGGCTGTGCACCTAAACCACCAGCAAACAAAACTTTAAATCCACGTTCGCCATTTTCATTAATTTTAGGAATAAAACCTAAATCGTGAATGTAGCTAAACGCAGTATCTCTATCACTTGAAGAAAATGAAATTTTGATCTTTCTTCCCATTTCCTGACAGATCGGGTTACGCAAAAAGTAAGCAAACACCGCCTGTGCATAAGGTGAAACATCAAAAGGTTCTTCAGCATCGATCCCAGAATTTGGAGAAGCCGTTACGTTACGTACTGTATTTCCACAAGCCTCGCGAAGCGTAATATCATCCTGCTCTAATTTAGCCCAAAGCTCTGGTGTACGGTCTAAACTCACATAGTGAATCTGAATATCCTGACGGGTGGTTAAGTGTAAATTTCCACTTCCATACTCATCAGCAATATCTGCAATACGTAACAACTGCTTAAAAGTTACCTTACCAAAAGGCAATTTAATACGCACCATTTGTACGCCAGGTTGTCTTTGCCCGTAAACACCGCGTGCTAAACGGAGGCTTCTAAACTTTTCGTCGTGGATGGTTCCATCTCTAAAAGCTTTAATCTTATTCTCTAAATCGATAATGTCCTGCTCGACAATTGGATTTTCGAGTTCTGTTCTGAAACTTTGCATATGTGTTGTTAGCTTTATTCAAAAAATGCTCCCCTATTACCGAGAAGCATTCCATATTTTATACTTAAAATTATCTGTAGGCTCCTATTACTGCGTTTTACAACAACACATTATTTGCATAGCGATTAATTTGTTAGGTATAAAATTGAAATTCATATGCCAAATATATAAAGTATATAGGAATAGTCGTAATTTATTATGAAAAAATTTACATAAATAAAACGTCATTTCGACTGGAGCGTAGCGAAATGTTCCAAAGGAACTCCTTCGGAGGAGAAATCTATAAGTTAAATTCTTTAATTATTAGCTTAAAACTGCTAACTGAAAATTGAAAACTGCTAACTGATTTGGGCGTTCCCCAAGCTACGCAAGGGTCGGGCTTTGCAGGGCTGCGCTGCGCTCCGGTACCGATGAAGGATCGGCACTGAACCCTTACAATCCCTAACGCGAAATTATGGCGTATATCATCAGACTTCCGATTTAGCCTGCGTTATGCTCCTTTGAAACTTCGGAAGTCTTTGCTAAATAAACCTGATATAGCGGAAAGCCCACAGCGAAGAATGAGCGAGGACTTGCAGCGGTAGCAGGACTATCAGATCCGAAACGTACAGAACCCTCCTTTCCAAAAAATATCAACCACCTAAGTTACCTGAGTGAACCTAAGTACTATACTAAAACCATCAAGGCCTGATTAGCAAGAAAGCAAGTGTATCATAATTATAGACTTGTCATCCAGAGCCTGTCAATGGACTTGTTTAAATGCCTCACAGCCTTTCGACAAGCTCTCCGTAGGAGTCCTTTGGACAACGTGACAAATTCAAATGGAATTACAACATATGATACAGCCACAACTGACTGCAAGAGAAGTAAAAGAAATTTTTAAAAAATATTATAAATTAACGATGCCGATTTTCAGATTATCCTCTCTACCAATTACATCAGCAATGCTGGTTTCGGTTAAAACCTTAAGGGTAGCATCTCTAACATCGATAAATGCACTTCTTATTCCACATGTTTTCTCGTCTACACATTCATCACATTTGTGGTAAAAATTTAAACTTGCACAGGGAACCATAGCAATAGGCCCATCAGTTACGCGCATTACGTGTACCAATAAAATCTCTTCAGGTTTTTTATTTAAGCTATAGCCACCGCCTGCACCTTTTTTGCTGTATAAAAAGCCAGCATTACGCAGATCGAGCAGAATTTGCTCCAGGAATTTTTTCGGGATATGCTCCTCCTCTGCAATCTTCGAAATCTGCATTGGTGGTTTATCTAAATTTTTACCAAGCGCAACAAGCGCTTTTATGGCATATTTTGTTTTTTTGGACAGCATATTCGCACAAAGCTAATAAAAGAAAGTAAATTATAAAATATGCAACAGGAAGTTGATTTTAATTCAACATACTATCATATTCATAAATATAACGCATAATAACGACAATCGCTTTAATCAAACGAGCGTAAAAATAATCGGTAACCGTAACAGTAGCTAATTACCGACGTTTAAATTCTATTTTTACCACATATTCTGATTTACAGATTTTTAATAATGAAAAGAAAACTCAATCTATTGCCGTTCATTATAGTTGCAATCATATTTTTTGCCCTTAACGCTTATGTTTTGTCTGGCCTGGGTACCATTAATCAATCTACATGGCTCAGTCCTATTTTCTGGGTTTTTATTGTGGGGCTAACTTTTGCTTTGCTATACGCCATACAGCAGATGCGGATCCAGGGGATGAACAGATTTTTCCAGATCATCAGTCATGCTTTTTTAATCATCTTTGCCGCAGAGCTCGTCTTCGCTTTTTTCCTCCTCCTCGGCGATATTTACCGCTTGCTGTTAGGTTTATCGACTAATTTCCAGCCTGAAGGTTTTCACATTTTAGGCCGTAGCAATTACTGGGTCGATTTTGCATTTGTGATGTTCTGTTTAACCATTGCCTTATTTGCTTATGGCATTACCCAAGGAAAATATGCTTACCGCGTAATTAAACATACTTTGTATTTTGATGATCTGCCTGCAAGTTTTGATGGTTTTACCTTAACACAGATCTCTGATGTGCATGCCGGAAGTTTTACCAACTCTAAAGCAGTGCAAAAAGGCATTGATATGATTAATGCGCAAAAAAGCGATTTATTTGTTTTTACCGGAGATTTAGTGAATAATGCTTCATCAGAAATTGCACCTTACATCGGTCATTTCTCGCAGATTAAAGCCCCTTTCGGACAATTTTCTGTTCTGGGTAACCATGATTATGGCGATTATATTAAATGGCCAACTGAAGCAGATAAAATACAGAACCTGAATCAGTTAAAAGCTTACCATAAAGAACTTGGCTTTAAACTTTTATTGGATGAACATGTTGAATTGCATAAAAATGGCGAGAAAATTATACTGGCAGGAATAGAAAACTGGGGAATTGGTTTTGGAGAACGTGGAGACTTAAACAAAGCCTTGCAAAACACTAATGTCGATGATTTTAAAATCCTGTTATCTCACGATCCTTCGCATTGGGATGCACAGGTAAAAAATTATCCTTCAAAAATCCAACTTTCATTGGCCGGACATACACACGGTATGCAGTTTGGCATCGAAGCTTTTGGAATTAAATGGAGTCCGGTGAAATACCGTTATAAACATTGGGCGGGTATTAAAACCGAAAATGGAAGATATTTGAACGTAAATAGAGGCTTCGGTTTTCTAGGCTTTTCGGGCAGGATTGGTATCTGGCCGGAGATTACGGTGATAGAATTGAAAAAGAAATAAAGAAATAGTCGTTGCAAACGATTTCCTTAAAAAAATCGTCATTTTGAGCGAAGCGCAACGAAGCCGAGAAATCTATTAAGATAGATCTCTCCTCCGAAGGAGTTCCTTTGGAACATTTCGCTATGCTCCAGGAGATGACGTTCTTTCTATGAGATCATATCTCCGTCGTTCCTCCTCGCAGTGACGATCCATTTATTTTAAACTATAAAAATAGTTTATATTGATAAAATCATTATCTTGCTCTATAAATTATTGCATAGATGAGCGCACTATTATTTATCTTTTTATCGACACTTTTGTTCGAAACCCCTACGATTGAAAAAGATCGCGATCGATGGAAACCATATTATACCGATACTGCTCCAGCAAAAACAGCCGATAACTGGTTTCTTCCTTTTGATGTAGCTAACCGTAAGAAAATAAACAACATTAAAATCATCAGCATTTTTGGCGATCATAGAGATAGTTATGTTAAAGGCCACATCCACACGGCTATTGATATTAATCCTGCCCATCCTAAAGCGAAATTGGTTAATGTTTACGCCATGGCTAACGGAATAGTCTGCTCTGTCCATTTGGGCGAAAACCAACGTACAGTTGTGGTAAAACATAAATTACCAAATGGCTTAACCATGTTTACCACCTACAAACACCTTAAAGAAGTTTATGTTGGCAATGGCCAGAATGTTGATCAGAATACCAAACTGGCCAGGTTATTTACGCCTCAGGAAAGTAAAAAGTATGGAGGCGATTACCATCACCTTCATTTAGAGATCAGAAAAAAATTTGACGATTATGGCTGTGCAAGCTGGCTAACTTTTAATAATAAACAACTGAACGAACGGTTTTATAATCCTCAGGTATTTATAAAAGAACATATCAAATAATAACAAATTCAAAAAAATATAAACCAAGCCCCTTTTTTCTTGTTGATTAAGAATGCGCTCGTAACTAAATTATTTTGTTATGTACGTAATCTTAGGTGCTTCCGGACAGGTTGGATCAGCGATTGTAGATCATTTATTGGCTAAAAACTTAAGTATTAAAGCAGTTGTTCATCATCCCGATAAAGCTTCAGTATTTAAAGAAAAAGGTGCCGGAGTAGCCATTTGCCGATGCTATAGATTTAAATTCCTTAGTCGATGCTTTTAAAGACGATGATACTCTTTTTGCTTTAACACCGGAAACTGGAAAAACAGCTGACGTGCTAGGTGAAACAAAAACTATCCTCGAAAATTACAATAAAGCCATTAAACAGTCTTCAATTAAAAAAGTTGTCGGATTATCGTCAATTGGTGCACAATACAGTAAAGGAACAGGTAATTTATTAATGTCGCACATGCTAGAGCATGCTTTTACAGATCTGATAATTCCCAAAATTTTTATTCGCCCTGCATATTATTATAGCAATTGGTTAGCTCAGCTATCGGAAGTTAAAAAGAACGGAATACTACCTACTTTTTACCCTACAGATTTAACTTTACCTATGGCCTCACCGCTGGATGTAGCTTCATTTGTAGCTGATGTTTTAATGGAAGATAGTCAATCTAAAATCTATGAAATTGTTGGACCCGAAAAACTAAGTTCTGACGATGTAGCTGCAGCTTTTGAAAAAGTATTAAATAAAGAGGTTAAAGCAAAACAAATTCCGTACAAAGAATGGAACATAACCCTGCAGAAAATGGGTTTTACACCAGATGCCAGCAAGAATTTTATTGATATGACCCAAACTGTAGTGGATGGTAAAACTGATCCTGAGAACAAGGGAACTACTGTTGTTACATTAAAAACGCGCATTTCCGAGTACTTCGAAAATGCGCTACGAGACAATTAAAATAAGTGGTTATAAATATTGTTGGCGTCAGAACAGAAATACCTGACACAGCATTTAAATCTTAATATGTAAATTTAGGTTTCCCATTATCGCAGGTTACCCCTTTTGGCTGTATTACCAATGCACAATCTGAATATACACCCCATTTTTGATTGTAATCGGCTTGTAGTTTGGTAAATTGTTCAACCTTTTTTAGAAAAGTGCTTTCATCTATTTTTACAGAATAAGCAATATAACCTGATGCGCCTCCGCAAGCTTTAGATCCAATGGCTGTGAATTTCCATTCGCCCGCATTTTCACAGGTAAACTGCTGAGCTGATTTTTCGATGTCCTTGTAAAGCCTTTCTAATTCCGCCTGATCAACATTCCGCATGGGTTCATCGCGATCAGTACAAGCCCATATCAAACTCATTACCAGCACAATTGAAGTTAAAATAAATAGCGTCCGTTTCATCGTTTATTCTTTTAACCTAAAACGGAAATAGGGATAAAAACGCTACATCCCTGGATACTTCTTAAGACCTATGAGGTTATTGGCACATGCTTAGAAACCTCATAAGTCAGGAAAGCTTAACTTAATTTTAATGAGACCTACGAGGTTATTGGCACATGCTTGGAAAACCTCATAGGTCTGGAAGCTTTACAGTTAGTTTACCGGCGGAAAATTATAAGGTTTCCATGCGCGAAGTACGCTTAGCTCTTTCTGTGTTTCTTCACTTATGCCTACACCCCAGGTATTAAAAAATGTAGCTAAGTTTCTTTTTACCACATTAGAATACGTTTTTACCCATAAATCTCGTTTTTGCTGATCGTTTAACCGCCCTATGCTTGGTCCGATTTTTTGGTATTCTTTAAAAAACGCTTTAAAACTTTCCCATCCAAAACCTTCCTGCATTTGGCGGAACATGATCAGGCCTAAAAAGGCATCACCCTTCCACTTTTCGTAACTCGCACCTTCGGCAAAATACTTTTTCATCATTTTTTGCGTATTTGCACTTGATACACCCGTATGGGAATCGTCCCGTCCGCCCATTAGCCTATCGAACATATAAATTGAAAAGAAGTTATTGCTCACTTCTGTAGTGCCACCAAAAACCCAGTTCAGATTTTGCATGTTGTGACCAATTTCGTGGAAAAAGCCCCAATTTGCTCCTCCCTTACTTGGTTTCATCAATAATTCAGGGTTGGCCATAATTTCGTTCGAGAGCATCTTTCTGGATGGTGAATGGTGGATCATGATCGGATAACCGCTGTGCATGTATCCCCCACCAATATGTTCGTCGGGTACCATTCGTTGAGCCCTGTAAAATGGTGCCGGCATATTGGCCAGATCTAATTCTCCAAGTACAACTAAATCCCATAGTTTTAATACTTCTTCAGGATTTTTGATGGTTTGCAATACACTATCGGGCAAAGTTAAAATCACATTTTCAGTGACCATTTCGCCCCAAGGTGCTTTATTGTTTTTTAATTGACTCTCCCAATCGCTCTGCGTGCTTTTGCCCAATACAAAAAGTGGGGCTGCAACAGCATGGCTAATTTTGAAATCAATTTTTCTACTTTCGGCCTTAGGTTTAATATTAATATAAATCAGTCCGCCGAAAGGCGATGCTAATCTGTTTTTACCAATTACCAATTGCTGTTTCTTGGTTATAATTGGCATTCTGCGCCAATCCTCCTTGCCTGCTACCCAATAATTTAACCGATCGCTGTGTGTACCGATCTGAACTTCAAGCTCGTTTACATTTGTGTTTTTGGGCACATCAATTTCAATATACTCACCAGCTTTTGCATATAAACCTGTACTGTACATGGTCGCGTTATCGTAACCAGAATACCCTAGGGTCGACACGATAGACACTAAACTATCGGCCATTTTTTTATGGTCGATGCTTATCGTCTTATTTATAAACTGAAAACCTGCCTTTACTGTACCTGGAAAAACCTCTGCTGATGGTTGTGCCTTGATATTCTTATAATCGGTACTTTTTAAAGTTTCATCACTCCACTTGGCAATGGCTTTTCTAAATGCCGTATCGCTTTTTGAAAGGGTGTGTTGTGGTGTAATGACAATTGTTGCCGGATCTTGAGCAAAGGTGGTTAAGCCTGTTGCTACTAATGCAAGTGATAATAGTGATTTCATTTGTTTGTTTGGTTTGTTGTTATTTAGGTGTTATACTTTTTTTAGGCGGAAAACCTTCGTTTCGTGAGCAGTTACCTTACCATTCCACTTATTATTTCTGCCAATTACTTTATGTTGCCATAAATCCCTGATCTCGTATTTATCGGTCAGCCCTAACTCGGTAAAGTTTATTTTTGCATTTTGAGCAGCTGCCGATTTATTTAATATCGCTATCGCGAAATCTCCATTGGCTAAAGGACGAACAAAAACATCCCAGATATCGGTTTTGATTTTTCTTTCGGCCTGTTTACCCAAAGCATCCTGATTTAATGCAATTACTTCTTCGTTTGTGAAAATGTTTTTTGCTTCATTATCCATTTTACGGATATCGCAGCTTGCATATAAAGGAGAATTAAGCATACTGTATAAACTCATTTGACTCTGATATTCAGCTTGGGTACAACCTTTGCCATTAAAAGCTGATGAAGGGCCTTTTGTACCATGTAAGCCTGCCACAAGCATATCTCCATCATTCCATCTGCCCGGGCCCGAAAAGCTTGCCAATCCGGCTGTTTTATCTACCACATTGTAAATACCTACCCCCCCCTTGCCTTCTACATCATTCCATTTATCCCTGATATCGTAAGTAGTACGCCAGCTTTGTCCGCCAACCTGTGCACCCCAGTTCCAGGGTTCGCGTGGACCCCATTCGCAGATTCCCAATACAATATCTCTACCCGATTTACGTAGCGCCTGGGCTATTTTAACATAACGGGCTTTAGCAGTTTCAACATCTTCTGGGGCATTGCAATAGTCGTATTTTAAATAGTCTATCCCCCACGAAGCAAAAGTTTTGGCATCCTGATCTTCGAAATTTAAACTTGCGGTATAACCACCGCAGGTTAAAGGAGCAGCATCAGAATAGATACCCAATTTCATCCCCTTGTTATGCAGGTAATCGGCCAGGGCTTTAATGCCTGAAGGAAATTTCTTTGGATCGGCAATGATTTTGTTTTTATTATCGCGGCCACCTTGCCAGCAATCATCTAAAAAAATATATTGATAACCTGCTTTCACCATTCCACTGGCAACCATTGCATCAGCCATTTCTTTAATATCTTTTTCGTTCGGGTTTTCGGACATGATGTTCCAGCTCATCCAGCCCATTGGTGGTGTAGCAGCTAATTTTGATTCCTGTGCAAAGCTGATTTGAGCAAATAACAATAAGGTTAAACAGATTTTGATAAATTTCATATGATTCTTTGATTAGAAAGTTCTTCAATTCTTTAGGAAATGGTCGTCATTCCCGCGCAGGCGGGAATCTTAATGCAACATATAGACCTAGCTAAAGCATTAAGATTCCCAATCGAGTTGGGAATGACGAACTATGTATGTTACTTAATCGGTTTGATATAATAGCTGTACTGGTAATCTTTAAATGGGATCTGGTATTGAATTAATGGCATAGCGCCCCAGCTATCAATCCCCTGTACGCCCAATTGTTGCATATCCATATGTACATAAATCTGGTTGCGTTTTACCAGTTCGCCAGAGTGATATTGTTTTTTTTCAGCCTCCGGATCGAGATCTTCTACCGAATACGGCAACGCATTAAAACTCAATAACTGATCGGCAAATTCGAACCGTAAGCCCTTCCCTGCTTTATTGGTAAAAGTTACCCAACGTACATCGGTTTTATTACCACTTTCCTGAGGACGGGCATAAGGAAAATACTGATCTGCAACCGTTGATTTATAAGTACCAATTAATGAAGCCGTTTTTCTATCTACATAATTTTCGCCCGGACCACGGCCATACCACTGGATATTGCTGTAATCATTTTTCAGCTGCAGATCGTTACCGATACGCATTAAACTTTTGTAGTTGCCTGTTACGGCTTTGAATTGATTATTTACTTTTACAATACCATCAGCAGATACGTTAAATTCTTGTGTGGTTTCTGCATCACCTTTAAGTAAAGACGATTTAATGGTTAGGGTAAAGTCATCAGCAGTTGAATTTACAGTTGATTTAATATTGCCAGCACTATTATCCTGGTACACATTACGCCACATGCGTAGCTTTGTATTTAAGCCCGCACCGATATCGTTATCGGTTGGTGCACGGTAAAATCCAGGTTGTGGCCCCGAAATCAGTAATTCTTGCCCTTTTGAAATGTAACTAATTAATGTACCCTTGATTAAATCGAAAGTGATGGTAAAATCGCTTCCTTTAACTACTGCTTTTTCGGCTGTTTGCTCAACTTTTAAAGTTTTCTTGTTGCTGGTATAAACATTGGCTTTTGGCATCCCGGCCAACGCAATCTGTTCGTAAGCAATTTCATAACCTTTTTCCAAAAATGGTTCAGCTGTTTTTAAGTGGTAGCGAACGTTTAAGAAATATTCTTTATCCGTAGCATAATTCGTTTTAAATGGTAGGCTTAACAGCTGTGTTTGGCGCGGACCAATATTTAGGTTATTGACCACACCAGTTTGAATCACCTTTCCATCTTCAACCAATTCCCAGTTTAATTGTAAGTTGCTAATATCTTTAAAGAAATAGCTGTTATTTACATTAATCTGGTTGGTGCCATTAAAAGTAGTTTTGATATATTGATGTACTTTTTTCAATTCCACAGCCATTGGTGTCATACCACGGTATGCGGTAACCACACCCTTTACACAAAAATCGTTATCGCTAAAGTTTTCGTCAACGGGGCCGCTTAGCGGGAAATCACCTCCATAAGCCATAATGCGTTTGCCATTTTTAACGGTATCAATTGCCTGATCAATCCATTCCCAAACAAAACCACCCTGTAGTTTAGGGTTGTTCTCAATGGCATCCCAGTATTCTTTAAAATTACCCAAACTGTTACCCATAATGTGGGCATACTCGCTCATAATAAACGGGCGGGTTTCTTTATCCTGTTTCGAATAACGTGGCAGATAATTTGGCGACGGATATTGCGGAACAATCATATCGGTATTGAAATCGCTCTCGGCTCTTTCGTATTGTACCGGGCGGAAATTTTTTCCTTTAAGCCATTGGTAAGCCTCGTAAAAGTTAACACCATTTCCAGCTTCATTACCTAATGACCAGGTAATTACCGATGCATGGTTTTTATCGCGCTCGTACATCCTGGTAATGCGCTCCAGATGAGGGATACGCCATTGTTTATCGTTGGCAAAAGTAGTTTCCAAACTGTAATAACGGCCATGCGATTCGATATTGGCTTCGTCTATTACGTACAAACCATATTCATCGCAAAGTTCCATCCAATAAGGATCTGGCGGATAATGAGAATGACGAACTGCATTTACATTCAGTTTTTTCATCATTTCCATATCTTTTTCCATATTGGCATGGGTTAAAGTATGGCCTTGAGTGGCATTGTGTTCATGCCTGTTTACACCTTTTAAAAATACACGTTTACCATTAACCAATAAATCGCTTCCTTTAATTTCTACAGAGCGAAAACCCACGCGTTGTGGAATTACCTCGATTATTTTATTGTTTTTATCTTTTAAAGTGATGTAAAGTGTATATAAATAAGGAATTTCTGCCGACCAGTTTTTTACATTACTGATCTGTGTTTTAAAAGAAAGATCGGTTTTATAATTGCCCAGCACTTTTTGGATTGTGGTAGCGTCTTTCCAAACATTGTTTCCTTTGGCATCAACTAAATCGAGTGCTACGTAAAAACTATCGGGGCGGCTGTGGTTGGTGCGCTGATCGATTTTATAATTTTCTATCGCTAAATCTACATTTAGCAATCCGTTGGTATAAGTGGCATCTAAATTACCAATAACTTTAAAATCGCGGATATCTAATTTTGGCGTGGAGTATAAATAAACTTCGCGCTCTATTCCCGATATGCGCCACATATCCTGGCATTCTAAATAGCTGCCATCGCTCCATCTGTAAACCTGCAGTGCGATGGTATTTTCTCCTGGCTTAACATATTTAGTAATATCAAATTCTGCAGCCAGTTTACTATCTTCACTATAACCTACTTTTTTTCCATTTACCCAGATATAAAAAGCAGATTTAACAGCACCAAGGCTGATAAACACTTGTCTACCGCTCCAGTTAGCCGGGATATTGATTTTTTTACGGTACGAACCTACCGGATTATCATCTACAGGAATATCGAATGGAGGGTTCATTTTTGCGCCTGTTAGCTGTCGGCCGGCAAATTCGTAAGGTTGATTAACGTAAATTGGGGTACCATAGCCATTGGTTTCCCAATTGGCGGGCACTTTAAAATTATCCCAACCTTTATCATCAAAATCTACTTTATAAAAATCGGTAGGTCTTTTACGTGGATCTTTTACCCAGTTAAATTTCCAGACACCATTTAACGATAAAAAATATGCTGATTTTTCTTTGGCTCTTTTAGTTGCTAAATCTTGATTTTCGAAAGCAAAAGCCGATGCCCGCATAGGCAAACGGTTTACCGAAACCACTTCTGGGGTTTGCAGTTCGGAAGGCAGATCTTGTGCGCTGATTTGCCCGGCAATAAATAATGATGTAAATAAAATGGTTAATTTTCGCTTCATTTTGTGTGTATAATTTTGGTTTGCTGCTCCAAATTACTGATGATTGGCTGATAATGATGAAAATGTTTTAGCGCAAACGTTTGAGTTTTAAATATGTTACCGAGCAGTTAGTTTATAGGTATAATTCACGTCTGTTGTCGCTTTGGATATAGCATAAAACAGAAAAAACCCTTTGCCACCTCTGGCGGAAAGGGTTTTACTAACTAAACTACTACTATTTTAAAAATTCTATTTCAAAGTTTTTAAGGTAAGGTTTACCATCAAAGCCGAAATCAGGAAGGATATTGATATTCATCCAATACATGGTTAATGCAGATATATCACTCACTGTAGATGGAATTGATAAAGATGATGTTACAGGTTCTGGCGTTGTTCCCGGAGGAAACAATGCGGCTAAATTTACCCAGTTATAAACACCAGATAGCGACATATTGTAACCAACAGGTGCCTTATTGAAAAACGTTCCCTCAGTTCCTTCATCCATAGGCCAAAAACCTACTAAATTAGCGTAATTAGGGTGTTGGGTTATGTCTTTAAGGCCAACGTTTGCTTTTATAACTGCATCACTTAAAGCCACATTAAAAAACGATAGGTTTGCTCCATAAAAAGGTGTAGGAGTATCTGTATCACCTTTTCTGTGACCAACTCTAAGTAATTCTGATGTGGTTAAACTTTTTTTAGCTAAAATATCAGCAGTTGCTTCCAATTTTCCATCAGTATAAACTTTAAGCGATCTTGCTGTTGCTACTCCTTGTGCATTAACCGTGGTATTGATACTCATTGTCAGCGTATGCCAATCTGTACCTGGTGCAGTTGTTGCAACTATTTCCTGTTTTCCCGATCCGCCATTTGCAGAGCCCCCTACAGTAACCAACCATTTGTCGCCGTAATGCCCCCATTGCCAACCCGTAATGTTAGAACCAGTCAAATTTGTGCTTTTGCTAAAGAAAGTTGGGTAGTTAACGTTTGTACTATTAAATTTAACATCCATTTGAACAGTAATACTCTTAGTATCTCCAACATCATAAAGGCTATTGTCAGCAGGTACTTCAGCCTTTGATGAGGTGGTGCTAAAAAGTACAGGATTAAAACCTGATTTTTTTAATTCGAAAGGCTTAAAAGCAGGATTATATGCTAGAGTGAAACCGTTGGTAGGATTAGCACTGCTACCACCATGATTACTGGTAACTACTACCAGCCAATCTTCGTTTGCGAAATTTTTTCTTGCCTTTAAGGCTGTTAAAATATTACCAACATATTCGTCAGCTTTTACAATGGCATTTTTATAATTGGTATTGGTTGCAATAAAGCCGCCGTTAGCACCAGCAGCTTCTACCTCTCTAAAATTAACAAACATGATACCTAAACCTGCTTGGTTGGTTAAGATATTTACTGTACTGTCTTTAACGGCTAAATCGGTCGACACTACAGGTAAAAAATCTGCATTACGCATGTAACTGCGTAAGTTAGCCCAAGGGGTAACCAAAGCTGTTTTTACAGATTTATACTGGGTTACGTAATCGAATACGTTGCGGTAAGATACGATAGCTGCATGGTCATCACTATTCGGATCTTGAGTACGTTCAAAATTATCATTACTGATCTGATGTTTTGAAAAACCTGTACCCGTTAACATTGATACCCATCCTGCAGCATCAGAAGCCGTTTTTAAAGTATTATAAGAATACTTCGAGTTTTTTTGCAAGGTTGCAATATTGGTTGGCGCAACAGTCTGCAACTCAGACCCCGTTAAACCATCAATACTGATTACCAAAACCTTACGCTGACCAACCGTGAGATTTTTTAGCTCTTGGTATATTGCTGGTGGGTTATTGTATTTCTTACATCCCATGTAGCCCAGTATGCCTACTGCGCAAAAACTAAGAAGGATGATATTGTATATTTTGTTGTTAATTTTCATAATAAAGCGCCATTAAGGTTTAATAAGATTACACTCTGATAAGTTGGCATAAACAGCATTAGCACCGTTTTTAATTACCACTTTGACAAACTTCGTGCTTACATTTCCACCTGGAAAGTTAAAGTTGTAAACTGCGGTATTTTGAGGTAAAGTTGTGGTACCTACGCTTACATAATTTACATTATCGTTACTGGTAAATATTTCTACATCTTTTACATAACCAGCTGAATTATTTTGTCTTTGCGCAAAAGTTACTCCTTTAATTGAAATTGGTATTGGCGACCCAGTACCTAATACAATGCTTATAGGAAAAGTTTCAGCAGCGGTTGGAGATGAATATTTAGAATGCCAGTAAGATGCAGCAGAAACCACACCATCAACCAGAGCAGCGTTTGTTCCATCACCAGATTGAGTAGAACTTACCGATACCACGGTAGTAGAATAAGTAATAGTACCAGTACCACCTGTTTTGTTTAGTGGATTATAAGTCCATATAGCAGTTTTTAAGGTCGGATACTTTGCCGCAACTTTAGCTACAACCGCATCGCTGATTAAAATACCCCAAGCCCCAAAAAATGGAGATAAGTCTGTTTGGGTATAATCAGAAAGCTTTTCGTACACAAAATTATGCTTGGTAATATCGCTCGAATTCAATCTGTCTGCATGACGGGCTTGGCTATAAAGATAAGTCATTGCACCATATCCGTATTTCTCAAAAATCTGCACAAAAGGTGTCATCCTTTTAAATGGATCGTTGATTGCCGCATCGGTATCGAAATTCTTAGTACCTGCAGTAGTGGCATAAGTAATTGCCTGAGGAAAGCCACTTGACACCGCTGGATGCAGGATATTATAATTGGCACCAATTCTGTTGGCTACTTTAAAGCTAAACAAGTTATTGGTTGTTTCACCCAGTGTGCTCCAGCTCCAGACACCAGGTTGTTGGCAGTTATGACCAAACTCATGATATGAACCCCATTGGCCATTACTGGTATTTAGATTATTCACGCTGGTAAAGCTTTTAAACCATTCACTATCGTTTTGGCCTACAAAAGGAAAGCCAGAGTGACCATAACCTAATGAAAGTTGAATATCTAATACTCCTCGCCACTGACTTTGTGGACTACGGTCTCTGATATCAGGCGCATTATCTGATAAGCCCATCCAAGCATTATAATCCAAGTCAAATACATCATTCCATTTGGTCATTGCTAAAGTAGGATTGGTGAAAGGCTCTGACGAGTTTAATGTAGCCAGTACTTTATCTCTTGGAATGGTAAAGATGACACGTTTAGTTCTTAACTCAAGCCAAGGCACAGCTGATGCTTTTACTTTGGCCAACCAAGCTTCATCGGTTGTTTGTCCTAAAATAAAATCAGGCGATACACAAGCTCCAGTTATGGTAAATGTAACAGGATTAGCATAGGCAAAAGTTGCCAAGATATAAATATGTCCGCCGTAAAGATTACGCACATAATTTACACCCGAAACCAATTGCTTTCTATTATAAATTACAGGATCGCGCAGTAAGGTAGATTTACCAGAAAGATCATCGGTATGAGCACCAATTTGTACGGTTAGTCCATCCACACCTGCCGGCACTACAATTTTGATTAGTTCTCCAGGTGCTGCATAAAAGCCCGTGCTATACTGTGGCGAAGGTGCAACCGAGATTCTTAAATTTTGTGAAGTCTGATCGGTAAAGTTCAGATCCAGCGTAAACTGAACATCTTTTACCCTAGGTTCAGACTGATCTACCAAACCAGGAAATACTCTTGCTTTACCGTACATAGATTTATCGATTACCTTCATATTGGTATCAATAGTTCCTTCGGCCACATTCTGTGAGTTGTCTGGATAACCATCCTGAATCTCATAGCCATACTTTTTACAAGCAGTTAATACCACTAGAAGAGATAGGCCAAATATTTTAGTTAACTGATTAAATTTCATTTTATCAAGATTTAAAGTTAATTAGTTGGTAATGATACTGTTGGACTATACAATCTACCCATCAAACCCCATTGAGGAGAAACGGCAATATTTAACCAGTTGTAAATAAGCATTGGGATATCAACACCATTTGGCACAGAAAGGTAGGCAGCAGGTGAAATATCTGGAGAGACATTAGGCGAAATTTCTTCGAACTGCGCAAAGGCCACATTACTGCTATAAGTGAAATTATTTCCTTTTCCAGATTGATCTAACATGGCCGTACCGCTTGTTTCATTTCCTGGCCAAAAACCCAACAGGTTACTAAAAAATGGTGTAGTAGATTTTATCTGTGTTCTCATTATTGCAGCTACTTCTGTAGCAGACATGGTTACATTAAACAAGGCAACATCCCTGATTAAAAGATTGGTTTGTGTATTACCATCAGTTCCTACATCCCCTCCTAACCTAAGTGGAATGTTGTTATCTATATTTCTTCCGTTTATAGATCCTGAATACCTGGTTAGCCCATCAACATATAGCGTAAGTGTTCTTACACCGTTTAACAGGCCAATGGTAAAGGCTACAGTGTGCCAGCGTCCGTCACGGATATCGATACCAAAGCCTGGGCGCGGAGTACCTCCCCAATCTAACTGCGCACTATTGCCACCAAAAAGAAAGCCCCAACCTGTAGATGAAACAGAATTAAAAGCACTTCTTTTTGCCAAGAACATAGGGTAATAATTTGCCTGTCCATAATCATCCCTAAATTTGAACATAAAAGTAAAATTGCCAGTGGTACCAAAATTACCTATTGCTGTATTATTCTGTATAGCGGTAACATTCGTAGCAGTTGTAGCAATAAAACGAGGGGCTGTACCTACAAATGGATAACTATTTGGATCTGGTTGTGCAATTTTTACTGAAGAAAACCGTGGATTGTAAAACGCGATATAAGCATTTCGCGAAGGGTCATTAAAAATATTTGAACCTACTACGCCTCCAGATTGGCCACCCCCCTTATTAGAGGCAATTATAACCAGCCAGTTTTCGCCAGAATAACCTTTTCTAGCTTTTAGTGCTGTTAATATTTCGCCAATATAACCATCTATGCTTTGTATGGCTGCTGCATACGCAGGGGTGCTTGCAGTGTAACCGTTGGCTGCACCAGCAGTTTCGGCACTGTGAAACTGCGCAACTATCATTGATGGGTTGTTGCTAGCTAACTCGGCAACTACTCCTACTTTTACTGCAGCATCATCAGATACATTCTGTTTTACCGTTGCATCTGTCGCTAGTCTATCGTTAAAAACAGTTGTTGATGCAATTGAAACTGTTCTGGCATTGTTGATTGAACTATTAATCCGTGTAAAGATTGTAGGAGTAGCTTGTAAGTTTAAACCCGTAAAATCTTCAGCGGTTACATTATGTTTAGTATAATCGTAACCCGTTAACATGGTTGTCCAGGCTGATGCATTGGTAATAACATTGTATTTGTTATCGGCCAAACCATCATAGGTATAGGTAGCTTTTGCATTAATCTGAGCTATATTGGTAGGTGCAAGTGTTTTTACTGCCGTACCTGTTACACCATCTAAAACGATGTAAAGTACCCTTTTCCCTGCTCCTAAACCTGCTGTATCGTTTCTAAAACTTTGTGGCAGTGTATTTTCGAAACCCTTATTACACCCAGTGGCGATAAGGAAACAGCCAAATACAAAGGCCAGGCCTAAATATTTTAGGGTTATGGTTAATGTAAATCCTTTTTTCATATTCATTATGTTTGAAACTATATTGATCAATTCGAAAAATTTAGGCGCAATAGATTGTGCGGCAAAGTACTGTTGAAACGCAAAATATCGCCTACTAAAATCACTTGCGAACCAGTAGAAGTTGTGTTTTCTACCATATCGTAAATATTACCCTGAAAACCTCCGGTATTATTATACCCAACTGCCAGCTGACCATTGGCTTCCAAAACCATAAAACCCTGCCGCAAATAATCTCCATATTTATTAAAAGAGCCACTTACAATTATTTTCCCGTTGTTAAGCTGGCCCACAAAATTAGTTATACCGCCGGTTATGGCCTGTGCATTAAAGGTAGTGACGTTAGAGCCATCGGCATTTAACAGATTAACGCCTGAAGCTGTTTTACCATTAAAACTGGTAAAGGTTCCCCCTATTACAATTTTATTGGTTGTAGCATTATATCTAATGGAAATAATATCACTATTGGCACCCGAACCTACATTAAAGCTATTATCTACGCTTCCATCTAAGTTCAGTCTTACAATTCTGTTAGCTGGCACCCCATTAAATGCACTAAAAGTGCCCACCAAAATCAACTTTCCATCAGCCTGCATCATTGCATCTAAAATAACGCCACCAGCTGCAGCCGCACTTTGACGGGTAGATTTGTTATAATGGAAGGTTGAATCCATTGTACCATCCATATTTACCCGTACCATCTGGCGCATCCGGGTATAATCGTAAACTTTCTCATCATAGCTAGAATTTGGTAAATACATCCTTCTGTAATAATTAAAATTCCCTACAATATAAACCTGCTCATTAAATACGAAGGTTTTTCTAACCATTCCATCTACACCTGCATTAAATGCGCTAATGGTATCGCCATTTTTATAGGTTTCTTGTGGTTTTGGATTAATCACATCCCTGAGGATCAAACTATCTAATGATCCGTTGGTATTTAACCTAGCAACATTGCTTAACGTTTGGCGGTTTGTACGTGTAGAATTAAAGGCTGTAAAGCTTCCTCCAATAATATATTTACCAGCTTGCCCCCCTGTAGGTATTCTGGTAATTGAATAGATCATTTTTCCTGCGCCTCCAGCACCTTTACCAAAAGAAACACCACTTGTTGAGTAAGTACCATCGCCTAGAATTTGAGCAATGCCCCCAATAGGCAGCTTTTCGGTTCCTTTTAATTCAAAATCGTTAAATGCCCCGCCAACAAAGAAGTTACCACCAGGTAAAGACTCAATATCAAAAATAGTGCTAATACCTGTAGTATTTGTTGCCCCATTAATTACTTTCCAACTGGCATCTACACTCAGTTTACCTCCTACTTTAACAATAGGGCCAAAAAAACTTTGCCCTTGCGAAGTAATCCACATACTGCCTGTACTCGCTGTTAACGGAACTTTAAAAGTTAAGGTAGTATCATTTGTAGAAGCAGTAAGCACTTCGGCCTCAATTTCATTTACATAAACCTTAAAATCGTTAATGTATTTATTAAGGCCTTTCACCTTTACACTTAAAACATCACCTGCATTTACCACATCTGGATCGATTGCTTTGGAAACAAAGGTTAGATCCAATGGTTTCTTACCGCCAGCATAAGGATCTTCGGTAAGTCCTTTTTCCTTTTGGCAGGAAACCAAAGCTGTTGTTAAACATGTTGCTCCGAACAAAAACAGCTTAAATTTATATCTTATGTTATTTAACATTTTATTCAATTTATGGGTAAAACAATAGATCTATTGTGTTTTTGGACTAATACCTGCTGATATTGCCTGTTCGATAAAAATATTCGTATTAAAGCCAAAATTATGTTTGAACTTATTTAATACGTGTAAAACGCCATTAGTGGGCTGTATATCTGAAGTAGCAATAGGAATATTCACCAGCGATACCTGCGGATTGGACAGGTCGGGAATATAAGCCAAATACAATTGACGGTAACCTGCATATGATACTCTTGAAATTTCGGCACCTTTATCGTTGTAAACCACTGCATCATTAAAAATTACACCAACATTCATAATCCTTCCTCCATAAGAGGTGTACCCTTGACCAGGATAAGCCAAATAAGATAAAGTATCGCGCTGTGGATAATCTTTCAAGCGGTTTGCACCTTTAAAAATATATTGAGAAAGTATGTTCTTCCATACTTCTGGCTTTATCTGTGATAATTGAGAAACAGTATCTTTACCGTTTACACGCAATTCTACATTTAAGCGTTTAACCGATTTAAAAATAGATCCACTTGGTGGTGCAAAAAATGTAATGTTTTCATTGCTTATCACATCAGCCAAACCAGCCAGTTTAATCACAGTTAAGGTCGAATCAAAAAACGGTTTCTTTGTCTCCATGTACTGCATAATATTGCCGCTGTATTTTGCATCACTAATCCCCGTTTCCATATAGTACTTTTTACAGCCAGCTAATACTGATAAGATACAGATTAGTGAGAATAGCAGAGTTTTATGTTTGTTGTTCATCATCATATCTATTAATTCCAAAAATTATTACCAATTAAATTTGGGTTTGCGCTACGCTCGGCAGCACTAATGCTAAGTGGCCATGTCCAGGCACCAGCGTTTAGGTTACCTACTGATATAGGCGATTTTGTAAAATCGGAATTTACTACTCTCTTTGTTCTAACCAGATCAAAGAAGAACTGCCCCTCGCCAATCAGTTCCCTGCATCTTTCTTTATAAATTTCGTCTTTCAATTCCTGCCCATCTTTTATAATTAGTGGTGCATTGGCTGCGATTGTTACCCTATTGGCAAAATCTTTTGCTCCATTATCATCTCCTAGTTCGGCTAAAGCTTCAGCAGTTAGCAAATAACAATCTGGCAATCTGAAAACAATAGCACTATCATCGCTGGTTACTGTTATTGCATTACCTGATCCAGTTGTATACACATTTGCGAATTTTTTAAACTGGAAATTACCAGATCCTGCATCATAATTTTCGAACCAATTAGTCAACCTAGCATCTGTAGTTCCTGCTGGGAAAAGCTTGGTAATGTAATCTCTGAGATAAGCCATAGCGCTTGATGTTTTGTTTACATTACCCTGATAAGGGTAACGTGCAAAATAATAAGAGAAACCTGCTGGCAAAGAAAAGCCTTCACCATAGTTAAAATCTTGCAAAATACCGAATAGATTTTCTGTACTTCTTCCTTTGAAAATCTTTAATGTATTTTCAGGCGTAATAGGCAAAATCTTATAACTGGTGTAAGTATCCAATTCAGCTGCCAGTGTTTTTACTCCTTCATAATACTTTGTTTTACCTGCACCATCCCAAGCTGCAGCCCACATATTCAAATGCATTAACAATGCAACCGCCGATGCTCTTGTTGGTCTGAAACCATTAGATGAAGCATCGTTGTAGATAATTGGAAGATCATTTTTTGCCGCTGTCATATCCGCAATACAATTATTCATTACCGTTACCTGCGAGATCCTAGCTAATGGACTGCTATGGTAAGCTTCAGTATAATAAACTGCATCGCCAAATAACTTGCAGATAAACATATAGCTTAAATTGCGCAAGAATACAGCTTCAGCTTTATATCGTTTTTTATCAGCTTCGGGTAAGCTGGCTGAAGGTACTCTATCAATTTCGAAGTAAAGTATGTTCGATGCCGCTATAATATCATACCACTCTTTCCAACTCATAATGTTTTTCATCATGCTGTTGTACCTTCCGGTATTGTTAAGAATAAATTTCATATTATTACCACTAAGGGCAGTAAACGTATTGGAACCATCGTTATCCAAACTATTTACCTGCACATTATTGCCCCTTATTTCCAATGCAGGGAAAAATGCTCTGTCATCGCCGTTAAAAAACTGTGGTGTACCCGCTACTTTTGATCTTAAACGTGCATAAATGCCATTTGTAAACCCTTCTACATCTTCACGCGATTTCCAAAAATTGTTACCAGATTGGGCTTCAATAGGAGTAACATTAAGGAACTTTTTGCAGCTAACGGTAGTAAAAACCAGTGCGGCAAACAGGATTATATATTTTGTATTTTTCATCTTGTCTAATTTTGTCTTAAAACTCAATGTTTAAACCTAGGGTAAACTGTCTTGGAGAAGGATAACCTCCAGAATCATCTCTACCTAAACTGGTTACATTTTCGGGGTTCGGGCCAGAATAGCGGGTAATAAAACCAAGGTTGGCCGCAGTAGCGTTAATACTTACCCTGTTCATTCCGAATCTGCTTGTAAACTTTTTATCAAAGATGTAATACACTTTAACCGAATTTAATTTAAAGTAAGAGCCATCTTCCTGAAATGCGGTTTGGTTAAGCCTAAATGGGTCGATAATTCTCGAACGCAAAAAATCTAAAGGATTACCATAGGTAGCCACATCACCAGCTGAACGCCAGTAATCAAGCTGACCTAAAGGCACTAAACTGCCCGAAGCATATGGTAAATAATAGTTACGCAACTGGTTGGCCAATGGATTATTGATAATATCGCGAATGAGTGTGAAAGATGTATTTACCTCCAAGCTCCAGTTTTTCCACTGTAGGTAAGAAGTAAAACCACCAGTTACCTGAGGCTGCGAATTACCTGCAATTACCCTGTCGTTACCGTCGAGCACATAATTTCCATCCAGATCGGTAAAAACAGGATCGCCTGCTTTGAAATAGTTCAGGCGGTCTGTACCCCCTACGCGATAAGGCAATCCCGTATTCGGATCAACCGGAACCTGCGCATTGGTAGAATAAACACCTTTGGTATTATACAGATAATTAGATAAAGAGTTGGTACCTAAGCGGTAGTAGATATCCTGACCCAAATCTTTATCATAATAGATAAGATCTCTTAAGCCATCAGGTAGTTGCGCTAATATTTCCCGGTTAATGGCCAAATTCGCAGATACTGTCCACTTAAAAGCGCTGTTAGGACTTAATGGACGGGCAGTAGTCTGAAACTCCCAGCCGTAGTTTACGTTACTGATTTCGTTAGAGGCAACCGTTTCGAAAGAGTTAGCACTCGAAATATCCTTGTATCTGAAAATATTATCGTTCTGCTTGTAATAGGTATCGAAAACGAATGAGAAACGGTTCTGGAACAAACTAAAATCAACACCGGCATTGTATGTAGTGGCTTTGGTTGGCTGCAAATCTAAATTTGGAAGTCTTTTCAGATCCAATATTATGGAGTTAGCGTTGTTATAACGGTCGCCCCCTACATATTTACCATACGCATCAAAAATACCTCCTACAGGTTGTATGTTAGAACCATAGCTTAAACGGATATCGGCATAATCAATCCACTGGATATTCTGCATAAACTTTTCCTTGTTAAAGTTCCATTTTAAAGCGATGGATGGGTTGGCAATGTAACGTGCGTTTTCGCCATTTGCAGAGTTGGCATCTAAACGGTAGTTAAGATCTAGAACATATTTTTGTTGGTAGTTATAAGAAAATGCACCGGCAAAGGCCACGCTTCTCGCATCGTTATAATCGATTGTGCCCCCCAAAGAAGTCAGGTAATTGGTCATATTGGTTAAAGGCCCCCTTAACTGATCATTCACCCCTCTTTCGTTTAAAATGGCATCAGCCTTAAAAAAGCTCGAGTTGATCTCTGTAAAGGCAAATAAGTTAAAGGTGTGTGAATCTTCTCCGGCAGCATCCTTTAGACCATATACATAAGAAAACTGGTTACGGTTGTATAGTTTGGTTGCACGGTCGTTATAAGTATAATATTGCGATTGATTGCCATTTAAAGCAGCAGGCGAAAAATTATCCTTTGTATTAGAACCGTTTGTATAGTTTAAAAAGGTAGCAATCCTGAAATTCTTAAATACTTCGTATTCTGCGTTAATGGTGGCAAAAGTCTGTAACGATTTATTGTCGTTATCGGTACCTAGCTGTGCTAACAAACCACTTTGCGCCGAATACAGTGATGGCGATGGCAGTAAAGTAGAGGCAGAACCTGTAGCAGCAAGACCACTATTTAACAGTCCATTGCCACTTCCGGTCTGCTGTTTTTGAATGGAATTCTGCAACTGGCCCACCAATTTAAATTTAGGGGTTGGGTTATACTGCATATTCATATTGAGGTTATACCTAGAGTAACCTGTATTTTGCTGTATCCCGGTTTCATCAAAGGCACCTAAGCCTACTTTATAGTTAAAAGCCACATCCCCCCCTGAAACGCTTACATTATGACTTTGGTTAAATGTATTTCTATAAAAATAAGATTGCCAATCAGTTGAGTTATTGTAATACGCATTTAAACTATCAGCTAAAAGCGGCGAAGAATTGATCAGGTCAACTGCATGGTTGTAGGTACTGTCATTCTGCAAAATTTGCATAATACGCAGTTCGCGTTCCCCCCTACCTCCTATTACTGCACGCAACTGAGGTACCATCGAAAAAAATGAGGCACCATTATAACGCACAACCGGTACTTTTGAGTTACCACGTTTAGTGGTAACTAAAATTACACCATAAGCTCCTCTCGATCCGTACAATGCTGTAGCAGCAGCATCTTTTAAAGTGTTAATTTCTTCGATATCTTCTGGTGGAATCTGCGAGATTGGCGATACACCTGGCCCAGCCTGTTGGAAACCATACGAATAGTTGGTATTGTCATCAACAGGCACCCCATCAATTACAAATAATGGTGAGGTTGGTGTTAAGAAACTTGAACTTCCTGAACCCGATACGTTGATGTTCGAAATACCCCGTAAGGTAATAGAACCCCTAAAACCCGGTGCACCTGTATTGTTCTGGATATTAAGACCGGCCACTTTACCCTGTAAAAGCGACATTACATCACTTGCAGGTTGTCCCTGAATATCCTTACCCGAAATAGTGGTAACAGATCCTGTAGATAAAGTCCTGGTTTTGGTCTGATAACCCGCAGTAACCGTTACCTCTTTAAGGGTAGTATTATCGCCCTGTAGGGTGATGTTAATGTTGGCCCGATTATTTACCTTTATGGTTTGTGTGATGTAACTTAAATATTTAAAGGTGATTTCGGCGTTTGATGCAACAGTTACCCTAAAACGTCCGTCTCCATCAGTTTGGCCTAAAACCTTGCCACTGCTTAGAATACTTACGCCAGGCATGGTTTCTTTCTTTTTCGATTCGCCATCATAAACCGTACCTGTAACCGCAATTTGCTGTTGTGCCAGGGCAAGATTCTGCAAACCAAAAATCAATAAAATTACTATACTGTAAAAATACTTCATTGGAAATATATTTTGTTTGGATTTAGTTAGTTTCATCAGTCGTTATCAAATTTTGGTTTGTCATTCTTAAACTGGAAGATAATTTCCCAATCGCCCTCTTCGTAAATCTTGAAATTTAACGCCAGATAGCAGTGAAGTAAAACAGCACCAAATGCCTGTCTATCAAACCTAAATACTACCCTAGCCGCACCGCCATCTGTTGTCGTGTATTTTGTAGGGTAGGCGGTTAATGGAATAGGATAAGCCACATCAAATTTCACTTTAGTGGCATCTTTTACCATGTTGAAACCATGTACCAGATTGCCCCAATCGGTTAGTGCAAACTTATTTGGATCGATAACCTGAGCCAAAGTATCTACAAACTTGAAACTGATACTATGACCAGAATAGCCAGGCAAGCCTTTTGGCAGTTTATTAAATACTACACGCACGTCGCTCGATGATAAAAATTGATTTGTTCTAACACCTGAAATAAACAACCCTGATGGGCTCACAGAGGTAGATGTTCCCTGTCCTGTTACCGGATCGAGCGGTGATGGTTCGTAAGGACGCTCGCGCAATGGACGAAGGCGGAAGTTCTGAAAATATTTTCTCCCTCCAGTATTAGACATTTCTACATCGAAAACATAACCAGAATCTGGTTGTGCTTTAATCATATTGGAGTTGGCTTCGGCCCACATCAAAAACTCACCAGAATGTGGACGTACTTCAAATAGCGGGTGACTTTCTATTACACGTTTCGCTTCAATTTCTGCAAGCGATTTCTCGGTACCATCGTAAGCGGTTTTCCAGACCTTTACTGGCAATAGTTTGGTTAATTCGGGAGCTGGTTCGCCACCAAAAGTACGCATGTTTACAATTTTAAAATCTAATGGCCTGCTTGAGTTGCCATAGGTAAAATTGTTGGTAAATAAAGTATTTCTACCGAGGGTGGGCTGATATAAAAACTGCGTATACTGACTATCGTTGGCGATAGACAATCTATTATCAGGTAAATTTTTCTTGCACGATGCCAACATGAGCATCATGCCTGATAGCATTATAACTGCGCTAAGCAAGTATTTATTTGTTTTCATCTTCATAAGGCTATTGGTCTAATCTTGCTGTAAATTCATCAAATCCAAAATTGTGCAGCGGGGTTAAGATGTTAATGGTGGCATTATTGGTTTTAATATTAACCGCATTGGTAATGGTAGTTACCCAATTAAGCCGAATAGTTGAGCCAAACATATCGCTATACTCGAGTGTTGTTGCACCTCCACCAACAAAACCCGATGCATCTGCTTTTACCGCTTTAACATGCATAGGATAATTGGAAACTATTGTATTTAACGAAAGTCCATCAACACTATTAGTATAGGTACTGGTAGTTATATTGCCCCTAATAATATATTTTGAAAGCATAAACTCAAGTTCTGTCAGGTCTGCAGTTTTCAGATAAATAGGAGCTCTTCCGCCTGCTTTTCTGATTTGGTTTAAATACTTAACTGATGCTGCAAAATTTTCGTTTACCGGAGCAAATAAGGTTACTTTCTGATTGGTTAACGAATCTTTTAAGGCAGGAAAACGATCCAATACCAATAAAAGCGAATCAAAGGTATTTGATTTCGATTTCAAATAATCCAAAGTAGTTCCTTTATAGGTTTGTACCGTATTGGTATAATCGTAATAAGGAGAATCGCTTTTTTTGCAGGCACTTAAATAAATACCCATTACCCCTAGAAGTAATAACAGGCTATGCTTATATAATTTCTTTTTCATGATCTTCTAATTGATTATTGCCAGTATGGATTTTGGGTAACCGTTGGATTGGCATTGATGACATCTTGCGAAACTGGCCAGTAAATACCACCAGCATTCTCAAATTGTCTGAATGTAAGCGGCGTACCATTTTTCTTGATGAATGTGCCAGCAAAGTTTTTAAGCCTGTTGTACCGTACAATATCGTACCATCTCCAGCCCTCGCCCATTAACTCTCTTCTGCGCTCTTCAAAAATTGCATCAATTAAATCCTTACCAGAAGCAGGATTGTAGGTAATTGGCCCCCTTAAATTGGCTGCCTTATTTAACGCTGCAATGGCTTCATCACGTTGTCCCAATACGGCACATGCTTCTGCCCTTAACAGCGTAACTTCTTCTATACGGCTAAACAGCATTGTAGAACTAAATAAAGTTAAATCGCCAGAGGTTTGGGCAGTATAAATAACTTTGATCTTGTTAAAAATAGGTTGCTCAGAAGTGAAATTGTAAAAGTAGTTGGTGCGATATAAGCCTGTAACAGGGTTAAAACTGAACCTTAAATCCTTAGGATCTGTAAATATTTTAAGAATACTATCTTTAGTTACAAACATCTCTGGTTGCGCCTTAGGAATAAATGGAGATGCTAACGTTAACTGCTCGATGTGGCCATTTGCTGTTGATAATCCATTACCTGCTTCGAACGGAAAGCCTACCAATACAGTGGCACGTTTAAAGGCAAATGGACTATAGTAATTCAAGTTTTCAGTTAATGCATCCATCTCCAAATAAACAATTCCGTTAGAGCCGCTTCCGTTAGATCTGGTATAGTTGTCTAATACAAATTTCGTATAGGTAGCTGCATCTAGATAATTGCCTTCCCAAGCAGCAATGTGTGCAAGAATAATGTATGCTGATAATCTGGTAAAAATGTTTCCATTCCAGCTCGACCAGCCTGCACCATAATAAAGACCTGGAAGGATTGGATCATCACCTCCATATTTAAACGGCACCACCTGAGCCGCAGCCAATAACTCGGCCGTAGCAAATTGTAAAACCTTATCTTTACCTGTTCTTGGCAGTTTAATAAAATCGCCATCGTGTGATGAGGTTAACAAAGGCACATCCCCCCAAATCCTCACCATATAAAAATAGGCAAACGCTCTTAATATTCTGGCCTGCGCTATGTCTACATTGTTATTTATGATGGTGTAACGTGTATCTAAAGGAACGATCTGTTTAGAGCGTTCTATAAATAAACTTGCCGCATTAATTACAGCATAAAACCTACGCCAATTGGTAATACGGTTAATTACAGGGTATTGTGCGTTTAGCTGTCCGCTTACAATAGACTTTAAATCGGCTCTGTTGGTAATGGCGAAATCACCTTGTCTTAAATCGCCCATTAACCAATGCGTATTATCAGAAACAGTAGCCGAACGCATCAGGCCGTATACTGAAAGCAAGTTTGCTCTTGCATCCTCAAGTGTTTTCCAGTTGCTTTCTTCAGTAGCTAATCTTGTTGATTGTACATCATCAATTTTCTTACAGGAGAAATTGCCAATACCAATCAAGCTTAATATTAAAGCTAGGGTAATCGTCCTGTAGATACTAATTTTATAATTAGAATAATTCATATCAATAATGGTAATATTTTATAAATCCAGTTTGAAGCCAAAAACAAATGTTTGTGGAATAGTGATATTTGCGCCGTCGTAAATTCCATTGTAATTGATCAGTTCTGGATCAACACCTGAGAAATCGGTTAAAGTAAACACGTTTAAAGCGGTAGCATATAAATAAGCTCTTCTAAATTTTCCGCCAGCTTTTTTAAAGAAACCTGCTTTACTAAAATCGTAACCCAGTGTTATCGATCTTAATTTAATATAAGATGCATTCTCTAAAAACAAGTCTTGGTCAGTACGGTAAGCATCTACCGGACTCCATGGATTGTATATTGGATAGTTTTTCTCGCTATCAATAGATTGCCAAGAAGATACTTCTTTAACTGAGTTAATGTCATTTCCGGCTTCGCGGTTTACAAAGCCATAACGGGTTGCCTCGTATTGGTTAATTGCTTTTTGCCCGGCAGCAAAAATAAAATTGAAGTTTAGATCGAAGTTTTTATAAGCTAAAGTGTTGTTCCAACCGCCAACAAATTTTGGCAATCTATCGCCAGTTAATACTTTGTCTTTACTGTCTATCCTATTATCGTTATTATAGTCAACCCATTTTGGGTCGCCAGCTTTTAAAGGAATGCCGTTAAAGGTTCTGCCTGCAGGTACTTCTCCATCGCTATTATAAATACCCTGATTGGTATATAACCAATAACTGCCAACCGATTTACCTACCTCTAGTTTATTGTCGTTCTGATAAATTAATTCAGTTAAACCTTCTGGCAAAGCCGATAATTTATTTTTATTATAACTCAGATTTAAACCAGTATTCCAATTGAAACCGTTCTTTTTTTGTAAAACAGATCCGTTAACCAAAAGCTCAATACCTTTGTTATTAATGTTCATTCCCGATTTATACTCGGTAGAATAACCAGTTTCAACTGCAACAGGCAAGCCGATTACGTTATTTTTATCTTCACGGTTATATACTGTTACAGCTGCATTGATCCGGCTGTTTAAGAACGAAGCATCTAAGGTTACGCTAGTTCTATCAGCAAATGGCAAACTAATGTTGTATCCAATAAAGCCACTGTTGTATGGGCGGTTAATGCCCAACAAACCACCGTATCCTGGTATGGTCGGCTCTTCTTCCCAACCGTTTTCTGAGCGATACTGTGGTCCTGCTGCAAAACGGTCATCCTGAAAAACCCTCAAAGTTCTGCCCCATGCGGCGCTTAAATGTAAAGCATCAATGATTTTATAGCCTTTTAAAAACTGTTCTTTTAAATTCCAGTTGGCACTAAAGGCGGGTGTAGTTACCCAACGGCTATCTGGCTGGCCGTTAGAAGAACCATCTCTTCTTAACAATGCACTTAATGTTAACAGATTTTTATATGCATATTTTGCTGAACCATAAAACGACATTAAATTATTGCGCTCTTTATCGATATACCTGAACACATAAAAATTACTGTTAGCCAATACGTTTAGGTAATCTGGATTCTCAGATCCACTAATGGTTGGTCTTGCATCTACAAAAGATAATTTTACATAATCGTTCGGGCCATTGTATGCCCTTGCATAGTTATATTTATAGGTATCGCCTTGTAAACTCTGGCCAAGCTCAAAATCAACAACATGGTCTTTATTGATATCGTATTTGTAGCTCACGGTATTGTTCATCGAAACCCTTTGGCTATAACCAAAATAATTGGATACATAACTTACGCCTGCCAATAAAGTAGATGGAATAAAATAATCTCTGATACCCTCGTTGTAGTTAAATAAACCGGTGGTTGTTATCACCAGTTTGTTTACTTTTGCACTTAAGCTTAAACTTCCGTTTAATACTGTAGAGCGATTGTTATCTACATTTCTATCATTTTCAGTCAAATACGTTGCGTATGAGTCAGAATTTGGAGAAAGCGGACTGCTTAAATCGGGTATATAACGTGTTTCGGCAAAACGATCACGCAAACTTTTGTTTCTCGTCCGATCTAAACGAGCGGTGTTAACGGTGCTTGATACTGTAAGCCATTTAAAAGGAGCCATATTTATTCCGAAGAACAAATTGTAACGGTTAATATCCGTATCATCTGCATTTCCTGCATTCCTTGTTCCAGAGCCAAAGAACCTAAAATTTGCTCTTTCTGTGCCTCCGGTAATGCCTAAGTCGGCAGAAAATGTTGGTGTATTCTGGTAATATAAATCCGTCCAGTTTGACGGGCCAAAATAAGCCACGTTGGTAGAATCACGTAAATAAGAAGCAGGATTGCCAGTTGGATTATATTTTTGATAAAACTGGTTCCTAAAATTGTTTTCGTAAACGCCATTAACAGTATTTACCTGTGGAGCAGTTACATAACCAAAATAAGAGTTTAAACTAATATCTCTAAGTCCGGCCTTAGCATTTTTAGTGGTTATATATACAGCACCATTGGCTGCATTTGGACCTAGTTTAGCCAACTCGAAAGGATCTTTAATTACCGTGATAGATTGTATGTTATTAATATCTACCTGCGATAAAAGGTTAGTTGCAGGCCCAATCCTATTGTAATCATATTTCTGCACATCAAATGCAAAAGGATTATCGGCTACTAAAGGCACACCATTTAAATAGATGGCAGGCTGCAGGGCATAAATATCTTTCCTATTGAAAAGTAAACCTGATGCACCTTGCACGATAATGCTTTGTTCAGTTCCAGGTTCGCCGTTTGGCTCTTGTACATAAACGCCAGCTAAATTACCTTTAATAATTTGCTGTAACGATAAATTGGGAACAGGTGTTGAGGAACGGATATTAACCGTATCGCGTACTGTTTTAAATTTCTGTAGTGCTCTAACCATTTGGCCGATTGTATCGGTCTTTAGTGAAAAGGCGGACGAATCTTTTTTAGCTTTGATCGTATCTTGTTGAAATACAAAGGTGCTTTTAACACCTGTACAGAGCCATGCCTTGTGGGCATATAAAGATTGTAATCCAAAAACAGATAAAAACAAGGCAATACAAACGCTTGTATAAATTTTAACCATTTTATTAGTTTAATTAAGTTTAAGTGTTTAAAAAGTAATCTTGATTGTTAAGATGTAAGAAAGAAATGACCTCGATTTGAGATTTTTGGGCAAAGCAATGCCTGAAGACAAAAAGTAAAATTTTTGATCATGGAATATGGTTTAGGATGATTAATATTAATTCTTAGTACATGTAGAAGCACTAAGAATGATTAGTTTTTGTTTGTTTGCTATAATACCTTGGTTAGAGGTGCTTTATTATTTTATTAATTATTTATTATTTCTTGCTAGTTAACAAGATTTTTTGCTCGTAATACTAAAATAAAATATCGGCTAGTTATGATTTGTTAATGCAAGGTATATATTAAGAAAGTTGTTTTTTATTTTTTCTTAACGCAAACGTTTGCTTAAAAAATGCGTAATAAGCAAAGCTATAAATGGTTATAAACATTGAACAGCCGTATTAATCAACTAATTTTTATAATTTTTATAAACGATATTCTAATAATGAATAACTGTTAAGGAAAAAGCTTTAAATGATAGTTTGATTGGTTACTGATATTTGGCTTAAAGAATCATATTTAGGCTCGCTTACACTCAGAAAGGCTATACCATTTTTATAAATTTTGTAACTTTAAAAAGACATCACACAAATTAAGCGCAAACGTTTGTTTTTTTTACACAAAACAAGCTCTAACACTCCATTAGGGATTTTTTTCTCTAAAAGCAATTAAATGAAGTATACTATTTTTGAGTAATTTCTGCTCTCAATTATCAAATAAGTCAAACATCAACATAAGTAAGCTACTTTAAAAAAACTGCTGTTTATTATCTTGAAAAACAATAAATAATCCGTTTTACTCGCTGCATTTTTTGCAGAAACAACACTAATTGATTCATAAATCAAGCTTATCTTTACTACATCCTTCTTGTGATCAAAAAATACTGAAAACCTCATTAATTAAACCTTAAACAAGATTACAATGCGGATTACAAATCCGCAGTACAAAGGTCAGGATCTGCGATCCTGACCAACTAGCCTAAAGGAAAAACTGTAGCAACTCTACATGCCCAAGCAGGGCATAGGCGCATACCTTAAGTATAGATAGCGTATTGTTAGCGAATTAGTACTAATATTTTCGGTAGCATATTATTTAACACTTAGTTTAAAATACTGTTGAGCACCGCCTCTGATGCGGCTTCACAGAAATCGATTCCGGAATAATCGGGGTTATAGCCACCAATGTACGGAACGGCCATAATATAGATTCGTTCATTCACCTGCCCCGCTTCGTTAACCACCTGAAAATGATCGTTGATGGTGATACCAGGCACAGTTAAAAAGTAAGTATTGCCTTTCCTTATCACTAAATCATTATGCTTCATTTCTGCTTTTCCATTTTTAGCAGACTGGAACTGCAACATGGCCGGACTAACCGTTCCATTTGTAATTAAGCTTTTAAAAGGAAAATCATCGAAAGAAAGATGTGGCTGACCAACACAATCGATAAAGGTATCGAAGTGAACAGTCATCTCCTGATCACCCACTTTGTAATAATAATCTGCACCGCCTGTTTTTAACGGTTCTACCTCCGCATTATCCCCAACGGCAACAATGCTTAACACACCAGCCTCGTGCAGTGCCAATAATTCTCTGCACGAACTTTGGGGCACAAATGCAATTACAATAGAAATAAGGGGCATTAATACTTTTTGAAGCCGCTCCATATCTTCCGCAGACAGATATTTTGCCGGATAACTCATTGCAAAACTTAATACAGCCAAGGCTTCTTTCCAATAAATAGATTTTCGCTTTTCTATAGATTTTTCTGCCTCTTCATATTCTTGTTTAAAAAGATCGAAAGGCTCCATTTTTTCTCTGAACCCCATCATGGTCTCAACAAATTCTTCCAGATTCAATGCTTTAATCAGCTCATAAAAAGCTGGATCTTTTTCAATAAATATTTCCTTGAAATTCTTTTCAAATACAAAATCCAATGGCAAAAAGCCTCCATTCTCAGTTATACTCGCCTTAATTTCAGCTTTGCTCAGCGTTTCTTCCTTTCCCAGATGCGAATCTTCCAGATGAAAGCGAATAGCAGGTAATAAACCGCTACGCGAATGCATTACAATTTTAAAACCCGCGCTTTCCAAATGGTAACGATAGGTTCCATCCTCCTCTTCCTCAAACTTCCCGTTTTGACGTGACAGCGTCCTTAACGCATCAATTGCAGTTAACGACGAGCCCATAATAGCCACTGGATGATGAAGTTTTAATAAAAGTTTTTTCGGTGGGTAAGGCGAATCGAAATAATTGGGTATACGGCCTTCATATTTCTTTGGCCAATTGTGACCGATACAAATAATCACCTGGTCAAAATAGGTATTTTCATGCCCTTTAATGCTTATCCCTATCTTATTATCTGCAGGAAAATCGATAATATCTTTTACCACACAATTTAAATGTACATTGGTTTTTATGCCTTTTTTGGTCGCAGCATCTTTCAGCAGATTAAACTGGGCAGATAGGTATTCACCAAAAAACAGCCTGGGCAATACCTTATACTCGTTAAATTTCTCCTCGTTGATATTAAACTTTTTTAAAACTGATTTGGGTGCTATTTTCACCCAATCTTCTATAGAATTAAAAATGATCGGAATTTCATTGTCTGATACATTGGTGATGTGTTCTACATTAGCTCCTTCGGCACTATAAGGCATACCTGCCCCCAAATAATCTTTTCGCTCGAAAATATCTATTACAAAGTTGGTAGTTTTAGATTCGATTAATCTTTTATACATAAAAAGACCACTCGGCCCACCGCCTAAAATCGCGATCTTCTTTTTTGCTTTTTTAATATCCATTTATCGCTGCATTTATATGTGCACCTCAATTCATCAGATCATATAATCCAAAAAAAACGAAATTGTTTTATTTTTCACCACGGAAGCACGGAATTAATTACCCTAATATTGTCATCCTGAGGGATAATTTATTTCATAAGGATCAATATAATGATGTTTGTAATGCTTTTAGGTTTTGGAAATGAAGGTCAGTATTCCATGGGGTGTGGTAGTCCCGCTATTCGTTCCAGCCGATGGAGAATCGGCATCCACTGCTATCGGGTTTATAATGAAAGGTTTGTACTGCATGATCACCAGCTTTGTGTTCTCCGCCCCTTCCTCTTTGTGTTCTCTGTGGTTAAAAGAAGATGTAAAATCACAAACCAATTCTCATTAACGCTGTTAAAAGAAAAGGCAATCAATTAAATATGGACGAACAGCAACCTAAACTATACATGCTTTTATTGGGATCGAAAGCACCGAAAAGAAATGTAGAACAGCACGATTATTTCTTCGGTATTGCCCATTCACTTAAAGCGCTTGTTCCCGAAATTAAAGCATTTTGGCCCGAAGCAGGAGCCAGTATTCATATAGATGGCTGGCGGGAAGTGAATAAGGTTGACAACTATGAAATCAACATTAAATTAAGAGACAACCATACTACCCTTTCAACTAATAAACTATTTTTTATTAATCTTGGTGGCTACCAGTCGAACCAGCTATATGAACAACATTATATTGTGCTATCTGTTTATGATGAAAGGGCAAAGGCAATACAAGAAGCAAAGAAAACAGTATTCTTTAAAACCAATTCGATAAAAGGTGCCAATGCCCATATTGATGAAAAGTATGGTATTGATGTAGATGATATTTATAAAATTGAGGATATTTTAAGCGAAGAATCGAAACAAAAATACCATATCGAAATAAAAACATCTTCAGGGTTACCTGAAGATGAGATTCATTTAGGCTATTTTAAATTGGATAAATTATAAGCTATTATTTTTTAACGATGCTTTTTAACCAAACCACCAGATCATGGGCTGCTTTATCATTTTCGAAACCCATTTCTTTTGGTAAACGTCCATTAACATATTCGTCATACAACCATGGGTCGGCAATGGCAATTACTGTTCCTTTACCATATTTAGCCGAAGCAATAACAGTTGCGTTTGCCGCATTTTTCAAAACCGGTTTTGCGCCAGCTTTTGTTTCAATGGAGCAAATATCTTTCATAAATATTTTCTGCGCCGTTTTAAATACTGGATTGTTTTTGATCACAATGCCGCCATCTTCAAAATGTTTGTCATCAATAACGTGATTTTGCATCTCATTCGTAAAGTGCATACCAAATACATTGGCTAGTTTATTAAAATGCCGTAATTCTACATTGGCACTATCGTTGGCAAACATCACCAATACCCCACCCTGCTTTACCCATGCAGAAATTGCAGTAATATGGTCAGCCTCGATATAATTAGGTTTAGGATTTTCTTTCGGGCGATCGGGATCTACAATTAAATAAACATCACTTCCCTTTAAGTTGGCCAGTGTTGGTGCTGTTTCAAGCGAATCCAATTTAAATCCTTCTTTTTTAAATACATTGCCAAAAATAGAAAAACCACTCATGGCCCGCTCACTCCATAGGTAATGAAAACGGATTTCTTTTCCCTGTTTATCCTTGCGGGTTTCACGATTAAAAAAATAATCTAGGGTAACGGTTTGTGCACTCGCCAGAATAGATGAACAGATTAAAACAGAAAGTATGCAAACTCTAAAAAGCATTTTCATAAACATATCGGGTTAAATTGTAAATATCAATAACCCAAAAGTATAAAATTTAACTATAATCAAATTTCTTTAATTAACCTCTATAGGCATAATTAACTGCAAAGCTTACTCCATATCAAACTAAATTGATTTACCATAACAAAAAAATAGCACAAGACTATTCAACTTAACCGTTTAGAGCCAGTGCAGGTAATCTTGCTCTCCATCATTTTTTTTCTTGTTTACTTTAAGACGCTTTTTGTACAAAGCCACTAAAAAGAAAGCAATTATCAGAAAGGTAGCGCCTATCTGCGCTATACTTTCTAAATCGAGATCGAACATATCGTTTGTTTTATAGGTTTATCTATTAATTTACCCTTACCTGTTCTCCTTTCGCCGTTATGGCAACTGGGCTACTCGCCATAAATCCCTGAGGGATCTTAGGCGCTATCCAGGTAGATTTTGGCGGCAAAAACTCACCCTTTTCTGCAGTGGTAATAAATGCATCCGCTGTCATCGGGAAAAGAGAAAAGCCAATTGACGTTTCATCACTATTCAGCACTTCAAGAAATTGAGACCATTTGCAATCCGGAAAGCAGACTAGTCTTTCGTCTTCCTTCGGTTTATTGATACCAAGAACAGCTGACAGAATTTGATCTTGTAAAATCACCGTATCCGGCACTTCTGACAATACAATAGAAGCTTTATTTAAATCCAGTTGATACCATTCGCCTTTAAAACAAAGGCCTAGCCTATTTTTCTGATCAGGTTTATAAGCTTTGTTGTTGGGAATTTTTGAGATATAATAATACTGTTCCAGTTTTTCCATCAACTGTGAATAACAAATATCTACACCCGAAACCACTCTATGAAAGGCACCTATCGAAATTGTATCGGCAGAAACAAAAAGCGAACTGATTTGCTGAGCTATGCTTTTCTGCAACGAACAGGCTGCTTCCAAACGATGATGACCATCGGCCAGGTAAACCGCATGAAGTTTCATAAACGCTTCAACAAATTTTTCAATAACATCTTCTTCCAATACCTGATAAAGAAAATGTCCCATCTGCGACCATTCGCTGGTTAAAGGTTTACGCGTACGCACCACAAAATCAATAAGCGAATCTAAAGTTTTATCCTTTTTATGAACCAATAAGATTGGCGATTTTTGCACTGCCTTATTTCTCCGATCTATTTTAAGCGATTCTACTTTCGACGATACCGTTTCTTCGTGCCTTTTTATTGCATTTACTGGTGTTTGGGAGAGATCGGTAGCTGCCCAAATTCCCCTCATTACACCAAACTCGCTACGGAACTCGTAAACATAAATAGCAGGCAGATCATCTAAAGGACATCCAAATAGATTAAGCAGGTCTTCAAACGAAAGCTGTTCATTTTTATGCACCTTACCGTTCACCTGATCAGAAATCATCAGATCAAAGATATCTTTACCTGGCTGTAGTGCCTTTAATGGAGATATTTTTATCATCGTTTAACGGATTATTCGAGTTCAAGAACTGTTTTATCACTGTATATTTTTTCAAAACTGGCCATTGCATTTACCAATACCTCAACACTTGATAATGGAAGCGCATTGTAAAGTGAAGCCCTAAATCCACCAACTGTTCTATAACCTTTTATGCCTACAATTCCCATATCTGCTGCAAATTTTAAGAACCCGGTCTCTACCTCTTTATTAATGGCTAAGAAAGTAACGTTCATTCGAGAGCGATGCTCAACATCGGCCGTACCGTAAAAAAGCGGATTCCTGTCTATTTCGGCATATAATAATTTTGCTTTTTCTATATTTCTTTGTTCTATTCCACTAACACCACCCTGATCTTTCAGCCACAATAAATTAAGCATGGCCACATAAATAGAAAAAACCGGCGGTGTATTGTACATGCTCATATTATCGCGGAATACCCGATAATCCAACATTGATGGGATTTCCTTTTTTGCCTGATCAAGAAATTCATTTTTAGCAATAACAAGTGTCATCCCAGCCGGTCCCATATTCTTTTGCGCACCTGCATAAATAAGATCAAAATCGGTGATGTTAATTTTTCTGGAAAAAATATCTGATGACATATCGCATATCAACGGTGCGCCGGCAGTAGAGAAATCAAATATTTCTGTCCCCTCAATCGTATTATTTGAAGTACAATGCAGGTATGCTGCATGCTTATCGTTATTAAAACCAACTGGGATATAGGCGTAATCTTTATCTTTCGAAGAAGCAACTAGCTCCACTTCGCCAAACAATTTGGCCTCTTTAATGGCTTTTTGTGCAAAATAACCGGTATCAAGATAAGCGGCTTTTTTTCCTGCACTCAAAAAATTCATAGGAACCATAGCAAATTGTGTACTGGCCCCACCCTGCAAAAAAAGTACTGAATAGTGATCTGGAACAGACAATAACTCGCGCACCAAAAGCTGGGTTTTAAGTACTACATCTTCAAATTCTGGCGATCGATGAGAAACTTCTAAAATAGATAAACCCATCCCTCCCCAATTGATTACGGCCTGAGCAGCTTGTTCCATTACAGATGACGGCAATATGCATGGCCCGGCACCGAAATTGTGTTTTTTATGCATGAGAAGAATAATATTCGGTTAAATTAATTACAGCGTAAAGATCAGTAGTTAAGCAAATTATACCGCAACAACTTATTTTTTTGATAAAAATTATTTTTTATCAAACCCTAAACATCCTAAAAATTTGGTTTAGCATATCAGAAAAATAAGCTGACAGAATATAATTTTTATTTAAACTTCATAATTCTCACTATTATTGTAATATATACACTAAGTATGTTTTTAAATAACGATAATAAATTATATAAATATACCTTATTTTAACTATTTTTAGGCTGCACAAAAGCGAACAAAAAAGAAACAATTATACACTAAGTATTTACATGCAACCTCAAAAAGTTGATCAGACTGATATCGAAATCCTAAATCTTTTACAACGTGATGGATTATTAACCTATAAAGAAGTTTCGGGCAAGCTTAGAAAAAGCATGACCCATATTGTAGACCGCATTAAAAAACTGCGGTCAAATGGCTACATCAAATCAACAGTTGCCATTGTAGACATCGATAAACTGAGGTCGCATTTTATAGCCTTTCCGCACATTCAACTTACCACGCATTCGGAAGATATTGTAAGGGCATTTAAGACCGAAATGGAAAAATACCCTGAAGTAATGGAATGTTATCATCTTACCGGACATTTCGATTTTATGCTCAAAGTAGCCATGCCCGATATGGTATCTTACAATAACTTCCTGAGAGACAATATAGGCGCACTGGCTTGTGTAGGAAATATCCAGAGCTTTTTGGTATTGAATCAATCGAAAGCCGAAACCGCGTATACTTTGTAGATTGGTTAATCAGCAACTTAAGTGTGGCGGCAGATGTTACCATCTGCTGCGATTAAAACTTAATCAATGAGTTTTCTAAATCTGTCAGATGGTAACATCTGACAGCACGAAAAAAACAGCCAACTGAAATTGCCAATTGTTAACTGTTTATGCCCATGGCATACAGGATAATATTTACCCCGAATTTGGTATTGTCTTCAGCTAAAAAACGTTTGTTCCTGAAATCGTAATCCCACTCGCAGCCATAATCTTTATTGCTATACAATACCCCTATCCTATTGTTAATGGTAATTGCTTTCAGGTAATCGTGTACCAGATCATCACCCCAGCCGTTTAATTCGAAAGAAGTTGTAGGCGGACCTTTCTCAAACTTGAAGAAAGAACTATAAATACCATGGTTATTAGGGATTTTCTTCAAAGCCTGCGCTCCAAATAAATTGCTCATCTGTGTTTCGAATGAACGGGCAAATAAACCATCAATATCATGATTGCAATCATCTACAAAAACGAACCCCCCGTTATGTACATAGGTTTTAAAATTTACAGCTTCTTGCTGACTAAATTGAACCAGTTTATGCCCGCTTAAATAACAGAAAGGATATTTAAATAAATCGCGGCTGCTCAGCTCTACAATTTTCTCTTCTTCATCCAAAGGAATGGTTGTATACTCGAGAAGAGAATTTAAGAGGTTAGAAGGCATGCGCTGATCGGTATCCCAATCGCCTGAATTATATTTTAATCTCGCAAATGTAAATTTAGCTCTTTGCATCACCCTAAAATTACCTTCATTTTTTATTAATCTGCTTTTTTATCCTAATTATCGTGTAAATTTTTTGATATTCTTTCTACTAGGCTAAAACTATCTATCAATATCCCCTATATTGAAGCACAATATCGTTATACTAAAAAAATCAACCGTTTTGGAGCGTTCAGAAAGCAACCTAAAAATATTGATCGATAAGATCTCCCTTTTAAAAAGCGAAATACAAAAAGTAATTGTGGGTCAGGATGTGATCATTGAAGAAATGCTGATCGCTTTAATGGCCGGCGGACATTGTTTACTGGAAGGTGTACCGGGTTTGGCTAAAACTTTAATGGTAAGAACAATGTCTCAGGCTTTAGATCTTTCTTTTAGAAGAATCCAGTTTACGCCCGATTTAATGCCTACCGATATTGTGGGCACCGAAATACTGGAAGAAGACCACGTAACGGGAAAACGTTTTTTTAAATTTAATAAAGGCCCTCTGTTTGCTAATATTATCCTGGCAGACGAGGTAAACAGGACGCCCCCGAAAACACAATCGGCATTGCTAGAAGCCATGCAGGAATTTGAAGTCACTTATGGCGGAAAAACATATACTTTAGATCGGCCATTTTTTATTCTGGCTACACAAAACCCAATTGAGCAGGCCGGAACCTACCCCCTACCAGAAGCACAATTAGACCGCTTTCTTTTGTACATCAAAATCGGTTACCCAACGGCAGCCGAAGAAACTCAGATTTTAAGCAGCACAACGGGTAGTAAAAAAGCAGTAATTAACCCGATTATCGGTGCAGAAGAAATCAAAGAACTGCAGACCATTACCCGCGAAGTAAGCATTAGCGATGATTTAATTACTTATGTAAGTGAAATCATCCGAGCCACCCGACCTGATACCACCACTGTAAATTTTGTAAAAGAATGGGTGCGTTGGGGCGCAGGCCCAAGGGCCGGGCAAGCCTTAATATTAACAGCAAAAGCAAGAGCCTTATTTAAAGGCAGGTACGCTGTAATTATGGAAGATTTACAGGCCATGGCTTACCCGGTATTGCGACACCGGGTATTGATGAACTTTAAAGCTGAGGCCGAAAATGTTTCGTCGGATAAAGTTACAGACGAACTGATTAAAGCCATTTCGAAACCAAAAGCGAATATTTAATGAGTAAACTGCTCGATCCAAAAGTATTGATGGCCATTAAAGACCTTTCACTATCGGCTAAAATGACGATTGATGGTTTTATGAACGGCATTAATAAAAGTACCGTAAAGGGACCGGGATTGGAGTTTAGTCAATATAGAAGTTACCAGCCTGGCGATGACCTTCGCTCGCTCGACTGGAAAATGTTTGCCCGCTCCGACCGTTATTATATCCGCGAATCGGAGGTGGAAACGAATATTGCCGTTCGCATATTAATAGATGCCAGTGCCTCAATGAACCATAGTGATGGCGATTTTACCAAAATAGATTATGCAAAATATCTTGGTGCATCTTTAGCTTACCTCGCCAATTTACAGGGCGATGCCATTGGTTTATATGTGCTGAAAAATTCAGGGATCTTTTCAATGACCCCAAAGCAGGATTATCAGCATTTGGCCCGATTGTTTTACCAGTTGGAGCAGATCAATCCCGATGGAGAATTCACCAAACCCGTTCATTATAAAGAATTGTTTGCCGGTGCCCAAAAACGCGAACTGCTGATTTTCATCACCGATCTTTATCAAAAAGAAGATGAAATTATCAAGTTATTGGATACGTTGAATACTTTAAGGCACGAAATTGTGGTTTTTCATGTGTTATCAAGAAACGAACTGAATCTTGATTTTAAAGGTTACAGCACTTTCGAAGACCTGGAAACAGGAGAAACCATTCAGATTGATCAAACCAAAGCAAGGACCAATTATCAAAACAAGCTTAATGCTTACCTGGAAGAAACCAGGATAAAATTGCTCGATAGAAGGATTTTTTACCGGACAATTACGACCGATGAACCACTAGATCAGGCATTAAGGGATTTTTTAAAACAGAGAAGTAAACTTAGAATTTAAACCGTGCAATTTTTATATCCCATAGGTTTACTGGCGCTGGCAGGCTTAATTATCCCGCTCATTATACACCTGTGGAATGTTAAACAGGGCAAAACACTTAAGATTGGCAGCATTGCACTGCTGGGCGAAAGTTCGAGGGTAAGCTCAAAAAGCTTTAAAATTAATGATTGGCTTTTGTTGTTGCTACGCTGTTTGCTTTTGACACTACTGGCATTTCTTCTGGCACAACCTTATATAAAAAAAATAATCTCGGGCAAAAATAAAACCGGATGGATTTTGGTTGATAAAGCAATGCTTCTACATGTTTTTAAAACGCAGAGTAGAACGATAGATTCATTAATAAAACAGGGTTACGAAGTTCATGATTTTAATGTGGGTTTTGAACCATTAACCTTAAAAGATACTGCTGATCATCAAACAAAACAGAGCAATAGCCTAAATTATACAGCTCTGCTGTATGCAGCTAATCAATTTGTTCCATCAGGAACTGAAGTTTATTTTTTTGCCGATCACCGCTTAAACCGTTTTGGCAATGAACTGCCAACCCTTAACTACAAGTTGAATTGGATCCCATTAAACCGAACTGATACTTTAAGCAGCTGGATTGCCAGCTATGCCGGGAAGAAATACGAGGCAAAATCGAATCCATCCAATACCACTTACGAAGTTTTAAATTCAGGAGATGAGACATCGATAAACATCGCCATACACGAAGCTTCCGGAATTGCAGATGGCAAATACCTCATTGCTGCTTTAAAGGCCATTGGTAGCTTTACGAAGCGAAAAATAATCATTAATCCTGCTTCCGGGAAAGCAGACATTGGCTTCTGGCTATCTGATGATCCGGTTACTTCAACTTTTAAATCGTCAATTACACCAAATGGAACCCTGTTTCAATATGAAAAAGGGAAAGTAATTGCTACGCTATCTGCCATTAATGTTGATGGTCGTCAAATTAAATTGAGCAAAAGGGTTGTTTCGAATAATCAATTGGAAAAAATATGGACTGACGCTTTCGGAAATGCAATCTTAGCAAACGAAAAGGTAAACAATCTAAATACATTTCATTTTTATAGCCGGTTTAACCCGCAGTGGAACGAATTGGTTTGGGATGGTGTATTTGTGAAGGCACTAATGCCCATTGTTATACAAGATAAAAATGCGATTGATTTTGGCTTTGAGAACCATCCTAACGATCAGCGACGTTTATCATCCAGGCAAAATGCTGCCTTTCAGTCCAGCAAAACGGAATCGACTATAAAAACTACGCAAAACGAAGCGCTGGGAACTTTATTTTGGATAGCTGCCTTAGTGATTTTTGTTACCGAACGTATTTTATCATTCAGACAAAAACCGAATTATGTTAAAAGCTGAAGGACAGCATTGGATCAGTAACCTCAGGAAAAAGTGGATTAGCTTTTACCTGATCGGCACCGTTGCGATTGCCTTAGCCATAGCTTTGGTTTTATCGGCCATTGCAGTGTACTTATTGCATTTTTCACCATGGCTTTTTGCGCTGGTTTTTCCTGTTGTTCTGGCTATTCTTTTATTCAGCAAACCGATTTGGAAAACAAGCGACCATGATATTTCGAGATTTGTAAATAATCAATATCCTGAGCTAGAAGAAAGTGCTGATCTGCTGCTTCAAAATCAGGCTGAATTGTCTATGCTGCAACAACTGCAGCGCAATAAAATCGAAAATATAATCCCCCACCTCTCACAGCCAAAAGAACCTGTGAAGAAATTATATTTCGGCTTGATTATCCTTCTTGTAGGATTGTTAATCAGCTTTGGTATTACCCAAATCCCTTCGCTCAAAAGCGAACCTTTAAATTTTCACGAAAAGGCAAGTCAAATTCCGGCAATCAAAGAAAATATTCCTGCAGAAATTTCCGATTTCAGTGCTACCATCATTCCGCCTGCCTACACTCAAAAAGCTGAGCGTAAACAAAAACAGTTTACCATTGCTGCCGAAACCGGTGCCAAAATAAACTGGAAAATCGAAACGAACATTGGTATTAAAAAATTGAAAATCATCTTCAACGATAACGAAATTGTTTTATTAAAAGCCTTAAATGCATCACATACGCAGTGGACTTATAGCAAAACCGTCAATAAATCAGGATTTTATCAATTAGACCTCGACGGGAAAAAATCAGATCTCTACCAGATCGAGATCATTCCTGATTTACCCGTTACGATTAAAATTACGCAACCCAAACAGCACACAACAATTGATATCGGTCAGCCGCAAAAGATTAATCTGAAGGTATCACTTACAGATGATTATGGCATCAACGACACCTATATATCGGCAACCATGGCCAGCGGTAAAGGTGAAGGTGTGAGTTTTACCGAAAAAAAACTATCGTTTAATACCAGGTTTGATAACAAAAAGAACCTCACGCTAAGTAAACTGATTGACTTAAAAAGCCTTGGCATGAAACCAGGCGATGAACTTTACTTTTTCATCAAAGCGATGGATAACCATGGTCAATCGAGCCGCTCGGATGTTTACTTTGTATCGATTGTAGATACCGCGGAATTAATGAGTTTTGCAGGAATGACCAATGGGGTTAACCTGGTTCCAGAATATTTTAGAAGCGAAAGGCAGATTATTATCGATACCGAGAAATTGTTGAAAGAACAATCATCAATATCTGCTCAGACATTTAAAACCAGAAGCAACGATCTGGGAATCGATCAGAAACTGTTGCGATTGCGGTATGGCCAGTTTTTGGGCGAAGAAAACGAAACCGAAATTGGCGGTGATCATGATGACCACGACGAACATGCAGAGCATAAAGCTGAGGGCGATAAATTTGGTGATGTGACTACCATTATGGACAAATATGCCCATAAACATGATATTGCTGAAGATGCTACCTTCTTCGAACCAGAAATGAAGGCACAATTAAAGGCCGTTTTAACTGAAATGTGGAATGCTGAACTTCGTTTAAGAACCTATAAACCCCAGGAAGCATTACCTTACGAATATAAAGCGCTGAGATTGCTCAAAGACCTGCAGCAAAAGTCGCGGGCTTACGTGGCCAAAACTACCGTAAAAACAGCGGCATTAAAGCCCGAAAAACGCTTAAGCGGTGAGCTGGATAAGATTACCCAGCCAGTACAGAAAATGTCGTTTGAGCAAAAAGAAAAAAGGACAGCTTCTTTAAAAATAAGTCTCGCCCTGTTGGAAAGCAGAAAAACAGGTAAAAAATTTAGCGAACAAGACCAGTTCTTACTCAGCGAAACAGAAAAATACATGATTGGTGCTGCAGCCGATCATCCTTCTACCTATTTAAATGCACTAAGCAGTTTAAGAAAATTAAGCACCAACAATAAACTGATCATCAGCGATATTGATCTGGTTCAACAGGCCATACAAAAAATGATCAATACCGAATCGGCCAAACCACAAACACAAAGTGCTGGTCCAGCTTCGGCATTGTACCAAAACTATTTTAATAATCTCAATAAAACCGGCAAGTAGATATGGAATTTAAATACATCGCTATTTTGGCTGCGTTAGGTTTATTGGTCTTTTTGCTCTATAAAGAAGTTTACAGGGCAAACAAAGCAAGGTTAATCTGGCGTATTTTTGCTAATATCATTGCCTTAAGCTGCTTTGTATTTTTTATTGTACCGATCAAATATGAAACACATGTAAAACAAAATCCTGATGAAATTATTTTACTCACCGATGGTACAAAACTTGATTCGATTGCCGGCCTAAAGGGAAAGAAATATGCACTTTCTTCAGTAGATTTAAAAAATATTAACGCCACAAATATTCCTGACCTTTCTTATTTTTTAAAATCGAATCCCAATATCCGAAAGCTGAATATTTATGGCTACGGCTTAAATGCAGCCGAATTGGAGCAGCTCAAAAGCTACCAGATCACTTTCCATCCATCGGCAAATCCTGGTGGTATTATTGCGGCAAATTGGTCAGCAAATTTAAGAACAAGCGATATCTTAAATATCCAGGGGACCTATCAAAACACCAGTAATCAAGCAGTTAAACTCGTACTCAAAGGTTTAGGCAAAGTAGTAGATTCTATGACTGTTGAGGCAGAATCAAATAAATCTTTTTCATTTAAAACCAGCCCAAAACAAATAGGCAAAGCCGTTTACGAATTAATTGCACTACAAAAAAACGACACTCTGGCCAAAGAACCCGTGCCTGTTCAGGTTAGTGATCAGACACCGATGAAAGTACTGATTTTAGCCTCTTTTCCCGACTTCGAATATAAATTTTTAAAAAACTGGCTGTACGAAAATCAATATCCACTAGCTTTCAGAAGTCAGATCAGTAAAAACAAATTTGCTTTCGATTTCCTTAACATAGATAGCATAAACCTTAATCAGATCAATACACCATCGTTAAAAAAATTCGATATACTGATCATTGATGAAGAAGAATTAGCAGCTATTGGCCCCAACGAAAGGTCATCAATAAATCTTGCGGTTAATAACGGAATAGGGTTATTGATCAGGGTTACAAATACAAAAGCTTTAACAACGCTTAGTGGTAAATTTGGCCGTTTTGAATCTCCTGTTTTAAAAGGCAAACCATTAAATTTAACCCTAATAGAAGATCATCACAAATTTAATCCGTTACCACTTGAACAAGCTTTATTTTTAAGGACTAACCAAACTGATCTGCCCATTATTTCTGATGCTAGCGGCAAAGTAGTGGTCAATAGCAGCATCAGCGGTTATGGCAAAGTATTAGTCTCTACACTTTCCGCCACCTACAATTGGTTACTTTCAGGGCAAAAAACTGATTATGCTACTTATTGGTCTAAACTTTTGGCCAATGCAGCAAGGAAAAAAAACGATATTCAGTCTGTAAACATCATTCCTCAATTCCCCGTTATTCACCAAAAAGTGAGGATTATTGCAGATCTGGCAGCATCAGACAGGGTCCCGAAATTAAAAATCGATAGTATTTTACTCAGTCCGCGGCAAAACATGGAGCTTCCTTTTCAATGGGATGCATTATACTGGCCTCAAAAGTCAGGTTGGTCTAATCTGCAGGTAAACGAAACTATCGAGCCAATATATATCTACAAAAAAACCGATTGGGAAGCACTCAAAAACCAACAAAAGCTTGATAGAACTTATCAGTTTATCAAAAACCTGAATACTACTGAAGCCAAAAACAAATTAGCAGATACTATTCTAACGGAAGAAGTATCACTCTGGTGGTTCTTTGCAGGGTTTCTGCTTGCAGCTGCCTTTTTATGGTACGAATCGCGGATTTTGGCAGTTAAATAAATCGCGCGCTTACTGTCATTCTGAACGCAGTGAAGAATCCTCCTCCAATGAAACAGTGCAAACTGATAAAGATTCTTCACTGCGTTCAGAATGACAAATCCCATTGCTCACGCTCGTTTTTAACGAGCGTTTAATAGTCCATCGTTTGCAACGATGAAATCGTATAACTATTTCTGCACTCATTTGGAAACGAGCGCAAGCATTAGCGCTAAAATCTATGCTTATCTGTGCACAAATTCGGTTAAAAATCACTAAACAGGACCTCAATTAAAGTTTTTATCGATAAATATCAATCCATTTCAGCATTGAAACTAAAATGTTATAATCAATTCGCCTTTTTAGGGGCACAATTGGCTATATTGAGAACGTAAACTAACTAAATTCAACCAATTGAAAAGAAAAGACTTCCTCTACTTATCCGGAATGGGTATGGGTGCCCTGCTCCTTCCCGACCTTTCTGCATTCGGAACTCCTATAGACCCTTTACAGGCACTAGATGGAGTAGATGTTAAAATTAAAAAGGAACTGGCTGATGTTGCACTAAATGCGGCAAAATCTAAAGGCGCAACTTACGCAGACATCCGCATCGGGCGTTATTTAAACCAGTTTGTGGCCACCCGCGAAAAACGTGTGCAAGGTGTAGCCAATACCGAATCGTATGGTGTGGGTATCCGTGTTTTAGCTAACGGATGTTGGGGCTTCGCGGCCACAAACAATGTAACCAAAGATGCTATCGCCAAAGCAGCCGAACAAGCGGTTGCCGTTGCAAAAGCCAATGCCAAAATACAGGGAGAACCGGTTCAACTGGCCCCGCAAAAAGGTTACGGCGAGGTAAGTTGGAAAACACCAATCGAAATTAATGCCTTCGAAGTTCCGGTAAAAGAGAAAGTAGACCTGCTTCTGAATGTAAACGATGTGGCCATGCAGAATGGAGCCAATTTTGTAAATTCCGTTATTTTCGCAGTTAATGAGCAAAAATACTTCGCCTCTACTGATGGTTCTTACATCGATCAGGATGTTCACCGCATTTACCCAACTTTTAACGTAACCAAAATTGACCGGGAATCAGGTAAATTTAAAACACGTAATGCAATAAGTGCACCTTCTGGAAAGGGTTATGAATACATGCATGCCCGGCCTGAGGATAAAGTTACTGGTGTTGTAACCCGCTATAAAGGCCGTTATGATATGCTGGAAGATGTTAAAGAAGCAGCCCGCGTAGCAACAGAAAAAGTAAAGGCAAAATCGGTTGAGCCAGGTAAATACGATCTGGTTTTAGATCCTTCACATCTTTGGTTAACCATTCACGAATCTGTGGGCCACCCAACAGAATTAGATCGTGTTTTAGGCTACGAAGCCAATTACGCAGGAACCAGTTTCCTTACTTTAGATAAATGGGAATCGAAAAATTTCAAATTTGGGAGTGATAAGGTAAATATTGTAGCCGATAAAACCCAGGTAGGTTCGTTAGGAGCTGTTGGCTACGATGATGAAGGTGTAAAATGCAAAAAATGGGATCTGATCAAAAATGGCGTATTAACAAGCTACCAGGCCATCCGCGATCAGGCACACATTATCGGCTTAACAGAATCAAATGGTTGCTGTTATTCGCAGGGCTGGGATGATGTTCAGTTTCAGCGTATGCCAAATGTTTCGCTACAGCCAGGAAAAGAAAAACTGAGTGTTGATGATATGATTAAAAATGTTGAAAAAGGCATTTACATCATTGGCGACGGAAGTTTTTCTATCGATCAGCAACGTTACAATTTTCAGTTCGGCGGACAGATTTTCTACGAAATTAAAGATGGTAAAATTGCAGGCATGCTTAACGATGTAGCCTACCAGGCCAATACGCAGGAGTTCTGGAATTCATGTAATGCCATTTGCGATGAAAGCGATTACCGTTTAGGCGGTTCGTTTAATGATGGTAAAGGACAACCTTCTCAAAGCAGTGCCGTATCGCATGGCAGTGCCACTACCCGGTTTAATGGAGTTAATGTTATCAATACAGCAAGAAAAATATAATTATGGCCATATTAAGTAAAGAAGAAGCCCAGGCGATATTAAAAAAAGTAATCGGTTATTCGAAAGCCGATTTCTGCGAAGTAGGTTTAAATGGTTCTGATGGCGGGAATATCCGTTATGCCCGCAATGCGGTTTCCACCGCAGGGCAGATCAGTACCATGAGCTTAGGTGTAAGCTCCACTTTTGGTAAAAAAACTGGTTCGGCAACGATAAATGAATTTGATGATGCTTCCCTACAAAAGGTGGTAAAAAGAGCAGAAGAACTGGCCATGCTGGCACCAGAAAACCCTGAGTTTATGCCTCCATTAGGTCCGCAGACTTTTCCAGAATCGAATACATACAATGCTAAAACTGCTGCCATGACTCCTGATACCAGGGCCGAAATGGTAGGAAAAAGTTTAAGTGTATCAAAAGCAGCTGGTTTAGATGCGGCCGGTTTCTTAGAAAACTCAACCCGTTTTAACGCGATCATGAACTCTAAAGGTTTGTTCGCCTACAATAAAGGTACCGATGTTTCTTTTTCAGTAACAGTTAGAAACAAACAAGGAACAGGATCGGGCTACGTTGAGCAAGGCTTTAATGATCTCGACAAAATGGACACCCTGGCACTTAGCAAAATTGCAGCAAGCAAAGCCAATGGTTCTGCAGGTGCAAAAGCCATCGAACCAGGAAAATATACTGTTATTTTAGAGCCACTTGCAGCCAGCGATATTATCGGTAATATGTTTAGGGGGTTTGATGCCAGAAGTGCTGACGAAGGCCGGAGTTTTATGAGCAAAAAGGGTGGTGGTACACGTTTAGGAGAGCAATTGTTCTCAGAAAACGTAAATATCTACTCTGATCCAATGAATACTGAAATCCCGTCTTCGACATTCACAGGCGAAGGTTTACCGGTAAAAAGAACGCAATGGGTTGAAAAAGGGATAGTTAAAAACCTGTCTTATTCAAGATATTGGGCTGCACAGAAAAATGTTCAACCACTTCCTTTTAGCCGCAGCATGATTATCGAAGGTGGAACACAATCGTTGGAAGATCTGATCAAAAGCACTGAAAAAGGCATATTGGTTACCCGTTTCTGGTACATCCGTTCGGTAGATCCACAAACCCTATTACTTACTGGATTAACCCGTGATGGTACTTTTTATATCGAAAATGGCGAAATTAAATTCCCGATCAAGAATTTCAGGTTCAACGAGAGCCCAGTAATTATGCTCAACAATGTTGAAGCTTTAGGTAAACCGGTGAGAACTGGAAGTGGATTGATTCCACCAATGAAAATCCGCGATTTTACGTTCACTTCATTATCGGATGCGATTTAAATAAGCGTTTACGCTAGGGTCACTCTGAGCGGAGTCGAAGAGCTTTATTAAATCGTTAATTCGTCATTGCGAGGCACGAAGCAATCTTAATGCGCACACTAATAGATCGTTGTAAGATTGCTTCGTCGTTTCTCCTCGCAATGACGATCGTACTAAAAATGATAACTTTTTATTAAAAACATTAAAATTGAGAAGAAGAGATTTTTTATACATGACAGGCGTTGGCCTCGGCACCAGCATGATGCCCAATATACCTGCCTTTGGCAAAATTATTTCTGTTGAAGAATCTTTAACGCCTGTTGATATTGCCCTAAAGAAGAAAATGGCTGATGTTGCCCTCAATGCTGCAAAAAACAAAGGTGCAACTTATGCCGATGTACGTATAGGACGGTATTTAAATCAGGTAGTGGCTACTAGAGAAACCAGGGTAGAAAACATCTCCAATTCAGAATCTTATGGTTTGGGCGTGCGTGTGATTGCCAACGGAAGTTGGGGTTTTGCAGCAACCAACAACATGGACAATGCCAGCATCGCCAAAGCTGCAGAAGCTGCTGTAGCCATTGCCAAAGGAAATTCTAAACTCATGGAAGAACCTGTTCAATTGGCAGCGCAAAAAGGATATGGGGAGGTGAGCTGGAAAACACCAATCGAAATCAATGCCTTTGAGGTACCCATTGCCGATAAAGTTGATCTGCTTTTAAAGGTAAATAGTGAGGCCATGAAAGGCGGTGCAAAATACATCAGCTCCAATCTGTTTATGATCAATGAACAGAAATATTTCGCTTCAACCGATGGTTCTTATATCGATCAGGATATCCATAGGATATGGCCAACCTTTACCCTAACTAAAACGGATGCGGCCAGTGGCAAGTTCGAAACCAGAAATGCCTTAAGCGCGCCAATGGGTATGGGTTTTGAATACCTTAAACCAAAAGACGAAGAAAAAATTAAAGGTGGCCCTGTTACGATGTACAAAAAACGTTACGATATTTTGGAAGACGTACGCGAAGCAGCTGTACATGTTGATGAAAAACTAAAAGCCAAACCCATTGCCCCTGGCAAATACGACCTGGTTTTAGATCCTTCTCACCTATTCCTAACCATCCACGAGTCTGTTGGTCACCCGACAGAGTTAGACCGTGTTTTAGGTTATGAGGCGAATTATGCAGGAACGAGTTTCTTAACGCTGGATAAATGGGAAAGCAAAAAATTCAACTTTGGAAGTAAAGAGGTAAACATCATTGGTGATAAACTAGAAGTGGGTTCATTAGGCGCTGTGGGTTATGATGACGAAGGCGTAAAATGTGGCCAATGGGATATTATTAAAGATGGGATTTTGGTGAATTACCAGACAATAAGAGATCAGGCGCATATTTTAGGTTTGAAAGAATCGCAGGGCTGTTGTTATGCCGATAGCTGGGATAGTATTCAGTTCCAAAGAATGCCAAATGTTTCATTAGCCCCTGGAAATGCTGCTTTAAGCGCTGCAGATATGATTAAAAATGTAGAGAAAGGCATTTACATGTTTGGCCGTAACTCTTATTCTATTGATCAACAACGTTATAACTTCCAGTTTAGCGCACAGCTGGCCTATGAAATTAAGGATGGCAAAATTGTAGGTATGTTTAAAGATGCTGCCTACCAAGCCAATACACAAGAATTTTGGAATTCGTGCGTACAACGTTGCGATAAAAGCGACTACAGGCTAGGCGGGACATTTTCTGACGGCAAAGGTCAACCCGGACAGGTAAGTGCAGTTTCGCACGGAAGTGCCACTACCCGTTTTAATGGGGTTAATGTGATTAATACGGGAAGGAAATTAGGGTAATAATATTTCGGTCGGTGAGATACCAACCGATAGGATCAATACAAAAGAAAATTAGGCTTATGCCATTCTTTATGCCTATTTAACAGCAAAGGACAACTCTTAATGGATTTGTCCTTTGCTGTTTCTATTGCAGAACCCTTGGCTCCCTCCATAACAATAATTGTTGTACATGTTTTTAGTTTTCAAAAGCGATTTAAATAAAACTACTAGATCAGAAAACTAAATTACCATTATGAATTAAGCTTTTAATGGGCGAAACTCTAGATACAGCCTCTGCAGAGCAACTGGCATCAACCAGCACCAGATTGGCTTTATCGCCTGCGTTAGGCCATAGTCTTTTTCCATTGTCATCTAAGGGAAGGATATTACCTGTAGCCAGTTTCAATATCCTTGAAAGTTCAAATTCTGTACGATAGCCATAAATTTGAGCAGCTATATTGGCCTTTTGCAAAATGCTTCCTGTGCCAAAAGTATTCCAATGGTCAACAATACAATCATTACCTGCTACTACTTCTACACCATACTTGTACAGTGCAGGGATGGGCATTGGATTACCAGAAAGTGGAATGGTTGAAGCTATTCCCATTTTTGCAGCACCAAGTTTTTCAGCAATTTCTTCGGTTTTTGTTTTATCGAGATACCTCAATGCAAAAGCATGGCTCACATAGGTTTTTCCTTTCAGCGCTGGGTTTTCCATTACTTTATCAATCAGGTATTCGATTGTTTTCAAACCAGATTCGCCTGATTCATGAAGGTGGATATCAATCCCCTTTCCATGGTCTAACGCCAGCTGCACTACAAAATCCATGTGTTTCTCAATACCGCCATCAATAGAAGTTGGATCAAGGCCACCAATAAAGTCAATATCCATTTTCGCTGCTTCCTTCAGCAGTTCTGCAGATTTAGTATAATATATGCCATGCTGGGGGAAAGCCACCAGCTCTGCCTGAAAAGATTTCTTTTTATGCAATAATGCGGTTTCTAAATGCTTCAGCGAATCTAGTCCTGAAGTAGGATCGATATTTACATGCGACCTTGCATAACTTGTTCCGTAAGATTGAAGTAACTCAATTAATTTTTCACTACGTGGTATAGAAGTTTTTAAAAGCTCCGGGATTATCTGCTGCTCGAAAGCAATCATATCTTTTACAGATCTGTTCTTCTTCAAATGCGCCTGCCACGGCAATCCATAATAGGTTTTATCCAGATGGATGTGCATATCCCTGAAAGCCGGGAGCATTAATAATCCCTTTGCATCGATTGCTTTTGCATTAGGGTTATTAGGAAGAACATTCTTCACCTTACCGTCTTCAATCTCAATAATGAAAAGCTCGGTTTTTGTTTTGATTACCTCATCTTCGTCATATTCGAATCCCGTTTCGAGCCTAACATTTTTTAAGATCAACGTTTGTCCTGAGAAACGGTCTACATTTTCATCTGCAATGGTCCGTTCTGCTGACAGTAAACAGGTACTTGCAAGCAAAATAGATGAGCTTTTAATAAAGTCTTTTCTCGAGATCGAATTTGGGTTTATCATAACAGGATTCTTTGTTACAAAAATAACGTTCTGTTATATTTATGAATAGTAGGATTTATATTAAAAATTGTATCATTTATAACTATCTGTACCTATTTATCGAATTTACAGCCTATATCTTGCTCAATTCATAACTATTCGCGAAATGCACGTGGGGTAATTCGGGTTTGTTTTTTAAAGAATTTAGAGAAATAAGCGACATCATAAAACCCAAGATCGAAAGCAATCGCTTTAATTGGCCTTTCGGTAGTTAATAAAATCCGTTTTGCTTCGAGGATTAAACGTTCATGAATGAGTGCAGTGGCTGATACATGAAAATGTTTTTTGCAGAGCATGTTCAGATAGTTTGCCGAAATACTTAACTGATCGGCATAAAATCCAACAAGTTTTTCCTTCTTATAATGCATATCGATCAGCGAGCGGTATTTAAAAAGCATCGGTTTGGTTTGGTAAACCGTTTGGTTATTGAACAATGTTTCTGCCTCTTCACTAACCATCAGCGCAATAAGCCTGATCCTGGCATTGATAATTTCCCAAAGTATGGCAGGCTTTGCGAGCTCGGAACTGATGCGCTGAAATTCGTACAGGATTTTTCCGTAAGCTTCGGCACTTAAGTTTATTACCGGATAATTTTGGTATAAGATTAATGAAAAACGTAAAGAATAGGCCAGCGTTTCGAATATGCTCCTACTAATCATAAGTTGATGGGCATGGGTTTCTTCGCCGAGTTCCCATTTATGGATCTGCTCTGGAAACAATAAGTGCAACTGACCTCCGTCAACTTGGTGATCTAAAAAATCGATGGTATGTATGCCGCTACCCTCCGCAAAAAGCATAAAAAGGAAAAAATCATGCTTATGTGGTTTTTCGATATGCCTTTTCCCTAGTATTTCATGATATAGCAAGTTATTTCCCGAATCTTGCTCAGGCCAAAACTCACTAATATCAAGCGTAGGAAAATTTGCAATCGCATCCATTGGGGAAAATTACCATTTAGGATGTAAAATGGGAAATGTATGATGGAATAAAATAGAATGAGGTGCTACCTGTACCGATCTAAAAGAAAAATCGTCATTGCGAGGTACGAAGATAACCGAACGGAGTGAGCTCATGAATGCCTTTAAAAGCAACTGCAAAAATGAATAATCTTAAAGCGCAAGCTGGTAGCGATCGTTGTAAGATTGCTTCCTTGGCTGAAAAAGCCTCCTCGCAATGACGAATAATTATGATATAGACAGATAAAGTGTATTATTTTTTTACCGGAGCAATTAAACCAGGATATAAAACACCGTCTGTTTTAAGGTTCAGATTTAACAATTTTGCAATTAATGGCGCTATATCTTCTTGTCCGATTATAGGCAATACAGTACCCATTTTAATACCTTTACCAAAAACAACAAAACCTGTTTGTATTTCTTTGAAATCGGTAGGCAAATAACCATGTGTACCACCGCTTACTGGAGCAAGCATCTCACCTTCGGCAGAAGCACCAAAACTAAAACCTTGATTGGCGGCTAAAGCCATAAAAGCATTAGGATCACCTTGTGCTTTGCTTATTGCATCTTTATCCAGTACATGGAACATCCTTTGGATCCCATCAGGAAGCTGTGTTAATGCCTGTCTGATTTTCCCTAAAGATGCTTTGTCTTTAGGGTCTTTGAGGTGTAAAAATGAAGAACCTCCACTTTGCTGAAAATAGGCTTTCCAGGCTTCTTTGTTTTCACCATTGTACAACCCTAACCTGGCGAGCATCACATTAGGCTTAAACTGTGTATGAATATCAACAAAACCGTGATCACCTGTGATGATAAATGTGGTGTTCTTACTAATACCCGCAGCCTCTGCCGCATCCATAATGGTTTTAACGGCCACATCTGCACCAACAATGGCCGACCTTACTTTATCGCCATCTCGACCTTCCTCATGCTCAAAATGATCTAGGAGAGCAATGTGCAAGGCTAAAAAAGCGGGTTTGTAACGTTTCAGGATATAGGCAGCCATTCTTGACTTGTTTTGGTCGCTAGTGTAGAAATCAATAGAAGCTCCATACTCGCCAAACTTACCAATAGCATTATCCTGAATTTCCTGAAAAAGTTCTTTTGGATTGGACTCCTGCGACATGGCTTTGATTTCATCTTTTTTCTCCCCTTTATCCTTTGGAAGGATTACATACTCAGGCAGATTATAATCGATTGGTGCACCAACAGTTACCGGCCAGCTTACACCTGCGGTAGTTAAACCTGCATCTTTAGCAGCAGTCCATATTGTAGGTACTTTAATGTCTTTATAATACCAGAACCATTTACCTGAGATACCTAAAGGCTCAACAGGTGTGTTGTAATAAATACCATGTTTTGCTGGCAATACACCACTCACTATTGTGGTATGGGACGGATAGGTAACCGTAGGAAAACTACCGCGTACTCCTTCGGCATATGAGCCGCCTTTCATCCCCTGGCGCACATTAACCATGCCCCATTGTGGATCGAGATAAAATTCGGGACGTAAACCATCTATACTGATCAATACTACATGGTTTTCTTGAGCAGATAAATGCCCTGCCGAAAGCCAGAATAATGCAATTAAGGATACTATTTTCTTCATAAAATTATTTTTACGCGAAGGTATTTGCGTAAGATGCCGTTAAGGTTGTATAGATATTAAGAAAATGTTAATGTTAGAAACGTTACAGACGGGGATTTGAGAAGAATCAACACAAAAAAAGATGTATCATCAATCAAAATTCACAAACAGAATTTAATTTTGATATACTTCTTTACAGCGTAACAAGGCAATAAAAAAGGCAATTTCGATTTGAAAACTGCCTTTTTTAGCTATTTATTTTTTTGCTACAATCTTTATATTGAATTCAATAGAATCCGACATGGTTTGATCAGCTAAAAGATCATAGAACTTGCCTGATTTATACCTGAGGCTCCATTTTGTTCGATCAATGACCAGCTTGCCAATTGCTTTAACAGTTCCGTTCTTAACTTATATTTTGACTGGGAAAGTACAGGGTGGGTGATCCCTAATATCCTATTAAAATTGATTCATCGAAATTACTTTGATATCTTTCCGTCTGAAGAATCAGGATTGCAAATAAAAATGTAAACTTTGTAAATTAAAACTTGACAAATGGATTTTATTCGAAATCTCTTCTATGGGAAGCACAAATACCTGTTCGGTTTAGTATTACTCTCGTTTATTTCTGTAATCTGCGTAGCTTTCAGTATGACGGGCAGTGACGACTTTGATATTTCCAGAAGGGAAGTTTTGCTCCGCCGGATCGGGCACGAACTACTCCTCCAGTCGGGCGACAGTATATCGAGGGTTCTTCCCATAAAAAAGATCGCTGAAAATGAATACCAGATCACGTTTGAGAAAGATCTAGCTTTTCAAGCCGATTCCCTGGTAAATACGACTCAGCGTTTATTGGCAAAAGACCCGTTCGCAAGTGATTATATTGTTAACGTACTAAACTGTGGCAATGCCAGTGTAGCTTATGGATACGCGATATCAAAAAACAAAAAAAATGATATTGTAACATGCATAGGAAGAAAGCAGCCCAAAGCATGTTATATGATCAACATCAAATTCAAACCGACAGGTATAAATTCCGCAAAGAAGGGATATCTTTTTGGCAGCTTGTCATTTTTAGCATTTGTTGGGTTTATTTTTTTTAGATCTGTTAAGCCACGAAGAGCCTTGTCTAACGATCAGCATACTAATATGTTCACTTTAGGCTCAGTGTTGTTCGATGCGAAAAATCGTAAGCTCATCATCAATGAAAAGATGACAGACTTAACCGGGACTGAAACACGGTTACTGCTCATCTTCGCGCTGTCTCCAAATGAAACTATAGAGAGAAACCGACTGCAAAAAGAGATATGGGAAGACGAAGGTGTTATCGTGGGCCGAAGTTTGGATATGTTCATATCAAAACTTAGAAAAAAACTGGAGCTCGATCCAAATATCAACATTGTTGTTATAAGGGGTAAAGGATATAAGCTTGAAATTAACGCTTAGGAAGAATCTTCATGATGTGATATTATCAGCATTCAATTTTGCATTTTTAAACTTTATCGGGACTACTAACACGGATCATTATAAAATTATATTTGTCGGAATCGAGCATATAAAATCCTTCTTTTCAGTCTACTTAAGCAATTTTAAACTAAAAGAGACTGTTAGAATTATCATCCTGAGGAATAATTTATTGTATAAAAATCAATATAAATGACATTTAATTATTGGTCTTGTTATATAGTAATTCCCCTCTTTCAGAGGGATGTCCTAAGGACGGGGTATTTTATTAGTCCTAGCCGGACAGGCTTCTTTCTTTTTGGCGTCAAAAAGAAACAAAAAACACCGGCTGAAAATTTTTCTTTCGAAGCTAGTAGGTTGGCTTGGGTAGTGCAGCCCGAAAAATTTGTTAGGCCGGATTTAAGTAGAACGGGGATACGGTGCTATGGCCTAGTTAGACGGAAATACAAAATAGACATAAACAACTCATAAACAATATTTTAACACTAAAACAGAGTCTATACTTTTTAAATTTAGATTCTATCTGATGCTCTTGTACTAACTGTTATTCTTATCTGAATAAGTCCAGCCATAAATCCAATCAAGCTGTTGAATTTGTTTGCCAATAAAGACCCCAATTAAGCGGTCGCGGAACCACGCTGCTATCGGGTTTGTTTTTGTTTTAGTACCGCCCACTTTTCTGGCGCTTTTTATTACTTTTTCTACCCTGGGCTGGCGTTTGGCCTGGAAAATCTGAAATGCAGTTCTATAGTCTTCATGTAATTTTAACAGCTCCGCAATTACAACAGTATCTTCTAATGCCAGTGATGCTCCTTGACCGATATGTGGAGAAATACCATGTGCAGCGTCTCCAATAAGACAGACTCTGCCTTTATACCAATGCGAAAGCTTGGGCACATCATAAATAGGATAGGCAATAATCTCGTGGCTGTTTCTGATTATTTTGGAGAATAAAGGATCATCATTTTTATGAACATTTACTAAATGGTCCTGAATTTCAGTTTTTAATGTTTTCTCTATTTCCTGTGGCTTTGGCTGCTGTTCTCTAAAATAATTATTGAACCACCAGACTTCCCCTTTGTCAGAAACAGAATAGGCAAAAAACCCCCTTTCTCCAAAGGTCATCCGTATTGAATCCAAGGGCTCTGAAAGTTCGGGAATCTTAGCATAACCACCGGTAGAGATGAGCTTTGTGTACTTGATTGCAGAGACTTCCGGAAACAACTGGTTTCTAACCTCGGAAAACATTCCATCACAGCCAATCATAATATCACCAGTCGCCATAGTTCCATCAGTAAAATGCGCTGTTACCTGGTCATTTGTTTCATCATAGCCTATAAATTTCTTATCATATCCTATTTTTATGTCGGCATCAGCTGCTGCTATCCGGGCATATTTATTAAGATTTTCCCGTTTTAACTGCAATGTTTCTACACCGTATTGCTGTTTCTGATAAGCTGTACCCAGTTCTGCTATCTGTTTTCCTTTGGAATTGAAAAATTTTATTGAACCGGGCGTATAGTCATCTTTGAGCATCCTCAAATCAACAAATTCTTTCAATACATTCAAACCATTGGGGGTAAGTCCCAAAAAGGCTCCTTCTTTTGTATTGTCTTCTGATCTCGATTCAAATATTTCAGAATCAAAACCTATTTTTTTTAGTTGTAAAGCCAGTATTGGCCCTGCAACACCTGCACCAATTATTATTGCTTTTTTATTCATTGTTTTTCTCTTTTATTTTTAATCCTGATATCAGTAAAAAGTTTAGCACAAAAAATATCGCCACCCTCACATAATTTAAATTGCGCCATTGTGCTGCTTTTTCTTGCAGGAATATATTAACAGTATTGCTATAGGGCATCCGCTTGAATTCCATGATAGTTGGCGCGAAATACATTAATGTCCATACCCTGACTGCAATATGTCCGACAAGAACCAATACAATCAACCTTCTGCGTTTCTTTATCTTCCAGTTAAAAATTAAAGCTGTAATAAATATTATTTCATGTATCCCATGTACTATTATCCAGAACACTTTAAAATCCAAGCCATAGGGTTTTTGAAAAAAAATTAATGAGGAAGGCGGGGCTGCTGTCCACGCAGGAACCATTAGCGCAGTTTCCCATACCTGAGCGCCGTTCATTATAAAGTAAGCACAGATGGAACAAAATAGCCATTGGGTGGCTTTCGAGTATTGGTGTGTATTTTCCATGTTTAAAAATTATCGTTGCTAAATGTGTTCACCTTCTCCTCTTTATTTATATCACACAGCACAGCATTTCCTGAGTAATAAATAGGCCCATCTCCCAATTGATTAATTTCAATTGCTTTATTGTCATATACTTTTATATTTCCATTTTATCATTTGGGGTAATCATTAGGCTATGGAATTTTTTCTAACTTCGATTTTATATATTCCGTACATACCTTATGATGCAAAATTATCGCACAATCAAAAGATGAGCTTGTAAAAAAAGGAGTTAAACTGATATATTAGGGAGCAATGGGGTTTGAATTAAAAAATGATAAAAAGGCATTTAAAACGGCCTTTGATGAAAATGATTTTAATAATCACGGTTTTAAAGAAGATACCTTTAAAATAAACATCCCTTTTGGGCAATTAACGGCAAAACAATGGCTTTTTGATGGTATCAAGATTCTATATTCCGAAACCGATCTGGATAGACCAACAGAACTGGATTGGAGAGGAGATACAGAATTAGTAACCATGCACTTTAATTTGCAGGGAAGGACTTCAATAAAACATGATGGGATGAGAAATTCTTTTGAGTTGAATGGAAATCAGCATAATTTATTCTATGGCACCAGTGCTGAAGGTAAAATGAAGTTTGATGAGTTGCGGATGAAATCATTTATGATTCAATTTGCGAAGGATTCTTTTTTGAAGATGTCAAAAGATGGAAATGACTCACTTAAGCAGTTTGCGGAGAAAATAGTTTCGGGAACACCTGTAGCTTTTTCAAATTCTAATCTAAATATTGATCTGCCCTTACAAACCTGTATTAATTCAATTTTGAACTGTGATTATACAAATGGGTTAAAGCGGTTATTTCTTCTTTCGAAAACGATTGAACTACTTGTTTTGCAAGCCGAATCGTTTAATAACTTTCAAAACTCAAAATCTGAATACATAAAACATGATTACGACAAAGAACGAATTGTATTTGCCCGTGATTATTTGGTTAAAAATATTGAATCCCCACCAACGCTGGTAGAATTGGCAAAAATAGTGGGGATAAATGAATATAAACTCAAGCGGGGATTTAAAGAAATGTTTAATCAGACAGCTTTTTCTTATTTATCTGACTTACGTTTAGATCTTTCAAAAAATGATCTGCTCGAAGGTAAAAAACAAGCTACCGAAATTGCTTTTGAATTGGGCTACTGTTCATTGCAGCACTTTAGTAGTGCATTCAAGAGAAAGTTTGGTATTCCTCCAAGTCAGGTGAGACGTTAAAGACAAAGAACAACCGGATAAAAATGTTTCAAATAAAATAGGCAGTTAAATTCCAGAAAACGATATGGCAAATGGCCTAATTTAGCCAGTGGTCTATTGCGCTAGTCTTCAAATTAAAAGCTAAGGCCGCACCTATCGCAATTTTTTTGCTATAAAGCGGTAAATTGATACGTTTTATTTTTACTGGTTTTAAACTTAGTCTCGTAGCCTCCGGTATTTTTTTTGGAGCTGGTCTTTGCTCCATTTATCCTTATTGGCAGATCTGTCTGCAAAATACATTCATTCCCATTTATAGATTTTATCGACCCTGCCTGCAACTTCATGTTTTTCCAGGTAATCGCTATTTCAAATCCCCCCCGGGCCTTAAGGCCTTTTATTTCACCTTCATTCCAGGCTTTTGGTAATGCTGGCAATAACTGGATATAGCCGAGGTGACTCTGCATCAGCATTTCAGTCATTCCTGCTGTACCGGCAAAGTTGCCATCAATCTGGAACGGCGGATGTGCATCAAAAAAATTCGGATAGGTACCACCGCCCATAACACTGCCACCAGTAGTTTCCACATAGTTTAACAATTGGCGGATCAGGCTATATGCATGGTCGCCATCCTGTAGTCTTGCCCACCAGTTAATCTTCCAGCCTTTACTCCAGCCGGTCCCATCATCTCCCCGTATTTCAAGGGATTTTCGTGCCGCATTAAAATATTCCGGTGTTAAAGGTGAGATCTCCCTGCCCGGGTATAAACCAAAAAGATGTGAAGCATGCCGGTGATGGATATCCGTTTCGGGGAAATCTTTATACCATTCCTGGATCTGTCCTTTACTTCCGATCTTTAATGGGTAGAGTTTCTTTTGTTTTGAAATCAGTAAATCCCGAAAAGTATTATCTGTACCTATCACATTTGCAGCTTCTATCACGTTTGCAAAAAGATCCCTGATAATTGACATATCCATTGTGGTTGCCACAGATACCGACTGTTGATTTCCGGCCATATCTTTAAACTTATTTTCTGGAGAGGTTGCGGGCGCGGTAACCAGATAACCATCCTTGTCTTCAACCAGCCAGTCAAGTATAAAAAGTGCAGCTCCCTTCATCACCGGATAGGCCTTTTCGACAAGGAATTTCTTATCTCCGGTATATCGGTAATGTTCATACAAATGCTGACAAAGCCAGTTTCCGCCCATTGCCCAGTTCGCCCAAACAGGGTCGCCGGCACCCCTATCTCCTACCGGGTTGCTTAAAGCCCATAAATCCGAATTGTGGTGTGCAACCCAACCGTTTGCGTTGTAAAATTCCTTTGCGGTTGCTTTTCCAGTTTTCGACAAACTTTGTATCCAGTTCAAAAGTGGCATATGCATTTCTGAAAGATTGGTTATTTCTGCAGGCCAGTAATTCATCTGGGTATTGATATTAATCGTGTAATTTGAACTCCATGGCGCCCGGAGCTCCTTGTTCCAGATTCCCTGAAGATTTGCCGGCGGTCCGCCCGGACGGGATGAGGACATTAGCAGGTACCTTCCATATTGAAAATATAGTGTTTCCAAACCTGGATCATAAATTCCCGAAGCATATCGTTTTAACCTTTCATCAGCAGGCAGATTGGCATTAGGATTATTAGCCAGCGTATCCCTAACATGGAAAGATACCCGGTCGAAATATTTTTTAAAATCAGCAACATGTGCATTAAAAATATGTTGATAAGTCTTTTTGGAAGCTTTATCAATCAGATCGGAAACCAGTTTATTTTCATCCTTTCCTTCTTTATCCGGACATTTATCAAAGCCATTATAGCTTGTGGCCACAGCTACATATAACCATACTTCGGTAGCGCCAGATATGAGCAAATGATCGTTTTGCGTATTCACACTTCCATCTTTGCTTATTGCTTTTATCCTGTATTGAAACCGCATTCCGTTGCATCGGCCCGTATCTCCGTAAATAACAGGCTCTACACCTTTAGGATTATAATATGACGGATTTACATTGGTCGGTGCCTTGCCGCTTACAATAAGTTCGTTATTAAACTGCGTGGATAACCGGTAATTAAGCAAACTATTTACAGCTACCGTAAATTTTAGTTTACCAACCTGATTTGCCCTGATTCTGATTACCATTATGTTATCTGGGGCGGAAGTAAAAATCTCCCTCGTATACTCTACACCATTGACAGTGAAGCGCGTAGTAGACAGTCCGTTTTTCAGATTCAGATCCCGGTAGTAGTTATCGGCTTTCGAGCTTCCAAAATCGTGCTCGATCATTATATCGCCCATTGGCAGATAGGACTGTGAATAAAGTCCCTGCATCTTTTTAGACAGTTGGTTTGCTTCTGTATAATTTTCGTTTTTTAATAATGCTTCGCGTAATTTGGGAAGGTAATTTTTAGCTTCTGGGTTTATGTCGTTTTTTACTGGGCCGCCGCTCCACAATGTACTTTCATTAAGCTGTAAAAGTTCTTGTTCTATTCCTCCAAAAACCATGGCGCCTATTCTTCCATTCCCAACAGGTAAAGCCTCTACCCATTTCTCTGCAGGTTTGTTATACCACAATTTTAAACTATTGTTATGCTGAGAAAAACCATAGAGAGAGAAAAAAGATAAAAAACAGGTCAATAAATACTTCATATTGTGATTAAGTTAATGCACAGCCATGATCAGGACTGGCCAGGTCGGTTTCATATGTATTTAAAAATCAGCTTGATGATGAACGGGATTTCTTCGTTCATCATCAAAACTAATAAAAAAACCTTATTGATTTAACCAGACCCTTCCATCCAGTTTCCAGCTATCAGGCGGCGCAATGGCCAGCCAGCTCAGGATCTGAGGTGTAAGATCTGTGGTTTTAGGAACCAGCAAGGCTAAATCACCTGTGGGAGGTGGACAGATGATATCATTTAAAGTATTCCATTGTAAAGTAGTACCGGTACCAACTGAAATATAAAAATCATTTTTGGCGGGGCTTTCATCTTTGATAATCAAGCCACTGCCATCATTTGCCGGCCAATAACCAATTAGGCGATTCCAGTAGGGATGTGACTGATTGACCCTCGTATCGCAGGAAAATTGGGAAATCACAGCATCAGGTAGCGCTGCTTTCCAGATGCGGATATCACTAAGGTAACCATCAAAAGGATTATTAAGATCGACGGGAATGAGGCCCATTTGTAAGGGTGCAGAGTTATTCATTGTTCCGAAATTGTCTGGCAATATTTTCTCTGCCACATATTTGCCATCACGGAAATAACGGATTACTCTTTTAAAATCGCGGTTCAAAACCACAACAGCAAGGCTATGCCAATTGCCATCGATAAGATTCGTTGGATCGTCAGCTGCTTGATGATCTTGGCCGGGTGCTCCCATAAAAAACCGCCATTTATCCGACTCCCAACCAAATCCCCATCCATTTCCGACCTTTTTGGTCTTATCAAATCTTTTAGAGAAAAATACCGGCCACTCATATCGATAACTGGTACCCCGAATATTTTTTTTGACCTTTAATTCGATCGTAAAAGATATGGTATCTCCAAAATTATAGATGTTATTGTTATTCTTGACTTCAGCCCGGACCGAGGTTGCCGGAGTTGCGGCTGAACTGGCGGGATTGGAATACAAGCGCAAAAATTTACCCGTATACTTATTACCGGTGAACGGTTTATCAATCAGATACGGCTTATAACCGATGTTGGCTATAATTGTAAACGTATTGGCTTTGGGATAGCTAAAAATGGTTTTGTCATCTTGCTCAACCGGAATTACTGCTTGTCCGCCGTGATTGGAAGTCAACACGATCAGCCAGTCCTCTTTTGCATAGTTCTTTCTGGATTTCAACGCCGCGAGGATTTCTCCAAGATATTGATCAAACTGCAAAATGGCACCTTTATAAGCAGGAAAGGAATTGTCGTACCCAAATTGGATTCCGGCAGCATTAACCGCTCCAAACTGCCCTACTATCAAAGCAGAAGCATCGTTTCCAAGTTCAGAAATAATCGCGGTTTTAACTTCTGCATCAGTGCTGTAGGATTGACTGATATCGGCACCTGTAGTTAATTTATCTTTAAAGAGTACCGAAGCAGCAAATGCGGCTGTTCTTGTATCTGGCTTTATAGCTTTAATCCGCTGGAAGATTTCCGGATACTGATCCAGTTTATTTCCGGTAAAAGAATCATCAATAATTTTATGTTTTGCTTTATTAACGCCCGTAAGCAAATCTGCCCAGCCATTGCCATCATTTGACAGACTATCACTAAGGGAATTCCACGAATAGGTCGCATTTTTAGTCAATGCAGTAATATTAGGGGCCTGGGCATCCCGTACTGACCAACCTCTTGCCCCATCTACAATCAGGTATAAAACTTTCCTGCCTTTTGCTATCGCGGTTGTCGAATCGTTGTACTCCTTTGATGGCAGCAGCTTATCAAATCCACTATTGCATGATAATACCACAATACCCAGGGTAAAAAGTGCTATCATGCCTGTTATCAATCTATAATTCTTCATTTTCTTAACTATTAAAAGATTTTCCGGTCTATTTTTCAAATACTAAGCGGGTAATGTTATTTGCTGTTGTACCATCGATCTGGCTAAATGATCCGATAAGCATAACTGCCATCTGCCCGGTTGAATTGGTTGTTTCATAAAGATCATTCACATATCCCTTGATACTTCCGATCGCATTATAACCCTTGGCTAAATCTCCCGTAGGTGTTAACACCATAAAGCCTGATCGCCTGATGCCATTATAAGTGGAAAAGACACCGCTCACTACGATCATACCGTTTGAAAGCTGTTTGGCAAAAGTAGCACCGCCATCAGAGGAAAATCCTTTTGATACAAATGACTGATCGATGGAACCATCCTCATTAAGCAGGGCGATTCCATTGGCTGGCACGCCGTTGTAACTAGTAAAAGAACCTGTAATTAAGTACTTCCGGTTAAGCGGATTGTAGGTTATCGAACCAATGGACTGATCTGCGCCTGTACCCGAATTAAAAACAGGATCAACTGTTCCAGTTAAATTCAAGCGGACGATCCGCCCGGCAGGAAGCTCATCAAACTTATTAAAAGATCCAACCACAATCAGCTTTCCGTCAGCCTGCATATAGGAGCTGGAGACAAACCCGTTTCCCGCAGGCAGCCCCATATTATTTGCACTATTGAACCGGAACGTTTTGTCCAGTGATCCATCGGCATTGAAACGGACAACCTGAGGGGTCTCTACACTGTCGGTGACAATACTATCGGCATAAAGTGTGACACCGGAGATTATGACCGGTTTTCTGGAAATATCATATCGTTTGCTGACATAATACTTGAAGTTACCGGTTGCGGTTAATTTATTCTGGTAACTATAAATTTTTCCAATGGTAGAATTAGTTCCTCCATTAAAAGCAGGAACGGCCTTTTTCTTTCCTGTGGCCGGAATACCCGGAGCCAGGCTATGGTTGGTACTATAAGTATCTACAAGCACCGAATCCACTTCGCCACTGGCACTAAGCTGGGTAATGTTATTAATATTTGTCAAAATAGATCTTCCGGCGTTAAAATAAAAGCCCGAAAAACTGCCTGCGGTTATATATTTATCTTCCAGTGGAGCGATTCCGTACAATGAACCGTCTGCACCACCTGAACGGAAAGAAATATCGGCACTCCCGTTTTTAAATACGCGTGCAATGCGGTTCACCGGAGTGATGATGCCTTTGCCATCATAATCGGTAAATGCGCCAAGAAAAATAAACCGGTCATCTGTTAATGGGTAATAAGCAAAAATGTCCCTGTTTGCGCCACCGCTAACCCTAAACTCCGGATCAATACTGATCTTTCCACTGACCTTGAACCTTGGTCCAAAAAACACCTGGTCGTTTATAGATAAGGTAGCAACACCCGTGCTGGCATCTTCAGGTACTTTGACGGTAATACCAGTTTCTGTAATACTGAGTATTTCAGCCTTCTGCCCATTAAAAGAAAATACAGCCAGGTCTTTATACGGCAATAAACCTGTTGCGGCAAATGTAACCGTACTTCCACCGGTTGCTTCCTGAGGCACAGGAGCCGTGGTGAGACTGAGGCTGATCCCTAAGGGTTGCTTTCCACCCTCATAGGGATTTTCATAAACTTCACTTTTTTTGCAGGCCATAATAAAAAGTATGGTTAAAAAAGCCAGTGTTAAACTGATATATTTTGATTTCATTATCTTAATTTTAAGTACTTCCGTTTTATAAAATCTGAACATCTTGATCATTTACCGGCATAAACATCATAAACAAATCCGTAATCAAATCCGAAAATATGATTGGTATTAAGCGTATGTACCACACCATTAAGCGGTTTAATATCTGATGATGAAATATCGGCACTAACCCAGCTATCAGTAGGTTTATTGAGATCTGTGACATAACCGATCGTAAGATGCCTGTAACCTGCATATTTGATCCCGTTGATGTCATCAAATATCACCCCGATGTTAAAAATTACATTGTTGTAAGAATAATAGTTCTGTCCGGGATAAACCGATTTAAGATTGATATCCAACTGGTAATAATCTTTCATTCTGTTTGCACCTTTAAACATATACATCATCAGGTATTTACGCCATATCTGCGGCCGAATGTCAGTCAGCACTTTAAGCGTGTCTTTACCGGTTTGGTAGAGGTAGTTATTGGTGTTTTTTAGGGCCGACCTGACCGACTGATCTGTTGGCGCAAAAAATGTCAGTTCATCCTGCTGAAATTCTTTTTCAAGACCTGCAATTTTTATAATCTGTGCAATTGTGTCGAATTGCACCGGCTTTGACTGTAGGTACTGCAGCATGGTTCCTTTGAAATTGGGATCAGATTTACCACCGTCAAAATAATATTTATCTTTTTTACAGGAAGCCAGCAATAACAGGATCAAAGAAAATAATCCCAGCCCCCATCTTATTTTTTTAGAATAATTTCTCATATCGTTTAACATTTATTATTGCCAGTACTCATTTAATTTCATGTATGGGTTATTGTATAGTGCGGAAACGTCTATCGGCCAGGTCCATCCGCCCCTGGCAAACTGATCAGCTGAAAGCGGATTAACTGTCCACTGCGGGTTTAAGATCCTTCCGGTCCTGATGAGGTCGAAATACAAATGTCCTTCACCCATCAGTTCCTTACAGCGTTCGTTGAAGATTGCATTTTTCAGATCTTGCCCACCTATTCCTATATACTCAGGTGCCATGGCCCTGCGTCTTATCATATTCAGCATTTTTATCGCTTCTACATCCTGTCCGCCCAGCTCTGCAAGCGCTTCAGCCCTGAGCAAAATTGCTTCGGCGAATCTAAAAATGATCAGGCCCCATTCCGGGCTACTCTGGTTAGAGGCCAGGTTGCCTTTAAATTTGAGCAGTTGAAAATTCCCATCCTGGCTGAGCATACTGTTGTCAAACCAAAGATCCTTGCGCTTATCTGCTATACCTGCCGGATACAACCGCAGCAGGTAATCTGCTCTAAAATAAGCATGGCTTGAGCTGTTGTCGGTTCCGGTATTTTTATTCGGATATTTAAGCATCATCTCTCCAAAAAAAGCCCTAAAATTAGGTGCGGACTCATAATTTATACTTTGATTGAATTCGAAGATCCCTTCACTGCTCCTGCCTTTCATTACCTCGCTAAAGTTATCAAGGGGAAGTAACTGGTATACGTTGCTGCCTATTAATTCGCTGCCCAGATCTGCTGTCTGCTGATAATATTTCAACTTATTACCACTATCAAAGCCGGCATTCCACATATTCATATTCATCAGCAGATCAAGCGCTGCCCCCTTTGTTGCCCTAACAGCCCTTAATGCGGGATCAGGGTAAACCAATGGTAAATTATCCAGGTTTGCCTTAAGATCAGCGATACATTGATTGATCACAGATACAGCTTTTTCCCTGGGCAATGGGTCCTGCTGATAAGCTTTTGTATAATATGGCACATCACCGTATAGCCTGACCATGAAAAAATAAGTCAGGCAGCGCAGAAAAACAGCCTCTGCCTGATACTTTTTCTTATCATCACCTGAGAGACCGGGAACGCCATTATTAACCCGTTCGTACAGAATGTTGGCTCCCTGTATAACAGAATAAAATTCATACCACTTGGTGATCGAGTCAAAGCCAAGCCCATTCCAGGCCTGGGTAGAGGACAGTACGCCTGTATTTGTTTTCAGGTTATTCGTTGCAAACTGTGTATAAACCAGCCTGATATTTTTTTCCCCTACAGAATTGGAATTATTTAATATTGTAGGCAGGATGTATCCCGACCGCAGCTCGCCTGTAGCGGGAATAAAAGAGGTGCTGGTAAACTTGTTTCTAAGGTTTGCGTATTGATCACTGGTAAATGATTCGACATCAGACCGCGACTGCCAGAAGACATTACCACTTAATTTATCCAGGGGCTTTACATCCAGAAATTTCTTGCAGGCAGAATTTGAGATGCAGACTGCGAGAAGTAATATATAAAAGGAGTGTGTTTTCATTTTCTTTTGATTGTGGGTTAAATCATTAAAATTCTACATTGACACCCAGGTTATAGGTGCGGGAAACGGGATAACCTGCGGAAGAATCATAACCTAAAGCGGTAACATTCTCCGGATTTGGCCCTGAGTATGAAGAAAAAGTAACCACATTATTTGCCGAGAGGTAAACCCTGGCCATATTAAGGCCCATTCTCTTTGCAAGTTGTTTTCCCAGGGTATAACCGAAGGTTACATTGTTCAACTTGAAATAGCTGCCATCCTCCTGGAAAAGTGACTGGTTAGACCTGAAAGGATTGATAATACCAGAACGGGTATAGTCAAAAGGATTTGGATAAGCCGCCGCTGCACCTGAAGAACCATAGTAATTGACATCCGAAAGAGGTAAGTATACACTTGATCCAAAAGGATTGCTAACCAACCTTAACCTGGAGGCTAACGCATCGTTAATGATATCTCTTTTTAAGGTAAATGAACCGTTCACATTAAGGGAAAAGTTTTTGTAGGACAGATAGGTATTTAATCCTCCGGTTACAATCGGCTGGGAGTTACCCAACACCATCCGGTCTTTGTTTGTCAGAATATAATCTCCGTCTAAATCTTGCCAGATCGGGTCTCCAGCTCTAAAAAATGCAGTAGAGCTATTATCGGTGCGGTACAAGAGGCCCGTGGCCGGATCAACAGGAACCGCAGCATTGCTACCATAAACTCCCTGATTGTTCAACAGAAAATTTGACAGGGTATTCCGGCCTACACGCAGCACGGTTGCGGGGTTGTTCTTTGTTGGGTCTCCATCAATTACGATCTGGTTTATATTACCGGGCAGCCGGGTTAGCACATCATGGTTTATGGCACCATTTACAGATATACTCCAATTTACAGGACTATTTTTAGGTAGAGGCCGCAGTACCACCGACAGCTCATAACCATAATCTATCAGGCCGGCATCATTACTGGATACCTGTCCAAAACCGGTCATACTCGAAAGCGCCATGTCGCGTTTGAGGTTGGTTACTTTTTTATAGTAAGCATCGAACATAAATTCTATTTTACTATCGAAGAAACCCATATCTACACCAAAATTATATGTAGTATTGGTCGACGGCTGTAAAACACTGTTCGGCAAACTGCCATAGTTTATACCGATACGGGGTACGCCAACATAGTTACCTGTTGGAGCATAGGTTCCGTACAGCGAATAAATATCTCCCGTAGGCTGTATATTCCTGCCCCAGCTCATGCGGATATCACCGGATGACAACCATTTAGAACTAGCCAAAAAATTTTCTCTGTTGAAGTTCCATCTAAATCCTATAGAAGGATTTTTAGCAAAAGGATTATCAAAACCGGAAACAGATGATGCATCAAGTCTGTAGGTAAGATCGAGTACATACTTTTTCTTATAATCGTAAGAAAAAGCACTGGCGAAAGATACGACATGTTCGTTTTTGTAATTTCCGAGCACTCCTCCTCCCCTGGAAGCGAAACTACTTGCACCCAATGGTCCCTGAAACTGATCGTTCGGTGTCCGTTGTTGTATAATGAACGATGCCTGATAATTTTTGATGTAAACCTCGCCAAACGAGTTTACAAAGAAATTATGTGCACCATCTTTTAAACTCTTAGAATAAGTGAATCCGCTCCTGTTATAAAGGGTCGAGTTCCGGTCGTTATAAGAATAAACACCGGAGTACAAGGAATTGGCAGCTGCTGGCGTAAATGTTTCTTCTGTTCCTACCGCATAATCGTAACTACCGCTTGAAGAAACCCTAAAGCCAGGAAACACCAAAAAATTCACATCAACATTAGCGCGCAGGTTTTTGGCGACATTGTCATTTTTAATGGTCAGCGCCGATAGTACCCCGCTAGTTGTCTGAAATAATGATGGCCCCGGAAGCAAGGAGGATACCGAAGCATTGGTTGCGACACCTGTTTGAAAAAGCCCCTGTCCATCGCCTTTATTCTTTTTCCCCAAACCTCCGGCAAGATTTATAAATACACCAAACTTATCATTTGGCTTATAGTTCATATTTGTGGTGAGGTTGTAGCGTTTATACCCTGTATTTTCTATAATTCCCTTTTCTCCATAATATCCAAAGTTGGTTTTGTAATTGAATTTATCATTGCCTCCATCAATGTTCAGGTTCTGTGTGGTATTATAGGTTGTACGGTAAAATACCGCCTGCCAGTCTGTAGAATTGTTATAATATGGATTTAAACTGTCGGCCAGGATGGGTGTAGTAGAAATTCTCATCACATCTACATAATTTCCCATGGTTAAAATTTCATTGATCTTGGCATCCCGTTCAGATTTCCCCCCAAGGGTTTCGCGAAGCTTTGGACTTTTGTTAACGAAAAAATTAGCGGTATAGCGAATTCTTGGTACTTTAGAATTACCACGCCTTGTGGTAATCAGGATAACACCAAAAGCGCCCCTTGAACCATAAAGTGAGGTAGCCTGTGCATCTTTCAACACTTCGATGCTACCAATATCCTCGGGCGGGATCAGCGAGAGTGGGCTAACACCCGGCCCTGCAGAATTGAAGCCATATTCGAAATTTGCATCAGCCTCTACTGGTACGCCATCTATTACATAAAGCGGAGAAGTGGGCGTTAAAAACGAACTGGTTCCCGAACCCGAAATATCAATTCCGGATACACCGCGTATCGCAACAGATCCACGATAACCAGGTGCCCCGGTATTTACCTGTATATTAAGGCCAGGAACTTTACCCTGCAGCAGTTGTTCTGCATTAGAAACAGGAATATCCTGGATTTCTTTTCCGCTGATCACATAGGAAGATCCCGTACTGGTTTCTTTTAACCGTTTCTGATAGCCGCGAACAACCACCTCTTCCATATCAGAAGAGCTTGCGCTTAAGGTAATGTTCAACAAAGTCTGTCCGGATTTAACTTTAACCCGGTTCTCGTTATAGCCGATATACCTGAAAATAAGGGTTGATTCTGGAGCTACTGCAATGGTGTATCTGCCATCACGATCTGTAAAAGAAGTTGGCTTTGGCGGCTTACCGTCTAATAAAATTGTTACATCGGGTATGCCCTGTCTGGTTTCCCTGTCCATAACAGTTCCTTTAACAATTACTTTTTGCACCTGTGCTGCCAGGTAGCCCGGAACCAACAGGCCTGTTATAAAAACCACGAGCAATAATAGTCTCTTTGTCATTTGTATCATATTAAGCCTACACATTAATATTCGTCCTGAAACCTGGGTGTGTCATTACGGAAATGAAAATCTATTTCCCAATCCCCCTCGCGGAAGATGCTGAAATTAAATTTCAGCTTTCCGGTTTCCCTTATCCCATTAAAACCGATCCTGCTGTAACTAAACTCTACCATGGCCCTGGAACCATCGCCATTGGTATATTTTGTTGGAAGTTTAACCAGAGGAATCGGGTAAGCCACATCATACCGGACATAGTCACCCGTTTTTTGCATATTAAAGCCATGTATCAGTTCGGCCCATTTGGTACCCTTAAAATCATTTACATTCATCGGGTTTTTATTTTTGTCCAGAAACTTAAAGGTTAATGAATTTCCGTTGCCCGTTCTTTTAAAATAGATGTAAACATCTTTATTTTCGTTAGAAAGTGCTTTTCTGGTATTTTGGCCGATCATCCCACTTAATTCAGAAGGTAGTATGGAATCTTTCGGCAGACTTGAAATCACGTCCATATTGGTAGGCTCATAGGGCATTTCCCTAAGTGGATTAAGCAACAGATCTTTAATGGTTTTCTCTCCTCCGGAATTGGAAACTTTGACATCGAAAAGATAGCCTCCAGGGTTTGTAGAACCCTGATACGCAGGTACCGATGCATTTGTTGCACTCTGCCAGAGAATCAGATCACCCGATTTTCTCAGTTCCCATAAGGGGTGATCCTCTTTTTTTCTTTTATCGAGAATTTGCTGCAGACTCGTTTCTTTGCCATCATAAGCGGTAGACCATACCCAGACCGGTTGTACCTTTGTGAGGTTATCAGCAGGGGTACCATCTGCTTTTCTAACGTTCAGCAGCTGAAAAGTTAAGGGTAAACTTGAATTGTCGTAGTTAAAAATATTGGTTATAACGGTTGTACGCCCCAGTACCGGCGAAAAAGTTTTCGTAGTATAATCTACTTTTTCGCTGAAATAATCTACATCAGCAGGGATATCCAGCCATTTTTTACAACCCGTTGCTGTACTTATTATAACCGCTGCAAAAGCAAGATATATACATATTGTTCTAAATTTCATATCAGTATAGTTTAGTTGACCCGTTTGATGACAAAATTGTTCACCTGTATATCTTTGGTTTCATGAAAAAACCTCATAACATGATTACCTGCCTTCAGGTGAAATACAGGGCTCTCGACCAACTGCCAGACCCACCAGCCTTTATTGTTTGGAAAAGTCAGGGATCCTGTTACGTCTTTGTAATCAAATTCTATGTGAAACTTTAAAGGAGTTGAAGCATTGCCGTTACCGAGCCTTGAAGTAATTTTATAATCTCCTTCTACCGGTACATTTACGGAGTAAACAGTCCATTCGCCGGCTACTGTCCATCCTATAGAATAACTTGCGGTATAAGTACCAGCGGCATCGGTATACATCTGCCCGAGGCTCCCGAATGCAACATCAATATCTACATATTCAGCTGGCCTGTAGTTGCCCCCGTTTTTAGTTAAGTCATCGTGATAGGCAACACCTTCTCCTCCCAGGTCATAGTCTTCAGCTTCGATTAAAACGGTTTCGCCTACGACCGAAGGCAGAATAAACGGTCCATTGTAACCTGCCAGCCTGAATGTACTTTTATCATAGGGTTCGGCCTTAGGTTTGGTGTATTCGCCGAATCCAAAAGGATGGGTAGTTTCCAGTACGTGCACTATCCCGTTGGAGGTACGGATGTTAATTGCATCAGCAGTAGCTAAAACCCAGTCTTTAACGAAGCTGCTTTTTTTGGTAAAGAAGTATTTAATTACCGCCGGCCCACCACCCTTGTATCCACTCGCATTGGCAGTTGCCAGTTTACCGTTCATGGGGTAAGCATACCTAACGGCCCTAAGCATTTTCCCATCAGTCTGCGTCAGCGAATCTGCTGTATAACTTCCCCTGATTACATACCTGCAGATCATACTATCGAGCGACTCATCTGCCATATCTTTAAGGTAAACCGGAGCCTTTCCCCGTAATTTTCTAGTGGTATTCAGTTTATCGACTACCTGTTGAAAACTCTGATTGGTAACTGCAAATAAGGTTACATTGTTGTTCCTCAGCGTATCGGTTAATTTTAGCCGATCGATTACAAATAAGAGCGAATCAAAAATCCCTTTCTTACTTTTCAAATAATCGTATGTAGTTCCTGGAAAGGCTACTGTACTGTTGATGTAATTATAATCACCTTTATCCTTTGAACAGCCAGCAACAAGCATTGATCCCAGAAGGAGCACGCTCATGTATTTAGATATCATTTGTATACGTTTCATAACCATAAATTATCTGTTCCAATACGTCGTTTGAGTTAATAATGAATTCTGGGTAAGCAGTGATTTTGCTATGGGCCAATAAATACCTCCGTTTTGAATGAGCGCATTGAACGCCGGATCGTTATTTTTGATTTTTTTGTACCTGATCAGGTCGTACCATCTCCATCCCTCTCCCATAAGTTCTTTTCTCCGTTCGAGGAATATCGCATCGATCAGGCTCCCATCTTTAGTCTGATCGTAAGCGAGAAGGCCACGATTGATCCGCCTTGCATTTAACAGACCAGTTGCACCGACAACATCGCCGAGCACTGCTCTGGCTTCGGCAAGTAAGAGCGCAACTTCCTCTGGTCTGGTAAAAACAATAGAACTTGCATATTGGGTCATCGAGCCGTCAGAGCCGGCACCATTTATGGTATTCAAAGGCGGATTATTATCACGGATGATAAATACTTTGGTAAAAACAGGAAAAGGTCTATCAAAAACACCAAAATAACGGTCGGAAGTTGGTGTTGAGGTAATCTTGTCGATACCGAACCGTGCATCATTTTCCTGACTGAATATGGATAGGATCGAATCTTTGGGAACGTATATTGCCGGTAAGCTTTTGTTGATGACATAAGGAGCAGCAAGTGTAAGCTCCTCCATAAAACCTGAGGTACCACTCTCTGCATTTAGGAACATATGGCTAAATCCGGCAATAATATTATATTGATTATTACCAAATTCACCTCTAAACATCTGCCGGGTCTGATCCACATTCATAAAGAACATCCTTTCATTTCCCATCTCTGCAAGGCTCATATTATCCAGTACCCATTTAGCCCATTTGGCTGACTCTGCATATTTACCCTGCCAGGCATATACATGCGCCAGAACAGCATAAACTGTATGCTTTTTAGCCATCTCTTCCTCAATAGTATAGTAGGGAGTCCGGGTCTGCTCAGGTTGGTTTTTGTTGTAGGCTACAGGTAAATCTGGTGCCGAAAGCAACAGCTCTGATTCTGCAAAAGCAAGTATTTTCTGTTGGTTTTCTCTGGGCTTGTTTTCAAATTGTCCGTCATGCGAACTGATGATGAAAGGCACATCTCCCCAGATCCTGACCATGTAGAAATACATGAAAGCCCTGAGAAATCTTGCATGGGCTACATCTAGCTTAAGATCCTGCGGTAAATAGCGTTTATCAGACTCAACAATTCCCGGTGCCCTTTCAAGAAATATATTGGCAGCATTGATTACTGCATAAAATCTTCTCCAGTTTGACAGGGCCTGTACGACCGGAAAAGTCGCCTGAAGGTTATTATCAGCTATAGACTTCATATCCAAGCGATTAACACTCCTAAAGTCGCCCCCAGCTCCATTTATAGCCCTAAGATCGCCATAAATCCAGTGCCTGTCATTGTCACACACCGCTGCCCGGGCCAGTCCGTATGCGCCCATCAGGCCTGCACGGGCATCCTCAACCGTCCTGTACATATTGGCCTCGCCGACCAATCTGCTCGATTGAACATCAAGCATCTTTTTACAGGCACCGAATATAGTTAAGGCGGCAATCAATACGATTAAATTGCGAATTTTCATTTCTTTAATTTTAAGTCTTTGTTAGTTCCAATTGCTATAATTCCATTTTCACTCCAAGTGTAAAAGTTCTTGGAATAGGCAGTCCGTAGCCAGTATCGTAGCCTGCATAGTCTGTCAGTTCGGGATCGCGCCCTGTATAAGGGGTAAGGGTGAATAGATTATTGGCCGTAGCATAAACATATAACCTGTCAATTTTCGAGCGTTTACGTTTCAGCAAGTCTTTCAGATCATAGCCTACAGATACTGAGCGTAATTTCAGGAAAGCCGCGTTTTCGAGAAAAAGATTCTGATCACTTCGGTACGGCACTGCGCTACTCCAGGGATTGTAAACCGGGTATTTGTTATAATTGCCGCGTTTTTCCCAAAATGTAACTTCTTTGACCGAATTTATATCGTTGGCACTTTCCTGATTGATGAAATCGAATCTTTTTGCCATGTCCTGATTGATGATATTCCGGTCAAGATTATAATAAAGGTTCAGTCCAAGCGTCCAATTACCATATTTAAAATCATTGTTAAACCCGCCCGACACTAATGGAAGAGAATGGCCTGTTAGTATACGGTCTGCATCATCAATGGTATAATCGCCATTGCGATCGTTCCATATGGCATCGCCAGCCTTAAGTGGAATCCCTTGAAAATTAAGGGGCAGGCCCGTTTTAGGATTTACAGGAACTTCAGCATCACTTTTGTAAATGCCGCCATTATCCAGCAGCCAATATTGATCTACAGCCTTTCCAACCTGTAGCAAGCGGTTTCCCACTACAAGTTCACGAAGTCCGCCCGGTAATGATTTTAGCCTGTTTCTGTTATAATTGATATTTAATGATGAATTCCATTGAAGTTTTTTGGAACTGGGGAATATATTGGCGTTGATGGTAGCATCAATTCCGGAATTGTTGATATTCATTCCAGCCTGGTAAGATTGCGTATAACCATATTCTGCAAAGGCAGGCACACCGATCAGCTGATCTTTATCTGATCTACTGTATACATCGGCAGCAATCATTAACCTATTGCCCCAAAAACCAATGTTTCCTCCAATGTTGATCTGTTCGCTGTAAGCCCATGGAATGTTATATCCAACCCATCCCGAACTATAAGGCCTGTTTAGCGTTGCCACACCAGAGTAGGTTCCTACACGGGGCTCACCGGTGTAACCGATATCTACCGTATATTGAGGGCCTGCGGCATAACGATCGTCCAGTTGCACCCTGCCTATACGGCCATAACTTGCGTGTAATTTCAGTTCGGATATTTTGCTACCCTGAAGTGACAGATCATTCTTCAGGTTCCATCCGGCAGAAACCACCGGCGAAAAGAACCAGCGGCTTGTGGGCTGGGCTGCTGAAGAGCCGTCTGTTCTAAGCATTATTGATAGACTGTATTTTTCTTTAAAACTATAAGTACCTTTTCCATAGAAGGATATCAGATTGTTTTGAATGTTATCCAAAAACCTGTACATCAACGTATTAAGAAATCCGGTGTTGGGGTTATACGAAAAGAAAGCGGTAAGCGGATTTTTAGGATCATTAAGTAAATTGATCTTAATGTAATCACTGGAACCTCTGTAAGCGTATCCATAGTTGTAATGGTAAGTATCCCACTGTAATGTCTGGCCTGCCTGTAAATCAAGCTTGTGAACGTTATTCCAGTCGAATGAATAGCTTATTATATTTTCTGCTGTCAGGCGCTGGTTATATCCAAAGTAATTGGATACATAGCTATTCGTTTCAAGCAGTGTACTGGGATAAAATATATCCCGATAACCTTCATTATAGTCGGCCGAAAACCTGGAAGTGATATTTAGTTTACCAAAACTGAAATCAAATTCTGTATAACCATCAAAAATATTGGTTTTGTTCTTATCAAATGATTTATCATATTCACCTAAGTAGTTGGCATAGAAATCTTTGTTCGGTGAAATTGGATTGGTTAAATTCGGGAGATACCTTTCTTCGGCGAAACGGTCGCGCAGGTACCTGTTTCTATCGCGTACCAATTGACTGCCGTTAATTGATGTAGTTATATTTAACCATGACAGGGGTTTCATACTAATTACAAAGCCAATGCTATAACGGCTCAGTCCGGTTCCGTCTGCCACCCCGTTATTCCTTTGATTTCCCAGTGATGCCCGAAAATTAGTTTTATCAGAGCCTCCGGCAAGACTTGCATTTGCCGAATATATTAAGGCATTTTTATAATATAGATCCGTCCAGTTGGCTGGTCCGTAATAAATGCTGTACAGCGAATCGCGCAGATAAGCCGGAGTATTCTGTTTTTGCTCTTCTGTTGCGTATTGGCTATAAAACGGTTTTCTGAAATTGCTTTCAGATGCTCCGTTAAGGGTATTAACCCCATCACGTGTTGCCAGACCAATATAGGAGTTGAAGCTAATGGTTTTCTTCGCCTGTGGTTTTTTAGAACGGATAAGAATAACGCCGTTAGCCGCCCTTGGGCCATACATGGCTACCTCGCTCAGGTCTTTAATCACTTCTATTGATTCGATGTTCTCTGGATCAACTCCGGCAAGCAGATTAGTAGCGGGACCGATGCGGTTGTAATCATACTGTTGGATATCGTAAGCAAAAGGATGATCCTTGGAAATTAATGGTACCCCATCTAACACAATCAAAGGTTGTGATGAAGAAATATCCTTCGCCGAAAAGAGTGGAACAGCGGTACCGTGTATAAAAATATGTTGCTCTGTTCCAGGTTCACCGCTTGGCTCCTGGACAGTTACCCCGGCAGCCTGTCCTTTTAAATATTGTTGTAGGGAAACCCCTGGAAATGAAGATATCCGGGCAGATTTCACCACACTCTTATTTAGTCCGCCAATATTAGCTACCTTCTTCTGGAGCGAATCTTTAGCGGAAATATGGGCTAAACTCTTCTGGATTACCGTGGTATCCTGCCTGATCCACCCGTAATGATTAATCCCCATTGCAGAAACTGAAGAAATGCAAAGGCATAAAAAAAATACAAAACGCATAATAAATGTGTTATAAGTGCAATTGATTCAAATGAATGTTCCTTTAATGGAACAGTTGGGGCCGATCAGAAAATCTTGGGAAGAAGCCACAGCGATTTTGAAAAGTACAGTTCAAAATGCCCATGGGTTTCTGCCTGAACCAGAAAAAATTTAAACGTCACAGAGACATTTAAACACACGGATTTAGGATTCTTTAGGTATAAAGACTTCATAAAATTTGGTTTATAGTTGGTTGGTTAGTAGTAAGACACAATGCGGTCTAACTTATACTCTCCTGATCCGGTTATTTCTGAAAATTTATTCCTGTCTAGTATTGCGGGATGAATATGTGCTCAGTTAGTGGCTTCACATATTGTACTTTGGTTAGAGGAGAAGGGGGCAATTAATATAAAGGGACATCCTCATCCGGGATATCCCTTTGCTAACTAAATTATAATCTGATATGAACGGTTTTAAACAGCAATACCAGTGAGAAATCCGAATCCTGTCGAAGAATCATGATCTCGTTAAATCTATTGGTTAAATGGAATTTTGATAACGTTAAAAGAATAAGGTTTTAAAGTGATGTTGAGTTTTTTGCCTTTCAGGTTAATAGCGCTTTTTTGTGGGCTAACCGCTTCGGGATTTTCGAAAGAGTTGAGTTGATTTAGGTTGCTGCTGGCTATTTCCTCATTGGTGGCCTTACTCTTTAGTTTCATTTTTCCTTCCAGGTCGAAATCAATGTTTTGTGCCTGATCGGAGTTGTTGGCAATTTTAATGATCAGTTCTTTTTTTGTCTGATCGGTTACCGCAGAAGCGTAAAGTCCGTCCTGACCGATAATGTTCTTCTCATCGAGTGTAACCGAAACCACATCGGTTCCTTTATTGGTAGAAAACTGTTTCTGTACATAATAATCAGGTGTTCCGTACGATTTCAGGTTATCTACCCAGATCATATCGGGTGCCCATTGCCAGGCATCGATATGGGCAAAAAGCGGCGCATATGAGGCCATCTGTACCACATCGGCATTGCGTTCCAAGCCTGTCATCAACGAAGCCGAAGCTAAGGCACTTTGCCAGTTGTTGCGGTTACTTCCAATTATACTATTGTCTGCATGGACGGCATATTCGCCAACAAAAACCTTCGATCCGTTTCTTGGATAGGTATCGTAACGCCCGGCATTTTTCAAAAACCAATCGGCAGGGCGGTAATAGTGTTCATCGATAAAATCGGCATTATTGCTTCTTAAAGTGGTATTCAATAAGTCAAACCGATCGCCATCAGGACCGGTGCCAGAGCTATAGATCAGTTTAAAATCCGGATATTTGGCTTTTATGGCCTTGGTGAAAACCGCTAGCCTTTCCAGGTACTGTGGGCCCCAGTTTTCGTTTCCAACACCCATCATTTTTAAATTGAAAGGTTTTGGATGGCCCAGATCTGCCCTCATTTTCCCCCATTTGGTAGTTACATCGCCATTCGCAAATTCGATCAGGTCCAGCGCATCCTGAACATAAGGATCGAGTTCGTCAAGTGAAGCTACTTCTGCAGAGTTAAACTGACAGGCCATGCCGCAATTTAATATCGGAAGGGCATCAGAGCCTATATCTTCTGCCAGTTGGAAATATTCGAAAAAACCTAAACCAAAACTCTGGTAATAATCAGGTGCAGGGCGGTGTGCAAATTCCGTATTCCAGCGGTTCATCAACAGTTGTCTGTTTTCGATGGGGCCGATGGTTTTTTTCCATTGATAACGGTTGGCCAGATCGGTGCCTTCTATAATGCAGCCACCAGGGAAACGGATAAAACCGGGCTTCATGTCAGCAAGTAACTGTACCATATCGGCCCTTAAGCCCTGCGGACGGTTTTTCCAGGTGTCGCTGGGAAATAATGAGATCATATCCAGATCGATATTTCCTTTTCCCTGGAACCCAATGGCAAATTTTGCTTTTGGATCGGTTTCGGTAGCGGTAAAACTTGCCGACTGTTTTTTCCAGTCGCTACCGGTCTGATCAGGTGTTAAACTTCCCTGTCCGATAACTTTATTGTTCGCATCTTTTAACAGGAGTACAAGTTTAACCCCCGGGGTTGATTGACGGTACATCACAGAAAAATCGTAACGCAGGCCTTTTTTTACGCCCATGCCTTTAAAGCCCTCGTTTACAAGTTCAAAATCGTCAGTTTGTTTTTTTACCTGTAAATACCGTGGATTGGCGGTGTTCGCCTCTTTCCGGTTCACCACCAATATCTCGCCTTCCTGTGGTTTTTTTGGTTGAAAAGTCCAGCCCATCAGCGGTTTTGCAAATTCAAATGAGCGGTTTTTGATCAGTTCGGCATAAATGCCGCCATCAGCACCAAAGTTGATGTCTTCAAAAAAAACGCCCCACATATTGGGCTGTACCTTGGCAATGGAGTGGTCTGTTTTAACTTTGATCACTTTTGCAGTTTGTGCCTGTACTTCGGAAGTGTACCCGATTCCAATTGCTGCATACGCCAGGCATGCCGAAAACACACTTTTTACAGGGTAATTTAATTTCATACGGTTTAATTTGTAAGGGTATATATCATAATAAATATCGTCGCAACATTTGTTCTGTTAGCAGGGGTAGTTTTGTTATATTTTATAGACATACAAATCTTTATATAATACTCTATAAACTCCATTTTATGAGCATGAAAATCCAATTTATACTTTCATAACTCATCGTCTTTATCCCTGGCAAAAAATATAATTTGGCAATAGTCATGATTGTGAGTTAGTGACCTATAATTCTTTTATCCAAAAATTCAGTGCTCTTAATAGCGCGCTCATTTTTTATAGTTTCTGGCAAGGGTGTCATCTAAAATATGCATTAATAAATTCAACCAGGTTATTACGGTCTGCCCGATAGATAATAAACACCAAATGATATACCCAGAACCTAAATTTAGATTTACTTAAACCTGTTGAACCTTGTTTGTATCCCGAACCGCAGGGTATTCCTAAGGGGATTATAACCCGATCCTACCAAATATGAAAAATCAAGGGAAAGGCTACTATAATGGACTCCAAGGCCAAGGGTAAGGTAAGAGGTATTGGCTTTTTCGGGGTGCTGGTACAAGTAACCAGCCCTGAGGTACAGCGTCTCTTTGAAGCTCATTTCTGCGCCCGTTGATATGCCAACCTCTTTTAATTCTTCACGAAAGCCCCCTGGAGCGTCACTGAAAGAGCCTAGAATCCCTGATGGCACCGAACGGTCAGGATCCCGGCCCTTTACTATATACCCATCGGGGCCGTAAATTGGCTGCGTTGGAGCCATCAGTTTATTAAAATCAAGCAATAATGTAAGCTTGTTCTGGCCTTCGCCTATTTTAAGTGCAGATCCTATCTTCATATTTGCAGGAAGGAAGTAAGACTGGGCAGTATTGCGATAGCTCATTTTTGTGCCGATATTGGACAAGTTAAGGCCAAAGCTTAAAACCGCAGGAGTGCCTGCCAGCGTTATATCCGATTTCTGAAAAGCAGAAATATCTACAGCCAGGGCTTTTCCCGAGCCCCTGTTTCCATTAACTGTTCCTCCGCCAAAAAGGTTACTGCTGATATACCGTACATTTCCGCCAAGAGCGAAATCCGGACCAAGCCTGAGCGAATAGCCAAGATCGAATGCAGCTTCACTGGGGCTATAAACACCGAGATTCTGAAAATTTTCGTCGCTGAAATTAATATCCCCCATAGAAAAATACCTAATGGATGCAGATACTGTATTCCGCTGGTTCACCCTATAATACCCGCTAAGGTATGAAATACTCATATCAGGGGCCAGCTGCTTGAGCCAGGGGCTATAAGAGCAGGAAATACCGAAATCTCCCTCTGTGAGAAATGCAAGTGCAGATGTATTCATAACAGTAGAATTGGCATCAGGATCAAGGGCCACGCCAGCATTTCCCATTGCTCCTGATCTTGGCTGTGGCGTAATCAATAGGAATGGTACCGCAGTGTAAATATTGTTCCTGGCACTGGCATCTGTCTGGATACCGTTTATAGACTGAGCAGATACTGCTTGATGCAAAAGAATCAGAATTAATAAAGTCCACTTTTTAGTAGACACCTGGTTTGATCGTATTTTCATAGTGTTAGATATATAAATGTGGATCGATTGCACATTAAGTTTCGATGAGCGCTTATTATCGTTAAAGCATTTTTACTGGATTCCCTTTCTCAAAGCAGTTTTAACAGGTAAGTTAAAATACCCACTGGCCATACTTAAAAACAGGAAGGGCATCAATTAAAAGCGCCCTTCCTGAACGGATAAAAATTAAATCAAAGACTAATTGATAAGCACTTTGCCTGCATACTGGTTATTAAGTAGCAGAATATAAAGCCCAGCAGATATCTGCCGCTGTAACTGCACTTCTATATCGCCTGAATTGTTAACCGCAGATTTTGAATACACGGTGCGCCCGGTTAAATCTACTAACTTCACTTCTACTTCCTTCTTTAACAGGTTTGCAGTTGTGGTAATATTAAACCTGTTGTTTGTTACCGGGTTTGGATAAATTACGATACTGCTGGCTAAATTAATGTTGGATTCTTTCGGTGCTGTAATAGCCAACTGGTTATTTGTACCGGTAGGCACTGTGCCATAAATCAATTCTCCCTTGTAGTAAACACACACATGGTTATTTTCAGCAAAATTGCCCGTCTGGTAAGAATGATCATTTAACTGGTTAAACGCTGACCAGTCTGACTTGGCAATCCGGTACTGGATGTTTCCTGTTTCACTTAAGGGATGCAGCTTACCGGCACTCGAATCTACTTTCAGTTCCAGATATGCACCACCATTAGTGCCTATTGACGGACTTATAGCCACAAACTGCCCCTGAATTTTAGACACTCCCAAATTGGCATAGTCTACCCAGAAGTTCAGGCCTGCTGCACTTTCAGGGGTAAAGAAATACCTGATGGAAATATCTTTGTAATCTACTGGAGTATTGCCTGTGTTCTCTAGCTTTAAATAGGTGCTGATTGTGCTGCTTCCAGCACTTTTACCCTCTGTAAGTACTTTTACACTTTTGGATTCGGTTATCAGCGCTGGCTCATTTCCCCAGATGAGGGTTCCGTTACGGTATAAGGAAATTTTGCTATTGTCAGCGTAGGTAGAACCTGTACGATAAGAAAAGTCGTTACTTTCGGTTAAGTTTGCCCAGTTTGAGTTGGCAAGGCCCGATTCGATAATGCCTGAACTGGCACCAGCGCTAAGTGTTCCTGCGGTAGCATCAAAACTGTATTCGATATAGCCATATGCATCGTTTCTTGGCTGAGGTAACGCAACATATTTGGTTTTAACCTTGCTGTTGCCCATCTGGGCATAATCTATCCAGGTATTAATGCCTGCAAAATTTTCAGCCGTAAGCCAATAACGGGCTGTAAGTATGTTATAACTGGTTGAAATGGTATCTCCGTTTACGATCTTTAGCTTTGGCCTGATTACATTGTTCGATTGCTGTCCGTTATCACCATCAGCCGATAAAACCTTTAAATTTAAAGGCAGTATAGTCAGGTTTTGTGTAACACTGGCAGAATTGTATGTTTCATTTCCGGGCTGACTGGCTGTAAATACCGTAGTTCCGGCTTTTAAAATGCGTGCTACGCCATTTATAACTGTAGCTACACGCTCGTCCGAACTACTAAAGCTTACAGGAATACCCGAAGAAGCAGCGGCCTCAAGGGCAAAATCAGCATCACCCAGAACTTTCGGGGCAATGGCAGCAAAGTTTATGGTCTGTATGTTTTTAACAGTTAATACCTGCGTTATCGATGGTGCTGATAAGTAATCTGCATTTCCGGCCTGCGATGCGGTAATGTTTGAAGTTCCGGCAGCTACAATATGTATTTTTCCATCCACAATGGTAGCCACCGATAAATCTGAACTTGTATAAGTTACCGGAAGACCCGATGTTGCAGTAGCAGCAGGATCAAAATCGGCATCTCCCTGTCCTTTTTCTGCCAGTACATTAAATATAATATTCTGGCCCGCCTTCATATTTTGAGCAATCTCTGCAGCGGTTAAGGCCCTGCTGTAGATTTTAAATTCGTCAATCGAACCATTAAACAACGGATCGTTAAACTGCGATTTACCCAGATAATTCAGCGTTGTGCTGCCAATAGCAGAAGGCTTTATTGTAAGACCCGTATTGGAAGCAACAGCAGTTCCGTTGATATACATTGTGCAAGTATTGCCAGATTGGGTAATGGCAAAGTGGGTCCAGGTATTGAGCGGTAAAGTATAATTATAACTTACAACCTGCTCCGCTCCTCCATTTTTAATGGCATAACGCATTACATTGGCACTTCCTGCCTGAATTGATAAAAACATATATTTAGTGGTTCCGGTACCAAAATCAAACACCCGCATCCAGTTTGTCTTGGCATCCATCTTTAACCATGTCGAAATGGTGAAATCATTTAAAGTGCTAACTATTCCTGTTGGAAGCGTGGCATAAGCGTTAGCTGTCCCATCCAGTTTAAGTGATGTTCCGTACTTTCCGGAGTTCCGGGTTGCTGTGGCTGCTAAGCTGCCATGAGTAGCTCCCCAGCTATCGATCCCCCGTACGCCGCCGGCTTCGTCAAATTTCAGGTAAGTTAACTGACCCACATTTGGTGTTGCCAGCACTTCTGCGCTTGAAGGCATTTCTCCTACGCTGTCAACCGCTGCAACTACATAATAATAAGAAGTTCCATTGCTGATATTGGTGTCGATGAATTTTGTAGCGCCTACATTTGCTATGGTGGTATAAGGTCCGCCTGAAGTGGCCGAACGCTTAACATTATAACTAAAGTTTTGAATAGCATCCCATTCGATGATGCTCTTAGCATCGCCAGAGGCAACCAGAACGTCTTCTACTGTAGTATTCAGGATCCTTAATGAAAGGGTTGCAGTATCTGCTCCAGTCTCGTTTGAAACGGTTAATGTAACATTAAAAAGTCCGGCTTCGGTTGGAATTCCGGATATTACACCCGTAGCAGCATTTACACTCAATCCGGCAGGAAGACCAGTGGCATTAAAGCTCGTCGGTGATTTAAGCGCGGTAATCGCATAAGAAAAATTCTTGCCTATGAGTGCAGTATCGGCCAATGCACTGATAATTGTTATGGGAATGGTTCTATCGTCAAGCAATTGTATATCATTACCCGATCCTCCTTTATAAGTAATACGGAAATTATAGCTGCCTGCCGAAATAAGTGACATCTCAGGAAGATCCTTGAAAATACCGTTGATTTGATTAGCGCCCGTATTGTCTAAAATAGTAAAGTTTGTACCCGATGGCAATGAACCTGAAACAAGGTTATTTAATACCAATTTTGACTGGTTTAATGAAGCACCGCCTGCAATCACTTTGTCAGACGTAGCAGCTGGACCATTCACATCAACTTTATAGGTTGCATCCGTATTTAGGGTAATAAGTCCTGTTGTACTTAAAGTACCGATGGTTCCATCAGTGCCTGGCACTAATGTAGCTCCAGTACCCGAACCGGTACCGATGGTTATCGTACTGGTATTTTTTCCACCTCCACCTAACGAGCCTTGTTTGGCAATAATAGGGCTATTATATGTACCTGCAGAACCGTTATTTAATAAAAATGTTCCGTTTAAAATAGTTGTTGTTCCTCCAAAAGTACTATTTCCTGAGAAAGTTAGGATTCCTGTTCCAACTTTTTCTACTGAAAGTGTACCAGCTGCATTTGCCATTGTTCCACTAAAATTTGAATTGGTATTCAATGCTCCAATCCTGATAATAGGTGTTCCTGCAACATTACTGCGGATACCGCCCCTTCCTGAAAGCGAACCGAATTCAAGGGCTCCGGTACCAAACATAATCCGATGGCAATCTGTACCCTGAGCATCCAATAACCAGTTAGCGTTCGCACTGCCCGATTGTGGCGCAGCAAAAGCCAAGCGGTGGCTTCCACTGCGCAGTTTGGTAATAAAAGTCCCGGTGAAGCCGCTATTATCGCCGTAGAGAGTAACAGTGGCATAGTTATCAGATCCATCATTATATAGTCCCCCACCTCCCGAAATTTTTCCATATAAATTTAAATGTCCCAGGCGCTCATAAAGGAATCCGCTTTTACCTGCCGGAACTTCAATATCGTTATACAAAGTGGCCGTTTCGGTAGTTAATCCGGTATACAGCGCACCACCTTCCATGATGATTTTTCCCGTTCCCAAAGGGCCACTGGTTGGAGCACTCGGTGCGCCTGTACCTATACCCATAACCTGGATACCATCAGTTGAACCCCAGGCATAACCTCTTGTTCCCTGGATAATTGTATTACCTGAATACGTATTTGCCCCAGACATTACAAGTGCCGAAGTTCCTGTTTTAAGTAAACTTCCTGTTCCGCTTACAATGCCATTTAGCTCAATGCTGTTTGTTTTTGCAGCCACATTTAATTGTCCGCCCAAAATGATAGGCATGGTTAATTTTTCGGGATTTGATGAGTTGTTAACCAGGTCGTTCTTTAACGTTAAAGCATTACCAGAAATAGTATAAGCATTTGCTTCGGTTTCAAATTGAATTCTCGATGCTATTATACCGTTTATATCGTTGGTCAGTAGTGAATCTGTAGTTGCATTGAATGTTAATATGGCAGGATTTACCGGAAGCGCATTTCCGATCCAGTTGCTGGCCAGATTTAACGAATCTGTAAGTGGTGTTGAGCTCCATACCGAAGAACTTGCGCCCGGAACGCCAAAGCTTTCGGGTGAATTGGCACTTTCCTTTGTGCTTCCTACAGAAGAAAGCACATAATAATATGGGCTGCCACTGGTAACAGCTGTATCTTCGTAGGCGGAAGTGCTAACCGTTGCAATGGTGGTATAAGGGCCACCACTTACTGTACCACGTTTCACCTTGTACGAAACAGCGCCTAAAACTGCATCCCATGTAAGGTTGATCCGGTCGCTTTGATTAACTACTGTAGGCCGGCTGGGAATTGCTGGAGGCACAGATGCGAAAACTTCGCTGGAATTACCACTTTCCATATTGCCTGTAAATGCCGTAATAACATAATAATTATTTACTTCAGGTGCAGGAGCCGGATCTGTAAAACTGGTGAGGGTAATAGCTGCCTGAATAGTGGTATATGGCCCTCCTGCTGTTAGCGAACGTTTTACCGAATAACTGGTAGCATTGGCTGAAGCTGGCCAGCTCAGTTTGATCTGTGTACCATTAACAACAGATACCGTAACCGGAGCGGGTGCTACAGGCGCCTGGTTATTGAGCACTTTCAGGATCAAAGTTGCAGTGCCGCTGCCGCTGGTATTAGTGGCAGTTAGTGTTACTTCACTTTGTCCTAGCGCCGTAGGCGTACCCGATATTATACCGGTAGCTGCATCCAGGCTAAGCCCTGCAGGTAAACCGCTGGCACTATAAGCTGTAGGATTAGCACTGGCATTGATGTTGTAACTGAAGGGTAGGCCAATGGTAGTTGTGGCAGTGGTAGCACTGCTAATCTCCGGAGATCCCGCCGGTGCAGATTGGCTATAACCTACATTACTGAACGTGGCTGTATTATGTAACGATGTATTATTAGAGATGGTGTAAAAACCGAGGTACAGTTGTGCAGGGAAACCGGTTGCTGAATACCAGCAACTAAGATTCGTCCAGTTAACGCCATCCTGTGAGTGGTATGCAAATATGCGTGTGTTTACACGTTCAATTTTTAACCACCAGGGGGCTTTGGGCTGTCCATGCCTTCCGATACCGCCATTTGCCCCAAGAAAAAGATCCCAAAAAGGGGAACCGGGCGCTAATGATTCGCGTATCATAACACCGCAGCCTCCGGTAGTAAGCGACATATTATCAACCTTTACAACCAGACCTGCATCGCCGCTCATTTTTTTAAAGCTAAAACTGAAGGCATTACTGGTGGAATTTCCGGCACCTTTTATTGTCCAGATCCCGTTATTGAAGGATGCGCTGCCTGCCAGTCCGGGGTTACCAATATCAATATTGGTTAGGTTATTTACTGGCTGCACGTGCTCTGAAGGATAAAACACTGGCGGCAAAATAACCGCAGTAGAAGTATCGGATGATTTCAGATACAAGAAATCTCCTCCTGCTCCACCTAAAGCAGCCCGCATCCTATCGGTATGAGGGGTAGGTATTCCCTTACGCCTGTTATATGCATTATGAATGATATTGGTCATGTCGCCACGCCTTTCTCCCGGCATAATTCCCCAGTTGGTCCAATAACTGGCATAACCGCCAAAGGGGATATAGGTCATGCTAGCCCCATCAAAAGCATATTGATGATACAGCTCACCAATAGCCAATACCCTGTTATCAAGTTCGGCAAACATATCTACCTTCTGCTTGTAGGCTACTTCTGCGCCCCATGCCAGGGCAGCTGCCTGTATACGCCAGTGGTCATCGCGGCCTGTATCTCCTACTTCGCCATTGGGCAGCGAGTTGCGCATACCTCCACCGGCATCCATCCTGTATACTTCTATCGACTGGTTAAACCGGGTAATATCATTACAAAAAACCGATGCTGCGAGGGCAATTTTTAATTGGATAGCTCCCTTGTTTTGATCGCGCAACGGAAATGGAACAAATGAGGTTGGAAATAAAACTTCAGAAAAATATTTTTCTACATGCTGTGTATTAGCTGCAGTCCAGCCAGGAAAAGTATAGCGCAGAATTTCTGCTCCTACCCCCCAATACTGGGCATAATCGCCAATATCCAGCATAGATTCAATGCCTCCCCAGGTGGTATTGGTAACTGCCCAGGCATCCAGCATATTGGTTGCTTTTCGGGCATAGGCACTATCTGCGGTAAAAACGTACATAAAGGCCAGGTTACGGATAGCAACCATATCGTTTATCCATGCATTGTTATTTAGGTGCGGAGCACGGCTTACCGTAGCGTATGGCCCTGCCATCACATAGCTTAGCTTAGACTTGCCGTCATTTTTAAATGCGTTGTAAGCCGACAACCAAGGTTCCTGGGTAATGTTGGCTTTCAACTGATTCAGGTCAGCCTGGTTTAGCGCAATACCCGGATGAACAAAGGTTTGTATCTGCGCTCTTGATTTCTGAGCGCCCATAAAAGTCAGAAAAGCAAAAAAGAAAATAATCAGGTTCTTTTTTGCCATCAGTTTTAGCTGGTAAAGTAAAAGTTTTCTCATAAGGATGATTTTAGTTGGTTGTAGATCAGATTTTGAGAGCCGATTTCCATAAGGACACCTGACATCAACTTTGATACTTAGGTATTTAAAAAATATTTTCAGGAATAACTATAATTAATATTATAAGTTGGCGGCGTTATTTCGGCATGGAGGTGCTTGCTTACAGGACAGCCTTATTGCTAAGGCTTATGTCAGGACACAATAAAAAAGGGATGCAGTGTCATAAACTACATCCCTTTTACTTAATCTTAAAGGTTTATTCGCCTTTTTTCATTTTCTCCAGGGTAACCTGGTATTTTGCTTTATTTTCGGCTGCAACCAGGTCCACCGCTTTCTGCTGCATGGCAATCGCCTGGTCCTTTTTGCCCAGCTTATACAGCAGATTGGCATAGGTGTCCAGGTAGGCAGGCTCCTTAGTTTGGGTCTCATCCACGCTGCGTTTACTCCAGCTCAGCGCCTCAGTAATACAGTTTGTATCTTTACAGTTTTCAAAAACCGCCCATGCAAAGAAATTCAACATATCAGCGGTCACTTCGGCACCATATTTTTTCATATAGCTTAGTAATGCCGGCTGAAATTTATCCCATTTTTTTTCGGCATGAAAAACCTGAATCTTTATCAGTTCGGTGGCTTTGCTGATGTCTACAGTTGGATATTTCACTTGTGCGGCAGCAACCAGTGAATCTATATTAGCATTGGATTTTCGAAGTCCGGGATAAATATTTTCCTCCAGAATAACGGAACCCAGGATTTCATTTGATTTTCCTTTTCCCAGAACGGCATCTACTTTTTCAGGATCTTTTAACATCAGCTCAAATCCCTTGCTTTGGCTGCTTTTGGTGTATTTGCTCACAAACTCCAGGTTTTCTTTGCTATACAGGTCTTTTTGTGTAGCCATGTAAGCGCTGGCAAACTTTTCGGAGTTTTCCTCATCATAGGCGGCCTCGGCACTAGTTGCCAACTGTTTCAGGGTCTCAGGAGCAGCATTTCCCGACTCGCTTTTTTTCAGTAGCGTGTAATATTGGGTTTCTGGGTTTAGCGCCATCTTCGCTTTAGCGATAAATTCATCCGCCTCACCGCCGCCTACAATACGGTGTACAAGCTTGCCCTGTGGAGAAAAGATCAGGAAGGTAGGATAGGCATTTATCTTGAACTCTTTGCTCATCGATTGGGCATCCGCATACCAGCTTTTAACTTCTTCGCTGTCATTTTTGGTCTGATCGAACTGTACCTTAACATTTACAAAGTTTTTGTTGAAGAATTCACCGACCTTTTCCTGCGGAAAAATGGTACTGGCCATGTATTTGCAGGGGCCGCACCAGGTTGTAAAGCAGTCTACCAAAAGGTATTTGTTCTCTTTTTTAGCTTTATCTTTTGCCTGCTGCCAGGAAAGTCCATGCTCAAAATGTGTGCCTTTAACTTGGGCCGTACCAATAAAAGGCAGCAGCAGGAATATTAAAAATAATTTTTTCATACAGTTTGTTTTCTATGAGTTTCTTTGGGTGATTAAATTTTAACGGGACATCTCTATCATGGCTGAAAGTTGCCTGACAGCAACCTCATTTGGCCAAAGTAATCCCAGCTCTTTGAAACGTATTTTACCGTTGCCATCAATAATAAACTTCGCGGGGATTCCTGAGACGCCAAATGACGATACTGCAGGATTCTTTTTTGTAACGGGATCTTTAGTATCCATATACAAAGGCAAATCCAGGTTATGGGTTAACAAGTAATTTACAGCATCAGGTTTTGGGTTTGGAACCGTTTCCCAGGTGTGTATAAACAGAAACTTTACCGTCGGGTCGTTTTTATATTTATTAACCATCATTTGCATCGCTGGAAGCGACTTTTTACAGGGCCCACACCAGGTTGCCCAAAAGTCGAGAACAATGGTCTTTCCTTTAAAGTCTGACAAGGATACTTCTTTACCATTTATGTCTTTAACTTTAAATTCAGGTGCCTGCTCCGTTATCATTTTGGCTGCTATTTCTGCTTTATATTTGTCGTCAAACTGCTTGGTTAAAGTAGCCAGGTAAGCATTTGAATCTTTTCCCGGATGCACATTTATATAGGCCTTTTTCAGTTCATTCTTAAAATCATCATCGGCCAAGCCTAACAAAACTGCTTTTTCCAGCTCTGGAAGCGCTTCCTGGTACCTGCCTGTTTTGCTCATCAAATAATAATATTGCGCGGTTAATCCTGCACTTTTTCTGGCGGCCTGCTCATAGCACTCCTTAATGGCGGCAAAAGCTTTGTTATGGTCGCCCATTTTATCTGCCACCTGACTATATAGTTGTAACAAAAATAACCGCTCTTCTTTCGCATTTTTTGGGTTATTCAATTCTTGTCCAACTAATGTTTCAGCAGCTTTCAAATCGTAGGTCATAATGCCTGTCGCAACTGTTTCAACATACATGATCCTTGCGGTCTGTTCAATCTGGTTGAAGTAGTGTAAAGCCTTGGCTGAGTTTTTTGCAATCACAAAGTTTTCGGCCAATTTAGCTCTGTATTGGTCAAAATTGTCGTTCGGATGGGCTTTGACCAAACGGTTAAGAATGGCTTCTTTTTCTGAGAGATCAATAAAGATCTTCAGAGAATCTAAACTTGCCTTATATGCCGGCTGTGCCTGCTGAGTAAATGCAGACTTTCCGATAGTCAGGATTGCAATGAGCAGGACTATTTTTTTCATTATCGTATTTGTTAAATAATTAATATAATTCAATTGGGTGTTTACAGGTTATCTCTGGCAGGGGCAATTTGTATAATTTCACCAAAGCCGGTAAATTTCTTGGCATAAGTACCATTACTAAATTCCCCCTGACCATTGATGCTGAAATAATAAACTTCACCCGTTGCACCATTATTAACACCGATTACCAATTGTTTACTGGTGCTACGCAACATTTCAATGTCTTTAATTACGTATCCTGATGGGAACGTGTAAATCAGACGTGCGGCGTTTGCAAGCATATCGTACAAATAAACCTTGTTGCCAACAGTGTAATAAAGTTGTTTTAAAATTGATGAGGTTGCGAAGTTAGTTGCACTTCCTATTTCCGGACTGTTCGTCATTTTTTGGTTAACTCCAGGGAAACTGTTGTCTGAGTCGCCAGTCAATGACATCAGGTAACGACCATTATTGTCTTCCATGATGTAATACCACTCAATACCTTCCTGGGACAAGGTTGTTACGCCACGATCATAGGCAATCATTTTCTTACCTACATTTGCCATATCGAAAGGTCTCGATGGTGTTGCAGGCGATTGCTCCAGGACTCTTGACAAAATTCCCATCTGCATAAAACTCATTGTTGCATTATCGTAAAAATAGGTAGTGTTAAAATTGCCTGGAAAAACACCTGGGAATAAATCATAATTACCTGGAATGCGTTGTGAAAAGGGTTTCAGATTTTCTGAGTTTGTTCCTGAAACGCCAACATACAGACTGCCGTCTGCAACGATATATTGTTCAAATTTTGAGGTATTCATGATAAATGCCGGTGCAGTTTTAAATGGAAGCGGTGTTGCCAAACCGGGAAGTATCGAACTTCTATCACCAAGTTCTAACCAATCGTTCATGTTAAAGCGATATACATTTTGATCAGTGAAATAATAAAAGAACCCACCTTTTCCAAAATTATATAAAGCCATTGGTTTTCCCGGATAGGTTTTATTGTTGGCTACTTCCATTGGGTTGTCAAAAATCACATCATCCGTCCGGATCAAAGAAGCTTTACCTTTTCCATCCTTGCTGTTGAGAACATACCAGCCATCCGGATAAACACCATTTACTGTGATGGTATAACGCTTTAGCGTGTAAATACCATTTTTATTACTCGTTACTCTGTAAATTATGGAATAAGTGCCTGGACTTAATGTTACTTTAATGCGTAGATTTTTAGTTTCAGCAATTGTTGTCGAATCAATTGTCCAACTATAGGTAAATGAATCACCTTCGGGCATTGTTTGGGCCAATGTTGGTGTGATGATCAGCGAATCCAGTTGAGGAACCGTAAAAGCGGTTACTGCATCTGTAATCTTAATATCATTGATTTGATCATATTTATACTGTTGATTGTCTTTTTTGCAGGCAGCAAATGCCAACATGATTACAATAAAAATCGGACTGAGCTTTAAAAAGTATTTTAAATGCATAATATTTTAAATTAAGGGAACGATATCTGTTGACCGTTCTCATCTAACAATGGACCATTTGCAGCCTCATAAGCGGCCAGTGCATTCCTTAGGGTAACCGGAAAGTTCAGTACACCGTCAGAACCAATCTTATCGTAAGAAAAATCGGTTATACCCAATGTCTTCACCATGAACTTGTATTTTACAGCGCTGAATTCCCCGAAATCCGCCTGGAGATAGATCCAATAACTTGGCTCAATGTATTGGCCGGTTACATCAATCTTTAGGTATCGGAAGTTTTCTTCCGTAATGTCATTAATACCAGGTGTCTGGCCAAGAGTACCTAGAGTAAAGTCTTTTGTTTCTGCTGGCTCCAGTACAATCCTGTAGACATTACTGGCCATTCCGGTAGAATTGATCAATATCAACGGATAATTAAATGTGGATGCTCCCGGCGGAACGGTGAATTCTTTCAGCTCAAAATCTACGCCTGCAGTTGCGGTAGTTCCTTGGGCCGTTTTCAGCAATACCGTACGTGGCTGATCGGATAACTTCCCGGTAATGCGCATTGGTATAAATAGGGTATCTCTTTGCTTTTGAGTTGCTTGCAAGGCAAAAGAGTAGCTTCTTACCGCTGTGGTATGCAAAAGTTCGTAAGTGTAGGCAAAGAAACTGATGCCATCCTTTCCCTGATAGCTTTCGACTGCTTCTTTCTTGCATGAAAAAAGACAGGCCACTATCAATATATATGATAAGTATTTCATAATACGAGTTTGATTAGTTTCCATAATTCGGATTAAATTGAAGTTCAGCATCTGGAATCGGGAGTTTGTAGTCCGCTGGTGTCATGTTGATGTTGCGAAATTGCATTCTTAGTGCTTTAATACGCTTATAGTAAAAAAACAACTGGCCTTCTGCATAAAATTCTTTCTGGTATTCCTTGGTAATTGCAGCTGTAAGATCGGTAGCGCTGAGCGTTGTTGCCAGATTGGAAAGCCCCCTATTTTGGCGCACCGTATTTAAATAACCAACGCCTGCAGCTGGTGTTTCTGCAGTTTCAGCCAAGATATAGTACATTTCTGAAAGACGTATGCCTGGTACATACTGATCTAATAAATTATCGGTAATTGTAGTGGTAGCGGTAGAGGCTTGCCAGAACTTAGATGGGAACAAGCTTCCTCCATCCTGCTCTAAACGGTAAACAAACCTGATATCTGTACCACCACCGGATGAAGTTTCGTACAATGTAGCAAAGTTAGCAGGGGTACGCGTAAGGGTTTGATCTAAAGCACCTCTAAATCTGAAGTAACGCTGTACAGTTGGCAATATATCTCTAACCCTGATCATAAATACCTGCTCATTGAAATATAGGCGGTCGCGTACCACCAATCCTGAGCTAATGGCACCAGCCGCAGCTTGGGTTACGAATGCATACTTACCTGAGCTGATTACTACATTTGCAGCAGCAGCAGCACCTGATTTATCACCACTGTATAATCTTATTCTTGCTTCCAGTGCTTTTATGCCGTAGTAATTTAACTTATTCCGCCTGCTACGCAGATCGCTGGTCACGATCGGGTCAACCGTTAGCAACAAATCTGCAGCCTCTTTCAGATCGGCTAAAGCAAATTTAACCACGTCAGCAGTTGTACCAGGTATAATTGCGTTTTCGTTTACATCTTTTTTGTAAGGGATGGCCTTTAAATTAGCACCCGCAGTATATTCGGGACCGAACATACGTAATAAATCAAAATGTATAAACGCCCTTAGGGCTAAGGCTTCACCGCGCAGCTGTGCATATGAATTATTGGTTAGTACAGAACGGTTTGTTTCTGTATTTGCAATTATTTTATTTGCTGCAGCAATTGCACTGTAACTGGAAGACCAGATGGCATTGGTGTATCCTACTACTTCTGCTGAAGCATAGTTTAGGAGTTGTGTTTGTTGCAGCGAAATACCTGCGTTCGTATTGAGTGTTGAATAATTTTGTGCCAGGGCAGAAACGAAGCCCATAGAAAGGTTATCTCCATAGAGATTGTTACCAGCCAACTGGCCATATACACCTGATAAAGCCTGTTGAAAACCAACTTCTGAAGTAAACAACTGTTCTTCAGGCAGACTCGTTTTGGGCTGTACATCCAAAAATTTCTTACAACCGGAAAACATCGCACCTATTGCCAGAATTCCTATAATTAATATTGTTCTTTTCATTGGGATATGAATTTATCTTTTGAATTTAAAATCTTGCACTCAAACCAAATGTATATTCTCTGGCAAAAGGATTATCTGTACCACGTTCTATTTCAATGGAGCTAAAGGTGCCCAGGTTGTTCGTTGTGGCACTAACACTAAGGTTCTGCAAGCCTAATTTTTTTACAAATGGTGTTTTGAACTGATAACTCAAATTAATTGAGCTGAGCTGAATGTTGTTATCACGCTGAACAAAGCGCGAAGTAAGCTTCGTTGGTGTTGGGAAGGTTGTAATTCTACGGTATGGGCTCAAACTTCCAGGTCCCGTCCAACCCAGGTCATACGCTCTTCGGTCTACGTTGTTGCGTGCATCAACGGCTTCTACCCGGTTTAATAACGTACTGTTATACAGATCAGCACCATAATTATAATTGAAGCTAAAATTTAAGGCAAAACCTGCATATAGGAAGTTTGAATTGATGGCACCTGTCCACTTGGGGCGGCTATCGCCAACATAGGTCTTATCGTTAACGTCCCACACAAATGTTGGGGTACCATCTGCTTTCAGGTAAACTTCCTGGCCGGTAACCGGATCAATCCCCAGTGACCTCACCGCATAAATGGCCGTGGTAGACTGACCTTCAATGAACTGTGCATTTTCGGAAGTCTGATCGGCGTTATTCGTATTTAATGCGGCGTTGAAGGCTTTAAGTTTACCAGAAAGTTCTTTCAGTACAGATTTGTTAGTGGCGGCGTTTACAGAAACATTCCACTTTAAGCCTTTACGAGGTTCAGATAGTATGGTATAACCCAGGTCGAATTGCAATCCCCTGTTCTGAATCTTACCTAAATTTTCGGTATACGAAGGGAAACCGGTACTAGGTGCCAGCGAAACTGTAGTCAGCGCATTTTGAGTTACCTCATTATAAAATTCTGCATTAAAAGTTAAACGGTTGTCGAGAAATGATGAAGCAATACCAATGTTCGACTTCAGTACTTGCTGCCAGCTCAGATTGGGGTTTCCAAGTGCGCCCGGAAAAGCACCTACTTCGCCGAAATAACCAGTCGATGTACCCAAATTGTACCTGAATTGTGCGGCGTAAGGATCTTGTACAGATGTACCTGTAGAACCATAGCTACCACGGATCCTCAGCAAGTTGATTATTTTGCTGTCCTTAAGGAATTTCTCATTATTGATGTTCCATCCTAAACCTGCAGACCAAAAATTACCAAATTTATTATTCTCTCCATAAGCAGAAGAGCCATCTCTTGTATAAGTAAAATCGGTAAAATATCGGTTATCATAAGAGTAGTTCGCACTTCCGGTATAGGAAAGATTGTTAATTGTACTTTCAGTTCCGGTAGGCCTGCTGTTTAAATACTGCGCAGCAAACAAGATATTGTCCAGACGATCGAAAGGGAAACCCTGCGTAGATACATTATATGAATTTAAGCTTGTGCTGGCAAGCCTGAATCCTGCATATACAGTAATGCCGTGCTTTCCAAAGTTCTGGTTGTAGTTCACAGAACCTGTTCCGTCCATGGTAAAGGCATCACTGTTATCTTTCGAATAGGTACCTCGTGCACTTAAATCTGCGATACCATTGAAACGGCTATCTAAAGCGGAATAGAAATTATCTATTGTTCCGTTCACTTTTGTGATTCCCAATGCGCCATTGAACCATAATGATTTACTAAAATCGTAGCGTACAGTGGTATTGTTTCTTAAATTAAAGTTCTTATTTCTGTTGTTAATGGTATTATAATTAATATCCATTAATGGGTTTAAGACCACAGAACTTCCTACACCGAAGCCCAAATCGATGTTTTCCAGGTACTTGTTTACATTACCGTTTTCATCGTAAGGTTTCCAGTACGGATTCAAATCCAGGTACTGACTAAATTCCCCATAGGGCGAGTCATTAGAAATAACCTGGGTTGCAATCGTGTTGTTTTGGAATGTTAATTTATTGGTTTTATAACTCAGCGTAAAACTTCCAGAATAATTTTTCCTGTCCTGTTCCTTCATTACACCCTGTAAAAAATTTCCACTAAAAGTAAGGTTGAAAGTTAAAGACTGGTCGCCCCCACGTAATGAAAGGTTGGTTCTGTTGTTAATCCCTGTTTGAACAGGAATAGATTTCCAGTCTGTATTAACACCGCTCACCACTGCTTTATATCGTTCGGCATTAATGGCTTGCCCTCTATAACTGTTTAGAAAACCAACACGACGTTCAAAGTCCAATTTTTCTTCCGCATTCAGCATATGGTAAACAGAAAGATCAGGGGATGATAAAGTGAAGTTATTGGTGATGGAAACTTCAACTTTTCCTCTTGGTGGCAGGATCGTTGTAACTACCATCACACCGTTACCTCCACGAGAGCCATACATTGCAGTGGCCGAAGCATCCTTTAATAAAGTTACCGACGCAATCTGATTCATGTCCAGGTCTACGATTGCCTGTAAAGAAACCTGAAATCCATCAAGAATGAATAATGGCGTATTTGGGTTGCCAACAAGTTCCGAACCCAAGGTTGGATAAGACGTTTGCCCACGCATGGTCACTTCCGGAAGCGCGTTGATATTCCCGCCTATCTTGTTGTTCGGAATCATTCTGAAAGATGGATCAAGCGCAGCAATGCCGGCAAAAATATTTACCGGACTCACCGCCTTAAGCTCAGCAGCAGTTATGGTTTTGGCAGCTCCCGTATAGGTATTTACCTTCCGGTCAACCATCCCTGTGATCACCATCTCATTTAGCGTAACCTGATTCTCTTCCATGTAAATGGTATAATTCGAATTAGGTGAGATGGGCACATCAACAGTTTTATAACCTACAAATCTGAACTCCAAAGAGGTTGCACCTGCTGATATACTGATGGTAAATTTTCCATTCTTATCCGTCTGAACGGTAGACTTTGTTCCCTTGATCGATACTGTAACGCCTGGGATGGGCTTACGTTCTTTAGCATCGCCTACAAAACCGGAAATAACTTCCTGCCTGGCCAGTTCACTTGCTTTGATGACCACAGTTTTGTTACGGATAACAAAATCCAGGTTTTGCGCTGCAAAAATCTGGTTAAGTACAGTAGACAATTCTGCATCTTTAACGTTGATGGTTACTGGCGACGAATTTTCCAACAAATTGTCCGTATAAAAAAAATTGTAACCCGTCTGCTGGTTAAGCGCTTTGAAGACAGATCGGAGTGAAGCATTCGACTTGGTTAAAGTCACTTTTTGGGCAAAGCTCGACGCACTCACCTGCAAAAAGCACGCTATTATAATTACGATGGTTAAGCGCATAGTTAGCAATAATTTAAGGTACAGCCGTTTAGGCATACCAAATTTCCTTGAATTTTGATACATTAGTAGTCGGTTTGGTTAAGCAGCCTCTTTTGCGTTGGACCGTACGGAGGACTGCGGTTATTAGTTTGATTTTTTAATTGAATGTTCCAAACTTTTGCCAGGTCCTGATGGCTAATCGGGGCCTGGTTTCGTTTAACATGTCTTGAGTTAGTGTAATCTTCTTTTCATCTGGTTGGTTTAAGGTTAGTATTCTATTAATAGTTTAGTTTGTTTATTTTGATACATAGACGGTTCGCCCTTTTAAATCGAAACGAGCTTCCCCTGTTGATTCCACAATTTCAAGCACCTTTGACAGTTTATCAAATCTTGAAACTTTGCCGCTGAAACGCTGAGTGGTTTTTTCACCAACGTAAACAACCTCGACACTATACCATCGACTGATCATTTTCATGATCGTTTCAATGTGCTCACTTTCGACTACAAATTCATTGTTTTTCCATGCAACAGCCAGATCGGTATCCGTTTCACCAATCTGTATTTTGCCAGCGGATAGCCTTGCTTGTTGCCCTGGTCTTAGCAATTTGTAGTTACCCGATGCTGAGAGCTTCACGCTTCCTTCCAGTAAGGTGGTTTTTTCTACTTCATCATCAGCATAACTGCTGATGTTAAAATGAGTTCCCAATACTTCTACTTCCTGCCGGCCTGTCTTTACAATAAATGGATGTTGCTTATCCTTCGCTACTTCAAAATATCCTTCACCGGTGAGGTTAACCATCCGTTTTCCATTTTCAATGAGGGAGGCGGTATATGTGAGGCTGGAAGCGGCATTTAAATATACAAGCGTGCCATCGGGCAACCGTACCTGATAAGTTTCCCCGCGGGCCGTAGACAAGGTATTGGAAGCATTAGGATCAGAAATCTTTTCATCAATTTCGTACAGCAGTGTTCCGTCGCCTGATTTAGTGATCACTATTCCTGATTCCCTTCCTATTTCACCTTTGGATGCATTGGCTAAACTAATTTTCCTGCCATTTGCAAGGGTAAGTGTAGCGCCAAAATCTCCTGGTTTGATATCATGTACAGGTGTTGTAGGGACAGTGGCAACCTTTTCTGATCGGTTATTAAAGAAATAGACACCGATGTATACTACGGCCAAAACAGCGGCAACAGCAGCAATTTGTAACCAGAGTTTAAGTGTTTTATTTTTACCTTCAGGTATGGCTTGTGCCGATTCCCGAATCTGAACAAACAGATCCCGGTCTACCTTAACCAGTACCCCGGCAATGGCAGGATCAGTTTCATAACGTTCGTCCTCAATTTCTAAAGCGCCGATAATGAGATCTTTCAACACTTCCTGATCTTCATCAAGTTGAAAATAACTCATCAGACGCTGTGTTTCTTCAAGACTACAGCTATTATTAAGGTATTTTTTGAAGAGAATATGGAGTTGATCGGATGGCTTCAAGGTTCAATTTTTACAGCTAATACGGAGCTAAGCAAAAATATCCTTAGTCAGTTAATAAAAAATTAACAATTAATTTCCAAAAATAACGATCAGGATCAAAAGCCTTTGAATAAAATGCCTAAAACTATCGAAATGGTAAGTGTTGGAGAATCTCTAAAATACGTTTTAAGAAACCTATTGGCTTGCAGCATGTGGCTACTGATGGTTTTGGCACTAATGCCCATAATCTCCTCTACTTCTTTATAAGATTTTCCCTCTAGTTTGCAGAGTGTAAATACCATTTTACGCTGAGGGGGCATCAGGTTTATAGCGTTCTGCAATTTTTGAGCATCTTCTTTACTCAGCATATCTTCTTCAACATGAAGATAAAGCTCTGAACTTGAAGCAACTATTTTAGTCAGTAAACGTTTGTCTTTTGCAACTTTCCGAAAATAATCATGCACCAGGTTCTCCGCTATACGGAAGAGATAAGATTTAAAAGATTTTTCGGGATCAATCTGTGCCCGCACTTCCCATATTTTAAAAAAAAGCTCCTGCAGCATTTCTTTTACCAGGTCGTCAGATTTGAGAAGTTTGAATAAATTTCCGGCGATCCGGAATTTATAGTTATTGTATAGTATTTCAAATGCACGCTCATCACCGTTTTTCAATTGAAGCAATAAAGACTTTTCATCCGTGTGATTAATGTTGATCATTCGTCCGACAAATATACATTAACTTAAAAATACAAGGTAATAATAATTTCGGTGAAACGCCATTGATATATATTTCAATGACTACTTACAGGATATTTATTTGCCAGGGCTTTGGTGATTAAAGTTTTATCATAAGACAAATCCTATAGAAAGGTCGTCATTGCGAGGAACGAAGCAATCTTAATGCGCACGCTGGTAGCGATCGTTTTAAGATTGCTTCGTCGGCTGAAAAAGCCTTCTCACAATGACGATTCTTCGCAGCCTATCACTGCAAAAAACGTCTCTCATCTATTTTGATTTTTATAAAATAAATTACCCTCTCCGTAGGAGTCCTTTGGACAGGATTACAAATCTTTATTTAAGATACAACCGCTTATACTATTTTATTGCTTCTTGTCAATCTTTGACAGCGAAAGACTGCTTAACTTACTAACGCCACTGCTTTGAATCTTGATTGTTTTAATAGCACTATCCGGAAAAAAGATATCTGTCATCACGGTTAATCCGTTATCGGCAAAAAGTTCTACAGATGCTACATCCAGGATCAAGCTAATATTGATTTTCTTATCGGCCAGTAACCTGGGCGCACTATGTTTTTTGGCAAATCCTTTTTCAAATGATGTTTCGCCAGATAGTGTCCGGTCGATAAAGTAACTGTTGTTCTTTTTGTCGTAGCCAATAATCAGCTTTTGTCCGCTAACGTTCGATAATACTATATTCAGGTCGCTAGTATTTTCAAGGCTAAGATCGAGTTTGAACTTTCCATCCAGCGGTTTGGCATATGCAGAAAGGTCAATCTCCTTGTAAATAGTAACAGGTCCTTTCTTATAAACAGGCTTTAATGATGGCGAAATTTCCTTTACAGGTAACGAACGAAGATAATACACTCCATCAACACTTGCGAGCGATAGATCTCTGGCAATTGTCATAGCACCACGCCAGGCCTTGGTAGGTACCTGGTTGGCATACTGCCAGTTGTTCATCCAGCCAAGGAATACCTTCCTGTCACCGGTATTAGACCAGGTAACCCCTGCATAGTTATCGGTCCCATAATCTACCCATTTCTCTTTTGTAGAATTTGGCACAAATTTATTCCCGTCAAAGTTTCCTATAAAATACTGGGTTGCAGAACCTCCGTTAGGGCCTCCGGGATTAATGCTAACTAAAAGCACCCATACCGTTTTACCATTGCTTTTGAGTGGAAATAGATCCGGGCATTCCCAAACCCCACCATGAGCGCCCAGATTGGCTCCAAATTCACTTTCGCGTTTCCAGGCTTTAAGATCTGGGGAAGAATAGAAAGTGATCCTGTCCTTTGTAGCTAAGGTCATGATCCATTTTTTGCCTTGTTCATACCACATCACCTTGGGGTCCCTGAAATCGCTTATCCCAGGGTTTGGAAGCACAGGATTGCCCTTATATTTAGTCCACGTTTTGCCTTCATCATTACTATAAGCAATACTTTGGTATTGGTGCAGGCCAGTCTTGGCCTCTTCGATTTTTTGGTTATGGTGCGTAAATATTGCAACCATAGCGTTCTTGCCAAATCCTGCGGTATTGTCTTTATCGATCACGATACTTCCCGAAAAAATAGTCCCCAGGCTATCTGGATAAAGTGCTATGGGCTTTTCCTCCCAGTTAACGAAATCTTGGGTTGTGGCATGTCCCCAGTGCATAGGCCCCCAGGTTGTACCTCCGGGATGATACTGAAAGAAAAGATGGTAAACGCCATTATAATACACCATTCCGTTAGGATCATTCATCCAATGTGCCTTTGGTGAGAAATGGAAAGCTGGCCTGTATTTTTCACCTCCTGTAGATTGGGCATTAGAACCGACAGAGAATAGGCAAAAAAGCAAAAAGAACACCGATCTTATAGATTTGTTTTTCATGTTGTATTTTTTAAAATTTAAGCAAATATCCAGGGAAGACTCCCTGGACATTAGAAATATTACCATCCGTTGTTTTGTTTATATACCCCGCTACTAAAGTTAATCTGATTTAATGGAATCGGGAAATATTCATCCCTTCCTGCCGTAAATCTGGCATCTGCGAGATGGGCAACCCTTGATTTTTCGACTGTAAAATAAGCGTTCATAGTCTGCGCAGCAATCCCCCACCTCACCAGATCAAAAAAGTGATAACCTTCTGTAGCGAACTCAAGTCTTCTTTCAAATCTTAGGGCCTGCCTTGCAAAATCCTGTGTCCAGGTACAATTTAACCCAGGTTGATAAAGCTGAACGTTATAGTTTGAAGTTGGGTTTCCCGCAGCATTTTTCAATAGGTTACGACTTAGGTTTGCACGGTTTCTAACCTGATTGATCAGCGGAACAGCTTCCAATGGCCGCCCCAGTTCTATCAGTGCTTCTGCTTTCCAAAGCAGCACATCTGAGTAGCGAATAATCTGCCAGTTTTTCGAACTTCCAATAAATGGTGGGACTTTCTGAAAAGAAGCGTCATCTGGAAGTACTGCTTCTTTCATACTGGCAAATGCATCATAAATAGCCGGTGCTCTTGACCACGAGCGCTGGAATACAAATGCTGGCTTATACTTAAAAGGTGCACCTGGTTTGGCCACGGTATGATCAAGTCGTGGATCGAATGAACTGCTCTGAAAGTCGAGCGAAGCTGCCGCATCCGTATTGTTGTAGGTAGAAAAAAGAGGCAATCCGTCGGTTCCTGTTTTAAAAGCATTGATCAGATCATGGCTAGGCACATTAAAACCGCAGCATCCATACTCCTGATTCATCGGATAATTAAGCGCATGCCCATAATCCAGTCTCCCCTTTGTCGTACCATCATCTTTTGAATACTGGATGGCAAAAACAGATTCCGGGCCGTTATCAGAAGCAGATAAAAAGTTGTTTGCATAATCTGCGCTCAGGCTGAATTTGCCCGATGCCATGATCTCGTCACATAACGTGTTTATTTCATTTAATTTAGCAGCATCAATACCGCTTACTGCGTTATTTTCGCTTTGGGTATAGGCCTGGTACAACAGCACTTTAGCCAGATATGCTTTTGCAGCATTTTTGTTTACCCTGCCCTTATCGTTCTGATCTATCGGCAGCGCTGTAACGGCCGCTCTGAAATCATCTGCAATCTTCGTCCAAAGCGCATCGTTACTCAAGGCCTTATTGGAAATGGACGGATAGTCGGCCTTTGCCATATTCTGATCGATAAAGGGAACATATTTGAAAAGAATCTTTAGCAGAAAATAAAAATGTCCTCTCAAAAAGCGAAGTTCTCCCTGGCGTTGAACTTTATTGGGATATTCAGTGGCAGACATAGCATCAACTCTTCTCAACGCATCATTAGCTCGACCGACACCTACATATAGCCTGAACCAAAGCTGGTCAATAAGTGCATTATCAGGCCGGTTAAGGGAAAATGTCTCAAACAGATGGAACTCTGACAGGTCTCCGGGGCCATCCCCTCCTTTATAGGTGTCTCCTCCACGAACGCTTCCATACGGCCACATACTGGAATATGGAGAAGTATAGTGATCATTTCCAAGTACAGAATAAGCTGCAATAACCATTTTATCAATATTCTCCGGAGTATTCAGATCATCGCCTGAAACCACGCCCTGTGCTGGCTCATCAAGGGCTTTTTCGCATGAGAAGAATAGGGTAGCGAAGAATGCCAGTGTACATATTAATTTTTTCATCTTTTGATATATCTAATTTTACAATGTAATATTTACCCCAAGGGTACCAACAACTGGCACAGGAAATCCATAATTGGGAATCTCAGGATCAGTACCGGTAAAAGATTTGCTTTTTATGGTGAACAGGTTACTGCCCTGAACGAATACCCTGAAGTTCTGTATTTTCATATTCAGTGCCTTTTTAAGATTATAACCAACCTGCAGGTTGCGCAGCTTGAGGTAAGATCCGTTTTCAATAAAGTAAGTAGAAAACCTGCCTTCATTATTGCGGTCTACAAGAGTGAGCGCTGGAATAGTAGAGCTTGGATTTGAAGGGCTCCACGCATCAAGCGTCCTGCTGCCCCAGTTCGTACCTGTCCAAAGCGAAGAAAAATCGGTATAGGTTTTAAAGTCGTTCACCACATCCACATTGATGGCCTGTAGGAAAAAACTCATATCGAAATTCTTATAACTAAGGGAAACATTCAGTCCATAGGTAAACTTAGGGCTATTGTCGCCTATAAAGTCGCGGTCCAGATCGTTAATCACTCCATCATTGTTTAAATCTTTATATTTTATCCTGCCTAATCCTTTTCCAGGCTGGCTGGCATAAGCATCCACTTCTGCCTGTGAGGTAAAGAGGCCATCGGCAACATATCCAAAGTAGGAGTTTATCGGCCTTCCGAGTACGTTTTTGTCGGTACCATTGCCCGGATAGGAAGCCAGTACATCTTTAGGCAGATAGGTCACCTTGTTCCTGTAGAGCGAAAAGTTCCCCGTCAGGCTGAAGCTAAAATCATCACCAATCTTATCTTCGTAGGTAAGAATAGCATCAAGCCCTTTGTTCTGGAGCGAAGCCCCATTACTGTAACTGTTCCCTCCATCTCCAAGTACTGCCAGGTAAGCGGGACTGATCAGAATATCTGAGGTTTTCTTAATAAAATAATCAACAGAACCAGTAAGCTTATTGTTCCATAAACCAAAGTCTAAACCAAAATTCGACTCTCTTAACGATTCCCATTTCAGGTTGTCGTTGCCTTGTTGGATAAGGCTAAAACCAGAGGGCAGCTGACCTGTGCCTGCACCTGTGATATCATATGCAGTACCTTTATCAAAGTCCCATGTCGGGTCAGTCCCGTAAATAGCAGAGTATAGCGAACGTGTGGCATTGTTGGGGATTTCCTGGTTTCCAGACCGGCCCCAGCCGTACCTAAGCTTCAGATCAGAAAACAGACCCAGATCCTTTATAAACTTTTCTTCGCTCATTCTCCAACCAAGTGAGAAAGCAGGGAAAGTACCATATCGGTTATCTTTACCAAAACGCGAAGAACCGTCTCTTCTCAAAGTTACAGAGGCGATATAACGGTCGTTGTAACTGTAGTTTACCTTACCGAAATAAGACAACAGCCTGTTTCCTGCACCACTTCCCCCGTTGAGGGTATTTGAGCTACCTGCGTTAAGGTAGGCATAATCTATATTTTCCAGCGCAAGCCCTTGTCTGCTTGCAGAAAACTCCTGACTGATGTTCTTTATGTATTCCTGGCCAGCAAGTATTGCCAGGTTATGTTTATCCTTGGTGATTTTATAGTTAAGGGTATTCTGCCAGATGATATTACCCTGATAGGTCTGTGCATTGCTCACCTGGTTTGCAGGATCTGCCAAAAAGCCCGAAACATATGATTTCTTTAACAAACGTTGATAGCTACCGTTATAGTCTACACCAAAATTTGTCCTAAAGTTCAGTCCAGGAATGATCTGGTAATCCGCGTATGCATTTCCAAAGAGCCTATAAAAATTGTAAGTATTCTGCTTATTGTCCTCTATAAGTCTAACCGGGTTCTGTCTATCGGTCATTCCTGCTGCAGGGCCTCCCCAGCCTCCGCTTGTGGTATGTACCGGCACAATAGGCTGCTGTACGAGCGAGGCAAAAAGGATATCGCTTGTAGGGATCTGAGCATTCTTAATGTAGCTTGCTGAAAAATTCTCCCCAATCTTTAACTTGCCGTCTAGATAATTGTAATCAGAATTGAATCTTGCCGTATATTTTCGGCTTCTTGACTCTTTTACGATACCCTTATTATCATAATAACCCACCGAAAAAAGACTGTTTCCCTTTTCACCGCCATTGGAAAGGGCTGCATCATAGGACTGGATAATCGAATTTTGTGCAATCTCATCAAACCAGTAAGTATCTGCAGCCCTCATGGTCTTTGCCGCATCGATGTACTCTGGAAAGATCACACGGTTAAGCACTGGATTGTTAAAGTTATTGTTCCAGTCATACTGATAAATCTGGTTATTATTGGGATTGGCCTTATCGTTTACCGCCGCCTGCCAATAGGCACGGCCTCTTTCCTCGGCATTAAGCGTTTTAAGTTTGGTGGCGTAATTCTGAATGGATGTCGAGGCATTGAAGTCGATCTTTGAATAGCCTTTTTTGGCTTTTTTTGTAGTGATGATGATTACACCATTCGCTGCACGTGAGCCATAAATAGTAGCCGATGACGCATCTTTAAGCACCTGAATAGATTCAATGTCGTTCTGGTTTAACTGCTCCAACCCGTTTTTGGTTGGCACGCCATCGATTACATAAAGCGGGTCGTTATTGCCCAGGGTTCCAATACCCCGGATTCTTACAGTTGCCTGACCGGTTGGAGAACCGTCGGTGGTAATCAGTACCCCTGGAACCCTTCCCTGAAGAGACTTTACAGCATTACCTGAAGGGATATCCCTGATCTTTGAAACATCAACCACATTCACCGCTCCGGTGATGTCTTTCTTGCGTTCCTTCTGATAACCCGTAACCACGACCTCGTTGAGCTTATTGATCGCGATGTCGAGTTTGACCTTAAGATTGGCCGATTCTGCGGTAATCGGAATGGTTAATGGTTCAGCTCCAATATAAATGAACCTAAGCGACTGACCGGCAGAAGCTTCAATTTTAAAAACACCATTAGCATCTGTGGTCACCGTTTTTTGGGTACCTACGATCACTACGGTTACAGCCTCCAGAGGGATGGATTCATTGTCGGTGACAACGCCACTGATTACCCTGGTCTGGCCAAATGCCAGGCCCGTTACCATACAGGCAAAAAGCCAGGTAAGGAAAATTTTTCTCATAAAAATTCAGATTTGGTTAGTATTATGTTTAGTTAAAATATTTCGTCAATAAATTTTTTGTATTCTTCAACCTCATATTCCGGACAGCCCCCCTTTTTGGTGGCGATAAAAGCGCCCATTCCGATCGCATTTTTTATAATGGTTTTTGGTGCCAGCCCCAATTGATGACTGGCAATGAAGGCTGCAAGAAATGAATCTCCACTCCCAATGGTATCGTTAACCTTTACCTCAGATCCCCAGGCATGGTAGGATTGATCCATTTTATAGTACGAAGCCCCAAATTCGCCTTTAGTTACAATTACCTCTGGAACACTGAAGCGTTCCTGTATAAAACGGACCTGCTCTCTCTCATTTATAAACCTTCCCCCAAAAAGAATCTGGGCCATCTGTAGTTCCGACTCGTTAAATTTTATGATATCAGCCCGTTCCATCAGATTTGCCAACAGGCTCTTATCAAAGAAAGGAGGGCGGAGATTGATATCAAATACCTTTATCGCATCGCTCTCCAGGAATTTGAACAGCGTTTCTCTGGAAAGCGTATTTCTGGAGGCCAGGCTTCCGTATACAAAATATGTGGATGACTTCAGTGCACTATCGATTATGGACTGGTGATCTATAAAATCCCATGCCACAGGAAACACGATTTCGTAGGAAACCTCATTTCTACTGCCCACGCGGGCAATCACTTCACTGGTAGGGTGGATCGTATCGCGTTGAAGAAGGCTTTTGTTAATTTGCCAACCATCAAGCAAACGCTCCAGTTTCACTCCGTTTTCATCATCTCCGATTTTACTGATGATACTACTGGACAGGCCAAGCTTATTAAGGTGATAGGCAACATTTAGCGGTGCACCACCTGGCATGCGCCCATCAGGCAGCACATCCCATAATATTTCGCCAAAGCATATAGCAGGTGTGATCATATCTTGTCTTTTGAGTTTTTATTTAGTGCATTACAATTCCCGTCTCTATCTGCTCCAGAGATTTCCCCTTTGTTTCAGGCATCATCTTCCAAACGAATACCAGCTGCAATACCATCATGGCACAGAAAAAGAAAAATATGTTTGCACCTCCAAATGACTCTGCCAGATAGGGAAAGCAGAATGCAATCAGTGCTGCCATAACCCAATGAGTAGAACTGCCGAGTGTTTGCCCCTTTGCCCTGACCTGATTTGGGAAAATCTCTGAAATAAATACCCAGATAACCGCCCCCTGCGAAAAAGCAAAGAAAGCAATGAAGAGCATTACATAAATCGGGATTTCAAACCCACCAGATGAGCCACCCAGAAATGCAACTGCAACAAGCCCAAGAGAAATGATCAGTCCGAAAGAGCCGATCAGCATCAGTGTTTTTCTCCCAACTTTATCTATAATATTGATCGCAAGAAGTGTAAATATAAAATTGACCATTCCGATACCAACAGTTGATAAAAGTGAAGAATGCGCACCAAGCCCTGCCATTTCAAAAATTCTTGGTGCATAATAGATGATGGCATTTATGCCGGATACCTGGTTGAAGAAGGCAAACAGCACGGCCAGAATAATAGGCCTGTTGTACTTTCCCGAAAAAAGTCCATCCGAAGATTTATCCCGCTGCATATCCTGTCCGGATTTCTGTATAGCGGCGAGCTCATCATCGCAGTTTAGTGGATTTATGATTCGTAGGATTTCCAATGCTTTATCGTATGCACCACGCTTAAGTATAAGCCATCTTGGACTTTCAGGAATAAAGTAGATTAGCACAAGGAATATTATGGATGGAAATGCCTGAACACCAAGCATCCATCTCCAGGATGCCTCTCCTCCCTGGCTTAGCAAATAGTTTGAAAGATAGGATATCAATATTCCCAGTACAACATTGAACTGGAAAAGCCCTACAAGTCGGCCCCTTCTATGTGCCGGAGACACCTCTGAAATATAAATGGGTGCAGTAACAGAAGATATCCCTACACCTAAACCGCCTAAAAAGCGGAATGCTAAAAAGATATACCAATTATCTGCCAGTGCAGTACCAAGTGAGGAAAGTAAATATGCTGCAGCTACGAAATAAAGCGTATTTTTTCTTCCGAAATAATCAGATGGGCGTGATCCTACCAGAGAGCCGATTACCGTACCGATAAGTGCAATAGATATGGTAAGTCCATGCGAAAATGCTGAAAGGTTCCAAAACTGTTGAATGGATTTTTCAGCACCTGATATAACGGCTGTATCGAATCCAAACAGAAAGCCGCCTAGGGCTACGACCATGGACCAAGCCAGGACGGAATGTTTTTTCATAAGGGTTTATTTATTGGTTAAGGATTGCAAGTTGGTCAAAAACAGGAAGGGAGGATAACAAATCTGTTCCAAAAAAATACAATCTTGACACATTAGTTAAATTACTGGTTAACAGATAATTAAAATTTATTATTTTTACCTGATCTGATGTGGTTACACTTTTGAAACATCAATATTAAGGTTTTGATTCATCTGTACCTTTCATCCTCCCACTCGCAGCCGAGCGCCAATTCCTTAAAGTTTCAAATTTGATTATCTTTAGAATTATTTTCTTACAAACAGGATCCTAACCAGATACAACCAGTGCCTGGGCACTGCCCCTATTAAAATGATAAATATGACCGCAAGACTTCACCTCCTTCATAGGATACTTATAATGGTCATCCTAACGGCTATTCTTTGTGGCTGTAGCGACAAGAAAAAGGAAGCAAAATACGTTATAGGATTTTCACAATGCGTTGGCTCAGATCTGTGGCGGAAAACCATGCTGGAAGAGATGAAAATGGAGCTTTCGTTGCATCCGGGTGCCACATTGGTATATAGAGATGCAAACAACAGTAATAGAAAACAAATCTCACAGGTAGAAGAATTATTAAAAATGGATATTGACCTGTTGATTATATCTCCTAACGAGGCCCGGCCGCTCACCCCAATCGTTGAGCAGGCTTATAATAGTGGCATCCCTGTGGTTATTATCGATAGGAAAACATCATCTTCGGCTTATACCGCTTATGTCGGTGCAGACAATTATCAAATTGGCAAGATGGCCGGGCAGTATGTATCCGGTCAGCTTAAAGGGAAGGGAAATATTATGGAAATCATGGGCCTTCCCGGCTCCTCTCCCACAATAGAGCGCCAGAGGGGATTTGCCGAAGGGCTCCAAAAATCCGCTAATATTAGAATTTCGAATCAGATCTATGGCGATTGGTTAAAATCGCACGCTATTGATGAGCTGCTGAAAATGAAGGAGACATTGCGTACCACGGACCTAATTTTTGCGCACAATGACCAGATGGCTTCTGCAGCCAGAGAAGCACTGGATAAACTTGGAATAAAAAGGAAGGTGGCCATTATTGGAATAGATGCGCTACCCGGACAAGGGGGCGGCCTCCAGATGATTGATGGCAAAGTGATAGATGCCAGCATGCTTTATCCAACGGGAGGTAAAGAGGCAATTTCAACAGCATTCCGTATCCTTGGAAAAGAATCCATCCTCAAAGAAAATATCCTTCAGTCTGTGGTGATAGACTCATCGAACGTTCAGCTCATGAAACTACAGTGGAACAAATTTAGCAGCCAGCAGAGGGATATCGAACGGCAACAATCTCTCCTGGCTGAACAACGTTCTTTATTTGACAACCAACAGCTTACATTAAACGTCACCGTGGTAACCCTGGTGCTCTCTGTGGTTTTCGGAGGACTGGCTTTTTTCGCCCTACTGGAAAACAGGAAGATCAACAAAAACCTGGAGGCGAATAACCTGGAAATCCTTAACCAGCGTAATAAGCTTATTGAGATGTCTGAAAAGGCTAAAGAGGCGACAGAGGCCAAACTGAACTTCTTCACCAATATATCTCATGAATTCCGCACCCCACTTACCTTGATACTCTCTCCCCTGGAAGATCTGCTTAATAATGAAAAAATTAACGCCCTTGCAGGAAAAAACCTGAAACTGATCAATAAAAATGTTTTTCGTCTGCTGCGCCTCATCAACCAGCTTATTGAGTACAGGAAGATTGAGTATGGTAAGATGCGTATAAGATCAACATCGAACAATATTATAGATTTTATTGCGGACATTATTGAGACCTTTCAGCTCGCTGCAAAAAAACAGAACATAGACCTCAGACTTTTCACTAAAGAATCAGATATAACAGTATGGTTTGACGTGAACATGTTCGATAAGGTAATTTTCAACCTGATATCTAACGCACTAAAATTTACTCCTGCCAATGGAACGGTTCATATTACCGTGAGTAAAGACGATGCTCATATCTCTATCAAAGTAGAGGACAATGGACCTGGAATGGATCGGGAAGAAATCCTCCATATATTTGAACATTTTTATCAGGCAGACTCAAATGCAGGAAAAGGATCTGGATTAGGCCTTTCCCTTTCGAAGGAACTGATGAATCTTTTACATGGAGACCTAACCGTAGAAAGCCGGAAATGGCAGGGTACTATCTTTACCGTCACCTTGCCCCTTGGGTCATCACACCTTCGGGAAGAAGAGAAGCACACCCAACAGGCGGAAAGAGAAGAACTTTATGAAAATGCAAAAATCTATACGAGCGAACTAGAGCATCTCAAGAGAGAAAAGAACCATGATTTGTTGCGTGAACTAAAGGAACGGTCGGTATTGATAATCGAAGACAATGCAGACCTTCTGCATTATCTGGCTGAGAAATTTGATGAGGAATACGAGGTATTTATTGCAAATACCGGAGAGAGCGGGATTACTTCTGCCTACGAGCAGGTACCAGATCTGATCATCTGCGATGTGGTATTGCCAGATCTTTCTGGAAAGAAAATTACAGAGAAGCTCAAATCCGACATTCGTACATCCCATATCCCAATCATCCTGCTCACCGCACAGGGCAGTGTAGAACAGCAGATCAATGGCTTCGAGAGTATGGCAGATGCCTATATCGTAAAGCCTTTCAATTATGAATATCTACTGGCAACTGTGAGGAACCTGATGAAAAACAGACTACTACTAAAGTCTCATTACACAAGCGACATCAGTTCCGGAAACAGGCAACCTATCTCAAAAAGCCTGGATAAAAAATTTGTAAATGATTTTTCTGGTCTTGTAGAGCAGAACCTAGGCAATGAAAACTTCAGTGTAGAGGAGATTAGCAAAGCCCTGGGGGTTTCAAGGGTGCAGCTATACAGAAAAGTAAAGGCATTGCTGGATTGCAGCGTAACAGACTACATCATAAACAGAAGGCTAAAAAAGGCAAAATTTCTATTGATCAATGAAAGGTATACGATTGCAGAAATCACCTATATGGTCGGATTCTCCTCACCAAATTATTTTTCGACGGTATTCAAATCGAAATATGGCATGAGGCCAAGTGAGTTTAAGAGAAACCAATCCCCAACCCAGTAACCAAACTTGAAAAATGGGTTCCATTTTAGAAAATGGAGACATTGCGCAAATTCAGGCATCTGCCCCAAACGGAAATATATTACAATGGTTAGGAGACATCAATCAAAGAATTCAATAAAAGCCAGCCAACAGGGTTTGGCAAAATCGACGAATTTAATCTTCTGCGAAATGTTATATTGCATAAAATTTAACGTAACCGCCAACTTCACAAATCCTCGGGGCGTTAACTTCAAACAATTCAAAAAGAAAGTATATTTTCCAATTAATGAACAATCAGATATTATTTTTCTTAAGTGCTATAGGTGTTTTTAACAGTGTTGTTTTAGGTTTTTATTTTTTATTCTTCAAGAGAAACAAAACTATATCCGATTTATTTCTAGGCCTTTTATTATTATCTTTAAGTATAAGAATAGGAAAATCAGTATTTTATAATTTCAACCCGCAGTTGTCAAAAACGTATTTACAAATAGGTTTGTCAGCTTGTTTTTTAGTTGGTCCTCTATTATATTTTTTTGTTAAATCAATACTGCAAAATCTTAATTATTCTTTTGCAAAATATAGTCTCACTTTAATAATTATAGCTATAAGTGTTTTTGGTTTTCTTTTTCCATACAAGGAAAATCCTGCCCTTTGGAAAGCTGTAATTTATTACTTTATAAATATCCAATGGTTTATTTTTATTATATTATCTATCTATGAAGCTAAACAAATTTTCAAGAAGTTAGTAACTAATCGCAACCAAATCAGCTATCATGAAACTTGGATATTGTCAGTTATTTGTGGTGTTTTTTTAATCTGGCTTTCGTATTCCTTAGCTAAATATACTTCATATATTTCAGGGGCTTTGACTTTTTCCTTCAGTTTTTACATTTCCTTGCTTCTTATTTATTATGCAAAAAACAAAACATCAATTCCGGTGATTGATAAAGAAAAATATATAAACAAAATAGATGAAAAGTTAGTAAAAGAAATTCAAGAAAAAATCAATATCCTTTTTGAAACAAAAAAAATTTATACTAATCCTGACCTCACTTTATCAATTTTAGCAAAAGAATTAAATATTCGCCCTCAATTACTATCGCAATTCATTAATGACAATTTGAATAAAAGCTTTACTCAATTCATCAATGAATACCGAATTGATGAAGCGAAACGGCTATTAAGAGTGGGTACTCAGTTCAAGATAGATGCTGTTGGTTTTGAATCTGGATTTAATTCGAGCAGTACATTTTATAGTTCCTTTAAAAAAATTACAGGTACTACGCCTTCTAATTACCAAAAAAATAATTTTTACTCCTAAAATATACATCCGTACTCCATTATGATAAACTTGGAATGATTTAAAACTTGGTCAATATAATTTTGCGAAACATTTTTTAAAACATTAAAATCCAAAGTTTATGAAAAAAATCTTTTTCGCAATCTTATTTGTACTACTATCAAATCTGTCTTTTGCACAATCCGAACAGTCTCTGATTGAGAAGTGTATTCAAAACTATATTGATGGCACATCTTATAATAAGCCTGACAGTATTAGTAAGGCTTTTTATTCTGAAGCCAATCTTTTTCTAAGCCACAAAGAAAAACCTTTATGGGTAGTTCCAGTTTCAGAATATGTCAAAGGGTTTCAAAAAGGCAATAAAGGAGTATTTAACGGTCGTTTGGGCAAAATTATTTCTATAGAATATTATAATGATATTGCTATTGCAAAAGCCGAAATTCTAATACCTGAAAAAAAACAAGAATTTATGGATATGTTCTTGCTAAAAAAGATTCAGGGTGAATGGAAAATAATTAGCAAATCAGCAAGTAGCAAAGCAAGCAATAAATCCGGAAAAAAAATATTATTCATTGTTTCCAATGCACATTATTACGGAAATTCTACAATTTCAACAGGAAATAGCTTTGCCGAAATTGTAAACGCTTATGATACTTTTGTAAATTCAGGTTATACCGTTGATTTTGTGAGTCCAAAGGGAGGTGATATTCCTTTGGACTATATCAATACCTCTGATAGTTTGCAAAAGCAATATTTATATAATCAAGATTTTATGTACGCCGTAGAACATACTATGAGCCCTAAAGAAATTGATTACAAAATTTACAAAGCAGTACATTATATTGGAGGTGGAAGTGCAATGTATGATGTTCCTGAAAATTCAGCTATTCAACACATTGCTATGCAGGTATATGAAGATAATAACGGCATTATTTCTTCTGTTTGTCACGGAACAGCTGGTATTATTAACTTGAAAACTAAAAGTGGTAAATTCTTAGTTGAAGGAAAAAAAATAAGTGGTTATCCTGATTCTTTTGAAAAACAAGATGGTGAATATTTTAAACACTTTCCATTCTTAATTCAGAAGACAATAGAAGAAAGAGGGGGAACTTTTAAATTTTCAAAGAGAAATGTATCTTACATCGAACAAGATGGTCGAATTGTTACGGGACAAAATTTCCAATCATCAAATGGTGTTGCCTTAAAAATTATCGAATTGATCGAGAAAAATAATTAGGATAAAATTTATCAGCAGTTAACACAGCTTTTACGCTATTTGGCAGCAATATTTGGAAAACCCTAAACTTCAAACAAACAAAATGAATAAAATGAAAATTTTGACCATCGTACTTTTGAGTCTTCTTTCTTGTAAGCTAAGTGCTCAACAACAAGACAAAGAATTAATCAAACAAACCATTGAAATCTATTTTGATGGTTGGATGACAGGAGACACCTCAAAAATTGGAAAAGTAATGCACAGCACTTGTAACTTGAAAACAATTAAAGAAAATGAAGTGGTTGTAATTGATAGAAAAAGCTATTTGAGCAGATTTAAACTTCGTCCAAAATTAGAGAACTCATTTGGAAGGCTTATTTCTATCAACGTTACGGGAAGAACTGCCTCTGCTAAATGTGAGATAGAAATTCCAGAACGTATCTTTACCGACTATTTTAATATGATGAAACTTAATGACGAATGGTACATTGTAGATAAAATTTCAACCAATATTCTTAAAATTAAATAATGACAATCACTACATTCAATGAAATATCTATTCTTTTTAACATCAATTTTATGTTCGTTTTTGGCAATAAACGGAAAAGCACAAACTATCAATAAAGAAATTGACAACTGTATAGTAAAAGTTCAAAAACAATATAATATTCCAGGTTTAGCATTGGCTGTAATTAGGAATGGGGAAGTAATTCACAAAAAAAATTATGGACTTGCAAATATTGAAATGGCAGTTCCTGTAACAGACAAAACTTTGTTTCCATTATTTTCCACCACAAAAGTAATGTCCGTTATAGCAGTTTATCAATTAATTGAGCAAAGTAAACTATCCTTGGATAATAACATTTCGGATTTTTTAGACGACTTGCCTAATAGTTGGAGAAAAGTACAAATAAAAAATTTATTAACTCATTCATCAGGGTTACCCGATATAGTGAATTATACAAACGATAAAGAGGAAGACGCAAAGCAAAAAGTATATGGGGATACCCTGAAGTTTATTGCAGGAAAACAATTCGACTATAATCAAACCAACTTTTGGCTTTTAAACCGAATTTTTCAAAAAGTAGTTGGAAAAAAATTAAGTGAATATATAATTGAAGTACAATTTCCATCGTCATTAAAATCAGTCATCTTTGAAGGTAATAATTTGAAAGTAATTGAAAATTTAAGTTATGGCTATGTAAATACAGTCAACAGTAATCAATTTTTAAAAAGAAATTGGAATTTTCCTGAATATGAATATGGTGCTGCAGCGCTGAATATGACATTAAATTCATTTATTGAGTGGAATAAGAAATTTGATAATAACGAATTTATATCTGAGAAAACGAAAACTCAATTATTAACTCCGTTTAATTATGAAATAAAGAGAGATTTTACCTACGGATTAGATTTGATAAAACTTAACGATGACATTTCTTATGGTTTTTCAGGTGGTGTATCAACAGCTTTTAGAAAATTCACCAATAAAAATTTGACCATAATTCTTTTAGCAAATGGAATGTTTATACCGACAGATAAACTAAATGGAATAAATGAGGTGGTAAATGACATTGCAATTATCGCAGCCAAAAAATAATACTGCCACCAACAAAAGGGTTTGTGCAATTGTAACATGACGTTGAAGCAATCATCAACAGTGTATATCCAGGCTCTGGTTTCGGCGGACGTAATTCTGCCGGACAGTAGTTCTAAACTTCGGCTTTTAGTTATAAATTTAGCTTCAGTTCCGGGCAGACAGTTGGTCAATTCACCAAGGCTAGCGCACGCCCAATGTCATTAAGTTAAGAGCTTTTAACCACAGATGCACACAGATAAACACGGATTTTCATATCTGTGTGCATCCTTTCTATCTGTGGTTAAATTATTTTTGCATGTGCCGTATGGCCTAATTTAATGGCATTGAGCGTTACCCTGCAACAACGAGGTACGAGGAAGCGAAGCGTAAAAGCGTAAAAAGGGAAGAAATTTATTGTTTTGTACAGGTCTTGCGCTCCATACGGAAATCAGCTGATAATCTATCAGTTTGGTGTCTCACCAACCGAAATTAAACACATTTTAATGGTAATTTTTATAATTAGAAAATGAAAGTGCAGCAGTTTTTGGCAGTTTCATTCCCGCTCCTTTCCCTCCTGCCAATTTTGAAGGAAAATCGGCATCCGTTCCAATGCGGTTTTAGTAACAAGGGTTTGTGCACGCTACGATCCCGAAAATAAAAAACTGTTTTACCATTTAGCCTCGGTTGCAGCGTTGCCCCAATGTCATTAAGTTAAGGGATAAATCGCAAAAAGATGTCACCCTGAGGGTAATTTATTTTATAAAAATCAATATAAATGACGTTAACTTTATAGAGAGTTAAGGAGGATAAGCAGCATAACAGTCGCATTAATAGTGCATTAACCTGTCCCTGAGCTTTGTTTTAGCGTATAATAGTAATCAATATTGGTGAATCGTTTGATATCCCGCATGGTAGTAATATCCTTATCTGAAATACGTTGAGCTTATCTTCCTAAAAAAAATATGTTATTGGATATGAATGTTTTAAGCAAAATTTATCCCAATAGTGCAGGCATTGATATTGGGAGTGAAAAGATTTATGTTTCTGTCGAAAACCAATCAGTGAGGAACTTCCGCACTTTTACTTCCTGTTATAAGGAATTGAGTGCCTATCTAAAAGAATGTTCAATAACCCATGTTGCCATGGAAGCTATGGGCGTTTATTGGATTACCCTTTATGATGTTTTAGAGGCTGATGGGTTTGAGGTTACGCTGGTAAACCCAGCCGACAGCAAAAACCTTCCGGGCAGAAAGACCGATGTCCAGGACTGTCAGTGGATTCAGCAGCTCTTTAGCTACGGGTTACTCCGCAAAAGTTTTGTTCCTGAAGATATTGTAAGAAAACTGAGGGTTTATACCCGGATGCGGGAAGATAAGCTACAGATGGCCTCCTCCCACGTTCAGCATATGCAGAAAGCCCTAACCCTGATGAACATAAGGCTGCCGGAAGTGCTTTCACAAACCCATAGTGCCAGTGGAATGGCAATGATACAGGCTATTCTTGAAGGAGAACGGAACCCTGAAAAACTTTTGGCATGCTGTACCACATCCTTAATCAAGAACAAGGGAAAAGATATTTTGCTCGCTCTTGAAGGCAATTACAAAGAAGAATACCTTTTCGAACTTCAGCAGGCCTATGATGGATATATGTTTTATATTGATCAGGTTTCCAAATGTGATATAGAAACAGGAAAAGTCCTTCAGGATTATAATAATTCTTCCAATAAAGATTACAAAGACGGGCATCCGGTCAAACCAATCCGCCATAATAAGCCAAATATTGATCAACTACACCAATTATTATTAGGAATTCATGGAGCAAACCCGACCACCTTACCAGGTTTAACAGATTACAGTTTAATGAGGCTTACGGCTGAACTTGGCAACAATATTAAGCAGTGGCCTTCAATAAAAAACTTTGTTTCCTGGTTGGGACTGGCGCCAGGTAAGCATCAGTCAGGAAAGATGAATAAAAGAAGTAAGAAAAAACCTTTAACCAGAGCGGGGCAAATATTTAAACAGGCAGCCCAATCTATACTGTTAAGCAAACAGCCAGGACTGGGAGCATTTGCCAGAAGACTTAAAGCAAAAAAGGGTTCCGGCATAGCTATAAAAGCTACCGCAAGAAAATTAGCGGAACTTTATTATAGAATATTTGATAAAGGGATGGATTATGTTGAACAGGGAGTAAAGAGATATCAAGAAAAATTAAAAGAACAACAGATCATTTTCCTTCAAAAGAAAGCAAACGAACTTAATCTACAATTGATTGAAAATTAGACTATTATGGAAAGACATCAATGGTAGCAGAGTCGATTGCTTTTAATATATCGAAAAACAGGTCTTCGACTACGCTATCATTGACAGATTCCAGTAGGGCGATCGTCTTTCCCGCGCAGGCGGGAACCACACAGTGCTCAGCGAAGCTAATCTTAAAGCGCACGCTATAGCGATCGTTGCAAGATTGCTTCGCCGGCCTATCAATTAACAATATAATTTAGGTTTACGGTGGCAAATTAATTTCAGCTATGACTGTACCTCCAATTACTCCGATTTTGGATTTTTAGGAAATAGGGAGCGGTTAAATTCCACTATCTCCTCATGTGAGGGTTGAGTAGTGCGTTCAGCGAATAGTTTAATCACAGCAGAATCCCTAATTTGAGCAGCAACTTCCCTCACGCCATCATTGAGTGCCTGTTTCAGGTCCGATACATTTAATTCTGTACAATAGGCCGGAGTTCCTGGCTGGTGTCTCCATGAACTTTCCAAATCTCCAGCATCAACCACATCAAAGCCTGCTTGATTGATAAGTCCGGATATAATTTCTTTTGCTTTTGGATCATCTCCTGATATAGCCATTGCTATACGCCCTGGTGCACCTTTAGGTGTCCCCCCAGACGCAAGGCTTTCTGCCAGCAGATTATTGAATGCTTTAATAACAGGCCGCCCTATTTGTTCAGCAACCCACATGCTCTCCGCTTTACCGTTTTTGATTTCCTCGATATCAGCATCGCGGAATGGATAGTAGTTGGACGTATCCACTATAATGGTATCTTGAGGCATCAGGTCAAATAAAGTTTTTGACATGCCGTGAATAGCTATGGTCGGCACTGATAGTATGACCACATCTTTACCTTTAACAAGATCCTCTAAGGACGAAGGCAATGCACCTAATTCATATGCCCGCTTTTCCAGTTCAGCAAATTCAGCCGAATTGGTTACGAAAACCTGATGTCCTACTGCAACCATTTTTCTTGCGATTGTACCTCCAATGGCACCTGTACCTATTATTCCTATTTTCATATTCAGTATCTTTAATATTTGTTTTTATAAATATGCTATTAGACTATGGTAACCTTTCCTTGAAGTCTTCCCATATCATATTGATTAGTAGATAAAAAATTCAATTGTTTCATTAGTCCTTATCAACCAGCCTATTTCAAATAATTATTGCAAAGTTATCACATTTTACTTTCCTTTGTATAGTACTTTCCCAAAGGAAAGTGATATTGTTTAAAGGATGAGACTATGGCCAAGAAGAAAGAACACTGTGACTGTTTGAATACCGTGAAGCCGGTAAGGGACGCGCTTGATGTAATCAGCGGCAAATGGAAACTGCCCATCATTATTTCGGTGGGTGTTGGTAATGATCGTTTTACAGACATACAGGAAAGCATTCCAGGGATAACCCCTAAAGTTCTGGCTAAAGAACTCAAGGACCTGGAACAGCATAAACTATTAAAGCGTACCATTTTGGACGGCTACCCCGTTAAAATCCTGTACACCCTTGAACCTTATGCAGATACTTTAACACCGATAATATATTCCTTAAAAGATTGGGGAATCAACCACAGGAAAGTAGTCACAAAAGAATAATGCGTTTAACTGTTATTCGCAGCAGTTAAGTAAATTCATATCAAAATAACTTCAGCCACGATTCCGTAGCGCTGCTCCTTTCCCGTACAGCATATGTGGCAAAACAGACTTTTGCAATCGGTCTGTAAGAACTGTACTTTTCTTTCACGTAGCATAGCGGTAAAAGAGCATAATATAGATCAAACGTAGAAACGTTTCATTATTGCCTACTTTTGTATCACAATAGCTGTTAATAATTGATTGAACTTTGTCATCATCAAATATTAAAGAATAATATAATGGCAAAAACAATTTTTATAACAGGCGCATCACGCGGATTCGGCAGGATCTGGACAGAAGCATTTTTACAACGTGGCGATAATGTTGTTGCCGCTGTGCGCAACCCACAAACATTATCCGAACTTGCAAAAGAATTCCCATCAAATCTATTGGTCTTAGAACTTGATGTAACCGATAGAGAGTTGAGTTTTGAATCGATCGAAATTGCAAAAAAACACTTTGGCCGTATCGATGTGTTAATTAACAACGCAGGTTTCGGGCATGTTGGAGCTGTTGAAGAGTTGAACGAGCAGGACGTGAGATCGCAGTTTGAAACGAATGTACTGGGTTCCTTATGGACTGTACAGGCGGTCCTCCCTATTATGCGCGAGCAGAAATCGGGGCACATCATTCAGCTTTCAAGTGCGCTGGGACTAAATACGGTATCATTGATGGGTCTTTATAGTGCATCGAAATTCGCGGTCGAAGGCCTTACTGAAACATTGGCCGGCGAAGTGAGTGGTTTTGGCATTAAGGTGACCATACTGGAACCGGCTGGTTTCTCCACAGATTTTTTCGGCACCAATTCGCTTGCCTTAAGTGCAACTGTAAATGCTTACGATGATATGAGAAAAGATTTTTATGAGCATGCCGGAGAGCAAGAATCCGGCAATCCTATTGCAACTATCGGAGCGGTTCTAAAATTGGTGGATACAGAAAATCCCCCGTTGAGGTTGCTACTGGGCAAGACCGCTTACCCTTGGGTAAAATATACTTACGAAGAGCGCCTGAAAACATGGGAATCATGGCAGGAGGTTGCTGTGGCAGCACATGGCTAATGGAAGTTAACTTTACAGGATCCGGATTTGCTGGGTTCTGTTTTTATCACTGCTGAAAAATGGATCATTTTAAAAAAATAAGCGAGCTGCATGAAGCGCTTGGCGTTAACCCTCCAGAGCATCCACTTTTTAGTGTGGCATACGGTGAGCGTGGCACCTGCGACGGAAATAGTATACTCGAATTTTCTTCGGAATTTTACATCATAGGATTTAAGAAGCTGAAATCGGGCAGCATGCAATATGGGAAAACAAAATATGACCACGACCGTGGCTCGATGTCTTTTGTAAAACCCGACCAGAAAGTAGCCTTTAAAAACATCGAACTGGAAGAGAAAGGTTTTCTGATTATTATCCATCAGGACTTCTTACCCGGAACCATCCTTTACCACGAAATTAAGAAATATGGCTATTTCGATTATGAGGTGAATGAGGCCTTGCATCTCTCTCCTGCAGAGGAGGAAATCATCTGGAATTTGTATTTCAGCATTGATAAAGAATATCACAATAATACCGATGAACTTAGCAAGGCCATCATTGTTAGTCATCTTGACGCCATGCTCAAATATGCACAGCGCTTTTATAAAAGACAGTTTATCAACCGTACACAATTATCCGGCTCAACAGTAACAAAGTTCAACGAATTACTTGCAGCTAATTTTGAAGAGCGGAAAACGAAAGAGATTGGACTTCCTACTGTTTCTCAAATGGCAGAAAAGCTGCATATATCTCCGCGCTATTTAACCGATCTGCTAAAGGAAGAGACAGGAAAAACGACATTAGAGCTAATCCATCTTTTCCTGATTGCTAAAGCTAAAAATCTATTGGCAGAAGGCGAATTGAATATATCAGAGATTTCGCATTTACTGGGTTTTGAAAACACGACCTACTTTTCCCGGCTGTTTAAAAAAGAAGTGGGAAAATCACCCACGCAATTCAAAGACCACTTCCTAAATTAATAGCAACGTTGGTAAGCTAGCCTTCTTAAAGTTATAATTAATTCCCCTTGAAAAAGTCTCGGTTGAGGGACTTGCAACAAGAGACTCTAAACGTTGTTAGAGATACTGAATCTTAAATGATTAGCTTTTCACCAAAATCATCAAGGTTAAGTAAAATATACAATCATTTAAAAAAAATATTTGTTTTATTGAACACTGTTCAATACATTTGTACCGTCAATTAAAATGAGAAGTTTCAAATGAAAAAGTTATTTCCTAAATCTGGTTATATCTTTACAAATTATTTTATCCATGGGCATTACAGAAAGAAAGCAAAAAGAGAAGCAAGAAATGCGCCAACGTATATTAGATGGTGCGAGAAAAATATTTCTTCAAAATGGCTATGAGCAAACGAGTATGCGTAACATTGCAGCCGAGATCAGCTATAGTGCCGGAGTGATCTATTTCCATTTTAAGGATAAAGGTGAAATCTTCCAGGAACTCCATAAAGAAGGCTTTAACCTGCTTCTTAAACAACTTCGGGTGCTGGATTCGGTTATAGATCCGTTTGAACGCCTGAAAGCCTCTGGACGTGCATTCATCCAGTTTGCGCAGGAGAATAAAGATTATTATAACCTCATGTTCCTGGTAGAAGAGCCATTAAAAAATTCAGAAGAAAGCGGTTTCCAGATTGCAAAAGAAGCAATAAAGTACCTACATGACTTGGTCTTAGAATGCCAACAGGCTGGCCGCTTTAAAGACATGGATCCAGAGTATCTTACATTTATGATCCTATCTGCTACCCATGGCATCTGCGCTCTTTTCTGCAAGGACAGAACGATGAGTTTTGAACACAAGACCAACAAGGAACTTATGGATAATGGCTATGCATGTTTTGTTTCACTACTTGAGAAGGGTTAACCCTTTTTTTAACACTATACTGAACACTGTTTAAATTTATTACAATGATTAATTTTATCAAAAAGCTACCCGTCTTTTACTGGTCAGCAGTAATGTTACTGATCATCTTCTTTCCATCAGGACTTAATGCCCAAAATCGTTTGAACGACTATATCGCTCAGGGGTTAGCGTCAAATCAGAGCATCAAGGAACAGAACTTCTTTTTGCAAAAGAACATCTATGCCCTTCAAGAGGCAAAAAGCATGTTCCTGCCCAGCGTAACCTTTTCTACAACTTACACGAAAGCCGACGGAGGCAGAACAATTGATTTTCCTACAGGGGATCTTTTTAATGCCGCCTATGCTACATTGAACCAGCTCACCGGAAGCAATTCCTTTCCCCAACTTGAGAACCAGAGCATACTGCTCAATCCCGACAACTTCTACGATGCCAAGTTCCGCACCAGTCTTCCCATCCTAAATGCCGAACTGGTATATAATAAGCGGATCAAAGCACAACAGGTAGACTTACAGAAAGCGGAAATATTGATGTATAAACGTGAACTGGTTAAAGAAATCAAGACGGCATATTACAACTATCTTAAAGCCACCAATGCAATAAGAATCTATCAATCCTTTCTGAAACTGCTCGAAGAAGGTGAAAGGGTAAACCGGAAACTCTTTGAGAACAACAAGATCAACCGTACGGCGGTGATCCGTAGCCAGAACGAGGTATCGAAAATAAACGCATCGCTTACGGCAGCTCAAAAAACAGAGGAATCTGCCCGTTATTATTTCAATTTTCTTTTGAACAGGCCATTAACGGATCCCATTCTTACCGACGATGTTCCATTACTGCCTGCCCAGGATAATCTATTGCTTAATGATGTGAATGGCCGCGAGGAACTGGCTAAGCTTGAGATTGCCAAAGGAATAAATAAAAACCTTACCGGCCTTGCCAAATCTTATCTCATGCCTAAAGTTGGTACTTCGCTCGATCTGGGTTCGCAGTCCTTTGACTGGAAGTTTAACCAAAAAAGCAGATATTATCTGTTGGGCATTTCATTGGAATGGAACCTGTTCTCCTCGGGACGGAACAGTTATAAAATAAAACAGGCTATTGCCAGTGAACAGGCTGTATCGGCGCAGACCAATCATGTAACCCAGCAACTACTTACCGAACTGAATGTGCGTAGGGCAAATCTCCAAAGTGCTTCAGCGCAGTACCGGGCGGCCCAATCACAACTAAAAACCAGTCAGACCTATTATAATGACATGACCAAGCTCTATAAAGAGGGAATGGCCATTTATATAGAACTACTTGATGCCCAGAACCAATGGGTAGATGCCCAGCTTCAATCAAATATTGCCCTATTCGACACCTGGATATCGCTTACCGCTATCGAACGTGCCAACGCTAGTTTCAACATACAATAAATATCATGAACAAGACACAACTCACACTTATTGCACTTACATCACTATTGTTTGCCTGCAAAGAAAAACCAAAAAATACAAATCCCCTTGGCCAGCCAGATATTATCTCTGTAAAAGTTGCGCCCATTTCCTCTTTTGGGGTAACAAATTCCATACAGGCTACTGGACTGGTAGGCACCGAAAATGAAGCGAATTATTCCTTCAAAATTGGTGGGGTAATCAGCAGCATCCTGGTAGATGAAGGACAATTTTTTAAAAAGGGGCAATTGCTGGCCACCTTGAACACCACCGAGATTGCAGCCGGTCTGGCCCAAGCAAACCTTGGTGTAGATAAGGCCGCTCGTGACTATGCCAGGGCAGTAAACCTTTACAAAGACAGCGTATTTACGTTGGAACAGCTGCAGAATACCAAAACGGCATTGGATGTTGCAAAAAAAACAAGTGAGGCAACCGCCTTCAATCAGCGTTATGCCAGGATCTATGCCGCCTCTGATGGTTTTGTAACCAAAAAGGTTGCCAGTGTAGGCGAAGTGATTGGTGGCGGAATGCCAGTGCTGATGACGGGCTCAACCCAAAAAACTGACAGCTACCTGTTAAAGGTTGGGGTAACCGACCTGGAGTGGGCAGGGATCAGTGCAGGGCAACGGGCGATTGTTTATCTTGATGGTTATCCCGAACAGCCATTCCAGGCAACGGTACTGCGTAAACTTCAATCGGCTGATGCCTCTATCGGATCTTTTCAGGTAGAACTAAAGCTTCAGATGGGCAATCTGAAACCTGCAATTGGCATGTTCGGGAAAGCGGCAATCGAAACCAGTGCTTCAGAAAACAAAATCGTGATCCCATTTAGTGCCCTTGTTGAGGCAGATGGAGAAACGGGTTACATCTTTACCCCTAAGGGTACAAACAGCGTTAGAAAAGTGCCTGTAACCATCCTGAAGTTTGACAATAAAAATGTTTACCTAAAAGATAAACTGGAAGGAATAGATCGCATAGTTATTTCTAATAGCGCCTACCTCAACGAACAGTCCACCGTAAAAATTATCAAATAAAAACCACGAGATGAAAATTACAAATTTTGCTGTAAAGAACTACCAGTTTACCCTGATCATATTTGTGCTTGTGGCAGTGGTGGGACTGCTTACACTCTTTACCATGCCCCGCTCGGAAGATCCTACTACCCACCCTCCGCAATATCTGGTAACGGTAATCTACCCCGGCACCAGTCCGAAGGATATGGAAGAACAGGTGGTAAAGCCCATAGAAAATAAGGTCTATGGCCTGGAGAACATCGATAAGATCCTAACCACGGTTGAAGATGGCGTAGCAGCGATACAGATCAAGTTCAAGTATGGGGTAGATGTGGATAACAAGTACCAGGAAATATCAACGGAAATCAATGCGTTGAAAAACGGTGAACTTCCAAAGGACATTTATCAGATCAAGACCGAAAAAATTGCCTCGTCAGATGTAAAGATTATTCAGGTTGCACTGATTTCAAACACCGCTTCGTCCAAAATATTGCGCGACAATGCAGACAAATTGAAAACCCAACTGGAAAAGATCACCAATCTGAGAGAGGTAAAGTACACCGGAATGCCAGAACAGGAAATCCGTATCGACATGCAACTCGATAAACTGGCCCAGCTGAAAATACCGTTAAACCTGGTTATAGGCAGTCTGCAAAGTGAGGCGGCCGACATTCCAGGAGGAAGTATCAATATAGACAGTAAGGTCTTTAATGTAAAAACCAGCGGCAAGTTTAAAAATGTTGAAGATGTGGCCAATACGATAATCTACAATTCCAATGGAAAAATCATATACCTGAAGGACGTGGCCCATGTTAGCTATATGGACGGGACCATTAACCACATTACCAGGATCAATGGACAACGCTGTATATTGGTTACCTCTTCAATGAAGAACAATGTGGATATCAGTCAGGTTAAGAAAGAGTACACTCCTGTATTGGAACAATTTTCTCAAACCTTACCACAGAACATTAAAATGGTTAAAAATTTTGACCAGGCAGATATGGTATCAAAGCGGCTGGGACACTTAGGCTTTGATTTTGGATTGGCCATACTATTAGTGGTAGTTACCTTGTTGCCTTTGGGCTTCAGACCATCACTGATCGTTATGATTTCGATTCCACTCTCACTTGCCCTTGGTCTTATTGCAATGAACCTTTTAGGCTTCTCACTCAACCAGCTCAGTATTGTTGGGCTTGTGGTAGCATTAGGGCTATTGGTTGATGATAGTATCGTTGTTGTAGAGAATATAGAAAGGTGGTTAAGGGAAGGCCATTCCAGAAAGGATGCCATTTTAAAGGGTACCAAGCAGATTGGAGCAGCCGTTGTAGGCTGTACCGCAACGCTTGTGATTGCATTTCTACCATTGGCTTTTCTGCCTGATATGGCCGGGGAATTTATTCGAAGCCTACCTATGGCCATTATTACCAGTGTATTGGCCTCTATGATTGTAGCGCTTACACTCGTACCTTTTATTGGCAGCAAGATCCTTAAAACCCATACCCATGGGGAGGGAAATTATTTCTTAAAAAAACTGCAGGGCTTTTTAACCTGGTCGTATCGTGGCATTATGCCCTTAGCGCTAAAGTGGCCAAAGGTAACCATTAGTATGTCCATAGCATTGAGTGTATTGGCCTTTTTACTCTTCCCACTTGCAGGGTTTAAACTTTTCCCTACCTCAGAAAAGCCGATGTTTCTGATCAATATTAAAATGCCGCTACAGGCAAATATCCCAGAAAGCGATAACGCCACAAAGCTGGTAGAAATGGAACTGAAAAAACATAAGGAAATCGTTTACTACACCTCTAATGTAGGGAAAGGTAATCCACAGATCTATTACAACGTGCATCAGCAGGATATAAAACCGGATTTTGCGCAGATTTTTGTGCAATTGGAAGAAGAGACCAGCCCAAATGACAAAACTGAACTGATCAAAACGCTTAGAAGCAAATTCACTGATTTCCCCTATGCAAAAATAGAGGTGAAGGATTTTGAACAGGGCACTCCGATAGAAGCGAATATCGTGGTCAGGATTTTTGGAGAGAATCAAGATACCCTGCGATCGCTCTCGTTCAAAGTGGAGGAACTGTTACGTAAACATCCAGGCACTTTTTTCATCAACAATGAACTAAATACCTATAAATCAGATGTAAAGATCAAGATTGATAAGGCAAAGGCACGGACATTGGGCGTACTGACCAGCGACATTGACAAGGTGATCAGGTTGGCTGTTGCCGGAATGACTGTTGGGGATTACATTGATGACAGGGGTGATTCGAGGAATGTGGTAATCACCATTCCACGGGATAAGTTTTCAAATCTAAATGCATTAAAGAACCTTTATGTGAACAATATCCAGGGTGCACCAATTCAGATCGATCAGATTGCAACCATTGGACTGGAAACTTCTCCAACTGCAATTAACCATTTCAATAAATCACGGTTTGCAAAGGTTACCTCGCTTACCAAGGATAATGTTTTGGCAAACGATATCCTCAAAGATATTGTGCCTGAACTCAACAAATTAAAAATGCCTAAGGGCTATTATTATAAATTGTCTGGGGAGGCTGAATCGGAAGGTGATGCGCTGGGCGGAAATTTCCTTTCGGTGATCATCTTAAGTACGTTCCTGTTTATCGCTGTGCTGTTGCTACAGTTTAAGACATTTAAGGGAATCATTATCGTTTTATCAATTATTCCATTGGGCGTTTTGGGCGGTGTGATATTTCTACTAATGACAGGAAACCCGATGTCGCTGGTATCTATCATCGGTTTCATTGGTTTATCGGGCATACAGGTAAAAAATTCGCTGTTATTGGTTGATTTTACCAACCAATTGCGGGAAGATGGAAAAAGCATAGATGAGTCGATCCACATTGCAGGAGAAACCAGGTTTCTTCCTGTTGTACTTACTTCTATTACGGCCATTTGTGGTCTGATCCCGATTGCAATGAATCCCAATCCGCAGATAGCGCCACTTGCCATTGTACTCATTGGGGGGCTGATCAGCTCTACTATATTATCAAGGATCGTTACCCCCGTAATGTACAAGCTCATACCTCCACAATTGCACGAGAAGATATGATATGTCAAAATAGACGGGAAGACTTATTTCTGGAATTGAGACTGTTCTTGATTAACCTGATTAACCGCATACTTAAAAATTAAAATTACTCATATAAATTTTACTAAAAATGAAAGAATACATATTAATTACCGGTACTTCCTCTGGAATTGGCTACGAAATGGCGAATGAATTGGCAGCTAAAGGGCTGAACCTGATATTGGTTGCCCGTACCGAAGCTAAATTACAGCAAATCCAATCAGAGCTAATAAACAAGTATGGCATTCTGGTTCAATATTTCGCTACAGATCTTTCTGATGTGGATGCTGCTAAAAACCTTTACCAAAAGGTGAAAGATGAAAACCTATTAGTGACCCATCTGGTAAATAATGCTGGTGTTGGCAATTATGGCAATTTTACTGAAACGCCACTGGAAGAAGAATTGAGTATGATTCAATTAAATATTTCCAGTTTGGTTGTATTGACTAAACTTTTTGCACAAGATATGGTCACCCGCAAATCTGGCCGAATTATGAACATAGCATCGTTGGTAGCATTTTTACCGATGCCTTATTTTTCTGTGTATTCTGCCACCAAGGCTTTCGTAAAGGTATTTAGTGAAACACTCGCCGCCGAATTGGAAGGTACCGGAGTCATCGTTTCGTCTCTTTATCCTGGCACTGTGGATACTGGATTTACCACACCTGAGATGCAAGCTACCAACCTTCATAAAACCAAGCCGATGGCTCCCAAAGAAGTGGCTGTGCAGGGTGTAAAGCATCTGTTAGAAGGAAATGGAAAAAAAGTAGTTGGTTTTCAAAACTGGTTTAACTCCAAACTCCCCAGTTTTGTTCCTGATGGTATTATGATGAAGATTAAAAAGGGGCTGGCAAGTCAGAAATGAAAATAGTTCAGTTAAGTGTTGTCGGATATCCTTATGAAATTTATATGACATGTTAAATCGAAGTACAATAATAGATGCCGCTATACAGCTTTTTTTACATTTTGGAATTAAAAAAACTCCCCTTAAAGATATAGCCAAATCGTTAAGGGTGAGTATTCCATCTCTTTATTGGTATTTTAAAAACAAAGATGAACTGGTGATCTGTGTTTTAGAAAAAATAACGAATGAAGAACGTATTTTGATCGAAAAGCAGTGTATACGATATGAGTCGCTGTCAAATTTTATCGATGAATTGGTTGAAATAAAGCGTTTAACATTTGAAAAATATAGCCGGCTATACCATTCCCCGGATTACTTAAGAAAGATAGGTTTTTTAGACAATCTGGATTTATCAAGAAGGTTATGTGTGATTGAAAATGTAAATTTGGTTTCAAAATCTGTGTTTGCGAAAGATGACAATAGCCCCCATATGTTTAAGGAGATACTCATCCAGTTCTTAAGGGAACTCGATTTGATATTTCTAAACGATGCAACCACAATAGCGAGATCTCTCGGATCAGACATTGCGAAAAGAAATGGCATCTCTGATCTCATAAGTCAAAAAGCTCGATCTTTTCTATCTGAAATATTAGATAAAAATATCATGGTTCAAGATCAAATTTAAGGCTCATTTTTAAGCATTCAAACCCAACTTGAGGGAAGATTTAGGCTTTTTCCTCTTTTTCCCCAACCAGATCATAAACCCTGAAACCGGAAGGGAAGCACAGATCAAAGCAGCAAAAAAAGCCAATAACTGTGTACCCAGACCATATATTCTACCTGTATGCATTGGAAGATTCGAATTTCTCCATTTCATACCCAACGTCTTTTGTGAATGCGGCAAAACATCGATTATCTTTCCGGTCCTACCGTCATAAAAATAATAACTAACACCCCGCCAGCCATCCCTATTGCTCTCAATACTGACAAACGAGGTTGAAACCTTATTAGCTTCAGTTGGGATACCGATTCCGATCTGCGACCAGTCGCCTTTTAGTTTTTTTAACAGGTCATAATGGATGAGGTCAATCTTGTTTAATGTCGAATCACTGGCATTGATTGTAGGCAGTGTTCTCGCAAAGCCGACCTTCCCCTTGTCTCCCAAAAGTTTATAAATCCCTGTTTCCCACCATTTGAAAGACCATACCAAACCTGTAATCGCAATAAGCATCGCCACTGGCAGAACATAAAATCCCAATGAATTATGCAGATCGTAATTTACCCGTTTCCATTTTGCATTCCATTTGATTTTAATACTTTTTTTAAACTGCTTGTAGTTTTTTGGCAACCAAAGGACAAAACCGCTGATGAGCATCACAAGAAATAGAAGAATGCAGGAACCTACTACAAGACTTCCGATAGGTTTTACCAATAACAACTGTCTGTGCAGCTGTTCAACGATATTGAAAAATTCGTAACGGACATCAATTATCCCCAGAACCTTCCCCGTGTACTGATTCACATAAACATCATTTAAATACTCAAATTGGCTAAAGTACCAAAGGTTGATCTTTTCCTTTTTATTAACCTTAAAACCAGAAAACACATAGCTTTTGTTGTCTGCTGAAATCTTCACATTTGAGAGGACTTTGCCAGGGCCAACTGCTTGTTCTGCAATGGCAAGCAATTCAGAAACTGGCTTTGGCTGGCCAGCTTTCTGAACATAAACAATATCCCGGTGGACGGTATCAAATATCTCCTCGTTGAATACATAAATGCATCCAGTGATGGATACAATCAGTACCACAACTCCCGTTACCAGCCCTATCCAAAGATGGAGCCATCCGGTAATCTTTTTAAATTTACTTTTGGCCATTAAAATGAATATCCAACTGTTAGCATATAGTTCTCTGGCTGCCCCGGAAATAACCGTAGATAATCATATCCGCCCACCCAGTGTTTTTTATTGCCGATGTTATTTGCATTTAACTGAAGCTGGAGTTTTCCGATATTATAGAACAGCCCGGCATTAAGAAGCGTGAACGATGGTATGGTAATCTGATTTTCAGGGGAAAGTTTCACATCATAGATCAGGTTTCTTTTATCCATGTAATTTAGCCCTAATGCTATCCCAAAACCTTTGGCAACCCCGTCTATAAAGTTATAACGGGTCCATAAATTTGCAGTATTTTTCGGCGCGTTCGGCTTCTGAAGCCCAATCTCTCCTACCGTACCGCTTTCCATAATTTTTGCGCTGTTGTATGAGTACGATGCAATTACATTCCAGTTTGGCATAATTTTTCCAACCACATCAAGCTCAAAACCTCTTGACTGTTCATCCCCGATCTGCCTTAATACATCAATCACTCCAGGCGTTGCATACAGCGCTCCGGTCTGCTTAATCTGATACACTGCGGCGGTAATGCTTAATTGATCTCTGAGCCAGCTGGTTTTTGCCCCAAATTCTATCATATTGCTTTTCAAGGGATCAAATGGCCCACCTGCATTTGGGTTTGATATGGTCGCAGAAGTCTGAGGATTGTATCCCTCAACATAACTTCCATAAAAGTTAATATTTGAATTAATAGTATACACGGCACCCAATCGCGGTAGCCAGGCATGAGAATTGGCTTTCGCTTCAGTTTGAGTTTTATAATTTGCAAAATCAGTATAATATTCATATCGCACTCCAAGTAAAACCTGCAGCCCGCCAATTTTTAACTGATCCTGAATATACCCTGAGTTAAGATAATAATATGCTGGGGCCACTACAGATTGAGCAAAGAAAAGCTTGCTGTCATCCTGCATTCTTTGAGATGACAGCGGATCATTCAGGTTAAAGTGTGGAACATTGGGAACCGGATTGCCCTTATCGAGCAGGTAATCGCTTTTTTTGGCTGCCACATAAGTTGCAATAAAGCCATTGTTCGCTGCATTTCTATAACCGCCTGCTGTCATCTGTGAACCACCTACAGGCGTTTTTTCACTCCCAAAATCATAACCCGCTACGACCTTATGTGATATCGGCCCGGTTGTAGGTGTATAGTTGATATACCCGGAGAAATTATCGATAAAACGCTTGCGTTTTCTGATCTGAACATTCATTCCTGCAAGATTATTGATGGGCTGGCCATTGCCATCAACACCATAAGAATTGGAAGTACGGTGCTCATTTAGATCTTCTGAATATCCTGTTTTTAGATATGAAGCATTCAGGCTCAATACATCGCTGATCTTATGGGTAATGGAGATCGTTGCATTATAGGTTAGTTCGTTCAGGTAATCGTTTGTGGTGTTCAGGGATAACGACTGAGGGGTCGAATTTAAATCAAAACTACCAAAAATCGGCTGTCCCCTGTCAAGCCTGCTTTTTGAATCGGTATAGACCAGATCAAAATTTATCCTTGTTTTTTCAGATGGGACGAAGGTAAGCGAAGGCGCTATAACAAAGTTCCTGTCAAACATTAAATCCCTGAAAGTTTCTGCATTTTCATAGCCAAGGTTTAAGCGGTAAAGCAACGTGCTGTCTTTTGACGCCGGTCCGGTAAAATCGGCAAGCCCACGGAAGGTGTTGAAACTTCCCATCGTCATACTGATGGATCTTCTGGTTTCATCAAGCGGCTTTTTGGTTACACGGTTTACCACACCACCCGGACTTGCGTTTCCAAAAAGTGCAGAAGACGGACCTTTTAGCACTTCAACCCTTTCCAGATAATTGGCGAGCGACTGTTTCCAGAAACCTGTACTTGTTCTTAGTCCGTTCAGCAACTGGGTATTGCTCTGTCCATTTACACGAAAGCCACGGATGGTTAAGTCATCATAAAAACTGAACTGATTTACCCCGCTAAAGTTTTTCACTACCTCACCAACGCGCATGAGGCCCTGATCGGCAATCAATTCCTTACTGGCATAGGAAACAGATTGAGGAATATCTTTGAGTTCATTTTCAATCTTACCAATAAAGGTCGCTCTGGTTTTATAGGCTTTTTCTTTACGCCCTGTAATTTCTACCTGCTGAAGATCTGAATTTGATTCGGTCAGAACAACATTTTCATCCGTATCCCCACTGATTTCGATCGTTTTAACTGATTGCCTAAAACCGATGAAATTGAAATGTAAAATTAGCTTGCCCTGGCCCACCTGTAACCTGTAATAACCTTTGTTATTTGTTGAGGTAGTTAATTTTGTATGCTCAACACTGATGGTAACACCGGGAAGTGGGTTACCCTTAATATCACGTACATATCCCTGCAATTTTACGGTCTGTTGCGCAGAAGCACTGTATGAGAGGAAAAAAAAGAAAAAAAGGCATAAGGCCACTTGGGTAAAGGTTATCTTCATGAAACAAGAATTAAATACTATTTAGACTTATTAAAAATAAAGCCGCAAACATAGTATTTTTTTATCTACTTTTTAAATAAAAGAGCAGAATACAGGTTCATGGAAAGTCAATCGATTCAGTTAATTATATTTTTATATATTTAAAATTCAAACCATCTCACATTAACATCTCATGCGCTTACTTATTCCTTTTTTCAGATTTATTTTGATAAGAAGGTTATACTGTATCTTCTGTTTTATTTTCTTACATCTTTCTGTTTCCGCTCAAAGAGAACCTACCTTATTATTTAAGCACCTTACCCTAGAAGATGGTTTAAGCGACCCGACAATACGGACATTGCATACCGATAAAGACGGGTTTTTATGGATTGGCACCGAAAATGGGTTGAACCGTTTTGATGGTAAAACCTGTATCACCTATAAAAGAAAAAATAACGCAGACCCTTTTCCGGGAAACTACATTACCAACATTATCGAAGAAAAAAATGGCGATCTGATTATCGGGTCGCAGCGCAACCTGGTGAAATATGACCGGATAAAGGATAATTTTAAACATTACAATTTCGCAAAAGGCATAAAACTGAATGAAAACTACTACGCTTTCCCCTTTTATATAGACAAACAGCAAGATCTTTGGGTATATCTTGCTGGTAATGTTTATAAATACAGCAATAAACGCAATACTACTCAATATGTAACAACCTATTCTAATGGATATCTTTTTAGTCCGGTTCCATTCTACAATAAGCTGGATTGGTTTGTTAGCAGAGGTGTAAAAGGCATTTATATCAACAAGGCCGATGATGTTAAGGGGCAGCAACATCGGGAGTTTTTTATGAACAGCACCAATGAAAACCTTAACAGTCATATTGAAGATGTATACTTTGCATCAGACAGTTTGCTCTGGCTTGCCAGTGATAAGGGATTGATAAAACTAAATATTAAAACCAAACAGCATGAGCGTTTCAATAGCTGTAAAACGAGCAGTAACCTTTCTGTAACGACTATTGCAAAATATCCCAACAAACCCTGGCTTATTGTAGGTACCAGAAGAAATGGCTTACTTTTGTTCGATTTAGGAACGAAAAAGTTTTTTGCTGAGTATAACCACCAATCTGATAATTCGTTTAGCCTATCAGGCAATTATATCCGAAAAATTTACATCGATCAAAAACAGAACCTGTTCGTGGGCATTAATGGTTATGGCCTCGATTATACCAATTTAAATAAGGTAATTTTTTCAAGGTATCTTAATAAGGATGATGTTTCTCTTAATTCCGAAAATGATGTAAGTGTAATCTTACAACCTAAAAATGGTCAGTATTGGTGCGGGACAAAGAATGCCGGCTTGCTTATCTATCGTTCAGATTTAACAAAACCAATTAAACATGAATTTTTAAACCATGGGATTGCCCAACTCATTGAATTAGATAACGGCAATATTTTAACTGGACTTTATAATGGCTTTTTTTTTATTTACGATATCCAAAAGCAAAAATTCAATCCATTAAAAATAAAGTTTTCGGAAAAGTTAAACGGAAAAGTTCAGATCAATCAGATTTCAAAAATAGGCCCTGATTTATTTGCTGCTACAGAATATGGTGTAGCCAAGGTTATCATTAGCCCAGAAAACGAGCTTTATTTTGAAATGGATCGGGGCATTAACCGTGCAGTATTATGGCCCAATATACAGCGGATAATACCTACGAAGAATAATCAGGTCATCATCCAAACCTATTATACATCCATATATCTTGCGCAATTAACAGCCGGAAAATTTATTTTCATTAAAGAAATTACCAGATCGCCTTATGGTATAAATGGCAACATTACAGTTGACAAAAGCATTTATCTGGCTACAACCGCAGGGCTTTTAAAATTCAACTCAGCTACAAATACCATAGAAAAATTGGCATTGGCAGATTTAAACTGCCGTAGTGTTTTAGCAGATCAATATAAAAACCTTTGGGTAGCAACCAGCAATGGATTGTATTTCTACAATACAAAAAGCAATAATCAAACCCGTTATAGCATTAGTGATGGGCTGCAGAGCATGGTTTTTAATCCTAACGCGGCTGCATCACTTAAAAATGGGCTATTGGCCTTCGGGGGGATTAATGGAATTAATGTGATAGATCCAAATAAACCAAAAGTTTATACCAGTCATTCCAAGCCCCAGATTACCGACATTCTGATCAATGACCAGATCCATCAAGGCATCGGCAACCCGATTACAACCAAAAGCTTAAAGCTGCATCATGATGAAAACACCATCACAATTGCTTTCAGTACAATGGATTTCATTAACCCTACGCACAGAAAAATAGTTTACCAAATGATTGGCTATGACAACAAAAAGGTTAGCGTTTTTGGCAGCAATAGCATCCGGTTTCCAAATATGCCACCCGGAAACTTCAAACTTGTACTCACTGATGTTTACAGCAATAAAAAAAACATTTTAACGATAGTAATCAGCGCCCCTTTTTGGCAAAAGAACTGGTTTATAACGCTGTTTATTGTTAGCTTAACCATCATTTCGTTACTCACGCTCTTTATTTATTTAAGATGGGTTAAACATCATCAGGTGCTGCAATTACGTCAAATGATCAACTTTCAAAAAACAGACAGAGAAAGAATAGCAAATTATCTCCATGATGAATTAGGGTTAAAGTTATCTTCGTTAAAACATTACCTTTTGGCTGGCGACATTAATAAAATGATCGATGGTGGCGAACTCCGCAAATTATCAACAGAATACATTGATTCATCTATTAGCATGCTCAGAACAACTTTGATTAATTTAAGTCCTAAAACGCTCGACGAAAATGGCTTGGTTACTGCAATGGAAGATCTTATCGATAGCATCAACAAATTAGGCATCATAAAAATCCACTTCGATTATTCGGGCTTTACTGTTGCTCTTAAAAGTACGCCAGAGTATGCCATTTACAGAATCTGCCAGGAGTTAATTTATAACACCATAAAACATGCTGAAGCAAAAAATATCCATATCGTAATTATCAACCGCCACGAAAAGCTGATTTTGCTTTACGAAGATGACGGCAAGGGATACGACTTTCAAACCGCAAAAAGAGGCTATGGCTTATTTAATATTGAAGCACATATCCACGCTATAAAGGCAGAATTGAATACTGATACAGCAATTGGAAGAGGCGTTGCCGTTACCATTACACTTAATCTAAAAAGGATTTTAAAACAAAAAATTAATGATTAAGCTACTAATCGCAGATGATCATAATGTATTAATCAACGGGCTAAAACTTATTTTGGCCGTAAGAAAAGATTTTAAAGTAATTGCAGTAGCCAATAATGGCGCTGAAGTGATCGATCTTGTTAAAAATGAAAGGCCGGATGTAATACTATTGGACATCAATATGCCGGTTTTAAACGGTTATCAAACCCTTAAAATTATCAGATCAGATTATCCAGAAATCAAGGTGATCATATTGTCTATGCTTAATGATAAAAGAAATGTACTGAATATGCTCGAAGCAGGCGCCAAAGGCTTTCTTTTTAAAGATACAGACGATAAAAACCTGTTTAAGGCAATTGATTACGTTTATCAGGGTGCGTACTATGTATCAGGCGGTTTGGAAGATATCCTCGAAGAATTTTTATGCTATAAGAAATATTCTGGTAAAAAGAATAAACACATTCTCTCCTCCCGCGAGCTTGAAATTGTTAGCCTCATTGTTGAGGGCAATACCAATGCTGAAATTGCTGATCTGCTTTTCTTAAGCACCAGAACAGTTGACACGCACCGTAAAAATATTTTTTATAAACTCAATTTAAACAATACTGCATTATTGGTTAAATATGCATTGGAAAATAAGGCATTTCTCGGCTTACAATAAGCACTGTTCGTTAAAAAAATACCGTAAAAAGCGTATTGAAATAGTTGATTGATTTATGTCAATTTGTAATGGTCATCCATTAACACTCATCCTTTCTACCTTTTGAGCGATGAAAATTATGGTTGAAATTATAGGATGCTAATTCTATAAAACCTAACTAAATAACTTTCCTGCGCTCTATGAAAAAGATATTTTTATGCTCTTTAATTTGTTCCCTGTGCTTATTTAAATCTTATGGTCAGGCCGCGCTTACCCGCAGCGTAGTGGCCAGTACAGGTGGAAGTGCTCAGGTGGGCAATACATTGGTGCAGTTTACCATTGGCGAAGTAGCCACCCTCACCCTCCAAAATGCTGGTATTATGCTTACCCAGGGTTTCCAACAGCCAGAAACTACCGTTTCTAATTTTGTTCCCAATGCAGTTGGTAATATGCGGGTTTATCCCAACCCTGCCATTGGAAAAACAAAAATAGATTTCGATTTATTAACCGATGGCAAGGTGATCATCAATTTGGTTAACAACGCCGGTCAGATTGTACACTCCAGCTCAGTAAAAAGTTTAGCCGGAAAAATCGAATATATAATGCCATTGAACGGACTTGCTTCAGGAAGCTACCATGTTGTACTTTATGTCAACTATCGTACATTCTCTGAAAAACTTATCATCCAATAAACTTATTGCTAACCATCTAAAATACCTCCATGAAAACGCTTATCAAAACTGCATCTGCTGTACTGATTTTGCTTTGTTTGGTCAATCATGCAAAGGCTCAGCTTCAAAATCAATATAGTACGGTAACAACCGGTGCTGCATTTTTATTAATTAGTCCCGATGCACGGAACTCAGGTGTTGGCGAGGCGGGAACCGGATTAATCAGCGATGCAAATTCTAATTTTATTAATGGTGCAAAACTTTCGTTCGCAAATAAAACTGGTGTAAGTGTTTCTTATGTGCCCTGGATGATGGAAATTGACAAAAACCTCCATCTAGGTAATTTAAATGCATACCATCAGTTAAATGACAAAGAAGTAATCGGTGTTTCGCTAAGATATTTTGATCAGGGAAACATTAATTTCCGCGATGAAAACGGTGGGCTTCTGCAGCAATACAATGCCAATGAGTTTGCTATTGATGGCACGTACTCCAGAAAATTCGGAGATAATCTTGCCATTGCATTAACCGGTCGTTTCATCAGGAGCGACCTGGGCAATGGAACATTTAATGGTTTGCAGGTAAACCCTGTTAATGCCTATGCCGCTGATATTAGTGTATACTCAGAAAAAACATTAAATAATTCGCGTTATGCCTGGGGCGTGAGCCTAACCAACATTGGTACTAAATTAAAATACTCTTCAGGTGCTACGGTTGAATCATTTCTACCGATGAATTTACGTATTGGAGGAGGGTACACTTTATTAAAAAACAAAACAAATAGCCTTACCTTTCTTTTAGACGTAAATAAATTAATGGTTCCCTCTCCACCCAGATATAAATTGGATGCAAATGGAATAACAACAAATGAAATTGAAAAAGGAAAGGATCCGACCAGAAGCGTTCCTAGTGCACTATTTACTTCTCTTTTTGATGCTCCAGGTGGTTTTAGAGAAGAAATATCGGAATTTAACATTGCCGGCGGGATGGAGTTTGCCTACATGAACCAGCTTTTTCTCCGTACCGGATATTTTTACGAAGATCCCGACAAGGGGAACAGACAACATGTTTCGGTTGGCCTTGGTTTAAAAGTAAAAACTTTTCAGTTCGACATGAGTTATGTAGCGCCCACAGCAAGGCGTTATGTGCTTAGAAACGGGATCAAATTTACTTTAAGTTATGCTATTGATTAAATTTTAAACCTCAAACAATCTATAAAAAATGAAAAAGTTATTCTTCTTGTTAATACTGACAGTGGTTGGTATTGCAAATGCAAAAGCTCAGAAATCAACCATCAATACTTTATTCCCTAATAAATCGACGGAGATTGAAAAATTAAGCGCTAAAGAAGAAGCACCAAAAAAGGATGTTTCTACGCCTACCAAGCAAAGGTTATTTCAGAATTATAGCCAAAGTGGTGCAAAAAGTGCTATCCCCGCAGCAAGCAGAAAAGGAGCAGAAAATGTAAAAACAGCTTCTGAATCTGAAAATAAACCAGATAAAAGCGAGCCCAAAACAGAGGTTAAACTACCGCCAATGCAACAGGAAAGTACAACCAAACAGTAAAATATTCATCTAATACCTCTACACCTAAAATTATTTAACATGAAAAAGTTTACGCTCATTATTGCGGTTATCCTTATCTTTTTCGGAAAAGTATCTGCTCAAAGTGGCCTTACAGGCATCAACTATCAGGCGGTGGCCCGTAATAACGATGGTACTGTACTTGCCAAACAAAATGTAAAGGTTAGGATCTCGATACTTGGAACAAGCGCCAGTGGCCCTGTTCAATATCAGGAAAGCCACGACCTCACTACAAACACTTTAGGCCTTTTTACCCTACAAATCGGTAAAGGATCACCTTCAACAGGAACGCTGGCAGGCGTTCCATGGCAAAATGCAAACCAATATTTAAGAGTCGAACTGGCCATTGGCGGTGGAGCTTTTACAGATTTAGGAGCAACACAATTAATGAGTGTGCCATTTGCGCTATATGCAGCAACCGGTAACCCTGGTCCGGCAGGTGCAACAGGACCCGCAGGACCAACTGGCGCACCCGGGCCAATTGGTCCTCAAGGATTAGTAGGCCCTGCAGGAGCAACCGGACCAATTGGACTAACCGGAGCCACAGGCCCTATCGGTCCACAGGGATTAGTAGGTCCTACCGGAGCAACAGGACCAATTGGATTGACAGGTCCGGCAGGGCCAATTGGTCCCCAAGGATTAGTAGGTCCTACCGGAGCAACAGGACCAATTGGATTGACAGGTCCGGCAGGGCCAATTGGTCCCCAAGGATTAGTAGGCCCAGCAGGTCCGCAAGGATTAGTTGGTCCAGCCGGAGCTACTGGAGCAGTTGGACCTACAGGCCCAGCTGGAGTTCCCGGTAGTCAGGGGCCCGTGGGTGCAACTGGCCCAGCCGGACCAATCGGACCTATTGGCCCAGCCGGGCCTGCAGGTGAGCTTACTGGCGTAGCAGGTGGAGATTTGAATGGAAGTTATCCAAACCCACTGGTAAAAGGCATCCAAAACATTGCAGTTGCAGCTACCGCACCAGTTAATGGTCAGGTTTTAAAATATAATGGAACAAACTGGGCTCCAGGCTCCGATGCAGGAGGTTCGTTAACACTTCCATTTGCTGCTACAGAAAACTCGGCACCAACCTTATTTTCGATTACCAACAATGGTGATGGAACATCAGTTGAAGGAATAAATAATACAACAAGCTCCAGTATTGCAGCTGTGAGAGGTATTGTAAGTTCAACTGCGCCTGGAGGCTTTTCTTCGGCTGTTCGCGGCATCAACAATGGTACCGGCGGCTTGGGGATTGGAATGTGGGGAAGCCATAACGGAAGTGGTTGGGGTGTTTATGGTGTTACCCCATCAGGTATTGGCGTTTACGGAAATTCGAGCGGTGCAGGCTATGGTATATACGCCAATAGCAATACCGGCATAGGTTTAAATGCCACATCTACCAGCGGAACTGCAGCAAATATTGCCATCTCAAACAATGCCAACGCAAACAACGCATTAACGGTTAACACATTGGGTAACGGAAGGGTAATTGACGCTTCAACATCGGGCAGTGGCGAAGGTATAAGAAGCACCAGTGGCAACGGCTTAGCAATACATGGAATTACAAGCAGTCAGTCTTCTGCAGGTATTTTTGGAGATAATAATGGTGCAGGTGAGGCGGTTGTTGGCCGTACCACCAGTAATATTGCCGGGGCAGTTGTTGGAAGAAACGATGGCGGCGGTTTTGGGGTACGTGGTTTTATTGCCACGAGTACTGCAAATACCGGCGTTGGGGTTCAGGGTGAAGTTGGTAACAACGGAAGTACAGGTAGAGCTGGTCGTTTTGTCAATACCAACGCAACAAATATAGCAGCCAATACATTCGAGGTATTATCGAATGGTAATGGTAATATTCCAGATAATACGCTAGGAAATGCCGCTTCTTTTAAATTAGACAATACAAATAGTGTTGGTTCTGCTGTTCGTGGAGAGGTGAACACCATATTCGGCAACTTTGGTGCAGCAGCTATCTTTGGTGTATCATCAGGTACTGGAGGTAGAGCAGGTTTATTCTATGCTTCTAACCCTTCAGGCAATGGTGCAGCACTTGTAGCACTAACCGATGGCAATGGTAATGCTGTTACCGCCAATGCAGGTAAAAATGGAAATGCTGTAGAAGCTAATGTTGATGGAACAGGAGATGCAGTGTATGGTTGGGTTCCAACATTTGGCACAGGCCGTGCTGCGCATTTCGAAAACTTTAACACAACAAATACAAAAGATGTTTTAACTGTAAAAACTGTGGGTAATGGTATAGCAGGTAACTTTAAAGTTGATCTGGTAACAGGTATCTCCCCTGCGGTAAAAGGGGAAGTAAATTCTCAGTTTGCCAATTTCGGCACAGCGGGGGTTTATGGATTATCATCAGGAACTGGTGGTTATGCTGGATTGTTTTATGCATCAAATGCTGCAGGTAACGGGCCAGCACTTATCGCATTGACTGAAGGGAATGGAAATGGGATTACCGCCAATGCAGGTAAAAATGGCGATGGTATTGAAGCCACAGCAGACGGAACCGGTAATGCCGTATATGGATGGACGCCCAATTTTGGTACTGGAAGAGCAGCCCGTTTTGCAAATTTTAATGCTGCTAATGGTCTACCTACAGTTCATATATCTAACCTAGGCACCGGAACAACAATATTAGCCAACCATACTGGTCCATCAGGAGATCTTTTTATCGGCCAAAGTGCCGGCGTAAATGTGGCCAGAATTAACAAAGCAGGCCGAGGTTTCTTTAATGGTGGTACAGTTAACAGCGGCGCCGATTTAGCGGAAGCATTTGATGTAAGCGGTGAAGTAAAAGATTTTGAACCGGGTGATATTTTAATTATCTCCGTTGATAAGGATAGAGCTGTTGAAAAATCAAATGGTGCTTACTCTAATTTAGTGGCTGGAGTTTACGCTACCAAACCTGGAGTTTTATTAACTGAAGAAAACATCGATTCAGAACTATTAGATAAAGTGCCAATGGGTGTAATCGGTGTAATCCCAACCAAGGTCTGTTTAGAGGGTGGTCCGATTAAAAGAGGCGATATGCTGGTAACCTCATCACAGAGCGGGGTTGCCATGAAAGCAGATTTAAATAAAGTTAAAGTTGGACAGGTTTTAGGAAAAGCCTTACAGGATTTTGACCAACCAACAGTATCAAAAATTAAAGTATTAGTCAGTATTAAATAACGTTCTGTTCTTTTAAGGAAAAAGGCACTTCATTTTTTGAGGTGCCTTTCTACATTTAAATATCATGCTAATTCAAGCTAATATTTCAAAAATATTCTTTGCCTTTAGCAGTCTCCTATATTGTTTCCTACTGATGGTTCTGGATTAATCGTTATTCCTTACCAACTATATCTTCCCAACAGTAAAAAATGAAAAGTCTTTATCAATAATCCATCCTGCCATCTATTCTAGTGTCCTCCCAGTGAATTTAATTTTTTTCCCTCAGCTATTACCGCCGTGTTTATTTCATTTACCCTCTTGATATCCATTTTTTCAACCGCACGGTCATAGGTCAGTAATCCGTTAACCTCATGTTCCACATCGGTTGTCTGGGTATAAACGGCTACACTAAGGCCTTTGTACTTCATCAACTGTTCAACCTGGCTCATCAGCAGTACATACCTATCCGTCAACGCAGCACTGGTTGGTTCATAGGCATATGCATTGTTTTCAACAGGCCACATGTGCTCCCTAACAAAAAGTCCCACACCGCCAAACTCTCCCAGAGATGCCGCCCTTTTATCGTCCGGTCTAGAGGCATCATAAGGGCCTATATAAATATGAGTATCCACAAAGTCTCCATTACCTGGATCACCGGCCGCCTTCTGATAACCGGGATTGTTGTTAAATCCCGAATTTCCATTTACCAATCTTGAGGGATCGTAATTTTTTACCCAGTCAGTAATCGCCGGTACATCGAAAGCGCCCCAGTTCTCATTAAAGGGTACCCAGGCAATAATTGAGGGTGAGTTGTAATGTTCATCCATTACCGCCTTGAGCTCCTTACGAAAAGCAGGGCGTACTTTTGCGGTATCCTCATTCTGGTACCAGATTGCGGGCATGTCCTGCCAAAGCAGCATGCCCAGTTTATCTGCCCAATAGTAAAAACGTTTCGGCTCAGTTTTCATATGTTTGCGGATGAGGTTGAAGCCAGCCTTTTTTGTAAATTCTAGATCAGATTTCAGCGCCTCCTCGGTGGGAGCGGTCAGAATTCCATCTGGCCAATAGCCCTGATCGAGAAGACCAACCTGCATGATGAACTTTCCGTTCAACAGCGGACGCATCACACCAGACACCTTACCCAACCTGATATCGCGCATACCGAAATAGCTCTTTACCTCATCAACGGTTTCACCGTTACGATCTTTGAGCGTGATTTTAAGATCATAAAGAAAAGGTTCATCAGGAGACCATAATTTTGGATTTGAAATTGGCAAATAAAAAGCCTTTCCGTTACTTCCCTGCCCTTGGGATACGATCTTATTGCCCTCAAGTGCTACCGCAGATATGACGGAGGAATTTGCATCGACAGTTACCTTAAGCCTGTTATTTTCCAGATCGGGCAATAGCTTGATATTTTTGATGTGACCTGCACCCAACGGTTCAAGCCATACGCTCTGCCAGATGCCCGAGCTGAAGGTATAATCACCCCGAGGTCCATTTTTGCCCGAAGGCATTCTGCCGTCATTGGAATCGTAAGCGGCAACGATTAACTCATTACTCCCTGGTTTTAGCAATGGGGTAATATCCAGCGAAAAGGCATCATAGCCGCCCGCATGAGACCCTGCCTTTTTTCCGTTAACGAAAATAGTTGCATCATGATCAACAGCCTCAAAATTGATTAAAATATTTTTACCCTTCCAGTTCTGTGGGATTTCGAAACGCCTCCGGTACCACATGTTAACTTCCTGATTGCGCTCAATACCCGAGATCACCGATTCAGGGCAGTATGGAACAAGTATCTGTTCAGATTTTCCAGCAAATGCAATCGGTATTTTCGGATTGAATGCATTAAGTTTATCTTTTCCACCGATATAATCCCATTTACCATTTAACGACTTCCATTCTCCACGTACCATTTGGGGCCGGGGATAATCGGGAAAAGGATTTTGGGCCGCCATCGCCTGCTCAGTCCATTTGGTAGGGAGTTTTGCAGTCTGGGCGCAAACATTCTCACCATATACCTGCAACAGTATTATCAGGAATAGAATTGGTAAACCTATATTTTTCATATTATCTGGAGATTTAAGGATCTTTGGTTTTAAGACACTAATATATTATTTTTCATTCATCTAAATCGATTTATTAAATATAAAAAACATAACAAGCATCTTTTTATAATGAAACTTTTTTTGAGCGGATTATAAAGTTCATTCCACCTGAAGCCATGTCCATAACATAAAAGGATGGGGTATCACGCAGTTTTTTTATGAACTGCTTGCATAATGTTACTTCGGTTTAGGGGGTATCAATATGACCAGGGAAATGCTCACAATCGCAAGGAGAAATTGCAGCTTATCTGATGCAATAATTTCTGTTTGCGTTGAATTTTTCAGGAAGGGATTATCTATTTAAGCCACGAAACCTGATATTATTTGTTCAGGTTCCGGAGCTTCGTCCTAATGTATTTCCCTGCCGGACTAAGCATTTCGGGCTTCCATCTTCCTTTTAGAGATGCACCAGGCATTAACAGCGCAGTTGTTTCTTTTTTATCGGTAATATTCCAGTTTGCCCAGCTCAGTTTATTTTTCTCCATCCAAGAAAACCATTTATTGGTTTTACTGGTATCGAATACACCATCGCCATTAGCCTCGCCAACACCCCACTCTGTTACAAAAATGGGTAGACCAGCAGAAATTGCATTATCGGCCCGCCTCATTAAAACTTCTTGATGGCTTGGTTCAGACGCATAAAAATGAAAAGAATAAGCAATGTTGCTGAATCCTTTGATTGGATCTTTGGCAACCACATCTATATCCTGATCCCAATGCGGGCTACCAACAACAATTACATTTTCAGCATCATATTTCCTGATCTCGGCAATTACCTGCACAGCATAATCCTTAACGGTTTGCCATGCTATTTTTTCTGGCTCATTAAATATCTCATAAATAATATTCGGTTTCCCGGCGTACCTTTTGGCCATTTTTGCAAAGAACATTTTTGATTGATCCAGATGTTCATCTGCATGGTGGTCGTGCCAGTCAATCAGTACATACAGATTTCTTTTAATGGCAGCATCGATCGTCTCGGTTATGAGCTTTTCCTGTCCAATGGGATCCTGCAGATAACCATTATCTGGCTGCACTGCCATAGACACACGCAATAAATTGATATTAAAATCAGATTTAAGCCAGTTTACAACATCTTGGTTATAATACTTTTTGCCTCCCCATATGCTCCACGACAAACTTATACCACGGAGCTGAGGTTCAATATTTTTTCGGTTTAAGATTTTTCCACCAACAACTTTTAAGGCACCGTTCCGCTCAACCCAGTTTACGTTTTGTGCAAGGGTAATGATGGTAGAAAAGGCAAAAACTGAAAGTAACATAACTCTTTTCATAAGGAAATTTATTGATACGGCACATTGACGGTGTTTTATCGGCAAAAAGCTCAAAAATATCAGCTAGACTATTCTTGTGGCTATCCTGGAAACAATTTTACACGGAGATCCTGGTTAGAAGATCTATACACATCACAAACATGTACTCATTCCGTTTTATATTTAATTATTATTTATTTAACTCAAATTAACAGCAGTGTTAATCCTTTTATCGTATTATTTTAACCTGCAATAAGCTAAAAAAATACCATATCCGAACTAAATAAAATTAAAATAATCATTATCAACCTATTTTCATAGTCTACCCTCCACGAAGTAGGCGATTGAAAGAAATCAGTAAGTCAGCTTTTGGCCTTGCCATCCGGTACTGCGCAGAAATTGTTCCCAACTTAGACTGCTCTGGTTAACCTGGCGGCTCCATAACAAATCACGTTCCTTGCCGAAATAACCATAATCGACTGCATATTCTGCCATTCCTAAAATTTCCTTTACCAAAAGTTCATTTGTACCGAATTCAGGGAAATGGTGAAGCAGTGCTTCTTGTGTAAATGCGGAACTATAGATGGCCTTTTTACCTGTGACCCGAATAAATGTATCTATCATTTCCCGGGGAGAAATAATGTCGCCGACAACAGGCAAAGATTTACCTGCATACTCATCTGGATTGGAAAATATCTCTAAAACCGCTGGCCCCGTAGCAGTAAGGGGATCAACAAATGGGGCACGAAAATCCTCAGGTAAATAAATCGGAAATACAAGGGTATCTCCAACCAATTTCGGGGGATAAAACTCCATTAGATTGGTGTAGAAGAAGGCCATGTAAATAAACGAGCTGGTGATGGGAAGCGTGCGGATATATGCTTCAATCATTGCTTTATCGGTAAAATGAGGAGCAAACTTTTTCCCGTTTGTAATTTTTTCCACATTTTCCAAACTACTAAAGATAATATGCTTAACTCCTGCCTCAACCGCTGCATCCGCTAATTGTTTACCCAGCTCCATTTCGTGGGTATCCGGCGGCACAATACTTGGTGTCATGATGAAAACGCCTTCCGATCCCCGGAATGCTTCAACGAAATCTTTCTTATACCCCAAATCAAGCGGCAAACTCAAGAGCTCAGCTCCCATTTCTGTCAAATTAAGTGCCTCTGGTGAATCTACACGGCGTGTAATGCCCCGTACACGATAACGCCCGCTCTGTAACAGCGTAAGTGCTGCACTACGTCCCTGTTTGCCCAAAACCCCAACGATTGTAATCAATGGCTTTTCTTTTTCGATTAACTTATTTGCTTTAAAATCTAGTCCCATTTATATTATTTTATTAACTATAAAAATTATAGTTGCAAAACTATCTATAGTAATATAAATTTGCAATAACTATCCAAAAGGATAGGTTAAAATAGTAGGATGAAAACAGAATGTATTAGCGATTACGTAAAACTAAAGGAGGAAATTTATCCTTGTACGGTTAGCCTTGCGATGAGCTTGGTGGGCGGCAAATGGAAGGCTGTTATTCTTTATCATTTAAAGGATAAATCAAAAAGGTACAATGAGCTCCGCAAAGACATACCATCTGTTACCGAAATGACATTGAGTCTGCAATTAAAGCAATTAGAAAAAGATGGTCTGGTGTCAAGAAAAGTTTACGGAGATAAACCGCCAATAAAAGTGATTTATTGCCTAACCGATTTTGGAAAAACGTTCACGCCCATTTTAGAAGCGATTACAGCATGGGGTAACCAGATTGCTATGCAAGAAGGCGATTTTGTTAAAAACCCTCTTTCAAATCCCATTTAAAGTGCTTAGTTATTTTAAATGAAATGCATAGTAATCAGATGCCCACCGATTCGACATCACGAATTGAAGATTAAGCAATTTTTGATTGTCATTTATGAAAAAGGTTTTAAGCAACCTTGGATGACAAAAACTCACAATCTACAACATCACCAGTCCGAATTAGAGATGGGCCTTTTTTGAAAGTCTTCAATTCAAAGTACGCAAATACATATTCAAATTGTTCATTTGTAATTGTTGTATTTGCTAAAAAATGTTGCTTAAGTTTTTCCTCTGCTTCCATAAGATCAAGTATTTTATTTAAAACAGTTTGAGACTTGAATGTGAAATCTTTATTTATCGACATTGTTACTTTTTGTTCCACGACTGATGCTGATAAAGGCTTTTAAAGCAGGGGAAAGTGGCACGTCTTTTCTGTAGACCAAAATCGTTGTCATAAGGCCCAACTCCTTTGGCAGATGGAATGTTTTTATATTTCTATTACCATAAAACGTACTTATGATTTCTTCTGGCATAACAGAAAATCCAATCCCGGATTCAATGAAATTTACAACGCCTTCAATGGAATTCATTACTGTTTTATGATATTGGGCAATACCTTTGCTTACAAGCCAAGAGTCAAGTTTAGCTCTAAAGACGCAGCCTTGATCGAAAACTATTGTTTTAAGCGGATTTTTTTTAAGTAGAATGTCCAGGTTTTCACAATCTGCTGGAGCAACAATTACAACCTGTTCGTCCTTTATTGTAATTTGTTCAAGTTCAGGAATGTCAAGTGGAGCAGGGATAAATGCTGCATCTAGTTTATAATTCAACACATCACTGATTAAGCTGGCTCTCATCGCGGATCTAAAATCCAGGTCAACAAAAGGGAATTTAGAGGCAAGTTCATTAACAAGTTCAGGCCCTTTCAGGGTCATCATGGTTTCCAAAAATCCAATTTTAATCTGGCCCTTTACGATATCACTTTTACCAATCGACCTTTTTGCCTCATCCAAAATATGGTTGATTTGCTTGGTATAGCGAATAAGTTTTTCGCCTTCCAGAGTTAATTCCACCTTGCGGTTGTTTCTGGTAAAAAGCAGTGCACCAAACTCCTCTTCCAAATTTTTTATACGGGTAGTTACATTTGATTGAACTGTAAACATTGCTTCGGCAGCCTTTGTAAAACTGCCATAATGCGCAACAGCTTCAAATAAATTAAGGTCATTCGTGTTCATAAATCTTAAATTGAGATACATAGTATCTTTATAAATCATTTTGAAAGATTAAATATCAGGTTTACTTTTGAATAAAAAAAATGAAAAAACTAAAAATAGCCTTCACGATCATCCTGACTGGCTTATTTGTGAAAACAGAAATTATGGCACAATCAACCACAGTTAAAACAAGTCCTGCTTTAGAAGTTGGGGTTGTTTATCACCGCAAGGTAAATGTAAACGGACTTGGCGTATTTTATAGAGAGTCAGGCCCAGCAGGAGCACCCACAATATTATTATTGCATGGTTACCCAACATCATCACATATGTTCCGCAATCTGATACCGGTGTTAAACAAAAAATTTCACATTATAGCCCCTGATCTTCCTGGATTTGGAAATACTGATTTGGCAGATCGTACAACTTATACCTATACTTTTGAAAATCTGGCCAAAACAATGCAGGGTTTTATAGATGAATTAGGTTTAAAAAGGTTTGCAATTTATGTATTCGATTATGGTGCGCCAACCGGATTTCGTCTGGCACTTGCAAATCCAGAGAAAATTACGGGGATTATTTCGCAGAATGGCAATGCCTATGTAGAAGGATTGAGTACGGGGTGGAATCCAATTCAGAAATATTGGGAAAATACCACCCAAGAAAATAGAGATGCGCTAAGGGCTTTTTCTACCAAGGAGGGAACGAAATTCCAGTATTTTACTGGTGTTACCGATTCATCGCTTGTAGCCCCCGAAGCTTACATTTTGGATCAGTATTTTCTAGATAGGCCAGAATCTGCAGAAATTCAGCTTGACCTGTTGAAAGACTATAAAACAAATGTTGATCTGTATCCATCGTTTCAAAAGTATTTTAGAACCAATAAACCAAAATTGCTTGCTGTGTGGGGAAATAAAGATCCATTTTTTCTTCCAGCCGGAGCTGAGGCCTATAAAAAAGATATTCCTAACGCAATAGTAAAATTTTATGATACTGGCCACTTTGCGTTAGAAACCCATGGACAGGAGATAGGAAATGAAATACTGAAGTTTCTCTCCACCCTTCCAAAATAAGATTTTTGGATGTAATACTGCCTAAATATGAAGGATTGTACCTAGAGTTGGCAGATTGAAGAGGATGGTTATGTGTAATTTATCAGGGCGGTAGAGCGTCTTTAGAAATCGGAAATACACTGATCAAAGCAAGCCCGGCATAAGCCGAGCTTTTGCAAATAACAAATAAATCAAATAATTGATGGAAATTAAAAATCCAGTACCACCGTTTAGCTACGACTCCGCGGTGAAGAAAGTTATGCTTGCAGAGCGCGCATGGAATAGCCGCAATCCTGAAGTAGTATGCATGGCTTATACCCTTAATACAGAATGGCGCAATCGGTCGGAATTTATCTCGGGCCGTGAAGAAGTCAAAGTATTTTTAGCAAACAAATGGGAGAATGAACTTGACTACAAGCTGAAAAAAGAACTTTGGGCATTTACTGACAACCGTATAGCGGTTCGCTTTGAATATGAATGGCATGACCATCAAGGTCAATGGTTCCGCAGCTTTGGGAATGAGCTTTGGGAATTTGATAAATACGGGCTAATGGAGAAACGGTTCGCAAGCATCAATGATCTGGCCATTGATGAAAAAGATCGAATTCTATAAAATAGATAAACACTAATGTTTAAAAGGCGCTAGGATATTGTTAGCGCCTTGCCAATCTAGCACTGCGGTTCGACCTTAGTACGGCTGGATTGTTTCATATATCCTAACCGGAAATCGAACCGTCAAAATCCTCGTTTTTGACACAATGGGCAGGTGTAAAACTAAAAAAACCCCTCTTTACTTGCGTAAAAAGGGGCTGTACCCAGCGCCGGAGTCGAACCGGCACGGTTTCCCACAGGTGTTTGAGACCAGCGCGTCTACCAATTCCGCCAGCTGGGCATTTGCTTATTCAGCGGGATGCAAATGTATAAATTAAGCACATAACTCGCAAATTTTATTTACTTCTTTTTATGTCTGATCTGATTTACTAAAACCTCCACCACTTAACAGATTATCTAATAACAACTGATTCAATTGTTTAACTTCTTTTTTACTCATTTTCATATCCATTGGCAGATAAACTAAATTTTGAAGGGTTAACTCATTTGAGGTTTTTAACGACAAACTGGGAAATCCTATCTTAACTAAACTGGAAGCTTTTGAAGTGGCATCGAATCCTTTTTCTCTTAATTTATCGATTAACAGTGATGGATTAGCCGCTACTATCGGAATTACCCAGTTTGTATGCCTTAAGTTTGCAGCACCAACAATATTTAGCAGATCAACATTCAATAATAATTCGTTTACCAGTATCTTCCTTTTATGAATATGAGATTGATTAAAATCACTCAATTTATGTTGCAACATGCACAAATTGGCATAACATGGTCTGTATTTGATTTTCTCCATTACATCTGTACCAGGAAAACCTCTTGTAAAACCAGTAATAAGCGCATCAAAGTCTTTACCAGATTGCTTGCAAAGCCAATAAGCTATAGTAAATGGCCATCTTGCGGTAAGTATCTTAATCAGGGTAGCATTAATTATTTTTTTGAAATACCGATCACCTTTTTGCACCGGCAACCTATTATTCAATATTTTTACCGCAGCCAGTAACTGCTCGTGTCTGATATGAAGTATCGCACCGCTTAACGCTGTATTTGTCTTAATCAGTCCAAAACTGAACAATACCACGTCCGATTTTAAATTACCTTCATAAACTCCATCATAAGCTTGTGCACAATCTTCTATTACGATCAGATTATGCAATTTAGCCATGTTAAGCAGTGCTTCGGTATCCATTACGGCACCAAATAAATGGGTAATGAGCAACAGCTTTGTTTTAGGCGTAATAGTGGCCTCTATCTGCCCGGCGGATATACCTAGTGTATTTTTATCTATAGGTAATGGTACAACTTTTAAATGACAGGCAGCGATGATTGCAAACATATCAGGGATATTAATATCTGCAACCAGTATTTCGTCACCAGGTTCAAGATTTAGTGCTTCTAATACGAGATATAAACCTGTACGAACAGAAAGACAGGGCAACTGCCCTTCAGGAAACTGGGGCTGTTCTTTTTTAAAACTGCAAGCGCTACCAATACAGTATAATGCCGCTTTAAAAAGTTCGGTAAAACGAATATCTAACCTACCTCTGGCGATCATTTGTTAGAGCACATATAACACTAAGGTAAGTAATTTGCGTAACAGGCAATTAGTTTAGCGCTCTTTCATCTTTTAGTTTTCGATCTACTATGAAAGGTGCGAAAGGAAGTAAAGAAGCAAGAAAAATTAAAACAGCTTTACCAAACTTCCATTTTTGTTCTTGCCAGGCCAAAATTAATGTAGCAGCATATAATACAAATAATAACCCGTGGGCCCATCCTGTATATTTTACATACAAAGGAAGATCTGCAAAATACTTTAACGGCATGGCTACAAATAATAAAAGCAGATAGGATATGCCTTCTGCCACGGCCACTTTGCGGAAAATAGAAAGGGAACTATTCATTGATCTGATTGTTTGCTCCGAAAGTAAAACAAAGCTTTTGCCTATCAAAAACTAAAAAATGATTTTACAATCGGGTGTTTTATAAAGGTCGAAGGCGGAACGTTTCGAGCTTAACCGCAAAGAGCACAGAGTGAAGGCGCAAAGCACACGAAGTTAGCCTTCGACTCCGATCAGACTGACAACCTTGAACTTTTGTCTTCGGACCTCTGACACCTGACTTTACGGAGTAACGCCCTCATTCATTTTCCATCAGAGCTCTTCCATCCGCACCTATTTCACCAATCGCTCCCTGATCCGATCGACGTACTTCTGTCGGTAAAAATTATCCTTAATCGATGGCAGTAGTTCATCGGATGCTGTTGGGTTGCTATCAAAATGGCCTATTAAATCATTCAATTCGTTAGCCAGGTCTTTTTCTATAGCATCAACATCTCGTTTTACCTGCGCAAGCTTTTCGGGATCCGGCTCAAATTCCAAATCCATTAAAGCCTCATTTACATCCATCATTTCCATTAAAAAAGATTGTGGCAGTTGGTAACCTTCATCCGTTTCTACAATCCCTTTTAATTCGAGCACGTATTTTAAGCGTTTTTTAGCATTACTCAGTGTCTGGTAAGCCTTATTGTTCAAAGTAGACAGGTCGAGTACCTCTTGCTGCTTATCTTCGCTTTCATTGGCATAAAAATCAGGATGAAACTGCTTGCTAAATGCATAAAATTTTGTTTTAACAGCACTTTGATCTGGGTTAAACTGGATCGGTAACCCGTAAAAATCGAAATAATTGGTCGCTGGTTTCGCTTCGCTCATGATGTATAAAAATTAAAAAGCCGCAGATGTTCAGATTTCGTCAAATCTGCGCATCTGCGGCAATTATATAAATTTGGTTTTACTTACCGAAGGATTTTAGAATATCATTACCAAAAGCAAACACCATTAAACAGATCAAGATTACAAAACCTACAATTTGCGCCTTCTCCAGCACTTTTTCGCTTACCGGCTTACGTTGTACCATCTCAATTAGAAGAAACACTACATGGCCTCCGTCTAAGCCTGGAATAGGCAATAAATTCATAAATGCCAATGCCATCGAGATTAATCCTGTTAAAGTCCAGAATTTAACCCAGTCGAAAGTACTGCCATATACCTTGGCAATCCCAATCGGGCTGCTGATATTACGTGCACTTAGCTTTCCGGTAATCATTTTACCAATGCCTTTTGCGTTATCTACAAAAGTGCTCCATGCCATGGTTGCACCAACCGGTAACGATTCTATAAAGCCAAAATCTACATGCGCAGTTTCAGGCATTTTTAGGTTAGGAATAATTCCAATTGTTCCCTCTTTACCTACTTTAAGATCGAATGTTATCTCTTTTCCCATGCGCAAAGCCTTAATGGTAATGGGTTTTAACTTATTGGTAGAAACTTCTTCTTTAAACTGATCGAAAAAAGTAATCTGTTTTCCATTAACCGATAAAATGCTATCGCCTGGTTTAATACCGGCAGCGTAGGCAGGATATACTGGTTTCTCGAACTTTCTGCCAAATAGCCCATCAAAAAATGATGGTTTATCTGCTTTTTCATCAGGCGCGCTTACCTTATCTACACGCTCCATGACATATCGGGGCGAGATAAAATTCTCTTTATCGTTTTTCGATATTTTGTTTAAAATGGTATCCGGAACAGAGATATAAAGGGTTTTATTCTCTCTTAATATGGTTAGTTGCGCACCATCAAACAATACTTTGCTTGATATAGCATCTTCAAAACGGATTAACTTGTTGCCGTTGATGGCCAAAATCTTATCTCCGTTTTTCAAACCGATTTCTTTACCAATTGCACCTACAGAAATACCATCATTCAATTTACTGTTAACGGTATAATTTTGCCCGACGTTGAAGGTTAACATCCAGAAGATAAAAATACCTACAATCACATTTACAATAATACCACCAAGCATTACAATTAAACGTTGCCAGGCTGGTTTAGAACGGAACTCCCAAGGTTGTGCAGGTTGGGCCATTTGCTCAGTATCCATACTCTCATCAATCATTCCGGCAATTTTTACATAACCGCCAAGTGGCAACCATCCCACGCCATATTCAACATCGCCTCTTTTGAAACTAAAAAGCTTGAAACCCCAGGCATCAAAAAATAAATAAAACTTTTCTACTTTAATACCAAATGCTCTGGCTGCCAAGAAATGCCCTAATTCGTGTAATATTACCAATAAAGACAATCCGAGCAGCAGCTGCCCCGCCATAATCAATCCATTCATATTTTCTTATAAAATTTTTATGTTAGATGTTAAACTATACTTTTTGTTACTAATTCGCCGGCTAAGATACGGCTATGTTTGTCAGTTTCTAAATAATCGCTCAATTGTGGTTTTTCAACAAAACTGATTTCTTCCATACACTGTTCAATAACCTCGCTCATCTGTAGGAAACCAATTTTATCCTTCAAAAATGCCGCTACAACAATTTCATTCGCAGCATTTAAAATACAAGGCATATTCCCGCCTTTTCGTAAAGAAGTAAATGCCAGGTCTAAATTCCTGAATGTTTCCACGTCGGCCTTTTGAAAGCTAAAGTTTGGATAATCTAAGAAATTAAAACGCTTAAAATTGTTTTTTAGCCTATTGGGATAATTTAAAGCATACTGAATAGGCAATTTCATATCAGGAACACCCATTTGTGCCTTCATAGATCCATCGGTAAACTGAACAATTGAATGGATGATAGACTGAGGGTGAACAATTACATCAATCTGATCTACATCAAGATTAAACAACCATTTTGCCTCAATTACCTCCAGGCCTTTATTCATTAGGGATGCAGAATCGATAGTGATTTTTGCGCCCATCACCCAGTTGGGGTGTTTTAAAGCCTGCTCTTTTTTTACTGTAGATAAAAAATCTTTTGTTTTGCCTAAGAATGGTCCGCCCGAAGCTGTTAAATAAATCTTTTCGATTGAATGCTGCTCCTCACCTACCAAACATTGGAATATTGCAGAATGCTCCGAATCGACTGGTAAGATTTTAACTTGGTGCTCAGTCGCCAGTTGCGTAATCAGTTCGCCGGCTACCACCAAGGTTTCTTTGTTGGCCAAAGCAATATTTTTTCCAGCCTTAATGGCAGCAATAGTAGGTTTTAATCCTACCGAGCCCATTAATGCCGTTAATACCACATCACTATCATCATAGGCCGCAACTTCTGACAATGCGGCTTCGCCTGCTAAAACTTTAATATTCAAAGCCGACAAAGCATTTTTCACTTCAATGTACTTGCCCTCATCACAGATTACAACTACATCCGGCTTAAATTCTATTGCCTGCTGAATAAGTAATGCTGAATTCTTTAAGGCAGATAATACAGCTACTTTAAATGTTGAGGGATGATCCCTTACCACTTCTAGTGCTTGTGTACCTATACTTCCTGTAGAACCTAATATGGTTATTCTTTTCAAATCGTTTTAATATCGTAACGCTTAAGGTTTAATTAAGCATTTTATCTAATTATTTTGTTGTCCACTTACTTCTCTTCAATATTTCGTCATTGCGAAGCTGGGCTTGCATAGGCTGAAGCAATCTATTTGTTTAATAAAATTGCCTATGTCTCAATGCTGTGGTTCGTATCTCCACGAACTACTTTTTCTCATTTCGTTTCGTGAGGACACGAACCGAGGAAGATTAACTGACAATATACCTCTCCAACCCATCTGCTAGCTTCCTATCATTGCTCAAGCGTGGCACTTTATTCTGTCCACCTAGCTTTCCTTCACTTTTCATGTAGTTTACAAAAGCATCTTTTTGCAAAATACGTATAATCAATGGCTGAAGGATGTTTCCTTCAATCAGGTCAAAGTAATAAATATTTTTCTTTTGCAAAGCCTCATCAACCTTTTTGCTAAAAGCTGCCATATCTTTTGGTGCAGACGAAAATTCTACAAACCACTCGTGATAAGGCAATTGGCCAGCTTCCGGATTAACCTGGGGTGCAACTGTAAATTCTGTAATTTCTACCTGTTCTTCATTGGCTACACTCAAAATTGCCTGTTCTACCTCTTCTCCTATTACATGTTCGCCAAAAGCAGAAATGAAATGTTTTATTCGTCCTGTTACTACAATTTTGTAAGGATTCTTGGTAACAAACTTCACCGTATCGCCAATGCTGTAACCCCATAAACCTGCATTGGTATTCAAAATTAACGCATAGTTGGTATCTAATTCAACCTCCCCAAGCGACAACCTTGTTGGATTATCGTTGTAATATTCATCAGCTGGAACAAATTCGTAAAAAATCCCTGCATCGGCCAGTAACAATAGTCCTTTATCTTTCTGCGAATCCTGATAGGCAATAAACCCCTCCGAAGCTGGGTAAGTTTCTATAGCATCAATTTTCTTCCCGATGCTTTGTTCAATTTTTGCCCGATAAGGCTCAAAATTTACACCGCCATAAATAAACAAGCTAAAATTCCTGAATATTTCAGCGATTTTCATACCTCCCGATTTCTCGGAAAGTTTATCGAAATACATTTGTACCCAAGGTGGAATACCAGAAATCAAGGTCATATTTTCATTAATGGTTTCCTCAACAATGGCATCAACTTTTTCTTCCCAATCTTCTATAATATTGGTTTCGTAAGAAGGCAATCGGTTCTTTTGCAGGTAAGCAGGAACATGGTGCGCCACAATACCTGATAAACGGCCTACATTGATTCCATGTTTTACACTTAAAACTGGACTCCCCTGTAAAAAGATCATTTTTCCATTTACAAAATCAGCTTTGCCTGTTTCATTAATATAAGTTAAAATGGCATTACGGGCAGCTTTGATGTGCTCAGGCATCGATTCTTTCGATAGTGGAATATATTTTACGCCTGAAGTGGTACCCGATGTTTTGGCGAAATAAAGTGGTTTACCTTTCCAAAGTACATCGGCTTCACCTGCTACTACACGATCTATATAGGGTTTTAATCCTTCGTAATCCTGAACGGGAACATGTTTTTTAAAATCAGCATAGGTTTTAATCTCAGCGAAATGATGATCTTTTCCAAATGCAGTATTTTTAGCCTCATCAATCAGCTTTTTCAGGATATTATGCTGAGCATTTACGGCATTATTTTTCCATTTGTTAATCTGCCAAACTGCAAATGCCGCAAATGGTTTACTTAATGCTGCTTTAAGCCCCCAACCCCCTGAAGGGGACTTTTCCTTTCTACCGTTCTTTTCTTTTTCCATAAATTTTAATCTGATTTTTAACTCCCCTTCAGGGGCTGGGGGGTTAAACGATATTATGCAAAATATCTGGATGCTCATCGCCTTTATACTCGCTTGAAATTTTGCGGTATGCAACAGTTAGTGCTACACTCGAAAGTGGAACGATGATAAATGAACTTAAAATATTTACAATAAAAGCCACCAATGGCCATTGCAGGTAGTTTAGCAACAGGTAGATTAGGTACCCACCTCCTAAAACCACCAATAACAATAAAATCTTAGTGAAATTTCCTTTAGTGGTAGCTAAACTCAATTTAATCGAATCAAATGGCGTTACACCTTTATCAATAATAAAAAACGGGAAAAACGAAATTCTTAACCAAGTGATAAAAATAGCAATAATGCCAACTGAAATGGCCACATTTTTAACAATTGTCACATTAATCCCAGTATAAATAAAAGGAAAGGCAACCAAAATTACGACCAGATAAACACCAAGAATACAACCCACAAAATAAAGGGTAGCTACCAAGAACCGGATAATCTGTTGCCTGGTTGGAAGGGTATCTACAATTTTCACATCGTTTTCTTCATCGTCCATTAAATGAAAAATGTATTTAAACAGCGAAAGATTAATGGTAAAATAAAGCAGCACAAAAATAATCACCATGATTACACTCAAGGCCTTGCTTACATCTTTAATAAAAAAGGCCATTAAGCTTGATGCGCTTGCGGTGATAAACATCAAAAAACATAGCGTAGCAATCGAGAAATAGTGTTTCTTGGTAATGCTCCATGCCTTTTGAATTACATCATTAACGGCGAACGTACTTTCTTTTAGATAATTTATCATTGTTGTTTGAATACCACTCGTTTAAATAAATCCTGTATAAATCCTAAACCATAAGCAGTTAATTGGATAAATGAAGATATAATGCTCAAAAATGCAACTTTTAACGATTTATTTACAGACCATGAATGAAAAAATATCAACATAAAGTAAATCAATAAGAAGAAGTTACAAACATATGCCAATGGAGGATATATAAAGTTACACAAAATGGTGAAACCAAAACCCAATGTAAACAACGCTGGAAAAAAATGTACAAGTTTTAATTCTTTTGGGAAATGTTTGTAAATATTAATCCTTGCCCTGCCAAAAAAGTGTAACTGTTTGTAAAACTGACCAAAGCTCGTCCGGCGTTTATGGTAAACCTTTGCATCTGGAATCAATCCGATTTTAAAACCGTTTTCGTGGATACGGATACTATATTCGATATCTTCGCCCAATCGGGTCAGGATAAAACCACCTACCTTCTCCCAGGCCTGACGGGAAACACCCATGTTAAAACTGCGTGGGTGAAATTGGCCTACGTGCTGCTTGTTTCCGCGGATGCCACCAGTGGTGAAAGGCGATGTCATGGCATAACTAATTGCTTTTTGCACAGGCGTGAAACTATCATGTGCGGCATCCGGACCGCCATAGGCATCTAAATGATGCTCATACAAATAGTTTTTAACCGTTTCGAGGTAGTTTGCAGGAATTAAACAATCTGAATCGAAAACAACAAAGTAATCGCCTGTGGCCTTTTCGAAACCAAAATTACGGGCAAAACCCTGTCCGGCATTTTCTTTAAAGTAATATTTAATGTCCAGTTTATCTGCATAAGAAGCAACAATTGCCTTTGCATCGTTTTTCGAACCATCTTCAATAACCAAAACTTCAAACTGCAAATAAGTCTGCTTGGTTAGGGTGTTTAAAAGTTCGTCAATTTCTTGAGGACGATTGTAAAGTGGAATGATGATGGAGAAAAACATTTTTTGAGGTTGAGGGTTGAGGGGGTTAAAGGTTGAGGGATTAGGCGGATAAAACCTTCCGCCTTCTAACCTTCTACCTTAATTCCTTTTCTATCAAATATTGGTTTCTTTCTGGTGCGTTACGCGATAAGAGTTCTGCAATAAAACCTGCCAGGAACATCTGAGAACCAACAACAATGGCAACCAGTGATAAATAAAACAATGGTTGATCGGTTACATCGCGATAGGCTAAGCCCTGCCATATCAAATATTTCTTTTCGAATAATATGTAGAGTGCCATGATTATACCAATAAAGAAGCTTAAAACACCTAACGAACCAAAAAAGTGCATTGGGCGTTTACCGAATTTACCCACAAAGAAAATAGAGAGTAAATCTAAAAAGCCGTTTATAAACCTGCTGAAACCAAATTTTGTCGTTCCATATTTACGGGCACGGTGTTCTACCACCTGCTCGGCTATTTTACTAAATCCGGCCCATTTGGCAATTACCGGGATATAACGGTGCATTTCGCCGTAAACTTCGATGGTTTTGATCACATCGCTACGGTAAGCTTTTAAGCCACAGTTAAAATCGTTCAGCTCTATACCGCTCATTTTACGGGTAGCGGCATTGAATAATTTTGTAGGGATAGTTTTAGTAATCGGATCGTAACGTTTCTTCTTCCAGCCCGAAATAATATCGAGTTTTTCTTCTTTAATGCGGCGGTATAATTCAGGAATTTCGTCAGGACTATCCTGCAGATCGGCATCCATGGTAATGACCACATCGCCCTGAGTAGCTTCGAAACCAACATTTAAGGCTGCAGATTTACCGTAGTTTCTTCTAAACTTAATGCCTTTAATGGCAGGGTTTTGAAATCTTAATTCTTCAATCACCTCCCACGATCTATCGGTACTACCATCATCAACCAAAATAATTTCATAGCTGAAGTTATTATCGATCATCACTTTATCAATCCATGCCGTTAATTCTGGCAAAGATTCGTCTTCATTAAATAAGGGCACTACAACTGATATATCCATTTTTGAGTATTATCGTCATTGCGAGAAGGAACGACGAAGCAATCTATTTGAAAGATTGCCACACCCCTACGTATTTCCAACGCTTCTTTCGCAATGACGCATTATTAAAAACGTGCAAATTTCATCAAATTAAATGATAAAACCTGCACGTTCAAAATTTTATAAAAGAAATTAACCTTCCTTTGGAAACGAATCGAATGTAACTGGTTGTTTTTTCTTTAAGATAGCTGAAAGGATTAAAGAAAGTACCCCATACAGTGCAAGTGAAACTCCAAAGCTTGTAAAGATGTTTTTAAAAGTAGGTTCAAGCTTCTCTTGCATATTGCCACCTTTAGCTATCGCCTCATCAATTTGCTCGCTAGCCATTCCGAATTTTTCCATCATAGCTCTCTGTGCCTCCTCGATAGCAGCAGCAGCTCTTTGTGGAAGATCTGGATCAATAAATTTCACTAGTATCACATTATAAAGAGTTGCAGTTAAGGCTAAAATAAGGGAGATGATTAAATAAGCTTTAAAGGCCTCTCCAAATGTCCAAAACCCACCTATTTCTTTACGGATGTTTATTCCCACCACTACTAACAGTACGATGAATAAAACAAATATACCTATCTGGGTCGCAAAACTGGTGTAAATTAATACCGGGTCTATAAAATGCAAGGTTAACGATATAATTATCGAAACCGCAGCAAGCATTAATCCATTTTTAATAGCTAATTTGGAAATAAGAGCACTTTTGTCCATAATTTTAAATTTTAGTTTAATTATTAATTGTTGTGATTAATATATAAGTAGCAGAATCGAACGATTTGTTACTGCTAAACTGAATTATTTCTTTCGTTGTTTCGGCACTTCCCTCAACGTCAAGGAAAAATACCATAAAAGGTACAAATAATTCTTGCATTTCTTCACTGATATTTAGCTTGGCTGCTGTTTTGCAGATTTCTTCTACGCTCGTTTCTGCCAACTGCTGGTTGCTGATCAATTCTTCATAAATTTCGAATTCATCCTGAAATTCATCGTCTTCTACCAACAAAAATTCTTTTAAGAAATCGCCCAATTCTGGATCCAAATCTTCATCCTTACACTCTTTAATGTAAAGCAAAAGATTTAAGAGTTCGGTTCCTCTGTCAATGGTTTCTTCTTCGATATTTGCCCACTCATCACTTTCTAAATAGTCGTCTTCCAGTTTCTGTACATCACTGCTGAAGAAATTCACCATTAATAAATCGAAAAATACTTCGCGTAATTCTTCAAATTTAGGGTGAGAATCGAAAACCGCATCAAAAGCGGTAGCTTTATCTAAAAAGTTAACATCAAGCTCAAAAGCAGCTAATAACTCTGTTTCAAAACCGTCTACATTGGTAGCTGAAACCTCAGCATACTTGTTAATGGCTGCACTTAGTGCTTTTTTTACTCTATTATCCATGATTAAGATTTTTAGGATTTTAGGATGATAAGATTGTATGACCTGAACAACAAAATCGTAATTTCTTGCTTTAGTCTTTAAGTTCCTATAACCTGTTAATTTATCAATATTTTTTTTGAACTAATATCTTTTGAGACATGGTTAAGAACCTCATGCCCTCAACCTTCTAACCTTCAACCTTAATTCTCCCAGTACTGATTATTATTATAAACCAAAGTTACCTTCCCGGTAAGTTCGGCACCCAATAACGGACTGTTTGTCGATTTTGAATAATTGCTTGTGGCATTATACAACCACTTTTCTGTTGTATTGAAAACAGTAAAGTTGGCATCAGCATTTTCTTCAATTACCGGAATAGCTAAATTTAATAATTTACGTGGATTAATGGCCAATTTCTCTGCAATTAAAGTGATATCCAATCCGGCCTTTAATAACAATGGCAGTACGGTTTGCAAAGCAATAATGCCATAATGGGCAATTTCGAACTCTACATTTTTAAATTCGATCTCTTCCGGACGGTGCTGAGAAGTAATAGCATCAATGGTTCCGTCTTTTAAACCGGCAATTAGCGCCTTCACATCTGCTTTTCCGCGAAGTGGTGGTTTAACCTTGTAGTTGCTATCAAAATCGCTTAAAAGTTCTTCTGTAAACACCAAGTGATGCGCGGTTACATCGCACGAAACCCGAACGCCATCTTTCTTTGCCTTACGAATCAAAGCCACGGCCCCGGCAGTTGAAATATTGCTAATGTGGATTTTAGTTTCATTATAAGATGCCAGAAAAATATCGCGGGCAATATGCATTTCTTCAGCCAATGCGGGTAAACCTTTCATGCCCAACAGCACAGAGTTTTTGCTCTCGTTAATCTGCGATTTGCCAGCTATGGATTTATTTTCGGGATAAACCATTAATAATGCATTGAAACCTTTTGCATATTGTAATGCACGGCTCATAAACCCATCATCTTGCAAGGCCTTATCGCCATCTGAAAAAGCTACCGCACCCGCCTGTTGCATATCGAACAGTTCGGCAAGCTCTTTTGCTTCACGATTTTGACTTATGGCACCAACAGGTAAAACATCAACCAAGTTGTTTTTTGCCTTATTGACAATGTATTCTACCTGAGATTTTGACTGCACAACCGGACTGGTTTGCGGCAATAAAGCCAAGCCAGTAAAACCTCCAGCTTTTGCAGTTGCGGTTAATGTTTGAATATCTTCCTTGGTTTCGAAACCCGGATCGCCTGCTACACAGTTTAGATCGAAAAAACCTGGCGTTAAGAAAGCACCCTGAGCATCAAAAACAGTCTCGTTTTTATCGGCAGTTAATTTACCTATGTTTTTAATTTTACCATTTTCTACCCGAACATCGCATTGTTGATTATTGAATTTACTTTGCGGATCGGCAACGGTTACATTTTTAACCAGGAGATTCATATTGTTTTTTTTGTGTTGTTAAAAAATCGGATGAGCAAAATTTCTGCTGCAATAAAAATCAGCGACAAAATTAGACAAAGTTTCCATAAAGTCTGCCCGATTTTATTGGCACCGGCAATTAATTTAACGGCATCTTTATCGGTATCGAATATTTTCAGATTGCCTTTATCAGCCAACTGATTGAGTTCTGCTTTGTCTAAATAATGCATATCAGATTCTGTTCTGCCATTATTGAAACTATAAACAGCAAGTAGCGAATCTGCAAGTTTCAGGTTATAAAAGCCTGCATTTTTTATCTGATCGGCAATGTAAATCAGCGTTTTGCCATCTGCCTGACGAATTTCAGGAATCGCTTCGAAACCATCCGCAGTAATTTTTAAGCTTTGGTTTTTACCCATGGTAATCTTTTTACCCGCCAATGTATTATCGTTGCCGAGGTTGTAGTATAAGTGCATTTCATTTCCTCCACTCAATGCCAAACGATAAATCAGCGGTACAAAAACCGGATGGCGTGCTAAATTCCCATCACTTGTATTAAGCCCTGAAGCAGATAAATACACCTGCCCGTTACCTATGCCATACTTAGAGAAAAACGGTTTTCTGCCAGGCAATAACATGATATCTTCCTTGTTAGAAGTATTTTTTTCTGCAAAAGAATAATAACGGGAAACTGTTGGAAGATCAAGATTTTTGGGAATTTCCTCAAAAACAGTCTTAAAAATGGGGTTTTGCAGATCAATCTGGTCAACTTTAGTAGCGGTAGTATTTAACGTTTGAATGTTAGGAAGCGATAATCCACTTAAAAATGAGTTATAAGTTTGAATATTGGCATCTAAATCAGGAAAAAGCACCACCGTACCGCCTGCATTCAGATAGGTTTTTAGCTGTTGTGCCAATCCCGTTGATGGATTTTTCAAACCGTTCAACACAATCAGGCCGTAACTGGCAAAATTGCTATAATTCACATTGCTTTCGGCATTCTCGGTGAGTTTATAATAACGATCGGCAGCAAACAGTGCTTTAATGTAATTGCCTGCATTGGCTCCGTTAATACTCAGAACAGGAAAACTCTCATCTACCTTAAAACTGAAGGAAAGTGTATCATCAAAGGTTACCGGAAAATCTTTAATGCTGATTAAACCTTTTTGCCATCCTGCGTTCAGTCCGGAGAAATTCAGGGTATCTTTAACTGTTTTACCTGCAGGGATGCTTACTGCACCCAATCCTTTTTGCTGGTTATTGATACTGAGTTTTAAAGGGATATTTTTTGCTTCCTCTTCGGAGTAATTTTTCAACTGTACAACCAAACGCTCATTTACTCCCGGCTGATGATTTGGCGAAAGTGCCCAAACGCTATCTATTGCAACATTCGGAAGCGTATTGGCATTCAGTTTCAAAAATGAATATTGAATATCTGCTTTTGTATCGAGTTTATTGGTGGTAGAGATATTTTTTTGAAAATCGGAAATCAGAAAGCTATACTTATTTGCAGAACCTGTTAAAACATTCCCCTGTCGGTTTAATATCTGTTGGAGATTACGGTTTGCTGCCGAGATTTTAACATCATCCAATGCCTTTAAAAATGCTTCTTCGTTTAACAATCGTTGGTGTTTTCCTTCAAAATTATTGGTCAGGAGTTGAAAACGATCGTTTATTCCAAAACCTTTTACCAGTTCTTTTGCCCTCCGCTTGGCTTCATCGAGCAGGTTGCCATCTTTATTAATGGCTTCCATGCTGTAAGAATTATCGATATAAATGCTTACTACGTTGTTTAAAGCAGTAGTTTTTTGATTGTGCGCTGGAATATAAGGCTGGGCAAATGCCAGGACCAAAAAGATGATTGCCAAAATCCGTGACAACAGAATAAGCAGGTTTTTAAGTTTTTCTTTGGAAGAATTTTGTTGTTCTACTTCTTTTAAAAGCTGAACATTAGAGAAATAAACCTTTTTAAATTTCCTGAAATTGAATAAATGGATGATAACCGGGATGGCAACCGATATTAGTGCAAAAAGAAAGCCCGGATAAAGGAAATTCATTAAAAACCAAAGATAGAAAAATTATGGAAAGTGGCGAATTACTATTGTAATAAAGTCGTTTTAATAACTAAAGCCAGGAAATTCGATATTTACAATTTTCCAGCCACCGTTATGCAATGCAAAATACAATTTAAAAGGTCCGCTTACAATTTTTGATTGTTTTTGAATAACATCTCTATAACCTGCAACCCCCTCAACAAAGCCCATCCCCTTACCGTCTTCCATTAATTCAAAATTAACATCAATAATATCGTATCTGCCGCCAACATATTCATCAGACCGTCCGAAAATACCTTTTAACCGACTAATAATAACATCCTTACCAATAATTTTATTACCTGGGAGAATGAAAAAATCATTCAGTTCGTTGGTAATAGCCTTCGATTGTTTAAACCAGGCGTTTATAAATCTAATGGCACTATTTACGATATCAGCCTGATGGTTAAATGTGGGGTTGTTCTGCATTGTATCTTTCAAAAAGTTAATCGACCAGCCAAAAGCCAGTCGATTAAAAACTTGGCGAAGTTAACTATTCTTTAGCCTTTCTCTAATTTCAGCAAGAGAATAATCGATCAATAACTTTCCATCTCTGAAAACTTCTTTCAATTCGCCCTGTGCTTCTTCTTCCCAGCTGCATTGATCTTTCAGTTCGTAGTCGCCTTCTGCATTTTTAAAAATCTTCAATAAACCTTTTGCCGATTTCTTTGTGCCATCGTCAGTAATCGGATCTTTAAATATCTCGCGGCCGATGCCGTCTACTTCTCCATAAGTGGCTTTCATCGCAAAACCAAAAGTATCGCGTGTATTAAATTGATAGGTGAATGAACCGATGCCAAAAACAACATTGGTAGAGGCAAAACCTTTAGCTTTTAGCCGCTCGCAGATCTGTGTAGCTCTTTCGGTAGTGATGCTATCTCCATAAATAGCACCAATCTGCGGTACCAGTTCTTTAAATCCCTTGTCGTTGGTTTTTCCACCGAAAACCTCCCAAAGCAGCTCGATTACACCCTTTTTCTCATTTTCGTTTTTGCCCTTTGGATTTCCGCTGATAATATCAACCGGATCTCCCGAATCTGGCCTGATTACCACTTTACCTGGACGGGCGATAATATGATCTTTTAAAACAGGTAGATACTCCGTCAGCACTTTCCATAAATCCCAGGTATCAGAAACGATAGATACAATTCCTTTGGGGTAAACTTCTAAAATCAAACGTTTAAAGGTTTCGAGTTCTCCGGTACTGGTTCCCATACACATTACAGAGTGTTCTGTAGCAGCTACTGATCCACCGATTAACTCTTTATCTGAATCTGCGTTATAATATTCTTCTAAGAAATCGATGGCTGGAATGGTATCTGTTCCAGTAAAACTTAATAAATGTCCGGCTGCCGAAGTTACCGCAGCTTCTATTCCACCCATGCCCCGCATAGAGAAATCGTGCCCCTGCCAATCTACAAATTCTGGAACTGAAGAGGTTTCTGCGGCATACTGATCCAAAATGGCGCGGTATTGTTTCGCTATGGTAGCAGAATTGCAAGGCAGCCACACCACTGCTGATAATAAGGTTTCGAAATAATTGGTCAACCAGAAAAATTCAGACTTTGTATTGTACATGGTAAACATGGGTACACGCAAAGGCACTTCGGCACCTTCTGGTAATGATTTAAAAACCATTGGAATATAACCTAGATCGTGTAAGTCAGCTATATGCTGTATGCCTACCAAATTTTCTCCCAGGTAATTATTGATCCTGCGTGTATATTTCTTTAAAATTTCTTCTTTTGGCTGGTTAAAGAAATTCTGGTTAAAATCTTCAATGATGTATTTTTTGATAAAATACTGCAAGCCAAAAAGCACCACATGATTTACGTTTTCTAACCTGCTTTTTCTTGGCGTCCAGTTAGAATAAACCAATGTGGTATTTTCTGGGTATTGCCTGCGGTGATCTACTTTGTATCCGTCGGTTAATAGTAAAGGGTTCATCGTTTTTATATTTCTAGTTAAATGTTATTTCTTCCTTTTTCGCTTGGATATAGGCTTTGTAAAATATCGCTTTGCCAAAATTCTTTTGTTTCGATATTCAAACAGGTTAATTTTCCGGTAAATGCAGCACCAGTATCGATATTCCAAACATTACAACCGTGCATGGGCACGTTCATGTTATAATAGAGCGTTGGGGTATGGCCAATGTAGATTTCATGATAGAGCAATAAACGTTTAGGATAAAGTACCGAATCTTTTTTGATCCTTTGATCCATAGCTAGGGCCATTTCCCAAAGCGTTCTATCCCACGAATAGTTGGAAGAATAACGTTCTTTTGCAGGACCGTGCATGGAAGAAAAACCGGCGTGAATAAAGAGGTTGTTATGCTCATCCACGTAGTAATCTTTCATGCGCTCAAAGAAATTTAGATGTTTTTGCTTCACTGGATCAGGCATGTTTTTATAACTTTCGATTGTTAATTTCCCACCATGTACAAACCAAACATCATCTACAATGCCTTTTTCTAACCAATCGATACACCAGGCGTCGTGATTTCCTTTGATAAAAATACATTGCTGGTTTTCTTCCAATTGCATCAGGTAATTAATCACCTGTGCCGATTCACTCCATCCATCCACATAATCGCCAAGGAAAATAAGTTTGTCATCTTTTGTTACTTCTGCACGCTCGAATAACTGAACTAAACCTTTTAATCCCCCGTGGATATCACCTATTACTAATGTTCTGCCCATGTTAAAACGTTATATATTCGGCGGGCACAACATCTGTAAGCCACACATTGTTAGCTGATAAATAAAATTTATAGCCTGCTCTGTGCATCTCTCCACTATTAATGGTAAGGATAACTGGTTTCCCCCTCCTGCCACCTACTTTATTGGCCGTTTCTCTATCGGCACTTAAATGCACATGCTGTCTGCCCATTTTTTGCAGTCCCTGCAATTTAATATCCGACAGGAACTTTTCAACTGTACCATGATACAGGTATGCTAATGGTTCGACTTGATTTAAGTTTAATTCAACAGCAATAGAATGCCCCTGGCTTGCCCTTATTTTAGTTTTATCATCGTTGAAGGCAAATCTCTTTTTGTCGTTATTTTCAACAATGTAGTCAAGCTGTTCAAAATCTATTCTTCTGTCGTAAAGGTCAAACTTGGCAATTAATTCATTTACATCTGCCCATCCGTTCTCGTCAAGTTCTAAGCCTATGGTTTCTGGCGAATGTCTCAAAATATAACTTAGCAGCTTACTTATGCCTTTTGTTATTTTATTGTCCATGAGCGTATTGATTTATGATTTTCAGTTTTTTGTTCAATGTTTCATCGTTAAAAAGGAAAGGTTTTTCAGCAGGTATGATTAAGTTTTCCAGTTGATGATGTTGAACAAACTCATGTTGTTCCTTCACAAATGCGCTGATATCTTCAATTAACAAAATATCATTTTTAGCGAAAGAATGGATGAAATTATCCCTTAACCCAATCTGGATTGCTCTTCTTTCTTGTTTTGCCCCATAAGGGTCGTGATCCGGATCCCATTGCAACCTGATATTGGAATTTTCCAGTTCATCTCTCCATTCGTCATGCGAAATACCCTCAGTTTGATCATATGATGTATAAACCGCATTTTCAAGGTACTTACGGAATGCAGATATTTTAAGGTGTATGGCTAAAGTAATTTCCTGTCCTTCTTTTGTTCCCCAGCCGCTTCTGTACATCATCCATAAAAAATTAGGCTTAATCCACGTCATTCGGTTTAAGCTGAATTCACCTCCAAAAAACTGATTCTCGACTGCAAATTCTCCGATTTCTTTTCGGTAAGCTTGATAAACAATTATTTTTTCATCATCATATTGGCCCATAATATGACATCCTGACTTTGGCCATTCTATTACTTGTTCTTTATATTTTTTTACTGTTATTTTCATTTTGTAATTCTGTTAACAACTCATCTCATTGTTTAATGCGATTAAGTTTTTCTTCATAGAGCCGGTAATTATCATCGTCGAAACAAATGAAAATTAGCTTTTCTATCTTTTCTTTTTCAGCAAAATTATTTACCGTGGCAATGGCAATATCTGCTGCTTTATCTTTAGGGAAATGATAAATTCCTGTGCTGATGTTTGGAAAAGCAATAATCTTAACATCATTTTCAACTGCTAAGGTTAAACTGTTACGGTAACAATCTGCAAGCAAAGCATTTTTTTCTTCGCTATCACCATTCCATACAGGTCCAACCGTATGGATCACATATTTTGCCGGTAAATTGCCTGCCGTGGTAATTACCGCATTTCCAGTTTTGCAATTCCCTTGTTTATTCCTGATGGCTACGCAAGCTTCTAAAATAGCTTTACCACCTTTTCTATGAATGGCACCATCTACCCCTCCGCCACCAAGCAAAGAACTGTTTGCTGCATTAACGATAGCATCGGCCCTAATTTCTGTTATATCGGCTTTGATTAGTTCTAAAATCATTTTTTAAATTCTTTTAATTTGCTTTTTAACGCCAAGTTTTCTGTTTTTGTAGATCGACCAGTGAAATAAACTTTTACAATTTCTATAGTACCGTTGATGTTGCTGTTAAAATCGTTCAACTCCTCTGCAGGAATCCAAAGTTCGTTATGCACTGCTCCGCCTACATTTTGAACATCATACTTCTTCAAATAACCCTCATTTACTTCAAAAGCGGTTACGATGCCGATAAAACCAAAAAATTCATCGTTAGTATTCCATTCCAAAGCAATTTGTTCGGCATATTGCTGATTCATTACCGGATAAAAAATAGGCTGCCATGCTAATCTCGGAGGAAAGGCGTTAAAGCCGCTTTCAGCAATGAGTTCCATTTCTTTTAACCCAACGGGTCTGAATAATCTTATCGTTTTCATAATTATTATGATTTAGACCCCGAAATGAATTCAGGGTGACGACCGCTTACACTAAAGTATCTAAGGGAATTCTAAATAATATCAGCCAGCTTTATCTGTGTTACCCCTTCATGATCAACTTCTTTGATCGAATCCGTAGTAAAGATCTGTTCGAAATATTTGCCCAGCTCGCCAAAACCTTTGCTAAATATGCCATGACTAATCGCTAAATAAAGTTTTCCAGCATTTTTAGCTTTTAATGCTTCTGCTAAGCCGATAAATGTACCGCCACCATCACAGATATCATCCACAATCAAACAATCGGCACCAGCTAAATCGTCAGCATATACTTTAAATCCTGAAAGTTTTCCTGTTTTCACATCCCGGCTTTTTGAACACTCTACCACTTCTGCACCACCTAAAAATTCAGATACCTTATAAATTTTCTTTAAAGCACCACCATCAGGAGAAATGAGTTTTACTTCAGTTCCAATGTTTACAATTACCTGTTTTATAAATTCGTGATTGGAAACTGTTACACAGTTGTTGAGCAAGGCTGGTGTTACTTCGCTATGCGGATCAAAAACGGTAATACTTGCCAATGCCATGGCATTAATGATATCGGTATAAACTTTCACCGATAAAGGCTCACCAGGAATCATCACCCGATCTTGCCTTGCAGCCGGAAAGTATGGTATAAAAAATTCGATTTCTTTTACACCCATTCTTCTCAAGGCATCAACCGTAATACAGATCATACCTAAATCATTGAAGGAATTTATTCTTTGCGTAATGGTAACCGGAGCAGCAACATCAAAATTGTTCGAAATTTTAATGTGTGGTTCGCCACCCGCAAATAAGAAAGATTTGTATTCGATTAAGTTATTTTCGCCTAGCGGAGTAAAACTTGGATTAAGATTCAACATATATTTGCGTATTATTTACACAAATATAAAAATCATTTTTAGAATGCAAAGAATAATTTGTGTTTATTTTACGCAAACCTAATATCGAATTGAAAATTTTCCTTCAAAAGCTGGTTATATTTTTCCTTATCGAAGGTAAAAAGTTTGCCTGGCCTACCACTGGCACCAATTTTAACTACTTTATCGGTTTCTGTAACAATTCCAAAACTTAGAATTTTTTTTCTAAAATTTCGTCGGTCTATATCTCTTTCTAAAATGGAGCAGTATAAATTTTCAAGATCGGAAAAGAGAAATTCCTGATCCAACAGATCAAAACCGATTGGTTGGTAAGTGAGTTTGCTTTTTAAACGCTGATGCGCGAGATTAACCATTTCATTGTGATCATACCCCAATTGTGGAATTCCGGTTACGGGAAACCATTTCGCATCCTTGGCATCGGTATCGGCTTTTAATACAAAATTTTTAGGATTAACCAGGGCAAAATAAGCCACAGAAATTACCCTGAAGCGTTCGTCGCGATTAACATCATCACCAAACGTACCCAGCTGCTCAAGATAATTTACCGTTATACCGGCCTCTTCTTTAAGTTCACGCTCAACTGCCATAAGCAAAGGCTCGTCGTTTAAAATAAATCCACCTGGCAAAACCCATCTATCCGCCAGTTTACCAAATCGCTGCTGAACAGCCAACACATAAAGCATTCCTTTTTCGTAGCCAAATACAATGGCATCAACAGCAATTTTAATATTTTGATCGGTCATCCTCTAATTTGTGTTAAAACAACACAAAGTTAATCGTTTTAACCAAGAAGATCTAAGCTGCTGATTAAATTCTACCTGAACTTCTTCATCGCGGTCCAAAGTTTTTCGTCCATACCGTAAACATCAGGTCTGTATTCAATCTTATCATTTTGAGACCATGCTGTGATGTAAGTAATAATTAGCGGAACATTTTTCTTTGGTGCGAACCATGCAGGTTTTAATTGAAACGCCTTAAGTGTATCGGCCTTTTGTGCCATGCGTTTTTTATACCATTTTACGTGTGTACTATCTATCGGAGGCAAATCTACTTCTGCCCTTAATTTGTCGTAAGTGTAAGAATCTTTCACAAGAAGTTCGGCAAATTGAAGTGGTTTTTCGATGCGCACGCAACCATGACTTATAGCTCGGTTTGTCAGATTAAATCCGTTCTTGTTATTGGTATCGTGCAGGTAAATACTCGAACTATTATCGAAGATGAATTTGAACTTTCCTAAGGCGTTTCCACCGCCAGATCCTTGCTTAAATTTAAAGGGTAATTTATCACGCGAATACCTATTCCAATTGATGGTATCGGGCTCACCAATCAGTTTGTCTTTATAGTAAACTTTAATGTTGCTGTTCGATAAATAATATGGATCTTTTCTTGCCATCCAATAGATCTCACTTTGCGCAATACTTACAGGAATATTCCAAATCGGATTGGCCTGAATGGAATTGATTTTACTGAACAATAAAGGTGTCTCATGATTCTTCGGTTTATCATCCAAATTACCCGATTTTGCAAAGGCTTTTAACTTCTCTTCGTAACCATTTTCACGCCTCCCGCCAACACAAACTTTCATTGTAATTACGGTATCTTGTTTATCCAGCCAGGTTAACCTAAAATCAGGAATATTTACCTGTACATAATTATCACCAGTCTCTGGCATTTTCCAACGGAAGCGCTCCATATTTAGCAGTAAAATCCGTTTCTCATCGTAAGCATCTGTATTCAAATACGCAGCCTGCAAAGCTTTATATTGAGCTGATTTGGGCTGAACAGATCTGAGTGTATCCAACAGGCTCGTACTATTCAAAAGATTGATCATCCCAGCGCTATCCGGACGCCTAACTTTAATATAATAACGCGAGAAAATAGTGCGTGGATTTACTACCCCATATTTTAAATAGTTTGTATAATTTAAATAAGCATTGGCCGCCAGCAGCTCTAGTTTTGCAATTACAGGATAACTTTCATCCACTCTTTTAAACTTATTTGCCGATAATTCGTCCAAAAGGGCTTTAATTTCGTCGGTTTTAAAAATCTTTGGATTAAAACCATGCGCCTTACATTGATCCAAATAGCTCACCAACGAGTCTAATTCTCCATTAATATAAAACTGGGTAACTAATTTAGGTTCAGCAGAATGATTTGAATAAAAAGCTTTGATTGTTTTTGGATTGACAAACTTGCCCGAAAGACTGTCTATTGTTTTTACAAAAATGCTATCATAAGCTACAGTGTCGAAATCTTTGTAGATTTTGTTCTTGAAATGTTCAGACAGCACTTTTCCGATCTCGGGTGGGCTTTTAAACCATCCACAGGCAGAAACAAACAAAATAAAGGGCAGAATTAGAAAGCGAAACTTTTTCAAAAGAGTAAGATTTTAATACAAAATAAGGGTTATTGGCAATAAAAACAGCATAATGGCAAATTAAGTGCCATTATTTTTTGTTTTACCATTTCAAACACTATATTTGCCAGCGCTTATCAGCTAAAGCATTGATACTGGCAGAAATAATTTATGAATTTAACTTTGAACCATCACTTACATTTACACCATCGCCGATAGGCGATATGATATGTTTGTTTTGTACTTCAAAACTTTTTTTCCGTAAAATAATTTCTTGTTCACTCTATATTCAATACTTTGAAAACACTTAAAATCGCTATCCAGAAGTCGGGTAGGTTAAACGAAAAATCTGTAGAAATACTTAAAAACTGTGGTTTATCTTTCGAAAACTACAAAAGCTCACTCATCTCAACTGTTACCAATTTTCCTTTAGAAATTCTTTTCCTCCGGGATGATGATATTCCTGAATATGTACAGGATGGCATTGCCGATTTGGGTATAGTTGGAGAAAACGTAATTGTAGAAACCAAAGCTGAGGTAGACTATCTACAAAAATTAGGCTTCGGAAAATGCACCTTAAAAATCGCTGTTCAGGCTACCAGTAATATCCAAAAACTGGAAGAGTTAAATGGCAAAGCCATTGCTACTTCTTACCCGGTAATCCTCGAAAAATTCTTACAGGAAAAAGGCATAAAATCTGATATCAGAACCATTTCCGGATCGGTAGAAATTGGTCCGGGCCTAGGCTTAAGTGATGCCATTTTTGATATCGTATCAACAGGTGGAACATTAAAGAGCAATGGCCTAAAACCATTCGCTGATGTAATGCAATCTGAAGCTGTTTTAATCGGAAACAAATCGATAGCCGATAATCCAGAAGTTGCAGAATTGCTTCAACGTATCCGCTCTGTACTCAGTGCAAAGTCTAACAAATACGTGGTACTAAATGTATCAAAAGATAACCTTCAAAAAGTAGTCGATTTACTTCCGGGTGTAAAAAGTCCAACTGTGGTTCCGCTCTTCGAACCGAACTGGGTTGCCGTGCACTCTGTAATTGCTGAGGAAGATTTCTGGGATAAAATAAACAGTTTAAAAGCAGCAGGTGCTGAAGGCATTTTGGTAATGCCAATTGAGAAAATAATCAAATAAAATTGTTTAAATTCATATTAACTATTAGTTAATTTAAAATTATAAAGCATTGAAAATCTACAATTATACAGATTTATCTAAATCAAAAATTGAAGAACTTTGTTCGAGGCAAATTGAAGACGATAAACTGGTTGAAGAACGGGTAACCGACATCATCAGCACGGTAAAAAAAGATGGCGACCAGGCGCTTTTCAACTTCGCAAAAGCATTTGATAAAGTTGATCTGGAGAAGCTATTTTTAGATGCAGAAGAATTAAAAGCAATTGCATCTACCATTCCCGCAGAAGCAAAAAAAGCAATTGATACGGCTTACCAAAACATCAAAACTTTTCACCAGTCGCAGTTAAAAACTGAAGATAAAATCGAAACAATGCCGGGCGTTCTGTGCTGGCGTGAATCGAGGGCAATTGAAAAAGTGGGACTTTATATCCCTGGAGGAACCGCAGTTTTGCCGAGCACTTTTTTAATGTTGGCTACGCCGGCAATCATCGCAGGCTGTAAAGAAATCGTGGTGTGTTCTCCCCCACAAAATGACGGCAAAACCAATTGTTATCTAGCCTACTGTGCGGTGCTGCTGGGTATCGAAAAAGTATTCCTTATTGGGGGTGCACAAGCCGTTGCGGCAATGGCCTTCGGAACGGAAAGTGTACCACAGGTATATAAGATCTTTGGCCCGGGCAACCGCTATGTAACCACGGCAAAAACAATGGTTCAAAACAAAGTAGCTATTGATATGCCTGCCGGGCCATCAGAGGTATTGGTTATTGCTGATGAGACTGCCAATCCGTCATTTATCGCCGCAGATTTACTTGCGCAGGCTGAACATGGAACTGATAGTCAGGCTATTTTAGTATCTACTTCTAATCAGATTATTACTGATACATTAAAAGAAATTGAAAATCAGCTTGATATCCTGCCACGAAAGGACATTGCAGCCAAAGCAATAGCCAATTCTTATGCAGTTTTAGCTGAAAACCTGGATAAGGCAATGCAATTTTCAAATGAATATGCTCCAGAGCACTTAATATTGGCCACTGAGCATTTTCAGGGTCTTATCCCAATGATTATCAACGCAGGATCGGTGTTTTTGGGTAATCTTACACCAGAAAGTGTTGGCGATTATGCCTCTGGAACCAACCACACTTTACCAACCAGTGGTTTCGCAAAAGCTTATTCAGGCGTATCTACTGATGCTTTTCTGAAAAAAATCACTTTTCAGCATTTATCGGCTGATGGATTAAATAACATTGGCACCACAGTTGAAATACTTGCAGAAGCAGAAGGCCTGGAAGCACATAAAAATGCTGTCAGTATTAGATTGAACTTTGAGTCCGAGGTCGGAAGTCCGAAGTCCGAAGATAAAACGGTGTAAAACAAGAAAGAATCGGTGCAATTACCTAATCTGTGTGATCAAACCGAAGGAAAAGAATTAAGTAATCTGTGCAATCATTTTAATTAACATGGACATTAACGATTTAGTAAGAGAAAATATAAAAAACCTTCGCCCCTACTCTACCGCTAGGGATGAATTTAAAGGTCAGGCATCAGTTTTTTTAGATGCAAATGAGAACAGTTATGGCTCGCCGTTACCGGCAAATTACAACCGTTATCCTGATCCATTGCAACTCGACCTGAAAGATGCAATCAGTAAAATAAAAGGTGTGCCAATCGAAAATACTTTTTTAGGAAATGGCAGCGATGAAGCGATAGATTTATTGTTTCGCGCATTCTGTAATCCTGGAAAAGACAATGTAATTGTATTGCCTCCAACCTATGGAATGTATGAGGTTTCAGCTAACATAAACGATGTAGAAATACGCAAAGTTAGCCTGCTTCCGAACTTCCAATTGGATATGGAAAAGATCGCAGAAACCATCGACAAAAACACGAAATTAATCTTCATTTGTTCGCCAAATAATCCGACTGGAAATTCGATAAACCGTGAAGATATTGAAACCATTTTAGCCAACTTTAATGGCATTGTTGTAGTGGATGAAGCGTACATTAATTACGCCCGACAGAAGACCTTTATTCAGGAGTTAACCGAGTACGGAAACCTGGTTGTTTTGCAAACTTTTTCGAAAGCCTGGGGGCTTGCCGCTTTACGTTTAGGCATGGCATTTTCTTCAACAAAAGTGATCGATGTTTTGAACAAAATTAAACCACCATATAACATCAATCAGGCTACGCAGGATTTAGCTTTTGAAGCCTTAAAAAACATCGCTCAGGTGAACGATTGGATTAAAGAATCTGTTGCAGAAAGAGACCGTTTAAGCAAGGCGTTAAATGCATTAAATATTGTCAAAAAAGTCTATCCTTCTGATGCTAATTTTATCCTAACGGAAGTTACCGACGCCTTAAAAATTTACGATACTTTGGTAGACCAAGGCATTATTGTACGCGATCGTTCTAAAGTAACTTTGTGCGAAGGATGTTTAAGGATTACCGTGGGAACAAAAGAAGAAAACGACAAACTATTAACTGTTCTAGAAAATTTTTAAGATGAAAAAAGTATTGTTTATAGACCGCGATGGAACGTTAAATATCGAGCCTGATGATGAACAGGTAGATAGTTTTGCTAAGCTTAAATTTTATCCGCGCTCATTATATTATTTGTCTAAAATTGCAGCCGAACTGGATTACGAACTGGTAATGGTAACCAACCAGGATGGCTTGGGCACACTTTCAAATCCTGAGGAAAATTTCTGGCCGATCCACAATTTTATGTTGGATACTTTTGAAGGCGAAGGTGTTCATTTTAGCGAGATTGTAATCGATAGAACTTTTGCGAAAGACAATGCCCCTACCCGTAAGCCTGGTACTGCTTTATTGACAAAATATTTCAGCGAAGATTACGATCTGAAAAATTCTTTCGTGATCGGCGATCGTTTAAACGATGTGGTTTTGGCCAAAAACCTGGGTGCTAAGGCGATTTTCCTTCGTCAGAATGATGCATTAGGTTCGACTGAAGCACTGGATAAACACGAAACTTTGTTGGATGTTATTATTCTGGAAACCAAGAAATGGGAAGATATCTACAACTTGCTTAAAGCAGGAAGCAGAAAAATTCACCACGAACGCAAAACCAACGAAACCGACATTACCATTAACCTTGATCTGGATGGAACAGGAAAAGCCAAAATCGAAACAGGTTTAAACTTCTTCGATCATATGCTTGATCAGATTGCCAGACATGGAAGTGTAGATCTAGAAGTAATTGCTAAAGGCGATTTACATATTGATGAGCACCACACCATAGAAGATACTGGTATTGCCTTAGGCGAAGCCTTTGCTAAAGGATTAGGCAATAAACTAGGCATCGAAAGGTATGGTTTTTGCTTACCAATGGACGATTGTTTGGCACAGGTTGCCATTGATTTTGGAGGAAGAAACTGGATTGTTTGGGATGCTGAATTTAAACGTGAAAAAGTTGGCGATATGCCTACAGAGATGTTTTATCATTTCTTTAAATCGTTCAGTGATGCTGCAAAATGTAATTTAAACGTAAAAGCAGAAGGCGATAACGAGCACCATAAAATTGAAGCGATTTTTAAAGCATTTGCAAAGGCCATTAAAATGGCAATCAAGCGTGATGCCGAGAAAATGGTTTTACCGAGCACTAAAGGGCTATTGTAACCCCAACCCCTAAAGGGGAGTAAACTGGAATAAGATAGGGCGCTATTAAGATAAATTAAGTTATACACAATAACATGAACGATAGAAATTCGAAGTCCCCTTTAGGGGATTTAGGGGTTGGAATAGTAAACTACGGAGCAGGCAACATCTTCTCCCTTACCGCAGCATTAGATCGCTTAAATGTAACCTACGGCATGGTAAATACAGAAAACGACCTTGAAAAATATAGCCACATCATCATTCCTGGTGTTGGGCATGCGGGTGCTGCCATGGAAAAATTAAAGGGAACAGGATTAGTTGAAGCCATTAAAAAACTGACTAAACCCGTTCTTGGCATCTGTGTGGGTATGCAGCTCATTACCGAACATTCGGAAGAGGGCGATGCAGCGCTTTTAAATATCGTTCCGGTTAAAACCAAAAAATTCGATAAGTCACTGAATATCAAAATACCACACATGGGTTGGAACGCGGTTAGTCCAAAAAACAATTCGCTATTTGAAAGTGTTGAAGATAATACACAATTTTACTTTGTGCATTCGTACTTTATTGAATATAACCCTACTTTTGACATCGCATCTGCTGATTATGGTTTAAAGTTTTCGGCAGCAGTACAAAAAGATAATTTTTACGGCGTTCAATTTCATCCCGAAAAATCGGGAAAAGCCGGCGAACTAGTATTAAAAAATTTTTCAAACTTAAGCTTATAAAATGTACATAATACCTGCTATTGATATTTTGGATGGAAAAGTTGTCCGTCTTCGTGAAGGCGACTACAACCAAAAAACGGAATATGATGTTTCAATCCCCGAAATGATAGAAAAATACCGCTCAAATGGTACAGATTTCATCCATATCATTGATTTAAACGGAGCCAAAGGCGATTTTAGCAATCAAAAAGCACTTTTCGAGATCATCAAAAAAACCGAAATGAAAGTGCAGTACGGTGGTGGCATCAGAACCATTGAGCAGGTTACAAATTTGCTTGATGCTGGCATTCATCGCGTAATTGTGGGCACACAAGCAATTACCAACCCCGATTTCTTACCTCAATTGAGTGAAGCTTTTGCTAAAAAAGACGATTATGCGAACCGTATTGTAGTTGCAATCGACGTTTTGGATGAGGTAATTAAATATTCCGGCTGGATGGAAAGCTCACCAATTAAACTGATGGATTACGTTGACAAATGTCTTTCTTTAGGGTTTTTCCGTTTCTTGTGCACCGACATCAGCAAAGATGGAAAATTAGGTGGTGCAGCGATCGATTTATACGAAAAACTGCTCGAACATTCGCCTATGATTAAACTGATTGCTTCAGGCGGTGTAAGTTCGATGCAGGATATTTACGATCTGGCCAAATACCCAATTAGAAGTGTAGTGGTTGGAAAAGCCATTTACGAAGACCGTATTACCATCGAAGAAATAAAAGAGTGGAACTTGAAAGCCTTGTCAAGTATCTAACCCCCAGCCCCCTAAAGGGGGAGTTAATAGCATAGTTAAAGATGACCTATAAAATAAATGAGGATGATTTTGACTTTTTACAAGTCAATGAACCTAACATGTTTTATGGTGCATCAAATATAATTTTTAAAAATGCGAAACGCTTAAGAAACAATGTCACTGAAGCAGAAAATTTGCTATGGCAGGTCATCAATAATAAGCAATTAGGAGTAAAATTTAGAAGACAACATCCCATTTCATGTTTTATCGCTGACTTTTACTGTCATGAAGCAAAATTAATTGTCGAATTAGATGGGAGCATTCATGATTTACCAGAAGTTATCAATAATGATATTGAAAGACAAAGGACTCTCGAACAATTTGGAATAAAGATAATTAGATTTAAAAACACTGAACTTTACAATAATTTAGACTCAGTTTTGGAAAAGATAAAAGAAGCCATACAGGCTAAGCAGTTTGCATCTCCCCCCTTAGGGGGCGGGGGGCTAAGTAAAAGAATAATCCCTTGTTTAGACGTTAAAGACGGTCGTACAGTAAAAGGCGTAAACTTTGTTGATTTACGTGATGCTGGCGATCCGGTTGAACTGGCCGCCCAATATGCACAACAGGGTGCCGACGAATTGGTTTTTCTGGATATTACCGCAACTCACGAGCGTCGGAAAACGATGATTGAAATGGTTAAATCGGTTGCTAGGCAATTAAATATTCCTTTTACCATTGGTGGTGGAATAACTGAAATTGCGGATGCCGAAGCGTTATTAAATGCAGGAGCCGACAAAATCAGCATCAATTCGGCAGCAGTTCGGAATCCTAAATTAATAGAAGATCTGGCTAAAACCTTCGGCGTGCAGTTTGTGGTTTTGGCAGTCGACACCAAATATGTAAACGGTAAAAATATGGTCCACCTAAATGGAGGAAGACTAATTACCGAACTGGAAACCGAAAACTGGATTAAACAGGGAGAAGATTTAGGCGCAGGAGAGATTTTGTTAACTTCGATGGATCATGATGGCACAAAAGCAGGTTTTGATTGTGGATTACTCAGTAAAGTAAACCAAATGATCAATATCCCGATTATAGCATCAGGCGGGGCAGGTAGTATGGCACATTTTACTGAAGTTTTTCAAAAGGCCAATGTTGATGCGGCACTGGCAGCTTCAGTATTTCATTATGGCGAAATCCTGATCCCTGATTTAAAACAGGAATTGAAAAGAAATCATATTCCTGTTAGAATATAATAATACACTCGTCATTGCGAGGCACGAAGCAATCCCAAAGCTATGGGTTCGAAAGCCTGCACAATAAGATTGCTTCGTGCCTCGCAATGACGAAAACATCATAAAAAATGAATATCTATAAATCAACCCTTGATTGGGATAAAACAGCTGGCTTACTCCCGGTTATCATTCAGGATTACAAAACTTTAGAGGTTTTAATGCTGGGTTATATGAATGCTGAAGCACTTGAGAAAACGCAGGCCGAAGGCAAGGTAACTTTCTTTTCGCGCTCTAAAAACCGCCTTTGGACAAAAGGTGAAACCAGTAACAACTTTTTATTTGTAAAAGAACTTTTTGTTGATTGTGATAACGACACCATTCTGATTAAAGCCGATGCTGTTGGTCCAACCTGCCATACCGGTAGCCGTAGCTGTTTTAAAACAGATTTTAACCAGAACTTTATTTTCGAACTCGAAAACATCATTAATGATCGATATGAAAATCCGGTTGAGGGTTCTTACATCAACAAAATGCGTAGCAAGGGACTAAATAAAATTGCCCAAAAAGTTGGTGAAGAAGGTGTAGAAACAGTTATTGCAGCACTTGCCGAAACGGAAGAAGAACTCATTGGAGAAGCATCAGATCTTGTTTTCCACCTTTTATTTTTATTGAAAGAAAAAGGTTTATCGATTCAGGATATTGCTAAAAATTTAGAGAAAAGACATAAATAAGGTTAGGGTTTAGAGGTTAGAGTATAAGACAATTGCCTAACCTTACACCCTAAACCATAAACCATAAACCTCAAGAAATGCTTAAACACCTACAAACCCTTCCTGGTCACCAAAACCCTGTATATGCATTATCCAATTCGAATGAGGATGGTATATTTTTCAGTGCAGGAAATGATAAGGGCGTTGTAGAATGGTCGTTAAATACGATGGCTTTTTTAAAGGTTAAAATGCCGGTACAGAGTTCAGTTTATTGTTTACATTATTATAATAACCAGCTCTTTATTGGGGAACGCAGCGGTGCTTTCAGTGTTTACGACCTGAAAGAACAAAAAGTAATTGCCAGAATAAATGCCCACACTAAACCCATTTTCAATATACAAACAGTAAAAGGCAAAAATGAGCTATTAACCACTGGCGAAGATGGTACAGCTGCAGTGTGGTCATTAGTAGATTTCACAGAAATTTACCGTTTTCAGGTGGCTTACGATACCGTTAGGACCATTGCAATTGCACCTAACGAAAGTGAAGTGGCCTTTGGCTGTAAGGATCACTTGATCAGGATTTATAACCTGGCTGATTATAGCCTCAAACAATCTCTGGAAAGCCATTCATTACCCGTTACCTCTTTGGCTTATCATCCTACGGGCAAATATCTCATTTCAGGGAGTAGGGATGCGCAACTAAAGATATGGGATCTGCCAAATTATGAGCTTAGGGAAACGGTTCCAGCACATATGTTTACTGTTTACGATATCGCCTTTCACCCTAGCCAGCCTTATTTCGCTACGAGCAGTCAGGATAAAAGCATTAAACTCTGGGATGCAGAGAATTTTAAATTATATAAAATTTTAAGCTTAGAGAAAGCTGGAACCGGTCATACCCACTCCATCAACAAAATCATCTGGAGCCATGATGGCAAATATCTCATTTCTACAGGAGATGATCGGCAGGTGATGGTTTGGGAGATGGAAGGTTAATTTATTTTTTATAGAATGGATTAATATCCCGCAGTTGATTTCTCATTTTAGAATAGATCCTCTTCCAAAATGGTGTTCTCACAATAACAACATCCCCCATAAATGCAGTTGTATCTTCATTTAAAATAATATTGAGATACACTTCGGTTGATTTGAATTTAACATTCTTATTTTCGAAGCCTATATACCTTATATCCAATTCTTTAAAATCATTTTCCTTTTGAATGATATAAGTAAGTGAAAATTCACCATTTGCATCAGTTGAATAGCCATATTTTTCTCCCAAAATACGGATAGTTACTCCTGGCAATGCAGATTTATCTTTATCAGTAACTTTTCCTTTTATAAACCGTAACGAATCAGATAATGCCTCATCCTGGTTCTTTTTATCAAAATTGGTTATCGTTTTTGCAGTTTGAACTGTTGATGGTTTTATTACTTCTCCTTTACCCAATTTCGGAAAACTCAAAAAAGCAAATAAAGAAGCAGCAATCAGGCAAGGTTTAAATCGGCTAATTGCAAAACTCGATTTCACATGAATTAAACGATCAAGCTGCTCAGGCTTAAATCTACCACAGCTTTTACCCTGATTTTCTGTAAACCAACTATGCAAATCTCGATCTGAGAAATCGGTAAAATCAACAACTGATTTTTGACACGAATTACAGAATTTACCCGTATTATTATCGATCATTTCGCCCCATTTTTCATGACAAGGGTTGGAAATCTGGATCTTAAAATTTGAGCTCATAAAATTCAATTAACAAATTATCTAAAGATATTTATAACATCGCTCACAATTCTCCTGGTTACAGTTGTTTTTATCGAAATACCACCAAGCCTTCCTACCAATTGTTCGCTTTGCTTATCAACAACTATCTTGTTTGTAAAATCCATCCGCATGGCATATTGTAAAACAATAGAGATCTCTTTTTCCTCTCCTAAAAGGAATAAACTCTTTCTAGTCTCAAATGCGTTTGAAGTAAAAATCAATTCGGCGATAGTCCTGTTTTTTGGCTTTTTAATTTTAATATAAAATGAGCCATCGGCGGCCGTTTCAGCATAAATATTTTGATCTTTTAATTCGATATTTATATGATTTAAGCCAATTCCATCCTGATCAAATACTCTTCCCTTTATAAAGGTATACTCCCCTTCTACATCACCCAAAACTTGGCTTTGTTGAATTTTATATTCCGTTTCCAATGGCTTCACATATTTTGCATAAGTAAATTTAGGAATACTTAAAAACGCTAAAATTGAAGTTGCGATTAAACCGGGTTTAAAAATTTTGAAAAATGGTACGGTTTTGCTACCTATATAACGATCAAGCTGTTCCAGCTTAAATCTTCCACAACTATCTCCTTGATTCTGGTTAAACCAACGTTTCAGTTCAGTATCAGTAAAGCTCGTAAAGTCTATTACAGATTTCTGGCAGGAACTACAAAATTTCCCGTTTGAATCAGCTTGCATTCCCGCCCACTCTTCATGGCAGGGATTTGAGATTTGAATTTTAAATTTAGATGGCATAAAAAATGTATCTTTTATATAGGATACATTTCCTGCTACTATTCCACAAAACGTTTGATAATTCTGAGCTTGTGCGAATATTTACCCAATTCCTTATTAAAAATCCCCTGGTCATCAATAGGATCAATTTTTACTTTTGCTGAGGAATGGATAATTTCATTTGGACTGAGCATGATACCTACGTGCGTAATTCTGCCTTCGTCGTTATCGAAAAAAGCAACATCACCAGCCCTGCATTCAGCTAAAAAACCAACCAATTCGCCTTGTTCGGCCTGCTGAGAGGCATCGCGGTTTAACTTAATACCTAACATTTTAAATACAGTTTGTACAAAACCAGAGCAATCAAAGCCAAACAGATTCCTTCCACCCCATAAGTACGGGATATTTTGAAAAAATTTTGCTGTTTCGGTAACTTTATCGGTAAAATCCACAGCACTATTGTCGTACGCTTCGAAATTCAGTTCAAATTTTTCCGTTCCGGCATAACAGAATCCATCTTTTAAAAAAGGGAGGTTGCTTGCCGGACTTAAATGATATGAACTTCCATCGGCAGCAGTTATCACATTATTAAAACTTAATGGAGCAAGCAATTTACAATCATGCATTGCTGTAAACTGGCTTTGGGTAATCGGGGTCAATTGTCTGAAATCCATCCAGCCTTGGTAACCATCATAGCCATTTTGAATGAGCCACCAGCGTTCCTCTTTCTGAATAACTTCTACATGATCGCCAAATAAAAGTTGCGAAACAATTTCTGCTTTATCTGATGCATCAGCTCTTAAGGGTGCTACAGCAACTCTACAAATACCGTATTGATTTTCCATTTAAATATGCTCGTGAAACTATTGTAAAACTAATAAAATACATCCATTGCCTAACATTTTGCGCACAAATTTGTTATTTTTATGATGATCACCTTTTAAATATGCCCGCCATGAATTTTAAAAAAATATTAATTGCCGTTGATAACAGTACCTGCTCAGAAAAAGCGGCAAAAGCCGGTTACGACATGGCTGAAAAATTTGGAGCAGAAGTAGCATTGGTTAACATTATCGAGCCTATTCCGGCTAATGTAAATCCTGATTTAACCTTGGCGCCGGTGTTTTTAGAAACATATGACAATAGCGAAGAAAACAGCCATATTTTGCTTAAAGAAATGGAGACGAAATATAGCAAAGGTGCAAAAACCACTTATTTAAGTATTGTTGATACCGCAGCACATGGTATTATCCAGCAGTCAGATGAGTGGGGATCCGATTTAATTGTTATCGGCACTTATGGACGTACGGGCTTGTACCACTTTTTAATGGGAAGCGTTGCCGAACATGTGGCAAGAAAATCTGCTTGTCCGGTTTTGATTATTCCTAATAAATGCGATGTTTGAGCTAAATTCAGTTCAAACCAAATGAAAATTCACATATTCGGAGCTTCTGGTTCGGGAGTAACTACGTTGGGCAAAGCATTGGCAAAAAAATTAAATATCCCCTATTTTGACAGTGATCATTATTTCTGGATACCCACTGATCCTCCATTTATAACAAAACGAAATCCTAAGGAAAGAAATGATCTCATAAAAATGGCTTTAACAGAAAGTGATCATTGGGTTTTTGGTGGCTCAAGTGTGAGCTGGGGCGATGGTGTTTTTCCAGAATTTGATCTGATTGTATTTCTTTGGCTTCCACCAGAAGTGAGGTTGAATAGATTAAAAAAAAGAGAATTTGAACGTTATGGATCTGTAATTTATCAGGATCCTGAAAGAATAAAAAAGTATCAGGATTTTATCGAATGGGCAACTAACTATGATATTGATCCGATTAAATCTGGCTTTACAGGCAGATCGTTAAAAGTACACGAGGACTGGATTAAAGATTTAAACAAAGAAATTTTAGAAATTAGAGGTGATTTTACTCTTGAAGAAAGAATAAAAAAAATTATAGACTATCTAGAAACTAAAAAAGACACCAAATGGTGCCTTTGATATTGTAAATATTTTATAAAGCTTATCCTTCCTGGTGTAACCAAGCTTTCTTCGCCAATAATTCTTCTTCAGTTTCGCGGATATCTTCGTCATCTACGCAACAATCAACCGGGCAAACTGCCGCACACTGAGGCTCATCATGAAAGCCCTTACACTCTGTACACTTATCGGATACAATGTAATAAACTTCATCCGAAACTGCTTCTTGAGCTGCATCAGCTTCAATTTGTTGATTACCAAAATCAATGATACCATTTAAATTTGTACCATCAGAAAAACGCCATGCAGTACCGGCATCGTAAATTGCGTTATTAGGACATTCTGGTTCGCAAGCCCCACAATTTATACACTCATCTGTTATTTTAATCGCCATGTTTTCGTCTAATTCTTTTGCTTAGTTTACCTTTGCGCTGCAAATATAAGATATAATCACTTAATAATAATTCTAAATATGTCAGCATTAACTCAAGAAAAAGTAATAATCGCGTTCAACAAACTAGGTAAATTGCTTACAAACCCTACTGACATACTAGGAAATGCATTTTATACCGCTGAAAGCACTAATGCATGGTTCACTGCAGAAAACATAAAAAAATCGATTTTATCTTTTGCTGAGATGTTAAATGAGGCTGATCTGGCCATTTGGTTCAAATCGGTTAAGCTTAGTACCGCTCCTAAAAAGGTGGGTTTAATCCTGGCAGGGAATATCCCACTGGTGGGTTTACATGATGTTTTAAGTGTACTGGCCACAGGTAATATTGCTTTAATCAAACTTTCTTCGGCTGATGACAAGTTAATTAAAGCCGTAATTGCAGAACTCTTTAAAATAGAACCTGCTTTTGAGGATAAAATAGAATATGTAGAGCGCTTAAAAGATTTTGATGCTGTTATTGCAACCGGAAGCAACAATTCATCCCGTTATTTCGACTATTATTTCAGTAAAGTGCCCAATATTATCAGAAAAAACAGGAACAGTGTTGCAGTTTTAGATGGTTCTGAAAGTTTCGAGGATATTCAAAACCTAGGCAACGATATTTTCGATTATTTTGGCTTAGGCTGCAGAAATGTTTCTAAAATCTATTTTCCAAAAGGCTACGATATTGCAAATTTTTACGAGGGCATAGAAAGTTTTCAACCTATTATCAACCACTTTAAATACAACAATAATTACGATTACAATAAATCTATCTATCTGGTTAATGCTGCTAAACATTTCGACAATGGTTTCTTATTATTAAAAGAAGATGAGCGCCTGACATCGCCTTTGGCTGTTCTTTTTTATGAAGAGTACGAGCAGCTGCAAGCGCTTGAAGAGAAACTGAAAAACCAATCAGAAAACATTCAATGTGTGATTAGCAAATCGCCTTTAAGCTTAAACACTTTCGGTTTTGGCCAAAGCCAGCACCCCAAACTGTGGGACTACGCAGATAATGTAAATACTATTGAGTTTTTGAATGGGTTAAATTAATATTGGTGAGTGACTTTGCACATTGATGGCATTTAGATTTTAAATTTATTTAATATTGTATAAATCTAAACCAGTAAATGCACGCGCTATCAAAAGCTTTATTCTTTCTTTATATCCTCCTGGTTGCACATTTAGCAAAAGCACAACTTTGTAGCGGAACTTTCGGACAACCACTCATTAGTCAGACCTTTGGACAGGGAAATAGTACAGATAATTGGTATGGCCCATTGGCACAATATGCACCAGGTGCCTCAACATTTACAGAATTTATTGGTCCCCCAGGGCCGAGCAATTCTGCTTTAATGCCGAATCAATCAGGTTTAGTTAAAACACCTGCAACACCGGGTAATCCCCTTCCCATTTATTGGCAGCCACATGCTGATCATACCGGGGATCCCAATGGTTTGATGCTTCTAATTGATGGGATTGCCACACCAACCGTATTTTTCGAGCAACAAATGGACAATTTGTGCCCAAATACTATTTTACGCTTGTCCATCTGGGTATTAAATTCAAATTCGCCGGCTGCCAATGCCCAAACCCCAAACATGGTCTTGCGCATCACCGATCCTAATGGTAATGTATTAAATGAGAAATCTACCGGAAGTGTACCCGCAGATCTCACTTGGCATCAATATTTTGTTGATTTCACCAATGGCAGCAGCTCAACCGTAACCTTACAACTAGTTAACAGAACACCAACAAATAGCGGAAACGATTTTGCTTTGGATGATATTACCGTACAAGCTTGTGGTCCAGCTATCGTTCCATTTTTCAACGCGAATGCCTCTTTATTAAATATGTGCGAAGGTAATACCAGAAATTTCATTTTAGATGCAAATATTACTGCAGGATATACAAATGCTGTTTATCAATGGCAGGAAAATACGGGTAGCGGCTGGGCTGACATTGCTGGCAAAACAACGAAACAAGCTGCTATAGATTTTTCAAATCGCATAGCTGGCACTTATCAATATCGGTTAATTACGGCTATGAATGGCAATATTGATAGAACTTATTGTAGGGCAATATCAGAGCCAATAAAGGTTACTGTAAACCCATTTCCGATAGCTACGGCAGAAAATTCTGGACGAGTTTGCATTGGTAATAACATTCAGTTAAATGCATCTGGCGGAACAAGTTACAGATGGACAGGCCCGAATCAATTTAGCTCAACAGATAAAAGTCCATCCATTCCCAACGCAACTAAAGCGATGGAAGGCTCTTATACTGTTCAAGTGACTGCAAATGGATGTACATCGCCAGCAACAACAACCGTTGAAGTTTTAGAACCAATAATTCCAATAACCAATATCCAAAGCGTAACCATTTGCGAAGGTAAATCTGTTCAGCTTGAGGTGTCAGGAGGCAGCTCTTACCTCTGGACTCCATCCAATGGTCTTTCCAATCCACAAGCATCTAATCCAATCGCTTCACCAACTGAAACAACCACTTACACAGTAAAGGTTTCCAACGATGGATGCTCAGCAACCGCGGAAATCACCATCAATGTGAATAAAAATGCAATTGCTGATGCAGGTGCGAATCAAACGATCGTTACCGGACAGTCAACAGTTTTAAACGGTAAAGCGAGTGGAGATGATTTTACCTATTTCTGGACACCATCAGATTATCTTGACGACCCCACCAAACTCAATCCCATTGCTACACCAACAGAAGACATTACCTATACTTTACATGCCAGCTCAAATTTAGGCTGTAACAGTAGCAGTGATGAGGTTTTCATCAAGGTTTATCCAAAAGTGGTAATCCCCAACACCTTCACGCCAAATGGTGATAATGTAAACGATACCTGGAGTATTCCATCTATTACTTCTTTCCCCAGTTCAATTGTAAAAGTAACCAACCGATATGGCCAACTCGTTTACCAAAGTACCGGAATTTTTAAAGCCTGGGATGGAAAAATGAATGGGAAAGATCTTCCACCGGCAATATATTATTACAGCATTTATTTAAACAAAGATTTTAAAATCCATACTGGCTGGGTAATGCTAATGAGATAAAAAGGGCTTCTTACTTCCGCTTATCATTTGGAAATGCTATTTTTGGACACAATGTATATCGTTAAAGTTAAAGGCATAGCCAAAATTCCAGATTACGTACAGTTAAGAGATGACAAGTTTACACTTTTAGCTTATTTTAGGGTTGATAGACCTGATAAATCGCTGGAAAAACTCGGACTTGGCGACAAGCAAGAATACATTATGGAAATGGTTAAAGATTTGCCTTTCGGGCAGATTGCAAAATTAGAAATATAATATGGCAGGCAACTCAGTAATTCATTTAAGCAATGTTGATGTTTTTCAACAGAAACATCTAGTCCTCTCAAACGTAAATTTACACATCGAAAAGGACGAATTTGTCTTCCTGATCGGTCAAACAGGTTCGGGTAAGAGCAGTTTGCTTAAAATATTATATGGCGACTTACATATTGGTAATGGCGAAGGCAATATTGCTGGTTTCGACCTTAAAAACCTGAAAGAAAGCCAGGTGCCGTTTTTACGCCGTAAATTGGGTGTAGTTTTTCAGGATTTTCAATTGCTTACCGATAGAACCATTGAAAAAAACCTTGAATTTGTGCTTAAGGCAACAGGTTGGAAAGACGAAAAACTAATCAACGAACGCGTTAAAGATGTTTTAGACAAAGTTGGTTTGCGTTCGAAAATCAAAAAAATGCCACACGAAATTTCTGGTGGCGAGCAGCAACGTATTGTTATTGCAAGAGCTTTGTTAAATGATCCGGAAATTATTCTTGCTGATGAGCCTACAGGAAATTTAGATCCGGAAACATCAGAAGAAATTGTAACCCTTTTAAAACAAATTAGCCAGGCCGGAACTGCCGTTTTGATGGCTACACACGATTATCATATCATCCGTACTTTCCCTTCGCGCATTATTAAATGTGAGAATGGAGTTGTGCACGAAGATGCACAAATCGTATAAAAAATTCTGACATCCGTCAGCTAATCAGCCAATCTGTTCAGATAAATACAAATAAATCTGACAGCTTGGCTGATTTCCGTTTATGGCAAAATAGTTGAGATCAACACAAAAAAATTCAGCCCAGTATTATGTTTAATAAGAAGAAAAATAACGATAAAGAAGAAAATATAATGAATCCTGAAAATACATCAGAAAATACTGCTGAGAATGTAGAGAATACTGATGCCCCTATCGCTGAAGCTGAGCAGGCGCCCGAATTATCTGCAGAAGAAAAATTGCAAGAGGAAGTTCAACAACTTAACGACAAATATTTACGTTTATATGCTGAGTTCGATAATTATAAACGTCGTACACAAAAAGAACGCGTAGAATTATTGCAAACGGCTGGTAAAGATGTAATTGTTTCACTTTTACCTGTTTTAGATGATTTCGACCGTGCATTAAAAGCAATGGAAACTGCTGCTGACGTTGCCCCGGTTAAAGAAGGCATTTTATTGGTAAGCACAAAGCTAAAAAACACTTTAGCACAAAAAGGATTGAAAGATGTAGAAAGCATCAGTCAACCTTTCAATACCGATTTCCACGAAGCAATTACCAATATCCCTGCTCCTAGCGATGATCTTAAAGGGAAAGTGATCGACGAAGTTGAAAAAGGTTATACCTTAAATGATAATGTAATCCGCTTTGCTAAAGTTGTAGTTGGAGCGTAAGAAATAATTATTGAATGATTGAATTTTGAATGATTGAATTAACATTCTCTCATTCCATCACTCAATCATTTAATCATTTTATAAAGAAGATGAGTAAAAGAGATTATTACGACGTATTAGGCGTAACTAGGGGCGCAGCCGCTGATGAGATAAAAAAAGCTTATCGCAAGATGGCGATTAAATATCATCCAGATAAAAATCCAGGAGATAAAGCTGCTGAAGATAAATTTAAGGAAGCTGCCGAAGCTTACGAAGTTTTAAGCAGTCCCGATAAAAAACAACGTTATGATCAATACGGTCATGCAGGCGTTGGAGGCGCAAGTGGCGGTGGTTACGGCGGTGGCGGCATGAACATGGACGATATTTTTAGCAATTTCGGCGATGTATTTGGCGGCCACAATCCTTTCGAAAGCTTTTTTGGTGGTGGTGGCGGACAGCAACGTGGTGGCCGTCGTGTAGCCAAAGGCTCTAACCTACGTATAAAAGTTAAATTAACACTAGAGGAAATTGCACATGGTGCAGAAAAGAAAATCAAGGTTAATAAACTAATTGTTTGTAAAACCTGCGATGGCTCTGGTGCAAAAGATAAATCATCGGTAAGTACCTGTGGTACCTGCGGTGGTAGTGGCCAGGTGCGTAGAGTAACCAATACAATTTTAGGCCAGATGCAAACCGCATCTACCTGCCCTACCTGTAATGGTAGCGGCCAGCAAATTACCTCAAAATGTACAGTTTGTCATGGAGATGGTGTTGTACGTGGCGAAGAAACCATTACCATCAATATTCCTGCTGGTGTAAGTGAAGGTATGCAGTTAAGCATGAGTGGAAAAGGAAATGCTGCACCTAATGGTGGTATCCCAGGTGATTTAATTATCTTAATTGAAGAAACGCCACACGAAACCTTAAAACGCGAAGGCAACAATATCGTTTACGATTTACATTTAAGCTTCGTTGATGCTGCTTTAGGAATGAGCATTGAAGTACCAACCATTGATGGTAAAGCAAAAATCAAAATAGATCCGGGAACACAAAGCGGAAAATTATTACGCTTAAAAGGTAAAGGTTTACCAGAAGTGAATTCTTACCATAGAGGTGATGAGATTATCCACATCAACATCTGGACACCAAAAGCTTTAAGTAGCGACGAACGTAATGCTTTAGAGAAATTACGTGAATCGCCGAACTTTAAGCCTCAACCGGGTAAAAATGATAAGAGTTTCTTCGAAAGAATGAAAGAATACTTCGAGTAATTAATTAAATATAAATTGAAAAACCGATGTCGCAAGCGTCGGTTTTTTTTGTTTTATAAAGCATCATCGTATAAAAACCAAGTTTACAACTAATAGCCAATCGATCATTCATTTCAGTGAAGTCAGATACTCCAATCTGACTATTAGAGCTATACCATAAACTTGGATAATTCATTTTTCGCCGTATCAGACATCTGACACCACGGGTATTTTAGTTTGTTTTTGGGTTACCATATCCATGAAACAGGTATTAATCCCAAAACATGAACGAACTCACTATTGCCTTCAGAAAGTACCCAATAGCCTCAGTAATATTTGCTTTGTATTAATTGGTTGGATTTCCCCGGTCCTGATTGAGGTTTTCTTTGCATCAACAAAAAACGAATCGCAATTAAAAAACAATCATTCATCTTTTACTGGATTTTTAACACTTTCAATTTTCTAGTTGTTAATTACGTTAATAATAGGTTTTGTAACCAAGAGAAATAACTTCTATTTAAAGCTATCCGGCTATATTGGTATCTCATTAACTATTTTTAGCGGCATATATAACGGATAATAAACCTTTTTATTTATAGGCTGTTTTCTATGTATGAAATGGAAAATTGGTTGCTCGGGCTTCTATTATCGCGAATGGAAAGAGATTTTCTACCCAAAAGGTTTGACACAAAAAGATTGGTTTAAATATTATTGCGAGCATTTTAATACAATAGAGATCAATTCTACCTTTTATAAAATGCCAACTCAAAAATCGTTCGATAAGTGGTATAATGAAAGTCCGGGTGATTTTTTATTTACGATTAAGGCGCCACGGCTGATTACACATTATAAACAGTTCAATGAATGCGAGCAACTCATAAACGATTTCTACGAGGCCATTCAAATCGGACTAAAAGAGAAATTGGGATGTGTACTGTTTCAGTTTCCACCAAAGTTCGATTATGGTGCAGAACGGTTAAACCTGTTGATCGAAAATTTAAGACCTGATTTAAAAAATGTGGTAGAGTTTCGCCACATTAGCTGGTTTGATGGAGAAGTTTATAAAAACCTCGCTCAAAACAACATCATATTTAGTGGCCAAAGCTATCCTTCTTCCTTACCTGATGAGGTGATCCAGAACACATCGACCGTTTATTACCGTTTTCATGGGAAACCTGTGCTTTACAAATCAGAATACGATATCAATGTTATTAAAGCTTTCAAAAATCAGATCAAGGATACAGAAAGCGGAATTTTTGTATATTTTAACAATACTTGGGGGGTTGGAGCATTGCATAATGCGAAACAATTGCAGGATTTAGTGAAATAGGTTTATTTTGTGATGTCAGATGTTACCATCTGACTACCTCGATCATATTAATAAAATTGGAGGAAGATTTTTATATTAGTGCAGTAAGATGTTACCATCTGACTGCTTCGATTATATGACAAATGAATACTGCTGAATGATTTTTGCTGTGTCAGATGGTAATATCCGACACCACGAGAAAATAAAATAAACCTATTAGCAATGGTATTTCGCTCTACTACCCTTAATTTAGCACCAACATTAACGAAATTTAGTGGATAGCAGGACTACAGCTCCCGAAGAAATACGGCTTCTGCTTTCCAAAAAAACATAAAACAATAAATATGCGTGTTGCCGTTATCGATCTTGGAACCAATACTTTTCACTTACTTATTGCCGAAACAACAGGAAATCAGCCTGAAGTTTTATACAAAACCAATGTGCCTGTTAAATTGGGTGAAGGAAGAATTAACGACAATATTATCATTCCTGCAGCCTTTGAAAGAGGCGTGAACTGTCTTAAAACGTTTAGCCAAACAATTGCTGAATATCAGGTTAGTGAGGTAAGGGCTACCGCTACTTCGGCGGTTAGAAGCGCAGAAAACGGGCAAGATTTCGTTGATGCAGTAAAAGAAAGAACCGGAATAAATATCGAAACGATTAGCGGCGATGAAGAGGCTGAATTAATTTACCAAGGTGTAAAACTGAGCGGAGCAATTACAAAGATATCTTTGATTATGGATATTGGTGGTGGAAGCGTTGAATTTATCCTGTGTGATCCCGAAAAACTGATCTGGAAAAAAAGTTATAACATAGGGGCAGCGCGTTTAATGCAGCAGTTCTTTAAATCAGATCCTATAACCGATGAGGAGAAAAATGCCATTTTATTTCATATTCAAAATCAATTGGCAGATCTTTTCGAAATCTGTGAAAAGTACCATCCAGAAATTTTAATCGGATCTGCCGGGGCATTCGAAACATTTGCTGAGCTCATTATCAGAAAAAACAACTTAAAAGCAGATATTAAAACGGCCAAAACCTTCGCATTCAATTTCGACGACTACATTGCAACTTCGATCAAGTTACTCAATGCTACGCATAAAGAACGGGCCGAAATGCCAGGCATGACCCCATTAAGGGTTGATATGATTGTGATTGCTGCTTTAATTACGAACTATGTATTAGGTAGAACGAAAATAAACCAGTTAACGCTCTCTACCTACGATTTAAAAATGGGTGTTTTGGTTAGCCTGATATAAAAAATGATCCATACAGGATATGGATCATTGAGAGTTTAGCGTATATTAATTTAAGTTATTTTTTTTTAGGTGCAATCATTATCTTGCCCATAATCATAGACTCAGCTTTTTGAAGCTTAAGGTTGTTTTGTTTCCCTTTAGAAAAATCGAGAGTTAAAATAGCATGATATTGCAAACTTTCAACTACCAGTTTGTTTTTGCTGACATCAAACTTATCATCTAAGGTAATTTCGTAGCGCCCGTTTTTATCAGTGGTGGAGAAAAGCCTAGTATCAGCAATGGTCAATTTTATTCCTATCGCAGGTTTATTATCTGCACCAATAACATAACCATATATTTTTTTAGGCACAGTAGGCTTTTTATCGTCTATTCCGTTGTTTATACTTCTTGTTATTTCAATTGGTGCTTTAAAGTTTGTGGCACTGGCTTCCATTATAAAAACACTCATTCCAATGGCGAGCACTCCAATATATTTTATCCAGTTCTTGTTGCTTGTTGGAACAATGGATAAATGATAATTGAGCTGATTTAATTGAGTTTGGCTTAGGCGGCCACATACCGAAGAACCGGAATTAGCCAATACCCCTATAATTTCGGCATTGGTGTAACCTGAAAAATCGATTACATTTTTACTGCAGGCTTTACAGAAATTAAAACCTACACCTTTTTCCATTTCATCCCAATTCTGTAAACATGGCTCGGCTATGGTAACTTCGTTAATTCTCGTTTTCATCGTGGTTGTTTTTAGAAATGATGAAACTTTTACGAGAATTCCACAAGGAGTTTTAAATAAATTTCAGCAGCTCGTTATAAAGCTTTTCAGTTGGTAAGCCCATTACGTTTGTATAAGAGCCTTCTATGCGTTTTACTACTACAATGCCCCACCAATCTTGCACGCCATAACTTCCTGCCTTATCAAAGGGTTTATAATTATCAATGTAGAAATCAATTTCATCAGCTGTAACAGATTTACAGTAAACCTCTGTTCTATCGTAAAACGAATGCATTTTATCTCCTTTAACAAGTGTTACACCAGTAAACACCTCATGTTTGCTTCCTGAGAGTTTAGCTAACATTTCTTGTGCATGCGCCCTATCTTCAGGTTTACCTAAAATTTCACCGTTTAAGGCTACGATGGTATCGGCTGTAATTACTATTTCACCATCAGCAGTAAAAGCCTTAGCCTTCTGTTCTGAAATGTAAACGGCAATTTCTGCGGGACTTAAATCCGATGGGTAGCTTTCATCTATATCTTTTAGTTCGACTTTAAAATTTAAGCCCATAAGCGTTAAAAGCTCTTGTCTACGTGGCGATTTAGATGCTAAAATAATGGGAGGGAAATTGGCAGGCATATTTTATTTTTCTGCTAAAATAAGAAAAGCGACATAAAGCCGCTTTTCTTATTCGATATTTTACCGAGATTAGTTATTTCCACCACCTTGTCTACGCTTTTCCATTTCAGCACGTTGCTCTTTTTGCCAGGCTTCGTAAGTTTTTTTCTGATCGTCTGTTAATACTGCAGTTACTTTTGCATCATTGTCAGCACGCATTTTTTGCATTTTCTCTCTCATCGCATCTCTATCGCCACCACCTTGCATTTCTTCGCGCATTTTTTTCATGGTTTCTGCCTGCTCAGTAAACACAGTGGTTAACTTTGTTTTTTGATCATCAGATAACTTTAATTTTTCGTCTAACTGTTTTACGCGTTCTTCAGGCTTCATCATCATTCTGCCTTGTCCACCACCTTGCTGCGCGTTAGCGAAACCGGCTATTCCTAGCATCAATCCGCAAATCATCATTAATTTTTTCATGTCGTTTTTGTTGTTTTGGTTGAAAATTGAGCATGTTGGAGTATAAAAAAAAATAAAAGTTTAACGCCGATATGTAACTTAGCTGTTGCAAGAAAAATGTTATTCTGATACTTTGTCATTCTGAACGTAGTGAAGAATCTTTTACAGCTAGAAAGATCCTGACCACGTAGTAGCTACAAGACAATTGAAAACACTATTTACACTTGTAAAACAAGCTTCAGGATGACGAGTGGGAAGGATTTTCCTTAATAAATAGATTTTCTGGTAAAGATTGCTTCGTCGGCTGAAAAGCTTTCTCGCAATGACGGCAAAAGGCTAACCAATGACAAATGAACTATTGAACTAATTTACATACCTGAATCGGCAGCATTTGGATTTTCATCATGCCATCTGCCCTGTACTTTCATTACTTTTTCGATAATATCGCGAACAGCGGTTTTGCCTCCATTGTAAGGGGAAATGAATGTAGCTATCTCTTTTATTTCTTCCACGGCATCAGCAGGGCAGGTTGGAAGCCCTACGAGTTTCATTACTTTTAAATCAGGAATGTCGTCGCCCATGTAAAGCACTTCTCCTGCAGCAATGTTTTTATCCTGAAGGTATTGATTAAAAATGGCCACCTTATCTCCTGCTCCCAGGAACACATCGGTTACACCCAGATTAAAAAAACGCTTCCCCATGGCAATACCATCTCCACCAGATATAATACAGATATTATACCCTCTTTTAACTGCCAATTGCATGGCATAACCATCTTTAATGTTAAAAGTGCGCAAGGACTGACCATTATCAGTAACCTGAACTGATCCATCGGTAAGCACACCATCTACGTCAAAAATGAAGGTAGTGATCTCTTTTAGTTTCTGTAAAAACATTCGCGCGTTTGGCGTTTAGGGTTAAGCGCTCGGTGCTGACTCTGGACTGAGGAGCCCGAACTTAGGACTAATTACTGGTTATCTCTCCACTCGTAAACCCAGGCAGATTGAATTTGCTCTAAATGCCCTTCACTGCTTTCTTCGCGGGTACCTTTAAAGTTTTGCAATGCTAAAACCCATTCTAAAAGTTCGGTAAAGCGGATACGGTAGATTTTGGCTTCTGTAAAATCATCACCAAATTTCTCATATAAAGACATTGCAATATCTTCGTAATCGTTCCAGTAAAAAGGTAAAGCAAATTTATCGTTATTCATGTTGTTTTGTTGGTTGTTGTTGTTTTAAAGTTGAAATGTTTAATGTTGGAAGGTTTTCGACTCCCAACTAAAGACTCTGAACTCAGGACTAAATTAGTGTCCCATAAAGCCAGACTGATCTGGAATGGTAACTTCGATATCGCCGTTAATTACCACACATTGGCAACCTAAGCGGGAAGTAATTTTCGGACGAACAGCCCTATCGATAAAGTCTTCTTCTTTATCAGAAATCTCTTCGATATTATCCATACCTTTTGTTACGTATACATGGCAGGTACTGCAACCACAAACACCACCACAGTTGTGCTGTAATTCGATTCCGTTATCCAGACAAACATCTAAAACAGATTCGCCGGCTGCTATTGGTAATTCAATAGATTCGTGATCTGCTTCTTCAAAATTTATTTTTAGTTTAAAAATGCTCATAATTATTTTGCAAAAGTAAGAAGCAAAAGCCGTAATTATGCTATTTCAGCGTTAATTTTATGCTATCGCTCAATGTTTGATAAATGTTCTGCAATTCGGGCATATCGGTTAACATGCTCAAATGCTTATTTAAAGTGCTTTCATCAGCCCTAATTGCTGGCCCAGTCTGCACATTTTCAGGCAGATTGCTCATTACCTTATCGGCGGTTTCGGCAATTAACGGCCTGATGATTTCGAAATCCAAACCGTTCTGACTTAAAATTTTATTCGCCAAAGCATACAGGTGATTCGGAAAATTACAGGCAAATACCGCTGCAAGGTGTAACACTTTTCTTTTCTCGCCACCTAATCCGTACACCTGACGGCTAATTTTAGTTGCCAGATTGTTTAAAATCGCCAATTGACTTTCATCGTTCGCTTCTATACAGAGCGGGATATTTTCAAATGAAACCTCTTTACCTTTTGAAAAAGTTTGCAAAGGATAAAGAACACCTGCTTTTTTTACCTGTGACGATAAAATATTAACATCGGTAGTTCCAGAGGTATGTACCACCAAACCGCTTACATTTTTTAATGATCTGGATACGGTTTCAATGGCATCGTCCTTTACCGAGATAATATATAAATCAGCATTCTGTTTAACCTCATTTAAATCGCTTATGGCCTCAGCTGTTATTAAATCAGCCAATAATTTTGCATTATTAAGATTTGGGCTGTACACCTGTACCACATCTTCACCTTTGGCTTTTAATGCTTTTGCTAAGTGTGTGGCAACGTTTCCCGAACCTAATAAAACGATCTTCATGATTTTATGCGGTTTTAGCCTCTTTTCTTCTTCTGAAAATTGAAAGTAAGAAACCGACAACCATTACAATAGTACCTGCCCAATATAAATTGATGAAAGGAAATTCTATTGCTTTAAAAACTACCCAGTCTTTAGCCTGCTGAGGTTTTTCAAAAATCTGAAGCTCCACTTTTTTCTCATCTGGCAATACCCTGGAAAAGCGGAATTTCAAATCCAGTTCATCCACCTTACGTGCGAAATCGAAAGTATTATTCCCTTTGATCAAGAAAATAGGCTCTGTGTTGTAAACTTTACCGGAAGCATTAATTTCTAATGGTAAACCAACCGCATAATCGCCCTGGCCTAAAACTAAATCTTTTGCAGTAGGTTTTCTGTTCAAATCTTTCACGGTAACAATACCACTTGAGGTATGAATGGTATCTCCTACCGAAACCTTAACAATGCGTGGTGCTTTATAATTTTCATCATCAGAATGACCTTCATGATCTTCATGCGATGTTTTTTTAATCGCAGCACTGGTGATGTGGGTATAAACATCATAAGTAAGGTAATGCTTGGTATCAGGAGAGGCAATTAAGCCCATTTTTTCATTCTCCTGTACATGTGGATGTAAGTTGAAATCTTCTTTAACCTTACCTTCTTTATCTAAAACTTTAAAATTAAGGGTATAAATGGTATTAGGAGCTACCGTGGTATCGGCTACATAGGTTACGGTGTACTTACCCATTTTCTTGGGTTCGTTTTTGTATAACATGATGTTCTCTCCAGGTTTTTCTACTTTTTCGAAATCTTTTACCGGAATAAAATTATTCGAGTTGATAGATAATGGTTTGTTTGTAGCAGCAGAAATTAATGCACCTAGGACCAAAAAAGCAAAACCAATATGTGCAATTGCCGACCCAGCCAATTTTGCCTTACCACCGAAAGCCTGATATAATACTGCTGCGTTAGAAAGTACGGCAAATAAACAGCTGAAGGTAATCAGGATGTACATGGTATTGGTATAAATATCTGCCACATACACCAAACCTGCTGTTAATACAATTGAGAAAATAATTGCCGAAACCAGACTGCTATAAAATTTGCGTGGATCAGTCCTTTTGTATTTTAAATATTGAGAGAAACCCGAAATCAAAGTAATTAATACAGCAAATGGTGCCTGCCATTGATTATAGTATTTCACAGCATCGATCGGAGGCGAAAAGTTTGTTCCAAAGGCTTTGTTAAATACAGGAACTGATGTAGAGAATATGACCTGGATACAAGCGATGGTTACCACTAAAGCCCCAATAAACATCCAGAATTCGCGCGAATAGGTTTCTTCATCCTTGGTGGTAATTGGCAATTCTTTCCACCTTACTACAATGAGCACAATTGCTAAAACAGCGAAAACTACATTGTATAAAATCAAGTGGCCAAACATCCCCATATCGGTAAACGAGTGAACTGATGTATCACCTAAAATTCCGCTTCGGGTTAAAAACGATGCATAAAGCACCAATAAGAAACTTAAGAATACTAAAGCAATTGCTGTAAAATAAGCATGACCTGTATTTTTATAAGCAATCATTACGTGTACGGCACCAATTAAGGTTAACCATGGAATTAAAGAAGCATTTTCTACAGGATCCCAAGCCCAGAAACCGCCAAAGTTTAGTGCTTCGTAAGCCCAGAAAGAACCCATAATAATACCTGTACCCAAAACCATCACCGCAAAAAGTGCCCAGGGCATAGCTGGTTTAATCCATTCTTTATATCTTTTCTGCCACAAAGCCGCAATTCCATAGGCAAAAGGCACAATCATACTGGCAAAACCTAAAAATAAGGTTGGCGGGTGGATAACCATCCAATAGTTTTGCAACAATGGATTTAATCCTCTACCATCGGTAATAAATTTTAAATAATTAGCGAAGTTCTCAGGGTTTGCGAAAACTACAGGAGCCATTGATTTCAGATCAAGAGAATCTCTTAATAGGATAAAAGGAGAACTTCCGATGCGTTCACCCAAGATCTCTACACCTAAAAGCATTGAAGTTAAAAACACTTGAGAAAAGGCCACAACTGTCATTACAGGGCGCTCCCAGCTTTTAGCTTTCCAGATTAATAAAGTACCTAGAAACGATTGCCAGAAAGCCCAAAGCAAGAAACTTCCTTCCTGCCCTTCCCAAAAAGCAGAAATAATATAATGAATTGGAAGTTGTTTTGAAGAGTGCCAATAAATATAACTGTATTCATTGTAGTGGCCCAGTACCAGGTAGAACAAAATTGCTCCGATACCAATTATACAGCCAAAATTAACCAAGAATCCAATCCGGCCTAAGTTACGCCAAGATTTATCTTCTAAATTTTTATCGCGACTGGCATAAAAGTATGCGATTGTTGAAAGTAATGATGCACTAAACGCCAGCACAATAAAAAACTGCCCGATTTTACCCGGTAGCAGGTTTTCGCCTACAAATTGAATATCCATTAAAATTAGTTATATTTTTTCTCGCCGTACTTACCTACCGTATCAACCTTACCGTCTTTATTAATTTCAACAAGGTTATCATTATATTTAGATGGGCATTTCATTAAAATTTTAGATGCGTAGAATTTGTCCCTTTCCATTTTACCGATAAGCACTAATTTTTCTGATTTTTCAAAATCCTGCGGTTTGGTACCTGCGTAAATTACCTCTCTCACTTCACCCTTTTCATCTTTCATGTGGAATGAAAAATGGTTAGCATCTTTTACGGCATCGTAGTAAGTACCCATCGATTTTACCCAGTAACCCATAACATGCTCTTCTTTCTCAGAAAGGGCTGCCTGTTTGAAATTAGAGTAGGTGTCAGTATTTGCGTTTAAGCTAAATAAAATTCCTACGGAAATTGCGATGGTAATTAATCCAATGATTGCACTTTTCTTCATGGTTATACTTGTTGTAAAAGCTGGCAACAAAGATAGAAAAATCGGCTTAGCCAGCATTCTTTTACATTTTTCTTGTCTTTATATTGACAATTACCTGATTTTTGAAGGGAAATATTTTTTTTGAAGCCCCTATTTATAACTGATCTTAAGTAATATATTAAATCGCTTAAAAGTTCGGGCTGAAATTATTAAGTTTGGCCTTTCAGATAATCATTCCTTTTTTACATCCCACAGTAAAACATAAACCGGATTAAATATGAACTTGAAACAGTTTTATAAACTTTTGTTATTTATCGTTTTGATACCCATTTTAAGTTCTTGTTTTGAGGTAATTGAAGAAATTGCTATGAAAAACGATGGAACCGGCGATGTGGTACTTACCATAAACCTGAGCCAGAGTAAAACCAAGGTAGCTTCGGTAATGCTTTTGGATAGCGTACAAGGCTATAAAGTACCCAGTAAGCAAAAAATTCAACAGGAATTAAATGAGGCAGTGGCCTATTTAAAAAAATCGGAAGGGATTTCTAATGTAAAAAGTACAAGTGATTTTAATAATTACATCGCAGCCATTAGTTTTTCTTTTAAAGATGTTTCAAATATCAATAACATTACCAAAAACATTCTTGCCCAGCAAAAAATTAAGGCCACTAACACCTCCTCGTATACATATAACAAGGCCACCAAAACCTTTAGCCGAAAATATCAGGCAATAGGTACCGCTAAAACAGAATTCAATAAATTAAAAGCAAAAGATAAGGCAGTTTTTAACGGCGCAACTTACACCAGCATCTATCGTTTCGAATCGCTTGTAACAAGTAGCACCAATCCGGCATCAAATGTATCGAAATCTAAAAAAGCCGTGATGTTAAAAAGTAGTATCATGGATTTAATTAACGGAAAAATTAACGTATCTAATTCTATACAACTATCTAAATAAAATAAAACCCACGCCTAATCTGCGATCGTTTCATCTCCACTGAAAACAAATTATATCCAATGAAACCATCAGGAGCATACCTTTCACAAACCGAGATGAACAAGCTCATGATAGCTTCATAACCGCTAAAAACCAAATAATATCTAATGAAAAAAATTCTAATTGCAATCGCTCTTTTCTTATCGTTTAATCTGGCCGAGGCACAGGATCTAATTAAGAAAATACCTGCAAATGCCTTCACAGTTGCCACCATTAAAGGTGATAACGTATTTAAATTGATGTTTGTAAAAGATTTTAACGAATCTTTTGTAGGCAAGAAATTATTGACCGAAACTTCAAAATCACTTGATAAAAGCTTTACCAGCATAGAAGATTTCGGCATCAACCTGGAGAAAAACATGTATTATTTTAATCAGCTAAGCGATAGTATTACCTATAACTGCTTTCTGATCCCGATAAAAGATGCGACTAAGTTCGAAAGTTTAATTAATAACAAAGAGAATAAATTTAAAAAGGAAGGCGACGTTCGCACTATGATTTTGCCCGATAGTACGAGTATTATTAAGTGGAACAATAACATGATGTACTTTGTAACAGGAAGCATCAACAGTTCTTTTTTTGCCGATTCTGCTAAATCTGCCCGTTACGGAATTAAGGACATCAGGTTCCAAAATGACGATGCAATAGCTGTTGATAGCGCTGCCGTAGTTGTAGATTCTGTTGCTACAATAGAAGAAATGGTTGAAGAAGTACCTGCCCCTCCTGTTGTAAAACTGAAGGTTCAGAAAAAGCCAGCCATAAAAAAGAGTGCTAAAAAAACTATCAGCAAAAAGAAAAAAGCATTAAAGAAAAAAATCCCTCTAAAACCGCAGTACCAACATGATGATGATGCGGTGGTAGCCGTTGATGATGCATATGTCGATACTGCGAACGCCATGACTCCTGTTCATGGTATTGTTGATGAGCAATATGATACCTACCAACAAGAGCGTTTGGAACAAGATGCAAAGAAAAAAAGATTGGCTTTTACCTGGATGACTGCCCAGGCAGATCAGATTTTCAATGGCAGTTACGAGTCTATCGAAACCAATAAATCATACACAGCGAGTTTAGATAACAAAGCCATTGCAGAACTTTGGGTGTCGAGTCTTCAAGATGTTTATAATGCGATTTCTCCAGAATTTGGTGCTTATGGTAAAGCAGGGCTAATGAAAGGTTATGGCAGTTTAAATGCAAAACTTTTTATGGATGACAAAAGTTTCCGCATCTCTACTGGCTTGGAATTGGCGCAGGAACAAGCAGATGCTTATAAAAAAATCATGGACAGAAAGTTAAACAAAAAGTTTCTGAAATATGTAAACAGCGAAAAAGCCCTCGGTTTTATGAGCTATTCCATTGATACCAAAGCTTATCTGGAAGAATTCCCTAAATTAATGAAACAGACCTATGGTTCTTTCTTGGGCGCTAGAATGGATGAAGAAATTGATCTTGGCGCCGAATTGCTTTCTCTTTTGCTGGATGAAGAAGCAGTAAGCAAGGTAATTAAAGGCGATGCGTTATTTGTAATTAATGGATTAAACACAAAAGATGTTACTTATACCACTTACGAATATGATGATGATTACAATCAGAAAGAGGTAGTTAAAACCAAAAAAGAAACGCTACCCGATTTCCTTTTCATGTTTTCTTCTGAAGATCACAGATTGATCAACAAACTGATTAAATACGGTGTAAACAAAAATTATGTATCTGTTGAGCACAACATTTATAAAATATTGGAAAAGAAAAGCCCGATTGATATTTATTTTATGATTAAAGATGGTATTGTATTTTTTGGTAATTCGTTAACTGAAATGCAGGGTATTAGCAACAATCAATACAACAGTAACAAATTAAGTAAACTGCACAAACAACTATTGAACAAAAACAATTTCAGCTTTTTATTTAATGCCAAAAACCTGGTGGGCAAAGTACCAGATTCTGAAATTGGTGGTGAAGAAACCGCTAGGAAATTTAACAGTACTTTAGAAAAAATGGGCAATGTATACATGAAATCGAACGCGATTAAGGGTAGATTGGTTTCAGCAGATATTAGCGCAGAAATTCCGAACGGACATGAAAATGCATTGAAATATCTGTTCTCTTTAATTGAAAATGCAGCGAAGTAGTTTAGTTGGCAATTATCAGTTGGCAGTTAACCGATTACCGATTTAAACAGTTAACCATATTCTATGAAGAAATTTTTAAAAATAACAGCAGCAATAGTTTTATTGCTGCTTATTTGTTATTTCGGCTTTTTCAAATACAGACAAATTCAGGCTAATAATGTATCCATCCCGGTTTCTACCAATGCATTGCTTAAAATAAATGTTGATGAACTATACAAAACCATTGCGGTTAGTTATGTAAAACATCCAAGTCAATATTCGGGAGCAGATAAAAAAGGGATTAAGGAAAAGGTAGACAATTTAAACACCGGATTGAAAATCCCGGCAAACATTTACCTATATAGTTTAAACGGAAAAGCAAAAACTACTTTTTTTTCGAGCTTCGAAATAGCAGATACGCTAGCATTTAACCGTTTTCTTCAAAAAAATTCTGCTTTGTCGTTGATTAAAAAGGATAGTAATTTCTTTCAATCCAAAGATTCGACTTTCCTTATCCTATTTAATAAAACAACTGTCGCTTTTGCTTATACGCAACAAAAAGAACAAGTAAAAACTACGCTGGTAGAAATATTGAACCGCAGAAACATCATTAAAGTTGGTGAGAGCCTATTTAAACAACTTGTAAACCTTTCTGATCATGTTTCGTTTCAAAATACCGAGAACTTTAGCAGAATTAATTTTACTGATGGAAAAATCAATTTCTGCAATGAGTTCATAAACCAAATGATCGTGCCAGCAGCTAAACCACAGCACCGAATTTTGAACCCGGAAAGCACAATAGGCATGTGGCTAAACGCAAAGTTTAAATCAGAATTACCTAAGAAAAATCAGACCGCCCCCCCTTCTCTCCTTTCAAAAGATAGCTTTTTCAGATTTTACAAAGATTATGTAGATTTTGAATGGACAAACACCATTACACAGGTAGATACTGTTGTAGGTTATGAATATAATGATGATTTTGAAAGGGTTGAAAAAAAAGTACTTCAGGACCGGAGGATTCCTTCTATTACCATGAATCTGACTGCCAATGACCGGGAAGTAAGCGATTACCTACAATCATTAGGCGCATTGGATCAATCTACCGGAAAGATCAGCAGCTCGATGATTCCATTGTACCAGGTTTATTTTAAAGGCAATAGTGGTAATATTCAATTGAGCACTATACAAAATGCTAAACCCGATTTAAAAAGGTCGTCATCTGACGATTTCTTTTATTTTAAAGTAGATGTTAAAAAGTTGATTAAACAAACACCAATGCCATTAATTGCAGATAAACTGGGTACTTTTAGTCAATTAGAGATCAAAGCAAAAAGCATAGGAAAAGACAAAATCAAACTTGAATCGGAACTTTTATTTTTAAACGAGGATGCCAACGCCGTGATCCAACTTTTAAAAACATTTAAAAATGGTTTCAATAGTTCACTAAATTTTAATTTTTCTGTTGATATTCCGGTAAACAAGTAAAGTATTTCCCGCAGATTCAAGGTGATTTATGCAGATTAACTGTCCATTGTACCTAAACCTGATGGGACGGATGCCGATCCTTCATCGGCAGGAGGTACAGCAGGGCCAAGCCAGTCCAATGAAAATGTAGCGCTTCATTTCTAAAGCTAAAAATATATTTATTATTTGGAGCGCACCGCTTGTACAAAACAAAAAGTTTCATCCCGTTTTGCGTTTTTACGCTTCGCTTCCTCGTGCCTCGTTGCTGCAGGGTAACACTCCAACCGGGGCTAAGCAGCTAAGAAAGTGTTTCATTTTTAGGGTTGCATGGTGCACAAACCCTTGTATCTAAACCTGATGGGACGGATGCCAATTCCTTCAATTGGCAGGAGGTACAGCAGGGCTAAACCATCCCCATGAAACACAAACCTCTCATTTCCAAAACAATTTTCGTTAAAAATGGTGACCCTTTCGCCTGATACATCACCAAACATGGATTCGGACTTGCTATCGTAGTAAGATTGCTTCGTACCTCGCAATGATGACCTGGGCGCAAAAAAAGCCCTGCAGTTTTAATCCTGCAAGGCTTCATAATAAGATTGCCACATCCCGATAAAGGATCGGGATTCGCAATGACGATTAGTTGATTATGGCCAAACGCCCAGGTTCATATAAGAAACTGCAATTTTATCGATTGAATTTACAAAAGCAGCTGTTCTCAATGTTTGAGTTGCTGGTTTGTTCATTAATGTTTCACGGATTTCGTGGTAAGAATGGATCATGGTATCTTCTAAACCAGAGTTTACCAATTCCATTTCAGATGCGCCTTTAACAATCATTAAACGATGCTCAGGAAGGATGGTTTTGCCTGTAAGGTTTTCTAAAGTATTGATCAGATTTGCATTTGAGTTAGCTGCATAACGGTTCTCCATACGACCGAAAGCCACGTGAGAAAGGTTTTTCAACCATTCAAAATAAGAAACCGTAACACCACCCGCATTGCAATACATATCAGGAATGATGATACCACCCATTTCGGTAAAAATTGTTTCAGCTTCTGGCGTTGTTGGACCATTTGCACCTTCGGCAATAATTTTCGCCTTAATATTACGGATATTAAGCTCGGTGAACTGGTTTTCTAGAGCAGCGGGAACAATGATATCGCAATCCTGCTCTAAACCTTCCATCGAATTTTTAAAGTCTTTAGCACCAGGGAACCCTAAAATTGAACCAGTATTTTTACGGTGTGCAAAAACCTCATCCACATTTAATCCATTAGGATTGTAAATAGCACCTTCAAATTCACATAAACCTACAATGGTAGCACCAAATTCTGCCAAGAATTTAGCCGAATGGTAGCCCACATTACCTAAACCTTGAACAATTACTCTTTTATCTCCTAAACCAGCCTTAAAACCTATTTTAGCCATATCTTCTGCCACTTCTACACATTCGCGCACGGCATAAGCAACACCACGTCCTGTAGCTTCTTTACGGCCACGGATACCATGTAAAGCAATTGGTTTACCAGTTACACAGCCTAAAGCATCTAACTGACCAGGATTCATGGTCATATAAGTATCGGCAATCCAGCTCATTTCGCGTTCGCCAGATCCATAGTCAGGAGCAGGAACATCGATACCAGGGCCAATAAAGTTTTTCTTAATTAATTCTGTAGTATAACGGCGGGTGATGGTTTCTAACTCGGCAACACTGTATTGTTTAGTGTTAATTTTAATCCCTCCTTTTGCGCCACCAAATGGAACGTTAACAATGGCACACTTGTAAGTCATTAAGGCCGCAAGTGCCATAACCTCATCTTCGTTTACCATTTCACTGTAACGGATACCACCCTTGGTAGGGCTCATGTGGTGAGAGTGTTCTACACGCCAAGCATCAATTACTTCAAAACCGTTTCCGCGGCGGATTGGGAACTGGAAACGATACACACTATTACATGTTTTAATCTGGTTCAATAAACCTTCTGGATGATTGGTGAATTGAGCCGCACTGTCAAAGTTCTTACAAACATCTGCAAAGAACTTGTTCTCGTCTGCTAGATTAGCCATTATTTATTTTTTATATTGAATAAGTTTTCGGTGCAAAATTGCCTAAAAAAACTGCACATATCCAAATGCAAAAAGACTTAGTGTAAAGCAAACACCATTCTATTTTAGCCTAAAATCAGCTTTTATACCCATTAGAGAAAACTGTCTAAAAACTTTACCCAAACACATTTAAACGCAGATATCTTAGTCAGCCTACACCATAAAAACAACTATTTTTACAGGATTTCTACAGGTTATTTTGATCTAAAAAAAATTATAAAAAAAATATTCAAAACAACCTTTTGTTGCAACACTCAACAAATAGAAGCTAAAAAACAGATCAATATTACGAATATTGCAAATACCTATAAAAAACAGGACATAAAAAAAGTGACCAATTGTGTTGATCACCTTCTTAAGTTAACCTAAATCGTCCCGTTGATTTAATTTATAACTAATCAAACTTGATCAATAAATAATCAAGAAACAATACTGTGATGTAGGTATTTTATGTGGCTACTGCGCTGTATTTTTAATTAGGGCTTTTAAAATTAACAAAAACCTCTTTTACAATAAGATAAACACCAAAAACCAATGAATTTAGTCTTAAAATACACCTATTTACCAACCATTAAAACCAAATATAGTTTTAACCAGCATTTATATTTAATCTATTATTTATCAGGTTGGTTTTCTTTTTCTATTTTCTTTAATCTTTTATCGATTGAGAACAGGTAGGCCAACAAACCTACAAGAATAATTACGATACATATTACCACAACATATATCTTTCCATTGCTACGAAGGCTATCAGCCATTTCTACGCCATTATCCTGCGCAAATAACTGCATGGTGGCCATCATTAATATCAGGAAAAAAAATATCTTCTTCATTTTAGTTATGTTGTTGTTTGTTTTCTATATTACGTATTCTGAAACGGATGGTATAAACCCAGTAACCAATTAATATCCAGCCCAAACATGCTGGATAAAATACCATACGCATTCGGCTATCTAAATCGTAACTGTTAAAACCCGGGTTACCACCATTGCCTGGGTGCAATGAATCTTTTAAGCGGGGTAAAACAAAAAGCAATACCACCATCATTGGGAAAGCGAAAATATTGTAAATGGCCGAAATCTTGGCCCTTTTTTGTTCTTCATCAATCGCGTTGCGGAGAATGAGATAAGCAAAGTATAACAGAACAGAAATGGCGGCAAAATTTTGTTTCGGATCGAAACTCCAAAACTGTCCCCAGGTATATTTAGCCCAGATAGCACCTGTTACTAAACCTAAAAGGCCAAAAACTATTCCAGCGTTTACACTTTCTACGGCTTTAATATCATCAATTTCACTTTTGCTGCTTAATGACTTTACACTGTAAAAAACAGAGATCGAAAAGAGCACAATCATGGCAAACCACATCGGAACATGGAAATAGAGATTTCTGATTGTTTCATTTAATATCGGTAAACGAGGTACTCCAAGTAATAAACCTGCTATTGCAGTATAAATTACCAAAACCGAACCTAAAATTTTCCACCAAGTTTTATTCATACATATTTAATTTTGAATGATTGAATATTTGCACATTGCCCATTCAATCAATCACTCATTCTATATTTCTATTATTCATTTAATCCCTCCAAAGGTAAGGAAATAACAATAAAGACGTTGCCACCATCAGCACATTCACCACCAGTAACATCGCTATTTCATCGTAACTATTCTCCCACGGCAAGCCGTCTACAGCATTTTTGGCCAGTTTAATTAACAAGATCAACACCGGAATAATAATTGGAAAACTTAAAATAGCCATCAACATTCCACCATTTCCCGCTTTGCTTGCGATTGCCGAAACCATTGTAAATACAGTAGAAAAACTGATGCTACCCAATACCACAGCTACGTAATACATCACTAAATCGGGTGGGGTAAAAGAATCGAAAACCAGCGTATAAAAACCTAAAGCAATTGTAGTAAGCACCAACATGAGGAGCGTATTGTAAACCGTTTTAGAAATTAAAACCGCAGCTGGACTTGCCAAGACGTAACTGTATAACTGCTGTCCTTTGGTTTCTTGCAAAAAACTTTTCGATACGCCATTAATTGAGGCAAAAAGCATGATGATCCAAAACAAGGCATTCCATGTTAATTTATCGCCCAGGCTAACAAAAGAGAGGTAACAAGTAAAAATGGTAGAAACCACATAGAGCAATACACCGTTAATGGTATATTTGGAGCGCCACTCTAACAATACTTCCTTGTGAATTAAATATTTAACCTCTTTGGCCAATTGCATAACCGCAAAGATACTTTTATTGGTAAATATTGCATGCTTAAATTGTTGTATTGTTGTAATTTTGTTTAAAGTTAGGTGGCAGAAAAAGTTTTGAACCACAGATGAAGAGGATAAACACAGATGGCATTTTTTCGTAGCAGCACAAATGTTCTAAAAGTCTAAATTAGGCGCGGAACACAAAAAAAATGTCCACAATAATCTGTGTTCATCTGTGAGAATCTGTGGTTAAAGTAATTATGATATGAACTACGCATCAGTTATAGCATCGCCTGTTGGCACAATAACCATCTTAGCTGATGACGAATTTGTACATGTAATTACTTTTGCTGAAAAGGATATTACAGGATTATCAGAAAACGCACTTACAGTAAAGGTAGGCAATCAGTTAAATGATTATTTTAAAGGCGATTTAAAGGATTTCGATTTCCCCTTGAAGCAAAAAGGGACTGAATTTCAGCAGAAGGTTTGGAAGAATTTACTGACCATACCTTTTGGCGAAACCACTTCATATGCCAAATTTTCTGCGCACAATCCATTAGCGATACGGGCTATTGCCACAGCAAATGGAAAAAACAATATTGCCATTGTAGTACCATGTCATAGGGTAATTGGCAGTAATGGCAAACTGGTGGGCTATGCAGGTGGTTTATGGCGTAAGCAATGGCTACTACAACACGAACGTGAAGTTTCCCAAAAAGGACAAGCTGAATTAAAATTTTAAAACCATACTTTATTTTGCAGATGAATACAGACCAAGCCGAAACAACTAAAAATTATATAAAAGCCATCCGTTTAATTAATATTGAAGATAACAAATGCGCTTTTGAAACGGGTACAATCCCTATCCGCCAGCATATTAATGCGAATTATTTTTTCGCACAAACCGATGTATCCTCTTTAGAGAAAATCCCCCACCCTGCCCCACGACGTCAATACGTAATTACGCTTAAGGGTAAACTTCGGTTTACAGTAAGCAATGGCGAAACTTTTATTATCGAGCCTGGGATTATACTCATTGCCAATGATACGGCCGGAGAAGGGCACACCTGGCAAGTTATAGAAGGCAATGAATGGGAAAGAATCTATATTCCCCTGGAAGATGATACCAACGATTATTTTATCGCAGATTAGCATTTTTAAAACCAGCTAAGCTCGTAGTTATACAAAAAAGGCTTAAGCGGTAATTTTTTCACCACGTTTTACACTAAAAAGCATAAATAAAACACCCACCAAAAGTACAATCCAGCCCCACTGGAAATGAACAACTTTACCGATAAGTTTATTGGCGAAGCCATATTTAGTATAATTATTTGCAGTAAAATAAACAGCAACTACAGCTAAAACATACCAAATAGCCATTACAAAGCTCATAAACTTAAAGATACCAACTTTTCTGATAAACAGAAACAACACCGAAATGGCAATAATGGCATAAGTGATCAAAAACAAACGCGCATCTGATTGATACAGATTCCAATTACCTTTAATGGGCACTTTTAACATTGGGCAGAAACCTGCTATAACGCATAACATAATGCCTAACCACGCCCTGAATTTATTTAATACTAACATAGTATAAGATGATTAAACTGATTTTAACGATTTCACTAATTGCTTAATTGTTTGTAACGGGAGTTAATGGTTTTTAGCTAACTTGTCTGGCATTTTTTAATGACTAATGACTAATGACTAATGACTAATGACTAATGACTAATGACTAATGACTAATGACTAATGACTAATGAACCAACCTCTATTGCCCCTCAATAATCCCCATCTTATCTGCAAAGTGGGCACAGTAATCGCGTAAATCTTCAACAATCAACGTTTCGTTTGTGGCTTTTAAAAAGCTATCGCCCATGGTTTGCAAAGTTTCGTAGAAGAAACGTTTCATCTCATCAACAGGCATATCTTTTGTCCAAAGATCTATCTTTAAAGTGTTTTTATAATTATGGTCCCAAACCGATAAAAACATCGCCTTTGCAGGCACTTTATCAGCGTTTCCAGCATCTGTACTCTCCCAAAGTATGTTATCTGGGTTATTACCTTCATCTAACTCAACGGTTATTTTTATTTCTGCTTTTTTCATTTTTAATATTGATTACACCGATAAAGAGACTACATAAATTTATCGACTAATTTTTCCGGATGCAAAGATGCTTAATTAATTTGATTACACAGATTAGTAGATTACACTGATTAACATTTGGCGGGATATTTTTACGGTTTAATTACGCTAGCTTTTGCAATATCAACATCAATACTGCAGCAATAACAATAAATATCAACTCTACCACCCAAATGCGCTTAATATCTTTTAAAGTGAAGCGGAAAATCATATCTGTAATAAAGGTTACAAGGATAAGGCAACCTAAAATCAGGAGATAAAAGCCGCTCATATCCACATGGCGTGGTGCTGTGCTTTTCTCTGAAACCAAATTTACGGTCACTAATCCCAAACCAATGGCGCTAACGATATTTAAAGGCGTTATCCTAAAGTTCATCTGTGTTTATTATTTGTTTTCAATTGTCAGATGGAGCCTTTGACAATTGAAATAATTATTTAGAAAATTAATAATTATTTTAATTGTGTCGGGTTCATTACTTTTTCTTATCGAATTTTTTACCTTTTTTAAAACTCTTTACCTGTTTGCCAGCCTTTGCTTTGGCTTTTTCTCTTACCTTTTTCTCAATCGCAGCAGCATGTTTTTTCTCGTGGAAAGCTCCTTTAAAATCAGGATCTTCCTTGCGTTTCTGCATATCGATTTCCTTTGCAATATGTTGACGTTCCTCATATGGCGTTTCATCAATGAAAACGCCTTCAGGAATTTCAGCAACAGGAATGTACTGGCGGATCAATTTTTCGATCTTGCGGATATAATATTTTTCGGCATCCGTTGCAAAGGTAATCGCATCACCTTTGGCAAAAGCCCTACCGGTACGGCCAATGCGGTGTACGTAATCTTCTATAATGATAGGCACATCGAAATTGATCACATGACTTACATCACTCACATCAATACCCCTACTTGCCACATCTGTAGCCACCAGAACCCTGATATTACCTTCTTTAAAACTATTTATGGAGTTAATTCTGGTGTTTTGTCCTTTATTGGCGTGGATCACACGAACATTCTCAGCACCATATCTGCGCTCAATAAAACTGTAAATATTATCGGCAACGGTTTTTGTTTTACAGAAAATGATCAGGCGGTTAAAAGCCTCATCATTTTTCAACAAATGTTGCAATAGGTTAATTTTCGTTTTGAAATTCGGAACGTAATACAAAGTCTGCGTTACATTTGCAGCAGGCGTTGCTTGCGCAGATGCCTCAATCACAAGTGGATTATTCAAGAAATCACCGGCAATTTTCTGTACCAGGTCGCTCATGGTTGCCGAAAACAATAAATTTTGGCGTTTACGCGGAACGATTTCCAAAATCCGATGTATAGAGCCAATAAAGCCCATATCCATCATTTTATCCGCTTCATCCAGTACCAAAAATTTTAGGCTCTGTGTGTTGATATCACCAGCCAAATATAAATCCAGGAACCTTCCGGGTGTAGCAATCAGAATATCAACCCCTTTAGCAATCTGCTCTTTCTGCGTTTTCGGACCGATTCCACCAAAAATCACTAATGAACGTAAATCCGTATAAGTAGAAAATAACTTTACCTGCTCGGCAATCTGCATTGCCAGTTCACGTGTTGGTGATAAAATCAAAGCCCTTGGATTATCGCCCTGAGCATATTTCAATTGCATTAAAATCGGCAAAACAAAAGCAGCGGTTTTTCCTGTACCAGTTTCGGCAATACCAAAAATATCCTGTCCAGATAATACTGGTGCAATTGCTTTTTCCTGAATCGGCGTGGCAACGGTGTAACCTGCATCGGCAACTGCATTTAAAATTTGCCTGTTTAACTTAAATTCTTCGAACGATTTTGCCATAGCGCACAAAGATAGTGATTAAGGTTGAGGGTTTGAAGGTGTAAGGCAGAAGGTTTTGAATCCCATTTCAATTCAAAGTCCCCTCTTGAGAATTTAAGGCAAAGCAATTTCAGTAATTCTTCATTTACGAAAGTCCCGCCATTCGCTTTACTTCGTGCACGCTACTGTCGGGTTTATTTTACACAAAACAGCAACATAAAACTCAGTTCCCCCTACCCACAGCATCAAAATCTTGATACTTGATACTCGCTACTTAACACTAAATTACTACCTTTGAAACCATGAATACTTACCTGATAAAAGCTGCTACAATTGTAAATGAAGGACAAAAAATTGTTGCCGATGTATTGATAAAAGATGGATTGATAGCCAAAATCGGTCAAAATCTATCTGCACCTGATGCACAAGAAATTAACGCAGAAGGGCAATACCTTTTACCAGGAATGATTGACGATCAGGTACATTTCCGCGAGCCAGGTTTAACCCATAAAGCTGATATTTTTACCGAAAGCATGGCTGCAGTAGCTGGAGGGATTACCTCCTTCATGGAAATGCCCAATACCGTACCCAATACTTTAACACAGGATTTATTAGCTGATAAATACGAAATTGCTTCCCAGACTTCGTTAGCGAATTATTCATTTTATATGGGGGCCAGTAACGACAATATTGACGAGGTTTTAAAAACCGATCCTAAAAACGTTTGCGGAATAAAGGTTTTTATGGGTTCATCAACCGGGAATATGCTGGTGGATAACGAAAAAACCTTAGAAAACATTTTTAGTAAGGCACCTATATTAGTGGCTACCCACTGTGAGGATGAAGCAACTATCCGCGAAAACTTAGCCAAGTTTAAGGCGGAATACGGTGAAGACCTGACCATTGATATGCATCCTTTGATCCGCAGCGCAGAGGCCTGTTATAAATCATCATCATTGGCGGTCGAACTGGCTAAAACTTATCAAACCCGGTTGCATATCTTACATATTTCTACAGCAAAAGAAATAACACTATTTGATAATATTACCGCGCTAAAGGATAAAAAAATTACGGCTGAGGCTTGTGTACACCACCTTTGGTTTAATGATAAAGATTACGCTTCAAAAGGAAATTTCATTAAATGGAACCCTGCGGTAAAAACCGAAGATGATCAAAAAGGTGTGCTTAAAGGTATTCTTGAAGATTATATTGATGTAATTGCAACAGACCACGCGCCACACACATTGGCAGAAAAGCAGCAGCCTTACGCTCAAGCCCCATCTGGTGGTCCATTGGTACAACATGCCTTACCAGCATTACTAGAAATGCATTTACAGGGTAAAATCTCTTTAGAGAAAATTGCAGAAAAAACAGCACACAACCTGGCCATCTGTTTCGATATCGAAAAACGCGGTTTCATTCGTGAAGGGTATTGGGCAGACTTAGTGTTGGTAGACCTGAAAGATTCCTGGACAGTAACCAAACTTAACAATTTCTATAAATGTGGTTGGAGTCCGTTCGATGGCGATACCTTCCAGGCAAGTATTACCCACACTTTTGTATCAGGAAATCTGGCTTATCAAAATGGCAAATTCACGACCGATCAGATCGGAAAACGCCTAACTTTTGCCAGATAGATTTGTTATATTTGTTTTATCACAATGAAATAACATGGAAACACTAATCGTACATCCAAAAAACGAAGAACAATCAACAGCTTTAAAAGCAGTTATGAAAGTTTTGAAGATTGATTTTGAAACAGAAGAAAGTCCGTATAACCCAGAATTTATAGCTAAAATAAAACGAGGCCAAGAACAGGTAAAAGCTGGCAAAGGTGTTAAGATAGCTATTGAAGATTTATGGAAATAATCCGATGGAGATTCAATATGTTGACGATTCTTTATTAGATATCAAATTTTGGAAGAAATCTGGAAACAAGGCTATACAAAAGAAAATTGAACAATTGATATTAGCTATTATTGAAGAGCCATATAGTGGGATAGGTAAGCCAGAGCCACTCAAATATGAATTTTCCGGGAAATGGTCTAGACGAATTAACGATGAACATAGAATTATTTATGAAGTGATAGAGGATGTTCTCTATATTTATTCGCTGAAAGGCCATTACAAATAATGCCCTCAATAAAAAAAAATCTTATAAAAGCTGCTGCTATATTGGTCATCGCCCTAATTATTTATATCTTCGGCTTCTTCCCAACCCTTGTTCAAAAATATTATTCAACAGGCTTTTATCTTTATATTTCTTCAATATTAAGATTTATATCATCTATTTTTCCTTTTGCCATTGGCGATATCATTTACGCCTTATTGATTGGTTTTGTACTTTATAAGATCGTTAGATTTTATAAACAACGAAAATCGCTAAAAAGACAGGATAGAATTCTTGTTCCTTTACAGGTCCTCAACTTCTTCCTGCTGCTCTATATCATTTTCAAAACTGTATGGGGTCTAAATTACAGCCGGCCAAGCATTAGTGAAGAACTGGGTATTGGCAATGAAAAATATAACGTTAAAGAATTAGTGGTTCTTGGCGATTATTTCATCCAAAAAACCAATAATCTAAAACTGAAGCAAGGCAAAATTCCAGCTTACACAATCAAAGAACTGGAATCAAAATCGGCAGAAGCCTATTTGCTTATGTCGCGAAAAAATAAATTATTCCAATATCAAAACCCTTGCTTAAAATCTGTTTTAAATTCATGGCTGATCAGTAAAATTGGCATCGAAGGCTATTACGCCCCGCTTTCTGGTGAAGCCAATATGAATATGAATTTACCAGATTTCGTTAAACCCTATGTAAGCTGCCACGAAATAGGCCATCAATTGGGCATCGCTTATGAAGACGAAGCCAATCTTTTGGGTTATCTCACGGCAAGCAACAGTATTGATGTAAATTATCAATATTCGGCCAATTATGAAATGTTACGGTATATTTTATTTGAGATCAGAATGAAATCTCCTGATGATTATAAATTACTTTATTTGAAACTCTTACCACAGGTTTTAGCCGATTTTAGAACCGAAAAAGAATTCTGGCGAAAATACAATGGCGATATGTTCGGTTATATGGATGCCGCATTCGATAGCTTCTTAAAACTGAACAATCAGAAAAAAGGAATCGATAGTTATCAGGATATTGTAATTTGGCTGTGGAATATCCATAAGTCTGAAGTAAGGAAGACCGAAGTCCGAAGATAATGAGTAGAAGTTATGCGCTAAAAACTTCCGACTTTCGGACATCCGACTTCTGACTATCCGTGTATCGCTTCTTTCGTTCCAAAACTCTGAATCAATTCCCCTTCAAAATCTAACCATTCTTTCCAGCGTTTATCTACATCAACATCGGTACTGTATTTACGCGCAAAATTTAAAAATGTAGTATAATGTCCAGCTTCCGAAACCATTAACTCATGATAAAACCTGGCCAGTTCCTGATCTTTTATATTTAACGAAAGTACCCTAAAACGTTCGCAACTTCTGGCTTCAATCATTGCCGCAAACAATAACCTATCAATAAAAGCCATATTTCGGCTTCCGTCTTTTTTGCTAAATTTCACCAAACGGCCAACATAGTCATCTTTCCGCTCGCGACTTAAAGTATAACCCCGTTTTTTTATAATTTCAATTACCATCTGAAAATGCTGCATTTCTTCAATGGCAATCGCTGTTAATTCATCTACAAGATCCTGATGTTCTGAATTTTGAGTAATTAAAGTAATGGCATTGGTTGCCGCCTTTTGTTCGCACCAGGCATGGTCAGATAAAATTTCTTCTAAATTAGATTCCGCAATATTTGCCCAACGTGGGTCTGTCAACAATTTTAATCCTAACATGTAGTGCTTGTAATTGAGCTGCAAAATTAAGAATATTTAAGATACGTTTAATATCCCCAACACATTTAAAAGATTATGCAGATTTACATTTCATCCTGTGAAAATCACATTTATCTGCGGGAGCCAAAAAAAAGAACTTATTTTGCAGGTAAATGAATAAAAGCGCTAAGAAATTATTAATTATTGGATTTGTCTGGCCCGAACCCACTTCATCAGCAGCGGGTACGAGGATGATCCAATTGGTTGATTTATTTCTTTCGAAAGGTTATCAGATCACATTTTCATCGGCAGCCTCAAAAAGCGATTTCAGTTATGATTTTAGTAAGACTAGTGTTGTTGAGCAACAAATCAAACTAAACGACCAAAGTTTTAACGTATTTCTGAAAGAATTAAATCCAGAAATAGTACTGTTCGACCGCTTTATGGTAGAAGAACAATATGGTTGGCGGGTTCAGCAGGAATGCCCTAATGCACTTAGGATTTTAGATACCGAAGATTTACATTGTCTGAGAAGCGCGCGCCAACAAAGCGACAAGAAAAAACAAGTTTTAGATTTATTTTCCGATACTGCCAAAAGAGAAATTGCATCAATTTTGCGCTGCGATTTATCTATGATGATTTCGGAAGTGGAGATGGATATATTGAAAAATCAATTCAAAATTGATCCTTCGCTGATTTATTATTTACCTTTTCTCGAAGAAGAAATCGATCTGCAGGTTGTCGAAAAATGGATTCCCTTTGAGGATCGGGCAGATTTTGTTTTCATTGGCAATTTCCTTCATGAGCCCAACTGGAATACCGTTCAGGTTTTAAAAACTAAGATCTGGCCAGTACTCAGAAAAAGGGTTCCAAATGCAAACTTGAATATATTTGGATCTTATGCTTCGCAAAAAGTACTGCAGTTGGATAACAAAAACGAAAAATTCTTAATTAAAGGAAGAGCTTTAGATGCTCAGGAAACCATTGCTCAACATCGGATATTACTTGCCCCTATTCAGTTCGGTGCAGGTGTAAAAGGTAAATTTATTGATGCCATGCGAATGGGTACGCCCTCAGTTACAACATCCGTTGGTGCAGAAGCCATGAAAGGCAATTTAGATTGGAACGGTAGCATTGAAGATAATTTAGAATTATTTATTGATGAAGCCGTAAAACTCTATCAGGATAAAAATGCCTGGCAAATTGCGCAGCAAAATGGCGTACAGATTATTAACCAAAGGTATTCGGCAAAACATTTTGCTGATCAGTTCATACAAAAAACTGAGAAATTAGCTTCAGATTTAACTGCACACCGACAAAATAACTTTTTCGGACAGGTATTAAATCACCATACGGCACAGAGCACCAAATATATGTCGTTGTGGATTGAAGAGAAGAATAAGAGATAGTCCAGAGTCTTTAGTCCGAAGTCGGGAGTCCGAGGTCGGGAGTCCGAGGTCCGAAGATATAGTAATATCAATAAAACTCCCGGCTTTCAGACCTCCGACCTCGGACTTTTTTCATCTAAAACTTACAACTTAACAACAATTTTAGCACAACATTATTGTAAATTTGCAGCCATGGCAAAAATATCAATTAACCTTGCTACAGGTTCGTTTCAAAAGGAAGAAATTATAGTAGGAATAGATTTAGGTACAACCAATAGTTTGGTGGCGTTTATCAATCCAGATAAGAATCCGCAGGTAATTAACGATGCAGGTAAAGGAATATTGGTACCATCGGTGGTATACTTTAATGGCCAGAATGAAGCCGTTGTAGGTAACGAGGCTAAAGAATATTTAACCACTGATCCTTCAAACACCATTTTTTCAGTTAAAAGACTACTTGGCCGGTCTTACAAAGATGTAGCTGAACACGCAGCTATTTTTTCTTACAAAATTATAGACGATGATAGCGATGCTTTGGTGAAAATCCATGCTGGCGACCGTTTCTACACGCCGATCGAATTATCGGGGGAAATTTTGAAAGAGCTTAAAGCAAGAGCAGAGCACGCGTTAAAAACTCCGGTTAACAGAGCAGTAATCACTGTTCCGGCATATTTTAACGATAGTCAGCGACAGGCTACCCGAGATGCCGGAAAACTGGCCGGTTTAGATGTGATGCGTATTGTAAATGAACCTACCGCAGCAAGTTTGGCTTACGGAATTGGCTTAGATCCATCGCAACAAAAAACCATTGCGGTTTACGACTTGGGAGGAGGAACATTTGATGTTTCTATTCTACAGATCCAGAATGGAATTTTCGAGGTTTTGGCCACAAACGGAAATACTTATTTAGGTGGTGATGATTTCGATCGTGCCATTTTAAACTATTGGCTGGAGAAAAACAACCTTGATGTAGCGGTAGTTGCTCAGGATAATATTCTAATGCAGACCTTACGCCTACAGGCTGAGGCTGCTAAAAAAGCGCTCTCTACCCAAAATCTATATAACGAACAGATTGGTGAGATCTGGTGTACGCTTGATAAACAAACTTTTGAGCAGTTAATTTCAGAAAAGGTTGAAGAAACCATCACCGCTTGTAAAAATGCATTAAAGGATGCAGATCTATCTGCCAGCGATATTGATGAAGTAATTTTAGTAGGAGGTTCTACCCGTACACCATATGTAAAACAGGCTGTAGAAAATTTCTTTGGTAAAAAACCGCAGGATAATATCAATCCTGATGAAGTAGTTGCACTTGGTGCAGCCATTCAGGCCGATGTTTTGGCAGGAAACCGTTCTGACATCTTGTTGTTAGATGTAACGCCACTTTCTTTGGGCATCGAAACCATGGGCGGTTTAATGGATGTAATTATTACGCGCAACAGCAAAGTACCTACTAAAGCCGGCCGCCAATACACCACTTCTATAGATGGACAGGTAAATATGAAAATCTCTGTTTATCAGGGCGAGCGCGATTTAGTGAAAGAAAACAGAAAATTGGCTGAGTTCGACTTAAAGGGAATTCCTGCGATGCCTGCGGGTTTGCCAAAAGTAGATATCAATTTTTTACTGAATGCCGATGGAATTTTAACCGTTCAGGCGATAGAGTTACGTTCTGGCGTTAAACAAGAGATAGAAATTACACCAAGTTATGGCTTAAGTGATGATACAGTAGAGAAAATGCTGCTTGATAGCATAGAACATGCTAAAAGTGATGTTGAACAACGTATGCTTATTGAAGCAAGAAGCGAAGGCGAACAATTGCTTTATACTGCCGAGCGTTTTATCGAAAAACATGCCGAGCATTTAACCGAAGCAGAAATTTCAGATACCAAAGTACACATCGAAGCACTTAAAACGGCTTTAGCTACTCAAGAAAAAGATACTATTTTAAAGAAAGCAGACGAGCTGAATGAATTTACCCGTCCTTTTGCCGAGCGTGTAATGGATGCAGCGATTTCTACGGCAATGAAAGGTAAGAAGATCGAGTAGCTTTCAGTGGGCAATTGGCAGTTTTTAGTTAGCAGTTGCCGATTTAACTCAGCTGCCTCATCCTGAACTTGATTCTATAAACAACTCATTATGAAATTGTTTCAGAATCTTTCCAGGTATAAACTGATATGATCTTATGTTCCTTATATGGTTCAAATTTGCTTACGATCTTCATTCCGATTTTTTTGGAAAGCAATGCCAATACTTATCGGCTCCGAAAGCCCCGCTTACCGCTTTATCCCGATGAAAAGATCGGGATGCTCGCTATAATCGGGTTTAGCAAACTCAGGCCAGCATAAAAAAACTCAGGTTGCAGGATGCATAACTAAATGTTTAATATCCTTCTTTTCTTACCATACATCAAAAACTACTCCCTGTGTATCCATTAACTTTGTTAAAATTATTTTAACATTATGGAATTAGGTATTGGTATGTTTGGCGATTTGCAGATTAATGCAAAAGGAAAAATTCAACCCGCTCAACAAAGACTTCAGGAAATTATAGCAGAAATAAAACTAATGGACGAAGTTGGTTTAGATTTCTATGGCATTGGCGAACACCATCGCCCTGATTACGCCGTATCGAGCCCCGAAATCATATTGGCCGCGGCAGCTACAGTAACCAAAAACATTAAATTAAGCAGTGCAGTTTCAGTTTTAAGTTCATCCGATCCGGTTAAACTATATCAAAATTTTGCCACAATAGATTTAATTTCGAATGGCAGGGCCGAATTAATGGCTGGCCGTGGAAGTTTTATCGAATCGTTTCCGCTGTTTGGTTATAACCTACAAGATTACGACGAACTTTATGAAGAGAAGTTAGCATTGCTCCTTAAAATAAACAAGGAGCCCAAAATCAGCTGGAAGGGTAAATTCAGACCAGAACTGAATAACCAGGAAATATTACCAAGAGCTGTAAACGACAATTTAAAAATATGGGTGGCGGTTGGTGGAACACCAGAATCAGTAGAACGTGCCGGCAGATTAGGTTTACCTGTAATGTTTGCCATCATTGGTGGTCAGCCGATACAGTTTAAGCCGCTTTTCGATTACTACAAAAGAGTTTACGAAGCTTATGGGCACGACATGAGTAAATTTGAAGTAGGTGTGCATATGCACGCTTTATTTGGCGAAAACAGTGGTGAAGTTGCAGATTACTATTACCCACTTTATTCTGCTCAAATGAACAGGATCGGTAAATCACGTGGTTGGGCACCTTATCAACGCGATCAGTTCGACGCTGGCCGAAGCAGTAGCGGCGCTTTAATTATTGGCGATGTAAACGAATCGGTAGACAAAATTTTGGCTATGGAAGAAACCTTTGGCTTAACACGTTTCTCTGCACACATGGATGTAGGAGGTCCATCTCACGCCGCAATGATGAAATCGATAGAACTCTTCGGAGATCAGATTGCGCCCGCCGTTAGAAAAGCCCTGCAGAAATAAATGAGACCAGATGATCTTTAGCATTGGCATAAAACTTGAAATAGAAAAGTTATGCATTGCTTAAGGTTTAGCTTTAAGTCTAAACTGATTGGATTAACATATCTATAAATTGTTTTTTTAACTCTTAAAATTAAGATGATCAGATGAGTTTATTAAAAAAGTTATTTGGTTCAGACGCTCCTAAAAGGGAAAAACCAGAAGTACTCATGGAATTGAGAAGTCCAGCTTGTCCGATTACCGCTATTGTGGAGCAGGATAATCAAGTTGCTTATTTTTATTTGTGGGGTGATGAAGATTCCGATTTCGGGGTTAAAGCCTGCTGGATCAGAAATCTGGATGAAGCCCCGATAAATGCAGATTTAAAACAGATGGAAGAAGGGATCCCGCCAATGTTAATCAAAGCATACTGCAGGTTCCCTGAAGGACAAACACCTCTGCAAGCAGATGATTTAGAAATTGTCTGGTTTGAGGAAGGTGATGGTGCTACTTTAATGGAAAAGGGAGAGGTTATTGCCATCATCCCATCCTGGGCTGGCATGAATGGTTTCTCAGGTTATGCCAGAGACTGCGTAGCCGAAGGAGAATATTGCTGGGAACTTAAATCTTCTAATATTTTGTTAGAAAGGGTTAGAAAAGCAAAAGAATATTGGCAATTATGGGATCTGGAAGTTAATCCTTTTCAGATAATTCAACCTCAGTTGCTCCAGCAATATGAAGATAATTTAGGTAAAAGTGATCAATATTTTGCAATAGATGGAAACGAATGGCCGCCAAGAGGCTTATTTTTGAAGAAAGGAGAGATTAAGGATGTATTTGTGACTGTCGGACTATCGTTACTACCCATGCCAGTGGCTGAAATGTATAGCGAAGACCCTAATGAGGTAAATAGAATAGAATTGGGCTTGCTCTTAAATACAGGTTTGTCTCAGGCAGAACTTAACCTTATTGGGAGTTGGATCAGTGGGCAAGCAGGCATTCCGTGGAAGAGAATTTCCTGGCTTGGGAACGGCCACACCGTTACTTTTAATATTCTTGAACGCACAAAAATGACATCGGTAGTACTGGTGAAGCATTTGAATCACTTACCCGATATATGGCTTGAAAATTACCGTGATAGTCAGGTGAATATATTATGGATGGTGCCCATTACTGAAAAGGAAAGAAATTATATTACAGATCATGGATTTGAGCCCTTCAGTGAAAAGTTAAATAACATCGGATCAGAAATTTTCAATATCTATCGGGATGAAATTAACTTAAGATAAAATCAGGACAAATAATAAATATTTTTTTTATCTTAGGATATGAAAAGATTAACGATTTTAACCGCGTTAATCATCCCTATATTTCTTTGTACCTCTTGGGGCTTCTTTGCACATCAAAGGATAAACAACCTTGCTGTTTTCACTTTGCCTTCTGACATGATCGGTTTCTACAAAAAGAATATCAAATACATTACCGAACATGCTGTTGACCCAGATAAACGCAGGTATGCTGATACACTCGAAGCACCACGGCATTACCTCGATGTAGAGAACTATGAGAAAAATATCGATAGTATTCCCGAAAAATGGGATGACGCCCTAGCTAAATATGGCCAAAAAAAATTGAACACCGATGGTATTATCCCCTGGCAAATACAGCGTAGCTATTATGGTTTAGTTAAAGCCTTTAAAATGCATGATTCGGTAAAGATTTTGAAATATTCTGCAGACCTGGGCCATTACATTGGTGATGCACATGTTCCTTTACATACTACCGCCAACCATAATGGGCAACTCACCAATCAGGTTGGTATCCATGCTTTTTGGGAAAGCCGTTTACCCGAACTGTTTTCGACCAATTATAATTTTGTTGTTGGCAAAGCAGATTATATTGAAAACCCATTGCAAGAAATTTGGAAAATTCTTAAACACACGCACAGTTTGGTTGATACTGTATTAACTTTCGAAGCTGAACTGAGCGCTTCATTCCCTTCCGACAAAAAGTATAGCTTTTCCGAAAGGAATAATACCATCCTCAAACAATACTCCATGGCCTATTCAAAAGCCTATCATACTAAAATGAATAACATGGTAGAAAAGCAAATGCGTGCTGCCATATTAAAAACGGGATCATTCTGGTATTCTGCCTGGGTTGATGCAGGTCAGCCAGTGCTTAAAAACCTGATTAAAACAGCGTTATTACCTGATGAGAAAATAGAAAGTGATAAGGTAGAAAAGAATTATCAAAATGGTTCCCTAATTGGTAGGGAACTATAATTATGCCTTTGTATCTTCTCCTTCAATAATTGCCTCAATCTTTTTAGGCTGAAAACGGCTCCTAATGGCTGCCCAGATGGCGGGAACAAAAGTTACCACAGCAATAAAAATAATTACCAGTTCGAAGTTGTTTTTAATTACAGGGATTTGACCTAATAGATAACCGCCTAACAATAATGCAAATATCCAGGCTACTCCACCAATAATGTTATAATAGGTAAAACGACCGAAAGGCATTTTGGCTATTCCAGCTACAAATGGAGCAATGGTTCTGAAAATTGGAAGAAACCTGCTTAACATAATGGCCTTACCACCATGTTTCTCAAAAAACTCGTGAGATTGATGATAATATTTAAGCTTCAAAATCTTATTTTTTTCTTTAAATACACCTGCACCTAAAACACTCCCGAGTTTATAGTTAACTGTATTTCCCAAAATTGCAGCTACTGTTAAAATAATGAGCATGATCCAGATATTTAAACCAGTTTCATGTTCGCCAGCAATTAAAGCGCCCATTGCAAAAAGCAATGAATCGCCAGGCAGGAACGGTGTTACCACAAAACCGGTTTCGGCAAAAATGATCAGGAATAAAATGAGGTAAGTCCAGGTACGGTATTCGTTAACAATTTCAGCTAAATGTACATCTATATGAAGAATAAAATCTATGAGCTGCTGTAGTAGTTCCATTTATCTAATTTTGGGCAAAAGTATGAATATCAAAGGGATTAAATGCTAGTAAAATGCAATAAAATTAGTTAGCAGAAATGATTCGATTTTTAAGCTCTCCCTTTTTATCACCATCAAGTAATATAAGGTAAACTCTACCATTATTAATATTAAGAGAATCTAAGCGTGATACCACAGGCGGTGGGTTTGTTGCAGTAGGGCTAGTTAATTTAAAGGCAAATTTCATATTTTTATTAACTTTAACCTTTAAAGTTTTAATCGCTCCATACTCAATTGTAGATTCTACAGGATTTGTTGTATTAGTACTATCTGTAATTATAACACTCGAACCTAATGTGTAACCAAGGTTTAAAAAAGTTAGTTTGGCTGAATCAAGATCTGGTCTTACATCATCAGTGTAAACTTTCAACTTTGCAGGATCGCCAGTTTTTTCTTTATAATAAAAAACAGAATAATTCTGCCCGATTTTAAATGTTTGCTCTCCTAATGAAGCTACATCAACACCAGTATTTATATTTCGCGAGGCTATATTATAAGCAGAATCGCCAGCAACGACTACATAACTTGTATTTGTACCGTGAGCAACTGGTGTTCCTATTTGTATCCCATTTAAATAGAAAGTTTGGGTTGTATCAGTTGAAGCGGCTTGAAAAAACCGCACTTTAGCATCACCTTCAATTAAATTGTCATTTTTGATGCATGAGCTGATTAAAACCGCAAGTATAAGAAGAAGAAATATTTTAGGAAACAATACTTTGTTTTTCATAATTAATCGCTAATGCTAATAAAACGTAAAGATAGCAGAAAGCATATTAAACTTTGAAATTAATTATCGGTAATGATATGCGCTTCTAATGTTGCAGCAGTACTACCACTAAACCAAATCGTATAAATTTTACCTCCTTTTAAACTCGTTTTATCAATAGTTTTAACGCTACCAGAGCCTACTACCGAATATCTTAAATTGAATCCTGTATCTACTGCAAAATAGTTAGATGCTTCTTTAAAAGCCAGTCCATTAACAAACTGGGTACCGCCCTGTACCATAACGTTTATGCCAGTGGCAAAATTAGGAGTAAGATTAATCAATTTAATTTTAGCTTTATCTGACTCGGTATTACTTAAATTATCTTCATAACTCACTATTTCCATCTCTCCTTTTTTATTGGTAACCAAAAAAGTAGTGTAAGTAATAGACGGCGTAAAGTTTAAAGAGGTATCAGTAGTTGTATTATTTGTGCCAGCATAAGAAACGTTTCTATTACCAGAAGGTATTTTTACATAGTCGCTGGTTTCGCCAAAGGCCAAAGCAACAGTGGTTAGTTTTTCATTATCCAAATAAACATCCTGATGTATATCGGCCTGCGATGCATTGACCATTTTTACCTTCGCCTGGCCTTTTACAACTTCATCTGGATTTTCCTTTTTACAGGATGATAGACCTATATTACATAAGAGGGTGAGCAAAATCAGTGATTTCGAGAGATTGTTATAGATTTTCATTGGTTGTGTTAGTTGATTATAAACAAAAATGGCTCGGTCAAAAACCAAGCCATTTTGTTAATAAAACTAATAAATTAGTTTTTTCTTAATAACTATTATTTAGCATAACAGGCATCACCAACATTAAAACATCTTCATTTTCATCATTGGTTTGTGGAATTAAAAGCCCTGCTCTATTCGGTGTTGAAAGTTCTAGAGTAACTTCATCACCGCTCAAATTACTCAACATTTCGATCAAAAAGCGTGCATTAAAGCCTATTTCTAGGTCTTCGCCGTCATATTGGCAACTTAAACGCTCGTGTGCTTCGTTAGCAAAATCTAAATCTTCAGACGAGATATTTAATTCACTTCCGCTAATTTTCAGTCTTACCTGATGTGTCGTTTTATTCGCAAAAATTACAACCCTACGAAGTGTATTTAAAAACAAACTTCTATCGATAATTAGCTTGTTAGGATTATTTGTTGGAATTACCGCCTCATAATCTGGATAGCGCTCGTCTATTAAACGACACACTAAATTGATATTTTCGAACTTAAAGAAAGCACTTGTTGCATTATAATCAACTGATACATTAATATCAGTTGAAGGTAAAGCTGCTTTTAAAAGCGTCAAAGCTTTTTTAGGAAGAATAAATGAGGTTGCTTTATCTGCTTTGCTATCCATACGGCGATACCTTACCAGTTTATGTGCATCGGTAGCTACAAAAGTGATGTGCTGAGGAGATAACTGACAGAATACACCTGTCATCGCCGGGCGCAACTCATCGTTACTTACTGCAAAAATAGTTTTTGTAATGGCTTCAGTTAAAACAGATGCAGGTAAATTTACAGAAGATGCGTTTTCTACTACGGGAATCTTCGGAAAATCATCACCATTTTCACCACTTAATTTATACTTACCATCTCCGGCACTGATCTCGATCGCAAAAGTACTATCATCGATATTAAATGCGATGGGCTGATCTGGCAATGTTTTAAGCGTATCTAATAAAATTTTAGATGGAACAGCCACTTTACCTTCTTCCTTTGATTCTACAGCCAAAGCAGTTGTCATGCTAGTTTGCAGATCGGTAGCAGAGATAGTTAAGTTTCCATCTTTAATTTCGAAGAGAAAATTTTCTAATATAGGCAAAACCGTACTGCTGCTTGATGCACCATTTACGGTTTGTAAGTGTTTTAATAGAGTTGATGTGGATACAATAAATCTCATGATATTATTTAGTCTTCTTCAAAAATATAAAAATTATTTAGCGTACTTGTATTTGCGGTGATAATGTTGAAAAATCGCAAAGAATATTAACAATAGCAAGGGTGCTACCACATTTATAAATTGCCATTTCGTTTTTTCGAGCTTAATTTTGGCTTTATCCAACAATCTAATTTTTACTTCTTTATTTCGTAACGCAATTAAGTTGTCGTTATCCGTAAAATAATCAACAATATTGAGCAATAAGGCCTTATTACCAAAAGTACGCTGCGAATAACGGTCGAAACCTAAGGGAAAGGGTGTTCCATTTTGCTCCGATACCTGGTTTTTAAAAATATCGCCATCTCCAATCACAATCATTTTAGCCGGCTTGCCTGTACTTTCTAGGGTATAAGGCTGTGTAATGGTAGCCGGTAAAGGTCGCCCAGCAAAAACCGATGGAAAATTACCTTCCAACATTAAACCAACGTGCTGTGGTTTACTTCGGAAAGATCGTGGATCTAACTGTTCGCTTACCATTTGCAAGCTAAACAATTTCGGTACATTATACACTTTATTATAGGGAGATGTAGCTAAAATATAGGATTTTTTTACGCCTTTAACACCAATAGTATCTACTGTACTTGGAAATTCAGATTTTACACCATCCAACTTTTTCACAACGCTTTCTACCGTATCGGGCAATAAAATCGGATAATAAATCCAGGGCACCAATTGCATCTGGTTCTGCCCGCCTACAACACCTGTAGAAATGGGAATTTCGGCACTGTTTGCCGGATCGGCAATAATATTATAATTAATCCTTGCACCGTACATAAAAAGCATATCATCCAGGTTCAAATTACTGTTAACGGCCATCTGTCCACTTTTTCCGCGCAAGCTATCCAATTCGGCATTTACCTGATCGATACTCCAAAGTACCCGCCCACCGTTCATTACGAAATAATTGATTTTGTATTTCTCGGTTTCTGTAAAAGTTTTTGTGGGTTTGGCGATGATCAACATTTTTAATTTATCAAGCCCTGCTTTATCAATACTATTTAGATCAATACGGCCAACCAGATAACTGCTCGATAGGGTGTGAATGGCATCAGCCAGTTGTAAATCGGAAAGTTCGCCATTTGATTCCGAAAAACCGATCCGGGGGTTTTCACCCGAAAGTACTTTCTTTAAGCTCGAAGTAAAAATATACTCCAGATTTTCAATAGAACGGTTTATATTGTCTTCGTAATTTCCGCGGGTATCTAAATTTTGAAAGAGTTTAATGGGGAATTCCTTCCCTTCGCTTTCCATCATAGCCATCGGAAATACGAGTTTCTGCGTTAATCCACTTTCAGTTTTAATACTTAAATTGGTGGCTTCTATTCCTCTTTCGTACAAATTATTGATCACTGTATCTTGATCGGCCTGATTAAGCCCTGCTATCGGGTCAACAAAAACCACCTTAACCTCTGCCTTGGCATAAGCTTGGTAATCAGATAAAATATCAGATACCGCAGCCTGCAGCCGTTTAAAAGCAGAGGGTAGCTCTCCCGCTAAAAATACAGTAATAATTACCGTTTTTTTATTTTGCTCTAATAGAGATTTCGTTTTATCACTTAAAGTAAAACGTTTATCAGCAGTAAAATCAAAACGATGAAAAGCATACTGCCCCACAACATTTAAAATAATTAGTGCGGCTATAATGATGGTAAGATTAACCCATTTATTCTTCAGCTTCATTATCGTTTCCCTCCCATTATCATTTTGGTGACCAATAAAAACAGCACGGAAAAAGTAATAAAGTAAATGAGATCTCTGGTGTCTAAAACACCGCGGCTTATCGAAGTATAATGTTGATTAATCCCTAAACTGCTGATAATATTACCGATACTTTGAAATGCAGCAAGCTGACTGCTGTAATCGAAACCTAAAAAAGCGAATGCACATAAAGCAGCGCTGATCACAAAAGCAATCACCTGATTTTTAGTCAATGCCGATGAGAAAATGCCCATGGATGTAAAGGCCGCGCCCAATAAAAATAAACCGATATAAGAGCCAATAACGGATCCTGAATCGATATTCCCTTCAGGAAAGCCTAGCTTTGAAATGCTATAGTAATAAATTAAGGTTGGGATTAGGGCAAAAAGTACCAGAACTAAGCTCGCTAAATATTTTGCCACAATAATTTGCCAGATTTGGATCGGCCGCGTGATTAAAAGTTCGTACGTTCCTTCTCTCCGTTCTTCGGCAAAAGAGCGCATGGTAATGGCTGGAATAAGAAACATGAAAAGATAAGGAACCAAACTGAAAAAACCATCAAGTTCGGCATAACCATAATCAAGTATCGAGGTATCCGGAAAAAACCAAAGTAACAGGCCAGAAACCAACAGAAAAATGCCAATGGTAATATAAGCAACCATCGAACTTAAGAAACTGAATAACTCGCGTTTAAAAACTGCGTACATGTGCTATTAAAACGCCGAAGTTAACCATTTATTCCTGCAAATTTAAAAGGAATTGATTAAATGAATGTATTATAGGATCAGCAATAATTACAATTAAATTTAAACAAGGATTCGATTCCCAATAGAATCATTGTTTACAAAAAAAGCCCCCAATTTCTTGGAGGCTTTTGAATGAATTATGTTATTTATTACAAACCGAATGCGAATGCAGCACGCAAGCCGATAAAGCCTGTAGAACCGCCATTTCCAGACCAATTTTCGTAACGTAAACCGAAATCTAAACTAGATTTATCGGCAACAGAAAATGATGCGCCTAAAGTTGGTGCAAATGCAAACAAAGTGCTACCACCTGTTTCAGTGCTAATTGCTGCACCTAGTTCACCAGCACCATAAAAATTACCACCAAAATAATATTTGGCACCCGCTTTTAATGGAATAACACCATAACTGGTTTTTTGCCCAAGAGCTTTCAGAAAATCTTTGGCATCTCCTGTAGCCATTAATGATAAATAACCAGCAGAACCAGTTAAATTTAAATCTTTAGCCACTGGATGCTCGTACTGCAATGAACCGCCTACGATTAAGGTATTTGAATTTTTTTCTGTCGGTAAACCAAATTCAGCGCCAATGCTTAGTTTTTGAACTGCTCCTTCTGTTTGAGCTGAAGCTGCAAAGCCCAGGCCTGCAACCATTAATAAAGAAAGTAATACTTTTTTCATGTGATTTTTATTTATTGTTCGTTAATTATTTGTTGCATTTAGACAAGCATTATGCCAGAAACGTTACAATAAAATAAATAAACTAAAAACAAATACACAAGATACTGATTTACTGATGATTATAAACAATCTATTTTATTCCAAAAAGTTGTAATCAATATAAAAAGGCATAAATCATTGTATGTTTATCTGAATTAATTGAATTAAAAACAAAATTTGGCCTCGTAATTATTAGCTATAATCCAAACATATACGCAAATCTGATTCCAACAAAACCTTTGGTGTTTATTTTATTTAAATCAGAAAACTCATTTTTGCCCGTCCACGCTTCATATCTTATACCTAAATCCAGTTTATTTTCTCCAGATAGTTTAAACAGATTTCCAATGCCAGGCGACCAAACAAATAAAGTTTTTTGTCCGTTATTTAATGGCAATGCTGCACCTAACTGCCCTTCTGCGTAAAAGCTTTCTCCCATCTGATACTTCAAGCCAGCTTTAGCGGGTATATAAGTTAAATCCTGAACTTTAAGAAACTGGTTGCGTTTACCAAAAAAATTCATAAAACCTCCATTTAAGGATATGGCAAAATCTGAGGCTATTGGAAAATCAGCCTTTATTGATGCACCCAAACCTATTCCAGATAAATTAACGAAGTTTCCAGATGGTAAACCTATTTCAGCACCAATACCAATATTAGTGGTGTTTTGGGCTTTCAATATAACAGGTGTTAAAAATAGAAGGGTTATTAAGGCGTTTTTTATTTTTGGGCGAAACATGAATTAAGCAGTAAGTTTTCTAAAAATATCTTCTAATGATTGTTGTTGATGCATTTTTTTCAAGCCTTCGAGCGAATCTTTCGCTACGATTTTACCTTTGCTAATAATGATAATGTCATCACAAATGGCTTCAACCTCTTGCATGATGTGTGTAGAAATGACAACCGTTTTAGCTGCACCTAATGTTTTGATCAGCTGCCTGATGTCAACCAATTGATTTGGATCTAAACCAGAAGTGGGCTCATCTAAAATTAAAACCGCTGGATTATGGATAATGGCCTGTGCCAGGCCCACCCTCTGGCGGTACCCTTTGGATAACATACCGATTTTTTTATGCTGCTCTGGTGTTAAACCTACCATTTTGATGACTTCATCAATCCGTGCAGGTAAATTGTTAAGCTTATAAGTTTGGCCAACAAAATTTAAAAACTCCTTTACATACATATCAGCATAAAGCGGCGTATTTTCAGGGAGGTAGCCAATATGCTTTTTAGCTTCAATGGCATCAGAAAAAATGCTTTTACCAGAAATTTCAGCCTCACCAGATGTAGGCTCTAAATAACCGGTAAGCATACGCATGGTGGTAGATTTACCAGCTCCATTAGGGCCAAGAAAACCCAAAATACGACCTGGCCTGGCTTCAAAGCTAATCGAATCAACCGCCCTTTGCTTATCGTAATGTTTAGAAAGATTTTTAACTGAAATGCTCATTTTGTGTTTTTTACCACAGATTTGCACAGATAAACACAGATTTCATAATTGGTTAAACCGATCTGTGTTCATCCTTTCCATCTGTGGTTAATTAATATGCGCTGAACTTAATTTTTTATTATACCTAAACTTATCCAGTTCTTCTGATGCCTGTGGTAAATTATCACTAGATAAAATATCTGCACCATTGTTAACCAAATGATAATAAACATTTTTTACCGGACTGGCGATGGCGCTTTTATCAATATTCCCCATGGTACCTAAAATAGTGGTAATGCCTTTGTTGTGCAGGTATTGGTACAATTCTTTTTCTGGAGCAGAAACACCAACAAAAGCTACAATACGGTTATTGGGAATACCCAAACTATTTAACCGTTTTAATTCGGCTTTCTTTTGAACTGAAGCTGAAATCATAAGTTCGGGTGCCAACTGATGTACCTCCTTAGCCTGGTTGGCCGTATAGGTAATGATTATTGAATTACTTTCTACTTTATATTGTCTTACCTTTTCGATCACTTTGGCATAAGAAACACCCTTTTTCAAATCGATGGTTAATAAAACTTTTCCTTTGCTCCAGCTTAATACACTATCTAAAGACGGGATTTTAAATTTTGTTTCTTTTCCCTCATCGTCTTTAAGATTAAAAGCCTTCAGTTCTTCATAAGTATAATTGCCAATCGGTCCTTTTCCTGTCGAAGTGCGATCGAGCCGATCATCGTGCATAATCATCATAACCGAGTCTTTACTGTAAGCAATGTCGAATTCGATAATCACTGGATTATAAGTTGTGGCATTATCGAAAGTTTCGATGCAGTTTTCAGGAAAACCAGGCATTGGACCTCCACGATGGGCACTGACTAATGGAAAACGGTTTTCTGGCGACCATTTTAAGAATTGATATAACTCCTTGGGTGTGCTAAACTTAATATATTGATGGCTTTTTTCTTCTGGTTTGCATGAGGTAAAAACTGCAACCATGACCAAAAATAGCAAATGATGGAATTTCATGCTTCAAAAGTAAGGTTAATTGGTTAATTGTTGAAATCAGTTAACTGTAATGCAGTTCCTAAACCTCAATTAACCAGTTTTACAATTTAAACAGTTAACCAGCTTGCTAAGCAAATCCATTTTTGATGGCAAAAACAGCCAATCCTACCCGGGTTTTAAGTTCGAGTTTTTCACATAACTGATCGCGATAGCTTTCAACAGTTCTCGGGCTGCAGAACATTTTATCGGCTATTTCTTTATAATTAAGCTCGGTAACGGTGTATTTTAAAAACTCTTTTTCCCGGTCTGAAATTTTGATTTCTGCATCTTTTGTCTTATTCAGGCTGGAGAAAATAATTTTCGATGCCCAATCGGGATAAAAAAATCCGTTGATATTCAATTTAGTAAGCGCGTTTTCGAGCTCTACCGGATGTGCATTTTTTAACAGGTAGCCTTTGGCACCGTTGCTAACCATTTTAATCACACTTTTTTCTTCGCCCTGCATACTCAGGGCCATTACTTTTACCTCCGGATGATGCGCAGTTACCCAGGTTACAGTTTCAAAACCATCCATAATGGGCATGCTAATATCTAAAAGTAAAATATCGGGGATTTTATTGCTGTTTTCGAAGTTTTTAATCAGCTCTTTTCCATTTTCACAAACATACATTACCTCAAAGGCTGCAAAATTATCTATAATACCTTGAAGTGCTTTTGCAATCAGGATATGATCATCAACAATAACTATAGTTTTTTTCATGCCGGGCCATTTAAAATAATAGTAAGTGTAGTGCCTAAATCGGGTTTGCTTTCTAAATTAAATTGTCCACCGATAATTTCGGCTCTTTTTTTCATGTTTTTTAATCCTATACCGTCAGAAGTGATTTTACCATAATCAAATCCTACTCCATCATCCTCTATTTTTAATGCTAAAAACACTTTAGGAGAAGAATTTAATTGGATTTTGATGTTGCTGCAATATGCATGTTTTAAGCTGTTTTGAAGAAATTCTTGGGTTACCCTTAATAGTACATTCTTTTTCACAAACTCCAGATCTATACTTTCGAAATTGCATTGAAAGGTTACCTTACATTTTTTCAAAGCATTGAGGTTGTTCACTTCTTCCTGTATTAAAGTTACAATTTCATTTTCACTTATATTATCGTTCGTTAAGTTTTTCGACAAACTCCTCAAGTCTTGCAACGATGAATTAATGATCTGATAAATCTGCTCAATTCTTTTACTTGCCTGAGGCACCTTATTTTCGTGTACCAATTGCTGGGTATAAAGGCTCACCAATGTTAATTTTTGTCCGATATTATCGTGTAATTCGCGGCCAATCTGTTGCATGGTGGCCTGTTGTATTTCTAACTGCGTAGTTAAAAGTTCTTTTTGATGTATTTCGTTGGTGATTTTAATCTCATTCAGGTATTCTCGTTTCCGTTCTTTATATTTTTTGATATAAACCATAATGGCTACTACAAAGAGCACAAAAAACAAGTTAAAAAGGATAATGGTAATTAAGAGTTCTGTTTTCCCCATATGAATGAAATTGAGAATAATACATACATTACAATATTAGAAATCAAAAAATAATCAAAATAAATGTTCCAAATTTGAGTATAAACCCTCAAAAGCGAATAAAATGTTAAAAAAGGAAGGGTGCCAATATAGAATAAGGTGACACCTAAATTAATATAGAACATTCTATTTTTATTAAAATTAATGATATCTGAAGACGTAATTTGTTTATAGTATTCCATTACAACCAAAACCATTAAAATAAGGCATCCAAAAGTATAGTTAAATGAAAATATTATTCTTCTTTCTTTAAAGTAAAGTGCGCTGAATATAAATGAGACTATGTATAGCGCAGTAATAGTCCAAAATAACGTTTTATTATTAAAAGATTTTGCACCGTATAACCAGTAAAAAAATATAAACTGGAAGGGGATAATAATGTAATTGTAATATTTTGTTTTTGAAAAATTAATATACTGTCCTCCCCATTTCCCAATAACTTCACAAATAAAAATAATGATCAGATAATAGATAAAATATCTCCAATGTTGCTCCTTTAATCGTTTAAAGTAGTATAGCGCTATCAGCGCAGCCCCTCCTTCAATCCAGAGAAAACTGTCACTTAGAAATTGTTGAGAATCGCTCATCAAAATAGTGCATTAATAGTTCTGCATAGCTGAATCAGCTGGTGGAATAAGCTGCCCGTGATTTTGAGCCATTACCTCACGCGATTGGCTATCACTACTATCCGAACTCATGGCCATTAAGGTAATTGGTTGCTCTTTTTCTCTTTCTTTTAACGGAAAAGTAGCACGGTCTAAAGGATTAAAGTCATAATCCTGGTAACTTCCATCACTGCTCTTCTTCCTTAAAGTAGGGATCATAACAAGTGTATGTTTTTGAGCATAATTTTTTTCTATCGATTTTTCATCCTCAAAACCATTCCATTCGTTCTCTTTTGGATAAGCAGCGTAATAGAAACGGATACCCAATGCTCCATCAGCAATGCGCGGATCTACTTTTTTGCTGAAAAATTCGATATCGGCAATAAATTTTTTCAAGGTTTTTAAACCGAAAGAAACAGAATGAGCATCGTTTATTCCCAATAGTTTATTAATTGCAGCTAAATGGTTATTCCGGTAACCATCTACCATTTGTTGAATTATTGCCGGATCCATGGTATTTGGATGCCCCCGCCTTTCATTTGTTTTCATAAGATCGATTAGTTTTAGTAACAGATAACATACTAGTACCCCACATAAAAATACGATAGCATAGCTAGGTAGATGTTGCATTTCCATAATTTTTGAGTTTTAATTAAAGTTAACTTTTATTCCCAAATGTGATAAAACTTTTATAGATAAAATATGGGGAAAACCCCATATTTTATTGTTGTTTTTACTGCTTTTTATTTTGTTGCTTTTACCACTGGTTTTTAGTGTTTTACCTACCATTTTTCCGCTGTAACTATTTCAATTTTGGATATTGTTTAACACAAAGGAACAAGCCGAAAATCCTGAATAGAGTAGGCAAAACCTAAAACCTTAAAACCATGTCAAAAACCTTGAAAAAAGAAGAAAAAGTAGAGTACACAGGAAGATACCTTGTACTACTACCAGAAGGATCCAACACCTCCGATTCTATTAACCAGATCAATTCTATTAGCGGATTGAACTTAAAAAGCTCTTTAGAATTTGAAAACGAGTTTTTCACAGATAAAGACCTCGCTAAAACCGATGGTATTGTACTAGATAAGCTGGGTATCGCTATCGTAAACGAAAAACCAAAAATTGAAAATTCGATCAGCAGTTTAGGCGAAAGCGAAATGATTGTAGAAAAGGAAAGGGTAGTTTATGCTATTGGAATGCTGGATGAAAGTACCCAAAATTATGTAGAGGGGTACAGAGATGCGGTAAACCAAATGACCAATGTATTGGTTGGAACCGAAACAGAAGATTACAACTATGAAGAGCAAGAATCGGAAGTAGAGTCTGTTGGCGCTACCTGGGGATTAAAAGCAACCAATGTTGTACCAACCAGCTTTTTAAGATACAACCCATACAATGGTGCAGGCATTAAAGTTGCCATATTGGATACAGGATTCGATTTCCATCACCCTGATTTTGCTGGCCGTCCTGTTGTTCATCAAAGTTTTATTAGCGGAGAAAGCACACAGGATGGACATGGCCACGGCACACACTGTACGGGCACTGCCTGTGGTCCTTCTAGTTCGCCATCGGCAACAGAAAGATACGGTATTGCTTATGCCGCCAGTATTTATATTGGAAAAGTTTTAAGCAATGGTGGTTCTGGTGGAGATGGGGGCATTCTTGCCGGCATTAACTGGGCAATTGCCAACCGTTGTGATGTGGTAAGCATGTCGTTAAGGGGCTTTGTAACCGGAGCAGGCTATTCTGCTGTTTTTGAAACCGCTGCCGCCCGTGCTTTAGCACAAGGCACTTTAATTATTGCTGCTGCAGGAAACGATTCGGCGAGGCCAGGTACTGTTAGACAGGTAATGCACCCTGCAAATTGCCCATCAATAATGGCCGTGGGTGCTGTAGATGTAAATATGAACGTAGCCGCTTTTTCTAACGGAGGTCTTTACCCAACTTATGGTGCTATAGATATTGCTGCTCCGGGTGTTAACGTGTATTCTTCTACAAAACTGCCTACCAAGTATGCAAGCTGGAATGGAACCAGTATGGCAACCCCACATGTTGCTGGTATTGCTGCACTATGGGCACAGGCATCGGGTTTGAGAGGGATTAATTTATGGAGAAAATTAACCTCAACTGCAAAAACCTTACCTTTACCTGGTAGAGATGTAGGTGCAGGATTGGTACAAGCGCCTACAAAAACAAGATTGATAAAATACCCAATTGATAAATTTCCGATTTTAGTTAATCCGAAATTCCCTATCGATCCAATTGGTCCAATAGAAAGAATAATAAGATGAAAACAAAATGGTTAATATCTGTAAAAGATAGCGCAATGGATTCAGTGGCAAAAGAGCTGAAGGAAATTGGTGTTAAAGATGTAGAAACCTTAGATTCAATTGGTGTAATCGTAATTGTTCCGGGCAATCATAAAATTGCAGATATCAAAAAAATCGATGGCGTATTAAGTGTTGAAGAGGAAAGGGACATCAGCATTTAAGCCAACAAAAACCTAATTATTTTCTAAAATTGAAATAGGCGTTGCTAAAGTTTAGCAACACCTATTTTTTTATATACCACAAAATTAAAACATTAATATTTTTACCATGTTGGCCACCCAAACCTGATTGCAACGAGCACGAGTGTAACAAAGTAAAGCAGAAAGCAGGGACTGATTAAACCGATTAGCACTGCAATTGCTTTCCTAATTATTTTGAACCATATAAGAATTTAAGGACGGATATGCAGCCAGGTAAGACACCTTTCGTCTGTTTCCGACCACCTAAGACACCTTATAGCACCTAAGTTAAGTGCAGAAATTCTAAAATCCGCAGTTCCTTTACCATTGATCAAAAACCTTCAGCCTTATACCTTTAAACCCTCCGCCTTTTTATTATCTTTGCTGCATTATGGCTCAAAAGAATAACGACGAACAATTTAAAAATGTAATATCACACGCTAAAGAATACGGTTTTGTATTCCAGAGCAGCGAAATATATGATGGCTTAAGTGCCGTTTACGATTACGGCCAATTGGGTGCTGAATTAAAAAACAACATTAAAACCTATTGGTGGAAAGCCATGGTACAAATGCATGAAAATATTGTAGGGATTGATTCTGCAATTTTTATGCACCCTAAGGTTTGGAAAGCCAGCGGACACGTTGATGGTTTTAACGATCCAATGATCGACAACAAAGATTCTAAAAAACGTTACCGTGCCGATCAGTTATTAGAGAATAAAATTGATGAGCTATATTCGGAACTGGCCAATTTCAGTGCAGAAAACAAAGCAAAATTCGAGGCATTTCAACAAGAAATATTGGGTTTAAGTGATGAGGGCCAGGCGAGCTGGGTGCCAACATTTAAAGATGAGGAAACGATTTTAGATCACGCAAAATATCCTTTTGTTGAGGAAGCGAGCTGGAGATTTGTTAAAAAGGGTTTAACGCTTGAGGTCGAAATGAACCTTGCGCTTAAATCTGAAAATTTAGCACAGCTAAAAGATTTAATTGTTGATTACAAAGTAATCTGCCCGATTTCTAAAACTTCTAACTGGACTGATGTTCGCCAGTTTAATCTGATGTTCAGTACTCAATTTGGTGCAATGGCTGAAGGTAGCGATGAAGTTTATCTTCGTCCGGAAACAGCACAGGGTATTTTCGTAAACTTTTTAAATGTTCAAAAATCAGGAAGGATGAAAATTCCTTTCGGTATTGCGCAGATTGGTAAGGCTTTCAGAAATGAAGTAATTGCCCGCCAGTTTATTATGCGTATGCGCGAATTTGAGCAAATGGAAATGCAATTTTTTGTTCGCCCGGGTGAAGACAAAAAATGGTTTGAATATTGGAAAGAAGCACGTTTAAAATGGCATAAAGCTCTAGGTACTTCGCCCGAAAAATACCGTTACCATGACCACGTAAAATTAGCACACTATGCCAATGCGGCGACTGATATTGAATTCGAATTCCCGTTCGGATTTAAAGAGGTTGAAGGTATCCATAGCCGTACCGATTTCGATTTAACACAACACCAGGAATACTCTGGCAAGAAAATGCAATATTTCGATAACGATTTAAATGAAGAAGGTAAACCTTATGGCAACTACGTTCCTTATGTTATCGAAACTTCGATCGGTTTAGACCGTATGTTCTTGTTAACGATGATTAATGCTTTTGAAGAGCAAGATTTAAGCACCGATGATAAACAGGATAGCCGTACGTTATTGCGTTTACATCCAGCTTTGGCTCCGTACAAAGTGGCTGTTTTCCCATTAACCAAAAAAGATGGTTTACCTGAAAAGGCCCGTGAGATTATGGATACCTTGAAATTTGATTTCAACTGTATTTATGAAGAAAAAGATGCTATCGGTAAACGTTACCGCCGCCAGGATGCCGTTGGCACACCTTTCTGTATCACTGTTGATCATCAGAGTTTGGAAGATAACACCGTTACCATCCGCCATCGCGATAGTATGGAGCAAGAACGTGTAGCCATTGCCGATTTAGGAAACATTATAGGTTCGGCAGTAAGCTGGAAAACTTTGTTGGCATAATTTTGACCACGTTAGGTGCCTAAGGGTATCTAAGTATAATATTTGGGGGATCATAAAGTTAATTTTCCCTCAATCTGTCACGTTGTCCAAAGGACTCCTACGGAGAGCCTGTCGAAACGCTTTACTACAAATCTAAGTAGATCCTTCGACAGGCTCAGGATGACAATCCTGTATCGGTGATACGCTTTCTTTTTGTGTACAAAAAATGAATTTAGCCGAGCATTACCATAAACTTTATACCGAATCAGTCGCAAAGATATCTGCCGGAAATTATGAAACAGATCATTTAATCGATTCAGACAATGATCAGCGTTTTGGATTTACCTTAGTGATCAGACCAGATGCTGCAACGAAAGGTAAAATCCAGCAATTTTTAGCTGAAGCAAAAGCAATTGAACCTGCTCAATATTATTACCGGAATACCGACATACACATCACCTTAATGTCTATCATTTCCTGTTATGAGGGCTTTGATTTAAAGGATATCCATGTTGAGGATTACATTAAGCTCATCCAACAGGTTTTAGCCAGACATAAGCGTTTCAAGATTCAGTTTAAAGGACTTACGGCATCGCCATCCTGCATTTTAGTTCAAGGTTTTTTAACTGATACCTTAAACGAAATCAGAGATGATTTGCGAGCAGGCTTTAAAAATTCAGATCTGCAACAAAGCATCGATAAACGTTATGCCATCCAAACCGCCCACGCTACAGTGATCCGTTTCAGATCTGAGTTAATCCATGTAGACGCTTTGCTTGGTCTTATCGAAAAGTACAGGGATTTTGATTTTGGCACTTTTGAGGTGAAACAAGTAGAATTGGTTTATAACGATTGGTACCAGCAGGAAAGATTTGTGAAAAAACTACAGGTGTTTAACATTTAAGAATTAATGTTACCTTTTAATATTAACTGGCTTTAATTCACAAAATCAGTCATTATATCAGTTTATCCGAAGTAAAACATATCTTTATAAAATTTTAAATTATTGCCCTCACTAATGTATAAAAGAATATTCTATTTTTTTATTTTCATCTTATTTTGCCAAACAGCAATAGCAGAAACTTTCGTTGTAAGCTCCAACAATGATTCGGGACCAGATTCTTTTAGAGAGGCTTTAACCAAATCAGCTGCAAATGGAAATTCAGAAATAGACTATATTAAATTTGACATTGCTGATATTTCTACAGCAGGAAGAACAATAAGAATACTAACTGATTTGCCAGAAGTTACATCAGACTTGATTATCGATGCCTCTACGCAAAATGGAAATACACTTTCTATAAACGATACAAAAATTGTTTTCGATGGTGTCAATTTTAAACATGTAACATTCACAAATCAGTCGTTCCTTAAGGTAAATGGGGTTAGTGTTTTTGAATTATACGGGATTATTGTTAAGAATTTTTATTATTCTTTTACCGGAACAGCTAGTGGTCCAAACACCATTTATTTTAAAAATGCAAATAAAAACGTAAAAATAGGAGCGGTTGGAAAAGGGAACGTTTTTTATAACATACTTGGCATTTCAGGAAATTTCAACGATTTAAATTCAAAATCGTCCATACAAAGTTTTACTATAAAAAACACCATTATGGGTATTGAAGAAGACGGTGTGACTATAGCTAACAAGCTTCAGTGTATATCTCAAATTCATCGTATATCAAATTTAATTATTGGAGGTAATAGTAAAGTCGAAGGAAATATTATATATGGTGAATTTGGAAGTTTTATTGCCATTCCTGGCGAACTAATTCCTGCTCCATTTAATATGGAGATTAAAAATAACATCTTCTATGCAAACAAAAATGAGGAAAGGCCAGGAATAACGGGTAATATTGGCAATAGAGGCAATAATTTTTCTATTGATGCGAATTTTAACCACCCTTATCCAGCTAATATTACTGTTACTGATAATGTATTCGGGATTTCTTTAGGTCTTTTAGGCTTTGATAATGCCAATATTCTAATTGCAAGAAATAGTTTTGGTGTATCAAAAGATGGAACTAAATCATTACCTCTTTTTACTCAGGCCCTTAGCTTAAACTCAATAAATGGGCGCGTTTTGGTAGGTGGTACCGACATTAGCGAAGGAAACATTTTTGCAAATGCAAATGATTACAAAAATTACGAGAAACTCTTTCCAGGAACACTTTGGGCAGAAAAAAGTAATACAGTAGAGCTTTCTCATAACTCATTCTTGTGTAATCCTCAAATACCGTATCTAATAGTGAACACAGGTCCATATGGGAAACCTATTGAAGCTTTACTAGATGATGTTACTGCTACTACAATAAAAGGAAGATCCAAATCTGGAGCAAAAATAGAGCTATTCTACGCCGATTTAGAATGCACGAACTGTCAACCCAAACGTTACTTTGCTAGCGTATTAGCCGATGGTTCTGGCAATTGGAAATATAATGGCAATATAGAAGCTGGTTATAGCATTTTAGCATCAGCGACATTGAATAATGTTACCTCTGAATTTTCTGATCCGAGAATCTATATGCTGAATGCTGGGCCTAAAATATTTAAAGTAACCCACCAAACCTGCATCGAGCCGAATGGAAAAATAGAAGGTGTTTTAACGGTAAATGTAAATAAAATACAATGGGAAGATGAAACAGGTAAAGTATTTGGTGATAAGTTAGATTTAATTAATGTTCCTGCAGGAAAGTACAGGATTAAAGCAAACCAGTTTGGCTGTATTACGCATTCAGAATGGGTAATTGTGGAAGACCGGAGTCCGCAGTTAGCCTTTGGAACCGTTGCAAATCTTATACATCCCTCTTGTGGAAAACTGGGGTCCATCCTCAATCTTTTTCCATTTAATTACAAGGAATTTTTCTGGTTGGATGAAAATGAAAAAATTATAGGTAAAGAGCGTGAACTTAAAGATGTACCAGAAGGTAAATACATGCTTAGAATTATTGGGACAGATGGCTGTATTAAAAATTTTGGACCATACATCTTAAAGAATGTTGTTGGTCCTAGTGCTGATTTTAGTGGTGCTAAACCTACAAACACATCTTGTAAGAATAAAACTGGCAGTATTATCGGTATTATAGCCTCATCTACAGGGAATATCACATACAAATGGACAAATGAAAAAAATGAAGTTGTAGGCAAAGACTTAGATCTTTTAAATATTGGAGAAGGTACATATATCCTTGAAGTAAGGGATAATAGCAATTGCCCAGCGATCGTATCCGATCCAATTAAGATAAATGTTGTCAATGGGATAATTATTGATGAAACATCTATAACCAAAAAAGCATCTTCTTGCAGTGCTAACACTGGGTTTATAAAAGGAATAAAGGTAACAGGAGCCACAAAATATAGTTGGTTAAACACAGCCTCAGAAGAAGTATCTACTACAAATGAGTTAATAAACGCTGCACCAGGAACATATTTATTAAAAGCTACCAATGAATTTGGATGCGAAGCAGTGAGCAAATCTTATATCATCGAACAAGCCATACCTGTTAAATTCTCTGATTTTAAGATTAAAACAACCGACGCCAGTTGTAACCTAAACAACGGCACAATAAATTTAACATTACAGGGAGATGTAAAACCAAAAGCGATAAAATGGAAAAATAGTTCTGGAACAATTATTAGCACAGATACCGAATTAAATAATTTAACTGCAGGTACCTATGCCGTATATTTTACAGATGAAAATGATTGTGAGATACCCTACAGGTCGGTAGAGATCAAAAGTATATCCCCACTAACACTAAATCAATCTGAAATTGAAATTACCCCTGATGATTGTGGACAAAAAGGCGGATCAATAGAAAAGCTGATTGTAGCTGGCGGTGTTCCGCCTTATAAATTCAGTTGGACAAACTCTCTACAAAAAGAGATCAGTAATTCAGCATCTCTCTTTCAGGTTGAATCTGGAACTTATGAACTTTTAATAACCGACCAATCAAATTGCGGCTCAATATCAAAAAGTTTCTATATACAAGGGAATACCCAGTTTATTCCTCCACCTATAATCGAACCAATAACCATCTGTGGCCCAACGATAATTAACATCAGTGTAAACAATAGGGGGAATTCAGGCTTCTATAACCTCTATAGAAATAATGAAACATCTCCTATTTCAAGCAATTCAGAGGGAAAATTTAAGGTTGATATCAACGCGAATTCAGATTATTATATTACCCATTCGCTTTTTCAATGCGAGAGCGCTAAAACTAAACTTGAGATAAAAATAAATGGATCAGAATTGGTTATTCCTAATTCATTTTCTCCGAATGGCGACGGCATTAACGATTTATGGGTAATTCCTAACATCAACAACTATCCACAAGCCATAGTTAGGGTTTATAACAGATTGGGAACGATGATTTTCGAAAGTATTGGACAAAAACAATTTGATGGAAAATACAAAGAGACCATATTGCCTATTGGCACCTACTATTACACCATTCTATTATCTGACAATTGCAAGCAAATTTCTGGCAGCCTGCTAATCCTTTATTAGAAAGTGATTAATAATCCTTCAGTCACAAAAAGACAAATGCGCATTAGGTAATTTCATAATCGATTGCTCGAATGGTATATTTGTTTAGCGATCAAAATCATTTATATGAAAATTCCACAGAAATTTTTTGCCCGTCAACACGAAATCGCGGCCGATTTTTTGAAAGAGCTGGATAAACATTTAGACGATGTGGTATCTGGAAGGGCAACTGAGATGTTTGAAGTAAGAGACTTTGCCGAGCTTATCCACGTTCACCCCACACACTTAAGCAATACCATTAAATCGGCTACAGGCCACTCTCCCTGTTACTTCTTTGAAGAACGTTTAATGGAAATTTCGAAATCAATGTTACAGAATGTAAGTATGCCTATTGCCGAAATAGCAAGGACCCTAACTTACGATCCATCTAACTTTACCAAGTTTTTTAAACACTTCTCTGGCCAAACACCCAAACAGTACAGAGAGGCTTATTTCCAGTCTTTGGCCACAAATAAGGAAATTGTCACCATATAAAACTTAAACCGTCACCATTTATACTTAAGCTATCACCATTTTTACAGCGGGTTTCCATCTAACTTTGTTTAATAAATTAAAAGAAAATGGAAACACAAAATAAAATTGCCCTGGTAACCGGTGGTAGCCGCGGATTAGGAAAAAATGCTGCTTTAAAAATTGCGGCAAAAGGAATTGGCGTAATTGTTACCTACCAATCTAAAAAAGAAGAAGCGGAAGCTACTGTTAACGAAATAAAACAGTTAGGAGTTCAGGCTGTAGCATTACAGTTAAACGTTGCTGATACTAAAACTTTCGATGCCTTTTTCGCAGAAGTTGCAATAGTACTGAAATCTGTTTTTAATGCCGAAAAATTCGATTTTTTAGTGAATAATGCAGGTATTGGTATCCATGCATCTTTTGCCGAAACTACCGAAGAGCAATTTGATACTTTGGTAAACATCCACTTTAAAGGGACTTTCTTTTTAACCCAAAAGGCTTTAACGTTATTAAATGATGGCAGTGGGATTATTAATCTTTCTACTGGTTTGGCACGTTTTGCCACCCCTGGCTACGCAGCTTATGCATCGATGAAAGGTGCCGTGGAAACCTTAACAAGGTATGAGGCTAAAGAACTAGGTGCAAGAGGAATCAGAGTTAACGTTGTTGCTCCTGGCGCCATTGAAACTGATTTTGGAGGTGGTGTAGTGCGCGACAACGAACAAGTAAATGCAGGAATCGCCTCGAATACAGCTTTAGGCCGCGTAGGTCTGCCTGATGATATTGGCGGCGTAGTTGCCTTTTTATGCACTGAAGATGCCAGATGGATTAATGCTCAGCGCATTGAAGCATCAGGCGGTATGTTTTTATAAACCATTCGCACTTTTTAACCATCAAGACACGGAGGCACAAAGATTAATTTTTTTGTGTTCTTAGTGTCTTAGTGGTTATTTTTTGTCGTAGCTCGTCAACGCTAACCGCTAAACGCCATACGCTAAATACGACCTAAATCCCCGACAGAAAAATAATCTGCATTAAAAGACGTTATCCATGAAAATCATCCTATGCTGAAAATACTTCTACCTTCTTTGTTTCTCTTAATTTTTATTGGCCAGGTTAGTGCCCAAAAATGGACTGATGCCGAATTCCGCAAAGCCAATACCGCAGCTAATGCGTCCTACTTAAGCAACGAAGAAAAAAACATTGTGATGTATATGAACCTGATCCGCATTGATGGCGAAAAGTTTTATTATACTTTTCTGGAAGATTACATCAATAACTACAATGCTAAAGTGCGGAAATACAGAAATTACAATGAACTCAGGATTACCAGAAACAATTCCTACTACACTTCTTTACTTAAACATTTGCGTGGCGTAAAAAACCTGATGATGTTTTATCCTGATGATAAATTAACATCATTAAGCAGGAGCCATGCACAGGATTTAAACAGGAATAATCTCGATACGCACGAAAGCAGTAACGGAGATAAATTTTCTAAACGATTATCCAGATACTTCCCTAATAAGGCCATGAGCGAAAATATCGATTTCGGTTACTCGAACAGTTTAGATATTGTTTGCCACTTATTATTAGATTGTGGTGTACCTTCCCTCGGCCATCGCTTTAATTTACTCGATCAAAAACACAAGCTTAATACCGTTGGTGTAAGTATACAGCCCCACCCTTCTTATACCTGGTGCGTGGTGATTGATTTTGTTGCACAATCTGCTTCTTATGCTAATAATCAGTAAATCGATAAATTATCTCATTACAGTAGCAATAAAAATTTAATTGTAAATTGCGCCCAGTAATAACGGTTGCACAACAAATCGCATATTTCAAGGCCACCACGTCCTGCTGAACTCGTTTCAGCATCTTTATCGCAGGAAAGATCCTGAAATAAATTCAGGATGACGACCGCTTATGCAATTTGGTGTAGCCCAATAATAACAACGAACAGTTTTAAGTAATGCGTACAGTAATTTTAGCCGTAATAGATTTTTTTTACCCTCCTTTTAAAAAATTTATTTCCTTACATAATTTCAGATATCTGGCCACTGGTGGCGGTACTTTGCTGTTAGGGATCTTAAGTTATTATTTTGCTTACTTTTTCATTTTTAAAACCGAAGAAGTAGATTTTGGGGTAATTGTACTTCAGAGAGAAACCGCATCGCTATTGGTCGATTATGCCGTTGCTATTCCAACCAGTTTTTTGCTTAATAAGTATGTGATATTTACTCATAGCGAATTAAAAGGGAGGGTTCAGCTTTTTAGGTTTTTAAACCTTCAATTCATTAACATACTGGCCAATTATGTTTTATTGAAGTTTTTGTTGGAACTTTTAAGAGATTATCCAACTTTAGCAATGCTTTCGAGAATATTGGTTTCGGTTTTAATGGCGCTTTTCAGTTACCTCTATCAGCACTATTTTACCTTTAGCGTTAAAAAAATTGGCGGTAAAAAGGAGGAGAAGAAGCATTAATAACCTTCAGTAATTGTTTGTCTCGGAGGCACCGTTCAAAGATCTCTCCTCCGAAGGAGTTCCTTTGGAACACTCCGTGGTGCTTCGGCCGAGAAGATGACTTTCTACCGGATTTGTTATAAATTGCTTTTAATCTTATCCTTTTTTTTGGAAAGCAGTTACAGGAGCATTTCGGTTTCTTCAGTCCCGCCTTTAATCAAGTCCTCACTCGTACCTCGCTCCGGGCTTTACGTTCCAATCTGGTTTAAATGGCCACGGCATTACTCTTATTTTCGTTTTTTTAGCAACATGCAGAAAAAACAAGGCTCATCAGTACAAACCTTTGTTTATAAACGGGATGGAAGCGGTATCCTTTTGCTGTCAGCCTGAGCGGAGTCGAAGGGCAGCAAAAGATATAGCAAACAGCCCGACCGAACCTCACCGATGAAATGATGACTTAACTTTTCTAGTGATTAATCTATCATTTTAACCACTCGAAACCTTTATTACTTTCGCCTGTTAATTTATCCAACCACTTTCTTGATAAGATAAAAACAACATCATAACTTAGCTGCCGACCAACTTATTTTCAGATTAACCATGAGCCATTTTAATGATTTTAATAATGCGCAGGTAGCAAAATTGCCCAATCATTTAAAGCAATTTATTGTTGCCCAGAATTACGAAAAGTACACGCCGATCGATCAAGCGGTGTGGCGTTACGTGATGCGCCAGAATTATAGTTATCTTAAAAATGTTGCTTATTACCCTTACATAAAAGGTTTACAGCGAGCGGGTTTGAGTATCGAACACATTCCAGATCTGCAGACAATGAACGATAACCTGGGTAAGATTGGTTGGGGCGCTGTAACTGTTGATGGCTTTATTCCGCCAGCAGCATTTATGGAGTATCAGGCTTATCGCGTATTGGTAATTGCTGCCGATATCCGCCAGATTAATCACATCGAATATACACCTGCACCAGACATTATACACGAAAGTGCTGGCCACGCCCCTATTATTGCCGATACGGATTACAATAATTATTTAAGTTATTTTGGCTCGATTGGCGCAAAAGCTATGTTTTCTGCTAAAGACTTTGAGCTTTACGAGGCCATTAGGAAACTATCGATTCTGAAAGAAGCCATAGATGCAGATGAGTTTCAGATTGCCAAGGCAGAAAAAGAGCTGCGCTACATCAGCGAAAACATGGGCGAACCTTCTGAAATGGCTTTACTTGGTCGCTTGCACTGGTGGACGGTTGAGTATGGTTTGATTGGTACTTTAGAAAACCCAAAAATTTATGGCGCGGGTTTGCTTTCTTCTATCGGTGAAAGTGCAACCTGCATGCAAAATGATGTGGAGAAACTTTGGTACAATATCGATACGATTAACTACGCTTACGATATTACCAAGCCACAACCGCAGCTTTTTGTAACCGAAACATTCCAAAATCTGATTGATGTTCTGGAAACCTTTGCCAATACCATGGCCTTTAGAAAAGGTGGAACAGAAAGTATTATGAAAGCAATTGCGTGTAAAAATGTAGCCACAGCGGTTTATAGTTCGGGCTTACAGGTAAGCGGTGTATTTACCGATATTGGTGTGGGTACAAAAGATGAGGTAACCTTTATTAAAACAACCGGTCCTTCGGCATTGGCATTTAAGGGAAAACAATTGGTAGGCCATGGAAAAGATTACCATGCTGATGGTTTTTCGTCTCCTGTTGGTCGGTTAAAAGATGCAGTAAAATCACTGGAAGATTATAGCATAGCTGAATTACAGGCTTTAGGGATAATTACAGGTGAAAAAACTGAACTTTTATTTGAAAGCGGCATTAAAGTAACTGGTATGGTTAAGGACATTATTACGGAAAGCAACAAGCTCCTTTTAATTGCCTTTAAAGACTGTACAGTTACAGAGCGCAACGGGAATATCTTGTTTAAACCCGAATGGGGCATTTATGATATGGCCATAGGCGAAACCATTATTTCAGTTTTTAATGGAGCTGCCGATAAAGACGCTTATGAAGAGATTACATTAATTAGTAACGAGAAAACGCATCAGATTACTTATGATGATAAGACTTTAAAACTGCACGATTTATACCAAACGGTTAGAGAGATTAGGGAAAGTGGCGAAGGTTTGGATAAGCTTGCCGAAATTTTTGCACAACTAAAATCGAACCATAGGCAGGATTGGCTTTGTGCATTGGAAATTCTGGAGATTATCTACCACAAAAAGATTTATCATCAGTTGGAAAAGGAAATTCAGGTTTATCTGGAAATAAAAGCTGGCAGGGAGCTTGATCATACGAAATTGATCAGCGATGGCTTACATGTAATTAAAAACCCGGTAAGCCAGTTGATTGTGGGGGATTGATTTATCTCTTTAATTTCATTAACTTTACGTTATGACAACCATCACAGTACAAGTAGATAACGAACAAAATGCTGCGCTTCTCGAAAAGATGCTTAAGGCATTATCTTTTGTAGAAGATGTTGATATAAAAAACCATCAGCCAAATCTGGTGGAAGAGCCAAAAGGATCGTACCAGAAGTTAAAAAAGGCAATTGATAATACTGAAGGCAACATTATGTTTAAAGACATTAAAGATCCGTCTAAATGGCAAAGTGATTTAAGAGATGAGTGGGAACGTAATATTTGATACGAATATTGTTATCTATTTATCTAAAAACTTTTAGCTCCAGAAAAAGTATTTACAGAAAATATCATGTATTCTATTTCCATAATTTCAAAAATGGAATTACTTGGGTATGCATTTAATAGCAATCTTGAAGAAAACTATATTAGCGAACTAATAGATTCTTTAAACGTTGTACCTTTAAATGATGCCGTAGTAAATATGACTATTGCGATAAGAAAAAACAATAGGATAAAACTGCCCGACGCAATTATTTATGCTACAGCTCAAGTAATGAGCGGAAAACTTTTAACAAATAATATTGCTGATTTTGAAAAAATAAATGGAAATGTTGAACTCTTTAACCCACTGAATTTATAAAACGTTTAGTTCTTATCAATTTAAACCTTTTAACTTTACAACAATTTTTAACTTTTTTTAATGAACATTATAATTACAGGTGCAAGTAGTGGAATCGGTTTCGAAACTGCTTTAGAGTTTAGCTTACAGAAAGAGAACAAAATTGTAGCCATTGCCCGATCGGCAGATAAACTGCGTAAACTCTTAGAAATTGCTAAAGGCATTAATCCAGACTGTACACTTTTACCAGTAGAATTTGACATTGTAAATGATGATTACGCTGCATTAGTTCCATTTTTAAAGGAACGATTAGTATCTGTTGACATCTTAATTAACAATGCAGGGGCCTTAATTAATAAACCTTTTTTAGAAACCACAGAAATTGATCTGGGCGAAATGTTACAGAGCAACGTGATTTCACATTTCAGGATGATTCAACATATTTTGCCTCTAATGCAAAGCGGAAGCCACATTGTAAACATCGGTAGTATGGGTGGTTTTCAAGGGAGCGTTAAATTCCCAGGGCTTTCAGCTTACTCGGCGAGTAAAGCAGCGCTGCACACCTTAACTGAATGTCTGGCGTTCGAGTTAGCTGAAACAGGAATCAAAATCAATTGCCTTGCATTAGGGTCTGCACAAACAGAAATGCTGGAAGCTGCTTTCCCTGGATACCAAAGCCCGGTTATGGCCTTCGAAATGGGGAAATATGTTGCCGATTTTGCTAAAACCGGACATAAATTCTTTAATGGCAAGATTTTACCTGTTGCAGTTACCACACCATAATATCCATATTATTTAGTAATTTACATGCTAAATCGAAAACTAAAAAACCTATGGAAACAAACTCACCTTTTAAAACAGTCGACAATGGAAAAAATGCCGCAATAGTAAGCTACTTTTGGTTTATTGGATGGTTAATTGCCTATTTCGCCATGTATAAAGATAACCAGACCGAATTAAGCCGATATCATTTAAAACAGACACTGCTGTTCCATCTGGCATCAACCGTTTTGAGTTGGGGTTTAAGCTTATTTTTAATCCCTTTAATTTTTGCGACTGGCTTTATAGATGCTGTTTATATACTCCGGATTGTTCAAATTGGATTATTCGTATTGTGGATTATCGGATTAATTGCTGCAATACAGGGGGAAAAAAAACCTATTCCATTAATTGGTGAAAGAGCACAAAGCATGTTCCCAAGTATTTAATCGAAAACAAAAATTTTAGTCAGAAGTCCAGGCAAATTGTTTGGACTTTTTTATTTGCACTCATTTTCAACATTTTAATCGACTTTGGATATTTTTTATATCTTTGGCTCCTACATATGAAGAAAATAATAGTCCCGATTGCGTTTTTCATTTTGTCTGCCACGGCAGGAAAAGCCCAAACCATCATCCCGGCCCAGTACCAGGAGTTAGTTAAAAAGCTCGTTGCCAGCCTACCTAAAGAGGATAAATCATCAAACAATTCCTCAGCTAAGCAATCTGAAAGTTTAATCGAATTTGCTAAAAGTATGTTAGGTATCCCCTATCGTTATGCAACAAGTAATCCTAAAGTTGGCTTTGATTGTTCAGGTTTTGTAAGTTATGTATTCAGTAACTTTGGTTTTAAGGTTCCGCGTTCTTCACGCGAGTTTAGTGCAACAGGCAAAGAAACCAGTTTAGAAAATGCAAAGGTTGGAGATGTACTTATTTTCACCGGGAGCAATTCTAGAGTAAGAAGAATAGGACACGTGGGCATTATTTATTCGATTGACGAAAACGGGATCAAGTTTATCCACGCTTCTTCGGGCAAAGCACATGGGGTAACAATTACCGAGTTTAACGGCCATTATAAGGCCCGTTTCATGAAAATTGTAAGTATTATATAACTTACTTTTTATATTTCCACATTCTTGTTTTACCTTCTGCAAGCCATACCAATGTGGTTACCAGCCTTTTCTGCCTGGTGGTTTCTGTTTTAGCTTCTTCAAGCCACAATACATAATCTTTCTTATTGGAGGTGCTAAAATTCTGAAAAACCGCTAATGCTTCGGGATCTTCCTGCAACGCTTCCATTAAATACTCTGGGACAACCAGTTCTTTCTGCGCTGTAGATTTCGATTTTGCTGGCAATTTTACATTGTTTTCGTTTAACTGAATGGCATGTTGAATATATGCAATAAGAATTTCATCTGGAGGTAAATCTTCCAAACATGTTATTTTGCCCAATAAACCCATCGCTTCAGTACGTTCTTTAAAAATTCCATACTCATCTTGCATTAACGATCCTTTCCAAAAACCAAAAGCGCAATGGTTTTTAAAGGAGGCCATGTGGCAAACCGTACCTTTGAAATCAAAAAATGGCATGCTCCACTTCATTTTCTCTTCAATCCGTGCATCGGCTTTATGAACCAGATTCCTTAAATGATCTAAAATAGGAATAGCAAATTCTGCTGAATTAATAATGTACTGATCTACCTGAACAATTGTATGCATAGCTTAAAAATTACATTAATAAATTTAAAGTAAAACTACCTTTAAAGCAAGTTCTACCGCTCCGTTATGAAGAAACTTTTTTGCCAGTTCGTGCAGCTCTCTTTCGCGGTTAGTTGTATCACCTATGGTAGCATCGAGCACTTCTTTTACTTCTGCATGGGTACTGATCAGGTCGATTTCTTCATCGCTTGGTAAATGTTCAACGTTTCCCAGCATCCCAAGGTCATTTCCTGATAATACTTTAGAAAAACGCACCGAATGTGGTAAACGGTCTACGCCAATACCCAGTTTAGCCAGGGGTTTGGCTACTTTAAACAAATTATCGTTCGTAATCCTACAATACCAATCGCCTCCTAAACGGGCTACGAGGTCGATCTTTTGCTGATCGATCCGACCGTTTTCATCTAAAATAGCTTCATTAATATGGATTACTTTTATTTCAGCCAGCACGAGGTTTCCTGCCCCATGATGATCACCTAATGAAATCACCTCATTTACAGCACATTCAAACTGCACTGGTGCTTCGGCAACCCTTGGTGGCCGAACCAGATCAGATTTCAACATGGTAAATCCTGCTTTCTCGAATTCGTTTACGCCTTTGGCATATTCGGTACTGGCCAAACTCATTTGCTGCACCATATCGTAGTTTACAATATTGATAACGCATTCTTTAACCTGCAGTACATTTTCAAGGCTATGTTTGGTGGTATTATCACGCACCCTCCTCGATGGGGAAAAAATACAGATCGGCGGATTCGTGCTGAACATATTAAAGAAACTGAAGGGGCTTAAATTAATGTTCCCTTCGGCATCGATAGTTGAGGCAAAGCAGATCGGTCGCGGAGCGATGGCATATTGCAAATAATTTTGCAGCTCTACGGGCGTTAAATCTTCGGTTTTAAGTGATACCAAAATTTTAATGATTAAATTTTATAATTATTTTTTTTGGAAAACAAATGCAGTGGTTATTGGGAAACAGCAGTCCCGCTATACGCTATATTCCCGATGAAAAATCAGAAGATAACGCTACTATCGGGTTTAGTTAACAAGGTTAGCCTAAGTAATTTAAACCGTAATCCCTTTTGATGATATTGTTTCTTTGGGTTTTTCGCAACGGTCGTCATGTTGAACTTGTTTTACAAGTAGAAGTAGCATTTTCAATTGTCTTGTAGCTACTACGTGGTCAGTATCTAATCAGATAGATCCTGAACTGAATTCAAGATGACGACCGCTTTAATAATCTGGCATTAAATAAATTAATTTCTAAATAAGTATAATCAATTTAAAGCCCCTTTATTTCTTCAATGCCAAAATCGAAAAATCGGTATCTGCTTTAGTAATTGTATTGGTTAAAGCACCAAGCCCTGTTATTTCCATTTCCACAACATCACCTGGCTGTAACCACTGTACTTTATAATTTGGATCGTTAAGCAAACCAGTCCCGTTTAACTCCAGGAAACAACCCGTACCTACTGTTCCTGAACCAATTACATCCCCTGGAAGAATATCTACACCGTAAGCGCAACGTTCTATAATTTCGGCAAAAGTCCAGTCCATATCAGCGGCATTTCCTTTCGAAACTTCGATGCCATTTACCCGGCAGGTCATTTTAAGATCGTAAGCATTACCAACATGCCCTTCTTTAGGTGCAACTTTATATTGCAATAATTCATCAGGCGTTACCAGCCATGGGCCAATTACAGTAGAAAAATCTTTTCCTTTGGCTGGGCCCAAATTCAACAACATCTCTTCCATCTGCAAGGTACGGGCACTCATATCGTTCATTACCATATAACCGGCAATGTATTCATCAGCTTCAGCAGCTTTAATATTTCTACCTTTTTTACCAATAACAATAGCAATCTCTAATTCGAAATCCAGTTTATCAAAATGGTCTGGCATACATTCAATTTCTCCAGTACCTTGAATAGCGTTGTGATTGGTGAAATAAAAGATTGGATACTCATCGAATTGAGGGATCATATCAACCTTTCTATTTCTACGTGCCGCAGCAACATGCTGTCTGAAAGCGTATCCATCGCGACAGCTGGTAGGGTGCGGAACAGGCGCTAAAATCTCGTAAAAAATTTCTTCCTTAGCGGCTAAACTACCATCTTTTATTTGATCGTCTATCCTTTTTGCTCTCTCCATTAACACTTCGCCACCTTGCAAAAACGTACTCATATTATCTGGAAGCAATTTATCGCAACTATTTAAGTTATAAATATGTCCGTTGATAAATATACCAAGATGCTCCCTGTCTTCGGTTTTATAAGATACTAGTTTCATATATGATTTGGTTAAATACGCGGTAAAGCTAAGAAATTAGGCCATTCAAAATAAAACTTAAGCGTTATTATTTTAACACAGTATATTTCTGAAGGTTTGATTTAATTAAAGGAAAATCTTTTGCCTGAAGTGCTTTATAATGTTTTTTGTTGGAGAGTAATCCACCCAGTAATATTCCACCAGATACCCCAACAGGCACTCCTGCAGCAATAAGCACTACCGACTCGACCAGTTTATCGCTTTTTGCAGCCAATACAAAAAATGTTAAACCTCCGGCAATGGCCAACGGTGCAGCTATCCCTTTACGATGAATGTATAATGCACTAATACTATCGGCACTTAATTTTAAGGTATCCTTCCGGTTTCTGATAATTGTTAGGCCATCATCCGCTGCAGCGTAAAAGGAGCCTCTTGTTGCATTTCCACTTCGGTCTATAACCCTAATGGTGTACTTGGCCGTTTGTTGTGCGAAAGCAGCACAGCTCAAGGCTAAAAAAATTAAGCATGTAAAAATAAATCTCATCGGGATGATCGTATAGTAAGTAATTAAAGGTAATTAAAATTTCAACTTTTAAATAAAATACTTACCTTGGTGCCATTAAAACCATGATCTTAAAAGCATTACATATTAATCTAGTAAACGACGCTATTGCGGCCCGTCGCTATAAGATGCTATCCAAGCTGATCATGGCTCAATATTCTCTGTAATTTTTGCTTACCCTTTCTTTTTTAATTGAAACGCATTACCGTTTTAATTGTTAATTCATTAGGATTTTTTCTTTTCTAACCATAACATCATTTTATTATGCCTATTTATCATAAATTGGGGCAAATTCCAGCTAAACGTCACACGGTTTTCCGTAAACCTGATGGAAATCTTTATGCCGAAGAATTGGTATCAACCGAAGGTTTTTCGAGTTTATATTCATTGGTTTATCATTGTCATCCGCCAACCATTGTAAAACATTTAGGCGAAGCATATAGTGTTGAGCCAAAAATTGCCCGCGAAAAACACCTGAAACACACGAGTTTGATCGGTTTCAATATTAAACCTGAAGATGATTTTCTAAAAAGCAGAAAAGCCGTCCTGGTAAATAGCGATCTACACATCGTTTTGGCAGCGCCGAGAAAATCGATGACCGATTATTTCTACAAAAACAGCCAGGCCGACGAGATGATCTTCGTACATGAAGGTTCTGGAAAGCTGAAAACAGGATTCGGAGAAATTAAGTTTGCTTATGGCGATTATCTGATCATCCCGAGGGGAACCATTTACCAGATGGAGTTTGATACAGAACAAAACAGACTGTTTATTGTAGAAAGTTTCAGTCCGTTAAGACCACCAAAAAGATATTTAAATCAGTTCGGACAGTTAATGGAACACGCACCTTACTGTGAGCGTGATTTAAGACTACCTGAAAACCTGCAAACCTTTGATGAATATGGTGATTTTAAAGTGCTGATTAAAAAACAAGGGTTAATTTATCCGTATACCTACGGTACACATCCTTTTGATTATGTAGGCTGGGACGGTTATCATTATCCATATGCTTTCTCTATCCACGATTTTGAGCCGATAACAGGCCGTTTGCACCAACCACCACCGGTTCACCAAACTTTCGAAGGACATAATTTTGTGGTTTGTTCTTTTGTTCCCCGCAAATACGATTATCACCCTGATTCTATTCCTGCGCCTTACAACCATAGTAATGTAGATAGCGATGAAGTGCTTTATTATGTAGATGGTGATTTTATGAGCCGTAAGAGCGTGGTTAAGGGGCAGATTACCTTACACCCTGGCGGTATTCCACACGGTCCACATCCCGGTACGGTAGAGAAATCGATAGGAAAAGAAAAAACTGATGAGCTGGCGGTGATGATCGATCCTTTTAAACCTTTAATGCTAACACAGGATGCCTTGGATATCGAGGATGAAAATTACCATAAAAGCTGGCAGATTAACATAGAGTAAATAAGTCGGAAATCTTTAGACCGAGGTCCGAAGAAAAAGAGCAGAAAATTGGGCAGCAAGCAATAATCCAACATTCAAACTTTACAATAAAAACAACAACACATCCGACTTCGGACCCCCGACCTCGGACTTAATAACAACAACAATGGAAACACAAACATTCGCAGAAAAAATATCAAAAGCACCAGATTTTCTGCCTATTAACGGAACAGATTATATAGAATTTTATGTAGGCAACGCTAAACAAGCGGCTCACTATTACAAAACCGCGTTTGGGTTTCAAAGTTTGGCTTATGCCGGACCAGAAACTGGTGTACGTGATCGTTCATCATATGTATTGCAACAAGGTAAAATCAGATTGATCTTAACTACGGCATTAAAATCAGATCATCCAATAGCAGAGCATGTAAAAAAACATGGCGACGGGGTAAAAGTATTGGCCCTTTGGGTAGACGATGCCTATAATGCCTTCAAAGAAACCACAAAACGTGGTGCGAAACCCTATCTGGCCCCTCAAACTTTAACGGATGAAAACGGAGAACTTAAGATGAGTGGCATTTATACCTACGGCGAAACTGTACACATGTTTATTGAGCGTAAAAATTATGACGGACCCTTTATGCCGGGTTACCGTGTATGGGAAAGCGATTATCAACCTGCCGATGCTGGTCTTTTATATATCGATCATTGTGTGGGCAATGTAGGCTGGAACCGCATGAACGAGGCTGTACAATGGTATGAGGATGTAATGGGTTTTGTGAACATTTTATCTTTTGACGATAAACAGATTAACACCGAATATTCGGCTTTGATGAGTAAGGTAATGAGTAATGGAAATGGCTATTCTAAATTCCCAATTAACGAACCCGCCGAAGGCAAAAAGAAATCGCAGATTGAAGAATACCTGGAATATTATGAGGGCGAAGGTGTTCAGCACATTGCTGTTGCCACTAAAGATATTGTTAAAACGGTTAAAGAACTGAAAGCCCGTGGTGTGGAATTTTTAAGTGCACCACCAGAAGCCTATTACGATATGATGCCGCAACGCGTAGGTAAAATTGATGAAGAAATAGCATTACTAGAAAGCCTGGGCATTTTGGTTGATTGCGATGAAGAAGGCTATTTGTTGCAGATTTTCACTAAACCAGTTGAAGACCGCCCAACCCTTTTCTTCGAAATTATTCAGCGTAAAGGCGCACAAAGCTTTGGTGCAGGCAACTTTAAAGCCTTATTTGAATCGTTAGAACGCGAACAGGAATTGAGGGGAAATTTATAGTATTGTCAGTCAAATAAACGAAAGAGGCTGTCTTAAAATGACAGCCTCTTTCGTTTTCACTTTCGCTTGTAACATAAGCAACGCATATGAATAAGATGAAGTTTTCTTCACTAAAACTTCATAATTGAAGTGCACCTTTGATATAACAAAACACGAAGCGATTTCAATTTTGTTAAATTCTAAAAACTCATAATTAGTTTTTTAGTTTTCCGGTTACCCTTATCTGATACCTCATGTATTGCAAAATACATGAGGTTTTTTATGTAAAATCCTTCACCATGAGGGCATAAATTATGCAATAGGTTTATTTAAAAAAAAGCAATAACTTACGGTTATTGAACCACAACAACTCAAATTATGCTTACTAAAGAATTAGGAATATTAATGATTATCTGTTGTGGAGCTTTGAAAATGCCATTTCAGGAAATAAGTAAACAGATAAAGCAGGGTAAAATTACGGCTTTTCAAAAACCTGAATCATCAAAATCAATGTTAAATGATACCACTAACAGGCGAAACACCGTTTACGTGAAAGAAGTCAAATATACACACAATAGCGATTCAGGTACATTTGCCAAAATCACGATTAAAAACACAACTAAACAATTAATAACTGATATTTCTTTTTGTCTGGATGGTTATGTGGCTAAAGGCTGCAATAAAGCATATAATATAAAGCAGAAGATGAACCTTAAGCCTAATCAATCATTCATCATTTCCCAACGCTTAGCTAAGGATGATTGTGAGGTTCACGTGATCAAAAGCCTTCGCTTCAAATACAATATAGAAGTTAACTTTTCGCTCGACTAAAAGAGGCTTGCCCTATAAATTACTAAGCTTGTATATAAAAGATTGATTGCCACCGTGCATGTTTTATCTTATTCGGCACTTTCTTTAAGCATCTGGTACAAATCGGTTGCGCCTCCGTCAAACTTGGTTCCGTTTACATAAAACGAAGGTGTTCCGTTTACGCCACTCCTTACACCGCTATCAAAATCATCTTCTATTTTGCCTTTGATTTCTTTCGAAGTGCTGTCTTGCTGAAACTGCTCCAGGTCTAAACCAATCGTTTCGGCCAGTTCATCGAACAGCTCACCATTTAAACGGTATTGATTTTCGTACAGTGCATCGTGCATTTCCCAAAACTTACCTTGTAAACCTGCTGCTTCTGCAGCAATGGCAGCCGGAAAAGCAAACTCATGAGCATTCGCCAAAGGAAAATGACGGAAGATAAATTTGATCTGATGACCGAATGTTTCTTCAATTTCCTTCATAATCGGGTAGGCATTACCACAATATGGGCATTGATAATCACCAAACTCGACAATGGTTACACTCGCCGAATCATCGCCTTGGATGTGATCTTGATCGTTTATTTCAGGTTTTAAGGTACTCATAGCTTATTTCTTATCTAATTCCTCCAATGCGTCTAAAATTCCATCAGCGCCAGGGTTAACAGCTATTGGCGACAAATAACTCCAGGCAATTTTCCCTTCTTTATCAATTACAAAAAGTGCCCTTTTGCTTTCGCCAAGTTCTTCATCGTATACACCATAAGCTTTTGACACTTCGCCTTTTGGTTCAAAATCGGCCAAAAGTGGAAAATGCAGTTTTCTATTTTCTTGGAAAGCGAGGTGGCACCAAACACTATCAACAGAAACACCAAAAATCTGCGCATCATACTTATTAAAATATTTTAGCATTTCGTTGTAAAGCGCCATTTGGTCGCTGCATACGGGGCTCCAATCGGCAGGATAAAAAGCCAGGATAACATTTTTACCTTTAAAATCTTTAAGTTTTATTTTCTGATCGGGAGTAGCATTCAATTCGAAATCTGGTGCTGTAGCGCCTTTTTCTAACATATTAAGGAGTTTAAAATTTAAATCATTTAATAAACAACGCTGAATCTGTGTTGTTTGCAACAAATTTTAGCCTAATTTTTGCCTTTTGATTAAGTAAGACTGAAGGACAGGGTAAAACCCATCGTTCATATCGGCATCAATTAAGTCGATTTTATATTGGGCGCATTTTAGCGCAATCTGCTGTCGATACGAGGAAACCGCCGCTGTATAATTGTCCTTTACCTGATTGGTATGTACTTTAATCGTTTCGCCGGTTTCCATATCGATAAACTGGTATGGACGGTTTTCAAAATTGAAATCAACTTCTTTTGATTTATCTACCACGTTAAAAACCACCACTTCATGTTTGTTGAATTTTAAATGCTGTAAAGCATCAAAAAACCCGTCCGTTTTATCTGTGCTGGTTTGTGTATTAAAAAGATCGCTAAAAACAATTACCAATGAACGTTTATGAATCAATTCGGCCACCTGGTGCAAAGCTTCACTTAAATTAGTCTGTGCATTTACCTTGGGTTTATGTAACAGTTCTTCTAACTGCGTAAACAAATATTTCTGATGTACGGTAGTAGACTTTGCTGGCGAATTTAACAGTATTTCATCTGTAAATAAGCTTAAACCAAAGGCATCACGCTGTTTCTTCAACAGGTACATCAAAGATGCAGCAGCCTGTATCGAGAAAATCAATTTGTTATTCTTCGGTTCAGGAAAGTACATTGATGAGGAAACATCAATCACAAACTGGCAGCGCAAATTGGTTTCTTCTTCAAAACGTTTACTATAAAGTTTATCGGTTTTGGCATATAATTTCCAGTCGATATTTTTAACATTATCGCCATTATTATACTGGCGGTGCTCTGCAAATTCGACCGAAAAGCCATGAAATGGACTTTTATGCAGTCCGGTAATAAAACCTTCTACCACTTGCTGTGCAAGCAATTCTAAATTACCATAGCTTGTTTCGTTTTCGTAGTTTACAGCCTGCATATGGTAAAGCTAATAAAAGATTTATAAAAAAAACCAATCATGTTTCAGAAAGCTTAACCAAACTGTCAACTGAGAACTGCTAACTGATGTGGGCGTTCCCAAGCTACACAAGGGTCTGGCTTTGCAGGGCTGCGCTACGCTCCGGTACCGATGAAGAATTGGTACTGAACCCTTACAATCCCTAACGCTAACCACCCCGCCCTGCGGGCACCCCTCCTTAAAACAAGGACGGGAGTAATCAACGCCAGAAAGGCAACCCAGCCCAAGTACCACCAAACCTAATTAATTTAAACCTGATGGCAGCGGCAGCCCCGAAGTATGAGGGCTACAGCGAACAGCAGGACTGAACAAACCCAAGCACGACTAAAGCACCTTTCCGAATAAGTTCATATTATTTTAACAGCCCCTCCTTAAAACCCCGATGAAAAGCTGAACCCCACATTTCCAAAAACAAATAAAATGATTTAAAACAAAAAATCCCGAGCTCAATAAATGAATTCGGGATCTATATTTTATAATTACTTAACTTACTTCTTAGCTATTCTAAACAAGTGGCCATTATCGGTTACCGAATAAAGCGCTCCATCCTTTCCTTCTACCATATCGCGGAAACGTTCACCTTTGCCTTCCAGCAATCGCTCTTCGCCAACAATTTTATCATCTTTTATTACCAATCTAATAATATGAGAACCACCCAAACCGCCTACAAATAAATTTCCTTTCCATTCGGCAATGCTGTTACTATTGTAAAATGCAATACAGCCTGGCGAAATACTTGGATTCCAGTAGTAAACAGGCTGCTCCATCCCTTCTTTCTGCTGAATACCATCGCCTACTTTTTTACCACTGTATTCTGTTCCGTAGGTAATAATTGGCCAGCCATAATTTTTACCTGGTTTAATAATATTCACCTCATCGCCACCTTTAGGGCCAAATTCGGCTTCCCATAAATCACCGGTTAAAGGATTAATGGCTAAACCATCTGGATTCCGCAATCCATAGGCATAAATTTCCGGTTTTGCATCTGCTTTGCCGGCAAATGGTCCGTTCGCCACAGCTTTACCATTGGTAGTAAGGTGTAAGATTTTACCCAAAGAAGAATTTAAATACTGCGCCTGAATTCTGATATCGCTACCCGAGCGTTCTCCTGTACTTACAAATAAATTGCCGTTTTTATCGAAAACAATTCTTGAACCGTATTGAAGTTTACCGCCATATGCTGGTGTAGCACGGTAAATAATGGTTTGGTTCTCTATTGTAGTTTCATTAGCCGCCAATTTACCTTTGGCAATAGCCAGTAAAACACCTTTGTCCTGAGGCTCTGAATAGGCCCAATAAATCATTCTATTTTTAGCAAAGTTTGGGTCTAAGGTTACATCTAATAAACCACCCTGTCCAGAAGCATCTACCTTAGGCAAACCAGTTATTTTTTTACTTAATTTCCCATCTGGTGTAAGAATCACCATGGTACCCTGCTTTTGTGTAATTAGAAAACCACCGTTCGGAAGAACTGAAATAGCCCATGGATTTTCCAACTTTTCATTTATAATCTTAATATCCAGAGGGGTTTTGGTCTTTACGCCCGCAATTCGGGTCTGCCCTGCAAATGCTGGCTTATAATCTGCTGATGGTTCGTTCGTTTCAACAGGGTTTTGCGCCGATACACATGCAATATTTGCACAATTGAGGGCTAAACCTGCCAATAAAACACCTAAAGTTTTATTGTTAAATAAGTTAATAGACATGATTGTTAGTTTTTTATTAAAGAAACAAAATTATGTTTGCAATAAAAAACCCAAATTCATCAAATGAACTTGGGTTTTAAATATGTTACAAGCCTTTAGGCTTTGGTTTTTCTGCTTTAAGCTTAAACTAAGCCAATTGCTTGTTTAGTTTTTCTGCTAATACTGATTTTGGAACAGCACCAACTTGTTTGTCAACAACCTGACCATCTTTAAAGTATAATAAAGCAGGGATGTTGCGGATACCAAACTGCATTGAAATTTGAGGGTTGTTATCAACATTTACTTTTCCAACTACCGCTTTACCATCATATTCTTTAGCGATTTCTTCTACTACAGGACCAACCATGCGACAAGGGCCACACCATTCTGCCCAAAAATCTACTAATACGGGTTTATCTGATTTTAATACAAGCTCCTCGAAGTTTGCATCTGTGATTTCTAATGCCATAATTATTTTTTTTATGTTCAAATATATGTATTCAATTGTAATGCCAACCCATTAGTAGTGTCAATTTGACATTAGGTAAACTCTTCTATCCGCACGTCACCCTGAACTTGTTTCAGGGTCTATCACGATTAAGATGCTGAAATAAATTCAGCATGACGCCTCAAGAACACCTTATACCTAGTTCAACTTGTAATTTACAACATTAAGCCCGAGTAATTGTTCTAAAAACTTATTGTTTGGATTTATTTTAAGATTTTTTGATGGCATATCCAACATAATCTCTTTTTCCCGATCAAAAATAGCGAAGTTAAGTTGGCAGTTTTGTTGCTCCGAGTTTGCCTTATTGTCTGCTAATATGGCTTCGATCTCGCGCATCAGTTGATCGTTAACCCGCTCGATTGGCACCTGGATAGTTAAACTTTTAGCTAATTTATCCCTCAGCTCAGACATTAAGTTAATTGCAGTAATTTTAAACTCCCAATCGCCTGCTTTACCGAAACGCTCACCAACCCTACCCCTAATCTGCAAGAAATATCCTTCGGTTAAAAATGATTTAAATTTTAAAAAATCTTCCCCGAACAGGGCCATTTCACTCGCATCGTCGTAATCTTCGAAAACAAAAGTACCAAATGGCTTACCCGTTTTGGTAATCCTTTGTGATGCGGTTACCACAAGTCCGCCTACACAAAGCTCACGGTTTTTCAGCTTTTCGAATTCGGCCAAAACCTCTTCATTATTATCGCCCATGCGTACCTTATTAATGATACTCAGCTGTTTAACGCCATGGGTACAGAATTTATCGAGTTCGAGTTTATAATTGTCTAAAGGGTGGCCAGAAAGGAAAATCCCAATGGCATCTTTCTCGTACTTTAACCTGTCCATTAATGCCCATTCTGGCGAAACTGGCAAACTTGGCTCTAAAATAAGATCTGCTTTCGAGCCACCGAATAAGGAAGCTTGTGACGTACTTTCATTATTCTGAAAATCGTTGGCATATTTGATAATCTTTTCAATGCCATTCATTTTATCATTCGGGCCGATATAAAAATACTGCGCCCTGTGCCCTCCAAATGCATCGAAAGCACCGCTGTAAACAAAACTCTCGTAAGCTTTTTTATTTACAATGCGGGTGTTAGATCGCTTAGCGAAATCGTACACATTACCATAAGGGCCATTTGCCAATCTTTCTTCGATAATACTTTCTACCGCCTTTTCACCCACACCCTTTACTGCCGACATACCGAAGCGGACTTCGCCTTTGGCATTTACCGAGAATTTGAGGTCAGATTCGTTCACATCGGGGCCTAATACCGTAACACTCATCTGGCGACACTCTTCCATAAAGAAAGCTACCTGTTTAATATCACTCATGTTATTGGACAGTACTGCAGCCATATATTCGGCAGGATAGTGTGCTTTTAAGTATGCCGTTTGATAGGCAATCCATGCATAACAGGTAGAGTGCGACTTGTTGAAGGCGTAGGATGCAAATGCTTCCCAATCTTTCCATATTTTTTCTAAAGTTGTGGCATCGTGACCTTTTTCAGCCGCTTGTTTCACAAACTTTGGTTTCATTTTATCCAGAACGTCTTTCTGTTTCTTACCCATCGCCTTACGCAGCACATCGGCTTCACCTTTGGTAAATCCAGCTAGTTTCTGCGACAAAAGCATTACTTGCTCCTGGTAAACGGTAATTCCGTAAGTTTCTTTCAAATACTCTTCGCAGGCATCTAAATCGTACTTAATTTTTTCCTCGCCATTTTTACGGCGAACAAAACTTGGAATATACTCCATCGGGCCCGGGCGATATAGTGCGTTCATCGCAATTAAATCGTCGAAAACCGTTGGTTTCAGCTCTTTCATGTATTTCTGCATGCCCGGACTCTCGTACTGGAAAATCCCGATGGTTTCACCTCGCTGGAAAAGCTCATAGGTTAATACATCATCAATTGGGAAATTATCCGGATCGAGATCGATGCCAAACCGTTTTTTAACCAGTTTTACGGTATCTTTTATCAGGGTTAGGGTTTTTAAACCCAAAAAGTCCATCTTTAATAAACCCGCGCTTTCTACAACCGAGTTATCAAATTGGGTTACATATAAATCGGAATCTTTTGCGGTAGAAACGGGAACGAAATTGGTAATATCGCTTGGTGTAATAATTACTCCGCAGGCATGAATACCGGTGTTCCGTAAAGAGCCCTCTAAAATCTGTGCCTGTTGAATGGTTTCGGCACTCAAATCTTTTAATGCGCCAAGGTTTTTCAATTCAACAACGCGTTCATATTCATCAGGGCGCAAAGCTTCTTTCAATGTTTTCTCATCCAGCGTGAAGATTTTTGCGAGCTTCATATTCGGGATCAGCTTGGCAATCTTATCTGCTTCAAAAAGTGGCAAATCCAATACCCTTGCTGTATCGCGGATGGAAGATTTGGCAGCCATGGTTCCATAAGTAATAATCTGCGCCACCTGGCTTGAACCGTATTTGCCAATTACGTATTCCATTACACGGCCACGACCCTCATCGTCAAAATCGATATCAATATCGGGCATGGATACACGATCGGGATTTAAGAAACGCTCAAAAAGGAGATCGTACTTAATGGGATCGATATTCGTGATCCACAAACAATAAGCCACCACCGACCCTGCTGCAGAACCACGGCCAGGCCCTACCGAAACATCCCTGCGACGGGCTTCGGCAATAAAATCCTGAACAATTAGGAAATAACCCGGGTAACCGGTTTTTTCAATGGTCTGTAATTCGAAATCTAAACGCTCGATAACTTCAGGGGTTAACACGCCATAACGTTTTTTGGCACCTTCATAAGTAAGGTGGCGCAAAAATTTATTTTCCCCACGTTTTCCTCCATCGGCCTCATCTTCAGCCACTAAAAATTCGTCTGGAATATCGAATTTAGGTAAGAGTACTTCCCGGGCAAGTTTGTAGATTTCGATCTTATCTACAATTTCTTTAATATTTACAATCGCCTCCGGTAAATCAGCAAAAAGCGATTTCATTTCGTCACCAGATTTGAAATAATATTCTTGATTGGGCAAACCATAACGGTAACCGCGACCACGGCCAATTGGTGTTGCCTGTTTTTCGCCATCTTTTACGCACAGCAAGATATCATGCGCATTTGCATCCTTTTTGTTAATATAATAGGTATTATTGGTAGCCACTAATTTAACAGCATGCTTTCTAGCCAGCGCAATCAACGATTCGTTTACACGGTCTTCATCTTCCTGGTTGTGACGCATTACCTCCACATAGAAATCGTCACCAAACATGTTCTTCCACCATATCAGCGCTTCTTCAGCCTGGGTTTCGCCCATGTTTAAAATTTTGTTAGAAATCTCTCCGGATAGATTACCCGATAAAACAATAATATCATCTTTATACTGTTCAATTACTTCCCTATCGACACGTGGAACGTAATAAAAACCTTTGGTATAAGCGATAGAAGACATTTTAGCTAAATTGTGATAGCCTTTTTTATTCTTCGCCAACAGCACCATCTGGTAACCGTTATCTTTTGCGGTCCGGTCTAAGTGATTGTTACAAACAAAAAATTCTACCCCAACAATCGGTGTCATTACCACTTCTGTTGGGCGCTCGCCCGCCTCAATTGCGGCAGCATTTTTTGCTTCGGCAGCTTTGTTATGGTTTAAAACATGGTTTACAAAGTGGAAAGCCCCCATCATATTCGCATGATCGGTCATGGCTACCGCAGGCATTTTTTGTGCTGCCGCAGCTTTTACCAGATCGGGAATACTGATGGTACTTTGTAATACAGAAAATTGAGTATGGTTGTGTAAATGAACAAAAGTTGCTGCAGCAAGTTCCTGCTTGTTTCCTGCGAGCTCCTGTTTCGAAATCCCTCCGCCCTCAGCTTTTTGTAAACGCTTGCGGATTTCATCAGAAGCAGCTTTTAAATTGATGTGTTTTAAACCAACTCCTTCAATCGTAGCTGGGTTTACTTCTCTAAAACGAGGAAAATATTCTACGTCAACCTGTAGTTCTTCTTTTTTAAAAACCTCTCTTTTTACCAATTCCAAGAAACAACGTGTAGTTGCTTCCACATCGGCAGTTGCGTTGTGGGCTTCGTTAAAAGGAACGCCAAACAAATAAGAATGTAGCTCGGTTAAGGTTGGCAGTTTAAACCTTCCGCCCCTACCTCCCGGCAATTGTAAAAGCTGGGCGGTAACTTCGGTACAGGTATCTAGCACAGGCATCTCGGCCAAACGGTTAGCTATACCAAAACGGTGAAACTCACAGCCCATAATGTTTACGTCGAAACCAACATTCTGGCCTACAATAAATTTGGCCTTGTTTAATACTTCGTTAAACTTGGCCAGCATTTCGTCGAAACCGATACCTTGTTCGGCAGCAAGTTCGGTAGAAATACCATGTATCCGTTCCGCATCGTACGGAATATTAAATCCCTCTGGCCTAACCAGATAATCCTGATGTTCAACCAATCTCCCCATCTCATCGTGTAGTTGCCATGCAATCTGTATACAACGCGGCCAATTATCCGTATCGGTAATGGGTGCATTATAATTACGTGGCAAACCAGTGGTTTCAGTATCAAAAATTAAGTACATATTGTGCAGTAAAGAATTAACCGTTTCAGAATAATAACGGTTCTTCAAAAATAAGGAATTTGAGGGTTGAAGTTGTCAGGATTTTATCAACAAAAATATAGTTGACAAACCTGATAGGTTTTTTAAAGCACATTATCAAGCCTATTCTTTTTTGACCCTTTTATTTTTTCGGAAATGGTGGTGCAGTTTTTCATCGGGGTTTTCAGTCCCGCTCTCCGCTTTACTTCGTTGCACTACGTGTTCGCTCCTATCGGGTTTAGAAAACAAAAGTCTGTAGTCAAAACTTAAAAAAGCCCCAGTCAAAAAATCTAATGCAAAAAATCTTTAAAATAGTTATTGTTTGCAAAGAGGAGGATATATTAGCTTGTTAAATAAAGTTAAACTTGGTTAACAAGAAAGATATCAATCAAAAAACTACTATTTTAGTAATATACTACAATTCAAAATTGCCGGGATACGCTATGAAATTCATTTTACTTTTTCTTTTTATTTTGGGAACCGTCTCAATTGTATCTGCACAACAGCAGATTAATATAGAATTAAAAAAGCAGCTAGATTCTATTTTACAACACGATCAAGGCATCAGAGAATTTGGTGATACTGAAACCTCCGAAAAAAGAAAAGATACCATTGCAGCATTATTTAATTCTTCGAAAGAGATGCTCAAGAAAAATCAATGGAAAATAATGAAAGAAATAGACTCCATTCATCTTAAAAAAGTTGAAGCCATTATTGCAAAATATGGCTATCCTGGAAAAACCCTGGTAGGCGAACCAACAAATACTTCAGTATTTTATGTAATACAGCATAACTCTAGTATTATTCCTAAATACTACCCGCTCATTAAAAAGGCGTGCAAAAAAGGTGAACTACCGTTTAAATATACTGCAATGATGTTGGATAGAAAGCTTAGTAACGAAGGGAAAGAACAGATTTATGGAACACAGGTTTATTCTATGCAGATTACCAATCCTAAAACAGGGAAAAAAGAGTTTTTCGAATATGTTATTCCTATTAAAGATGCTAAAAACGTAAACCAAAGACGTAAGAAAGCTGGTTTTGATACAACAGTTGAAGAGAACACCAAGCGATTTGGTTTTGTTTATAAAGTATATACGCTAGACGAGATCAAGAAAATTATAAAACCATCTAACTAAAAAACTATCAGGTTTTGTAACCTGGTAGGTTTAATGGGTAATGCCCTAAGGGTGAGACAATCTTCATAGGGTTTTCAGCCCAGGATAGCAGCACAATTGGCAGCACCTAAACCCGATCGAAAGCGGTATTCCGATTTTTTCATCGGAATTTAGCAAAGAGCGGGACTGAACTCGCCTATGAAAACCTGAACGTACATTTTCAAAAAACAATCAATACATCCTACAAGGTAACGATAAGATTCTTCGCTGCGCTCAGAATGACAGCAAAGGAAAAGCTAAAACGCTCTATCTTATTAATTCCGTTACATTTTTACCTTTAAAGGCTCTATAATCGATATTTGAAATTAGCTTGTTTTCCATAATTGACCTTTGCTTTAATACTACTGCTTTCGAACTTATTAAGTAAACCATCATCAAATTATAAAGTTTTGAAAAGGATTTTTAAACCTTATATTTATTTCTACCTTCGATTAATATTGAACGATACGCAAACCATTAAAATAAAATATATGAAAGTAACGGTTGTTGGCGCAGGCGCAGTTGGTGCCACTTGTGCAGATAATATTGCCCGCAAAGAATTAGCGAACGAACTTGTCCTGTTAGATATTAAAGAAGGTTTTGCCGAAGGCAAAGCGATCGACATGATGCAAACTGCTACCCTTTTGGGTTTCGACACCAAAATTACCGGTGTAACTGGCGATTACAGCAAAACTGCCGGCTCTGATGTGGTGGTAATTACCTCAGGCTTGCCCCGCAAACCAGGGATGACCAGAGAAGAACTCATCGGCATTAATGCGGGTATTGTTAAAGGTGTTGCCGAAAATATTTTAAAATTCTCTCCGGAAGCCATTTTCATCGTGATCAGTAATCCGATGGATACCATGACTTACCTTGCATTAAAATCCTTGGGTCTGCCTAAAAACCGTATTATCGGTATGGGCGGAACGTTAGATAGCTCCCGTTTCAAATTTTATTTATCGCAGGCTTTAAATTGCAACCCGAACGATTTGCAGGGCTTTGTAATTGGAGGCCATGGCGATACTACCATGATTCCTTTAACCCGTTTAGCTACCTACCAAAGTTTACCGGTAAGCAATTTATTGGATAAAGCTACGCTTGATAAAGTTGCAGCTGATACCATGGTTGGTGGTGCTACTTTAACTGGCCTGATCGGAACTTCGGCCTGGTATGCCCCAGGAGCAGCAGGCGCAGCATTGGTTGAAGCCATTTTGCGGGATGAAAAAAAACTGTTTACCTGCTGTGTTTCTCTTGAAGGAGAATACGGACAGGAAGACATTTGTTTAGGTGTACCAGTAATTATTGGTCGTAATGGTTGGGAAAAAATCATCGATTTTAGATTAACCGAGGATGAGCAGGCCGCATTTAACAAAAGTGCCGATGCCGTAAGAAATATGAACAGTGTATTGGCAGAAATGAAATTGATTTAATACTAATTACATCATTATTTTTTGACACAGAAACATACAATCATTTTTTTGCCACGGAAACACAGAAGCGCGGAATAGATTTATCATTCGTGTACTTCGTATTTCCGCGGCATTTTTTTTACACTTAAATAAATTGTCACCCTAAGCGTAGTCGAAGGGCAGTAGACATCAATACACAATGAGATCAATTTCAATCCCACTAAAACTAATAAACTTACAAGATGACGGCTTCCACCTTTTGGTGGAAGTTGTTGTTTTTAAGGAAAAACATTTTGCTGTTTTAGATACTGGTGCATCGCGGAGTGTTTTCGATAAATCATTAATCGAACAACATTTATCAGAAACACTGCAAGTATCTGATGAGATTAACGCTGCTACCCTTTTTACTACCACAACCACCATTCAAGCAACTATTCCTGAGGTAAAAATCGGATCGTTAAAGATCAAAAACTACGAAACCGTGGCTTTCGATCTGCAATCGGTTAGCGAAACCTACCAACAGTTTGGCCACCCACCTATCATGAGTATTATTGGTGGAGATATATTAATGCAATATAAGGCCGTTATTAATTACAAAAAGATGATTCTTAGGCTTTATAGATAAATGTAATTTTTCTTTATGACGCTAATCATTTTTATTAAGCTATTTTAAATGATATTTGAACCTGATGAAAAAGTTAATCACAACCTTTTGTGTTATTTTTTGGGCAGGTTTAATTGGTGGAATTAGTTTTTTGGAAGCTCCGTTAAAATTCCAGGCTCCAGGGATTACAATTCCACTTGGCTTAGGTATCGGACAATTGGTTTTTCAGGCACTTAATAAAATAGAGATCGTATTGGTCATCATCATTTTAGTCTGCTCCCTACCAGCCCCCTTAAAAAACATCCGTAGTATTTTACTTTTCTCCGTTACTATCCTTTTAATGGCAGATACTTTTTGGCTATTACCATTACTCGATGAAAGGGCTAAACTGGTTTTGGTAGGCAATGCTCCAATCAAAAGTTATCATCATATTTTGTACATCATTGTCGACACCATCAAATTCCTGTCATTGATTGTTCTGGGTTTTTTAAGTTTAAAATCACTGTACCATGAAAAAAGATATTCATAATAGAGAAGATATTATCGTTCTAGTGGATACCTTTTATAAAAAGGTTGCGCTTAACAAACAGATTGGGCCAATATTTACCGACGTTGCAAAAGTAGACTGGTCGCACCACCTTCCTAAAATGTACGATTTCTGGGAAAGCATTCTTTTCGGAAAAGCAATTTACAAAGGTAATCCTATGCTCACCCATTTTGCACTAAATGAACAAACACCCTTGCAAACTGAAGCATTTGAAACCTGGAAAAACCTTTTCTTCCAAACTGTCGACGATCTTTTTGTAGGAGAAAATGCAGATCTGATTAAACAAAAGGCACAGTCTATTGCCGATTTAATGCATTTTAAGATCAATTCGCCTCAATCGAAGATCAAAATTGTTTAGTGAATTTTACTTTGATTTAAGCTGGTTTCTTTATAAATTTAGGTAACCAAACTAAAATCAAATTATGAAATTCCTCAAAATCTTACTTGGTATTATTGTCGTATTGGCAATAATCATTATTGGAGGTAGTTTTTTTTTACCAAAAAGCTATTCTGTTAATCGGACAATAACAATTAATGCTCCAGATAGTGTAATCTATAAAAACATTGCCGATTATAATGAATTTTATAAATGGAACGCGTGGTCTAAAATGGACCCACAAGCTAAGGTAACCATTACAGGAAATATCGCTCAACCTGGTCACCTATACCAATGGAATGGAGAAAAAAGTGGTAACGGACAAATGAAAATCAATACGGTTGAAATCAACAAAATGGTTGATATGGAATTGAAATTCATCAAACCTATGGAAAGTGTTGCAGATACCCGTTTCGATATTGAAAAAGAAACTAATGGAAATAAAGTAATCTGGACCATGAGTGGTGAAAGTAAAGGAATAATAAATAAATGGTTTTGTTTATTTATGGACAATATGATTGGCAAAGATTTCGAAGACGGATTAAAGTCTTTAAAGGAAAAATCGGAGAAAGGAAGTTAAAACGCTGTATCATCCTGAACGGAGTCAAAGGATTTACCAAGGAGGCACGGAAAGCACGGAGTATTGTCATTCTGGGCGCAGCGAAGAGCCCGACAGTTCTGTGAAGCAAATCTTTTAAAGATGGAAGCCTAAAGTGCAAGAAAAACCTTTGCGGACTCTGTGACATTCCTCCGTTCCCTCTGTGGTTAAACATAACTGGCCTCTCGCCCGAGAGGCCTTTTTTTACGTCAATTTCCGATAATTCAAACAATTGTGTCGGCTTTGCGTTAAAAAAGCATTAAAACCCAGCTATCATCAATTAATATTTTGTAATTCCCTATTATTTAGATTACTTGCCAGCAAATGAATTTATTACTTGTAGAAGATGAACCGAGTGTTGTATCTGTAATTTCGAGAGGTTTAAGCGATGAGGGATTTACTGTAAGTATAGCCCCCGATGGTTTAATTGGGAAACAGATGGCTTTAGATAATCAGTTCGACCTGATTATTCTCGATATTATGCTACCTGGAATAAATGGTTTGGAACTTTGTAAAATCATTAAAGAACATAAACCAAATACACCTATTATTATGCTTACGGCTTTAGGCACTACCGAAAATGTGGTAAACGGACTAGATAATGGTGCAGATGATTATTTAATAAAGCCATTTAAATTTGCTGAACTTTTTGCGAGGATAAGAATGCTGTTGAGGCGATATCATGGTGTGGTTTCGCAAGATCAGATTATTTCCGTAGCAGACCTCCAAATTAATTTAAGCGCAAAAACGGTAAAACGAAACCAAAAGGAAATTATACTTACAGCAACAGAGTATCGGCTGATCGAGTACATGGCCAAAAACAAATCTAAAATTTTATCTCGGATAGACATTTTAGAAAACGTTTGGGATATCGACTTTAACCTTGGCACCAATGTGGTTGATGTTTATGTTAATTATCTTCGCAAAAAAATAGATAAAAATGCCGATCAAAAGCTTATCCATACCGCAGTAGGCTTGGGTTATATATTAAAGGAAAAATAAATGGAGATAGCCAAGAAAATTACTTTACTTTTCGCCATTTTATCGGCAATTATTATCTCCTTATTAAGTGGTTTTGTTTGGTATTTTTCTAACGATTTCGCCTTTGAAGATTTTTATAAGCGTTTAGAGGCCAGGGTTAATATTGCTGCCCAGATCAAATTGTATGAAGATGGCAACAATAAAGTTTATGCAAAAATGCGTAATCAATACCTGGAGCGCCTACCTTCAGAAAAAGAGTATATCATTGAAGCAGGAAAATCATTAGATAAAGTTGACCGTATATTACCATCCAGCTTTTATAACCGGATAAAAGCGGGTGCTATGGCGCGTTATAGAGTCGAAAATCATTTTTACGCCGGAAAATTCTTTAAAAACCCAAATAACGGATACATTGTAATTGTTTCTGCAAATGATCCTTTTGGTTTTCGGGAGTTAAAAGACCTCCAAAGAATCTTGATTATCGGTTTTTTCCTTTCTGTTATTTTATCTTTTGTAGTTGGCTGGAAATTTTCCAATTACATGTTAATGCCCCTGAGAAATATAATTAAGAGCGTAAAAAAGATAAAGGCAGAAAATTTACATTTGAGGTTGGATGTAAAAAAAGGCAATGATGAAATGTCGCAATTGGCCCAAACCTTTAATAACATGCTTAACCGTTTAGAAACAGCTTTCGAAACGCAGAATAACTTTATCAGTAATGCCTCGCACGAGTTAAGAACACCATTAACTATTATTAGTGGCGAGGTTGAGCTAGCGATGAAAACCGTTGAGGATAACCCTAAACAACACAAAGCCTTATCTAAAATTAAAGATGAGGCAGAAAGATTAGAGCATATCTTAACCAGTTTACTGGGTCTGGCACAATCTGGATTTAATGGAAAAAACCAACCCTGGGAAGAGGTACGGATGGACGAACTGTTATGGGAAATTAAAGAATCAGTTAACCAGGTACATCCCAACAGTAAAATAGAAATCGACTTCACCAAACTTCCTGATGATGATGAATTACTAACACTGCGGGTAAACAAAAACCTGATTAAGCTTGCCATCAGTAATATTGTAAACAATGCCTGTAAATACTCAAATGAGAATCTGGTAAACATTAGTATCGAAAGCAATGCTAATATGCTCTCAATTGCTGTAACAGATAGAGGGATTGGAATACCGCAAACAGATATACAACATATATTTGAACCTTTTTATCGCGCATCTAATACCAATGATTTTAAGGGATATGGCGTTGGCTTACCCCTTTCATTAAATATTATCCGTTTACACCGAGGTAGTATTGCCATCAAATCGCAGGAAGGGGTTGGCACAGAGATTAAGGTTTTATTGCCTATGAAAAGTTTATTAGTTCCATGGTTGAGAGCTTAATTAATTTGCGCTTATTTATTGGATGTCGATTATTGATCATCAATGCATTAGGAGCTGAAAACTAGTTATCAATTCATCTTTCGCTTAACCATTAAGAAATTAAGAATATTAAGGTTTTCGAGTTCTGATCGCTGAGCAGTAGTTATTGGTCATTGAAAAAATTGATCATTGATATAAGGATTATTGTTTAAACTGCTTAGTTGTAGATCAATCTAGTAACCTGACTTCGATTAATATTTGAATCTATAAATGAATGTTTTATAGCCTCTTTAACTTACGCAATTAATGATTGAACTGAGGTTAGTAACTAGCCGAGTAATCAATAGAGCAGCCAATTATTAAAGATCATATTGTATGCTATCCCACAAATGAACTAATGACTAGTGAATCCGCAAACTGGCTACTCAAAAAAGGAGTGAGTTCTAATCTCATTCTAATCTCGCTCTTATTTAGCTATAATAACATCAGGCTAAACTTGTATAAATAATTTTTCAATTCATTTAAACAAGATATAGCGATGAAAACAGTATTAGTACCAACCGACTTTAAATTAGAAAGCATTAAAATTATTGATGCACTTGTTCAAAATCAAAAAAACGAAACTTTAAACATCATTTTTGTACATGCCTTTAAATTATCAGATTCGATAACTGATATGTTGATGTTAAGTCGCCGCAGTCGTGATTACGAAAATGTTAGCGACGAGTTTTACCAGCAAATAAATCAAGCCAAGGCAAAATATCCTACTCAGATCAATACCATTGGGATCGAATATTTTTACGGAAGTACAGTGGCTGCTTTCAAAAACTTTATTGAAGCTTTTGATGTAGAACGTATTGCCTACTTAAAAGAATACAATTTTACGCCAATTAACAAATATAGCATAGACCCTAAAATATTAACAGAACGTGCAGGCTGCGAGGTAATTCAATTAAATACATTGACTGTTCATGCTAGCGAAAACTTAATCGATACAAAAATTCACGAAAAGCAGTTGCAAGAAGCAAACGCTTAATTACCACATTTAAAACTTTATATCATGCTGTTACGAAATAATATTCCGCTCACTTATATATTCGGAAAGATCAAAAAAGAACTTATGTTTGTTATTGCCTACTCTATAGGCATTGTGATATTGTATGAAAACTTTCATGTTACACGCATTTCCATTCCTGTTGCAGTACCAGCGCTACTAGGAACAATCATTTCGCTTCTATTGGCTTTTCGGTCTAACCAGGCTTATGATAGATGGTGGGAAGCCAGAATTCTTTGGGGTGCTATTGTTAACGATTCTAGAACCCTTTCCCGCCAGATATTATCTTTCGTCGAAAATCCTTACGGATCAGATGAAATTGAAGAATTTAAGGCGAAGTTTATCAAAAGACAGATTGCCTGGTGTTATGCCTTAAGCCAATCGCTAAGAGGTTTTAACCCACGCAAAGGTTTGGAAGAATACCTGTGTGCAGAGGAAATCGCTTTTATTAAAAAACGTAAAAATGTAACTACAACGATACTGGAGTTACACGCCATGGATTTAAAAAAGGCACTGCAAGAAGGTTGGATTAATAAATACCAGCAAATAGAAATCGATAAAACCATTACAGCTTTATGTAACCACATGGGCGGATCGGAAAGAATAAAAAACACCGTTTTTCCGGTTACTTATAGCAAATACATTAACATGTCTATCCATTTATTCATCGTATTACTGCCTTTTGGCTTAATTGAATACTTTGGTTACATGGAAGTGCCTTTGGTAGTGGCTATTGCAGCATTCTTTTTGTTAGTTGAAAAAATGGCGGTACATCTTCAGGATCCTTTTGAAAATAAACCTACAGATACACCAACTACAACAATCTGCAGGACTATTGAACGGGATCTTTGCCAGATGCTGGATGACAATAAAATATACGAGGACAAACCTCAAACCGAATTGGCACCTGTAGGGTCATATTACATTTTGTAATCTGTAGGGGCTTAAAATAAATCTCGTTTTTGAGATGGTTAGTTAATCAAAATGTGTTTGCTCTGGATGGAGTGAATCTTTTTAGAAAATTTATAGTGACAAAAAGCCATTTGATTACGAATGGCTTTTGTCTTTTATAGTGAAGTCAGATGTTACCATCTGACTTGTGACAATTAAATCCACCCAAATTAGAAAAATTCAATATCGTGTAAGATGGTAACATCTTACACCACGATAAAGTGATCGTCATTGCTAGGCACGAAGATAACCGAACGAAGTGAGCTCATGAATGCCTTTAAGAACATATGCAAAATGAATAATCTTACAACGTTCGCTGGTAAAACCCAAAGCATTAAGATTGCTTCTTGCCTCAGCAATGACGAATCTGACAAAAAAACCCTCTCCAAGTTTTAACTTGAAGAGGGTTGTTCGTATTTTAAAGTCCCCTTCAGGGGATTTAGGGGTTAAGCATCAATTTTTGCATACTTCGCATTACGCTCAATAAACTCTCTACGTGGAGCAACTTCATCGCCCATTAACATAGAGAAAGTATGATCACATTCTGCAGCACTTTCAATTGTAGCCTGTAATAAAGTACGTGTAGCTGGGTTTAAAGTAGTATCCCAAAGTTGTTCTGCGTTCATCTCACCTAAACCTTTGTAACGCTGGATGTGTACGCTATCTTCTTTACCATTACCTTTAATACGTTGTACAGCCGCATCGCGTTGTACATCATTCCAGCAATATTCAAAATCTTTACCCTTTTTAACCTGATAAAGTGGTGGAGATGCAATGTAAACATAACCTGCTTCGATTAATGCCCTCATATAACGGTAGAAGAATGTTAGGATCAAAGTGGTAATGTGAGAACCATCAATATCAGCATCCGTCATAATTACGATTTTATGGTAACGTAATTTAGTTAGGTTTAATGCTTTATCATCTTCTGGCGTACCAATACTTACACCGATTGCCGTAAACATGTTTTTAATCTCGTCGTTCTCGTAAATTTTGTGCTCCATCGCTTTTTCTACGTTCAAGATTTTACCTTTTAGTGGCAAAATAGCCTGAATGTTTCGATCACGACCTTGTTTAGCGGTACCACCCGCCGAGTCGCCCTCTACCAGATAGATCTCACATTTTTCAGGATCACTGTCTGAGCAATCGGCAAGTTTACCTGGTAAACCAGAACCACCCATTACACTCTTACGTTGAACCATCTCACGCGCCTTACGTGCTGCAGCACGGGCCGTAGCAGCTAAGATCACTTTGTTAACGATCATTTTAGCCTCTTTCGGATTTTCTTCCAAATAAGCTCCTAAAGCTTCGCCAACAGCAATATCAACCGCACCCATTACCTCGGTATTACCCAATTTAGTTTTGGTTTGGCCTTCAAATTGAGGTTCTTGTACCTTAACCGAAACTACAGCTGTTAAACCTTCCCTAAAGTCATCACCAGTGATTTCCATTTTCAGGTTTTTCAATAAGCCAGATTTATCGGCGTAACTTTTTAGCGTACGTGTTAAACCTCTACGGAAACCTGCAATGTGTGTACCTCCTTCGTGTGTATTGATGTTGTTTACATACGAGTGCACATTTTCTGAGTAACTATCGTTGTACTGAAAAGCCAGCTCAACCGGAACGCCATTTTTAATACCATCGATATAAATTGGTTCTGGTAAAAAAGATGCTCTTGTTCCATCCAAAAATGTAACAAACTCTTTTAAGCCACCTTCTGATTCAAAAACTTCTGATAAAAAAGTACCATCATCCAATTTCTCACGCTCATCAGTTAGGGTTAATCTAATTCCTTTATTCAGGAAAGCCAACTCACGTAAACGACCTGCTAAAGTATCGTATTTATATTCAGTAGTTTGTGTAAAAATGGTAGCATCCGGACTAAAAGTTACGATAGTACCACGTTTATCGGTTTCACCCACTTCTTTAACATCGTATAAAGGTTTACCGATGTTATACTCCTGCATCCAGATTTTACCCTCACGGTGAACTTCGGCTTTTAAATGTGTAGATAAAGCGTTAACGCAACTTACCCCCACACCGTGCAAACCTCCAGATACTTTGTAGGTATCTTTATCAAATTTACCACCTGCGTGTAAAACCGTCATTACGATTTCTAACGCCGATTTATTTTCTTTTGTATTAATCCCAGTCGGAATACCACGACCATTATCTTCAACCCTGATGGAGTTACCCTCTAAAATTCTAACGTCGATTGTATTTGCATGACCGGCTAAAGCCTCATCAATTGAGTTATCTACAACCTCGTAAACCAAATGGTGTAAACCTTTTACACCAGTATCACCTATATACATTGAAGGGCGCTTACGCACCGCTTCTAAACCTTCTAAAACCTGTATATTATCTGCCGAATAATTTGACTTTAAATCCTGTTCTTCGCTCATATTTTAATTAAAAACAATAAGTATCAAAAATACGGAAATTTTGGCATTTAAACTAATATGTGGATAAATTTTGAGCTGTTAAGAGATTACAGTTAAAGCGATTAAAACAGGTTTAAATCAGGTTTTGGAAAGCAAAACCAGCTTTCCAATCCATGTCTCTTCCCGCTTTCCATTTTAAGTCCCGCAGAAGAAGCGGGAGCTTTCCATTTCAATCGGGTTTAGGTGGCCACAACCTGCAAATATTATAGGATTATCGCACCAGCCCCACCAAACGTTACTACAAAACGAAAACGCCAATTATTTAATTGGCTACCCACGAAACGTCCCTAAGGGGACGCTAAGGATTAAGATTTCTAAATCGCAAACCGTTCCAGAGGAAAGCCTCATCCTCATTTTAAGCCTCACATGGACATTAAGCGTTAACATTTCTAATCCGCCAACCCGTTCCAGAGCAACGCCTCATGGGTAGAAAAAAAATGAAACATTTTTTCGTTCTGTAGGAACGTTTGGTGTTTTGAAATTTGCTATTGCCACCCAGCGACCCCAAATAGCCATTACTAGCCATGCCACCTAAACCCGATGGCAGCGGGCATGAAATAAAGCGGACAGCGGGACGAACAACTGTTTGAAATACTGACCTTGCTTTTCAAATCATCACTTATCAGATTTCGCGGTTAGTGGTAGGTGCTTAGCATTTAGTAAATTAAATACTTAACCAACGGCCCAACGCAAAATCTACTCTGCAGCAACTTGTGTTACGATAGGCCTTTCTTTAAATTGGATATAAAAACTAATTTATATAAGTTTGCTAAAATTTATTAAACAAGAATGGAAAGAAGAACCTTTAAAACCTTTGGTTTACTTGCAACAGCAACTTTGATAACTGCTTTCTCTGCATGCCAGAACAAAGACACTAAAACTACTGAAACTAAAAAAACAGAGGGTACTACTGCAGCAGTTTCTCAAACTGAGAAAATTGTGTATGTAAACTCCGACTCGTTACTTACAAAATATGAATACTTCAAAGACCTAAAAGTGAAATTTGAAGGTAAGACCAAAAATGCTCAGGCAGACATGCAGGCTAAAGGCCAGGCTTTTCAAAGAGAAGTTGCACAATATCAACAATCGGCACAAACTTTATCTGCCGATCAACGTAAAAGCACTGAAGAGCGTTTAGCACGTAAACAACAAGAACTACAAACTTACCAACAAAATGCTGGTGGTGCTTTACAGAATGAGCAAGCTGCTGAGAATGAAAAACTTTATGATAAAGTGGCCGATTACTTAAAAGGTTATGCTAAAGAAAAAGGTTATAAAATGGTTTTAACTTACTCAAAAGGTAACAGCGCTATTTTATTTGCCGACGAAAGTTTAGATGTTACTTCAGAAGTAATTAAAGGTTTAAACGCAGAATACAGCAAAAAATAAGTGAATAGCGATTAAAATATAAATGCCCCGTATAAATCGAGGGCACTGAAAAAGTCCCTTCAAGATTGGGTCAGAAAAAAGGAGTAGAAATTAATAATTTCTGCTCCTTTTTTTTGTATTTTAAAGGTGTACCAGAACGGCCTTTAAAATGCTTCTTCAACAACAAAAAATCCAGTTTAGCGAATTTTCCAGGCTCTACGATCTGATTGTCCCTAAGGAGAATCTGCTGCGCAAGATTAACGAGCTTATAGATTTTAGTTTTATATATAACGAGCTTTTGGATAAATACTGTCAGGACAATGGGCGTGCGGCAGAGAGCCCTGTGCGTATGTTCAAATATCTGCTTTTGAAAACGATATTTACCGTTTCGGATGTTCCGAAAGCTTAGGCTGAAGGATATGGACCTGCTCAATTTACTTATTGGTAAAACCGTTTCATTGGCTCTTGAAAAAGGTATTATCAAATCCAAATCTATCATTGTTGACGCGACGCACTCACTTTCCAGATCCAACCCATATTCAGCTGTTGAGGTACTTAGGCAASGTTCAAAGTTGCTGCGCAAGGCAGTGTATCTGATGGATGATGATTTCAGGAGTCAAATGCCGGAGAAAAACGATTCAAACGATATCCTAAAGGAAATTAAATACTGCAAGGAATTGCAAAAACTTATCGAGTCTGATCAGACATTAAGCGAAATGCCAGCTGTAAAAGAGAAACTCAATCTTTTGAAAGAGACTGTAGAGGATACTCAGGGCAACTATACCCTATCCAAGGATATTGATGCGAGGGTGGGACACAAAACAGCTGACAGCAGTTTTTTTGGTTACAAAACCCATCTAGCAATGACAGAGGAACGAATCATTACCGCCGCGGTGGTAACTTCAGGAGAAAAAGGTGACGGTCCGGAGTTACCAAATCTTTTGAAGATGAGCCAGGAGAATGGAATAGCAGTTGAAACAATAATTGGCGATTCAGCATATTCGGGTAAGGAAAATCTAAGACTTAAGGGTGAGAATGATAAGAACATCAAAATCGTGGCAAAGCTGAACCCCTCGATAACACAGGGCTTTAGAAAAGACGGGGACAGCTTCGATTACAATAAGGATGCTGACATGTTTGTTTGCCCAGCGGGACATCTGGCTATTAGAAAAGCAAGGCAGGGGAAAAAAGAGGATGGGATCAATCAGGTAGATACTTATTATTTTGATGTTGAAAAATGCAAGGTTTGCCCATTGAGGGAAAATTGCTACAAGCCTGGCGCAAAAACTAAAAGCTATTCGGTATCCATAAAATCAGACTTGCACAAGGAGCAAATGATCTTTCAGGAGACTGAATATTACAAGAACCAAGCCCGGCACCGATACAAGATTGAAGCCAAAAACAGCGAGTTAAAAAACGTTCACGGATATGGACGGGCAATAGCCTATGGAATAGATGGTATGGAAATGCAGGGTGCACTTGCTATTTTCACTGTAAACCTGAAAAGAATCATCAAATTAGCTATCTAGAAGCCAAAATAGCGTCAAATAAAGACCCAAAACTTCATATTCCCATATCAGCACACAGAAGCAAACTTCCAGACTAGAAAATAAAAACCCTTAAATAAAAAATCGATCAAGTGAAAACAT
>NZ_SIXF01000029.1 GCF_004310665.1 Pedobacter kyonggii | reverse complement strand
CTGAATATTACAAGAACCAAGCCCGGCACCGATACAAGATTGAAGCCAAAAACAGCGAGTTAAAAAACGTTCACGGATATGGACGGGCAATAGCCTATGGAATAGATGGTATGGAAATGCAGGGTGCACTTGCTATTTTCACTGTAAACCTGAAAAGAATCATCAAATTAGCTATCTAGAAGCCAAAATAGCGTCAAATAAAGACCCAAAACTTCATATTCCCATATCAGCACACAGAAGCAAACTTCCAGACTAGAAAATAAAAACCCTTAAATAAAAAATCGATCAAGTGAAAACATATTTCACCTGATCGATTTTCAAAGTTAACCCACTAAAGGAGGTAACTTTTTCAGTGCCCTCACAATCAGTTGGGCATTTTTTGTAATATATATTTTTGCATTTATAATTTTTGAGAAAAAATGTAATAATAATATTTAACAACTTATTTTTTAGTTGTATGTTTGTTTTGTAAGGGAAAACATACTTATGCTATATGAAAAATAAAACTAATTTACGCTGCTTAATACTACTCTTGTTAGGCATTGTTTCAATCAATTCATGTAAAAGGGATTCTAATATTGAAAATCCTGATGAAAAACTTTTAACAAACGCCGTTAGCATCGAAAACGGATATCTAAAATTCAGAGATCAAAAAGCTTTTGATTCTTTGGTTAATATTTTGGTAAAGCCAGAAAATTTTAATGCAAAACCGAAAGAATTAGCAAATTTCAAATCTTATAGAGATATATTTCTTGAAATAGAGAAAGAATATGAAAAGGTTAATACTAGCAAGGCATTTGGTGATTTTAAGAATAAATATTCTGATTTAGTAGAAATCAAATCGGATAGTTCTTTAGCATATAAATTTGGTACTCCGCTTTCTGCCTTATTTACAAATGCAAATGGAGAGGTAAAAATTGGGAGTGTTACAACAATATACACAAAAGATCAGCGCATGATTTCCTATGCAGGTAAACATAAGAACGAGTCGCAGATCAATAGCATTTATAAAACAGATGCTAGCCAAGGTATATTTGTAGGGAATATCTCAACAAAGATGACTGTGGCTACTGTTGAAGCAACTTTTGGCCCTGTTGTAACTAGTGCTATAAAGTCCGAATTATATTACAATGAAGATGGCCAAAGAAGACTTTTCGTTGACCTATGGAAAGATAGTGCACCTAGAACCGATATTGAGGTTTGGGATCCAGCAGCATTAGAATACCGTATCAGATATTATTTTAGTTCACGTCAAGAATTAAAAAGAACTTTTGGTGGATGGAGAACAAATGAAACAGATTATTATTTCAGTAATTTAAACTACAATTATAGCTTTACTATTTTTCCAAATCCAAATCCAACAACATTCAATTATAGTTTAGTCAGCTACAGCGTTGGTAATGCAACGGGTCCAATTATAATAGATATGGGCACGAAAGAAGGAAAACCTGGAGGGATCTTTGGTACAGGCCGCTTTTTCTCAGGTGGCGTACCTAACGCTCCTTCATTTAATGTACCTAATTAATAAATTTAACTTAAAGCCTCTTTAAAAACTTTTAAAATCCTTTCCCTTGCAAAAGTATGCTCAACTATTGGTTGGGCATATTTTTTTGTCCCAAATTCGGGTACCCATTTTTTAATATATTCGAACTTAGGGTCGAATTTTTTAGTTTGAAGTTCAGGGTTAAAAACCCTAAAATAAGGGGCGGCATCATTTCCTGATCCTGCGGCCCATTGCCAGCCGCCTACGTTGCTTGCCATTTCGTAATCCAATAACTTTTCTGCAAAATACGTTTCTCCCCAACGCCAATCGATGAGTAAATGTTTGGTTAAAAAACTCGCTACTACCATGCGCACGCGGTTGTGCATCCAGCCGGTTTGGTTAAGTTGCCTCATCCCTGCATCAACAATCGGGTAACCGGTATTGCCTTCGCACCAGGCTTTAAATTCATCTTCATTGTTACGCCATTTAATTTTATCATATTGTTTTTTAAACGAATCGGAAGCTGAGTAGGGGAAGTGCCAAAGTATGGTCATATAAAACTCTCGCCATGCCAATTCAGAAAGCCAGACAGTCGATTTTGCTTCCAATGCATCTTTAACTGCTTTCCGAATGCTTAATGTTCCAAAACGCAAATGCAGTCCGATATGTGTGGTGCCATCAAGCGCAGGAAAATCGCGTTCTTTTGCGTAATCATCGAGTTTGTTTTTATAGCTGATTTTCGGGAAATCCAATTTGCTCTTTTCAAAACCCATCTCTTTTAATGTTGGACTGGGCAGATGTTTAATTTCTATTAGATTTTTAAGGTATTTTTTAGTTGGATAGGCCTTCACATAAAAATCGTTCAGCTTTGTGTGCCATTGTTTATAAAAAGGGGTAAAAACAGTGTAGGGTGTTTTGTCGGCTTTTAGGATTTCGTTTTTTTCAAAAATAACCTGGTCCTTGTGCGTTTTGAAAGCTATTTTCTCGCTGGTTAAAAATTCGGCCATGTTATCATCACGTTCGCGGGCATAAGGTTCGTAGTCGTGGTTGGTATATACTTCTTTAACTTTGTACTGCTTTAAAATTTCCGGCCATATTTTTTCAGGTTCTCCGTGTTTTACCAGTAAATCCGATCCCTGCAGTTGAAGTTCTTTCTTTAAATCGTCGATGGTTTGATAAATGAAGGTTACGCGGGCATCATCTTTTGGAAGTTTATCCAATATGTTCTGATCAAAAATAAACAATGGTAAAACCGGATAACCACTTTTAAGTGCATGATACAAAGCAGCATTATCTGCTAAACGTAAATCGCGGCGAAACCAGTGAATGGATATTGAAGTCATTGAAGGGAAGTTATAAGCAACTAAATTATTTTGAAGATTTGAACAATTAAGGAAGCGTTTAGAGTTGGGCGTTTAGCATCGATTAACCAATTTAAACAGTTAATCGATTAACCCTATTTGTAAAGATCCTTCAAAGCGTCCTCCAAATGGGTGAATTTAAATTTGAATCCTGCATCCAGAATTTTTTGGGCTGAGGTATTGTTGCTCATTAAAACAGCTTCAACACGCTCACCTAATAGCAATTCTAGTGCCTTTTTCGGAACCTTAATCGGCCAAACAGGACGATGCAACTGTTTGGCAATTGCTTTGGTTAACGCTTTATTGGTGACAGGAAAAGGAGCGCAAGCATTGTAACAATTTTCCATTTTAAGATTTTCCATGGCTTCGATGTACATTTCTACCATATCATCAATATGCAGCCATGGAGTCCATTGTTTGCCTGTACCTAAAGCTGCTCCGGCAAATAACTTAATTGGTTTATCGAGTTGTGGTAAGGCACCGCCATCATTACTTAAAACGATTCCGGTACGGAGTTTTACAATTCTGAGGCTTAGCTTTTTACCTTGATCTACAGCATCTTCCCAAAGTTTACAGCATTCGGCTAAAAATCCGTAACCGTTTGGACTTTCTTCTGTTAAAATTTCATCACCACAATCGCCATAAAAACCAACTGCCGAAGCAGAAATAAACGATTTTAGCTGGTGGTCGGGTTTCGATTTAATGGTTTTAAAGAGTAATTCTGTTGATTTTACGCGGCTATCGATAATCTGTTTTTTCCGTTCATCGGTCCATTTTTTATCGGCCACGGGTTCTCCCGCTAAATGGATAATGGCATCTACACCATTCAAACAATCAGCATCAATAGTTCCTTTGTAAACATCCCATACAAAATTATTCGGATTATAGTCTTTCTTTCGTGAAAGTGTATTCACCTCGTAACCTTTACTAAGCAAATGCTTTTTCAGCTCAGTACCCACAAGTCCTGTAGCCCCGGTAATCAGAATCTTCTTAGCCATCTTTTTAAAACACTAAAGATACAAAAGGGTTTTTATGGCTTCATTTAAAATGATATTAATTCAGTTCTAATTCTTTTGTTACCTATTTGTAAAGAATTATTTAGGGGTTTGATGAAGAGGAAAAATAAGATAAATTTGTAAACGCGTTCTTACACCCTTTTCGATAAAAGATGTCCAAAAAAATTTTAGTCTGGTTTAGAAATGATCTTCGCTTGCATGATAACGAAATGCTGGTCGAAGCGATTGCTAAATCTGATTCGATTTTGCCTGTTTACATTCTCGATCGCCGTTCTTTTGGTGAAACAAAATACGGTACGTTAAAAACAGGTAATATTAGAGCACAGTTTATTTTAGAAAGTGTTTTAGGCTTACGCAGTTCCTTAAAACAGATTGGCGGTAACTTGCTTATCGCCGAAGGCAACCCTGAAGATATTATTCCTCAACTCGTTCAGGAATATGAGATTACCGAAGTTTACCATCACCGTGAAGTGGCGAGGGAAGAAACACATGTTTCAACTTTGGTAGAAAACGCACTTTGGAAATTACGCATCAACCTGAAACATTTTATCGGCCATACCTTATATAATAAGGAGGACCTACCTTTTCCCATTAAGGACATTCCCGACGCCTTTAACCAGTTTAAAAAGAAAATTGAACGCGATTCTATTATCAAGCCCTGTTTTTCGGCACCCGATCGGATTAATGTAGCCGAAGTGATTGATTGGGGGACATTATCTTCATTAGAAGAGCTTAATCTGTTGCCACAGCAAAAAGACCAACGTTCTGATTTTGAATTTGTTGGTGGTGAGGCTGAAGGCTTGGCCCATCTTCAAAAAGTGATTGTAGCCATGCAGCAGGCTGCAACAACCAAGAATTTGATTCTGGCTTCGAAACTATCGGCATGGCTGGCCATGGGTAGTTTATCGCCACGAAAAGTATATTGGGAAATTAAAAAGATGGAAGGTGTGCCCAATACAAAAGCCATGTTCAATCATATTTTATTAGGCCTGCTTTGGAGAGATTATTTCCGTTTCATGTTCAAAAAATATGGCAATACTTTTTTTAGTCCAGATGGATTTGGCAGCCAGGGACTGATTGACATTGTGAATGAGCAGGATAATTTTAGTAAATGGAAGAATGCGCAAACAGGTTTTGCTGTGGTAGATGCGGTTATGACAGAGTTAAATCAAACCGGTTTCATCTCGAACATCGCCAGACAAACCGCTGCTTTATATCTGATCAATAATTTAGAAGTAAGCTGGATTTTTGGCGCAGCATATTTTGAAGAAAAGCTGATTGATTACAACCCTGCAAGTAACTGGGGGAATTGGGCCAATGTAGCTGGTGTAGGTAATGATCAGAAATCAAAAAGTGTTTTCGACCTTGATAAAAATATTAAAAACCTCGACCCAAAAGGCAATTACTCCTTAACTTGGGCATCATAGTTGTAATGACTGAATGATTGAGTGTTGAATGATGGAATTGAAATTTTATCGACTAATACAAGTGGTATTTTTGTCATTCGCTCATTCAATAATTTTGTCATTCAATAATTCTCATTTTAATCGAGAATTTTGCCATTTATATAAGGTAAAATTCTAATTTTGTAATGCTTATAGTAAATAGTTAATAATGGATAAATTATCTTATCTTAATGGCGCAAACGCCGAATATATAGAGTCTTTATATCAATCCTATCAACAAGATCCCGAGTCTGTTGAATTTGGTTGGCAGAAATTTTTTGAAGGTTTCGATTTTGGAAGAGGATCGGAAGCGCCTGCAGTAACAGCAGAAACTCCTGAACAATTTTTAAAAGAAGTTAATGTTTTAAATCTGATTGATGGCTATCGTAGCCGCGGTCACCTGTTTACGCATACCAATCCGGTTCGCGAAAGACGTAAACATTTACCAACATTAGATCTTACAAATTTTGGATTGTCGGATGCGGATTTAGAAACCGTTTTCAACTCTGGTGTTGAGATTGGTATCGGCGCAGCAAAATTGAAAGACATTGTAGCCTTTTTAAAACAAACATACGCAGGTTCTATTGGAGCCGAATTTAAGTTTTTACGTACACCTGAAGTGTTGAACTGGATTCAACAAAAAATGGAAAGTGCACGTAACACCCCTAATTTCTCTATCGACGAGAAAAAACGCATTCTCCGGAAATTAAACGAAGCGGTAAGTTTCGAAAATTTCTTGGGTACAAAATTTTTGGGCCAAAAACGTTTCTCTTTAGAAGGCGCTGAAGCTCTAATTCCGGCTTTAGATTCGGTTATCGAAAAAGGTGCTGAATTAGGTATTGAAGAATTTGTAATTGGTATGGCACACCGTGGTCGTTTAAACGTGTTGGCCAATATCATGCAAAAAACATATAAAGATATTTTTGCTGAGTTCGAAGGTAAAAGCTACAATCCGGATACGCCATTTGGTGGCGACGTAAAATATCACTTAGGTTACTCTACGGATGTAGCTACAGTTTCGGGCAAAAGCGTTCACTTAAGTTTATGTCCTAACCCATCGCACTTAGAAACCGTTGATGGTGTGGTAGAAGGCATGAGCCGCTCGAAAATCGATTTCAAATATGGTGGCGACAACAGTCGCTTAGCACCAATTTTGATTCATGGTGATGCATCGGTTGCCGGTCAGGGGATTGTTTACGAAGTAATTCAGATGGCAGGGCTTGAAGGTTATAAAACTGGTGGAACTATTCACCTGGTAATTAATAACCAGATTGGTTTTACCACCAATTATAAAGATGCCCGTACCAGTACTTATTGTACCGATATTGCCAAAGTAACTTTATCTCCGGTTTTCCACGTAAATGGTGATGATCCCGAGGCTTTGGTTTATGCAATTAACCTGGCAATGGAGTATCGTCAGAAATATAAAAACGACGTTTTTATCGATATTCTTTGCTACCGTCGTTTCGGCCACAATGAGTCTGATGAGCCTAAATTCACGCAGCCATTATTATACAAAACAATTGAAAAACACCCTAATCCAAGGGAAATCTATATCGATCAGTTAACCAAGGAGGGTAAGTTAGAGGCTGGTTTAGCAAAAGAAATGGAAAAAGATTTCCGTGGCATTTTGCAGGAACGTTTAAACGAAGCTAAAGAATTTGTTGCAGGCAATGCCGAAGTTAAATTTGGTGGTGCATGGGCAGATTTGCGTATGGCTACACCTAAAGATTTCGAATCTTCTCCTGTTACTGCGGTTAAAAAATCTACTTTATTGGAAATTGGTAAGCGTATTACGGCTTTGCCATCTAATAAAAAGTTCTTCAAAAAAATCGAAAAACTATTTGCTGAACGTGGCAAAATGGTTAACGAAACCAATGTTTTCGACTGGGCAATGGGCGAGCAGTTGGCTTATGGTACTTTGTTGTCGGAAGGTAAACGCGTTCGTTTAAGCGGTCAGGATGTAGAAAGAGGAACATTCTCTCACCGTCATGCGGTATTAACGCTTGAAGATAGTGAGGAAGAATATGTACCATTGGCTAATATTTCAGATCAACAGGCACCATTTGATATTTACAACTCGCACTTATCAGAATATGGTGTTTTAGGTTTCGAATATGGTTATGCCATGGCAAACCCAAATGCTTTAACCATCTGGGAAGCACAATTTGGCGATTTCTTTAATGGTGCGCAAATTGTTGTGGATCAGTATATTGCAAGTGCCGAAACAAAATGGCAACGCGAAAACGGTTTGGTAATGTTATTGCCTCACGGTTACGAAGGTCAGGGGCCAGAGCACTCATCAGCTCGTATTGAGCGTTTTATGGAGCTTTGTGCCGACTATAATATGCAGGTAACAAACTGTACTACTCCGGCAAACTTCTTTCACGTTTTACGCCGTCAGTTTAAACGCGATTTCCGTAAACCATTGGTGGTATTTACACCTAAAAGTTTATTGCGGCACCCAGCTTGCATTTCTAAATTAGAAGAATTTACCGAAGGTGGTTTTAAAGAAGTAATTGACGATGTAAATGTTAAAGTTGCAGATGTAACACGTATTGTTTTCTGTAGCGGTAAAATTTACTACGAGCTATTGGAAAAACAACAGGCTGATAAATTGAAACATGTAGCCTTGGTTCGTGTAGAGCAATTGTACCCAACTCCGGTTGATCAGATGGAAGCTATCCAGAAGAAATATAAAAATGCTAAAGAAGTTTTCTGGGTACAAGAAGAGCCAGAGAACATGGGCGCATGGCCATATTTGTTCCGCAGGTTGTACAAAACAGCATTAAAAGGCATTGACGTAATTTCGAGAAGAGAAAGCAGCAGTACCGCGACAGGTTTTGCAAAACAACATGCTAATCAACAGGCTTATATTTTAGCAAAAGCTTTGGAGATTTCGGTAACGGAAGATGTAAAGGATATCGCAAAAAAAGCAACAAAAAAATTAGTTCAGATCGATTAGGTGCATTGCGCTAAGCGTTGGGAGCGTGGCGTTTGATATTGATTATTAGAAGATAAAAAACATAACATTACAAAAATGAGTTTAGAGATAAAAGTTCCACCTGTTGGTGAGTCGATAACCGAAGTTGTTTTATCACGTTGGATAAAAAACGATGGCGATGTTGTTGAAATGGATGAAGTTATTGCCGAATTAGAATCGGACAAAGCAACATTCGAATTAACTGCAGAACAAGCTGGAACTTTAAAAACCATAGCAGCCGAAGGCGATACATTAGCCATTGGTGCAGTAGTTTGTAAAATTGAAGATGGTGGTGCAGCTCCAGCGAAAGCTGATGCGCCAAAAGCTGAAGAAAAAGCTGTTGTTGCTGAAGATAAAACTGCGGCTCCAGTTGCCGAAAAATCAGGCGAAAGCTATGCTACGGGAACTCCTTCTCCTGCTGCTAGTAAAATTCTTGCAGAAAAAGGAATTGATGCTGGTGCGGTAAAAGGTACTGGTGTTGATGGTCGTATTACTAAAGACGATGCTGTTAAAGCTGAGGCTGGCAAAAAAACAGAGGTACCAAAAGCAAGTGCTCCAGTTGTAGCTGCTGCTCCTGCAGGTAGCCGTGGCGAACGTCGTGAGAAAATGTCTCCACTACGTAGAACGGTTGCAAAACGTTTAGTTGCCGTTAAAAATGAAACCGCAATGTTAACTACTTTTAACGAAGTTAACATGAAACCAATTATGGATTTACGCGGAAAATATAAAGATCAGTTTAAAGAAAAATTTGGTGTTGGTTTAGGTTTCATGAGCTTTTTCACTAAAGCAGTTACCGAAGCATTAAAAGATTTCCCTGCGGTTAATGGTCGTATTGAAGGCGAAGAATTGGTTTACAATGATTTTGCTGATATTTCGATTGCGGTTTCTGCACCAAAAGGTTTAGTAGTTCCGGTAATCCGTAATGCAGAAAGCATGACTTTAGCGCAGATTGAAAAATCGGTGTTAGAATTGGCTTTAAAAGCACGTGATAGCAAATTAACCATCGAAGAAATGACTGGTGGAACATTCACCATCACTAACGGTGGTGTATTTGGTTCAATGATGTCGACTCCGATTATCAATGCGCCACAATCGGCTATTTTAGGTATGCACAATATTGTTGAGCGTCCGGTAGCTGAAAAAGGTGAGGTGGTAATCCGTCCGATGATGTACGTTGCTTTATCTTATGATCACAGGATTATCGATGGGCGTGAGTCGGTTGGTTTCTTGGTTCGTGTGAAACAATTGTTAGAAGATCCGGCTAGGTTATTATTAGGTATCTAACCCCTAAATCCCCTAAAGGGGACTTAAATCTTTATAGAAAGTCAAGATAAAGAAGTCAAGTTTTAATGGCCAATGTGCTATAAAAACTTGACTTCTTTTTTATACCCGAAATGAAATTAACGTTCAACTCAAATTTTCTTTTTATTTTTCTCACGATTCTCATCGTGGAAATCTTAATTGGCAAATACCTTCACGATGCTTTTATCAGGCCTTTTGGAGGAGATGTATTGGTTGTTATCTTGATTTACACATTCTTTAGGATTTTCCTTAAAACCAATAATAAGCAGTTAGCATTAGGCGTCTTAATTTTTTCTTTCGTAATTGAGTTTCTCCAAAAGGCAAATTATGTTACCTGGTTTGGTTGGGAAAACAACAAAATAATGAGCACTATATTGGGCACTTCCTTTAGCGTTTACGATCTGCTCGCTTATTTTGTAGGCTATCTGATCTGTTTGTGCTTTAAGGATTGAGTAAAGCATTTTTCTTACATAGACAACGCTTTAATTGGTTTTAAATCCAACTGTTTAAATTCTACTTCACTACCTTCTGCTTGTAAAGCAATTTGCCCGCTATTTACAGTACAGTTTGTGCCATAGTTTACCAACGTATCGTTTACCCAAACTTTAACTTCGTTATTTAAACATTGAATAACCATGGTATTCCATTCGCCAAGAGGTTTTTCACTGTCATCTGTTAAATTTTTAATCCGGCGGAGTTTATTCCCATTTACACCCCATTTTTCTTGAGGCCCACGTCTGGTAACCATATCAGGCACTGTAATATCTTCTTCGATACACCAGAAATCGCCAGCATCTTTATGCTGCATCTGCACTTCCAGCGATTTTGGAAACATGCCATACAATGCCCTTGGCGTTGATGCATGAACTAAAACACCACAGTTACCTGGTTTACCAGCAAAGCGGTATTGTACTGTTAACTGGTAATTTTTATAAATTTTATCGGTTATTAAATGCCCACCTGGTGTACCTAAACTTACCAACATACCATTGCGTACAATAAACGGATTAATGGTGTCAGGCTTTTTATCCATTGCAGGTACATCTACATGCCAACCGTTTAGATTTTTTCCGTTAAAAAGGCTTTTTTGCGCAAATGCAGAGCTGCTAATAATAACTAGTAGGAAAAAGACAGAGTAAAGTTTCATAATATTTGGTTTTTGTGTTCCAAATATATTTTAAAAAACGATGAAATAATAATAGCCAGAATAAAGTATAGGGAAAATAGTGTAAATGGTTGTCATCCTGAATGAAATGAAGGATCTTTATTGAGTGGTTTGAACTTTTATATTTCTTTGACTAAGATTCTTCAATGCGTTCAGAATGACAGCGACGCTCCAACTCAAGATCTGGTCTTAGCGTCTCGAAGATTCTAATTTCAGCAATTCCTCGTAAGCATTTCCCTCAAGTCCTAATAACTTAGCGAAAGCTGGTTCGGTTTTATGGCCGTTTTGCTTTAAATCTATAATTTTCTGCCTAAATTTTTCACCTTTTTCTAAGAGTAATCTGTGTTCAATGAGCATATGTCGATAAGCATTTTGTTGTATGGTAGGAGTATTTTGTCCGAATATTTCTATTTCGAAACCATCGATTATTAAATTCGCTTTAATTGCATCGAATTTAAGGCCTTCATGAATGGTGAAATCTTTTTCAGATCCAAACAGTGCATTTAATTTGTCGATAAATTCATTTTTATCAGAAACTTCGCAGATAATATCCAGATCGCTGTTTTCGACATCGATATTTATTGGAATGGTGCCCACCAGGATTGGATGGTAAGGGGTAAGCTTTTCTAGGACTCGATTATCTGTTAAAGTATGATAAGCTTTTACTTGTTTTTTATTGCCAGATTGGAGATAAGATATATTGAGGAAGTTGATCATTTATTATTAGCTATGGGTTTTTCCAACCTTTGTTTCTTGTTCCACCTAAAGTTACTAAACCGATAGTATGAATGCCAATGCATTATAATTCTGCCTCATTTTTTATGAAGAAACTGAAGCAAAGCACAAACTCCATTGGCAGAAAGGATAGCGGGAAGCAGCTTAAGTATTTGATGCTGGAATTGCTTTTCATAAACTATTATTATCGTCATTGCGAGAAGGAACGATGAAGCAATCTTTCGTACTTTCGGATCTTGCAATAAAGATTGCTTCATCGGCTGAAAAAGCCTCCTCGCAATGACGAATTCATTGAAAAAAAAGCCCATCTTAATTAAAAAATGGGCTTTGTATATTCAAATGCTTAAGATACTGAATCAAGTTCAGCATGACGAATCCGCTTGCTTAATCTTCTACAATCTCACTGTTGATGCTCACATCGTCTTTTACATCTTCCTTAAAATAGTTTTTCTGGAAGATGAGGATCAGTATCACGCCAACTGAAATGGCTGCGTCAGCAAGGTTAAAAACAGGCCTGAAGAAAACAAACTCTTCGCCTCCCCAAATGGGTACCCAGGTAGGGAAGTGGCCTTCTGCAATCGGGAAGTAGAACATGTCTACTACACGACCGTGAAACCAGTTTTCGTAACCATAAATCTTTCCGTAAAATACAGAATCGATAATGTTTCCTAGTGCGCCAGAAAAAATCAGCGCAACATTTAGAATTAAACCGCGGTGATATTTATGCTTAATTAGATAATGTAAGCCATAACCAATTCCTGCAACAGCTGCAATACGGAAAAGTGATAAGGCTAACTTGCCAAATTCACCACCAAACTCCATCCCAAAGGCCATCCCGTTATTTTCGGTAAAATGGATAATACACCATTTGCCAATAATATGGAACTCCTGACCAAGGTACATGTGCGTTTTAACCCAGGTTTTTACCAGCTGATCGGCCAGTAAAACTAAAAAGATAACAATTAAAGGTTTTGTATAGCCTTTCATTAACTCTGCTTTAATTTAGCTTCCATGCTTAAAGTTGCATGAGGAACAGCACGTAAACGTTCTTTTTGGATTAATTTTCCGGTTTCGCGGCAAATACCATAAGTTTTGTTCTCGATACGCACCAATGCATTCTCAAGGTTGTCTATAAATTTTTTCTGACGTGCAGCTAATTGATTGATCTGCTCTTTTTCCATTGTTGCAGAACCGTCTTCTAATGTTTTGTACGCACCTGAAGTATCTTCTGTTCCGTTTGCGTTTGGATTACTCAAAGAAGTAGTTAAAGAGTTTAATTCCTCTTTCGCCATACGTAATTTATCTTGAATTAATTCTTTAAATTCTTGTAATTCACTGTCTGAGTAGCGTGTTTTGTTGCTGTTTTCCATGTCCTTTTTCTAATTTTCTAATATATGGATTTATATTTTAGTTACTGAAATGCTTAACTCAACATCGTCGATGACAATTTTGTTTGCATTATTTACAGTATCCGTTAATTCAAATTCATCGGCCAATATTTCCGAGCAAATGTAATCCTTGTTTTTGGCAACTGCGCCGGCTACCAAGTTATCATTTTGTAACGAAACTTTAATCCTATCTGTTACTTCAAAATTTAATTCTTTTCGCAAGTTCTGAATACGGTTAACCAATTCGCGCGAAATACCTTCTTGTTTCAGCTCTTCTGAGATGGTAACATCCAAAGCAACAGTTAAACTGCCCAGGTTGGTTACCTGCCATCCCGGAATGTCTTCCGCAAAAACTTCTACATCATCATTTAAATTGATGGTAAATTCTTCACCATTATTGCCAACTACGATTATGAAACCATCATTTTCTAAACGTTGGATATCATCCTGATTTGAATTTTCTAAAGCCTGTTTAACTAAGCCCATATCTTTTCCAACTTTTTTACCCAAGGATTTAAAGTTTGGTTTAAGCTTTTTCTTCACGATACCATGCGTATCGGTAATGAACTCAATATGTTTTACATTCGTTTCAGAAAGGATATAATCGGCAACCTTTGATATTTTTTGCTCGAAATCACTACTTAAAGATGGGATTAAGATTTTCTCAAGAGGTTGACGCACATTAATGCCCGATTTTTTACGCAGCGATAAAACCATCGATGAAATATCCTGGGCGTAAAGCATACGCTCGTTCAAATCGGTATCAATCAAACTTTGATCGGCCTCTTTCCATAAAGTTAAATGTACCGACTGTTCTGCGTGTGCATCAGTTACAGTTAAGTTTCTGTATAACCAGTCGGCAAAGAAAGGCGCAACCGGACTCATCAACTGTGCCAAGGTTTCTAAACAAGTATATAATGTCTCGTAAGCAGCACGTTTATCATCGGTCATTTCGCCTTTCCAGAAACGGCGGCGACTTAACCTGATGTACCAGTTACTCAAATGTTCATCAACAAAAGCCTGAATAGCGCGGGTAGCTTTCGTTGGTTCGTAAGTGTTGTAACTTTCATCAACTTCATTGATTAAGGTTTGCAATAACGATAAAATCCAACGGTCTAATTCCGTCCTGTCTTCAACTTTGCTCAGGTTGTTTTTATCAATCTCGAATTTATCGATATTGGCGTATAGGGCAAAGAAAGCATAGGTATTGTAAAGTGTTCCGAAGAATTTACGTCGCACTTCGGCAATTCCATCAATGTCAAATTTCAGGTTATCCCAAGGATTTGCATTAGAAATCATGTACCAACGAGTTGCATCAGCACCATATTCGTTAATGGTTTGGAATGGATCAGCGGCATTGCCCAAACGTTTAGACATTTTTTGTCCGTTTTTGTCTAGTACCAGTCCATTCGAAACTACATTTTTGTACGCTACTTTATCAAAAACCAATGTAGAGATCGCATGTAGCGTATAAAACCAGCCACGCGTTTGGTCTACGCCTTCGGCAATAAAATCTGCAGGGAAATCTTCATTTCCATCAATTGTTTCTTTGTTTTCAAAAGGGTAATGCCACTGCGCGTAAGGCATAGCACCTGAGTCAAACCAAACATCAATTAAATCACTTTCGCGGCTCATTGGTTTGCCTGATGGAGATACTAAAATAATTTTGTCGACCACATTTTTATGTAAGTCGATCAAATCATAGTTCTCTTCAGACATGTTTCCGATTTCGAATCCCTTAAAAGGGTTTTCTTTCTGGAAACCAGCTGTTATAGATTTTTCAATGGCGTGATAAAGTTCCTCAACAGAACCAATTAATACTTCTTCTTTTTTATCTTCAGTTCTCCAGATTGGCAAAGGAATTCCCCAATATCTCGAACGTGATAAATTCCAATCGTTAGCGTTTTTTAGCCAGTTTCCAAAACGACCCTCGCCAGTCGATTTTGGTTTCCAGTTAATGGTTTCATTAAGGTCGAACATTCTGTCTTTAACATCCGTAACTTTAATAAACCATGAATCTAAAGGATAATATAAAAGTGGCTCATCAGTTCTCCAACTGTGTGGGTAACTGTGAACATATTTTTCTACCTTAAAAGCTTTATTTTCTTCTTTTAATAAAATAGCAATTTCTACATCAACCGATTTTTCGGGTGCTTCGGCAGCATTATAATATTCGTTTTTTACATATTTGCCTGCAAAAGGGCCAACATGTTTAGTGAATTTACCCTGTAAATCTACTAATGGAACAGGGGTGTCATTCTCGTCTAATACCAACATTGGTGGTACTTCTGGAATGGCTTCTTTAGCTACTTTAGCATCATCTGCACCAAAAGTAGGGGCAGTATGAACAATACCGGTACCATCCTCAGTAGTTACGAAATCTCCAGGAATTACTCTAAATGCATTTTCAGGATTTTGGTATGGTAAGGCGTAAGTTAAAAGTTGTTCGTATCTAATGCCAACCAACTTGCTTCCTTTGCACTCGGCAAGTATTTGGTAAGGAATTTTTTTGTCACCAGCTTTAAAATTTGTAAAATCTTCAACTTCATTGCTTTCAAAGAAAACTTTACTAAACTGCTTGCCAACCAGGTTTTTTGCCAAAATTACATTTGTTGGCAAGAATGTGTATTGGTTAAACGTTTTGACTAAAACATAGTCGATTTTTGGTCCAACCGTTAAAGCAGTGTTTGATGGTAAAGTCCATGGAGTTGTTGTCCATGCCATCAGATAAACATCTCCAAATGCTTGTAAAAAAGGAGGTAACGTATCCGCTATAGCCTTAAATTGAGCTACAATTGTCGTATCGGTAACATCGCGATACGCACCAGGCTGATTTACCTCATGCGAACTCAATCCTGTCCCGGCTTTTGGAGAATAGGGTTGGATAGTATAGCCTTTATAGATTAATCCTTTATCGTAAATCTGCTTCAAAAGCCACCACACCGATTCCATGTATTTCGACTTATAGGTAATGTATGGATCATCCATATCTACCCAATAGCCCATTTTTTCAGTCAGGTCGTTCCACACATCAGTGTAGCGCATTACTGTTTTTTTACAGGCTTCGTTATAGTCTTCAATGGAAATGGTTTTACCAATATCTTCTTTGGTAATCCCTAATTCCTTTTCAGTTCCAAGCTCAACAGGTAGCCCATGTGTATCCCAACCAGCTTTTCTTTTAACCTGATAACCCTTAATTGTTTTATAGCGGCAAAAAATATCCTTAATTGCACGCGCCATTACGTGGTGGATCCCCGGCATGCCATTAGCAGACGGTGGGCCTTCGTAAAAAGTAAACGGATTAGATTTAGGACGGGAAGAAATACTTTTTTCAAAGATATTTTCCTTTTTCCAAAAATCCAGTATTTCTTGCCCTATTTTGGCAAGTTCCAATTGTTTAAATTCGCTATACATCAATCAAGTACCTCAAAAAATTAAAGGTTGCAAAGTTAACAGAATTGACTGAATTTTGGTAGTTTTGATGTAAATACTTTTAATGTGAAATTATTTAATATCGGGCTTACATTGATGATTGTTGCCGTAATTGCCTTGCCAATTGTTGCGGTAATAAACCCTTCAGACCGGGATTTTGTACTTTATGCTTTTTATTTCTGCGGCTTGCTCGAACTAATCGGGCTTATTTTTGTTTTAATCCATATTGTAACACTAAAAAGAAAGAACCCATGATTAAGCTCTTAAAATTGCAGAAAGCCGTTTTTATCCTCATAGCTGGCATACTTTCTTTTATTGCCTATAAAATTTTGGATGCAAATGAGGTAATAGGAAGTATCTATTTACAGATGTTGGCAGGGGTGCTGGTTATTATTGGTGCGCTGTGGCTGTTGTATCCCATTTTATTTGCCAAAAAGGATAATGATGGTAATGCCGAAATCATTACCGATCCAACGGTCGAAGTTCCGGTAGATGAAGAGGATAAAAAGCCTGCATCCGAATAAACCTTACCTCATAGCCTTTGGGTTTAAACCCAAGCCATAAAAAAAATAAAATCCACGTAGGGGTAAATTTCCTGTGAGTTGTATTAGCTCTAAATAACAAATAGAGATAACTATGATTCCTGCATTAATTATTTGGCTCTGCAAGAAATATTTTGCTCCAAAAACCTACAAAACATTCTCTTCCAAAAGCCCAATCAATCCGAAAAGTGTTGCTTCGGTGCTCTTTCTTATCTGTTCATTTTCATCAGCTTTTGCACAGCAAAGTAAATTTAACATCAAGCGTAATGGCGAAGTAATCGGCCAGATGTATTTCCAGCAGAAAGACGATGGCGATAATGTTTATCTAAAAATAACTTCGAAAGTACAAACCCGTTTCGTTTTCAAAATTGATGTAGAAACGGAAGATGTAGCACATTTTAAAAATGGCAAACTCCTTTGCTCAAATGTAAATCGGGTAGTAAATGGCAATGCAAAAGAGGCTAAGAAAACGAGCTGGGTAAATAATGTTTACCAACTTAAAACCAGCGATAAAACCAGTACAATAAATCAGCCCATCAGTTATAATATGATGCTCTTGTATACTAAAGAGCCTGTTAATATCCCCGAAATTTACTCAGATAACTTTCAGTGTTTTATTCCCATTCAGAGAAACGGGGCACACCAGTATCGGATTAATCTTCCCGATGGGAATTATAACGACTACCATTTTGAAAACGGAATATGTAAACTGGTAGTTGTAAATCACTCCTTGTACACCATTAGAATGGAAAGGGTTTAATATGGAAACAGTAGCAAATAAATACCTGAGGGTTTTGGTTACGGGGGCATCAGGCTTTATCGGCCGAAAGTTAAGTTTTACCCTTGCAGAGATGGGCTACGATGTAGTAGCACTTTGTAGAAATGTCAAGCATCCCTTTCTTATTCAGCACCGAAATATCCAGTTTGTAAAAGGTGATGTTTTGGATCCTGAAAGTTTAGAAAGAGCCATGAAAGATTGTTATCAGGTTTACCATACGGCAGCCATGGCCAAAATGTGGTGCCGGAATGAGCAGGATTTTTACGATGTGAATGTAATTGGAACAAGAAATGTGCTCAGCTGTGCATTAAAATTGGGTATAGAAAAAGTTGTACATACCTCAACTTGCGGGGTGTGGGGACCAACACTTAATCTGCCGGTTTCAGAAAACGACCCAAGGGCAGTCGGCTTCCCGATCAACTATGAACGCACAAAATACCTCGCTGAATTAGAGGTGAAAGAATTTGTAAAAAAGGGATTGGAAGTGGTAATTGTGAACCCATCAAGAGTATACGGCGACGGACCGATAACTGATAGTAATACGGTTAGTAAAATGGTTACGGGTTATATAAAGGGTACATGGCATTTTATTCCTGGCGATGGAAAGGCGATTGCTAATTATGCTTTTGTAGATGATGTGGTAGATGGACATATTGCAGCCATGCAAAATGGCAGGAATGGCGAACGGTATATTTTGGGCGGTGTTGATGTTTCTTTTAATGGGTTTTTTAGCACATTAAGACAGATCACAGGTGAAAAAAGAAGTTTGTATAAAATCCCGGTAGACATTATTAAAGCTTACAGTTTGCTGGAGGCTTTAAAATCGAAATTTTTTAACCTTACCCCATTTTTTCTGCCAGAGTTTGCCGATAGGTTAAAATGTAATCAGCAATATTCGAGCAATAAAGCCATTGCCGAACTAAATTATCGGATAACGCCTTTTGCAATAGGTTTAGGTAAAACCATTAATCACTTTAAACATAATTAAATGCATTAACCACAACCAGTCCCGATTTTCGGGAGATAAAGAGCATGCACACGGGTAGGATTTTTGAGGCTTGGCAACCAAATCCGTGTTCATCTGTGTAAAACTGTGGCTAAAAACAACTAATATACATGAAAGAACTAAGCGTATTAATTACAGGTGCAAGCGAGGGCTTGGGGAAATCTTTCGCTATCGAATCGGCCAAACGTGGTTTAGGTTTGGTGTTGGTTTCGTTACCCAATAGTGGGCTGGAGCATTTAGCAAATTACCTGCGTGTAAACTTTAACAGTAAGGTATTTTGTATCGAAATGGATTTGACCAAAAACACTTCCGCAAGCGAAATTTTTGAAAAATTAAGCGCTCATAACATCGAGGTGAATGTTTTGATCAATAATGCGGGTTTAGGGAACTGGAGTTGGTTTGAAGATAAAAATGTCGATTTTTACAGAACACAGATCGACCTCAATATTACCAATACCGTTTTGCTTACTCGGTTATTTTTAAATCATATCGATAAAAGTGAGGCAAGCTATATTTTAAATGTTGGCAGTTTAGGCGGACATTTTATCGTTCCAAAAAAACAGGTTTATGGGGCAACCAAATCTTTTATCGGTTATTTTACCCGTTGTTTGCAGCTCGAATTAAGCGGTACAAATGTGCACATTAGTTTACTTAGTCCTGGTGGCATTAATACGAAACCCGAACTGTTGGTAATGAACAATGAATTAAAGGGTTTTGCAAAAGCGACGATTTTAGAAGCCGATTATGTTGCGAAAACAGCAATGGATGGTATGTTGAAAGGGAAAAAAGAAATTATACCGGGTTTTGCAAATCGTTTTTTGGTGGTGTTGGATAAAATTATACCGGGCTTTTTAAAAGAAATTATAATTAGGCGTAAATTGAAAGCGATTTTAACAACATAGCAATTAAATATTAACCACAGATAAAAAGGATAAACACAGATAGTGTTTTGTCTAAAAAGATGTTGGCTTAAACAAAGCGTTGGCCAGTCTCAGCGTAGTCGAAGACGCTTTCGCTGAGTTATGTAAATGACTAACCCGCATCCGTGTTTATCAGTGTCCATCTGTGGTTAATATAAAAATAGAAACATCATTAACAAGTTTGGAAAATAAGGATACCAATCTTATCGGATTAATTAAAAGCGGTAATAAACAGGCTTTCGACGAAGTGTTTTTAAAGCATTTCAAAAACCTGCATGCCTATGCTTTTGCGATAATCAAAGAAAAAGATGATGCCGAAGAAATTGTTCAGAATGTGTTTGTGCGCATCTGGACGAAGAGAGCGCAACTTAAAACAGATGGGTTTTTAAAACCACTCCTTTATCGTTCGGTGCACAACGAAAGTTTAAACTACCTCAAACATCAAAAAGTGAGATCGAATTTTAATGTTCACTATGCCGATGCCGTGAAAAACGATACAGGAAACTTAAATACAGAGATCATGGCAACAGAACTGCAAAGGAATATCCATCTGGCAATAAATGAGCTGCCCGAAAAATGCAGAAATGTATTTCAGTTGAGCCGGTTCGACCAGATGAAATATCAGGAAATTGCCGATGCACTAAATATTTCTATCAAAACGGTAGAAAACCAGATGGGGAAGGCCTTAAAAATTTTGCGCCTTAGGGTAGTAGATTTTTTAATCCTCATTTTTATTTTATTGAAATAAGCCCATGGATAAAAACTATACACCTATTAACGATGATTTGCTTGCAAAATACTTGCTTGGAGAGGCTACTGTGCCCGAAAGTAAGCAGGTTGAAGCGTGGGCAGCATCAAATCCTGATCACTTGAAACAGTTAGAAGATTGCAGGACGATACTAGAGAAAAGTAAACTGCAGATTGATCTTGGAATTGACGAGCATCAGGCTTTAGATCGGTTAAATGTCCGTTTAGAAACCGAAAAAAAAACAATCAGCTATACATTTATTTTACGTTGGGTTGCTGTGGTATTTATATTTTTTAGCGTCGGATTATTTTTATACAACAATTTAATCGGTAGTAAAATAAACGTAAATAGTGGCAAAAATACTTTAACGCAGGTATTGCCCGACGGTTCCACAGCAATCCTGAATAAACAATCTGAACTTTCTTTCGTGGGAGGATTTTTTAATAAAACCCGCGATGTTAAACTAAGGGGTGAAGCTTTTTTTAAAGTTAGCGCCGATAAGTCGAAACCATTTATCATTAGTGTTAACGATGTTCAGGTAACTGTTGTAGGCACCGCGTTTAATGTAAAAAGCGATGGGGCAGCTGTTGTCGTAATTGTAGAAAGTGGAGTCGTTAAGGTGAACAACCGAAATGATAGTGTACGTTTAACTGCTGGAGAGAAGGTAGAAGTAAGTCAAAATCAGCGGCATTTATCTAAAGGAGAAAATCAGGGTAAGTTGTATAATTACTATTATTCGAATGAATTGGTTTGTGATGGCACACCGCTTAGCGAACTAGTTGCCGTACTTAATCAAAAATTTAAATCCAATATCGTTATTGCAAATCCTGCATTAAAAACACTTCCTATAAGCACAACCTTTAAAAACGAATCGCTTAAAGAAACCTTGAATGTGATTGCCGAAACTTTTAAAATAAAAATAGAGTATGGGCAGGGTATAATTAAACTTAAATAAAAACCAATGCGTACGCTCAGAATAACTGTTATTTTTCTCCTTTTTTTCAGTTCCTTAATAAAAGCACAATCCAATCTATCCAGAAATATCTCACTTAATATTGAACAGCAAAAATTGAGTGCTGTATTGGCGATGATAGAAGAGAAAGGTGGCTTCAGGTTTTCTTACAACAGCAATATATTGCCGGTAGATAGTTTGATCAGTATCCACGAAAATAACCTGAATATTGCCGAAACACTGGATAAAATATTAAATCATAGGTTCGAATACCGCCAATCGGGTAATTTTGTAATAATCAGGTATGCACCGCTCGAACTGGTTTTGCTGGTTAACGAATCGGTCGGTAATCCCGAACTTTATACCATTACGGGCCAGGTTGTAGATAAACAGACCAATAAACCAATCCAAGATGCCAGTATTTATGAACGAAACCTGTTGGTTTCCGAAATATCGGATGGGAACGGTTATTTTTCGATGCGGTTAAAAAACATTACACAGCCTATATCGCTAACAGTAAGTAAAGAAAATTATAAATCGACCGTTACCCATTTTCTGGCCGAGGTGAACATTACCAATAAAAAAGAAAATCCAGGAGAAAGGTTTATCAGCGGCAATTTGGGCGATATAGAAAATACCTGGCTTGGTAATGCTTTGGTTACCGCACAACAAAAAATCCAGTCGATCAATATCGGTGGTTTTATCTCAAAAGCCCCGTTTCAGTTTTCGCTTATTCCTAGTTTAAACTCACATGGCTCATTAAGCGGCCAGGTGGTGAATAAATTTTCGCTTAATGTTATTGGCGCTTATAGCGCAGGGGTAGATGGAGGAGAAATTGGTTTTGTTTTTAATATTGACAAGAGTAATGTGCAGTATTTTCAATTTGCTGGGGCCTTTAATCTAGTCGGGGGGGATGTTCGTGGAGCGCAGATTGCTGGCCTGTTTAATTATGTTATAGGCGATGTTAGGGCGGCTCAGATCGCCTTGGCTTATAACCGCGTAGGTAAGAGTTTCGAAGGTTTTCAATTAGGTGGAATTTATAACCGCGTTAATGAGGATGTAAAAGGTATACAACTTTCCTTAGGTCTTAATGCCATAGGCGGAACCTTAAAAGGCTTTCAAACTGGGGCTTTAAACTTGGTTAGCAAAGATACCAAGGGTGTTCAAATTGGAGTTGGAGGTAATGTAGTAAGCGGTAGAACAAGTGGAATACAGATTGGCGGCATTGCCAACATCAATAAAGAAAGCAGTGGTGTAAACCTGGCCACGCTCACAAATTTTACCGGACAAACTGCTAGTGGATTGCAGATTGGCGCAATTAATTACGCTAAAAATTTAAAAGGAGCCCAAATTGGGATATTAAATGTTTCAAATGAAAATGATGGTTATTCAATTGGGTTGATCAATATTGCATTAAAAGGTTATCATAAATTTAGTTTCAGTACCAATGAAAGCACTAATTTTAATGTGGCTTATAAAGGTGGCAGCAAACGTTTATACAATATGTTAATGTTTGGCACGAACAAAAAATCAGCTGAGAAAATATATACCGGCGGCTTAGGTTTTGGAAAGGAAATGAAATTGTTTAAAAGCGTTTCTTTAAACCCAGAAATAAGTAGCCAGTATGTTTACCAGGGGAGCTGGGATTACCTCAATCTGCTGAATAAATTTGAGCTGCCAATAAATATCAGGATAAATAAATGGCTGGCCGTACAAGGCGGTCCATCGGTTAATGTTTATTACACCAAACAAAACACCAAAATTGGTGAATTTGGATTGTTGCAGGAAAAACATAAAGATTTCTCTTTTAACGATCCGAGATATACGGGATGGTTGGGTTGGAATGTGGGATTGGTGATTTTGTAGATTAATGGATCTATAGCTGACTTATATTTTTGTTATAGAGGGGCTGTTATTTGCTACTTTTTCTTACGCGATCGTCATCCTGATCCCCATGCCTCGGTATGTGTCTCCACGGACCGAAAACATAACTGATGGTTCGTGAGGACACGAACCATGGGAGAATTTTTATCTAAAATAAAATTGCCTTGGGTTTAAACCCAAGGCAATGAATGGTATTTATTCTGTTTCAGATTAGGCACCCTGAACTCCAAACTGAAAACTCCCAACTGATTAATGGTCAAACTCACCAGCATTCCTTGCCGATTCTTCATCAGATACCAGTTTCCTTACTTTCTTTTTATCTAACCATAATACCAGTGCTGGTAATAAAGTTAAATTGAAAATTAAAGCGACCAATAAGGTTATGGATAGGAGCAGGCCAAGTACTACCGTTCCTCCGAAAGTAGATGCCGTAAAAATTCCGAAGCCGAAGAATAAGATTAAGGCGATGTGTGTCATGCTCACGCCTGTTTCCGTAATTGTATCTGTAATTACTTTAGGTACGCTGAAATTGGTCAGGTTTAATTCCTGCTGGTAACGGGTTAAGAAATAAATGGTCTGATCGGAAGCTAAACCAAATGCAATGGTAAAAATTAATATGGTTGAAGGTTTTAAGGAAATTCCAAAATAACCCATAATCCCTGCGGTAATAATTAGCGGAACAATGTTGGGCAACAGTGAAATAAACATAATACCCAAACTCTTAAATTGTGCCAACCTTAAAAGGGAAATCAATACAATGGCAAGGGCTATACTTTCTACTAAATGCTTTAACATATAATCCGTTCCTTTAGAAAAGATAATGCTCGATCCCGTAAGTTCTACATCAAATTTAGATGGGGGCAAAATACTGTCGATACGCGGTTTCAATTCGGCCATAATGGCGTCTAAACGTTTTGAGCCAACATCAGCCATTTGAAAACTGATCCTTGTACTCTGATTACCCTTGCTGATAAAGTTGGTTAACAAACTTGCATTTCCTTTACCGCCATTGGCAATGTAGGCCAGGATAAAATTCTTTTCTAAATTATCCGGTAAACGAAAAAAGGTAGAATCATTATTATAAAAGGCTTGGGTAGCATACTTTAAGCCCATATTAACCGAAATAGAACGCGAAAACTCAGGATAGGAAGAAATCATTTTTTCCAGTTTTTCCATTCTTTTCAGATTGGTTAAATTGAAAACGCCGTTCTTTTTCTTCGTATCTACGCTTACTTCTAAGGGTAAAATACCTTCGAAATTTTTCTCAAAGAACTTTAAATCCGTTAAAATTTCGGAGTTTTTAGGCAGATCATCAACCACATAACCATTAACATTGATTTTCATCACACCAATAAAGGCAATGATGGATATGATAATCGTTCCCATATAAATCAATCCACTTTTGTGCTGCACCAGCGTATCGGTTTTGACTAATAATTTATGCAAAAATCCTTCTTCAATGTGGTTTTGTGCCTTAAGTTTAGGCGCTGGCAAATAACTGAAGATAATTGGAATTAAACATAAACACATTAACCAGGTAATCATTACGTTTATAGAGGCTACACTGCCAAATTGCATCAATAGCTCACTGCCTGTAAAATACAATACACCAAAGCCAATGGCTGCGGTAATGTTCGCAATTAGCGTTGTGATGGCAATTCTTTCTATGGTTACGCTCAAAGCACGTTGTTTATCGCCGTCTTTTCTAAGTTCATTCTGGTATTTATTCAGTAACAAAATACTGTTTGGAATACCGATGATCACAATAAGCGGTGGAATCAGCCCTGTTAAAATAGTAAGTTCGAAACCAAATAGTACCAATGTGCCGATACTCCAGATAACACCCATCACAACCACTAAAATAGGGAAGAATACGGCATAAAATTTCTTGAAGAAAAACAATAAGATTAGCGCAGAAACCAAAATAGATAAGCCCAAAAACAATACAAATTCGTTACTTACCAATTTACTTACCGCGGTACGGATATAAGGTAAACCTGAAATATGTACCTGTATCTTTGTTGCGGCCTGGAAAGCTTTGGCTTTGGCTTCAATTTCTTTTAAAATAGGGTTACGCTCAGCAGTATTTAAGATTTTAGTGTCAAAAGTAATAGCCATTAAGGTGGCATTCTGACGGTTGTAAACCAGTCCTTCGAAAAAAGGATTGCTATAAATGGTGTTCTTGATCGAATCCATCTCAGTGTCAGTTTTAACCAAACCACCAGGAAGCGGCTTTAAAACAAATTTTTGGTTTACAGTATCTTTTTCCAGTTGAAAAATCCTTCCTGATGATAAAACCTGTTTAATGCCTTTTAATTTCTGAATATCGTTAGAAAGCTGGACCCATTGGTTGTAAACTTCTTTTTTAAAAATATCAGGCGATTGTATTCCCACCACCATTACACTTCCATCTTCGCCAAAGGTCTTTTTAAAGGCGTTGTATTTTACGAATGCACTATCGGTAACGGGCAGAATTTTACTTCCTGTATAGGAGAGTTTTACATTTTTGGCCTGATAAGCCATGAAAATTGTACCTAATAAAAAAAATACGATGATTGCGATACGGTTCTGAAGAATGAATCTCGATAGCTTAACCCACATGTGCAGCTTAGTTTAATAATAATATTAACGGCAAAACTAATCTTATTTGTAAAACGTGATTACTTTTTGCGCAATTAAATTTGCACAAATAACATACTTTTGAAAAAAATGTTTTAACCTGATGTTGCACAAAGTTAGAGGCATTGTTTTAAAGACCACCAATTACAGTGAAAGCAGTGTAGTAGTGCAGGTGCTTACCGATAAATTCGGCATGCAGTCTTATCTCATTAATGGCGTTAAAAAGCCAAAAGCGAAGATTAAGATGAACATGCTGCAATCGCTCCATTTGTTGGATATGGTGGTTTATCATAAAGCAAATACCAATATTCAAAGGATATCTGAAGTTCGGCAAACGCCTGTTTTTAAAAGCATCCCTTACGATATGATTAAAACCAGTATCGTTATTTTTTTAAATGAGGTATTGTATAAAAGCATCAGGCAACAATCAGCCGATGAGAGTTTATTCGATTATATTTTTAATTCGATTGCCTGGTTTGATGAAATTGAAGAGATCAATCCCAATTTTCATTTGTCGTTTTTATTAAAACTTACCCGTTTTTTAGGTTTTTCGCCTAATGAGAAAAGAAGAAACGACCAGATTTATTTCGATCTGCAGGAGGGAGAGTTTACTTCCAGACTGCCAATCCACTCCAATTATCTCCTATTAGAAGATGCCATCGGGTTTATTTCGCTTTTTAATACACCACTCGAAAAAATTTCTGAAATAAAAATGAGCAACACGCAGCGACGATTTCTGTTAGATAAGATATTGGTTTTCTATACCTTACATACGGCGTCGTTCGGGGTGGTACAATCGCACAAAATCCTCGAAACTTTATTAAGTTGAAAAAAAAGAAAAAAAGATTTGCAGAACAGTTTTATAGCGCTATATTTGCATTCCCAAACGGAGGATGGGACATTAAGTTTGACAAAATTATAAAAGGGAAATTAGCTCAGCTGGTTCAGAGCACCTCGTTTACACCGAGGGGGTCGGGGGTTCGAACCCCTCATTTCCCACCAAGCCTTTCAGCACAACTGAAAGGCTTTTTTATAAAACTTTGAAATACATCCAATAGGGAAATTAGCTCAGCTGGTTCAGAGCACCTCGTTTACACCGAGGGGGTCGGGGGTTCGAACCCCTCATTTCCCACACCTAAAAGTCTTCAATAATATTGAAGACTTTTTTTTATTCTTATAGAAATCACCGTCCTATTAAGATTTCTAAAAACAATAGACATCCCGAAATAAATGATAATTATTAAAGATATTTTATACTTATATTCTTTTCTCCAAAATTAGCGATAAATATTATATCGGTTCTACTATTAATCCTAACGGAACGGTTAAAAAACACAATACCAACCATTCAGGTTTTACCGGACATACTGGCGATTGGTTTATTGTATGGTTCGAGATTTTCGATAACTTAAGAGATGCAAGGATTAAGGAAAGCCAGATCAAAAAATGGAAAAGTAGGGTTATGATAGAAAAATTGATTGCATCAATTGGTTTATAGCACCTCCTTTATACCGAGGGAGGCGTCCCGATTCGGATCGGGATCATTTCCCACTGAAGCCTTTCAGTACAACTAAAAGGCTTTTTTTGTGCTGTCATTCTGAACGCAGTGAAGAATCCTTGACGCCTAAAAATACCACCTGTGATTGATTCCTTTCCTTTGAAGTCCAAGATCGCTCCCTAAAGATTCTTCACTGCGTTCAGAATGACAATTTTGAGTTAAATTGCCAAACAATACTATTAGGTGCCAATAACGAGCATCAATTATTTTAACCAATATTATTTACCTTATTCAATTATATATCCGAAATTGCCAGTTGAAAAATTGCGGTAAATGTTTGGTAAAGTTATCAGGTTCATTTTTTTTGGAAACTACTTCGTGGGCATTTTAGCTGTTGCCTTAACGCTCGAAGCTACTTTCCAATTGAGGTTGCCACTTAACTCTTTAAATTATTACCTGCTGTTGTTTCTAGCGCCAACCATCTATTATACTTACGCTTACAACAAGGTTTCTATCAAACCATCTGCAACTAACCCACGCAATCAATGGTATTTCAAACATAAAACATTCATCAACTGGAGTCAGGCTATACTTTTTATTATCTGTATGCTGTTGGCTATAAACCTGCTTTATCAAAACTTTCAGCATATTCTAGCCCTGCCAATCGGTTATTGGGTAGCTATATTCATTATCATCATTGCAGGAGGATTATACTATGGTTTGTTGCCCAGATCTTTCCTCCAATTTAATCTGCGGAACACAGGCTGGTTAAAAGCTTTTGTAATCGGTTTTGTATGGGCCTGCTGTGCCAATGTGCTGCCGTTGATTATGCTTAAAATTGAAACTGGGGTTGGCTACCATGATTCTGTACTGTGGACCTGGCTATTTATTAAAAACTGGATGTTCTGCACCGTAAATGCAATCATTTTTGATATTAAGGATTATCCAACCGATGCCAATAAACATTTAAGAACATTCGTAGTACGTTATGGTCTGCGCAGAACAATTTTCAGTATCCTGATTCCATTGCTGATTATAGGTTTAGTTTCTTTAGGTATATTTGCGCGTTACAAAGGTTTTGGATGGCCACAGGTTTTATTTAACGTGTTGCCTTTTATCATGACCATTTACGTGGCCTATTCCATGCACCGAAGAAAAAACATCCTTTATTATCTGATGGTAATTGATGGACTTATTTTGTTTAAGGCGATATGTGGAATAATCGGGATGCAGTTTGTGCGATAGGGGTTAATTGTTTAAATCGGTTAACTGGTTAATCGGTGGTATGTCAATTAACCAATTTCAACAATTAAACAGTTAACCAATGAATAACAACTACGATAAAATTGCTGGTCATTATGATGCTTTAAGCCGTTTGGTGTTTTTTAAATCGCAGGTTAATGCGCAGATCAATCAACTTCCATATATTCAGGAGGGTAACAGTATATTGATTGTAGGTGGTGGAACAGGATGGATTCTGGAAGAGCTCTCGAAGATTTGTACCGGATTAAAGATTGTTTATGTAGAAATATCTGCTAAAATGATTGCGCTTTCTCAAAAACGAAACTATAAAAATAATCACGTTGAATTTGTAAATATTGGTATTGAGGATTTTAAAACTGATGTATTATTTGATGCAATTTTAACGCCCTTTCTGTTTGATAACTTTGCGGAACAACGCGCTGCAAAGGTGTTTGAACAGTTAAATGAGTATTTAAAGAAAGATGGATTATGGTTCCTGGTCGATTTTTCGCTCAACAAAACCAACGGGAACTGGTGGAAATGGTTGTTGCTCAGATCGATGTATGGCTTTTTTAAATTACTGGATATAGTAGAAGCGCATCAGCTTATCGATATGAATCCTTACTTCCTCAAAGCCAGTTATCTGACTGTTGAGGAGCGCTTGTATTATGGTGGCTTTATTAAGGCTACAATCTTCCGAAAATAAAAATGACATTCATTTAATGCAATAATGTTGCGTTTGATAATTCATTTCGGATCTTTGTAGTAAAAGATTTAGATATGGATTTTGATGTAATCATAATTGGTGGAAGCTACGCTGGCTTATCTGCTGCTTTAACTCTGGGTAGGTCAACCAGAAATGTATTGGTAATCGATGCTGGTAAACCTTGCAACAGGCAAACCCCGCATTCGCATAATTTTTTAACGCACGATGGCCATAAGCCTGCGGATATTTCTAAAGCTGCGAAGGCCGAAGTATTGAAATATCCAACTATTAGATTTTTGGAAGGGAAAGCTACTTCGACCAAACAAATAGATGGAGGTTTTAATGTTGGCGTAGAAAACGGCGAAAATTTTACTACACGAAAAATATTGTTGGCCACAGGTTTAAAAGATGTGCTGCCTGATATTAAAGGTTTGGCTGAGTGCTGGGCTATTTCTGCTATACACTGTCCTTATTGTCATGGTTACGAGGTGAAGAATGAAAAAATAGGCCTGTTAATGAATGGTGAGCATGCATTTGAGATGGCCAAAAACCTACACCTTTGGAACAAAGATTTAACGATTTTAACCAACGGTAAATCGCAACTAAGCGCCGAGCAGGCTGAAAAATTGAAATCTAAATCAATCACCATTATAGAAGATGAGGTTGTTGAGTTGCTGCACAACAATGGCTATCTCAAAGATGTTGTTTTTAAGGACGGCGAAAAATTGGCTTTAAAAGCTATATATGTAAAATCTGATGTTGAGCAACATCTCAATTTCCATGAACAGCTCGGTTTTGAATTAACAGATTTAAAAACAATAAAAGTAGATGAGCAGCAGCAAAGCACTGCCAAAGGCGTTTATGCCGCAGGAGATTGTGCAACCCTATTCAGGTCGCTATCTATCATTACAGCTGCAGGAACAATGGCCGCAGTGGTGATGAACAAGGAAATGATTTCTGAAGATTTTTGATCAACCATCGGAAATTAAAATAAGATTGCGCCAACAATTGTTGCAATAAATATCGCTGCTATTACGATTCTATCGGCAGTAATCCATTGCGCTCTTGTAAGTGGTGTAACACTTTTTTTTTCGCTTTCTGCTTTGTGTCTGGAAAGCCTGAAAACGGATGTGTCTAATTTAATAAGCATAGGAATGAGTTTAATAGGGTTAATCTTGTTAGGGCAAATCCCAAGCCAAAAGCTAAGAAAAATGTTGAATTGTTAATAACTTGTGCTTTTTTATTATTCGACTGATATTTATGCTTTTTAAAATACAATTGTGTGATAAATAGGCGCTTAAACTGTATAGAAAATCAAACAGCTTAAGCGTGCTATGTGTATAATAATGAGTTTATTAGCTATTGCGCTGCATTGTCTTCCTGGGTTTTTAATTTACTATTCTTTTTACCGTACCAAAAGTAAATAGCTAAGCCAATAATTAACCACACCGCTAGTCTAACCCAGGTTTCCCAAGGTAGAAATACCATCATGGCAATACAGGTTAAAATGCCTAAAATAGGAATTAAAGGTACAAAAGGGACTCTAAATGGACGTTTAGCTTCGGGATCTGTTTTTCTTAAGATCAAGATGCCAACACAAACCATTAAAAAGGCCAACAAGGTACCAATGCTTGTCATTTCGCCAACCACATTCATGGGGACAAATGCAGCAAAAAGTCCAATAAATACACAAAGTATAATGTTCGATTTGTAAGGTGTTTTAAATTTAGTATGTACATCAGAAAACATCTTTGGCAATAATCCATCCTTACTAATGGAGTAGAACATTCGCGATTGCGCCATTAAATCGATTAAAATTACAGAAGTATAGCCGATTAAAATAGCCAAAATAATGGCCTGACTTAACCATGAGTAAGGTGTTTTTTCGATGGCAATGGCTACTGGAGCACCACTGTTGGCAAATTCTTTATAATTGGCCAGACCAGTCATCACATGCCCGAACAGGCCAAATAAGACCGTACAAACCACTAATGATCCAATGATGCCGATTGGTAAATCTCTCGCTGGATTCTTTGTTTCCTGTGCCGAAGCAGCTACAGCATCGAAGCCGATAAATACAAAAAATACTAAACCAGCACCTCGTAAAACACCGCTCCAGCCAAACTGACCAAAGGTTCCGGTATTTTCGGGGATGTATGGATGGTAGTTTGCAGGATCGATATATTGCCAACCCAGTGCAATAAAAACCAACACCACTCCAACTTTAAGAAATACAATGATCCCATTTACAATGGCTGAGCCTTTGGTGCCGCGGATTAATATGGCCGTCATTAATACCACCACTAATGCTGCGGGAATGTTAATAATACCATTAACTGTAGAGCCATCGGCGAGTTTAGCAGTTTCAAAAGGCGATAAAGTTAACTGCGGAGGGAGATAAATATGCAGGCTGGCTAAAAATTTGGTTAAATACTGCGACCAGCTGATGGCTACGGTAGCACAACCAACAGAATATTCCAATACCAGATCCCAGCCTATAATCCAGGCGAAAAGTTCGCCCATGGTAGCATAAGAATAGGTATAGGCGCTGCCTGCAACAGGAATCATGGAGGCAAACTCTGCATAACACAAAGCTGCAAAACCACAGCCCAATGCTGCAATAACAAAAGATAGGGTAACTGCCGGGCCAGAGTGATTTGCTGCTGCCAAACCTGTAATGGAGAATAAACCTGCACCAAGCGTTAAGCCTACGCCAATTAAAATAAGGTTGATTGGGCCCAAGGTTCTTTTGAGCGTTCCTTCGCCGCTTTCGTTTGCTTCAGCAACAATGCTGGCAATAGATTTTTTCATGAAAATAAGTTAAGACGCTGCAAAATTATTAAAATATATTAAATCTATAGTATTTGTATATTTAATTCCTCGAAATCTGGTCAAGCATGTGTACGGGCAGAATTGAAAAAATCTAAAACGGTTACTAGTAATTCTTCTTTTCGAAAATCTACGTTCTGTTTTTCATAGGTTCTGCAGTCCCGCCATCGCTTGTAGTCCTCTCCCGATGAAAAATCGGGATGCGGGCTACCCACTCTGTCGGGTTTATTTACAAGGGACTGTTCTGGCATTATCCCAAAAACCATTAATAGTAACACCAGCCCCCCACCTTAAACTGATAGAACCAAATAGCTCCCGATTTTATCGAATATTTTATATTTAAAGGGTATCTAAATCGGGACTATAGGTGATAGCAGGACTGTAGAAACCTGAGCATTACAGGACCCTGCTTTACTAAAAAAAGCTATAAATATTTAGTTTTTATTCACTTAACCTTAAACATAAAATTTTTATTAAAAATTAATTACCTGATAATGAGTTATTTACTTGCTTGTTTTAATTTATTTTAGTACTATGTATTGCATGGTAGTATACAAAACATATATCTTTGTATTATGATAGCAGAAAATACGCAAACACAAATGCGGAAGGGAATTCTGGAGTACTGTGTTTTATCAATCATCTCACGGGGCGAAATATATGCTTCGGATATTATTGCCGAATTAAGGGCGGCAAAGCTATTGGTGGTTGAGGGTACATTATATCCATTATTAACGAGGCTTAAAAACAACGGTTTGTTAAGCTACAACTGGGTAGAGTCTACCTCAGGTCCACCGCGTAAATATTATACCTTAACCGAAGATGGTCGGGGTATTTTATCACAACTAGATCAAACCTGGCAGGAGCTGGCTTATGCTGTAGGTATTTCACAAAAAGGAGCCAATTCATAAATATTAAAAAGGAAATGGAAAAGACCATCATCATAAATATAGGGAACACGATTATTCATATTGAAGAAAGTGCTTACGAACTCTTAAAGGCCTACCTGAACGAAGTAAAACAATATTTTGCCAACCATGCAGATGACCTTGAAATTGTAACGGATATCGAAAACCGGATTGCGGAACTGTTAACCGAGCAATTGGAAGAGCAGAAAAAACAAGTGGTAGATTCGGCCAACGTAAATTCTGTGATTGCGCAAATGGGCAAGGTGCAGGATTTTGATACGGTAGAGGAAGGTGAAGAAGAGCCTGTAATCAATAACAACTATCAATACCAATACACGGAGAAAAAACTGTACCGCGATATGGACGACCGCGTGGTAGCGGGTGTTTGTGCAGGTATTGCACATTATGTAAACGCTGATCCTAAATGGATTAGATTGGCTACATTACTGATCAGCTTTGCCGGTGGATTTGGATTGTTGGTGTATGCCATACTCTGGATCATTATGCCAAAAGCCAAATCGCGTATCGAAAGGATGGAAATGAAAGGCGAACCTGCAAATCTTCAGGGTTTCCAAAAGAACTTAGATGAAGAGCTACAGGCCGTTAAGGAACGCTTGGGAGAAGTAAATAAACATGCTCAGCCAATATTTGCCCGTTTAGGGAATTTTATCGGAGAGTTTTTCGAATGGCTGGGCCGCTTTATTTCGGGCACCGGAAAGGTTATTTTTAAAGTAATTGCGGGTTTCATCGTTGTGTTTGGCGTACTCTTTTTAATTACTTTAATTATTGGTACGGCCGCTTTTCAGGGATTTTGGGATGCCAGTATTTACGAATACTTTCCATTTTCTATTATAAATGAAGGCAATAGGGGGGCAATTTTATTTGGTGCATTTATTGTTTGCTTTGTACCGATTTTAGCCTTGGTGTTATTCTCGATCAGGGTAGCTTTTAACAGACAGGCCATTAACAAAACACTTTCTTTTGCCCTGTTAATTATCTGGTTGGCTGGTGTAGCTATAACAGGTTATCAAGCGGCTAAAATATCATCAGAATTTAAGCAGCATGCAGAGCTAACACAAACAACCGACTTAAAAGCTCATCCGGTATATACCATCAACATCGATAAAAGTAAATATTTCAGTAAAGAAGATAGCGTGGCTTACCACATTGATGCGAACAACCGCCACCAGATTGTAGTTGATGATTTTGAAGACGGACCATTTGTTTCGCCGAACCATATCCGCATTGATATTAACAAAAGCGAAACCGGTATTACCCGTTTAACACAGAAGTACGAATCGCAGGGTAAAACTTTTCAAAGTGCCTTGCAAAACGCGCAGAACATTAGCTACAATTATGTAATGAAAGATTCGGAACTGATTTTTAGTCCGCGGTTTCAATTGAGGAAAGGAACCATTTGGAGAAACCAGGAAGTAAGGTTAAATCTTGAAATTCCGGTTGGAACAAAAGTGATCTTAAAAGAAGATTCATACAGGTATGTAAATAATTATGGAACCTGGGATTGCGGCGAAAAGGAAGGCGACAAAAATGATTACACTTCCTGGATCATGACGGAGGATGGTTTGAAATGCATCGCTCAGTTAAAAGAAGAGGCCTTAAAAAAGCAAAAGCTAAAAGGAGAACTATTCGATTTGGAACTATTGAAAAAGAGCAAACCTACGGATACCATTTATCAGGATTCTGTATCAAACAGGATTAGGGAAGTGAAGGAAGAGTTGGGTATAGCGACTGAATAATAGTTCCGTCATTTCGGGCGGAGAAACCTAAACAGGTTCGTCATTGCGAGGAACGAAGCAATCCTACTACAATGGGTGGGGAATAATTCAGTGAATAAATCCTAGCTAAAGCATTAAGATTGCTTCGTGCCTCGCAATGACGGATTTATCTCAGCACTAAAAATATAACACCTAAAAAGAAGAAGCCATGAAAACATTATTTACGCTAGTTGCATGCTTTATGGCATGTGGGGCTTCTTTTGCCCAAAAATTAAATAAACTTACAGGGAAAATTGTTGATGAAAAGACTGTTCCAGTGTCGTTTGCGATTGTTCGGGTTTTAAATTATTCAGATACCATGGTGGTTAAAAGTGTATCGACCAATATTGAAGGGGAGTTTGCAATTGATCAGTTGAAAAGCGGTGAATATGTGTTGTCGATCTCTATAGTTGGTTTCAAAAGTAAAAAGACCACTCATTTTTCGCTTAACGAAGACATGAAATTACCTGCCATCACGATCGAAAGTTTAACCAAACAATTGAAAGAAGTGAGCATTCAGGGCAAGAAACCTTTTATTGAACATCAGATCGATAAAATGGTGCTGAATGTAGAGAACAGCATTATTGCAACAGGTGGTACGGCGCTTGAAATTTTGGAGAAGGCACCTGGTGTACAATTAGACAGGCAAAATGACCAGATTTTATTGAACAATAAATCGGGTGTAATGGTGATGATTGATGGGAAGAACAATTTTTTATCGAGTGCCGATTTAACGGTTTATCTGAATGGCTTAAGCAGCAGCCAGATTGCTACCATCGAAATTATTACTAACCCATCGGCTAAATATGATGCTGCCGGCAACGCGGGTATCATCAACATTAAACTGAAAAAGAACAAAGCATTTGGAACCAACGGAAGTGTTTCATCAACCTATCGCAATGCAATAAGGGCTAACTTACCCACCAATATTTATGGATCGGAGCTTAACTTCAATTTAAATCACCGAGTAGAAAAGTGGAATTTTTTCACCAATGCAAATGCTTCAAAGAATAATAATTTCTCGAATTTATTTTTAGAGCGGAGCACCAATGCCAATGGTTTACAGAGTATGTTTAACCAAAATTTTCAGAAAATATATACCGGATCGAGGTTAGCCGCAAAACTAGGTGCAGATTATTACGCAGGTGAAAAAACAACCATTGGTATTATGCTTGATGGCAGTACGAACACACGTAAATTGGATAATTTCTCTCAAACGTTTATAAATGAAATTAAGGATGGAGTTGCAGGCAATAATTCGTTAATCCAATATTCTGATGCGAATACCCCAAACAAAAATTATAGTGCCAATTTTAATATCAGGCATGATTTTAAAAAGGAAGGTGCCAGCTTAAACTTTGATGCCGATTACTCCGGCTTTGATTACTCGGGTCTGGAAAATTTTAACACTAACTTTTACGATGAAAAAGGCACTGTTTACAACAATACAACCATTAAAAACGATAGTAAAACAGCCATTGATATTTATGCTGCAAAAACAGACTTTACCTGGCCTATATCAAAAACTATAAAATTGGAAACGGGTTTAAAAAGTGCTTATGTTAAAACCAATAACGATTTTTTATCATTGGCATTGGTAAATAATGAATGGCAAAATGTTTTAGGGCAAAGCAACAATTTTATTTACAAAGAAAACGTAAATGCAGCTTATGCAAATTTATCAAAAGATTTGGGCAAGTGGCAAGTTCAGGCTGGTTTAAGGGCAGAGTATACCCAATCTACCGGAACATCGGTAACCAATAACACATCGGTAAAACAACATTATTTATCATTATTCCCAACGGTTTTTATTAATCAGAAAATTTCTGAAAGTAGTAACCTACGTTACACTTATGGCCGACGGATAGACCGGCCAAATTATCAGCAGTTAAATCCATTTAATTTTTATATGGATCCTTATACCATAGCACAGGGAAATCCATACTTAAAACCCCAGTTTACCAATAATTTTGAGGTGAGTTATAATTATAAAAGTGGATTATTTTTTTCATTGAGTTATGCTAAAACAAAAGATTTAATTTTAGATAGTAAAACCGCACAAAACGATAGCACAAGGATAGTTACTGTAGGGCAAGGGAATATTGGCAGCGGGGAATATTACTCAGCCGGCTTATCTGTTCCGGTAACCATTGCCAAATGGTGGAATCTGCAAAACAATTTTAGGGTTTCTTATAATAAATTCAATGATGATAATTTAGAAGGTGCACCCTTTGCTTTAAGTAAAGTATTCTACAATTTTAATACGGTTAACTCAATTGTTTTAGACAATAATTGGGCATTAGAAACCAATTTCTGGTTAAACTCACCAAAAGTTAGAGGCTTGGAAAGGACTACTATTTATCAGTATGCTTTAAATATAGGTGTGCAGAAAAGTTTCTTGAATAAAGCTTTAAAACTTAAGTTAAATGTTGATGATATTTTTCAGACCAACTATTGGAAAGGAACGCTCGATTATCAAAATGTGAATTTAAGGGTGCAGAATAATTACATCAGTAGAAGGGTGTCTTTCAATATCAGTTATAGTTTTGGTAACCAAAATCTAAAATCAACCCAGGACCGGAAAACGGCGGCAGATGATATTAAGGGAAGAGCCGGGGGGTAGGCCGGAGTCCATAGTCCAGAGTCTAAGTTTGGAGTTTGGATTCGGAGGTCCGGGGTCGGAGGTCGGAAGTCTGGGCGAAAAACCAGTCTTCTTTTAAATGGGGTAGGGGGATGAAGTCTAGGTTTGGAGCCGGAAAGTCTAGGCGAAAAATCCAGTCTCCTTTTAAAGAGGGTAGAGGGATGAAGTCTAGGTTTGGAGTCGGAGAGCCCGGCGAGAATCCCAGTCCCCCTTCAAAGGGGGTAGGGGGAAGAAAAAAGAGTTAACCAACAAAAACATGAAAAATATAATATACAGCATCGCGATTTTATTAAGCGCTTTAGGTTATGGATGCCACAATAGCGGTGGTAATTTATCGCTAAGCACAACGGATAACAATACCGATTTTAAATTTGAAGCAAAATATGCCAAAGATAAAACAGGCAAGCTGGAGAAATACCTGGATAGTGTATTGAATAACGAACTTCGATTAGACCAAAATATCGACCTGTTTGTGAATTTAAATGGCAGCGATAAGTTTAACCTTAAAGCCAAAAAAGGTTGGTTAGTGATCGACTTTGATAAACGGAATAGTTCTTTGTCTGGCTACATGAAAGTGAAAAAACTTACTGAAGGGATTAAGCAGAAATTAACGGAATAATCGTGTTTTAACCGCAGAGATCACAGAGAGAAGGCACAGAGGACACAGAGTTGACTGATCTTCGACTACGCTCAGTCTGACAATTTACAAAGAAAAATCTGCGGATAGCTGTGTGATCTGCGGGAGAACCCCTTCGTAATTTTCTTCCGCAGATTTAACGTAATTTACGTTGAGTGAGATTTAAGGTCACAAAATCATATTAGTTTTTTATAATCACATTTATTTGTCCTTGCAGGTTTTTAAGTATTTTGTGTACTCATTCATAAAGCTGTTGCGTTGTTTTTTATAGTCGCTTAAACTTTCAAAATTTCTGTAGTCCGGTTTCATATTGTTAAAGTAGAAGTAAACCGTTACGCCATTTCCTGGAAACATAATAAATGTACCTAAGGTGCTGCCTGTTTCAATTGTTGCTCTGCTGATTCCGTAAACTTTAAAGCCATTAAACTCAAGTTCGATCAAATCTTTAGTTTCCATGCCCGTTGTATGTGAGTTTAAAAATTTCAGATTATCAATCAGGTTCTTTTTGTCCTGGTTATATGCTTTTTGTTCGGAAAGTTCAACTTTCAAGTTTACGAATGGAGCTTTCTTGTTGTTATTGTACAATATTCTATAACCATCTGTTCTGGTTACTTGAACTTGTCCAGCAGCCGTTGGTACAATCCTTACCTTTTCTGAACTTTCTGGCAATCTGTCTGCACTGGCAGCAGTAAGGTTCGTTGCCGTTTTAAATGAAATATAACATGGTGTAATTTCATTTGTGCTGGTAAAGCTTATTAAAAATGTTGCCAACAGAATGGCAGGAAACAAAGGCAATTTTGATTTCATGTTTTAAGATCTCGTATAATTTAGTGGCAACAAGATAAAGAATTTTTAAACTTTGGTGCAACTAAATCAAGAAGTGCTAGCGCTACTGGCTTCGGTCTTGTATAAAGGACATTGTGAACTTATGCTTTCCGAAATTTAGATAGATTCATTTGAGACTTTTAAAGCACAAGTCTGGCCTTTGCTTGGGTCGGGGCGCTAAGACTTGCGCTAGAATGGGGATATCTCTGTGATTTGTGGGGTATTTATCTATTAATATCTTATTCCGTAGTTTTAATCGTTCCAAATTAAAAGTCCGCCAATGTTTTCAATGTTTAATTTTTCGACATCGTTTATCTTATCAAGACGTTTTTCAAAATATTGAAGTGCTATTTTAACTTTTTCAACTGCCTTTCTGAGTTCATGTCGATCAATTGACAGCGTAATTTCTTGTGGTGTAGGTTGGAAGGGTTCATCAAATTCGGCAACCGAAAAATCAAATACGATATTGTCGCCATCAAATTTGATCTGTGGGGAAGGGTGTCCTTCGTAATAAGTATTTTGTAGCATTGAAAGTCTGTCCCAATACATGATATCACTCAGGCCTCCGCAACATTGAGGAAAATATTTGTCTTGCCTATCAATATTCAAAACATAACCGCCAAAAAATGTTGCAGCCTGTTGTCGTTCATATTTTCCATCTCTCATTTCTTGCGTGTGGTCAATGATGAGTTTGGTTAAGTTGTTATCAGTAATTTCTGAGAGTTTATAGAATGGAAAACCTTTTAAATAAGGTGTCAGTTTATCTTTAAAGCCCGCTTTTCGAAAGCATTCTTGGTGATAAGCGTTCCAAATTTCAGGATGCTCCCAATAAGGAAATTTGTCTGGTGCAGCTAGCCCTTGATTGTTATATCCGATTTCAATTACTGGTATCAACTCTATGAGCATGCTTGTTAATTTAGTTGCTACAAGGTAGAAATTTAGTAGATTTTTTAGGCAATCAGTTAAACAATTTAACCATATAAGAAATTTAAGGAACCGATAAGTTAAAACAATCGCTATTCAACCTAGCCAAGAGTTACAAGCCCTCCTCACTAAACCCCACAACAGCGGAAATCCTTTTTGTTGCCCCTTTCAATAGAATCAGGATAATAGTAACAAAAAGATTGTAGCGAATGGCGGGGCTGCGCTATCCGAAGAACACGGAACCATTCGTTTCCAAATCCTTTACCATTTTCAGCGGGACTTTTCAGTTAACCATTAACCATATAAGAAATATAAGGCCATATAAGTTAGAACATCCAAATGATGATCGTGTAAACGGTAAAATGGAAGATATATGGACATTCCAATACCATCTTACGTCCAATATAAATAGTCATAAAAACGCCTTTATATTGTCATGATTACCCCTCATGCTCGTAAGCCTTCCGTTGTAACTTTATCATCATCAAATCAATAGAAATTAGATGAGAAAGATCAAAATAATGGAACACATCTCGCTTGATGGCGTGATGCAGCACGAAAACAGCGCGGATTTCGCGCATGGCGGATGGACAACACCTTACCGGAGTTTGGAAGGCTTGGCAGCCGTACTGGAAGCTCAGGGTACTCACATCGATCTGCTGCTCGGCCGCAAAACCTACGATAGCTGGACGCAGTACTGGCCAAAGGCGGGCGATAATCCGATGGCGAACAGTTTAAATAATGGCAAAAAATACGTGGCTACCCATAGGCCCGACAGCCTCGAATGGGGACCTGTTGAAGATTTAGGTACAGACATCGTAACGCGTATTCGCGAACTCAAATCAACAGAAGGCCCTGATCTGATCGTGTATGGAAGCTCGACAGTGGTTGCTGTATTGTTAGAGGAGGGACTGGTTGACGAGGTGGTGCTGATGGTATACCCGGTATTGTTGGGCAAAGGCAAACGTTTCTTTTCTGAAACAGCCAATGCACGGGAACTGGCTTTTGTAAGTACGAAAACTACGCCCACAGGGGTGCAACTGAACACTTATCGGTATGTTGGAGATCTGGGAAGTTAATTAGTTAGGCGTTGAGCGTTTGGAGTTTGAAGGCCGGAACGTCATTGCGAACCGAAAGCTAGGGGTGGTGAGGTGGCGTGAAGCAATCTATTTTGTGGATTAGTCCGAAGTTTGCATTTCAAAAGAGAAAACTAAAAGAGATCAGTTTGGAGTTGAAAGGTTTTTTGGAGCGCATGGGCTGTGATCCTTGGGCTGGCTTCGGTCCTGCTGTCCGTTTCACTCCCATCAGGGCTATTTAACGATGGGCTGTACCCCGAACAAAGAAAACGTATGAAGCAATCTGTTGGGATATTAATCCGGAGTCAGGAGGTTTGGGGGGGCGAAACCTAACATCAAAAGATTGGATTTGGTAAATCATTAAAAAACGCCCATACTTTTCGGCATGAGCGCTAGCTGTTTGTTTATTATCTTTAATGTTTAACATCGGCTGGAGCATTGGTGGTCGAATCTGCTGTTGAATCGGTGCTTGTACTGTCGACCAACTTGTTCGTATCGGTGTACTTGTGCATACTGTCGGCATTTTCTTGATCGGCTTTTTTACCACTACAGGCTGACAACGCTAAACCAAAGGCAGCTACCAAGATTATTATTTTCGTTTTCATATCAAATGTTATTGGTGTACTTATATAATCCCTTTTAAAAGGCAATTGTTTTGATAATTGTTAAAAGAGGGGTTTTTGGTACAATATTGTGATTAGTTGGATTTCGGGGTCGGAGGTCCGAAGTCTGGACTCGTAAACCAAACGATAACCAAAGGAGGAATTGTGAGGTGAAGCAATCCAACTATTAAAAATAAACAATTTAAGCCCTATGGTTAAACACCAGCTTATATTTACTTCAATTCCTTGTATGGTCAAATACCACTTAAATTAGTTTTGGTTTGTTATTCCTTTAAACAAAATCAACCGGAAATCTCGATTATTCCCGGTTGAGTAAGCGATTTTGAACCTTTAAGTTCTTAAATATTATAATACCGCGAATTAATCTTTCACTAACCTTACCGCGGCACCTGTGGTTTTACTATAATCGGTTATCCGCGGTTCGCTGTATTTGTTAAAATCAAGGTAGTAGGCAAAGCTGTCGCCGCTTGATTTAGTAGTGCTCGACCACCAGTAGCTTAACCATACCCCGTAAAGGAAAGATTTTCCACCGCCATATTCATCACCACCCGCACTGCCATTTTGAAGTAAATTGAGACCTGATGAGTTATCGCCATTGCCATGCGCAAATTTGTAAGGATCTTTTATGTCCCAGCCAGTGGTAGCCCTCATTTTTTTACCGGCCACTTTTTCGCCGCCTAAAGCAGCAATAAGGGTTACGAATTCATTGCTGCTAGGCACATGCCAACCAGCAGGCGCTAAGCCGCGGCGATCGGTTACCGCATAAAAGTTGTACAGCTTTCCATATTTCTTTTCATTACTGCTATCGAAATTAAGGTAACAATAAGCCGGAATCTTTTCTCTGCTTACCTTTTCCCATTCTTTTTGGTTGGCCACGTAATAAATCTGCTCGCCGTTTCTATACGTGCTCACGTTTAAATTGGTGCTTGTCCACACCTGGTTACCAATTTTTACCGGACCTGTAATTTCAGGCGAGGCATTGTATATTTCTTTTAACGGTGCCGCTTGTGCTGCATTACAGCTCCAAACAAAGTTAGTAGGTTGTATGCCACCGCTTCTTTTCAAACATTCTTTCGTAGCTATTGCATCGGCCTCTTCTTTGGTTTTTGCTATGCCCCAGCCAAATGCGGTACCCACATTGCCGTTTATGGTGCGGTACGCTGCACAACCTGTACCCGAATAGGTTAGTACAATGCTACAAGATCCGCCACGTTTGTTGCATTCGTCAACCGCTCTCTTTTCTGCTTCTGCCCGGTTTGGCTGATCGAACGAAAAACCATAATAAAAACCATTAGATCGGTCTATAGCTAAAGCACCGTATTTGGTTTTAACCGGAACAGCCGTTTTGGTCGCCGATTTTTTTACCTGCGCAATTAAATTGGATGTGGTAACCAATTGCACAAGCATTGCCATTAATAGTAGTTTGTTTATTTTCATGCCTTTATTGTTTGTTTGTTATTGGCAAATTTCCCATTAGTATATGAGGCAATCAATACCGCTTAATGGGTATATTTTTATGTAGAAAGTCCGAAGTCAGGGGTCGGGTGTCAGAAGTCGGGGTTTCTTAAAGAGATGAGGATTAGAGAGGTTTTTGGAGCGCAAAGACAGTAATCCTTAGGCTGGCTTCGGTCCTGCTGTCCGTTTCTCCCGAAGAAACCTGTGAAACACGCAGGCACACAATAAAAAAGTAAAAACTAGTGCTTAAATCGGGATCCACTTCCATCAGGGCTATTTAACAATGGGCTGTAGCCCGAAGGCGAATGGAATGGATTAATTAAGCTATTTTGTTAGATTAGTCTGGGGCCGGAGGCCCGAAGTTTTGGTTTATAAAAGCGAAATTTTACGTCATTGCGAACTGAAAGCTAGGGATGGTGAGGCGGGGTGAAGCAATCTGTCTTATGATTTCGGCCACTTATATTCGCATCATGGATTAATCACGGGTTTTATTTAACCTGTCCCAAAAACTGTTGTTGTCTAATTTGCTGAAAAGACCTTCTGTGAGATATATTTCCAGAAATTTTAGAATAGAAGTGGTTTGTACTACCATTTCCTGAGTGCCATGATCGCCGTTTATAACTTCATATTGACCTCCTTCATAGAGTTGGATTAACCATTGGTCGCTGTAGATCATATATTCGGCAAAATGGAAAACATTGTTTGCTAACTCGCTTTTATAATCAACGGCCTCATGTACTGGAATTACCCTGAATAAGTGATCGTACGTATTGAATCCGTTGCAAAATGTATAGAATTCAATAAGATCTGGCGGAAGTGGGAAGCTTAGCTTTGATTCCAGGGCTGCAAGATCTTCATCGCTGCAAGGAGCGTTAAAGGTAATATCCAGTTCGTTCACTTCATCTTTCTTACTTTCAAAAAGTTGTTTGAACTTATTGATGCTTGTATCGATGCTCGGTTTTTTACTCAAATCATTCCCCTCATAATCAAATTTATAAACCCTGTTCTCAAAGTCTTTGGCCATAATAAAATGCTCACTTAGTTCAAAATCTTGTTCATCAGTAATTGTTGTGAAAATATCTGCACCACCTTGTTGCCAAAGTATTTTTCCGGCCCTGTCAAGTCGTGAAATTTCGAGTTCACCATGAATAATATATGTGTCCTGATATTTATAAATTTCGAAGCAGGTGGCTCCGTCGGCTTGCGTACGCCACAATAGGGCCAAATCAGGAATTGATAAACAAAAGATGGTGTCAGAACAACAGATTAAGAGCCTGTCATCTTCAATTATTGTTGAGGTTTTGTGAATTGATGTTCCACCACCAATAGCGCCTATAACTGCACTTTTGATTAATACGTTGTCTTGAAAAACTTTTATTCCATAAATTGATGTAGAGCGATATTTAGATTTTTCGAAATAAGCAAAATCATAATGGTTAACATTATCAATCGACCCCTCCGTAAATGCTTCATCATTGAAAATGTTAATGTGATATTTATTGGTTGTGTGGTTTTTCATATAATTGCCAATAACATTTTTGAATTGTTCTTGTATTGAATATTGAGAAGTAAAAGAAGAATTTATTCCTAATGTTTAATTGAAGAACGAATTTTTTGTAAAAGTACTTCAGATCCAATATCGAAAAATACAAGAAAAGACAGTTTTTAGTTCATCCTTCATTTATAATGTCGAACAGTGTTCCAAATGAACCCTTATTTTTAATGAATTCTTTTTCATCTTCTGTCAGTTCGTTTGTGCCAAACGCAATGTCTTCGCGTATTTTTCCATCCTTTCGTTTAAGTGCAAGTTCAATTGTTTCAATTTTTGGTTTCTTGTTCAAACCTAACATTGTCAGATCTATAAATTGGCCTTTTTTGATGTCTCCTTTCACAATTGTTCCAAGTAAGAAAAATTGTTTTCCCGTCAATTGAAAGGCACTGTCAAGCTTAAACTGAGCAACCGTTATTCCGTGCCAGTTATGGCCACAATGTCGGCATTGCCTAGCGTATGGAGTCCTTGCAAGTTTATTACACTTTGAACAATTGTTGAGAAATACCTTTTCAGGATTTTCCGTCATAATTCGTTTTGCGATGTTCAACTCAAATTCATCATAGCCGTCTTTTAGAAAGTTAAGTATTTCGGGTTCCGTTCTAATCCAACCCCTATTAGTCAAAATTCTTCTCATCTTAGGATCATCAGAAGTCTTATAGGTATGCATATGGTGTTTCAGTGCTAACTTTTCATTGTCAGTCATCAAGTTGCCAAAGTATGTTATAATATAGTTTGCTGTCTCTTGGTCCATGTTAGGTTTTGTCGCAGTTGCTACCAATGCTTATATAGCAACTGTTATTTTATCAATTTCGTGATTGAGTAAATGAATAGAATTTTATTTAAGTTAAATACAATGGGGTGTATTAATGTGCATTTAACGAACCCAACTCGTTAAGCTTTTTAGCGAGATTAATGTGTTGATTTATTTGAAAGCACAAGTCCTGCCTTTGCTTAGGCCAGGGCGCTAAAACTTGCAAGAGATAGGACTTAGAAAAGTTTCATGATTTACCAATGCTATCCCAGTAAGCGTTACAAATCTTATCAAATTCATTTAAAGACAGCTCAGTTTTCGCCTCATCATGAATAACTACATTCTCGCAGCTTATAATCAGATTTCCACCAATATTAAGATAGAGATTTCGATCTTTGATTGCAAGCAACCTGAACTTTGTCTTCCACAACTTTAGCTGAAAGAATTTCTAATTCGCCGGCAAATATTTCTTCAAGTTTAATAAGTATATCATTCTCCATAATATTATCCCACCAAGGCTCTAGCTCAACTATTCTTGCACCAACTAAATCAATAAAGAAAAAATTATAATCCGGATGAATCAACTCGGCTAGATATTGGCACGAGATTTTAAGCGTTAAAACATGTTCATTATTCAGCCATTTTTTAATTGAACCGTCATGCAGTATGTTAAACACATCCGCCACCTTATCTATTATTTGCATCTATAAATTGATTACTATCCAAGTATAATAAAAAAGTGCCACATTGCTCGGTGCTTAAACCATATTAACCAGAGTGTGGTTTTGTTAACTATCCTTTTTACCCTATATTTAATCTATCAGACTCCTTAGCTCAGTTGGTAGAGCAACAGACTCTTAATCTGTGGGTCCAGGGTTCGAACCCCTGAGGGGTCACAAAATCACTTATTGTATTTGAACGAAATATAAAATCAATCGTTATGAACGATACTTTGACTAAAGATCCTTCAGCTGATTTGCCGGAAGATACTGCCACTCGTTACGAGCAGTTTTTCGGCCCATTATTCTTTGAACCCTATGCTATAGAAGTTGCAAAGCGAATTCACTCCATTCCTGCTTCTGTTGTGCTCGAAATTGCGGCAGGGACGGGTCGTGTTACCCGTCATATTCGGGAGCATATTCCATACTCAGCAAAGTTAATCGCTTCAGATATTAGCGAGGAGATGTTGGCCGTAGCCAAAAAGACGTTAAGCCACCTTGACATTGACTGGCGAAATATTGATGCCCAGCAACTTCCTTTTAGCGATAATAGTATAGATTTGGTTGTTTGTTGCTTCGGGTATATGTTTGTTCCTGATAAATCGAAAGCGTTTGCAGAGGCTTATCGGGTTTTAAAACCGGGTGGCCTGTTTTTATTTACAACTTGGGATAAGCTGGAGAATAATGCTGCATCTTATTCTGCCAGATCCATTGCAATAGAATATTTAGAAGAGCCCTTGCCCGAATCGCATAATCTTGCAACCTCGATGAATAATGAAGCACTTATAACACCATTACTAAAAGATGCCGGTTTTGCAAAGATATCAATTGAAAAAGTAAAACTTTTTTCCGTAAGTCCAACCGCAAAAGAAGCTGCATGCGGTTTGGTAGAGTGGGGACCTGTTTATGAGGAGATCAAAAAACATAATCCTAACTGTATAGAGGAGATAAAAATTAAGGTGGAAAAAGAACTTGCTGAAAAATTCGGAACTGCTCCCATGATCGCTCCAATAAGTGCTGTATTCAGTCAGGCATGGAAATAATAAGAACCCCTTCCTCTCCGTAGTGTTCAGCGCAGCGTCACTACGGAGTAACACAGAAGATTAAGTTATGAACACGCAATTACTCTTCTAAAGCCCAAAGAACAGATTGGTATCTGGTTTTGTGTAGCTATTTGTTATGCATGCATTATAAATCTGTTATCTTTGCAGCTTTTATCAATTATCAGCATCATTAACATATACATGAGCAAAAACAGCATCGGCTCTACCATTTCGTATTTCTTTTTAGGCGAGTATTTTTCTGATGCCCTGCGCACCACCATTACCGTGGTATTGCCCATTATTTTATTCTTTTATCTAGGCAAGCCGGAGGCGGCAAAGGGAATAGGGGTTGGGGCGTTGTTAATTAGTTTAACCGACTTGCCCGATAACCGCCTGAACAAACTGAAAACAGCCCTGTGGAGCATTATTGTTTTTTTTGCCACTACATTGGTCGTTTCGTCGGTTTTAGATAATGTTTATTTAACCGCGGTTGTAGTGGTTATTGCTGCTTTCAGCTTTTCGATGTTTGCCGTATACGGACAGAAACTCTCGCTGATTGGTACCATGGCGCTGATTGTGTGCACCTTTGTGATGGGGCTTCACCCTGAACGACCGCTGTCTTTTAGTAGTTATATCCTGGTTGGTGGGGTTTGGTATTATGTGATCAGTTTAATCCAGATTTTAATTCGCCCTTATCGTTCGCTTCACCATGCTATTTTTGAATGTTTGATGAGCAGTGCAGTGTTTTTAAATGCTAAAGCCAAGAATTACGATGTTGATGTTCCGCTGGATCTGCAACAAAAGGATGCCATAAAACTGCACATTAAGGTTAACCAGAAACATGAGCTGATCAGGAATCTGTTGCTTACCGATAAATACGCCATGAACCCCGATAACCCCAAAGGTCAACTGTTGTTGGAGCGGGCGAGGTTACTGATCGATTTGTACGAGCAGTTGAATGCCGTACATTACGATTATGCTTTGGTGCGCAAAACGCTGGCAACAGGTCCGAGTTTAAAATTGATTGCCACCTTGATTGAGCTTTTGGCCAAAGAATTGGAACAACTGGGCAGGCACGTTCGGTCGGCTAAGGCTTATAAAGGAGAAGTGGCCACCAATATCGAATATTACCAGAAACGCGTATTGCTGTTGCAGGAAATGGAGCATTTAAACGAAACCCAGCGTAAAATTGTATTGAAGGTGGTTTCGAATATGAACGATATTGTGCGCATTATCGAAATGATCAGGGGCAACGAGCGCACGCCTGAAAAACACTTACAAGAATTGAGCGGATCGATTTCATACCCCTTGTTTATTACGGGCGATCGATTTTCGATCAGAGAACACCTTACTTTAAAATCGCCCATCTTCAGGTTTTCGCTGCGTTTAGCCATCTGTTTTCTGTTTGGTTTCTTGCTCATTTGGCAATTAGAACCGAGCAAATACAGTTACTGGCTTTTTCTCACCCTGGTAATCGTAGCAAGGCCCAAATTTTCTATTACCTGGAAACGGAACTTACAGCGTTTAAAAGGAAGTCTTGGCGGGGTTGCCGTCGGACTGATCATCATTTATTTTGTGAAGAGTCCGGCGGTGCTGCTTTCTTTTTCGGTGATTTTTCTATTGGGTTTTTATGCCTTTAACCGCTTAAATTATACCGTAAGTGTATTGTTTATCACCCCTGCGGTGATTTTAACATTGGGCAGTTACCAAGGGCATTTCGATCATATTGTACACGACCGGATTATCTTCACTGTGTGGGGTTGTGTAATTGCCATTTTTGCTACCTATCTTTTCCCCATATGGGATAGCCGCCAGTTGAAAGAGAAAATAAGCAAAGCCACGAAAGATAGTCTGCATTATTTACAGGTAGCGATAGAAAGGAAGGAGAACCTTGGCGAGAATATTTCGCGCATGGCCAGAAAAAATGCCAACCTAAGTTTATCGGCATTAAGCGAAGCGATTGAGTCGGCGAGTCAGGAGCCGATGCGTAAACACATTGATTTTAATGGTTTGTATGGGGTACAGTCTACCATTTACCAGATCAATGCGATTATTACTTCTATATATCTTTCACTTAACCATAAGCCCGAACAGGCCGATCCATTGTTGGTGAAGCAGATTGTAAGTAACCTCAGTAATGAAGATTTGCTAAAAAGTGATGATGTAGCAAATGTTGATGCAATGGAGGTTGATCATGACGACCATTCGACCAAACAGAAACTGGCGCATATTGCGGTTTTATCTTTCGATTTCAGGAGGTTTAGTGCTGGTTTTAGGGGCTAAATTTAATTGTTTGTCCGTCTGTCCAAAGGACTCCTACGGAGAGCGGAGTCGAAGACCCTGTCAATCGTCAACTTTTGAAGTGTAACTATCATAAAAGATCCTTCGTTGCACTATCATTGACATACTCCAATAGTGCGGTCGTCATTCCCGCGCATGCGGGAATCTTAATGCAACCTACAAACCCTACCAAGGCATTACGATTCCCAATCGAGTTGGGAATGACGATCTCTCGCAGCCTACGATTAGCAAAAAAAATGTCATTTATATTGATTTTTATAAAATAAATTATCCCTCAGGATGACAGATTCTAAAAATCGGCATCAGCGGGAAACTCTTTTATACTAATCATAGCAAATTCTTCGTTAATAACCTTCAACAGGCTTAGTTTGATATACTAGGATGGCTGCAAGGAGAATTCTTTGAGAACTTTTATTAAAAAGCTTCATTCCGGGGGTTGTTAAGCGTTCTTCTTTAAAATTAAAGGAATTGATTATTAATGTCTTACTACTTTTTTAGTTAAAATTTGTTAATTATTTAGAATAGTTCTAAATAAAGATCTATATTTGTTCATCATTATATTTGGTTAGTTGATGATAGCAAGACCTGTTTGCCTGCATTACTCAATGCAGGCGAATCAGGCACTACTCTACAGAAAACTTCAATCTATTTCTTTTACATATGTACAGTAATAAATTTGATTGAATTGATTGTGAAAAATAGGATATTGGTATATTGTGAGCCTTTACCAAATCCTTATGCGCATGAAAAAATCATTTTTAAGTTTCCTTTTGATTGCTTTTTTAACTGTAACTGCTTCTGCCCAAAAGAAACCTAATTTTTGGGATGATGTGCAAACCATAAAAAAGTACGATCAAATGTACAAACCACCCGTTCATCCAGTGTTATTTGTAGGGAGTTCATCCATTAGGAAATGGGATGACTGTACACGGATTTTTGCCAAATACAATGCTTTAAACCGCGGAATAGGTGGTGCTGTAATAAACGATATCACCTTTTATTTAAATGACGTTGTTTTCCCTTACCAACCAAAACAGATTGTACTGTATGTGGGGGAGAACGATTTACCAAACGAAACGGTTACACCTGATACTGTTTTAAACCGCACCATCCGTTTAGTGCAGGCCATTAGGGCAAAGTTGCCAACGGTACCTATTGTTTACATCTCGATTAAACCAAGTCCGAGTCGCGATAAATTTAAAGAAAAGGCAGTAGCTTCGAATGCATTGATCGCGAAATTTTTAGCTGGAGAAGCCAACGCGAAATTCGTTAATGTGTACCCGCTAATGTTAACTAAAGATGGGCAGCTTAGACCAGAACTTTTTGCAGGCGATATGTTACACATGAATGCGGCCGGTTATGCCATCTGGCGAAAAGCGGTAGAACCGTATTTAATGAAATAGTCATTTTCTACCAACTAACAGATGCTGATCAAAATATTTTTCTCTAACTATTTTTACCATATAAGACATGTAAGAACATATTAGCTTACATGTTCTTAAATTTCTTATATGGTTAGAAATCTTGGGACGTTGCACATTAAAAATAAAACAACCTCTTCTTTTTTCTTACCACCTTAGTCAATTAGGGCACCGAAACATTTCACTATATGTTTTTAATTTCATTGCACAGTCCCAGCAAACTAGCCCCGATTGAACGGAAAGCCCGCAATCCCGATTTTTCATCGGGAGAGGACTTGAAGTAAAAGCGGGACTGAAACAACCCTAAGGACTACAGGCTTTGCGCTCCAAAAAAATAAGATTAAATTTTCTCACCACCTCAGGCACATACCCCACCTTAGGAGTCAATTTTACCATCTAAGGCAACTTGGCAAACCTAAGAAAATAAACATTAGCTATTTCATACTTAAAATGATTTGTTTTAGTGGATGACGTAAGCAATATTAACCGGAATTAAAATTATATATTTATTATTGCGTGCGAATCATCCCTAACCATATGTACAAACTTCTGCTTGTTGTTACTTTTCTTCTGATGGGTTATCATGCTTCGGCCCAGGATCTTTTGGGCATTCCGCAGATTGTAAATTACAATAATGAGCAGTATAACGCGGGTATGCAGAACTGGGATGTTAAGCAGGATAAAAACGGGATTCTTTATTTTGGGAACAATGAGGGGCTGCTTACTTTTAACGGTCGCTATTGGAACCTGTTCCGCTTACCTAATTATACTTCGGTACGCTCCATCGGGATCGACTCTAAAAACCGGATTTACGTAGGTGGGCAGGATGAATTTGGTTTTTATTATCCTAATGAGAAAGGGATTTTAAAATATACTTCGCTTTTAGGCCTGCTACCCGAAAATCTGCGGAAACTGGCTGATATATGGGACATCTCGATTATCCACGATGAAGTTTTTTTCAGATCGAACAATTCCATTCTGCATTATAAGGATGGGGTGATTAAAAACTATAAACCCAGTAAGGCATGGCTATTTATGGGTATAGCCAATAATAAAGTATTTGCCCAATCGGAAGAATCGGTTTTAATGGTTTACGAGCAGGAAATGTGGAGACCTTTTTGTGCTGATCCGGTTTTCAAGAAATCTTCTGTTACAGCTATTTTACCTTATAGTGGCGATACTTTGATGGTCTCTACCTTAAAAGGCGGTTTTTTTCTATTGATTAATCATCAGCTTAAACCGCTAAAAACCAATCTCGATCATGTGTTTTTTAACGACCGGATTTATTTTGCCGATCAGATCAATCAAAATCTATATGTAGTAGGTACTACCTCTGGTGGGGTATACATTATGAACAAAGGTGGAGAACTGATTCAAAAATACAATTACAGGGAAGGTTTGCAGAACAACAATGTAAGAGGAATTCTGCAAGACAGGGATAAGAATATGTGGCTGGCTTTAGATGATGGCATTGCTTATGTGGCCATCAATAGTGCCATTAAAAGTATTTTCCCCGACAGGACTAAACAGATTACCAGTTATGCCTTCAGGAAATTTGACCAATCGTTTTACATGGGTACATCGAACGGCTTATATAAGACAAAAGTTAATCCTGCGGCTAAAGATTTAAGTTATGCCACCGCGAATTTTGAAGAGGTGAAAAATACCAAAGGGCAGGTTTGGGGGCTAGATGAGATTAACAGCCAGCTGTTGCTGGCACACGAGGAAGGCACACTTTTGGTGCAGAACAATATAGCTAAGCCGCTTTACAATTTACCAGGCACCTGGTTATACCAGACTTTAGATCGGGTTTACCCAAGCAGCGAGGTTATTGCAGGCACTTACTGGGGTTTGCAGCATTTAAATTATAAGAATGGCGTATTTAAGAATGGCGGAAGAATAGATGGGATAAATGAGCCGCTGCGGTTTATTGTAGCAGATAATAATAACCCCGATCATATCTGGGCATCGCATCCTTACCATGGGGTATATAAAATAGAATTGCAGCCCGATCATAAACGTGTACTGCATACCACCATGTATACTGACCGTGATGGATTACCCTCTAAACTGTACAATTATGTGTACCATATTAAAAACAGGGTGGTAATTGCAACTATAAACGGCGTTTATGAATACGATAACACAAAGAAAAAATTTGTCCCCTTAAAGCTATTGGCCAATGCGATAAAAGGGATTTCGGTGCAGTATTTGAAGCAGGATAACGACGGGAACATTTGGTTTGTAAGCAATAAAAAGGTAGGTGTAATCGATTTTAGCCGGCCATCGGGATCGAACCCTTTTAGTATCTTTTATCTGCCCGAGTTAGACGGGAAGGTAGTGGGTGGCTTCGAATCTATTTACCCCTTAGATAGTAAGAATATATTTATTGGGGCAAATAAAGGAGCTTATCATATTAACTATGAAAAATACATCGAAAACATAACCAAACCAATTGTAGTGCTCGGGCAGATTAAACTGCTTGGTAAAAAGGATAGTTTGGTTTTTGGTGGCTATTTTACAACCAAGAGCGTAATTTCTGCCAAACAGGATCAGAACGAGATACCAGAATACACCAATAATTTAAATTCGATGCATTTCGAATATTCCTCTACATTGTTCGAGCATGATAAAAACATTAAATTCAGTTATCAGTTGGTTGGTTTCGATAAGGAGTGGTCGGCATGGAATACGAAAAGCGAAAAGGATTATACCAATTTACCTGCAGGAAAATATACTTTCAATATTAAAGCCAGAACAGATATAGGTAACGAATCGGAAGTGGTAGCTTATACTTTTGTAGTGCTGCCAGCCTGGTACAATACCATATGGATGAGGATTTTTTACCTGATTTTGATTGTGCTGTTAATCAGGTTGATTATCAGGTGGCAAAAGCGAAAACACGTTAAGGAGCAGGAGCGGATGAGTTACCTTCATCAGCTGGAACTGGACCGGAACGAAAAGGAAATTGTTAGGCTGCAGAACGAAAAGTTAGAAGCCGATGTAAATTATAAGAACAAAGAACTTTCTACCATGACCATGCACCTGGTGCAACGCGGTAAGGTATTGGCAAAGATTAAAGAAGTGATATCGGCTGTAATTAAAAACCACGATATAAATGAGAGCTCGCCAAGTTTCAGGCACCTCATCAGGCTGATCAAGGATGTAGAAAAGAAGGATCAGGAACTGGATCATATGAGCGTTCACTTTAATCATGTAAACACCGAATTTTTCAATAAACTCAAAGACCTTTACCCTGATTTAAGTCAGAACGATTTAAAGTTTTGTGCCTACTTATCAATGAACCTATCTTCAAAAGAAATGGCACAGTTGATGAATGTAACCATTAAAGCCATCGAAGTGGGCCGATATCGCTTAAGAAAGAAACTCCAGCTTAAGCCGGAAACTAATTTATACGAGTTCCTGATCGACATTGCCCGCCAAAAAACACCTTAAAACTGGTATTTTTGTTACAATTAGAAACATTTTTAGTTAAAATAGCTTAAGTATCTGTTATTCAGTTTAATTGTGTTTTCCTTGTAGGGCTTATGTAGGCCTAAAAAACCCTTTTTTTTGTTAATTGAGTGCTGTTGTATGGTTTGTGTAGTAGCGTTAAATTGTTCTATTGCACCGCGGGGCTATAGATTTGATTTATGAAACGGGCTACCAAGAGCCCCGGTCACTAACTAACCAAATATTAACTTAAAACTAATTTCTATGAGAGGAAGATTTACATTCGTATTCTTCATTTACTGTATCATGGCATTTCCGCTGGCCTTATTGGCACAAGACATTCCGGTTACAGGAAAAGTAACAGAACAAAATGGTGCCCCTTTACCTGGCGTAACAGTTAAGCTTGATGGAACGACCAAAGCTGCATCTACTGATGCCAATGGTGTTTTTAGTATTCAGGCGCCTGTTGGCGGTAAATTAACCATCAGTTTAATTGGTATGGCAACACAAACGGTAACTGTACCAGAAGGAGGCCGTATAAATGTTTCGCTTGCAGCCGATTCGAAAGATTTAACAGAAGTTGTTGTGGTAGGTTATGGTACACAGAAAAAAGCACTTGTAACGGGATCAATCTCTAGCGTAAAGGCAAAAGATCTGGAATCGATGCCTATTAACAGGGTAGAGCAAGCCTTACAGGGAAGAACATCAGGTTTAACTATTGCCAGTGGTAATGGCCAGCCAGGATCTGCATCAACTGTGAGGGTAAGGGGCTTTACCTCTTTTGCATCTTCAGGTAATAACGATCCGCTTTGGGTTGTTGATGGTGTAATTGTTGATAATGGTGGTATTGGTTATTTAAATCAATCAGATATCGAATCTATTGAAGTTTTAAAAGATGCAGCTTCGCAGGCAATTTATGGTGCCAGAGCTGCAAACGGCGTAATTATTATCTCAACCAAGAAGGGCAAAGAAGGAAGGTTAGCTATAAATTACAATGGATTTTACGGTACACAGGCATCGGCTAAAAAGTTAAAACTGTTAAACGCAAGTGAATATGCGACGATTAGGAATGAAGCCTATTCAAATAGTTATAATGCTGCAACGGATGGCCCTTTAACACTTCCTTATGCAAATCCATCATCTTATGGAGAAGGTACTGATTGGCAATCGGTGGTATTTAACGACGATGCCCGCAGGCAAACCCACGAGTTTAGCGTTTCGGGCGGAACTGATAAATCTACCTTTTATACGTCTTTTGGTTACATAGATCAACAAGGTATTGTAGCCACACCGATTTCTAATTTTAATCGTGCTAACATTCGTATTAATTCTACATTTAAGCCTGCCAAGTGGATAAGTTTTGGCGAGAATTTAGGCTATAGCCATTCGGTTAACAGTTCTTTAGGTAATACCAATAGCGAGTTCGGTGGTCCTTTAAGTTCGGCAATCCATTTAGATCCTATGACCCCTGTCATTCAAACCGACCCAACTGCTATAGGGAAATCTCCTTATACCATCGCAAATATTATAAGAGACCCGGCAACAGGATTTCCTTATGGTATTTCAGGACCTGTTGGTCAGGAAATGAGTAACCCGCTGGCTTATATTCAAACCAGATTGGGTAACTATGGTTGGGATCACAACATTGTTGGTAATGCTTTCTTAGAAATTACACCAATTGAAAATTTAAAATTCAGATCATCACTGGGAACGAAACTTGCTTTTTATGGTTCGGAGTCTTATACCCCGTTATTCTGGTTAAGTCCTTCCAATACCAATTCTAAGACAAATTTCTATCGCGAGATGAATATGACTTTAAATTACAACTGGGAAAACACCATTAGCTATTCAAAAAGTTTTGGTAAACACCATGCATACGCAATTTTTGGGCAAGGCTATTATATGGACAACAATAACCGAGGCTTAAACGTAAGGTTTAACAATATCATTGCACAAGACTTTTATCAGAGTAATTTAAATTACAAACCGGCCACTGCCGATATTCAGGGTGATGGTAGTGATGCTACCTTGCATGTGGTTAACTCTTTATTTACCCGCGTAACGTATGATTATGATGAAAAATATCTGTTTACGGGTATTATTCGCCGTGATGGTTCTTCGCGCTTTGGTACAAACAACCGATTTGGTTATTTCCCCTCAGCCTCAATAGGCTGGGTGCCTACAAAAGAGGCTTTCTGGAAGGAAAACAATATCGTTAATTTCTTAAAATTACGCGGTAGCTACGGAATTACAGGAAACGATGCCATTGGCGATTTCAGTTACGTATCATTGGTGAATAGCGGACGTAATTATACTTTCGGTACTACAGATGTAAGTACGATCGGATGGAGCCCGGCTGCCTTGTCAAATCCTGATTTGAAATGGGAGGAAACTCACCAAACAGATATTGGTTTAGATGCTACGTTGTTTAAGGATTTTACGCTTAGTGCTTCTTACTTCAGAAAGAAAACGATTGGTGTACTGCAAACACCTTCTATTCCACTTTATTTAGGTGCAGCTGGTGGTGCCGCAGAAAATGTTGGCGATATGCAGAACACCGGTATAGAATTCGAATTAGGCTACAGAAAAAAAATCGGAGAGCTTAATTTAGGTATTAACGCTAATATCTCAACCTTGAAAAATAAAGTAACCAAGCTATTGCCCGGAAGAGAGTTTATAGAGGATAATGCACAGAGTTTTCAGGGCATGGGCAACTTCACCCGTACTGCAATTGGACGTTCATTCAATGAGTTTTATGGCTATGAAGTGGCTGGTATTTTTCAGTCACAGGCAGAAATTAACGCTTATAAAGGACCAGGAGGTACAGTATTGCAACCTGCTGCAAAACCCGGAGATATTAAATTTGCCAACTTAGATGGAAATGAAACCATAAATGGTAGTGACCGTACTTATTTAGGTAGTCCGCTTCCAAAATATACCTATGGTATTACCATTAATCTGGCATATAAAAACTTTGATTTTGTTGCCTTCGGAAACGGTGTAGGTGGAAATATGATCTTCCAGGGATTAAGGCGTTTAGATGTAACTTATGGAAACTGGCAAAATTCAGTTCTTGATCGATGGACACCTACAAATACATCAACTACTGTTCCCCGTGTTGCAGATAAGGATCTTAACGGAAACTATACCAAGTTCTCTAAAAATTATTTGGAAAAAGGAGATTACTTCCGTTTAAAAACCCTTCAGGTAGGTTACAACCTTCCAAATAATGTGATTAAAAAAATTGGTGCACAAAAAGTTCGGGTATATCTGATGAGTGAAAACCTCTGGACCATTACGAAATATACAGGTTACGATCCCGAAATCGGTGGAACTGTATTGGGTATAGATCGGGGGATTTATCCACAAGCCCGTTCGTTTATGGTAGGTTTAAATGTTGGATTCTAAAAAAAATTAAAATGAAAAAGAATATTTTAGCTATTGCAGCCCTTTTAACTGCTTCTCAACTAATCGTTTCTTGTCAAAAGCAATTGGACGTAAATCCACGTGAACGTATTTTGGAGACAAGTTATTATCAAACCCAGCAACAGGCTTTTACTGGTTTGGTAGCTGTTTACGATCAATTGGGTAATCAGTCTGGCGGCTACCTTACCAAACTTAATTTATTTAGCTCTGGATCAGATGATCATTTCGCTGGTGCCGATTCTCCATCAGATTTAGGAGATATGCAAGCGATGAATAATTATACGGTAAACTCATTATCGGGTGCCCCAAGTTATTTATGGAGTAAAGGTTTTACCGGTGTTTACCGTGCAAATGTTTTATTGAAAAAAATAGAAGGCATTACAATGGATGCTTCAACCAAGGCAAGGTATATTGCCGAAGCTAAAGCGTTGCGTGCTATATTTTATTTTGATTTGGTGCGTATCTTCAAAAATATACCATTAATCTTAGCACCTATAGAGCCGTCTGGCATGTTCGACGTTACGCAGGTTGCCCCTGGAGATGTTTATAAACAAATAGAAACAGATTTAACAGAGGCATTATCTGCTCTTCCTGTAACTATTCCTACTGCTGATGCAGGGCGTTTGAGCCAGGGTGCAGTTCATGCAGTTTTAGGTAAGGTTTACTTATGGCAAGAAAAATGGGGGCCAGCAGCAGCTGAGTTTGCATTGGTTAACGGTACTGCACCAGGTGCGAGTACTTATGGATATAAACTATTACCAAACTTTGCCGATTTGTGGAATTGGAAAAATAAATTCAATTCAGAGTCTATCTTAGAACTCAGCTACAATACGACCTCTAATATGGGTTGGGGTAACGTTGGGAGCCGTGAAGGTAATGTTATGGGCATTTTGGTAGGACCACGTAATTATGTGCCCGTAATTGCTGCACAAGCACCCGATTATGTTTCGGGTTGGAGTGTTATGCCAATAACCAAAGAATTATTTGACTTAATTCACTACGATCCGCGTAATAAACCTACGGTTGCCAATTTAGATAGTTTGGAGAAAGCAGGCATTGTAACCTACAAACATGCCAATGATAATACCGGGTATTTTGTTGAGAAATATGCTGGAAGAGTTTCTACCAAAGCAGCTGTTGGCCAGTTAGAATTAAACTTTGGTCAGAATATGTACGAAATACGTTTAGCTGATACCTATTTAATGGAAGCCGAAGCATTATTGAAAAGTGGTGCCGCAGTTGGTTCGGGTACCAGGGCTTATATTTTCCTCAATGCAGTAAGGGCCCGTGTAGGTTTAAATCCTGTTGCGGTAACCATGGATAATATCATGAAAGAAAGACGTTTGGAACTGGTAGCCGAAGGGCAAAGGTGGTTTGATTTGGTTAGATGGAAACTTGCTCCAACTAAACTGGCTTTTAAAGGATTTCAGGCAAATAAAAATGAGACCTTGCCGATCCCACAGGCTGAGTTAAACAATACCAAAATTCTTCAAAGCAAAGAATGGGGTGGAACAAAATAAAATCTCTATGCACGCTTAATGTTTAATTGTTAACAGGGGAAAGCAAAATCTTTCTTCCTGTTTTTTAATCTGACCATCATTTATCTATGCTTTCTACCAAAGCCTTTCGCCTTTTTGTTACTGGTGTTTTTATCTTTTCTTCGTTTGCTGTTATTGCTCAAAACCAACCAGAAGTTTGGCTTACCAAAGCCGATCGATCTGTTTTATTTGCCAAACAAGCAAGTAAATTAAGTTTTACTGCAGCTAAAAACAATCTGCCAACCATTACTGTAAATAACAAAGAAACTTATCAAACAATTGATGGCTTCGGTTATGCCTTAACAGGTGGAACTGCGCAGCATATTATCAAAATGTCGGCACCCGCCAGAGCTGCTTTATTAAAAGAATTATTTGCCACCGATGGAAACAACATTGGGGTAAGTTACATCAGATTAAGCATTGGCGCTTCTGATTTGAATGAAAAAGTATTTTCTTACAACGATCTTCCCGAAGGGCAAACGGATTTAACGCAGGCCAAATTTGATCTCGGCCCGGATAAAGTGGATGTGATTCCGGTAATGAAGGAAATCCTTGCGATAAATCCAAAACTAAAAATTATGGGTTCGCCATGGTCTCCTCCCTTATGGATGAAGACCACTTACGATGCCCGCGGCGGGATGTTAAAGCCTATATATTACGATGCTTACGCCAAATACTTTGTGCGGTATGTGCAGGAAATGCAAAAAGAGGGGATTCCTATTGATGCGATTACCGTTCAGAATGAACCTTTACATCCGGGTAATAATCCCAGTTTGCTCATGGTTGCACCAGATCAGGCACTTTTTGTAAAGAAATTTCTCGGGCCTGCTTTTGCCAAAGCCAATATTAAGACCAAAATTATTGTTTACGATCATAATGCCGATCGCCCGGATTACCCGATTAGCATTTTAGATGATCCGGAGGCCAAAAAATATATCGATGGATCGGCCTTTCATCTATACGGAGGAAAGATCGAAGCTTTAACCGATGTGCACAATGCCCATCCTGATAAGAATATTTACTTTTCTGAGCAAATGGTAGTAGAACAGCCAGATGCTACGGATATTAAAATTGTTAATCCGGTTAAGCGTCTAATCATTGGTGCTACCCGTAACTGGAGCAAAAATGTGCTCGAGTGGAATCTGGCCGCCGATCCGGAAAATAAACCTTATACTGATAGGGGCGGCTGCTCGATGTGTCAGGGCGCAGTAACCATTGATAAAGATTCTTATAGTAGAAACCTGGCTTATTATTCCATTGCGCATGCTTCTAAATTTGTTCGGCCAGGAGCTGTTCGCATTGCTACGAACAATTTAGCCGACTTGCCAAATGTTGCCTTTAAAACAACTGATGGGAAACATGTTTTAATTGTAGCCAATAGCGGGAAAAATGCCGCTAAGTTTAATATTAGCTTTAACGGCAAAACACTTGTTGCAATGCTCGATAAAGGCTCTGTGGCCACATACATCTGGTAATTACTTAATCTTATTCTTATGTCTTTTACAAAATCAATCTTATATATTTTTCTGCTTAGCATGGTTTCGTTTACAGGGTTTAGTCAAGGCTTTTTAAAAGCCGAGGGTAAAAAAATAGTGAACGCAAAAGGCGAGAATGTTTTGCTCCGCGGCTTTGGTTTAGGTGGCTGGATGTTGCAAGAAGGTTATATGCTCAAAATTAACAAAGAGGCACAACAGTACCGCATCCGCGAACGGATAGAAGAACTGATGGGGCCAAAACAGACCCAGGAGTTTTACGATGCCTGGCTGGCCAACCACATGCGTAAAATCGATGTCGATTCGATGAAACGCTGGGGTTTTAATTCCATCCGTTTACCCATGCACTACAATTTATACACCCTGCCGGCAGATAAAGAGCCTGTTGCGGGCAAAAATACCTGGCTGGAGAAAGGTTTTACTTTAACCGATAGCTTGTTAGCTTGGTGTAAGGCCAATAAAATGTACCTGATTTTAGATTTACATGCTGCACCTGGTGGACAAGGGAATGATTTAAACATTGCCGACCGCGATCCATCAAAACCATACTTATGGGATAGTGAAGCCAATCAGGAGAAAACCATTGCACTCTGGAAAAAACTGGCCGAGCGCTATAAGGATGAACCTTACATTGGCGCATATGATATTTTGAACGAACCCAACTATGGTTTCACAAACCCAAAAGAAGATAAAAACGGAACGAAAGAAAAAGTGAACGCGCCTTTGCGTAAGTTAATGGTGGAGATTACCAAAGCCATCCGCGAGGTTGATCAAAAGCACATCATTATTATCGAAGGAAATGGCTGGGGGAATAATTACAATGGCATTTTTCCGCTGTGGGATAAAAACATGGTGTTAAGTTATCATAAATACTGGAATTATAACGATCAGGCTTCGATTGCACACATTATTAAAGCCAGAGATGAGCAAAATGTTCCTGTTTGGCTCGGTGAAACAGGAGAAAATTCTAATGTTTGGTTTACGGATGCCATCCGCCTTTTAGAAAAAAACAATATCGGCTGGGCTTGGTGGCCATTGAAAAAAATAGGAGCGAATAATCCGATGGAAATTAAATCGAACCCTAATTACGATGCGCTGGTAAAGTACTTCAATAACGGAGGAGACGAACCTAAAGATAGCAATGTATACAGCGGTTTAATGGAACTGGCTATTTATTCGAGATTAGAAAATACCATCATTCGCAGAGATGTGATAGATGCGATGATCCGTCAGCCCTTTAGTGATGAAACCAAGCCGTTTAAGCCCAGTTTAATTAAAGGTAAAAGCATTGTGTATGCTGTAGATTACGATTTAGGTAAAAACGGCAAAGCTTATTTCGATACAGATACTGCCGATTATCATACTTCAACAGGGAAAAGAAGTGCAGGTAACCGCGGTCGGATTTACCGAAACGATGGGGTGGATATTGCAAAAGATTCTGCCCAGTACGAAAAGTATTATGTAAACCATATCGAAAAAGGAGAGTGGCTGCAGTATACCGTAAATGTTTCGCAAAAAGGAATCTACACTTTAACAATAAATGCTGCGGCAGATAATGCTTTAGGTAGAATTACCATTTTGATCGATAACAAAGTAGTGGCTAAAGATATTGCGGTTCCAAATACCGGAGATAATAAGAAGTTTTCAACCTTTGAAGTAAAGAATGTCGTGTTAAAAGCAGGCAAGCAAAAAATTAAGGTGTTGGCAGATGTAGGTGGCTATAATTTTAGTTATATTCAATTTGTAAAATAAACAAAACATCATCTTGAAAGGCATAAAACGTATCCTGCTTATTTTGGCCGCAATTGCCATTGCAGTTGTTGTTCTTTCGAGATGTATGAATGTTACCGACCAATTACCTGAAGATGCGAGGGGCAGGGATTATACCGGAGCGGCTACCTGTGTTAAATGCCATAAAGATTTATCTCAGTCTTATGCACATAGTCCGCATGGTTTAACCTCTATGCCGGTGGTAGATGCAGCTTTATCAAAAATTTTCGACCCTGATTCGAACAGTTTCCAATATGATGCAAATCAAAAAGTAACCATAGAAAAGAGAGACAGCGGTATATTTCAGGTGGCTTATCAGGATGGCAAAGCAGTTTGTTCCCAAAAATTCGATTTCCAATTCGGCTCGGGTGAAAAGGCTTTTACTTACGCCTATTGGAAAGGAAAGAAACTGTATGAGTTGCCCTTATCGTATTTTTCAACCATTCAGAATTGGGCCATCAGTCCTGGTTTTCCGAAAGAAAGTTTTTATTATGACAGGGCCATAACCAGCCGTTGTTTAGAGTGCCACGCCTCTTATGTTGATATTAAAGTCACGCAACAATCTACTTTTTCAAAGGATGAAGAAATGGAGAAAGGTTCTGTTATTTACGGAATCGATTGCGAGCGCTGCCATGGGCCAGGTAAACAACATGTTGTTTTTCATATGGAAAACCCTGAAGAAAAGACGGCGAAGTTTATAACACTTTATAAAACACTTACGCGAAAACAAAAGATGGATGTTTGCGCTGTTTGTCATTCGGGCAATACTTTGGTGGCACAGCGATCTGTATTCGGTTTCCAGCCTGGCGACGATTTAGAAGCTTATTATTCGCAGGATTTTACAGGTTTTGGCGGCGGTAATATTGATGTACACGGTAACCAAAGTGCCATGCTAAAAGGCAGTAATTGTTATCGGAAAAGTGAAATCATGACTTGCCAATCGTGCCACAATACGCACGAAAATATTAAAGGTAACTTAGGCCTTTATTCGCAGCGCTGCATCAATTGCCACAAAAGTACCAATCATAGCAAAGCCACTTTAGCTAAAGGATCGCTAAGTAGCAATTGTATCGACTGCCATATGCCTAAGGAATCTTCAAAACTGATTACCTTTCAACAGGCGGGTAAGGATCATTTGAGTCCATACCGGTTGCGCTCACACCATATTGCCATTTATCCCGTTATTAATAAGTAAAACCCAAAGTTGTATTAAGAAATTCCCCACTATCCATTAATAGGACTTGGAATTCGTACATTTGGTTTCCACGTTAAAAATTAGATAGTAGCCAATATGCTCATAAAACACTACTTAACTTTATTCTCCCTCCTTTTTCTTTCTACCTCTATTTTTGCTCAAAAGAAATTTACCCTTAGTGGCACTATTCGCGATGCAAGTACAGGCGAAACCTTAATTGGTGCAACGGTAAGGATTTCTGGAGCTTCGTCTGCTGCAACCTTAACCAATAACTATGGATATTTTGCTTTAACACAGTCCGAAGGAACCTACACTGTGGCGGTAAGTTATACGGGTTATACATCCATTGTTAAAACCATCAATTTAACAAAAGATACCAAGTTGAATGAAGAATTAAGAAGTGCAAACGATCTGGAAGAAGTAACTGTAAGTGCCAATAACCGTAAAAACGATAATGTTAAAAGTGCGCAGATGGGTTTGGAAAGAATCGATATGAAATCGCTTAATTCTATACCGGTACTGCTTGGCGAAAAGGATATCTTAAAAACCATTCAGCTGTTGCCTGGTGTAAAATCGGGTGGCGAGGGGAATACAGGTTTCTATGTGCGCGGCGGTGCTGCCGATCAGAATTTAATTATTCTGGATGAAGCGGTGGTATACAACTCCTCTCATTTACTTGGCTTTTTCTCTACTTTTAATGCTGATGCGATTAAAGATGTAAGTTTATACAAAGGTGGTATGCCTGCACAGTATGGTGGCCGTTTATCGTCGGTTTTGGATGTTAAAATGGATGATGGGAACAATAAAGAGTTTAAGTTTCAAGGCGGCATTGGTTTAATTGCTTCGCGTTTAAAAGCAGAAGGGCCGATTGTAAAAGACAGGGGTTCATTTATGGTGAGTTTTCGCAGAACCTATATCGATCTGTTTTTAAGGGCTTCGCCAGATTCATCTGTGAACGGTAGTACCTTAAATTTTTATGATATTAATGCAAAGGCAAATTATAAAATCAATGATAAAAATACCATTTACATTTCTGGCTATTTTGGTAAGGATAACATCGGCGTAAAGGACCTTTTTGAGAACAACTGGGGCAATGTAACCACCACCATCCGCTTAAACCATATTTTTAGCGACCGCCTGTTTTCAAACACCTCGTTAATTTACAACAACTACAATTATACCGTTCGCCTGTTAAATGATGCTACCAATTTTAAGGCCACCTCATTGGTACGGGATTTTAATTTTAAAGAAGATTTTCAGTATTTCAGCAATAAACATACACTTCGTTTTGGTATCAATGCCACACAGCATCGTATTTCGCCGATCGATATTGATAGCGATGAAGCATCGCAGGTAAATTCGCTTACACAAGAAAGACGTTATGGGATAGAGTCGGCAGCTTATATTTCTGATGAATGGGCAGTAAATGAACATTTGAATTTTTTATATGGGGTGCGTTTAGCTGCTTTTTCTTTAATGGGGCCAGGTAATTTTAGCACTTACGATGCTGATGGGAATATCGTATCAACTGAAAATGTTGCTAAGGGTAAATTCCATAAAAATTACTTTAACCTCGAGCCGCGTTTTTCGATGAGTTATCTGTTTAACGAAGAGAATTCGATTAAGGCATCTTACAACCGCAATACACAGAACGTACATATTTTAACCAATGCCACCTCTAGTTCGCCAACCGATCAGTATGTGTTGAGCAGTAATAACATTAAACCCGAAATTGCCGATCAGGTAGCCCTGGGTTATTTTAAAAATATGGACGACAATAATTATGAGCTATCTGGCGAAATTTATTATAAATGGCTTCAGAACCAGATCGATTATAAAAATGCGGCAGAACTGTTGGCCAACTCAAATGTAGAATCCGAATTGTTGTATGGAGTAGGCAGGGCTTATGGAATGGAACTGTTTTTTAAAAAGAAGTTTGGTAAGCTGAACGGTTGGGTGGGCTATACCTTATCGCGTACTGAACGTAAATTTACAGAACTTAATGACGGTAAATATTTTCCGGCAAGGCAAGACCGTACACATGATGTTTCAGTGGTTGGAATATACAACATGAACAAAAGGTGGACTTTCTCTTCGAGTTTTATTTACAGCACTGGTAATGCCGTTACCTATCCGGCAGGAAAATATACTGTTGGTGGCCAGGCTGCTTATTATTATACGCAAAGAAATGCAGGAAGGATGCCTTACAACATGCGTTGGGATGTGAGTGTAACTTTAGAAGGGAAGGTGAGGAAGAAATACCAATCGAGCTGGAATTTTGGCATCTATAATCTATTGGCCCGCAAAAATCCTTATGCGATTGAGTTTATCCCAGATCCGAACGATCCGAATAAAACTGCCGCTCAGCAAACTTCGCTTTTCGGGCTTATTCCATCAATTACCTGGAACTTTAAATTTTAAAAGAATGAAAAAACTGATTATATACTTTTCGTTGTTCACTTTCTGTTTTACAGGTTGCAAGAAAATTATTCAAATTGAAACTGAAAATGCCGATCCTCAACTCGTAATTGAAGGTAAAATTAATGATCAACTGATCGATCAGCAGATTAAGATCAGCAAAACCATCGGTTATACCGAAGCCAATATTTTTCCGAAAGTTTCGGGAGCAAGCGTAACTGTGACCGATAATAAGGGAAATACTTATGTTTTTAAAGAAGGTACAATGCCAGGAACTTATGTCAATAAAATGAAAGGCGTGCCGGGTGTTACCTATAATTTAAATGTTACTACCGAAGGCCAAACTTACACCGCCAGTTCGAAAATGCCTAATGTGGTTAAAATGGATTCAATAGGCGTGATTAACAACTTTTTCTTTGGCCGCGAACGCAAAACTGCTGCTGTATTTTTAAAAGATCCAGTCAACGAAACCAATTTTTATCATTTTAACCTTTATGTAAATGATATTTTATCGGAACGTTTTTATGTAAATAACGATCGTTTAACAAATGGAAACGACTTAAGGATCCAGTTATTTTTTAAACCTCCTACTAACGACCACGACAGTGATGAGTTGAATACTAACGATAAGATTAAAATAGAAATGGAGTGTATCGATTCCAATATTTTTGATTATTGGTATGCTTTAAGTCAGCAATCTAACCGGGGGCCAAACCAGGGCACTACGCCTGCTAATCCCACTTCCAATATTTCTAATCAAGCACTGGGCTATTTTAGCGCCAACACTTATCAGGTGTTATCAGCAACTGTGAAATAGTACCCTAAAGGTCAATTCGTATTATCCAAAACTCCTTAGAATTTTTAGTGTTAAATAAAACATGAGAGTATTTATAAGTGGCAATATTGCTTCAGTTGGAATAAAAGAACTGGAAGAAAACAATATATCCATCACCCAATGGAAAGAAAACCGACAGATTACGGCTGAAGAACTGATTGAAGCTTGTCAAGGTCAGGATGCCTTGATCAGCGTTGGGCCAAATAAAATTAATGCCCAATTTTTAAAGGCCTGTAGTCATTTAAAGGTTATTGCTTTACATTCTGTAGGTTACGATCAGGTAGATATAGCTGCCGCCAAAAAAAATAATATTCCCATCGGAAATACGCCTGGTGTTTTAAGCGTGGCAACTGCTGATACTGCTTTTTTATTGATGCTTGCCGTATCGCGAAAGGCCTTTTTCTCGTACAAAAAAATCATTAAAGGCGAGTGGGAAAACTATGAACCTTCACCCGAGCTCGGAATTGAGGTAAACGGTAAAACCCTCGGTGTTTTTGGCTTGGGAAAAATCGGATTGGAGATGGCCAAAAAATGTAAAGCTACCTACAAAATGGAGGTAATTTATCACAACAGATCGCGTAACGAAGAAGCTGAAAAAGAAATCGGAGCCAAATATGTTTCGTTCGAAGAACTTTTGGCGCAAAGTGATGTTTTATCCGTGCACACCGCGCTAACGCCAGAAACCAAGGATAAATTTACGCTTGATGTTTTTAAGCAGATGAAATCCAATTCGATTTTCATAAACACGGCCAGAGGCGGCATTCACAATGAAAAAGATTTAATCCAGGCGCTGGAAGAAAAGATTATTTGGGGAGCAGGCTTAGATGTAACCAATCCTGAGCCAATGGATAAAGATAATCCTTTGCTATCGATGGAAAGTGTTGCCGTTTTACCACATATTGGTTCGGCTACCGAAGAAACTAGAGCAGCCATGGCACAGATTATTGTAAAGAATATTGTAGCAGGTTTACGAGGAGAGAAGTTACCGTTTGAGGTATGAGAGGAGAGTGGAAATTTTCTGTTGGCTTAATAGTTAATGGCTTATAGTCTGATGGCCACGATCTCTTAATTACCGAGATTTAAAATGATTGATAGTCTGTTAGCTATTGGCTATGGACTATCAACCATGGACCGTCTACATTAATTTATTTTACGGTGTACTTAAATACCGACCTTCCTAAATTCCCGTTTGCATCTATTCCCTCAATAATTACTTTATACTGGCCTTTGCCATCTGCATTGTAATATTCGAAAGAAGCATTACCTGTCGCATCAGTCACAATTTTTGGATTCCAATAAATCGTGGTTCTTAAATCGTTTCGGTTCATGCCGGCAGGAACATCATATCTTGGAGAATAGAATTGTTTTTCTTTGTTGTAGCCCTGTGGTGAAAAAGTAAGTTCGTAGTATTTGGGTAGCATATCCATCAGCTGCGCTTTAGATATTTTAGTGCCTTTAGGCGCTTTCTTTTGGTTGAATACAATAACCCCATTTACATTATTTGCGCGGTTTACCAAGCCTAATTCGTCTCTTAAAAATACTTCTACCGATTCCAGCTGATTCGGGTCTAAAGTATTGATCTGGTTTACATCCACGTTCATACCATTGATAAAAATACCCATCGGGATTTTTTTGCCCTGGTTGTAATCTCGGGTTACGTAAAAGTTATTATCGGCAAAAGTAACCCCTGCTAGCATACCCTGTAAACAGTTAATCAATAAACCACAGCCTTTAAATCTATCGCCACTAACTTCATGGTCGGCCATTTGGCTTAGTCCGCTCAATGCCGGGTAATCTTTATGGCTTACTTTCGGAACTACCGCTGCTCTAATATTTACATCTTTTAAAGTGTGTAAATAAGCGTATTGTCTTTTGCTGTTATCTAAATAACTGGTTAAAGCACTGTCTATATTTAAAACCTCTTCGGCAGCACTAAAGTTTCTGGTTAATTTAGGCACTGGTGCACCATTTAAGCTTAAAGTCATGTTTTTATAGTTTACATTATACTTAGCCGTAATGGTAACTTTAGATGAATCATTAAACATCAGGTTTTGGAATTTAAAATTCCCTACAGGATCTGTGGTAGCTTCTAAATTAAAACGTTTGTCGGGAATGGTTAATAACAATGCCCCTTTTCTAACTGGTATACCGTTGTTCTGTCGTAAAATACCCGAAATTTCGATTCCTTGTTCTGGTAAGAAATCAATTTTAGGTAATTTATTGGCAATAATATCAGTGTATTTGAAACTGCGATAGCCCTGGGTAAGCAATAATACATCTAAATCTGCATTTTTCTTCGCATCAGGAGCATTAAAATAATAATTTGCTTTTTCGATATAACCCTTAACATCGCTGCTTAATAATAAGCCTGTTAATATCGTACTGGTTGCATCTTCGTTTGATGGAACCTTTGATTCATCTACAACAGCTACCGAGAAGCTACCTTCTACAGGGGCGCCATCTTTTTTGGCTGCCACATTTATTTTAACCTTTTTCTTGATTCCGTAAGTAGTTGCAGCACTGGTTAAAGTTACCGCCATGGTATTTTTATGCTGAACAAAAACCAATCGCTCGCTTAAGGGTTTACCAAATTCATTAAATAAGGTAAACTGCGCAATTCCATTCGGGAATTTAGATTTAAGTACGGTGGTATTGTACGTTTTGTTTGATAATGCGGTTTGCGCACCATAGCAGATAACACCTTTACTCTGCGCAATTAAATAAAGCTTTTTGCCCTGGTTTTGCTCAAAGAAAGCATCGTTAGCCGAAATTTTTATGGCTATATTATCTGCGCTGCTGTTATCTATATTTACTGCAACGCCATTTGCTGCAACTGTTGGTAAGTTATAGGTTTGAGTAGTACCATCAGCATAAGTAACTGCGGCTTTATAGGTTTTTCCGGCTTCAGTCAATAAGTTGAAACTGCCCATTCCTAAATGCTGAGCGGTAAAAGTAGCTACAGTTTTGCCATCATTATCGGTTACCGTACCTTTTGAGTTAATGCCTAAACCATCACTTTTAATGGCTTTAAAGGCTACCTTGTTGGTTAAGCCGGCAATTAAACTTCCACCTTCAGGAAAAAACTGAAAATCTTTGCTTACGATAGCATTTTTAAGTTGAAAGCTACTGCTTGCCACATCTTTATCAGTTGTATTAATGCTGGTAATCAGTTCACCTTTTTGTAATTGATATTCTGCCTTTTGTGCATTGCTCATGGCTATTGTTAAAAAACCATTGGCATCTGTTGTACCCCTTCCTTTGGCAATAACTGTATAGCTCGTAACCACTTGCCAGCTTACATTTTTATTGGCATATGGTTTATTATTGGCATCTTTAAACTGCACCCTGGCATCAATTTTTTCTAACTTATCAGTAGACGTGTTTTTATAAGTGATATGGGTTTTTACTTCTTTATCAATGGCTTCCCCTACATAAAAAGTCTTGTTAAAATAAGCAGGATCTTCACTGTTAAGCATCCATAAAGTATAAGCCCTGATATGATAGTTGCCTTGTTTGTAATTAATCTGATCTAAGGGGAAACTGCCGTAAGCGAAACCACCTGTAATCGGTAATTTTAGTGTTTGAATAAGGGAATCTTTCTGATTGATCACATCAACATAGATGATTTTGCTGATTCCGGATAAGAAATTCTGGTTTTCGGTAACATAAGCTTTAAACCAAACCGTATCGGCAACAGCGTAATAGGGTTTATCGAAATGAAGATAAATTTTTTCAGTAGGGTAATCACTCAGCACCTTGTTGGTCTTGCTAATGATGCTGTTTATGCTAATGGTATCGGTTTGTGCCGACGACGAAAAACTTAGTGCTGATAGAAGTGACAGTATTATAAACGATAATCTAAAAATCTTCATGGATTGGATATTAAATGCTAAGCCCGTAAATATATCCAATTATAAATAGAGCACATAAAATGTGATGATGTTTAACATTTTTTTACAAAAGATTTAAGTTCATTGGTCATTGGTTCACTGTTCATTGGTTCATTCCCCGCATACCGTCCTCCTGAACTTGTTTCAGGATCTAATATGTGAGTACTTTTTAGGTTAACCGGTTAATTGTTTAAATCGGTTAATCGACTCCAACCGCCAAACTCCCAGCGCCAAACAGACTCCCCTAAAACAAAACAAGCCACTAAATAGCGGCCCATTTTAAATTATGATGTTGTTTACCTGTTATTTAAACTCGATCAAAAATTCTTCCTTAGGTGAACGTACTTTTTTAAGGTTTACCAACCAATCGCCAGCTTCATCCCTGTTTCCTAATGGCAGTAGGGTAACACTTTTTAAGCCTTTTTTATCTAAACCTAAAAGTTCATCTAAAGCAGGGCCATTAAAGCCTTCCATTGGCGTAGCATCTACCTTTAACAAAGCTGCTTCTGCAATTGCGATACCGAAACCGATATAAGCCTGACGGGCAGCATGGTTAAAGTTTTCTTCAGCTGTTCTAGATAAGATCATGCCTTTTAATTGTGTTTTGTATGCATCCGTTGTATTTTCGGGCAAACCGCGTTCTGCATTCATTCTGCTAAAAACGGTATCAATACCCTCTTCTGTATAATTTTCATTGGCTGCAAAAATTAACAGGTGAGAAGAATCGATAATTTGTGATTGGTTAAAGGCAATCGGTGCAATTTTTTCTTTTAATTCCTGGTTGGTTACCACAATAACCTTAAATGGTTGTAAACCTGATGATGTGGGTGCCAAATGTGCTGCAGCAATAATTTTATCAACCTTTTCTTGTTCAACAGGCTGACCGTTCATTTTCTTAACGGCATAACGCCAGTTTAGGGCATCTATTAAGCTCATATTTTTGAAGATTTTTTTTTAAATTTTATGAAGCAAATATGGAGATAAGGAATAAACCTATTGTTGATGTATGGTAAGAAAATAAAATAGCTAGTAATCTGGTCGTCATGGCATCAAGCTTATATGTGGCTTATATTTCTTATATGATTAATGTTGTTTCATTATTAGGAAATGAATGGCTTATGGTTATTGGCGGTTTTCAGTCCCGCTTTACCCTTTACTTCGTTGCACTTCGTGTTCGCTCCAATCAGATTTAGGAACAGGTGGTTGTGCGCCCTGCAACCTCAAAAATGAAAAACTGTTTTGGCCACCTAGCCCCGGTTAAAGCGTTATCCTGCAGCAACGAGGTACGAGGAAGCGAAGCGTAAAAGCGTAAAACGGGAAGAAACTTCTTGTTTTATACAGGCCTTGCGCTCCATATAGAAATCGATAATTTTTAATAAGGAAATGAGCAGTTCGGTGTTCTTGGAGGTTTTCAGCCCCGCTTTCGCTTATAGTCCTCGATGCACTCCGGGCTATTTCCGCTCAATCAGGGTTATAAACAAGGGTTCTGCGCCCTGCAGCCCAACAAATGAAATACTGCTGCGGCCACCTAGCCCGGTTAAAGCGTTACCCTGCAGCAACGAGGTATCCCGAACTTTCGCATTAGCGTCAAGTTAAGCTGAAAATAGTTGGCTTAAATTAATTCTGTGGTTTCTTTTTTCATATTTACAGTACTTATCTATAATATCTCTGAACTGCTTTCTACCTGTAGCGATTACCTCTTTCATGTTCAATACAAAGAACTTTACACATTTGATCAAGCTAACGGAGCCTTTGGCATATCTGACAACTGGCAAAAATATTTTTTGCATAAACAGGCATATAAACATCAACAGGAGGTATATATTCGTGCTAATCCGTTTTTCATTGGTACAGCCATTATGTAGCAACTGCTG
>NZ_SIXF01000028.1 GCF_004310665.1 Pedobacter kyonggii | reverse complement strand
GCTTGAAGGCTGGCAGGCAGCCTTCGAAAATCGATCTGAAGCATCCGATCAGGGTTTCTTGGGGAGTTTTTTTTTAAGGTCCTCAACGGACTCATCGCTTCTCTGAAGGATCAGTCGCTGGTTGTCATCGATAATCCACTCCACAACCTCGCCCTGCTTGAACTCGATTGCCTGGGCGACAGCTGAGGGGAAATTAACATACCACTGCTCGCTTGTCTTTCTTTTTATAACCTGTACTTTGGTTGGATATCCCATATCTAGTTGTATAACTAGATATAAAAATCAAAAAAAATAACCGTGAAACCAAATTTACGGCTACTTTTTTTTCTTGACTAGTAAATAGCCAAACTCAAGATTCATGGGCGTCGACTTAAGTCGACGCCCATGAATGCAATAATCAATATAATCCCTAAAAATTAAATTCGCCCACCAGGTTTCCACCACTACTTCCAGCCGCCATAGGCAATACAATTACTTTTCTTTGTTGTTTACCTGTGGCATATCGTGTATAAATCTCGGCAGTTACGGTTGTTGGTCCGCTAATGTTAATCTGCCTGTCCCCGTAATAGTTAACTTCGATTTTATATTTTCCCTTTATGGCTTTTTTGATCATAAATTGCTCAGGTCCATAACCCGAAGTGAAATCGTTACTGATCCTGCCGCCTATTTTTGTTCTCGAATTTCCATAAAATCCCTTTTCACCAGTTGGGTCGGTTAACCATAGATCGATATCAGTATCATTTTTATTCCAGTTTAACACTACACGTACATCCACAGGCAATGGTTGAATTAACCTTTTATCAATCCCTTTGGTGCTTAAGTTATTGCCATGTTTTGCAATCAGGTTATTGATTTCGGATATCACAATCTCCTCAATTCCCTGGTCTCGATCGGCAATCTGACTGTTATAACTTTGGGTAAGTACCTTATACAAGTTATCTAATGCAGTTTGATATTGCCCATTATCTGCCAAGGCTAAAGCATAATCTCGGTAACTTTGTGCATCCATTGGCCGCCACTGCAAAACTTTTTGGGTGATAAAAATCTCGTCTTTATAATTACCAGTCTGTTTTAATTTATAGGCTAAAGTTTTATATAAATCGGCATTTTCCAGCTCCAGATCGGCAATATTACTTAAAATGGTCAGTGCCCTAACACTATCTTTCTGTTGGTAAAACCAATTGGCCACATCAAAATAAAACATAGGTGTGCTGATGTAGCTTGAACGCATTTTTAAATAAGCCTGATAAGCGCTGTCTGGTTTTCCAACCAGGTTTTTCATATAATCTTTATCACTTTTAAATTCGGGGACAACAATTGCTGGCTGCGGAACTGGCCTTGACTTTATTCCCCCAACTTCAATACCCGCAACTTTATCCTCAAGAAAACCAATTGAACGCCCAGGAGTGGCATTGCTATAACTTTTCGACACCGTCGTCACGGATGCACCTAAGCTACTTCTTTTCTGCTCAGTAGCGTACCCTACAATAACAACTTCATTTAGCTGATTCGCTTCTACCTCTCTTCTGGCAGCTCCGGTTGGTGATGGCACAACCCTAACCGCTTGTGATCTAGCGCGTTCGGCTTCTCTTCTAGGTCCCTCACTAACAGGTTCAGCCATTACAATATTCGCACTAGGATCTCCATGTACATCCCTTTGCCCCGGATCAGGGTATCTTTCTTTCTTCTTTACGGGTTCTTTATAGTAAAAATCTGTATTCCACCAGGTTTTCAGTTCTTTGGTCATGGCTACCGCAGCATTGATCAGATCTTGCTTACGTTCCAAAATAGCAGCTCTGCGTTGCTTCAAAACCGCATTATAGGCTTGTTGCAATTCAATAGGAGGTACAATATCATAACGCAGATAGTCGTCTAGATTTTCTAACACAATGAGGCTGGTATTACGGGTAACGATACCAAACTGTTTGCTTAAAACACTAATGTCATCCTTATTATCTTCATATTGAATGTCCATTTCAGCAATTTTCTTCTGTGCCCAAACACGGCTAACATCAATGCTGCTTAAAGTATGCTCTGTAGCATTTAACCGAACAACCTGTTCTGAAACAACAGTATTTCCAAAACCAAACTGCAACGTAAATTCTGTATTAAACTCATTCACGATACCGGCTAAAGAGAAATGTCCGTTTACATTTACTTTCATTGAAGGATAAGTCTGCCTTACATCCGCTCCATTTTTAATCCCTAAAAACTGAAGATTTTGCTGGTTCAATTGTTTAAAAGCGTCGCCTACCGAAACCGAGTTCAGGTTAACAAATTGTCCCCCCGTTTTCATGCTGATAAATTTCAAGGTGCTATAATCAGCTTTAAGCGCTGTATTGATACAATGAACCGGTTTATTTAAGTTAACCGTATTTTTCCCGAATGTCGAAAGTCCATCAGTAAATAAAATATATTCGTCTGCCTGCAGGCTTTTAGTATTTATAGCGCTGAAATTTGTTCCCCCATCATATACCAGATTCTTCAGTTTATCTTTTAACTGTGTCCAGTTACCGTTCGAGATTACAAAAGTTCCTGCGTTTTTAAAGCCATTGTTAACCAAGCCTAACTGTATGGTTAAATTTTGTTTTTGCCTGATGATTAAATCCAGCAGTTCTATTTCCTTCTCGGTATTGCGCTGCAGACCACTTAAAGAAACATCCCATATTAAACCTATTTGGTTACCCCACTGTTTTTTCCGGCTTCCGGTTTTAGGAAAAACATTAACCAGAAAATAATAACCTGTTGATGCTTTTTGCATTTGCACTTCGGTCAGATCATTTCTCTTTGGAAGATTAATAGTCAAACCATTTTTAGGCTGATAGTTGGTTTTATTGATCTCTCCAACATAAGTGTTCCCGTTCGCTTTTAAATCAAAACTGCCGTCTGGCTGTTCACCCAGTTCTGGTTTGATGATACTTTCGAAAACGGTAGTTTTTAACGAAAATTTTTCGATGGCCTGGTTATAATCTAAAGGCAAATGATACTTTAAAACATTCTTATTATTAGAACTTAACTCTTCTTCATAACCTACAATTATGGTTCTGCTGCCGTTTGCAGGTAAGGGATAAATCCTGGTGCGGAAATTATTCCCTTCAACTTTTTCCAACAAGCCCGGGTCTATCCTACGGCGCTCAATACTTTCGAAAACCTCTGTTGCTTTCGCTTTTTCTACCGGAACAGCCTCACGCATCTTTCCGTTTATATCTAAAGCGTAACGGCTAATGCTAACCCCTTCTGGCATGGGAAAAGTTAATTCACCCTCCAAAATGTGGTTACTGTTATTGTGGAAGGTCATCGTCATTACCGTTGTGGCAATATTTCCGGTAATCTGCACATCGATATTTAACTTTTTAAGTTTAACAGCATCTTTTTGCTCGCTGGTTTCGGCCTGTTGCACCTTTAAAACAGGCATTTGCGCCTGAACAAAAAATATAGCCAGTAATAGGGGAAGGGTGAGTAAGGTTTTAGATGGTCTCATAACGGTAATTTTTAAATAGTGATGCAAAAGCGTTAGCGATTACATAAATTTATTTTCGGAGCCTCATCTTTTTTTGGTTTTGGAAGTAAAAACCTTTTGGAAAATCTAAAATGGTCTTTTCCAAAAAAATGTAACATTTCTAAAAAAAATTGTTCTAATTATTAAAACTGAAACTATGTTAGTAACCACAACGCCTTCAGTTGAGGGCAGAAAAATTGTAAAATATATAGGTCTTGTTACCGGAGAAACCATTATTGGCGCAAATATTTTTAAAGATTTATTTGCTGGCATAACAGATATAGTGGGGGGCAGATCGAGCTCTTATGAACGTGTTTTAAGAGAGGGAAAAGATACAGCAGTTAACGAAATGCAACAGTATGCAGCCGCATTAGGCGCAAACGCAATTGTTGGTGTAGATTTAGATTATGAAACTGTTGGCAGCGGAGGCAGCATGTTAATGGTGAGCGCCAATGGTACTGCTGTTATTTTAGAAGATTAAGAAATTTGCTTATTGCGAAAACTAAGCAAAAACAAGAAAGTCTTTCCGGTGCGGGAAAGACTTTTCTTTTATATGCTATTATCGTTTAAAACGAAAGTATATCGATTAATTTTAACCATTTAGAGCTCACCTTTTCAGCATTAATGTGTTTAATCGCATGATCAAAAGGGGTAAAAACAATTTCACGGTTAATCTGGCCAGCCATAACACCGCTTTCGCCATTAATTAAACCCTCTACAGCAGCAACGCCTAAGCGGCTTGCCAACACCCGATCCATACAGGTCGGTTTTCCGCCACGCTGAATATGCCCTAAAACTGAAACTTTAGTATCGTAATGCGGGTATTTTTCCTGCAGAATTTCGCCAACCTTAAACGCGCCACCAGTATCATCGCCTTCAGCAACAATAATAATTTTCGAGGCTTTATCTTTACGGCTATGCTCCAGTTTATGCAAAATATCGTTTGCATTCATGTTTGCTTCCGGAATCATAATGGCTTCGGCGCCCACACCGATTCCACTTCTTAAAGCAATTAACCCAGAGTCGCGGCCCATTACCTCCACTATAAAAAGCCTGTCGTGCGATTCGGCTGTATCTCTGATTTTATCTACCGCATCGATAACGGTATTAATGGCAGAGTCGTAACCAATAGTAAAATCCGTTCCGGCCAAATCGTTATCAATAGTGCCAGGCAAACCAACAATTGGGAAATCGAACTCTTTTGAAAAAATATTTGCGCCTGTAAATGTTCCATCACCACCAATTACAACCAAGGCATCAATTCCATTGGCTTTCAGATTTTCGTATGCTTTTTTTCTGCCTTCTATGGTTTTGAATGCTTCGCTACGGGCTGTTTTTAAAATGGTTCCTCCTCGCTGGATAATATTTGCCACAGATTTGCGGTCCATAGGGATAAAATCATTGTTGATCAACCCTTCGTAACCACGGATAAACCCTATTACTTCGATATCATAATAAATTGAGGCCCTTACTACAGCCCTGATTGCGGCATTCATGCCTGGCGAATCTCCACCAGAGGTTAAAACACCAATATTCTTAATCTTATTCATTTGTTTGTTTCTTAGCAAATTCTGATAATCCATTATCCAGATATTGCAAATATTTATCTATATTAAATTCTACTCCGATAGGAGGCGAAACTAATTCTTTTTCATCAGTACCCAAAAGTACATAATATGGTTGCGAAATGGTATTAAATCTTTCAGCCTGCAAATGTTTAAATTTTTTACCAACTGTATTCACTTTTGTGCCTAAAATTTTAGAATCAAATTGTTCAGCAGCTGGCAGATCAGTTTTATCATCCGTGTAAAGCGACACAACAACGTAGTCTTCTTTCAATTTTTTAAGCACTCTGCGGTCAGACCAAACTCTTGCTTCCATTTCGCGGCAATTTACGCACCCATGGCCTGTAAAATCAAGGAATAGCGGTTTTTTTACCTCTTTTGCGTAAGCCAACGCCTCCTGATAATCAAAAAATCCATCAATATTATGTGGAATGTGAAGGAATTCAGCATATTTACGTTTAGCATTCCCAGTTGTTGTTATTTGGTTTGATCCACCACCGCTATCTTGTCCGATCACAAAATCCTGGGTAGAAAGTGGAGGTACCAGTGCACTTACGGCTTTTAAAGGAGCTCCCCATAAACCAGGGATTAAATATATAGCAAATACGAAAGTGGCAGTTGCAATAAACAACCTTGGCACTGAAACATAAGGAAGATCACTATCGTGAGAAAATTTGATTTTTCCCAATAAATAAACGCCTAAGATTAAAGCGAGTACAATCCAAATGGCCAAGAAAATCTCTCTATCCAATATGCCCCAGTGATATGCCAAATCGGCTGTTGAAAGGAATTTTAAAGATAAACCCAGCTCTAAAAAGCCAAGAAAAACTTTAATGGAGTTTAACCAACCGCCAGATTTTGGCAATCCTGTCATTAAACTCGGGAATATGGCAAACATGGTAAAAATTATCGCTAGCGATAATGAGAAACCAAACATGACCACTACAGGTGTTAGTAAATCGGTATTAATGGCAACTAACGAGGTTCCGATCAGTGGGCCGGTGCATGAGAAGGAAACAACCGCTAAGGTTGCTGCCATGAAAAAGATCCCGCTTAAACCTTTAGCATCCGATTTTGCATCAAGTTTGTTTACAAAGGAACTTGGCAGGGTAATTTCGAAAGCCCCTAAAAACGATACACCAAAAACAATCAGTATAAGGAAGATAAAAATATTAAAAAATCCATCGGTAGATATTTCATTTAATGCACTGGCGCCCCAGATCAAGGTAATAATTACACCTAAACCAACATAAATTACGATGATTGATAAGCCGTAAATAATGGCACTTCTGATCCCTTTTGCCCTGCTTTCGGCTCTTTTGGTAAAAAAACCAACAGTAAGCGGAACCATGGGAAAAATACATGGAAGAAAAAAAGCGGCAATACCGGCTAAAAGGCCTAAACCAAAGATTACCCAAAGCGATTGTTTCGGGGAATCCTTACCAGCAACCACAGCTTTTTCTACTTTGGCTGTATCCTTTTTAAGGGTATCTTTTTCCGTTTTTACCTGGCTATTGGCTGCACTATCCTGTGCAGAACCTACTTCGGTAAAAACAATATCATTAGGAGGAGCGGTTGCTGTGGTATCTTGCGTTACAATGGCGTAACTCTTAACAGCTGGAAATGCAATAAACATTGTAGCCATTAACAACAATAATAAAACCTTTTTCATTTGTGTGTTTTGTGTGTGTATTTTTTGAAACCGTGAAATTAAGAATAATTTTAGAAACGATTTTTTTTAAACCACTACTCCACGTAGATTTTACTTTAAAAAGAAACAGTCCCGAAAAGCCGGGACTGTTTGTAAATATTTTGATGTCAACTATTTAACCGGAACGCTGAACTCAACTTCTTCCGGCGGAAGACATTGTTTATCGTTACAAACCATAAACTCAACTTTTCCTTTAACAGCAGCTGTACCCTTATTTAATTTAACTTTTTGCTGGAAAATTACTGCTTTTTCGAAATAGCTTACATTCATTTTAAATGTACTTTCGTATTTAACAATTGCTTTAGGCTCGATTGTTTTACCAACAAGGCTAAAATCTTTAGAAGGGGCAAAAGTAAATGTAGTTTTTACCGGACCACCGTCTTTCACATTTTGCGAATAGATATGCCATCTATCTTCAATTGTAGCCTTTAAATATATAACGGCTTCATCTTTACTTATTTTCTTTGCAGAGTAAGCCCAGGTAACTGGCTTTTCGATTTGGGCAAATGCACCGGCGATGGTAAAAACTACCATCGAAAGCACTAAGGCGATTTTTTTCATTGTATGTTTATTTTGTGTGTGTAAATTCTATTTCTTTAAAATTAAAGACTTTTAAGCCATTCTTTGTATCAACAGTTAGCCTACCATCATCTTCAACTCCTATTATAGTACCTTCAAAAAGCGCTCCATTTTGCTTATACAACGCTGGAATATTAAACTTATAAAGTCTTGAAAGGTAAACATTTTGTAAAATACTATATTTCCCTGTCCTCAAAATTAAGTAGTATTTTTCCATAAACATGAATAATTTATCCATAATATCCATTAAAGACAGATCTCTTTGTAAAATTTGAATGACAGAAGTAGCAAGTTGGCTAATACTAGCCGAAAATTCGGATTGATTGATATTTAAACCAATGCCAATAACTGATGATTTAATAGAATTGCCTGTCAGTGTGTTTTCGATTAATATTCCACCTAATTTCTTATTTTGGTAATACATATCATTAGGCCATTTTACTTTTATCCCTTCCGGTACAAAACAAGACAAAGCATCACTAACAGCTAAACTAACGGCTATATTTAAATAAAACTGCTTATCAAGGGGCAAAAACGACGGTTTTAAATAAATGCTTGTGCTTATATTTTTTCCTGCCTGTGTTTGCCAAACGCTTTCTTGCTGTCCTCTTCCGGCAAACTGATTATCTGCCATAATTACAGTCCCTTCGGCTAATGGCTCGGATTTTGACACCAAATCTTTTAAAAAGTTATTAGTAGAATCAACTTCTTTTAATTTGATTAAATTTTGACCAACAAATAGTGTCGAAAAAGTGTTATTTTGCAAGTGTTGAATTTATAATATTGTAATTCCAAAATTAAAGCATTTTAATGGTAAAAAAGAAAATAGTAGCCCTTTCTACATACCTTTCTGAGTTAGCCGTTCACGGCATACAGGAGAAAAAAGGAGAAGATATCGTGCGGTTAGATCTTAGAAATATTCATACCTCAGTGGCTGATTACTTTATTATTGCGAGCGCCAACTCTGGCACTCAGGTAAAAGCTATTGCCGATAGTGTAGAAAAAGAAATATATAAAGCCACTCAAGCCGATCCAAGACATAAAGAAGGTTTCGAATCGGCAGATTGGATTATTCTTGATTATTTCGATGTGGTTGTGCACATTTTTAAAACCGAAAAGCGCCACTTTTATGGCATAGAAGAACTTTGGGGGGATGCTGAAAGCACAAATTATCAAAGCGCATAACCTATAGAACCATTTTGACAAAGACAAATGAACGACAATCAAAATACCAACGAAAAACAAGGAAAAAGAATTCCAAATATTCCAAAAAAACCACAGAAAGGATCAAAATTTAATATTTTCTGGGTTTATGCAGCCATTATTATTGCGATTATAGCAGCACAGTTTTTATTTACTACCGATGGCGGTAAAGAGGTTACCTACCAAAAGTTTGAACAACAGATGTTACTTAAAGGTGATGTTCAGAAAGTTGTTGCTTATAAATCCGACGATTTAGTCCGTGTAGAGGTTTATATCAAAAAGGATAGCCTAAAAAAACCAGTATACGATGCTTATAAAAGCAATAGCACATTTAATGTAAACAGTAATAATGCTAGCCCTGTTGTATATTTCAATGCCGGTACAATGGATGGCCTTGATAAACAACTTGCCGATTCACAAAAAGATCTTCCGGCTAACCAACCACGGGTACTCGCAGAAAAAACCAGCCGCAGCAATCCGTTGGCAAGCTGGTTCTTAAGCATCATTTTACCCGTATTGCTTTTAATCGGTTTCTGGATTTTTATGATGCGCAGAATGGGCGGTGGTGCTGGCGGTGGCGGTCAGATTTTCAGTATCGGAAAATCAAAAGCAACTTTATTCGATAAAGAAAGCCAGGTAAACATTACTTTCAACGATGTTGCAGGTTTAGAAGAAGCAAAAACAGAGGTAATGGAAATTGTTGATTTCCTTAAAAACCCTAAAAAATATACCGATTTAGGTGGAAAAATCCCTAAAGGTGCTTTACTTGTAGGTTCGCCAGGTACCGGTAAAACCTTATTGGCTAAAGCTGTTGCAGGCGAGGCTCAGGTTCCTTTCTTCTCTCTATCAGGGTCTGATTTTGTAGAGATGTTTGTAGGAGTAGGTGCATCTCGTGTTCGCGACTTATTTAAACAAGCAAAAGATAAATCGCCATGTATCATCTTTATTGATGAGATTGATGCTATTGGCCGTGCGCGCGGTAAAAATGGTGTAATGGGTGGAAATGATGAACGCGAAAACACCTTAAATCAACTTTTAGTTGAAATGGATGGTTTTGGCACTAATACACACGTTATTATCTTAGCTGCCACGAACCGTGCTGATGTTTTAGATAAAGCTTTGTTAAGAGCAGGTAGGTTCGACAGACAGATTTATGTGGATTTACCGGATGTTATCGAGCGTAAACAAATTTTCGAGGTTCACATCACTCCGCTTAAAAAATCGGAAGAGCTTGATACCGAATTTTTAGCAAAACAAACGCCAGGATTCTCAGGAGCAGACATTGCAAATGTTTGTAACGAAGCGGCATTAATTGCTGCCCGTAAAAATAAATCGGCAGTTGATAAGCAAGATTTCTTAGATGCTGTAGATAGAATTGTAGGTGGTTTAGAAAAGAAAAACAAAATCATCACACCAAGTGAAAAACGCGCTATTGCTATTCACGAGGCTGGTCACGCCACAGTAAGCTGGTTGTTAGAACATGCCGCGCCTTTAGTTAAGGTTACTATTGTGCCACGCGGACAGAGCTTAGGTGCAGCCTGGTATTTACCAGAAGAACGCTTAATTGTTCGTCCTCACCAAATGCTTGATGAAATGTGTGCAACTATGGGCGGCAGGGCAGCTGAAAAAGTGATGTTCGATACCATTTCTACCGGTGCACTTAGCGATTTAGAGAAAGTGAACAAACAAGCCAGAGCAATGGTTACCATTTATGGTTTGAACGATAAATTAGGAAACATTACTTATTACGATTCATCTGGTCAGAACGAGTATAATTTCTCTAAACCATATTCAGAGGACACCGCTTTAACTATCGACAAAGAAATTTCGGCATTAATTGAAGGCCAATACCAAAGAGCAATTAGTTTATTAGAAGAAAATAAAGATAAATTGATTCAATTGGCTGATATTTTAATCGAAAAAGAAGTTTTATTTAAAGATGATTTAGAAGTGATTTTTGGAAAACGTTTATTCGAAAACCAAGGAGAAAGCGGAACCCCCGGACATATTACGCCGGTAGAGGCATAAATAAATAATTTCTATTATTACATTTGCTACCCTAGTTTAAATAATTAGGGTAGCTTTTTTTATAATGAAGGATAATACGACAGCGAAAGAACAAATACTAAAAAAGATAAGGAAAGCACTATTAGAAAAGCGCGAAAACCCTTATCCTAATTTAGAAGAAAGTCAATTGTATAAAAAAAATACAGATGAGCTAGAGGTATTATTTGCCGAACAGCTTACCGCTATATCTGGTAATTTTATCTTCTGCGAAGACGGGATCGATTTTTTTGAAAACATGCTGCAGTTGGCCGATAAGTTTAAATGGCGAAAAATATACTGTTGGGAACCAGAACTTCAGCAATTTTTAAGCAAATACGAATTTCCTTTTTACCAAACCGATAAAGATTTTGAACAGGCCGAAGTAGGCATTACCCTTTGTGAAGCCTTGATTGCCCGTAATGGAAGTGTAATGGTAACTAACCAGGGTGCTGCAGGAAGAAGGCTTAGTATCTTTCCACATCATCACATCGTGATCGCCAAAACCAGTCAGTTGGTTTTAGATCTTAAAGATGCTTTTCTGTTATTAAAGAACAAGTATGGCAATCAAATCCCATCAATGATCAGCAACATTACAGGCCCAAGCAGAACTGCCGATATCGAAAAAACATTGGTTTTAGGCGCACATGGGCCTAAAGAGCTTTTTGTATTTTTGATTGATGATTTTAGTTAAGACCCTGACTCTCATAGCTGTTAGTCTTGGCCTTTGCTGTATATTTCAAAAACCCTACGGCAACACCTAATCTTACCCATGCATATTTATCCTTAAAATAAATATTGTAAGGATCTTCTCCATAATAACCAGCCGCTAACATAAATGCAGTTTGTCTCATCCAAAATGGAGAATAGTATGCGGTTGCCTCTATATTCAATCTCCTTTTAACCGCGAATAAGTTATAATTATTATATTTATTTATCGCATACGATGTTTCTAGGTTCCATCTGAACCGTTCTTTATTTAACCACCCTTTTTGATCATCCTCTCTACTAGGATGGCGTTTGTTATTGTCCTTATCATCCTTGGTTAAAAGATCATAGAAATAGGAATATGTTCGGTAAGAAAAACTATAGCCAATCCTGGTAAAACCGTAATCTCCTTTTATCACATCATCAGAATCAAACAATCCATTTGATTTAAACTCAAGTTGATGATTTATTGAAGATCTTATCACATTGCTATCCAATTCAATTCGGCCCCAATTATACCTCCCATAAATATAATTTGTAGAAAAGTCCCAATCTTTATAATTCAGGGTGCCTACAACCTGCCTTTGAATAGTATCCTGCCCATTAGAATGATGCATGAAACCCAGTGTGGCATATTTATAATTGTTTTCATCACGATTAAGCCGGTAATAAATTGCTGCTCCTATCCTAAAATCGGGGGTATAAACTGGTTTAGATTTTATATCAAGCATCCTTATAGTAAAATCCGGAACTAATGCAATAGCCAATCTCGAGCCCTTTGTTCCAAGTATCATAAAAGATGTGCTTAGTCTTGACGTAAATACATATTTATTTTTTGCACCTAGTTCTCCTAATGGAGCAATATAGGATAGTGGGTGATTCTGCCTATAAAAATCAATATATCTCAGATTAAGATAACGTGAGCTATCTGATTTAAGCAAATCTTGTGCTTTAACATTTTTGCAAAATGTTAATATAAGAATGAGGAGCGCTATTTTTTTCATGATGCAGTTTTATAGGTTCAATTTACTGTTCAAAACAGAATTATTTTGCATTGGTAATTGGCGATTTTTTTGCAGATAGCTTTTCTATAATATCACCCACAATATAAGGAGGTTCTTTATAGGCTATTTTAAGGTTAACATCGCTATGAGGATGTGTCAATCCAATTCTATGAGCGGTTTCATGAGCGATTGTATTTGCGATACTAGGCCCATTACGATGTTTTAATGGGATCCTATTTAGCAATATTGGGCCATCTGCAGTTCCATCATAGGCAATATTATGATAAAAGGTATAGCGGAACCAGCCTATGGGACCTCCATAGGTTTCTATAAATTCTCCATTAATCTGTGTCCGCATTTTTTTGACCACATCTTTTGCAACTATGTTTTTCCATGCCTCTGCATGAGGCCCATTCCCAATACTGTCTCTGATGTAATTTTCCAACTCAGTTTCAAATGCGTCAGAATAGATCGCGTTGATAGACAACTTGACGGCTTCTTCATAGTCATTTACTTTTTTACAAGGGATCTTCGAAGAAGCAAAAGAAATAGAGCGACCGTCAACAATCATCGTAACGGGCTGAACTATGCAGATTTTTGCACAAGAAGTGGATAGTATTACTATTCCTCCAATTAATAAGCGTAAATTTATGTTCATAATAAGCGAAATTTATGGTCTTGTTTGTTGTTATCAGCTAAGGTTTTACTTTCATCAAATAAATACACCTCCAGGGCAAACCTACCCTGATGGCCCAGTTTACAGTACTTGACCTATCTCTAAACTCGGGGCTATAGATACCCCCATCTGAAATTTATAATATTGATAGAAGGCGTTTATCTCCTTAATAACCCCTATTTAATATTAACAAACTATCTATCTGCTTTTGGTATTTTTTTTACCACCATTTCTCTATTGGCATTGAGGCAATACACATCTTCATCATAGTTGGTATACACACGCGAAAGAAAAGGTACAAGATCAGGCTCGCCCGGTATTTTCCTTCCGCCAACATAGATCGATATGCTTACAAATCGGCCAGCATCTTTATCAAGTTTTATACTTTTTTTGGTTTTTAGGTTGTAAATTTCAACATTTTCGTAGCCTGTATAATTGTTTCCGTAAGAGCGCCATTCTGGAAGAGTTGGGCTTTTACACACCACAAAATAATCATCCGCAAGATGGAAAATGGTACTAATGGTGTTATTGTTAAAATACCTTTTTCCTTTAAGATCTACTATATCGGCGACATTTTGTTCTCTCCCGTTTGATATCTTATTCGTTTCCTTTAAAAGCACTATTCCAATGTTCTTCGGAAAATTATTCTTGTTTTCGCGCCACACAGCGTAAGTTTCTAAATAGTCGTTACTCTTTAAAACCGTATCCTTATTCTCGTTTAAAAAGAAATTTGTTCTGCTATTGTGTGTAAACATTCCCATTCCCCAACCTGCATATAGCTCTATATCTTTACCTAGTTTAACTGGCCCCTTCTTTACAGGCACTTCAGGTTTTTTATTCTCAGTTGCAGATGTTTTGGGCATAGTAACGTGCACTTCGGTTACCTTATTTTTAGCAGTAATTTCAGCCTGTTTCTTTTTAAAGGAAATTGCATTTTCGGCTTTAAGTTTTTCGTTTCTTAAATTATGTGCGGCGGAAGCAGCTTTATCATCCGCGATCTTCTTTTTGCGGGCAACCTCATTTTCTTTGTCACAAGCAGGGCACATCAATTTTCCCTCCGAGTTATTCCAACCTTTAGGCGCAAATTTGCAGTTATAACGGGCATATTCGCTCTTCGAAACATGCGATTGGGCATTGGCTGCCTGTACCATAACCAGCAGCAAAACAATTGTCAAGAAACTTTTCATTTTAAGTTCGTTTAATTCATTGTAAAAATACCCGATCAACTAAACGATTTATATACCCTTTACTGGGTATATTTAGTACATGGTTTATATACTATATTTATGAAATATTAGGGGTTACCTTAAACATTACGACCAATTCTCATCAATGAATAAACTTTTTTTGCTATTCTTATTTTTTATAACCCTAATACAGGTCTGCTTTGCGCAACAGGGCAACCCAATTTTAATCGATACGGCAAAAAAATTCAATATTAGTGAGCACGGGTATTTCTATGAGGACAAAAATTTAAATCTAAGCATCGATTCTATTGTAAAATATAAGCAGGCCCGGAAACTCATCCCACTAATACCAGGAAAAGTTTTTAGTAAAGGTTACACCCAATCTTATTACTGGATTGCTTTTGATATCGAAAATACCCTAAATGAATCTGTGCACCTTATGTTTAAGGAGCAGAGCTCTAGCATTAACCAACTCCAGCTGTTTAAAGTAGATCAGTTGGGAAAGATATATCCCTTAGGCTTAACAGGCGATCATTTTCCTTTTAAACAACGCCCCTACCGCAATAGAAGCTTTATCTATCCAATGGTTCTTTCGCCTCATGAAAAGGCCACTTTTTATTTGTGGGCAGACAAACGCGGACAGAACATGTACATGCCAATATCTATCGGACGTGATGTTGATATTATTCAGGCAGAGATTCCGCAGCATACCCTATTTGGATTTTACACAGGCATTTTTGTTTTTGCCGTGATATTTAATCTGTTATTGTATGCTTCTGTAAAGGACAACATCCACCTATATTATGCAATTTACATTTTTTGTACCCTAATTTTTATCCTGGAAGAAGAGGGGTTGGCTTTTCAATGGTTCTACCCAAATTTACCTGGTCTACAGGATTATATGCGGCTGATTATGGCATCGCTGAGCTGTGGCCTGTTAATTCAGGTAATGCAGCTGTTTGTTAACCAAAATAGCACAAACAGTCGATTATATCGCTTTACCAATTATTATAAAAGGTTCTGCTGGGCCATGTCCATCATTCCGGTATTTATGCTTTTCAAATCGTTTATCCTCTTAGAAAAAACTGTTTTTTACATCAACAATTTTCTTGCACTCCTTACTGTAATCATTATTATTATCTGTGTAGTGGAAAGAATTAGAGCAGGCTACAAGTTAGGCTGGTATTATTTTATTGCAACCGTGATGTTGTTATTTGGGGTTTTTAACTATGTTTTTAACACACTAGGGCTTACCAACTTTAATTTATTAAAGCCAAATGGTTTAGTAGTGGGTTTAACAGCCGAAATCATTTTCCTTTCATTTGCATTAACACAGCGTTATAATTTTCTAAAAAAAGAAAAGGAAATTCTGCTCGAAGAAAAGAGCAAACATCAGGTAGACCTTGCTGATGGCATTTTTAATGCACAGGAAGATGAACGGACGCGTTTGGCCCGCGATCTTCATGATGACCTCGGCGGCACACTTTCAATTATAAAACTAAACATCACCGCTTTTCAGCACAAAGTTTTAAAACTTACTGAAAATGACCGCTTATTTTACGACCAAACCATCAGTATGATCGAAAAGGCATGTGCCGATTTAAGGGAAATATCGCACAATTTAATGCCAAAAAACTTTGAGCAGCTTGGTTTAATTGAAACATTAAACGAGCATTTTAGAACCCTGAACCATTCAGGTAAAATTGCATTCGAATTTGTTTTCCAGGTAGAACACCCTATTGAAAGTGGAATGGAAATTACCATATACCGGATTGTTAACGAACTGGTAAACAACATCATCAGGCATTCTTTTGCATCGAAGGCAACCATACAGATTTTATCTTTCGATGAAAGAATTAGCATTGTGGCCGAAGATAACGGCATTGGTTTTAATCCCGATATGGATAAAAAGGGTTTAGGTACACAAAATATTCTATCGAGGGTAAATTATCTTAATGGTAAAATCCAGGTAGACAGTAATCAAAACGGTACAACAACAGTAATTGATATCCCCTTGAAATAATGGACACAATTCAACAGAAGCCCACCACGTTAATGATCGCTGATGATCATAAATTGTTTGCCGAAGGATTATCGGCTATTCTCTCTGAGCAGCTTAATTTTAAAATAATCGGTATGGCATCTAATGGAAAGGAGATTTTGCACCTCTTGAACACCCAGATACCTGACATTTTAATCCTTGATCTGAACATGCCGGTTTTAGACGGTGAAATTGCCGCCGAAAAAATCAGGCAATTATTTCCTGCTGTTAAAATAATGGTCTTATCAATGTATTATACTGCAACCTTAGCAGCAAAACTTGAGGGCATAGGGGTAATGGCTTTTATTCAAAAAGATACCGATGCAGAAACACTATTCAAAATTATTTCCGGCTTGCAGAACGGAGAAAAATATTTCCAAAAAATAAAATCGGATGTTCAACCGTCCTCTGTCTTTAATGACAGTGATCATTTCCAAAAAAGCCATAACTTAACCGCCCGGGAAATGGAAATATTGAAATTGATCAGTAACGACTATACTTCACAGCAAATTGCTCAAAAATTATTTATAGCTTTAAACACTGTTGATACGCACCGTAAAAATATGGCACAAAAGCTCAACGTAACAGGAAAAGCAGGATTATTAAAATTCGCACTTGAAAATAAGCTCCGTTAATATTTAATTTATTTTCGTTTATCGAATATAATTGATATTTTTATACTACATACCGTTTTAGTATGCGGTATTATAATTATGAGCAGAGCAATAAATACAGTAATAACCGGTACCGGGAGTTATATTCCAAAAAATATTATTTCTGGTAACGAATTCTTAAATTCGACATTTTTTGAGAATGGAAATCTATTGGAGAAAGAGAATTCGGAGATCATTGATAAATTCTCTGAAATTACGGAGATCGTGGAAAGGCGTTACGCCTGCCCTGAGCAGTTAAGCAATCATATTGGCGCAAAGGCAGCAGAAAAAGCCATTGAAAATGCGGGGATAGATAAAGAAACCTTAGACTATATTATATTTTGTCATAATTTTGGTGATATCCCTTTGGGTAGCAACCGCATTGACATTTTGCCTTCTTTAGCTTCAAAGGTAAAACAACAGCTAGGCATTCAAAATCCTGACTGCGTTGCCTACGACATCATTTTTGGCTGCCCGGGATGGGTTCAAGGCGCAATACAGGCAGATTACTATATTAAAAGCGGGGATGCAAAACGTGTTATGGTTATTGGTGCAGAAACCTTAAGCCGTATTATCGATCCACATGACCGTGATAGCATGATCTTTTCGGACGGTGCTGGAGTCGTAATTTTCGAGGCAGAAGAATCAGAAGAAAAAAGAGGAATACTAGCGCATAAAACAGAAACGCATGCCGTAAACCATGGCAATTTATTAACCATGGGCAAGAGCTCACATCCTGATGAAACCAATGGAAACCTTTACCTGAAAATGAATGGACGCAAACTTTATGAGTTTGCAGTAGTACAGGTACCTCAGGTGATAAAAAAGGCCATTGATAAAGCTGGCTTAAGCGTAGAAGATGTGAATATCGTTTTCGTTCACCAGGCCAATGGCAAAATGGATACCGCTATCATGAAACGTTTATTTAAACTTTATGGCAAAGATACAGTACCCGAAAACTTAGTCCCAATGACGATTTCATGGCTAGGAAACAGTTCAGTTGCCACTGTACCAACCTTATTGGACCTGGTATTAAAAGGCGAAGTTAAAGGCTACAAAGTTAAGGCTGGCGATGTAGCTGTTTTTGCTTCAGTAGGAGCAGGGATGCATATTAATGCATTTGTACACCGCTTCTAATTTGCCAACCGTTTTAAACCGGCCCTGGCCTGGCTTTCAATACTGCTTTCAAATTCATGATTTTTCATGGCAATGGCTGTATTGAAAGCCTCTTTCGCTTTCGCATTATTTTTCCTTCTTTCGTAAACCTTACCCATCTGTACTGCAGCGTTGGCGGCAAAATAATATTTTAGGTTTTTGCCTTCATTAATTGTCTCCTGATAAGCTGTTAATGCTTGATCATCTTTCCCCAAATCATCGTAAATCCTACCCAAACGGTAATTCAGTTCTGTTTTGTCTTTATCGTTGGCGTAATCCGTTACTTTCTTATCATCAAGAATCTGCAGGGCCCTGCTCAAATAACCACCATCAAACAGTAACCGGGCTTTCAACAGATCAATTGTTGGCGTTCCTGAAGCAGCCTCGGCTTTCGCCTGCTTGTCTTTTTCCATGTAGGTGTATCCGTTTTTAACTGCCTTGGCTGCAAACGCCGCGTAGGCTGCTTTATCTCCCTTCAGAAGAGAGATCCAGCCTAAATGAAGGTAAGCATCCTTCACAAAGTTTACCCCCTTGGTTGCCTGCAAAAAGCGGTTAAAATAGATTCCCGAATTAAGATTCAATTTATTGAGGTGTGCAATACCCTCCAGATAATCTAAATAAGGAAAAGGCTGATAAACCCGTCCTGCTGGCCGCTTGGCCAAAATAGCAATAGCTTCTTCACTATGCCCGTTTTTAATGCATACATAACTCTGCAAATAACTTTTTAATAAACTGGTATCCGCAATCCTTTCTGTATATTTTATGGTTTTTGCATAAGCCTGTGAGCTATGTGCAACATCGGTTAACACATAAGCATAATAAAACACCACTTCTTCGTAAAAAGGCTCGTAGGAAGATTTTGGTAGATTATCGGCCAGTTTTTCGAACATATTTAATCCGTTCTGAAGGTTGCCTTTGATTCCAAAAGTAGATAACGCCGTTTTTAAAGCTCCATCCGGAAGATTGCCCAAAACTGCATTAATCAACCCCAAACCTTTTAAGTTAAGGTGAAAGTTCGGGAACTTCTTATTGTTCTCCTGCAAAAGACTGTTGGCCTTTTTAACCTCCATTGCAGCATTAAAATATTCACCAAACCGCCCGCGGATGAGTGCCCATTGCAAATTAATTTCTGCCTGCGCATACAGATAGTAGGGTGACTTTTTATCGTCATCACTTATTTGATCTAACCGTATAGATTTATTGCCTTTTAAGCGATCAAAATCAGCTTTGCTCTCGGAAGTTAAAACTGTAAAATAATCTACATAGTTTTCTAAAAGCGGAATAATGGAATTATTGGGGTGCTGCTTTTTTTCGGTGGAGATATAAGCTCTCGCATTGCCCAGTTTAAGTTCGAATATGCTTTTATAGGCATTTAAACAATTGCTGTTAAAGTCGAAATTTGCAAATAAAGATGCCGGAAACAGTAGAAGAGCAGAAAAAGCAAAAACAGGGATGATTTTAGTCATTCAGGAATATATTTCAGTTTGATTCTGCGCCAAAGCAACAGTGGTTCACATTTAAACAAATATCTACATTAAACGCTAAAATCATATTCTTGTTTTGTTTAACCGCTAGAAAATAGGTCTAAACAAAAACGTCCCGATTAAATCGGGACGTTCTAATAATTTTATGATGTAGATTAAGCTTCTGCCACTTCGTGTGTTAAAGCTTCATCAACCAAAATACGCCCGCAGTGTTCGCAAACGATAATTTTTTTACGCTGGCGGATATCTAACTGACGTTGAGGAGGAATCTGGTTAAAACACCCTGAGCAAGAATCGCGATCGATTGTTACTACAGCTAAACCATTTACAGCATTTTTGCGTAAACGTTTGTAGGCAACCAATAAACGCTCTTCAATCTGAGGCTCGGCTTTATCAGCTTTCTTTTGTAAATCTTGCTCTTCTTTTTCAGTTTCAGCAGTAATTACATCAAGCTCGCCCTTTTTAACATCTAAATCTTTCTTTCTGCCATCTAACTCCGCTTTAGCAGCTTCGTAGATTTCAGTTTTAGAAGTGATTTCGAAACCATGTTCTTTAATTTTCTTTTCAGAAACCTGAATATCTAAACCTTGAATCTCAATTTCCTTCGTTAAAGCATCGTATTCACGGTTGTTTTTAACTTCTTTTAATTGAGTATCGTATCTTTTGATGGCAGCTTGCGCATCTTTAATTGTATTTTTACGGGTTACGATTGAATCCTCAAGATCATCAAGTTCGCCTTTGATTTTTGCAATTCTAGTTTCTAATCCTAAAACGTCATCCTCAAGATCGGCAACTTCCATTGGTAATTCACCACGTACCTGGCGGATCTTATCAATTTTTGTGTGGATATTTTGTAATTCGTATAAAGCCTTTAGCTTTTGTTCTACGGTTTGTTCCATTAAAACAAGTAATTTATGGGGTTTGTATTTTGCTCCGTTAAACGGATTGCAAAGTTAGTAAATTTTTTCTGAATAATTTCAAGCAATAAATTTGAGGTAAATTGTTCAGTTTCAAAGTGTCCGATGTCGGCAATGATCAATTTTTCCTCTGCATCAAAAAACTCGTGATATTTAAAATCTGCGGTAATAAAAGCATCTGCTCCGGCGGCAATAGCCTCTTTTAGCAGGAAGCTTCCTGAGCCGCCACAAACCGCCACTTTTTTGATCCTTTTGCCAATTACCTCTGTATGCCTAACCACTTTAGCCTGCATTCTATCTTTTACCAAATGCAGAAAATCGTAGGCATCCATATCGTATTCTAGCCAGCCTACCATACCCGAACCCACCAATTGGTGTTTGTTTTCGAGTTTGTAAATATCGTAAGCTACTTCTTCATAAGGATGGTTCTCAAACAAAGCAACCAGAATTTTTCGTTCGGCTTGCGTAGGGTAAACCATTTCGATCCTTACTTCGTTTTCGCGATGACGGATACCTTTTTTGCCCACAAAAGGGTCTGAATCTTCATTCCCCTTAAATGTACCAAAACCATCGGCATTGAAACTGCACTCGCTATAATTGCCAATGTTCCCCGCTCCGGCATAAAATAATGCCGACCGCAATTGCTCTGCCTGGGCCTGGGGGCAATAGGTAACCAATTTTTTCAGCAAACCAGTTTTTGGCGAAAGTACTTTAGTTCCTGTTAAACCCAACCGCTCGCAGATCCTGGCATTTACACCAGTATGGACACTATCAAGATTGGTATGGATGGCATAGAGTGCAATATTATTCCTAATTGCCTTAAGCACCACACGCTCTACATAGTTATTACCGTTGAGTTTTTTTAATCCCTTAAAAACAATTGGGTGATGAGTAATAATCAGGTTGCAACCTGTCGAAATCGCCTCATCCACAATCTTTTCTACACAATCTAAAGCTACCAAAGCACCGTGGATTTCCATATTCGGATCACCCACAATTAAACCAGAATTATCATAATCTTCCTGATAATTAAGTGGCGCTATGCTTTCTAAATAATTGGTAATTTCAGCTAATTTCATTTGATAAATATAGAAAATTTGGGGTTTTGTTTTCAATTTTTGTCATGCCGAGGCACGAAGCATCTTCAAGCTATGAAAGAGATGCTTCGTGCCTCAGCATGACAACTTACTTGCAAGAAACAATAAGTCCGTCTCGATGTAAAACCGAGACGGACTATCTATTTGACTCAAAGAATGTTAAAATTATAATTTAAAAGGCTATTTACTGAAAACCGCCCATTCTTACCATTTGCAAGCTTTCGAAAACCATTTTCTGATTATGTTCAAAAGCAAGGGTTTTGTGGTTTACCACATCGATAATCGATCCGATAAAACATAAACCTGCAGTTAAAAGGTATAAAATACCCATTCCGATCTGCCCGATGATAAACCTTTGCAAGCCTGGAACAGCGAATAAACCGATTAAACAGAAAATTAGCATATCTGATGGATTTTTCCTTTTGCTGCTGTAAACCATTAAGAAGTTACGCAACTGCTGCTCGGTTAATCCGGTTGTGGCTTGTTGTAAGTATGAGAATTCTTCTGGCGTTATGCCTGGTAACGACATTAGAGGTGATTGAAATATATCCATGGTTTCTATGTATTTGTAGTTGAAATTTTAAACTTATTTTTGTTTTTTATCAATGTGTAAATTCTATAAACTATAATCAAAAGTGCTGGAAACCCAAACCAATGTTCGGAAAAGCTTTCGGTAAATTCGCCATGTAAAATATGACTGATTGACCTGCCTATACCACATCCCGGACACCAATCCTCAAAACCTAAATTGGCTAGTGGACAAAGTGTGAAGTGATGCTCGTGGCCATTCGTTGTTGTTGCCAGTAATACTAAAGCTGCTACCCAGAAAAAAAGTTCCAGTGGAAAGCTTTTAATGTACTTCATTGTTTCACTTTTTATATAATTTAGAGGTCATAGCACCACCTTTGTTACATCAATTTGCCCCTAATCGACGAAAGGGGGATATATTTCGACAAAACGAGTAATGGAATCTAAGAATAAGATCTCGTTTCTTTCCTCAATTTAATTTTCACATCGCAACCAGCCAAAAATAGTTAAAAAAACCTTTACACAAATTGCAGGTTAATATTAAAAGATAAGCTTATTTTTGTGCCTTGAACATTCGCGATTTAATAAACAGATACAAAACCGACGACCGGGTAAGCCAATTTACCAAAGCGTTGAACGGCATCAAAAACCCAAAAATACAATTAAAGGGATTGGTGGGTTCGGCCGATGCTATTGTTGCCCTGTCTTCTTACTTTATATTACATAAACCCATACTGTTCGTTTTGCCAGACCGGGAAGAGGCTGCTTATTTTCAGTCTGACCTTGAAAGCGTGCTGGATAAACAGGTTTTATTGTTCCCTTCTTCTTACCGAAAATCATTCGATTTTACACAGGTAGATACAGCAAATGTTTTGGCCCGTGCAGAGGTTTTGAACGAATTGAACCACGATTCGGAATATGGCAAAATTGTGGTTTCTTATCCCGAAGCCATAGCCGAAAAGGTTATTGACCGCTCTGCTTTAGAAAAAAACACTTTAGAAATTAGTTTAGGCGCCAAATTGGGCATCGATTTTATCAACGAATTTTTAATTGACTACGATTTCGACAGAAGGGATTTTGTTTACGAACCTGGGCAGTTTTCCATCCGCGGTGGTATTGTAGATATATTTTCTTTCTCATCTGATTTGCCTTACCGCATCGAATTCTTTGGCGATGAGGTAGAAAGCATCAGAAGTTTTGAAATTGAAAGCCAATTGTCGGTAGAAGACGTTAAATCGTTAACCATTGTACCGAATGTTCAGGCGAAGTTCTTAACCGAAAGCAATATCAGTATCCTTGATTATATTGATCAGGATACACAACTTTGGTTTAAGGATGTAGAATTCACGCTCGACATTATTAAAGCTGGGTTTAAAAAAGCTGTTGAGTTGTGGAAAGCACTACCAGTGGCAGATAAAAACCAAAATCCCGAATGGATTGATCCAAAATTCGCCTTTACCGATGAAAAGTTATTGGGCGATCATCTTCAAGATTTTCCCTTGATAGAATTCGGAAAACAGTTCTTTTATAAAACAGATAACCGTTTTGAGTTTGAAACCAAGCCACAACCTTCATTCAATAAAGATTTCAACCTACTCATTCACAACCTTAAGGAAAATGAAAAAGCGGGCATTGTTAATTTTATTTTTACCGATTCGCCGAAACAGATCGAGCGTTTATATGCCATTTTAGAGGATATTGATAAAACGGCCAAGTTTACGCCAATTAATAGCATGCTGCGCGAGGGTTTTATAGATCTGCAGATCCAGACGGCATTTTATACCGATCACCAGATTTTCGACCGATACTATAAATACAAGCTTAAAAAAGGTTATCAGAAAAGCCAGGCCATTACCTTAAAAGATCTTCGAGAACTAAAATCCGGCGATTATGTTACACACATCGATCATGGCATCGGCAAATATGCCGGACTCGAAAAGGTTGAAGTAAATGGCAAAACCCAGGAGATGATCCGTTTAATTTATGCAGATAACGACCTGCTTTATGTAAACATCAACTCGTTAAACCGCATCGCCAAATACAGTGGCAAAGAAAGCGGAGTACCCAAGATGAACAAGCTGGGTACAGATGCCTGGGACAAGCTAAAAAAAACTACTAAAAAAAAAGTTAAAGATATCGCCCGGGACTTGATCAAGCTTTATGCTTTGCGCAAAACCCAGGCCGGAACGGCATTTTCACCAGATAGCTATTTACAAACGGAATTGGAGGCTTCTTTTATTTACGAAGACACGCCCGATCAGTTAAAGGCGACCCAAGACGTGAAAAAGGATATGGAATCACCACATCCAATGGACCGCTTGGTGTGTGGTGATGTGGGCTTCGGCAAAACAGAGATTGCAGTACGTGCAGCATTTAAAGCGGTAGCAGAAGGCAAACAGGCAGCCATATTAGTGCCTACAACCATTTTGGCCTTACAGCATTTCAAAACTTTTTCTTCGCGTTTAAAAGATTTTCCGGTTACGGTAGATTATATTAATCGCTTTAAAACCAGTAAACAGATTAAGGACACATTAGCCGAAGCAGCTGCAGGTAAAGTTGACATCTTAATCGGTACGCACCGTTTGCTGAGCAAGGATGTGAAATTTAAGGATCTCGGCATCATGATTATTGATGAAGAGCAGAAGTTTGGTGTTACCGCAAAAGAAAGGCTGAAAGCAGTTAGAGTAAATGTTGATACTTTAACACTTACGGCAACTCCGATTCCAAGAACCTTGCATTTCTCTTTAATGGGCGCAAGGGATTTATCCATTATCAGCACCCCGCCGCCAAATCGCCAACCGGTTAGCACCGAATTACATGTTTTTAACGATAAGTTGATTCAGGAAGCTGTTCAGTTCGAATTAGACCGTGGCGGCCAGGTTTTCTTTATCCATAACCGGGTAAACGACCTGATGCAACTGGGTGGACTAATTCAGAAACTGGTTCCAAAAGCAAGAATTGGTATTGCGCACGGGCAGTTAGACGGCGACCAATTGGAAGATGTAATGCTCGATTTTATCAATGGTGAAAAAGATGTTTTGGTGGCCACAACAATTATCGAAGCAGGTTTAGATATTCCGAATGCCAATACCATTATCATTAACCATGCGCATATGTTTGGTTTGAGCGATCTGCACCAGATGCGTGGTCGGGTAGGTAGGAGTAACAAAAAAGCTTTCTGTTATTTGCTTTCGCCTCCATTATCTACTTTAACTTCTGAAGCCAGGAAGCGTTTAAGTGCTATTGAAGAATTTTCTGACTTGGGCAGTGGCTTTAACGTAGCGATGCGCGATTTGGATATCCGAGGAAGCGGAAATTTACTAGGTGCAGAGCAGAGCGGTTTCATTGCCGAAATCGGCTTTGAGATGTATCATAAAATATTAGATGAAGCCATTCAAGAACTAAAAGAAGCAGAGTTTAAAGGCTTATTCGAAAATGAACCTGCCCGTCCGTTTGTTGGCTTTACACAGGTAGATACCGATCTTGAATTATACATTCCTGATGCATACATTACCAATATTACCGAGCGATACAATTTATATACAGAACTTTCGAAACTCGATAACGAAGCCGAGCTTGCTATTTTTGAAAAACATTTGGCAGATCGTTTCGGACCAGTTCCGCCACAGGTAAAAACGATGTTAAGTGTGGTGCGCTTGCAGTGGCTGGGCAAGAAATTGGGTTTCGAGAAAATTAGCTTTAAGAAAAATAGTTTGCGCGGGTATTTCTTAAGCGATAAACAATCTGCTTATTTCGATTCGAATACCTTTACCAAGATTTTAACTTTTGCACAGAACCATCCGCGTATGTGTAATCTAAAAGAAGTAAAAAACACTTTAAGGATCGCTTTCGACAACATAAGTACTGTTGAAGAAGCCATTCAAACTTTAGAGCTTATTGATTAAAAACGTTAATTCAGTCTGTTCGTTGACTGAATTAACGTTAATTGAGTCAGCCCATTGACTGAATTAACGTTTTTACTATATTTGGTTAAATGGAAAGTCAAATTATTAGATCTTTACAACCGATTATCCTTGACAAGATTAGGAAAAATAAAGTAATCTTAATTTTTGGTACTAGGAGAGTAGGGAAAACATGGTTGGTAGAAAACATCATCAAAGATGCCAAATTCGATTATCTTTCTTTAAATGGAGAAGATCAGGATGTACAAATACTGCTATCTACACGAACTGCAGCCAATTACAAAAGAGTATTGGGAAATGCCAAATTACTCATTATTGATGAGGCTCAGGTTATACCTGAAATTGGAAAAATACTGAAGTTACTGATCGATACCTTCGAAGAACTGACAATAATAGCAAGCGGATCGTCTACTTTTGATCTTTCGAATCAAACAGGAGAACCATTAACGGGAAGAAGTTTAACCTATTATCTTTATCCTATAGCACAGGTTGAATTGGATAAGCAGGAAAATGCTTTACAAACCGCTCAGAACCTCGAAGAACGGTTAATTTTTGGTTCATACCCAGAGTTATTCCATTTAAGTTCTTTGACTGAAAAGGCACAATATTTAACAGAGCTGGTAAAATCATACCTGTTAAAAGATATTCTGATGTACGAAAACATTCAGAACAGCACAAAATTACTTGAATTACTAAAACTTATCGCCTACCAAGTAGGTTCAGAAGTTTCTATGGATGAAATTTCGCGTACTTTGGGTATTAGTAAAAATACTGTAGATCGTTATCTCGATTTACTTTCAAAGGTTTTTATCATTTATAAAATTGGTGGATACAGTAATAATCTACGCAAAGAGATTACAAAGTCATCGAAATGGTATTTTTACGATAATGGGATCCGAAATGCGATCATTAATGATTTTAGACTTTTAGCCTTGCGGAATGATCAGGGACTTTTATGGGAAAATTATTGTTTTAGTGAGCGCATCAAAAAAATGCAATATGAACAGCAAAATGCCACCTACTACTTTTGGAGAACGTACGATCAACAGGAAATTGACCTCATAGAAGTAAAAAACGGAGAGATTTTAGCTGCTGATTTTAAATGGGGAAATCATAAAAAGAAAATACCCGTTTTTTTTGCCAAAAATTACCCGGAAGCCTCATTTTCTGTAATTAACAAAGAGAATTATTTAGACTTTATATTATAAATGTTAGATCCAACCTTATTACTCGATTTAGTGAAAATGCAAATGCCTTACGGAAAATATAAAGGTTATCTGATCTGCAATATCCCCGAAAGTTATTTGCTTTGGTATAAGGATAAAGGCTTCCCGAAAGGGAAATTGGGCGATTTAATGGCTACCATGTTCGAGATCCGGGTAAATGGTTTAGAATATCTGTTAACGCCATTGAAGAATCAACACCGCTAATTAAGTTTGAGAGGTAAATCGGTCATCTAATAACTGCGATCGTCTTCCTGAACTTGTTTTGGATCTAACCGAAATAGGTTCTCTAAATGGATCCCGAAACAAGTTCAGGAAGATTAATGTCATGATTATCCAGCAGATCAATCTGCATTGATCAGCGTAATATGCGGGAAACAAATCTATATCTCACAACCATTTTCATCACAAACTGCACCATCATTTTTATTTAATGAAGTCAGCGTTGTTTTTGGTTGGGTCTCTTTCCACTCGGTAAAACTTTGGGTAAGCGCATCGGTAAATGCCTGAACAGGCTGAGCACCCGAAACACCATACTTGCGGTTCATTACAAAATAAGGTACACCACGGATTCCTAAATTCTGACTTTCATAAATATCGTAACGGACAGCTTCAGCAAATTGATCACTTTGTAAAACCGCTTCGGCCTCATCTTTATCCAAACCAATTTCTAGGGCGAGATCAACCAAAACACTCGTTTCACCAATATTTTTGCTGTTTACAAAATGAGCTTCAAACAGTTTTTCTTCGGCTAAATCCTGAAGATTATGTTTTGCCGCCAAATGTATCAGACGATGCGCGTTAAAGGTATTGGCAGGAATATTCGTATCAAAATCTATCTTCAAACCAGCATTTGCAGCCATATCCACAACCTGCTTGGTCATTTGTTTAGCCTGCTCAATTGGCATCCCTTTACTCCGCGAAAGGTAATCGTACACCGATTCGTTATTGGTATTGTGATACTCAGGGTTGAGCTGATAGCTCTTCCAATCCACCTCAATTTCATTTTTGAAAGGTAATTTTTCTATCGCCTGTTCAAAATGTCTTTTTCCGATATAGCAAAACGGACACATTACGTCCGACCAGATTTCTACTTTCATAGCACAAAATTAAGGTGATTATACTTGCCTATGGTAAGGCCAAAGTAAAAAGCCACTTTCCTTTAGGATAGCGGCTTCCTATATTAATTAGATTTGTCATCCTGTCCAAAGGACTCCTACGGAGAGCCTGTCGAAGGACACAAATAAATGGGTTTTTAAGCGTTTCGACAAGCTCAACGTGACAAATTCGAGTAATTATAGATCGGCTTACTTGTACAACTGGTTAAACATCAGTTTAAAAGTACCGTGCGTTTGCGCTCTAAAAACTATTTCTGGTCCGAAGGCGAGCAATTTACCCTTTCCGATCTTTGCTTCAAAAGCCGTTACACCATCTTGCAGATAAGCCTGCCCCCAGGCCCAGCCGCTGCGCAGCGGGGTGGCGTTTTCGAACCACATTAAAGGTTTAATCTTTCCAGCCACAATGGCATCGCCAGTGAGCTTAAAAACGGGGCTATTGTCAAAATATACATCAGCGTCCTTTTCCATGCCCCAGGTTGTTGGCAAAGCTGTATCTACACCAACATTTAAAACACTTCCCGGAACATAATATTTTTCAGAAGGCAATCGTTTTTCTTCTCCGTTTACAATTTCAACCATTGCATTCCGAACTGGAAGATTTAAATGATAAGCTAAATTGGTACTACTGCCTATGGTTACAATATTGCCGCCTGCCTCCAAAAATTTCTTTAATTCAGGGATTGATTTATCTGCGGTAATCCTACCCAAACGTTTTCTAAATTCCTGAGGAATTTCTTCAGCCTTTGGCCCAAAAGATCTATTTCCAAATCCACCGCCCTGCACCGACGGTATAGCTCCGCCTACAAAAATAATAACATCGTATTTAGATTTTAAGTTCCCGGCATCTATATCCTGCGGATAAATTACTGTTGCGTTATAATGGTATTGCTCCATTAAAAAACGAACCCACCCTGAGGCCATAGAACCTCCATAGATATCCCAGAGGGCAATTCTTCTGGCAGAGATTTTAATTTTATCTTTTGGTGCAGCAGCACTTTTCATTTTGATGTTTGCTTTTTCCAAAATTGATTTCCCTGCTGACGAAACATAAAAATCGCCATTTTCAACCGAACGGTAAACTTCAATTTTATTTTTCAAAAGGTCGTTCACTGCAGTATAAGAATCATTTTGTGCTGCACTTAACACATAATTTGATCCGTTAGGCAATTTATTATCTGGCTTTAATAGTTCTCCGTAAGGATTTTTCTCAAACGGACCTGAAAAATCGTCGAGAATCCGATCAAATTTAACATTCATTAAATAGGCTAATGTCCATCCAGCTGCATCGTATGGTGGAATTGGCGCACCTCCTTCATATTTAAAATCATTTGGATGATCTTGCGGCTCGAACATATCTAAAACATGCGGACGGAAAGCCTGATCGGTTTTTACGACATAACTTCCGGCAGGATAATTTTTCCCTGCAACGGCAAATGAAGCAGTTGCTTTTTGAACAACAATACCCGTTCTGATCAAAGCGTTTAAAAATTTAACCGCAGAATTAAAATCCGGCTGATCGGCGCTTAAGATGTATCCACGAGGATCTCTGTTTGCCAGAGCCTTCATCACCGTATCAAAGGCTTTTATACTGATCTGGCGTCTTGGTCCAAAATCGCCATCTCCACCTCCCACAGCTGTACTTTTTTCAATTTTTGCAGCATTATTAATGGCTTCAATTTTTTTAGGAGAAAAAGACCAGGTATCTTTTTTACCACGTTCAATAGAATTTCTGCCCATCTGGTAAATGTTGTACAACAATTCGTCACGGTAACGCTGTGCATAGTTTAAAACGGCATAGTTTAACGATACCGAATAGTCTATCGAGTTTTTAAAGTACCATTTCCTAGGGGTAACCGGGTTTGGTGAATCGCTATTCGGTAATAATCTCGAAGGAACCAGCGGAATTTCAGAGGGCGTAGGGTTCCCGATAATTTCGGTTAATAGCCCGATCATGTTATGAAAATACGTGGTTGTTCGTAAACCTCCATTGTACCAGGTAGAAAAAACCGATCCTCCACGTTGGGTATATCCTGGTTTGTTTTCTACATTCATGCGGGTATGCATGGCTGCGCCAACGGCATCTAAACTGGTTAACAAGGTTGGGTCAAAAACATAATTGAACGGATCGCGGTAGGGCGGGCCCGCAACAACGGTTCCTGCCGGGCCAGCCTGATGGTGGTTATACATAATCTGCGGAATCCATTCCACAAAAAGCTGGCGACCGATATTCTGTGTTTCTTTAAGGTTTAACATAAAGAAATCGCGGTTGTTATCATGACCTGCATACTTTTCGTACAAAACAGGCAAACCTAAGGTTGTTCTTTTCTTAGGATCTTTCTCTCTCATATACCAATTGCCCACCAGTTCTTGCCCATCAGGGTTGGCATGAGTAAACAAAATGATTACATTATCCAAAATACGCATGGTTTCAGGGTCTTTTCTGGAGGCAAACTCATAAGCAGTTTCGATCAGCTGATGTGCCCCCACCACCTCGTTGGCGTGTAGCCCACCATCTATCCAAACTACTGCTTTACCTTCCTGAGCTAATGCTTTTGCCTGCTCAGGTGTAATTTCTGCATGTGCCAGTTGTTGCGAAATTTCCTTGTAACGGTCTAATTTCTTGAGGTTTTCTGGTGAAGAAACGATCAGCATGTATTGACTTCTGCCTTCTTCAGTTTTACCAATATCAACCAGTTTAATGCGGTTAGAACTTGCCGCAAGTTTTTTAAAGTAAGCTTCTGTTTGGGTATAATTGGCCAGTTGATAATCATCGCCGATATCAAAACCAAAATGCGATTTAGGCGTTGGCACTTCCTGCGCCAGCACCACACAGCTATTTACCAGTAAAAAAGCAAAGCAAAGCCTTTTCAAGTAGATTTTTATCATAATAAAGTTTAGTTAGGTAATCAAATATAATAGAGATTAAGTTCCAAAAACGGCTTGCTGTAAATTTGTTACAAGTTTTAAATCCTAATCCATACATTTGTCCCGATGTAAGTTCTTAACTTTATTTTTCATCAACCGATACAGGTTCCCGGAATTACATCCGGGATTAATAGGGAATCGTGTGCAAATCACGAGCTGTCGCGCAACTGTAAATTCTGTCTTTATTTAAAAGACAACGGTCTTATCATTCATGCCACTGTGCCGTTTACCGGGATGGGAAGGCGATAAGATCGGGAATAAGTCAGGAGACCTGCCTATATTGAATTGACGGTGCTTTCGCGTTATAAAGTAATTGGTCAGGTCTGATTGTACACTATAAAATTAACCATTTTATATGCTTGCTTTAAGCTTTTTGCTGAAGAGTAGGCTGTTTGTGCGCTACCTTTCCCTTTTATTTCTAACAAAAAACATTATAAAATATTGCTTTAAGGGCTTTTAAACGATTTATTTACTTAATCTTTAAAAGAGATGCTAACGCAAAATCTGGGCTATCCGCGAATAGGTAGCCAAAGGGAATTAAAGAAAATCTGCGAAAATTACTGGGCAGATAAAACGGGGTACAAAAATGTACTTCAGGTGGGAAAAAACATTCGCCACGAAAACTGGAACCTTCAAAAAGAAGCTGGAATTGATATCATTCCTTCGAACGACTTTTCTTTTTATGATCATGTGCTCGATCATTCTTTAACTTTTGGGGCCATCCCGAAAAGGTACAATGAAGTGATCCTGAAAAAAGGAAACTCTGAGCTTGATCTCTATTTTGCTATGGCAAGAGGTTATCAGAAAGAGGGATTGGATGTAGTAGCAATGGAAATGACCAAATGGTTCGATACCAATTACCATTACATTGTTCCTGAGTTTTACAAAGACCAGCCTTTTAAACTTTTCTCTACCAAAATTATAGATGAGTTTTACGAGGCAAAACAATTGGGTATTACCACCAAACCCGTTTTAATCGGTCCTGTTTCTTACCTATTATTGGGAAAAGAAAAGGAAACTGGCTTTGAAAAAATCGATTTGATCAAAAATCTCCTTCCGGTTTATATCGAGATATTATCTCGCTTAGATGCTTTGGATGTAGAATACGTTCAGTTTGATGAACCTTTTTTGACTTTAGATCTTACCGAAAAAGACAAGAAAGCTTACGAATACGCCTATAAAGAGATCAGAAAAGCTTTTCCTAGATTAAAAATTGTTTTGGCTACTTATTTTGAGGGGTTGGGAAATAATCTAGCACTAACTACTTCACTCCCGGTAAATGTTTTACATATCGACCTGGTACGCGCTGAAGGTCAATTAACTGATGTTTTGGCTTCGCTGAAAGAGGAAACAATCCTTTCATTAGGTTTGGTGGACGGAAGAAACATCTGGAAAAATGATTTCGAGAAATCTGTTTCAATCATTAATCAAGTGGTAGAAAAAAGAGGCCAGGATAAAGTGTGGATTGCACCGTCTTGTTCTTTAATCCACTCACCGGTTGATTTAGACAATGAAACCAACGAGCAAAACCTTTCAGCAGAAATTAAACAGTGGCTGGCCTATGCGAAACAAAAAATTGCAGAGGTAGCTACCTTAAAAAAACTGATCACCAACGAAAGCCCTGCATCTACCATGCAAAAACTTGAGGAAAATAAGATCGCGATTGCTAACCGAAAAGTTTCTAAAATCATCCACAATCCTGAAGTTAAACAACGTGTTTTAGGATTAAAAGAGCAGGATGCGGAACGTTTAAGTCCATTTTCGAGCAGAAAAATTAAACAACAGGAACTCAATCTGCCAAGTTACGCCACTACAACCATCGGATCGTTTCCACAAACGGCAGAGGTAAGAAGCTGGAGAGCAAAGCTTAAAAACGGAACTTTTACAGTTGAAGCATATGATGATCTCATTGCAAGAGAAACCGCAAAAGCCGTAAACTGGCAGGAAGAAATTGATCTTGACGTGTTGGTTCATGGAGAATTTGAACGTAACGATATGGTTGAATACTTCGGCGAGCAGCTTGATGGTTTTGCTTTCTCTAAAAATGGTTGGGTACAGAGTTATGGCTCACGCTGCGTAAAACCACCTATTATTTTTGGCGATGTTTCGCGCCCGAAACCCATGACCGTAAAGTGGACCGCCTATGCCCAGTCGCTTACCTCAAAATATATGAAAGGTATGCTAACTGGTCCGGTAACTATATTGCAGTGGTCGTTTGTACGTAACGATCAACCAAGATCCGAAACCTGCACTCAAATTGCACTGGCCATCCGAGATGAGGTTTGCGATCTGGAAAATGCAGGGATAAAAATCATTCAGATTGATGAGCCAGCCATTAGAGAAGGTTTACCATTACGCAAAGCTGATTGGCAAACTTACCTGAACTGGGCGGTTAAAGCCTTTAGAATTTCGGCAAGCGGGGTGAAAGATAATACGCAGATCCACACGCACATGTGTTACTCAGAATTTAACGATATCATCCAAAACATTGCCGATATGGATGCTGATGTGATTACTATTGAAACATCACGCTCGCAGATGGAGTTATTAGACGCGTTTGCCGATTTTAAATATCCAAACGAAATTGGTCCAGGTGTATACGATATTCACTCTCCAAGGGTTCCAAAGAGGGAAGAAATGGTTCAGTTGCTCAAAAAAGCAAAGGCTGTTATTCCCTCCGAACAACTCTGGGTAAACCCTGATTGTGGTTTAAAAACCCGTGGATGGGACGAAACCAAAAAGGCCTTAATAGAAATGGTTGAGGCTGCGAAAGAAATGCGTAAAGCAGACGAGGTACTAACGGCAGATCTTCAGGTGAATTAATTCTATGTTTGCCATGGAGAAACCAATACTATTAAGTTAAGAATTCGATTGTTGTCAGTCTGAGCTTGTCGAAGACCCTTATCGTGAAATAATTAAAAAGACTGTCCTTCAACAAACTCAGGATGACATCTTTTTAGTTATTTCACCACTTAATTGCATTGCCAGAAATACTGAAAGCACATTTATTTTTGCGTTTTCAGTATCCGTTTCTCATACGCAAACCTTTTACTTTGGCAATTTTCTACTAAAAATAACTAGAAAGTTGTCAAAGTTTTTTACAGCACCTATATTTAACCCATGACCTTAGAAGAAAGAATAGAAAATTCTAAAACCAGCATTTTTAAAGCCGTTTTCCCAAATACAACAAACCATTACGATACCCTTTTCGGAGGAACAGCCATGCACTTAATGGACGAGGTTGCTTTTATTACTGCAACCCGATTTAGCCGTCAGATTATGGTTACCGTTAGCAGCGACAGGATAGATTTTAAAAAACCAATACCCGCGGGCACTATCGTAGAGCTCATCGGCAAGGTAAACCATGTGGGTAATACCAGTTTAAAAGTTAATGTTGAAATTTATATCGAGCAAATGTATGCCGAAGGAAGAGAATTAGCCGTACATGGCGATTTTACTTTTGTGGCGATCGATGAAAATAAAAAGCCGGTTCAGGTGATTAAATAATCTTATAAGCCTTAGCCAAAAAGATGTAAAAATCATAATGCCTAAATTTTTAAATTTGATTATGGAACAGCAACTTTCTGAGGAAGACTTAAAAAATATTGCCCGGCAACTAGGTTGTCCTGAAGGGGAACATGGCATTAAAACAGGCGAAATAATGCATGCCAATAATATCGGAATGACGACTTCTGCTATTGAGGCATTAGATCTTCAAAGCGATGAAACTGTCTTAGAAATCGGCCATGGAAACGGCGCACATATTGCTCAACTCTTGTCAAAAGCCAAAAACCTCCATTATTTCGGTGCTGATATTTCTGCAACCATTATTGCCGAGGCCGAAAAGATCAATCAGGATTTCATAACAAAAGGAAAGGTTCACTTTCAGCTAACAGACGGCATTACATTGCCCTTTGATGATGATCGGTTTGATAAAATTTTTACAGTTAATACGATATACTTTTGGTCCAATCCAAGCAAATACCTCAACGAAATTAAGCGAACACTAAAACCTGACGGCACTTTGGTTATATGTTTTGCTGATGAAAACTTTATGAAAAATCTCCCTTTTACTCCTTATGGTTTTACACTTTACAATGTAGAAACCGTAAAAGAACTATTAGAAAAAGCGGGGTTTGCCATTAAAAATACACTCAAAAAATTAGAGCAGGTACAAAGTAAAACCGGCGAACAGATAGAAAGAGAATATTACGTTGTGACGGCTACTGCTTAAGAAACAACATCATAATCCTCGTTTGCAAACGCAGACAAGAACGAAACCTTTTTGTGCCTTCGTGTCTTAGTGGTTAAACGATTAATACAAAATCAAATACAGATAGGCGTAAACCACAGGAGCAGAAAGCAACAAGCCATCAAAACGATCTAACAAGCCCCCATGGCCTGGTAATAAACCACCACTATCTTTTGTATCCAAACTACGTTTAAGCATCGATTCTACTAAATCGCCTAGTGTACCAAAACTAGCAATCAATACAGCCATACCGATCCAAACCCACGCTGGACTTTCGGTAAACAGAAATGATAAGCCAAAAGCGATCAAAACACTGGTAAACATACCTCCGAAAAAACCTTCCCAGCTTTTCTTTGGCGAGTGGCGCTCAAATAATTTACGTTTACCATATTTTACACCAAAAAGGTAGGCACCAGTATCGTTTGCCCAAAGCATCAGTAAAAAAGCCAACGGAAGATGAAAGTTATACTCATTCCAGTTTTTCAGAAAGCCCAGGGCATGAAAAAAACAGAAAGGAATGGTTACATAAACAAAGCCAACAAAAGTGTATGAGATATTGGCGAATGGAATTTTATTCTTTTTGTATAACTCCGTAATAAAAACCGAAAAAATTAACGGGATACAAAGCAGCAAATACTTCACATCGTATTTAAGGTAGTGCAAGCCAGCGGCCATTAAAAACACTAATGAGCCAGCTGCCAAACCGATATTACGGTGTGGTCTTATTCCCGAGTTTTTAATCAGCTTGTAAAATTCGAACAAAGCCAAAACACTTAAAACAAGATAAAATATGGTAAAAGTGTAGCTCCCTAGTAGGATAGAGCCAAGCATTACGATGGTAAAAAAGAAAGCGGTTATTGCCCTGGTTTTCATGTTAAAAATGTAAGATGGGAGATGTAAAATGGATAAGGTTTAACATGTTATTCAATTTCGTTTTCAACGATGTATTCTATGGCTTTATCGAAATCTACCTTATTCACCAAAACATTTATTTCGCCAATATTATATGCCGAGAGCTGTTTATTTATCGTTACCGCCGGAATCCCAGCTTCTGTTAGTCCCTGTTTTAATACCTCGGCCGCAAAGGCATCGCTGGTAGTATATACTTTAACCCAATTTTCGCTCACGTGTTGCGCTATCTTTAAAAATTTTGAACAAAGCTATGGTAATTATTGCACTAATTAAATAGCCATACCATGGAAAACCGATCGGTTCGTCAGCTTTATCAAGTGGCATATGGTGTTTTTGCATATAAAAAGCGGCGCAAACCGAATAAGCATTGTTTATAAAGTGCGCCAGCATGGCATACCAGATGCTTCCGCTGTAATAATACAGGTAACCAAAACCTGCACCCAACAACATGCGTGGTACAAAACCATAGAACTGCACATGAATGGCGCTGAAAATTATGGCTGATAACCAAATTGCCAGGTGTGGATTATCAAAAGCCCTGTTTAACGATCGTTGCACGCCGCCACGGAACATTAATTCTTCGCCAACTGCAGGTAAAACTGCAATAATAATCAGATTTGCTATAAAATCAAGATTACTACGAACCGTAACCAGTTTAAGAGTAATCGCCATTCTTGCATTTTCTTTTTCCTTCATCCACTTCTCTATATCTTTCAGAAAATCAGGTAACACCATTTTTTGGTTCCAGAGCATTGCCCATTCCATGAAAGGCATACTTACAAGCATGATGATTATAACAAGAATGATTAATACAGACCTAGTATTTTTAAAACCATAAAAATCGCTTACCTTTTTATGTTCTGTTAATGCTAGGACAATAGCCGGCACAGCCATCATTCCTATAGAGGTTCCAAGAGCTTGAAAAATCTTAAAGGCACTTATGTTTGCATCTGTGATCTGCCCTCCCATGACTTCTTCTGCAGTATTTACCCCATAAAAAACAGCAATTATTACTAAAGACAATATAATAAATACTATTGCACCAAGTACTGCGTAAAATAAAAGTAAAAGTAATTGTAAGAAAGGATTGATTTCCTCCCTGTTAGGTGTTACAAAATTCATTATTTGTACCTTTGTATGTTTTATTAATCGTTGAAGATAGAAAATGTCTGTTAAGATAGGAAATATAGATTTAGGTGAGTTCCCTTTATTACTGGCTCCAATGGAGGATGTAAGCGATCCGCCGTTCCGTTATGTATGCAAAAAAAACGGGGCTGATATGATGTATACCGAATTTATTTCTTCGGAGGGTTTGATTCGTGATGCTGCAAAAAGCAGACAAAAGCTCGATATTTTCGAATACGAAAGGCCAATTGGCATCCAGATTTTTGGTGGCGATATCGATCACATGCGTGAAGCCTCAGAAATTGCTTCTGCAGCAGGACCTGATCTTGTTGACATCAATTATGGTTGTCCGGTTAAAAACGTAGTGTGTAAAGGCGCAGGCTCCAGCCTGTTACAGGATATTGATAAAATGGTAAAAATGACCGAAGCCGTAGTTAAAGCTTCACATTTACCGGTTACCGTTAAAACCCGCCTTGGTTGGGATGATAATACTAAAAATGTTTACGAAGTGGCCGAACGGCTTCAGGATGTAGGCATTCAGGCACTTACCATTCACGGCAGAACAAGAGCGCAGTTATATAAAGGCGAGGCCGACTGGTCGCTTATCCGCGAGATTAAACGCAATCCACGCATCAAAATACCGATTTTTGGCAATGGCGATGTAGACAGTCCTGAAAAAGCGGCCAACTGGAGCATGGAATATGAGATAGATGGCATTATGATCGGTCGCGCTGCGATCGGTTACCCATGGATTTTTCGCGAGGTAAAGCACTTTTTTAAAACAGGCGAACACCTCGCCGGACCAACTATTGAAGAACGTATTGAAGTTTGCCGTACACATTTAGATAAATCGCTTGAATGGAAAGGGCCTAGAACCGGAATTTTCGAGATGCGCCGCCATTATGCAAACTATTTTAAAGGCCTGCCAGATTTTAAACCTTACCGTATGCGTTTGGTGGCCGAGCCAGATATCAACAACATTTACAGTATTTTAGAAGAAGTGGCAGAAAAATTTGCCGACTACGATGCCACTAAAGTACTGGCTTGATTTTTGAAAGGTTTTTTTATACATTCGTAAATCATCATGGTTACAGCTATTACAGACGGGGTTAAAGTTTCAGTTGAAACGGTTTACCAGCCAGAATATTCAAATCCGGCCAACGAGCATTATATGTTCGCTTATCGTGTAGAAATTTCTAATCTTTCTGATTATGCTGTTCAATTAATGCGCCGTCAGTGGTTTATTTTCGATTCTAACAGTAGCCGAAGAGAGGTAGAAGGAGAGGGCGTTGTGGGTTTACAGCCCATTATCCAGCCGGGCGAAACACATATATATGTTTCAGGCTGTAATCTAAAAACCGACATGGGTAGCATGAAAGGCGCGTACTTAATGAAACGCGACATTGATGGGTCTGAATTCGAGGTTGATATTCCAGAATTTCAATTGGTTGCTCCTTATAAACTGAATTAATCCTTTGAAAAATCGTCGTTTCGATCCGATAACCATCGGATGAAGTGAAGCGAAATGGAGAAATCTCTCAATCAAATTAAGTCTATAGGTCTCTCAACAAGGGTGTAAACGGCAGCCAATCTCTTTTGTAGATTCTTCAGAAAAGCAATGGCAGTATTTATTTTAATGTTGGTCCTGCTTTTTGTTCCAAGTCCTCGCTATGGGCTTTCCTCGTCAATCAGGTTTAAAACCACAGAGATACTGCAATTATTAAAGGTTACTGCATCGTGCAAATAAAACCCTTTTTCTGCACCCAGCAACCCCACATAGTACAACTAATCTACCCGCCTAAACCTGATCTGAGCGAGATGCCGATCCTTCATCGGCAGAAGCGGGAGCAGGACCGGAGCTCAACCAAGCATCACAAAACCTGCTTTCCAAAAAAAGAATAAATACCTACTCTATTTTCAAAACCTCCCACAAACCAAAAACGGCCAGGATTAACCCGGCCGCTCTGTGCTTTTCATAATTCGATATCTCTTTAATCCCTGCTTCTTCCAAAAAGCATCGATGCGTAATACAATAAGTTGGCTAATGCACCAACAGCTGCTACCACATAAGTCATGGCTGCCCACCAAAGTGCATCTTTAGCCTGCGCATTTTCTTCTTGTGTTTGCATTACACCATTATTATTTTTTAGCCAGGCCAATGCACGGTTACTGGCATCAAATTCGACTGGTAGGGTAATGATACTAAATATGGTTACCAGTGCTAAACCTACTACACCAATTGCCAAAACAATTGGATTTCCGGTAAAGCCTATTAACAATACACCAATTAATAGTACCCACTGTAAAAGATTAGATGAAATACTTACCACCGGAACCATACTGCTTCTTAAATTAAGCCAGTTATATGATTTCGCCTGTTGCACCGCATGACCACATTCGTGGGCCGCTACAGCCGCGGCAGCTACGCTTCGGCTATAATATACATCTGTACTTAAATTAACGGTTTTATCTGATGGATTGTAATGATCTGTTAGTTGTCCTTCGGTACTCATCACCTTCACGTCGTATATCCCATTATCATGTAGCATTCTTTCTGCTACCTCTTTGCCCGATAAACCTGAGCTAAGTTGCATTTCGGCATACTTAGAAAACTTATTTCTAAACCGCCATTGTACAAACATGCTCAGCAATAATACCGGGATGATTAATATTAAATAAACTCCCATTTTCTTCTGTATGTTTTTCATTTAGCATATATCAAAAAGCGTTCCCATATTATTTGACTGTTAAAAAATGGTACATTTATGCTATGCCAACAGCGTTTTCATATTGGGAGAAGGAGTCGTTTTTTACTTACGATATCATTATTATCGGTAGTGGAATTGTGGGTTTAAATGCTGCCATCCGACTTAAAAAAGCTGCTCCAACTTTAAAAATTGCCATACTCGAACGGGGCTTTTTACCAACAGGCGCCAGCACCAAAAATGCGGGTTTTGCATGCTTTGGTAGCATTTCTGAACTGATTGAGCAAGAAGAATGTGCTGGCTTAGATGGCCTGGCACTCCTAATAGAAAAGCGCTGGAAGGGTCTGCTTAAACTGCGCAATTTATTAAGCGATAAAACCATTGATTACCAAGGTTTAGGCGGATACGAATTATTTAAAAATGATGACATTTTTCTGGCCGACACATGTGTATCCAAAATTGAACATTATAACCGTGTCATTAACGATATTGTTGGTGCCAATGCTTTTGCCCTTGCCAATAAAAAAATTAGCACATTTGACCTTGAAGGTATCAGCACCTTAATCGAAAACCAGTACGAAGCGCAGATTGATAGTGGTAAAATGATGTTTGCTTTAATTCAATATGCACAAAAACTCGGCGTTGGCATATTTAATAATTGTACTGTAGATCAGGTCCTGGAAGAAAACGATGGCACGCAATTGCTAACCAAAAACGGAAACTTTTTCTGTAAACGGCTGATTGTAACTACCAATGCTTTTGTAAAAGACTTATTGCCTGATATTGATGTTAGCCCGGGCCGTGGACAGGTTTTAATTACCAAACCCATTAAAGAACTAAAAATAAAAGGTACCTTCCACTACGATAAAGGTTATTATTATTTCAGAAATATAAATAATAGAGTTTTATTAGGGGGTGGTAGAAATATCGATTTTAAAGCTGAAGAAACCACCGAATTTGGCCAAACTGAGCCGGTTAAGCTAGCACTGGAAGATTTATTAAAAAATGTAATCCTCCCTAAAGTAAATTATGAAATCGATTACCGCTGGAGCGGTATTATGGCTTTTGGAAAAATTCTGGAACCACTTATAGAAGAGATTAAGCCAAATATTTTTTGCGCCACCAGGTGTAATGGCATGGGCATTGCAATTGGTGCGCAAACAGGAGAAGATGTCGCGAATCTGCTGCTGAAAAGCTTATAGTTTTTTTACCACAAAGAACAGAGAAAAACGACAAAGCGCGCTGAGTTCACTTTTATATTTCTATTGTTAAAGATCCTTCATGCATCCAATAGCTATCGGATCAGGATGACATTTTTCTATAGATTTCTCGGTTGGGTTGCGCTTTGCTCAAAATGACAGCCATATCAATCAATCGCCAAACGCTAACCACTTATCTACTTAAACACAATCGTCTTATTTCCACTTACAAAAACCCGATCTTCAAAAATAAGTTCTAAAGCCTCCAACAGTACTTTTTTCTCTATTTCCTTGCCTGCACGAACCATTTCTTTTACCCCAAAATTATGATCTACATGATTTGTATGCTGGGTAATAATTGGGCCTTCATCCAGGTTATCGGTAACAAAATGGGCAGTAGCACCAATAATTTTTACACCGCGTTCAAAAGCCTGGCGATAGGGGTTAGCACCTATAAAAGCCGGTAAAAAGGAATGATGGATATTAATGATTTTACCTGCATAATCTTTTACAAAATCGGCAGAAAGGATTCGCATAAATTTAGCCAGCACTAAATAATCTACCTCAAACTGATTGATGATCTCTTTTACTTCAGTCTCAAATTCACTTTTATCCTTGTTAGCATGATCGACATAAAAATATGGGATACCCAGTTTTTCTGTAAAATCTCTCAGGCTTTCATAGTTGCCTATTACACATTGTACCTTGGCCCCTAAGGTTTTGAATTGGTTTTTAATCAGTATCTCAGCTAAACAATGATATTCCTTTGTTACCAAAACGGCAATCTGTTTTTCCTGTTGTGTAATTAAATTTACTTCAGCAGCATTTGGCAGGTTTTCTAAAAGTTTTTCCTTTAATTTTTCAGCATCCTCAAGGCTTCCGGTACAGGCGATACGGGTAAAAAACGATTTATTGGCTTCATCTACAAACTCCCGCATAGCGATAATATTCAATTGGTGTGCAGCCAGCACGCGGGTAATATTTGTAACTAAACCAACCTGATCGGGGCAGGATATGAGGACTGTTAATGCATTCATTTATAAAATACTAATGCCCAATTATAGAAATTTTTTTCCGTTATTTTTAGTTCAAAATAACTAAAATTTTTTGGTATATCTATTTTAAATTTTCATTTTTGCTAAAATTTTTATCATTATGGAGATCACTGGCATTGCTTTACTAATCGTTATTTTAATTGTTCTGGTCTTTTTATTATTAAAGAAACCACAGGCAGCGCTTTCTGTTATTTCAGTAGAAGATTTCGAAAGGATAAAAAGTGAAAATGAATCGTTAAAAATTAGTTTAGCCAAGGCTGATGAACGTGCTTCTAATTTATCTATAGAAAAAGAACATATTACCGTATTGCTTAAACAAGAGCAGCAGCGTTTGATTGATGAATTACAGGCTGAGCGCGACCGGCTTGCCGATGCCAACCGCGAACTGGAAAGTACCAGGTCCTTTTATCTGGCAGAAAAAGAAAAACTTGCCGAACAGAAGCTAAGTTTTGAGCAGTCGCAAGAAAAATTAAACAAAGACTTTGAATTAATCGCCAATAAAATCCTGGAGGAAAAATCGAGTAAATTTATTGAGCAGAACCGCACCAATCTGGATATTATTTTAAATCCTTTGAAAGAAAACATTAAGGCATTTGAAGATAAAGTAGAGAAAGTTTACAAAGCTGAATCGGATGAAAGGAATACACTGAAAGGTGTAATTTCACTATTAATGGATCAAAGCAAGCAGATTCAGGAAGATGCCAATAATTTAACCAAAGCTTTAAAAGGCGACAGTAAAAGGCAAGGAAACTGGGGAGAAGTGATTTTAGAAAAGGTTTTAGAACGCTCTGGTTTAGAACGCGATCAGGAATACCGCATTCAAGCCTCGCACACATCCGCCGAGGGCGGTCGCTACCAGCCTGATGTGGTAATTGACTTACCAGACAATAAACATCTTGTTGTCGATGCTAAGGTATCGTTGGTTGCTTATGAGCGTTCGGTATCTGCAGAGACGGATGAAGAGCGTGATGGCTTTATAAAAGCCCATTTAGCCTCAATTAAGAACCACATACAGGAACTATCTGCCAAAAATTACCAGGATTTATATAAAATCAACTCTCCCGACTTTGTGTTGTTGTTTGTACCGATTGAATCTTCTTTTAGCATTGCGGTTCAAAAAGATGCAGAACTTTTCAATTTTGCCTGGGATAGAAGGGTCGTAATTGTGAGTCCATCAACATTATTAGCCACCTTGCGTACCATAGCCAGCATGTGGAAACAGGAGCGCCAAAATCGGAATGTAATGGAAATTGCCCGTTTAAGCGGCAGTATGTACGATAAGTTTGTAGGCTTTATTTCGGATATGGAAAATATTGGCAAACACATCAAAAATGGTCAGGATGCCTACGATAAAGCCATTAATAAATTGTCAGTGGGTTCGGGAAATTTAACCAATACTTCAGAAAAGATTAAAAAATTGGGAGCAAAAACCACCAAACAGATTGACACTAAGTATTTGGATCTTAACGAAGATTAGAAAAAGCAAATATGCTATAATTTTAGAATAGCTGAAATTAGAAACCAAAACCTACAAATTTAGTGATTTTTTTAAGCACCTAGAAAGATTTTTTATTTTAAGCTTATTCAGTAAATAGAGCTGTTATTTGAAGGCTCTTAGCGACTAATATAACTGCTTAAACAAAAAATCGCCATTTCGAGCGAAGCTTTTTCAGCTGACGAAGCAATCTCTATTTGAGTCGTTATAGTGGACGAATCTTTTCTTAAATGATAGATAATTGCAAGAAACAAAACAATGATGCCTGCAACCCATAAGAAATACCCTGAAGAAAATGATATAATTTTTGCTGTAGAGCCACTTTCAGAAATCAATATTTCTTTCCAACGAGCAAAAGAAATAGCTAATAAACTGGAAATCAGAATAAATAATATGGATACTTTTTTATTTTTTGCAAATAAAAATAATACTATGAAACAAAATGGATTAGCTAGCCAAATTAAAAATTCCGAAGTACCACCGCCAAATAATCCAATTCCACCAATTAGTAAATAGATAAATGATTGATCAGATTCCAGACCTCTACCACCATCAAAAACAAAAGCTAGTCTAATCAACGAAAAAATAAAAAGACCAACACTTAAATAAATTGCTGGTCTTTTCAAATCATAAGTGAATATTTTCATTTACTTATTAAAAGCATTCCAGCCTTGAGCCTTCAGTTCATGTACTTTTTCTGATTTAGAAACCATTTTACAACCCGAGTTTTTATCGGTAACATGTCCAATCACAGTAATATCTACATCATGTTTCAGTTTTTTATAATCATCCTGACTAATGGTAAACAACAACTCATAATCTTCGCCACCACTTAAAGCGCAAACTGTTGGGTCTAAACCTAATTCGCGGGCAGTTTCATAAGTCATTGGATCTAAAGGAATTTTCTCTTCGTAAATGGTCATTCCTTTATCTGATTGTTCTGCCAAATGCAATATTTCGGAGGCTAAACCATCAGAAACATCAATCATCGAGGTTGGTTTGATATTCATTTCATCTAAAAGCGCAATAATATCCATCCTTGCTTCTGGTTTCAATTGTCTTTCGATGATATAATCTTTACCTTCTAAATCTGGTTGGATCTGTGGGTTTTCCAGGTAGATTAATTTCTCTCTTTCTAAAATTTGCAGGCCTAAATAAGCACCACCCAAATCGCCAGAAACACACAATAAATCATGTTCTTGAGCACCACTTCTGTACACCACTTTATCGGCATCGGCATAACCAATACTGGTAATACTGATTACCAGGCCTTGCTTGCTTGATGAAGTATCTCCGCCAATTAAATCGATGTTATATTTGTTGCAAGCCAGTTCAACTCCCTTATAAATTTCTTCAACAGCCTCTAAAGGAAATTTGCTCGACAAACCCAGTGAAACTGTAATCTGACTTGCTTTTCCATTCATGGCATAAATATCACTCAAATTTACCTGAACAGCTTTGTAACCTAAGTGCATTAAAGGCACATAAGCCAAATCAAAATGGATTCCTTCCAACAATAAATCCGTCGAAATTAAGGTCTGTTTTCCTTTGGAATCTAAAACAGCAGCATCATCACCAACACCTTTTACCGAATAATCGTTTTTAATTTTAAAATTAGTGGTTAGGTGTTTAATCAACCCAAATTCGCCTAATTCATTAATATCTGTACGCTCTTTATTTTCAAACATATGCAATAGTTAGGGGCGAAGCCCCCGATTTTATTTTTTAAAATCAACTGTCATTCTGAGCATAGCGAAGAATCTTTAACTACACCAGCTGGTATTTCATAGCTTGCAGATCCTTCCTGCGTCAGGATGACAAATCCTTACTTTCCATCCAATTTTTACCCTCTGTAAACCTGGCAATTAACATTGCCGCAACATTGTCGCCGGTAGCATTTAACAAAGTAGCCATTGGATCAACCAAAGTTCCAATAATCATAGCTGGTGGTAGCGCCTCTGGTGGTAATTGGTAAGCAGAGATCATTAATAGTTCGCCAATATAACCTCCATTTGGTATTCCTCCTTCTACTATACTCACTAAAATAGTAATGCCTAAAGCTAAAATAATGGTATCAACATGTACTAAATCTTTACCAAAAATGGCAAAAACAACAGCAATTTTAACAATAGAACTAATACTCGAACCATCTTTATGCAGCGTTGAACCCAATGGAATCGTCACATTTGTAATGTAATCGGGTACGCCCATTTTTCGCGAACCATCTAAATTTGCCGGAATAGTGGCAATGCTGCTACAGGTTCCGATTGAAGTTAAAGACGGCACTATATTATTTTTCCAAAATACTTTTATTGCTTTAAATCCACCTGCAACAAAAGCATATAAGGTGAAAAAGACGATAAAATAAAATGCTCCTACACCGTAATACAAACCTAAAGCTTTTGCATAGGTTCCAAAAAGCTGTGGACCAAAAACCCCAACCTGATAAGCGAAATAAGCGCCCAAGCCGATTGGGCCAAGTTTCATGATCAAAATGATGAGTTTTTTCATCACTTCATTACCCGATACCAAGAAGTTCTTAAATCCATCGCCTTCTTTACCAGAATATAATGTAGAAAAACCAACTAATACCGAAAAAATTATCAGTGCCAGCATATTTTTACGACTACCAATCTCGAAAAATTCTCCTACTGTTAAAAGTTGTGTCATTTGTTCGCCAAATGACTGTATTTTTTCAGGTTCAGTAGGTAAAGGCGTATTTCCTAATTGTTGATGGATAGGAAAAATCCATGTAGCAACCAAAGTTAAAACCGCAGAAATGAGTATGGTAGAAAGAAAGACCAAAACCATAATGGTTAATAATCTCCCTAACTTTTTTGTTCTATCTATATTTGCAATTGCCGATGAAACCGCAAAAAATACCAATGGAATAACGGCGGTAAACAACAGGTTTAAAAATACATCACCTAATGGTTTTATACTTTCAACACTTTTCCCAAAAATTAAACCCACAATACTTCCAACAGTTATTCCTGCCAAAAGCCATAATAAGCCTGAGTAATTTTTAAGGATGTTGTTTTTTTCCATAAATTATTTCAATAAACCTTACAGGTTTTTGAAACCTGTAAGGTTTGTAAATTTTTACAAGCCCAATTCAGCTGAAATATCAAGCATGCGCTGTATAGGTTTACGGGCAAGCTCAATAATATGCTCAGGTACAGTTACTTCAGGCAAACCATTTTTAATACATAAATATAGTTTTTCTAAAGTATTTCTTTTCATGTATGGGCAATCGTTACAAGCACAACTATTGTTTGGCGGTGCCGGAATAAATGTTTTTGTTGGATTTGCCTTTTCCATCTGGTGGATAATCCCACTTTCAGTAGCTACAATAAATTCGGTAGCCGGATTGGTAATGGTATATTTTAAAAGTCCTGTTGTTGAACCGATATAATCGGCCATTTTCAAAACCACTTCTTCACATTCCGGATGCGCAATAAATTTAGCGTTCGGATGGCGTTCTTTCAGCTTTGTAATTTTCTCCTGCGAAAAAATTTCATGTACCATACAGGCACCATTCCACAATACCAAATCGCGCCCGGTTTTCTTTGCTACATAAGCACCTAAATTTCTATCTGGGCCAAAGATTATTTTTTGGTCTTTAGGTAAACTCTCTACAATTTGAACGGCATTCGTACTTGTACAAACAATGTCACTTAAAGCTTTTAATTCGGCTGTGCAGTTTACATAAGTGATGACCAGGTGATCCGGATATTTTTCTTTAAATTTTCTAAACAGATGGGGCGGACAACTATCTGCTAATGAGCAACCTGCTTTTACATCTGGTAATAAAACAGTTTTATTAGGCGATAAAATCTTTGCTGTTTCGGCCATAAAATGTACGCCGGCAAACACAATCACATCAGCATCTGTTTTTGCAGCTTCCTGCGATAAGCCTAAACTGTCACCAATATAATCTGCAATATCCTGAATGTCAGGTTCTTGATAGTAGTGTGCAAGAATAATGGCATTCTTTTCCTTTTTTAATTTCTCAATCTCCGCAAAAAGATCGAGGGTAGGATCAATTTCCTCTTCTGCGAAACCTTTTTTATTGATTTCTTCTAAGACATCTATGTTCATTTTAAAATTTTCCTTTTTTGAATTTTGACGTTGGCCAAAGATAAAGCTTTCAACGTCTCAATAATTAATAAGTATTTTTAAATAAATAAATCTTGTTTGTTTATTAGTGTGTTAGTATTGTTGGCAAGTTTCGAAAAAAAGTTCTTTTATATAAGTTGTTAATCGTTTACTAACATTTAGATTACATTTCTCTAATATCATGAGTTTGATTTTCAGCACTATCGAAAAGTCTCTCAATTTTTATCAATACCCGAATGTTAATTGTTTATAAGTGGGTAAAAAGTTAATTACTTGTACAAAGGTGCTCAAAAATTACTTAAAAGATTGTGGCAAATTGTCTTTTTAGAGTAGCTTTAAACATTCAAATTTATTTGTTAGGATAATTTAGACACAGAGTTAACATTTATCAACTAGTTGTTAACATCGTGGATAAAGTAAATGTTTTTATTAATGAGGAAAGTAGATTTTCTGGTAATTGGTTCAGGTATAGCGGGTTTGAGTTTTGCACTTAAGGCAGCAAAGTTTGGTAAGGTTTTAATTGTTACTAAGTCGAACGAAGACGAATCGAATACAAAATACGCTCAGGGCGGTGTTGCGGTTGTGGTAGATAAAGGTGATTCTTTTGAGAAACATATCGATGATACTTTGATTGCCGGCGATGGATTATGTGATGAAAAAATTGTGGAAATAGTTGTAAAAGAGGGGCCTCAGCGTATTCAGGAGATCATTGATTATGGTATAAACTTCGATAAGGATAACTCCGGTTTCTATGATTTAGCCAAGGAGGGAGGACACTCTGAACATCGTGTTTTGCACTACAAAGACATCACCGGATACGAGATTGAGCGGGTATTGCTGAATGAAATTCATGAGAATAACAACATAGAGATATTAACACATTACTTTGCGCTGGAGTTAATTACCCAGCATCACCTGGGTGAGTTTGTGGATAAACGTACCGAAGATATCAACTGTTATGGTGTATATGCCTTTAACACAGAGCTTAACGATGTGGAAAAGATTGTGGCAAATGTGACTGTGATGGCTTCGGGTGGCGCTGGACATGTGTATTCGGCCACAACAAATCCGGTTATTGCAACGGGCGATGGTATGGCAATGGTTTACCGTGCAAAAGGAAAAGTAAGGAATATGGAGTTTATTCAGTTCCATCCAACTGCTTTATATCATCCTGGAGAGTATCCATCGTTTCTAATATCAGAAGCTGTTAGGGGTTTTGGTGGTGTTTTAAGACGGAAGAATGGTGAGGAATTTATGCATGAATATGATGAGCGTAAATCTTTAGCACCACGTGATATTGTAGCCCGTGCGGTAGATAATGAAATGAAGAAATCAGGCGACGACTTTGTTTACCTTGATATTACCATGCGCAAAAAGGCAGACATTCTGAAGCACTTTCCTAATATATATGCCAAGTGTTTGTCAATTGGAATAGATATGACCAAAGATTATATTCCTGTTACCCCTGCCTCTCATTATATGTGTGGTGGTATTCTGGTTGATGAATATGGCCGCTCTTCAATTAAAAATTTATATGCCTGCGGCGAATGCTCTTCAACAGGTTTGCATGGGGCTAACCGTTTGGCTTCCAATTCGCTATTAGAAGCTACGGTTTTTGCACACCGTATTTACCAGGATGCTATCGAGAACTTCAAGAATAATGTTATTCCAGATCACATTCCTGAATGGGATTCGAAGGGCGTTACACAAAGTAATGAGGATGTATTGGTAACGCATAACCTTAGGGAGCTACAAAAGGTTATGGGTGATTATGTGGGCATTGTCCGTTCTGATTTCCGTTTGGAAAGAGCACATCGCCGTTTATTTTTAATTTATCAGGAAACAGAAGAATTTTATAAAAAGAATAAGGTTTCAGTTAAACTTTGCGAATTGCGTAATGTAATTCAAACCGCTTATCTGGTGATCAAATCTGCCATGCAACGGAAAGAGAGCCGGGGATTACATTATACTACTGATTATCCTGAGCATGCGAAGGAATTGGTAGATACTGTGTTTTAATGTGGAATCGTCATGCTGAATTTAGTTCGGCATCTATATATCATATATACAATACTTAAAAAGACCCTGAAATAAATTCAGGGTGACGCAAAATAGAGTTATGCCTTTAATACTACCGGTAAAAGATAAATACCCTGAAATTGGAAAAGACAATTTTATTGCAGAGAATGCCACTATAGTTGGCGATGTGGTGATAGGCGATAAATGTTCAGTATGGTTTAATGCCGTAATCAGAGGCGATGTAAATGCCATTACGATCGGAAATGAATCAAACATACAAGATGGCGCGATAATTCATGCAACCTACTTAAAAGCTTCTACACACATAGGTAACCGGGTATCTGTAGGGCACAACGCCATAGTGCATGGCTGTACTGTTCAGGATAATGTTTTAATCGGTATGGGTGCCATTGTAATGGATCATGCTGTTATAGAAGAGTATTGTATTATTGCAGCTGGATCTGTAGTATTGGAAAATACCATTTGTGAAACGGGTTATTTATATGCCGGCACGCCTGCAAAAAAAATAAAGCCCATTACTGATGAGCAAAGGGCTTTATTAAATAAGTTGCCTGATAATTATATCATGTATTCCGGTTGGTTTACCACTTAGTATCCGTCATGCTGAACTTGTTTTACAAGTAGAAGTAGTATTTTCAATCGTCTCGTAGCTACTACGTGGTCAGCATCTTTGTTGCTATTAAGACCCTGAAATAAGTTCAGAATGACGACTTTTTTATTTACTTGGTGGTGCCGGTATCACCAATGGATCTTCACGTTCCCAGTTAGGTTTTAAATCCATTAAAGCCTTTAAATACCAAACTTTTTCGGGTTGATATCCTTCTTTAACATTTCCTGTATCCCAGATTCCATTTTTATTATCATCGTAAATTACCCTGAGCATATATTTGCCCGCCGGATATTTAGAAAAAGTAACTTTCGAGTTTTTACTGACTGGAAAAGATTTTATGATATCCTTTTTTTCACTTAGAAATTGAACAACATATCTTTTCGAAGTATCTGGAACAGTTACATTTAATACCAGGGTAGTATAAGCGTCCGAACTTTCAAGTGAAAAACGTTTGGTTACATCTTTGTTTTTAGCGTTAAATATGGCAGTAAAAGCACCTGCAGCTAGCTTCAAATCATAAGTTCTTTTATTTTTCCAAGGGTATTTTATATAATATTTAAGGAAATCTACACTGTCTTTTACTACTTCAAAAGTTGTCCGTTTTACTGAGTCTTCTAAAAGGGTGATTTTAGATGGATCTGCAGCAGCCATTGGAAAAGGAAAGGTTAGTGTTAGCTGTTGGAAAGGGTTTAACTTACCACCCAATAAGTTATCAGAAATAACAAGCTCGCGTGTATAGGTATCTTTTTTACCCCTGGTAAAGTTTAAGGTCTGTAAAACTTTACCTTGATCTTGTATGGCAACTTTAACCGAATCGAAACTCAAATCCTTCAACCATATTTTCGCAGTATCGTTATTTTTAGAAAAATGAACAAACTTACCTACGTCAACAGCTGGTGGATCTGTAATGGTTATTTTAGGGCTTTTAAGCTGTTGGTTAAAGATGATTGATATACTGCCGTCATTATTTAGTTTTCGGTCTAATACTCGGAATTCTGGTGCCAATTCTTTAAATATCTGCAGATCTATGTTCTCTATATTTTTATCTATTACAATAGGGTCTTTTACAAATCCAACTTCATCCGAAATTTGCTGGTATATTTTATCGCCTCCTCCGCTACTTTCTTTAACCGCATACACTTTATAAGTACCTTTTCTAAGGTTATTCAATTTGTAGGTTCCTGCACTATCAGTAGTGGTATATATTGATGGACGTTTTTTTCCAAAAATGGTGTCTCTTTCTAAAGGTAGAATAAATACGGTAACTTCCTTTTCAGGTTCGTCAGTTAGCGAATTGATTACTTTGCCGCTTAATGATAACGAATCTATTTCTGGGCCGGTAGAAAAAACATAGGATAAATTTTTAACTACATTTCCTTCGTTAACATCGGCTACAGATTTTCCAAAGTTTAAGGTGTAGGTCGTATTTTTTTCTAAGGAATCCTTAAGATTAATTTCTAATCTTTTTTGACGCTTTTTTAGCTCCGGAATTTTTTCCTGATCGGGTGAAATAGAAAATTCTTTAAACTCATCTTTAAGATTAAAATATTCATCAAACTCAATCACTATTTTTTTAGCATTAAAATTCCTCGTTTGATTTTTTGGAGTCATGCTTAGCACTTTTGGTGGCTTGGTATCTTTTGGCCCACCTTGTGGCGTTTGAATACTTGCACAACCAAAAAATAGGAGCAAGGTTATAACAACCGCTAAATTTTTAAGGTTAAAATACTGAGCTTTTAAATTTGGCATATTTTAAACGTTCTGAAGAATTTTTATACTTTTTGGAACCGTAACATTAAAAAATCTTTTTTTTAGCTTATATCGCTTTATTTTAAGTCTGTTTTAAAGTAGTTAAAGTATTGATTATCAATTACTTATTAATATAGACCATTAAAACTGATATATCTGATGGTGAAACGCCTGAAATCCGTGATGCCTGACCTAAAGTACGCGGTTTAATCTTAAATAATTTTTCGCGGGCCTCTTTTGATATGGAAACAATTTTATTGTAATCGAAGTCTGGTTTAATTTCTTTGTCTTCCATCTTCAACATCTTCGCTACAATTTCATTTTCCTTTTCAAAATAACTTTCATATTTAATTTTGATTTCGGCTTGCTCAATAGTTTCATTGTCTAAATCTTTGGTTGCTTCTGCAAGCGCTTTACTAACTTTAATCAGATCAGGTAAACCAACATGAGGTCTGCCAACCAAACTGTGTATTTTTACATTTTGATTTAAAACGCTCGATCCTAAACTTTCGAGCATTGGATTTGCATCGCTCATTTCAATACCCTGGTTTCTGGTGAACTTAACCAAAGCGTCAGCGTTTGCAATTTTCTGATTTACCTTTTCTAAACGCTCATCAGAAATTAAACCCAGCTCATGCCCGATAGGAGATAGGCGGATATCGGCATTATCTTGTCTCAATAACAAACGGTGTTCGGCTCTTGATGTAAACATGCGATAAGGTTCTTCCGTTCCTTTTGTTACCAGGTCATCAATTAAAACACCTATATAACTGTCAGATCTTTTTATGATCAGTTCATGTTTATCTGTGATTTTTTGATGTGCATTTATACCAGCCATGAAACCCTGACAAGCTGCTTCTTCATATCCTGTAGTTCCATTTATCTGTCCGGCTAAAAATAAATTGCTGATCAGTTTAGTTTCTAACGTTAAAGATAATTGCGTAGGTGGGAAGAAATCATATTCGATTGCATAACCCGGTCTGAACATTTTTGCCTGCTCAAAACCTGGTATTAATCTTAAAGCTTTAAATTGTACATCTTCTGGAAGTGAAGTTGAAAACCCGTTTACATAAATTTCGCAAGTATTCCATCCTTCAGGTTCAACAAAAATCTGATGTCTATCCCGCTCTGCAAAACGGTTAATTTTATCTTCAATGGATGGGCAGTATCTCGGGCCTAAGCCTTTAATTCTTCCAGTAAACATTGGCGATTTTTCAAAGCCTTCCTTTAAAGTTTTATGAACATCTCCGTTGGTATAGGTGATCCAGCAGCAGCGTTGATCGGTTGAAACTTCGGTATCTGTGTATGAAAATTTACCAGGGTTTTCATCTCCCCACTGTTCTTCCATTTTGGTGTAATCCAAAGTTCTACCATCCACGCGTGGAGGGGTACCAGTTTTCATTCGGCCTGCTTCCATGCCTAGATCTACCAGTTGTTCTGTAATTCCTGTTGATGCTCTTTCTCCTGTTCTACCTCCTCCAAATTTCTTTTCTCCAATGTGCATTATGCCATTTAGAAAGGTTCCATTGGTCAGTACTACTGCTGTACTTTCTATCTCGATACCTAAAGAAGTTTTAACACCATATACTGTATTATCTTTTACCAACAGGCCAATCACATTGTCTTGCCATATATCAAGATTAGACGTTCTTTCCAATGCTAAACGCCATTCTTCTGCAAAACGCATTCTATCAATCTGAGCTCTTGGGCTCCACATAGCAGGGCCTTTTGATTTATTGAGCATTCTAAACTGGATAGTCGATTTATCAGAAATAATACCTGAATAACCGCCCATAGCATCAACCTCCCGAACGATCTGTCCTTTAGCTACACCACCCATGGCAGGGTTACAACTCATCTGGGCAATGGTGCCCATGTTCATTGTTATTAATAAAACAGATGATCCTAAATTGGCAGCAGCAGCAGCAGCTTCACAGCCTGCGTGACCAGCACCAACAACAATCAAATCGTATTTTGAAAACATTTTATTTTATATTTTTTTAATTGTTCCACGTGAAACAACTGGTTTTGTTTTTAGTATTTACGTCGTGCAAAAATAATTTTAGTGCAGCAATTATGTGATGTTCCACGTGAAACATCACGCGAAAATATCTTTGAATTGCATTTCGTTTATTCTGAAAGTTCGAGCCAACGCATGGTTAATCCGTCAAGCTTGGCCTGAAGTGATTCTATCTCATTGGAAACCTCTTGAATTTTTACGTAGTCGGTCGCATCAATTTTAACCAAGCTTTCGTTAAGCGAAGCTATTTTGCTTTCTGTTTCTGTAATCCCTTTTTCACTATCTTCTAATTCTTTTTGCTCCTTGAAGCTTAATTTTTTTACAGCTTTAACAGGTGTTTGTTCTACAGATGTGGCAGGGATTTTCTTGCTTTCTGTTTTTACTTTTGGTTGTTCTAAACTTAAACGGTATTCAGAATAATTACCGTTATAAATTTTAACCACACCTTCGCCCTCCATGATAAATAGTTGATCGCTCATTTTGTCAAGCAGGTACCTATCGTGGGAAACTAACATTAATATGCCAGGAAAGTTTTCTAAAAATTCTTCAAGAACGTTCAATGTGTCAATGTCAAGATCGTTCGTTGGCTCATCCAAAATTAAAAAGTTCGGATTTTGCATCAGCACTTTCATTAGGTTCAAACGCTTCTTTTCACCTCCGCTTAATTTCTCAACCATGCCATGTTGCTTCTTTGGTGGGAAGAGAAATAAGGTCAATAGGGCAGAGGCAGTAATTACTGAACCGTCAGCCATCTTAATATATTCAGCATCCGATTTTACAATATCAATTACCCTTTCCTTTGGATCGAAAGTTAAACCACCTTGTTTGTAATAACCAAAAACGGTTGTCTCTCCAGTGTCAACTTTACCAGCATCTGGCTTTAATTGACTCGTAATGATATTTAGCAAAGTAGATTTACCAGTACCATTTTTTCCTGCTAAGCCAATTCTGTCTCCTTTTTTAAAGGTGTAACTAAAATCATTGATGATCGGACGGCCATCAAATGCTTTTTGAACATGTTCTAACTCAATAATCTTCCCGCCTTGGCGAGACATCTTCATTTGGAGGTTAATACTCTGATTATCAGTCTTTTTCTTAGTTTTTTCCTCTAAATCATAAAAGGCATTAATTCTTGCATTAGATTTCGTCGCTCGTGCTTGTGGCATACGTCTCATCCACTCTAATTCTTTCTTTAATAGCTGTTGGTTCTTATGTAAAACCGTCGCGTCTAAAGCCTCCCTTTCGCTTTTCTTTTCTAAGAAGTAAGCATAATTTCCATTATAATTAAATATTTTTCCTCTATCTAGCTCTACAATGGTATTGCAAACATTATCTAAAAAGTACCTGTCGTGGGTAACGAGTAAAATTGTTTTTTGTCCGGTGGTTAATAACTTTTCCAACCATTCAATGGTATCAATATCCAAATGGTTGGTTGGCTCATCAAGCACCAAAATTTCCGGATCTTCAATTAAAAGCTTAGCGAGGGCTAAACGCTTCTTTTGTCCACCAGATAGGGTAGAAATTTTCTGTTGAAGATGAGTAATGCCCATTCTGTTTAAAATGGTTTTAATCTCATGTTCATATTCCCAGGCATTGTGTTCACTTAATTCTTCATATAAACGGTTAAGTGTTTTTTCGTCTGGATTAGGGTCTTCAATTAATTCTTCATATTCCTTAATTAACTGTTGTTGTTTATTCTCAAGGGAGAATATGTGGTCGCTAATAGAAAAACCTTCCGTAAACTGTGGTTCCTGATCGAGAAAACCGATTTTAACAGCTTTATTCTTTACAATTTTACCTTCGAGCGGAGGGAACCTTTCTGCCAATAATTTCAAAAGTGTACTCTTACCCGCACCATTAATCCCAACCAACGCTACGCGCTGACCAGAGTTAATACCTAAGGTTAAATTTTTAAATAGCCATTCGTCATGATAACCATGCCCTAAGCCTTCTGCCGCAATTAGTGTGCTCAATTTTTTTGTATTTCGGATTTATAAAGGAAAATTAGTGCAAAAGTAAGTATAAAATATTTGGAACGGCATAATCAAATTGTAAAGGGCTTCTGTATCAGCTAAAAATGGCAGAATATTGATGCATGGTCTATCTGTTCAGTAGTATATCGGTCATTAGTAAATGGTTTCTATAAAAGAAAACAGCGGTCGGACTCGCTCCACCGCTGCTTCAATCATTAACTAAAACTAAACTTTATCTTGATATAATGCACAGGGTATAAATTCCAGCACATTATGTAATTGTTGTTTTTTGAATATAAGACTACCGCTGGTTGGAAATGTTGCAGGAAATATTGGTGTATTATACCAGTATAGACTAATTGTCGACGAACGCCCGTAACTGTTAGACGAACGCCATTAAAATAATAGCGAAGGGGTATTATTACCTGCACTTAGCAAACTGCGGAGATTCTATTGTCATTCTGAATGCAATGAAGAATCTGCGAACGATGGAATGTAAGCTCAAACAAGAAGGTAGAGAATGAAAGTGCCGTGATAATCATTAAGAGATTTGCTTCGCAGAGCCTCCGGTTCTTCCCTGCGCTCAGAATGACATCATGGCAAGAAAAGGGTAGACTAAATTAATCCAACTTCCGCTCTATAACCCAGGTATTCATCTTCTTTCTCGGTCATAAGGGTTTTAGCCGCTTTTCCCTTGTCTTTGTAACCTAATAAATGCAGGGTGCCGTGAATCATAATGCGGCAAACCTCATCAAATTCCAGAGTTTTGAAGGTTTTGGCATTTTCTTTAACACGCTCAATGCTGATGAAAATATCGCTTACAATCCGTTTTTCTTCTTCTGAGTTATCGAAAGTGATGATATCGGTGTAGGTATCGTGGTTTAAATATTGTTGATTGATGCCCAACAGGTATTCGTCGCTACAGAAAATGAAATTAAGTTCCTGCAATTTGAAACCTTCTTTTTCAATCGTAGCTTTAATCCACTTCTTTACTTTAAGTTTCTGAGGAAGATTATAGCTAACTGATTCTGTGAAAAATGATATTGCAGGCATATTGTGGTGTTTATGGCTGCAAATTTAATTAAAAATTTAAAGTGGTGAAGAGGGGCGGTGTCATAAATATAGAATTGTCATCCTAAGCCTGTCGACGGACCTGTTAGATGCCTAAAAGCTTTTCGACAAGCTCTCCTTGGGAGTCCTTTGGACAACGTGACAAAAATTCGATAAGAATCTAGTTGGAGCATGACGAACTGTACTATTATCGCTCCATATTCAACGATTTCAAATATTCAGCGATCTTGTTTTTATAGTAATAATTTAAGCTTGGGGGCAGTTTCTGCAGCATATCATTACCGTTTTGTTGTTGTTTTTTAAACTGATCGACCATTTTTTGATAGGATGGAGGGAACTCTTTAGCAGCTTTACTTTCTCGTTTAGCATCTTCTTCCTGATCGCGTTCTGCTTTTTCTGCCTCTAATAACTTTGTTAAAAGGTCTTTTTGCCTGTTTAGGGTTTCTTGTTGCAAACGTTTGTTAACCAGATCGCTCTCGGTCTGTTTCATTTCTTTAATGGCTTCGTTTAGGTTACCCATTTTACCTGAACCATCTTTATTTTCTTCGCGGTTGATTTTTTCTAAAGCCTGACGGATCATTTGTTGCTGCTGGGCCATTTTACCAAACTCCTGGCTCATTTGTCCTTTGCCAACTTTACCTTGATTATCTCCCGACTTTTGCATTTGCTCGCGAGCCTTTTGCATGCTTTTGTTCAGCTGTTCCTGCATCTGCGAAAGCTGCTTCATCCCTTGCTTTTGTTTCTTTCCACTGCCGCCTTTACCGTTTTTCTGCATATTCTGCAGCTGACTTAGCGCTTCGCTTAACATCAAGGTTAAATTATTGATAGAAGTCATGGTAAACTGCTGAAAACGGTTAGCCTCAGGCGTTCTTCTATCACCCAAACTTTCCAAACTTTTATCCAGGTTAAAATTAATCTTGTTCATTTCCTCATTAACTGTCGATTCTATCTGTGGAACACGTTTGCTTAAGCTGTATAAGCTATCGGCGATAGTTTTAAGGTTGTCTTTAATGCTGCGCTGTTTCTGAACGTTGTTGGTATAAGAAGGATCAGCTGCAGTCATTTTCTTTAAAGCAAGCATTACTTTTTCCTGATCAAAAGAGGTGGTCAATAAGTTTTCTAGTAGCTGGCGCAACTCTTTGGCGTTCAGGGTGTTTTCCATTTCTTCACCCTGTTGCTGCATATCGCTCATTTTTTTAGATAGTTTTTCCATCTGCTCGCCAGCTTTTTGCTGTTTCTGGCTTGCATTTTTCGAATCCTTTTTATCTAAAGCATCTTTACTGTCCTGCTGTTCTTTTTGTATATCCTGCACATCTTTTTCAGGATTTTCGAAAGGATTGGGCCTTTCAAGCGACTGATTTTTTTCTTCCAGCTTTTTTAGATCATCTTTCAGGTCTTTCATCTCCTTGTTAAGTGCATCCTGTTTTTGCTTTAACGATTCATTGTCCTGTTTTTTATCTTTGGTTTGCTCAGCGAGTTCCTTTTGTTCTTTAGCCAGTTCATTTAAACGATCGATATCGGTTTGAAGGTTTTGTTCAAATTCTAATTGTTTGTAGAGTTCTAATATCCTGTCAAGTTCGTTTTTGAGGGTTTTATTATCCAGTTGCATTTTCGAGAGCTCATTCTGCGTTTGGTCTTTATTTTTCTCATTCATCAGGTTTTGCAGCTTTTGCAAAAGTTCTTTTGTTTTCTCATCCAGTACATTATCAAACAGGTCTTTAATCTGTTTCTGTTTTTCCAGAAGTTCTTCAGTTTGCTTTTGGTCTTCCTGTTGCTGAATATTTTTATCGTTCTGCTCTTTAATTTCTTTAACGGCCTCATCAAGCTGTTTTTGTTTGTCTAAAAGGGCTTCAATCTGTTTTTTATCTTCAAAAGAAATCTGTTTTTTATCGATGAGGCTTTCGGCCATCTTTTTACTTTCTTTTTCGATGGTATTGGCCAGGCGTATGGCGGATTGCATTTTCTGTTTTAAAGCCTGGTTGCTTGCATTTACCTGTTCGGCAGTTTCTTTTTTAGTAGGCTGCTTAAAGGTCTTGATTTCCGATCGGGTAACTTTTGCGCCATTTACGCCGTCGTTATCAGCTACTTCAAAATAATATTCAATTTCCTGACCAGGTTTGACAGCAGCAGTTTTTAAATCCCAGAAATAGAAAAAGCTATTTTCTGTCGCGTTGCTTTTAATTGCGATATTTTTGGTAACCGTACCCACAAAGCGGTTATTTTCTTTGATGTTGTATTTAAAACTTAAGCGGCTAAAGCCATAATCATCACTAACCTGACCGCTAAAATACAAGGCTTTGTTACTTACGGAGTCTGGTTTTTCTTCAACAGAAATGCTAGGGGATTGATCTTTAACAACCGTGATTTGATGCGATAAAGAATCTCTGAGTGTAACGTATTCATTTTTAGGAGTGATGCTGTATTTTGAATTGCTCCTGATGATGGCGTTGAAAGCCGATTCGTTATCTTCAACTTTTAAAACATTTTCGGCCCCATTTAAAATAAACAGCAGTGAACTGCTCTGGCCGGTTTTAAAGTTCCAGGTAACTTTTGTGCCTTCGGGTAGGAGCATATCGCCAACATTGGCAATTAACTCTTGTTTTTTGCCCAGGTAAGCAGGGTAATTTAAAGTTGCGGTTGCATTTAGTAGTTCAGGGCGTGGTTTAACCGAAACCGTAAACACAGCCGAACTAAAGCCACCACCTTTAAAAACCAGTTTTTTATCGCTCTGTATATTTTTGATGCTGTAATTAAACTTACTGATATTCTCTTTTTCGAGTTTATAGGTGTTCTTTCCGTCCTCTACATAAATTTCGGCAGGAAGTTCATCACCAGCTAGTTTTAGGTTTAGGGTTACATCATCACCTTGTGTAACCGTTAAACTTTTATTTAAAACAGTAAAGCTGAACGGGGCTTTTGGTGCAATGTATTCATTGTACTTAAAGAAACTATTTGTGCCTTCACGTAAAATAGCTGGAGCGATAATGGCAATTAACAGAATAATAGAAAGGGGAACAAAAAGATATTTTAAATATTTTCGGTTATCGTTAATGCTAACGGCGGTGTAAAAGGGAACAGGTTTAAGCTCCAATATTTTTTGGTCGATACTGGCAATAATGAGATGATTGTTATTTGGATGATTTTCAGAAAGGCGGTGAAGTTGTAAGGTGTTAAGCAATTTATCCTTAATATCGGAAAAGTGATTTCCAATGATAACCGATGCTTCGTCGAAAGTGAGGTGTTTGCCCAGTTTTAGCATCGAAAGCAAAGGTTTGATGATTAAAAAGCCAACAAGTAGAACACCAATGATTAGATAAGCAAAAAATACAAAGGTTTTAAAACCTGCGGTTGGGTTGAGGTAATAAAGACTCAAAAAAACAACGAGATACAGGCCTAAAAGTATGGCAGCGGCATAAATACTTCCACGCAAAATTTTATTCAGGTAAAATTTGCGGATAAACTCATCTATCTTCCGTAATAAATCGCTGTAGTTATTGCTCACCATATCACCGTAAATGTAAAAATAGTTCTAATCAATTAAAAGAAACCAGCAATAAGGTAACGTGTTTATTTCAAATGGCTTATAATTTTCGCTTCAATTGGGATTATTTAACAAGGAGCGGAGCTTTGGTTAATCATCATCACCAACAATTAGAAGACAGCACATTAATTTAAAAAATCTTTATCTTGTTTTTATTAATACAAAGGTTACATAGATTTTAAACTAGTATTCTGATAAAAATCTACTTTTGATTTTTTGTATAATCATGCCAAATATGAAACGAGTATTTATTTCTGCAATAATGTTATTCATTTTTACTGCCTCTTTTGCTCAAAAATTTAACTGGAACAAAAACCAGGTAATTGCCCATCGCGGAGCATGGAAGAAAAATAATTTTCCTCAAAATTCTATCGCTTCTTTAAATGAAGCCGTAAAGCTGGGTTGTTATGGATCGGAATTCGATGTGTGGATGACTGCAGACAATGTTTTGGTCATTAATCACGATCCTGAATTTCAGGGTTTGGTTATCGAGAAAGTAAACTATGCTGATTTATTGACCAAAACGATGAGCAATGGCGAAAAAATTCCAACGCTTGAGGCTTATTTATTGGAAGGTAAAAAGCAAAGAACAACCAAACTGATTTTAGAGATCAAACCTTCATTAGTTAGTAAAGAACGTGGAATTGAGGTGACCAATAAATGTGTTGAAATGGTTCAGAAAGTTGGGGTAGTGGAGTGGACGGAGTATATCAGTTTTGATTACGATTACTGTAAAAGGATTTTAGCGCTCTTACCAAAAGCAAAAGTGGCCTACTTAAAAGGCGAAATCAGTGCTGAGCAAATGAAAGCAGAAAAATTAACCGGGGTAGATTATCATTTTAGCGTTTACCAAAAGGATGGATGGATTGAAAATGCCCACAAATTAGGATTAACGGTAAATGCCTGGACCGTAAATACTGCTCCCGAAATTCAATGGCTTTTGGCACACCAGGTTGATTATATCACCACTAACGAACCAGAATTAACTTTCGAAGAGCTTAAAAAAACACCTGTTGCAGCGGGTTGGAAACTGAAATGGGCTGATGAATTTAACGATGCCGGATTACCTTTAGCAAAAAATTGGAGTTACGATGTAGGTGGAAAGGGTTGGGGCAATAACGAACTTCAATATTATACCGATGCAGATAGTACAAATGCAATTGTAAAAAAAGGGAGTCTGAATATTACTGCGGTAAAAGCAGACAAGGAAAACAACCATTATACTTCGGCCAGATTGGTAACGAAAAATAAATTCGATTTTAAATACGGAAGGGTAGAAGTTCGCGCCATGTTGCCAAAGGGCAGGGGCTTATGGCCTGCAATATGGGCTTTACCAACCGATGGGAAATACGGTGGCTGGCCGAAGAGCGGCGAAATTGATATTATGGAACATGTCGGTTATGATCCGGATAGCGTTCATGGAACGGTACATACCGAAAAATTTAACCACGTAATTAAAACGCAGGTTGGGAAGGCCTTAAAGGTTGATAATCCCTATACCGAATATCATATTTATGCAGTAGAATGGTTTGCAGATAGAATAGATTTCTTTATTGATAACCAAAAATACCTCACGTTTAAAAATACCAAAAAAGGGTCTGGCGATTGGCCATTCGATCAAAACTTCCACCTTATTTTAAATGTAGCCGTAGGCGGCGGTTGGGGCGGAAAAAAAGGGGTAGACGAATCTATTTTCCCCGCAAGTATGAAAGTGGATTATGTGAGGGTGTTTCAGAAGTAACTTTGTTTGTTGAAAAGGTTAACTGGTTAATTGTTGAAATTGGTTAACTGGAAACCGCATGTTGCCAATTGAAAACAGGAATGTTTCATTGTGGATTGTTCTATTGTTGGGATTGATTGCTTAATCGGCTTTGAACTCCAGACTGAGGACTGACTAGTGCTATAAATTAACTGTCGACTGAAAATTGTTAATTGACAGCTGAAATTATAACTTGCGATATCTAAGCTATATTGTATAATTTATGGACTCACGTAGAGAATTTTTAAAAAAAGCGGCTTTGTTTGCCGGAGCCACTGGTATGGCCAATACCTTGCCCAGTTCGGTGCTAAAAGCCATGTCGATTAACCCTGAACCGGGTAGTACATTTTACGATGCCGAACATATCGTTTTCCTGATGCAGGAAAACAGATCGTTCGACCATATGTTTGGTAAAATGAAAGGTGTTCGCGGATTTAATGATCCGCACCCACACATTCAACCCGATGGAAATAAAGTTTGGTTGCAAAAAGATGGCCAGGGTTATACCTATGCCCCTTTTCATGTGGATATTAACAAAACGAAAATCACCTGGCAAGGCGGGTTGCCACATTCGTGGAATGATCAGGTTGCTGCACGAAACGGAGGACGCTACGATAAATGGCTGCCTGTTAAAACACCAATGACATTGGCTTACTACGATCGGAATGATATCCCTTTTTATTATGCTATGGCCGATGCATTTACCATTTGCGATCAGCATTTTTGCTCATCACTAACTGGAACTACACCAAATAGACTGTTCTTTTTTACAGGAACCGTTCGCGGAGAAAAAAGTGCAAACCGGGTTGCGGTGGTAAATAACGATCAGGCCGAATCACAAAATAATGTGTTTGTAGATTGGCCAACTTTTCAGGAAACATTAGAAGATAATGGTATCGATTGGCGCATTTATCAAAACGAACTGTGGACCTCGAAACTCCCGGAAGGTGAAATAGATGATTGGTTGGGTAATTACGGCGATAATCCTGTAGAGTACATCAGTAGGCACAACGTTAAATTATCGGCTTACTTTAGAAAAAATGGCGATAGTACCGTTAAACCAGCTTTAACTGCAAAAGAGGTTCAGGAGAAATACGATAAATTATCTAAGAAGGAAAAAAACTTAGTGGATAAAGCGTTTACCACAAACATTTCTCAAAAAGATTATCTCGATCTTGAACCATTTACTTTCAAAAATGACCAAGGGAAGGATGAAACTATTAATTTGCCTAAAGGCGATATTTTTCATCAGTTTAGAAAAGATGTAGACAGCGGGAAATTACCTACGGTTTCGTGGTTGGTTGCGCCTCAACGTTTTTCTGATCATACCAGCTCGCCATTGTATGGAACCTGGTATGTAAGCGAAGCTTTAGATATTTTAACCAAAAACCCAGAGGTTTGGAAAAAAACAATTTTTGTTTTAACCTACGATGAAAATGATGGGTATTTCGATCATCAGCCACCTTTTGTGGTACCAAACCCTGATGATTCGACCAGCGGAAAGGTGTCTGAAGGAATAAACTATGCCACTGATTTCGAAGCAAGAAAAGGAAGCCCGATTGGCTTGGGGTATCGTGTACCATTGGTTATTGCCTCACCTTGGAGCAAGGGTGGTTTTGTAAACTCGCAGGTTTTCGACCATACTTCATCATTAATGTTTATGGAAAAATGGTTGGCTAAAAAAACCGGCAAAACCATTAAAAGTAATAACATTAGCGATTGGAGAAGGAATATTTGTGGCGATTTAACCTCCGTGTTTAGGCCATACAATGGAGAAGAAATCAAATCTCCGGAACCATTAAAACGCGCTGTTGTGGTAACCAATATCGGTAATGCAAAAAATAAACCTGCCCAGGTAGGTCCAACCGCTTTGAATAAAACCGAGGTAGCCAAAATTAATAAGTTCGAGGCCTTTTCACGTGAAACATCAATCCATGCACCAAAGCAGGAGAATGGCACCAAACACGCCTGTGCGCTTCCTTATCATTTAATGGTTGATGCAAATCAGGTAAACAATGAGATCGAACTAACTTTTCAATCGGCAAAAACATTGTTCGGTAGTGAAATAGAAACCGTTGGTGCGCCTTTCAACATGAATACCATTGCCAAATTTAAAGGTGTTGCTGGCAAAACATGGGCCTATGCGGTAAAAGCTGGCGATGTGTTAAAAGACAGCATTAAACTGGATGATTTTGATAACGAAGTTTATGATCTTACAGTTAGCGGTCCGAATGGTTTTTACAGGCATTTCGTAGGCAGCAAAAAAAATCCTTCAATTGTGGTAAAAGCATATCCAGAGCAAGGTGGTTTGGTAGCCAAAAAGCTTACTGGTACCCTGGTTTTCGCTATTGAGAACAAAGGCGCTAGTTTAATCACACTCCAAATTGTAGATAACAAATACAAATCGGGAAGCAAAACAGTAACAATCAAGCCAAAATCGACGGCAAATATCTCTTTTAATCTGGCTAAAAATGCGAATTGGTACGATTTCAGCATTGTGCAGACTGGCAACACCGTGTTTAAACACCGTTATGCAGGTAAAATAGAAACCGGAGAAATTACCCAAACAGACCCATACATGGGTAACGCATCATAAATATCCCCCAAAAAGGGGGATGGCTTTTGAAAGAAATTATGCTTATTTTGTATTACATGTGCAGTAAACTGTCTATAATCAAAGTAAATTTCATAGTTTCTTTCATTTTGCTTTTTAGCCTTAAGCTATCAGCTCAAAGCTATAATTTTACCAATTACAGTCTAAAGGATGGTTTGCCTCAATCGCAGGTAATGGTAATTTTTCAGGCAAAAGACAGGACGCTTTGGCTTGGCACTTTTGGCGGGGTAAGTAATTTCGATGGCAGGCAATTTACCTCATACAGCAAGGCTGATGGATTAGGATCGAACTCGGTAAACTGCATTGTAGAGGATAACCAAAGACAAGTGCTTTTTGGCACCGAAACAGGCATTAGCATACTTAAGCGCGGAAAAATAAACACCTTATTTTCTGGGAAAGGGGTAAGCCATTTGCTTAAAGATAAGCTGGGTATTATTTGGGGAATAAGTGAATATAAGCTTTTCAAAATTGAAAAGGATAAAATTGTTTTTTATTCCATCGCCGGTAAAAGTATCCATACCATAAACAGCGATAGCGCTGGAAACCTATATGCTGTTGCATCAGGAAAAGGCATTTATCAGCTAAAGAATAACAACTGGGTAATCTATCAAGAGTTACCACCGGCCATCAATACTTTATCAATCCGGAAGCTATTATTTGATAAAACCGTAAAGAATAAGGTCTATCTCTTAACCCACCGTGGAATTTATGTGATGGAGAATGGAACAGTTAAACCGTTTTTTAAAAAAACGGGTATCGATACCTATTATTCCATAGCGCAGGATCATCGTGGAAATATGTGGGTGGGTTCGGAAAAAGGGGCTTACTTTATCAATGAAAATGGCTCAATCATCAATTTTAACGGAGAAAATGGATTAAGCGATAACCAGGTTAACGAAATATTTAGCGATGCTGAAAATAATATCTGGATATCTTGTTTTAGTGATGGTATTTACAAATATGAAGGCGATGCTTTTATTCGTTACAATAGGTTTAAGGGCAAGAATCTGGCTTATCCAATAAGCGGAATAGCGGCAGATAAAAATGATAACCTCTGGTTTGGCACTTTTAACAAAGGTGTTTTTAGGTATGATGGTAAAGATGTACAAAATGTTGACATCCCCGCTTTTAAGGATAAAAAAATCTACTTCGTTTATGCCGATAAATCAAAAAATATTTGGTTTTCTACCTATGGCAATGGTATTTGGAAATACGACGGACAGAAATTTAGCCAGGTATTAAAACCAGATAGGTTTGATAACAGTTCGATAGCTGAAGATGAAGAAGGGGGGATCTGGATAAACGGACTCATGTCATCTACTTATTTAAAGGATGGGAAAACCGAAAGAATAAGCGGATTTGATGGTTATTTATCGTGTATTTATCCCTTGCGGAAGGATAGCGTGTTTCTTGGTACTTCAAATGGCGTTACGCTGATCAAAAACAAAAAGATAGATAAAACATTTCGCATCAAATCGCTCACCAATGTTTACGTACTGAGTATTATTAAACAGGGTGATAATTTAATTTTTGCTACGCTTGGCGACGGAATCATCACATGGAATTTAAAAACAAAAACCATTAAACGTTATGTTATTGCCAACGGGTTAAACTCAAATGATATTTATAGTCTTGCAACCGATAATGAAAATAATTTATGGGCCGGAACAGGGCGGGGGATTAACAAATTAACTTTTAATAAGCGGCAACAAAATTATGAAGTTTTTAGAGATCATCCGCTAATTGTTGAGTGTAACCAAAACGCAATTATCAATTATAAAAACAGCATATTGGTGGGTACCATAAATGGACTCATCCAGTGTAAAACCAATGTGCTTACAGAGAATAAAAAGAACCCTTTTATCCGTATTCAACAGGTAAGTGTTTTTCATAAAAATGATCGGGCCAAAGATATTTCAATTGATCTGAACGGAAAAGGCGATAAATTTTATAAACTTAATTATAGTCAAAACCACGTTTCGATAAGTTTTAAAGGCGTTTACCTCACCAATCCAGAAAGCGTTCTTTACCGCTACAAACTGGTTGGGGTAGATAACGATTTCAGTAAGCCGGTACCCAACACGGAGATCGAATACTCGGCCATAAGGCCAGGTAGTTATACCTTCCAGGTGTATGCGATTGCAAATGGTCAGCAATCGAATGTAGAGCAATTCAGCTTTACCATTGTACCACCATATTACGATACCATTATATTTAAGATCATTGCGTTTTTGGCGCTTATATTTCTGATCTGGCTTATTTTTTACCTGATTTTTAAAACCAGAGAACGCAAAAAATATCAGCTCGAAAAGTTAAAATTAAAAGAACAGGAAAAAATAAGGGAGCAAACTGCAGAAGATTTTCATGATGATATTGGCAATAAACTAACGCGGATTAATGTTTTGTCCGAAATTTTGGATAAAAAGGTAGCTGGAACAGAAAAAGAGCAAAAAGAACTCATCAGGTTAATCAGAGAGAATGCCAGTCTGTTGTATACCGGAACTAAAGATATCCTTTGGGCGCTAGACCCGCATAGCGATAATCTTTTTGAGATATTGATGCACATTAAAAATTTTGGAATCGATCTTTTCCAAAATACAGGCGTTACATTTAAAATGGAGGGCGTGTTAAGCAAATACCAAAAACTGCACCTATCGATGGAGTTTAACCGAAACCTAACATTAATTTTTAAGGAGATGTTAAATAATGTGTTAAAACATGCCAAAGCTACTCAAGTGTTGATTATGGTTATTGAAACCGATCATGATACAGTAAACATCTTGACAACAGACGATGGCGAAGGTTTTGATCTTGAAACGGTACAGAAAGGAAGAGGGCTAAACAATATTCAAACGCGCTGCAAGCGTATAAAATCGACCTTTCAGATTTCTTCTATTAAGGGGAAAGGCACCACTACAACAATTTCTACCAGAATTCCTGTTACAAAATAGCACTAAAAGCGTCTTAATTAAAACCAACCACAACAATGAGCCAGAATTTACGAATTGTTCTAATCGAAGATGACGATATTTTAAGAATGGGTTATGAATCGTTATTAAGTGATGTTGAAGAATTTGTAGTCGTAAACGCTTATGCATCTTACGATTTGGCCAAGAAACACTTAGAGGCTGATCATCCGGATGTGATTTTGCTCGATATCCAGATGCCCGGCACCAACGGGCTGCAAGCCTTACCTTTTATCAAAAAAGCCTTACCCAACGCGAATATTATTATCCTCACCGTTTTCGATTCGCCCGAACTGGTTTTCGAAGCCCTAACCATGGGCGCAGGTGGTTACCTCACCAAAAATTCGAGTGCTTCAAAAATTATAGATGCCGTAAGAGAAGTGAGTACCGGGGGAGGGGCCATGAGTACAAATGTAGCGCGCATTGTGATGCATTCTTTTCAAAAAAACCTGAATTCTCCCTTAACTAAACGTGAAACCGAAATATTAGATCGGATTGCAAACGGACAGACAAAATCTCAAATCGCAAACGATCTGTTTATTGATCAGGAAACCGTAAGAAGCCATGTAAAAAATATTTACATCAAACTTGATGTAAATTCTAAATCAGAAGCGATTAAAACAGCCAAAGAAAAGCGCTTTATTTAATCTATACCTATATTCTGCTAAAAAATAAATGCGAAAATCACCCTTTTTGGGTGATGCTTTGGGTTCAATTTCAGTTTAATTTTACATCATACAATTAAACAAGGCAATGAACCAATCTGCAAAATTCTTTTATGTGCAAGTAAAGCAACTAAATGATGCAGATGCATTTTATGCCAACTGTTTAGGGATGCCTACAGAATCGACAATGATTTCTGAAAAGGAAAAAGGAATCATGGTTAAGGTAGATCACGAAACTAATATTTTGCTGTCAGAACAAAAGCATCAAAACCAGACCAATAAAATTGTATTAACCAGCGATGATTGTTTAAAAGATTATTGCAGGCTAAAATCGAGAGGGGTTATTTTTAAAAATAGACCAGCTTACTTAAGTGATGGTTTAAGTATCGAGTTTTCTGATCCTTATGGTAACGATTTTATCATTTTGGAACAACGTAACTATAACGAGGATTAATGCCATGAGATACGTAAAGGAATTGAGCAATCGAAACAAAATTATAAGCGAAAGTACCTGTGAGGCACTTTACGAGCAACAGAATGATGCCTACACCATTAAATTTGTTTTCAGCGGAACCGAAAACTGCGAAATTAATAAGCGCAAGTTTAGCATTTACCCGGATACATTTGCCGTAGTAAATGCAGGAACAAATTTTTGTAGCAAAATAGATTCTATAAGCCCGGTAAATACGTTTTCGGTCTCTTTCGGAGAGAATTTCATTAAAGATTTTTATCATACTTTCTCTAGTAGCAATGAAAGTTTACTTGATGGAAAAGAGGCCAAAGGAACACCAGCATTTATCGAATCATTGTATCCATTTAATGGCGATATGCGTTTTAATGTGCTGCATTTAAAAAACCAGCTCGATAAAGGTTTGAAAGATGAAATGCTGATTAATGAATATATGTACCACTGCCTTTTAAACTATTATAAAATTTACGATAAGGAAGTGCTTCAGAAACTGGATAAGCTCAGCTTTATCAAAACAAAAACCAGAGAAGAGGTTCTAAAAAGATTAACACTCGCTAAAGAATACATTAGCAGTAATTATAATGAAAATATAACATTAGAAAATATTGCCGAACAGGCATGTTTATCGGTTAACCACTTGTTAAGAACATTTAAGGAAGCATATGAAATTAGCCCATACCAGTTTTTAGTGCATTTAAGATTAAACAGAGCTAAGAAATTATTGCAAACTACCACTTATTCGTTAAACGAGATAGTAGGTTTAGTAGGGTTTGAATGCCCAAGCTCATTCATCAGGTTATTTAAACACACGTTCAATATTACCCCTCTAAAATACAGAAAGAGTAGGTTGAACTAAAGTATAAATAGTGATTTCTGCATATTTTGAATGTTAGGATGAAACTATTTTTGAAGCTCTTGCAGGACGAAATTTGTAGAAGTTTTTTCCTGTTTAGGTTAATAATGATTAAAAAAGCAAACTGCCAGGATTGGGGTTTGCTTTTTTACGTTTAAAGCCTCTTTCTATTCATAATGATGATTTTCGCACATTTTTGGATTTTCATACCGCCTAAATTGCTTATTGATTTGGTTTCGTGCACATCTGGTAAGAACCTACTGAACTAATTAATTAACTCAAGTTGCGAGATAAAAAGATAAAGAATTAAGCATCAGAAAAGAGAACTTTGGTTTACGACAACTAAAAACTCAGTCTGATGCTTACAAAGGATAAAATTATAGGAATATTTTTTATAGATGATTTGTTGAAAACAAGTAGCCATTATGAAGACAGTCGCAGACAGGTTAGCGACAGCGAATTAATTACTTCCCCGGTTGTATCCTCATTATATTTCGGTGGCCATCAGGATAAGCAAGACAGTTTATGAAGATGACAGGAATGATACCAGGAATGCTGGATAAAAGCCGATTTAACCGCAGATTACATGCTGTCTCTGAATTGATATACAGCCTGTTTATGCAAGTTGGTTATTATTTTAAGTATATCAGCTGTGAAATGGGTTATGTATTGGATTCGTTTCCTGTTGTTGTATGCGACAATATCCGAATAGCAAATGCTAAAATATTAAAGGATAAACAGTGGAATGGCAAACAAACCAGTATGCGAAGGTACTTTTATGGTGTAAAAGTACAGCTATTGGTCACTAAAGATGGGATTCCGGTTGAGTTTGGTTTTGTACCAGGTAGCGAGCATGGTGCTTTAGCTTTAAAGAAACTACCCATGGAGCTGCCTGCTGAAAGTGAAATATTTGCTGATTCAGCGTATACCAACTATGAGATCGAGGATCAGTTAATGGAAACTGAACAGATCGCTTTAAAGGTACACCGGAAATCCAATGCAAAAGAAAAGACAGCCCAAGCGCTGCCTTTATCAAAGAATATATGTGTAAAAGGGTAGAAACAACCATTAGTGAGATCAAAGGATTATTCCTCAGAAAGCTTCATGCTGTGACTTTCAAGGGATGGCTCCTGAAAACCACATTATTCATCTTCGCTTTTACGCTAAATAAAATAATACCATAACTAACAACTTGAGTTAATTAATCAAACGAAAACATAACCTTTTCATTTTATCACATTTTAGTTACCTCATCATTATGGTGTTATCTGCATATTATTTTTCTTTATTCCAGCCGACATTTGATAAAAAAACACAGATAGTTATGAGACTAAAAGCTTTAGTGATTTTATTACTAGGTATTACAATCACAAATAATGTTTTTGCAGCTGAAAAACCAACTGCAAGTCATAAATCGGTTATCAATTATTATATGGACAGCTACATGAATTCTGACTATAAAAAGTTAAAAGCTGTTTTAAGTGAGGATGCTGTTTTTACTTCGAATAGAGATGTAAGGGTAATTAAACATAAAGCAAGTGATGTATTAAGCCAAATGAAGAAAAATGAAGGCGTAATTCAGCGCAATTGCAATATCAGTTCTAGTATTGTTTCCGAAACCGATGCCCTGGTAATTACACGTGTAGATATTGATTACGAATTATTTGATGGCGCACAACAAAACTTTGTCATCATGGAAAAAGATAAAGAAGGCGAATGGAAAATTACTCAGGTATACAAAGTCTTTATCAGCAGCGAAAGTGAGGCTAAAAAGCTGGTTTCAAATTAATGTTAAAGTGTCTTTCGCGTTAGGCCCGTTTCCATTAAAGAGCAAAAAGGTTTACCAAACAACATCTGATGATAAATCATCATTTTGATCGTAGTGTTCCAAAGGAACTCCTTCGGAGGAGAAATCTTTACTATCCCAATAAACATAGCTCAAAGATTTCTCTCCCGGAAGGTTCGCATTAGCGTCAAGTTAATGATATTGACAAAGGTTGAAAAGTCTGTGATTATTATTTAAAAGGGAAAAAGCAACTTGTAGTTCTAAACACATTTGACAATGTCTACAAGCCGCTTTTTCAACTCTAAAATAAAGAAAAGATTTGATATTTTTTTTAATGGATCAACCATTGATACTATAGCTCGAAGCAGTGGTTTTCTTCAGCGCAGTGCAAAGAAGATTTCTCCGATGGATTTTGTTATGGGCTTTGTGTTAAGCTGTTCTCAAATACAAAACACATTCAGTCAATGGGCTTT
>NZ_SIXF01000027.1 GCF_004310665.1 Pedobacter kyonggii | reverse complement strand
GAGACTCTCCTATGCAGAGCCTGAGATAGAACTCTCAGCAGATTCCTGTTTTACGGCACAGGAACAGGAGTTTCTTGATCATCGGATAATCCGTCTTGAAGGGAAAACCCAAAAGCAGAAAAACCCATATCAGGCAAAAGACCTAAAGAGGTATGTATGGGCAATAGCCAGACTTGGGGGATGGAAAGGCTACGAAAGTAAAAGACACCCAGGAATTACAACCCTTTGGATAGGCATCAAGTATTTTAAAGCATCAATGCAGGGCTGGGATATCCACAGAGATGTGTCCACACGATAGGTGCAGACGGGAATCCTAATGCAACTTACAAACCCGGCTTAATGCTTTAAGATCCCCAATCAAGTTGGGGATGACGCATGGATTTAACCTTACGCGTCATTCCCGTGCAGACGGGAATCTCCTACAAGAAAATCGTCATTGCGAGAAGGCTTTTTCAGCCGACGAAGCAATCTTTATAGCAAGGATTACTAACATGAAAGATTGCTTCGTCGTTCCTTCTCGCAATGACGATTTTTATTAATTACAAAAAGTTATCCTCAGCCCTGTAAGCAGAAATAACTGCCAATTCGCCCTCTTTTCCACCTTTCGAATTGCCATGCTCCATGCCCATAACACCTTTATAACCTTTTTTATGCAAGTGCTTAAATAGGTTTTTATAATTGATTTCTCCGGTTGTAGGTTCTTTTCGGCCCGGGTTATCACCAATCTGGATGTAGGCAATTTCATCCCAGCAACGATCGATGGTTTTAATTAAGTCGCCTTCCGTACGTTGCATGTGGTAAATATCATAAAGGATTTTACACGAAGGGCTTTTTACCGCTTTACAAACGGCGTAGGTTTCATTTGTTTTTTGAAGGAAAAGCTCCGGGGTATCGCTCAAGGTTTCCAAAACCATAATCAAGCCGTGGGGTTCAAAAATTTCGGCCCCTGCTCGCATGGCATCAATTACATTGGCAAATTGATTGCCGTAAGGTAAGTTACGTTCGTAAAAACCAGGCACTACAGTAAGCCATTTGGCATTACAGCGTTTCGCGGCTTCAACCGATTTTTTGCAGGTTTCTACAAATTTGTCTTTAAATTCCTTTTTGCCAGTGGTTAAAGAAGTTTTCCAGTTATCGCCACCATCTACAACGAAAACCCCCATGCGCATGCCCAGTTTGGCCAGTAGGTTTCCAATTTTTGTCTGTTCTTCAATCGAACGGTTTAGGTAGCCATTATCTTCGATAGAGCGGAAACCTTTATCGTACATAAATTGGATCTGATCTAAAAAACTCTTGCCCGCATGGTTTTCGAACATGCCCTGGTGTGGGGCATAGTCCATGTTAAAAACCTTATCGCTTAACGTATTTTGCTTTTCAGCTGCAAAGGTGTTGGTAATTCCGGCTCCTGTAGTTATTGCACCAGCAGTTAATAAGCTGTTTCTTATAAATTCACTTCTTTTCATCGGTTTGGTTTTAAACGGATAGGTATTAATGTGTAATTAATTTTTTAAACCCTGTTGTTAGAGTATCGGCTACTTTGCCATCTTTTTGATGGTACACAAAATAAGCTTCGAGATTTTTCCTGCTTTCTACAAAAGCAATAGCATCTTTAAGATGCATGGCCATTAAGGCATTGTCGTAGCCATCGGCTGTAATGGCATCATTAGCGTATACTGTTACGCTGATCATTTCATTGTCTAGGGGATAACCTGTTTTAGAATCGATCAGGTGTGAAATCTTTTTCTTTCCGCTCTGGTGGAATTTCCGGTAGTTACCAGAGGTGGTGATTGCTCCTGAATTGATGGCGGCGATATGCCTGATTACCGGCGTTCCATCCTTGTCCGGACCTTCAATACCGATCTTCATGGTTTCGCCATTGGGTTTAGGTCCTGAAATCCGAATTTCGCCCCCCAATTCGGCCACATACTGCTTGATGCCTTTTTTTTCGAGATAAGCGGCAATTAAATCGACACTATAACCCTGGGCAATTCCGTTTAAATCGATCTGCACGCAGGGCTTTAGTTTGCTTAATAAGCCGTTCTTTAGTTTTAGGTTTTTCATGCCCACACAGGCCAGTATCGATTTAATGACTGCTGGATCGGGCTCGTTTTTTGCCTCTTTTGGCCCAAAACCCCAGGCCTGTACCAATGGCGCAACCGTAATATCGAAAACACCTTTTGTATCCCGATTGATCTCAAAACTCCTTTTGAGCACATCATTTATAAAACGGTCGGTTTTGATTTCTTTTTCTGCCGAATTAAATTGATTTATCAATGATCCCTTTTTGTAAAGCGACATCGATAAATCAATTTCGTTTAATAAACTATCTATGCCTGCCTTAGTGGTTAAACTATCAGTGGCATAGTACATTATAGCATAATCGGTTCCCTGTGCAAAACCATTGATTTTATATTGCCTCACTTCTTTTTTCAAGGAGAAAGCAAAAATTAGTGGTAAAAGGAAAAGCAAAAACCTATAACGCATCAATTTAGTTTTATATCACCTTTGCTTGTCCAGGCATGGCGATAGGGTATAGTCCTTTTTCATCAGGCATTAACCTTGGGTTAGCATCCCAGGCAAAACGCTCCGGCATTAAACTGATGTCCGAAGCTAAAGCCTCATCCCATTTAATGGTTTGGCCAGAGTAAGTGGCATAACGACCGATAATTGCCGAGAATGTACTTGTAGCAGCATAGTCTACATTGCTGAATCTATATTCTCCCTTAGAAACAGCATCGAAAAGTTCGTCGTGCTCTGTTTGGTAAGGATTTGCGTTTCCTTTGGTATTGTGGTTATATAGTTCTTTGCCACTGTAATCTTTCATAATGGCCTGATTACTGCCTGAAAGATAAATCTTGCCTTTGGTACCTTGAAAAGATTCATCCACACGGTTACTGATACCTTCGAAATGCCTGCATTGGCTATGGATTATGGCGCCATCTGCATAAGTTAATTCGATAGAGTGGTTATCGTAAATTTCTCCGTAATCTTTTCCTGTTCTCCAGGCCCGGCTGCCTGTTCCCTGTACTGAAACTGGATGCCCATTTTTTATCCAGTTGGCGATATCGATATTGTGTACATGTTGCTCAACGATATGATCGCCGCATAACCAGTTAAAATAATACCAGTTTCTCATTTGGTATTCCATTTCGGTTTGGTTTGCTTTACGCGGACGTACCCAAACGCCACCACTGTTCCAGTATACCTGGCCCGACATGATATCGCCAATTGCACCATCGTTAATGCGTTTCATCGACTCGAGATAGTTGGTCTGGTAACGGCGCTGTAAACCTACTACAACATTTAATTTTTTCTTTTTGGCTTCTTCGGCTGCGGCCAATACCTTTCTAATGCCCGGTGCATCTACAGCAACAGGTTTTTCCATAAAAATTTGTTTGTTCTGTTTAACCGCTTCTTCGAAATGGATCGGGCGGAAGCCAGGAGGAGTTGTTAATAGCACAACATCTGCTAATGGAATGGCTTTTAAATAAGCATCAAAACCTACAAACTGGCGTTCTTTTGGAACATCCATCTTTGCGCCAAATTTCGAACTTAACGATTGGTAACTGCTGTCTAAGCGATCCTGAAAAGCATCGGCCATAGCGACCAATTTAATATTAAATTTAGTGCTCAAGGCCTGGAAAGCGGCTCCTGTTCCACGGTCGCCACAGCCAATTAAGGCAATTTTAATCGTGTCTGATCCTGAAGCATAAGCTCCGGCCAATGGGATACTGCTTAACATTGCTCCGCCTGCGAGCATTGCTGTCGCTTTTAAAAAATCGCGACGTTCTTGTTGGTTGATTGGTTTTTTCATGTGTTTAGTGTTTATTTTGGTTAGATAGTGTCGGTTAAAAGTCTTTTATAGGTTGTTTATTGTAATAAGCATCAATTTCGGCTTTTGATGGCGTTTTAGCTGGCCGTACTAAACGCATGCCTACAAATGGGGCTTCGGGGAACCACCAATTACTTTTCGGGATCTGTGGATCTAATTGTTTCCATGATGGATCAGACGCTAACCTAACTGTTGATGTCAGGTTGTTCGGTGTTTCATCATAAGAGCCCCCACGAACTACATTTGGGTAGAGTTTTTCGGGTACTGCCACAGGATTTTCAGTGATTTTATCCTTGCTTTGACTGTAGAAATCAGCGATGTATTGGTCGTAAGTCCATTCGCTAACGTTTCCGTACATATCAAATAATCCCCAGGCATTTGGTTTTTTTTGTCCTACCTGGTGTGTTTTATTGTCGCTATTGTCTTTATACCAGGCATAATCTCCTAATTTGGTTGCATCATTGCCAAAAGAATAATTGGTTTCTGTACCTGCTTTACAGGCATATTCCCATTCTGCTTCTGTTGGTAAACGGTAGAAAATACCTGTACGCACATAAAGCCATTTGCAAAATTGGATGGCATTATATTGAGTCATTGCTACCGCTGGCTGGTGCTCTTTGCCCATGCCAAAAGTCATATCGAGATAGGGTTTTGTAGGTCTGGTTACTGCATCCACTTCGGCTGGAATAGCACTTATGCTGGCTTGTTTTTCGTAATCTCGATAAAGAAAGGGTTCGAAAATATCCCAGGTTACTTCATGTTTTCCAATCCAGAAAGCATCCAGTTTAACCTCATGAACGGGTTGTTCATCAGGTTTACCTGTTTTATTTCCCATCTTAAATTTGCCTGCCGGTATAGCCTGCATATCGAATTTTAATTTTGTTCCATTAATGGATTGTGTGTACGAGTCATTAGAAGTTTGTGCTGAAATCTGTGCACAAGGATAGGAGATTAATGCTACGGCAATTAACTTTTTAAACATAATTTTTGGTTAGATACACTTATTTTCTAGGTGTTTATCTGGTTACTTTCTGAAACGCTAAAGTAAATAACCGCATTTAAAACAAAGAAAATTTATGTAACAATAAAGGTAAGTATTGTTATATTAAAAGTCAAATTGACAATTAAATCGATCGTCATCCTGAACTTGTTTCAGGATCTAATTGGCGAAGATCTTTTAAATCGATGTCACTTATAATTAATTGTCTAAGAGTGTTGTAGGGAAAAGATTTTTTGCCACTTAAGGAATATAAGGTCATTTAAGCTTATACTTCTTATATCGTTTGTTTTAAATTTCGACGCATCATCATTGCAAGCTGACTTATCTTCTATCGGCAACCTTATTGCTCAAATTTGTATAGCCCACCAATGTGTCCCATCGCGCACCGGGACGGCGATAGTAAACGAAAATCTGATAGCTGTTTTCAGTCTGAAAGAACGCACCCTCGAAAGGCTTGTTTTCTATTATCTTTGTATCTTTATTAAACCAGGCAAACTCATAATCGTAGAGGCCTTGTTTAAGTATCACATTGCCGTAAAACTGTTTCCTGTTGGCATCATAGAGCAGTTTATTTTCATTGCTCATGGTATAATTGTTAAACCGGCCAACAACATAAGCATCGCCATTTGGGCTGGGTGCAGGAGCATTTAATGTAAATAAAACACTCATGTACTCTGCTTCTGTTTTATCGTCACGTCCGTCGGTATTGCGAATAAAAAAGTTCCCGTTTTCATCGTACTGATTGGCAAATGCACCAACAGTTCTGGGGGCATCCTGAAAAAGCATGACGTTTACGGATTGATTATCGCGATAAATATCTTTAACATTATCGGCCTTGTAACGCAAACTCCTCGTGTCAAATTTTCTAAATTCGTTGTCTCCCCAAAAATCATTTGTATTGAGGTCGTTATAAACCAACTGGTTTGGTTTTACAAAAGCTGGTTTAGTATTAACCTGGATAGTATTGGCATTGAAGTTTTGCATCACTACTGCTTTTATATCCTGATAGGGGTTCGGGATGGGAAAAGCATGGTTAATGGTAAAGTTGATTTTTTGTTTATAATTCCTGTTTTCTACCTGCATGGAATTGTTTACTTCTGCCGCTACGGCAACCTGACTATCGAGGATGTAGAAACGTTGTGAAATAACAGGTTTGTTTTTATCACCATCTAAATAAACTTTTAACACATAGTTCCCCCCAATTTTTGGTTGGATTTGAGTATTGGGTAAACTGATTTCGTAATGGGTGTATTTTCGTGTGGTATTAGAAGAATAGCGATAATTGATAATGCGGTCATCATTAAAACTTCCTAAATAATCGATGCTCGAAATTTTCGAAGTCTCCCATTCTGCGGTACAATGCTCAATGGTGTACCAGTAATTTTGGGTGCCTGCAAGTAGGTCATCGAAAGAAAAAGTGATTGTTTCTGACGAATTGAGCATAATAACAGGTAAACTTTGCTCTTTATTGCTGTTATAGCAAAGTACAGTTTTAATATTTGGAAGATAAATTTTATTCTCGTTGATAAACGTTTTGTCGTTTTGCGCAAATGCAAGGGTAGAAATGAAAAATAAAATCGGAATTAATATTTTCTGCATGGCTAAAAGTAAAGTTTTATTGGGAGGTGACAAAACCCAATTGTGGATGATCGCCATGGAAGCACGGATAGACACGGAAGATTTTACGACGTATAGTCATCCCGACCGTAGTGGAGGGATCTATCTAAGAAGGAAATAATTACGAATGATACAGTTGTTTTTTCTTTTCACAGCAACCTTGAATATGCTGTCATGCTGAGGTACGAAGCATCTGCAGCCTATGAAACAGATGCTTCGTGCCTCAGCATGACATAACTTGAAATATTAATCTCTCGTGGTGTCAGATATTACTATCTGACACTGATCTTAATTTGCATTCAAATTCTATTTTTTGGATTTTCTAAGGATCACTTAACAGTCAGATGGTAACATCTGAGTGCACATTAAAATTATCCTTCCAGCTCCATAATTTCAGCAGCTAAACTTTCCCATTTATTTTGGCTAGAGTCTAACTCCTGTTTAGTCGTTAAGTAACGTTTGTTGGCTTCAGCTAGTTTATCGGCTTTGGCGTAAACATTCTCATCAGCCAATTCTGCTTCAATATTTTTAACGTTCTGCTCCAGTTCGGTGATCAGCTTTTCTGTTTTTTGCAGTTCGTCGTTCAGCTTTTTTAATTGGTTAGCTGTATTTGGCGTAACAACTTTTGGCTGTTCTTTTTTCTCAGGCATTTTAACTGGAATAGGTTTAGCCACAGGAATTATCCTTTTGTTATTCCATTCTTCATATTCGGCATAAGTACCGGGGTATTGTTTAATTTTTCCGCCTTCGATAAACCAGATTTTGTTGGCCACATTATCCAGAAAGTACCTATCGTGGGATACAGCAATAAAAGTACCTTCAAACTGGTGTAATGCTTGAATCAGAATGTTAACCGATTGGATGTCCAAGTGGTTGGTAGGCTCATCCAGAATCAGGAAATTCGAATCTGTAGTTAACGATTTAGCTAAGGCTACACGTGATTTTTCTCCTCCTGAAAGCACTTTGATTTTTTTGAAAACATCGTCGCCGGTAAAAAGGAAGCAACCTAAAATACTACGTAATTCCGTATCGCTATGTTTTGGGGCAAATGCCTGTAATTCTTCTAAAATCGAATTATCTAAATGCAGCGACTCTAATTGGTGCTGCGCAAAGAAAGTGGTGGTGACATTATGACCAGTTTCGCAAAAACCTTCAAACTTTTCGGTTCCGGCAATCATTCTCAATAAAGTAGATTTACCCTTACCGTTTGCACCGATCAAGGCAATTTTATCACCTTTTTCAATTACACCCTCAGCATCGTCTAAAATGTGCACATTTGGATAGCTCTTATTGGCATGTTCTATGCGCACCACGTGCCTGCCCGATGGTTTAGAAAATTTGAAAGCGAAATTTACGGTTGGATTATCATCATCTACATCATCAATACGTTCCATCTTATCTAAAGCCTTCATCCGCGATTGGGCCATTTTAGCCTTACTCGCCTTCGCTTTAAAACGCTCAATTAAACGCTCTTCCTGTTTAATTTTGGCCTGTTGGTTTTTAAATTCACCCTTCTGGATTTCCCCACGCAAGGCTTTTTCCTCAACATAGAAGCTGTAGTTACCCGCGTATACGGTTAATTTACCTTTGCGCGATTCGACCGTACGGTTTACAATCTTATCTAAGAAATACCTATCGTGAGATACAATTACAATGGCACCTTCAAAGCCCATTAAATAGTTTTCTAACCATTTAATGGAAGGTAAATCCATGTGGTTGGTAGGCTCATCCAGCAATAGGATATCAGGCGTTTGCAATAATATTTTGGCCAGCATTACACGCATACGCCAACCCCCTGAGAAGGTATTTAACGGGCGCAATTGATCTGCTGTACTGAAACCTAAACCAGCTAAAATTTCATTTGCCCTGTATTCGATGTTATAGCCATCTAAAGCTTCAAACTCTTGCTGTTTATCGCTTAATTTAAATAAAACCTCTTCGCTATAATCCGTCTCGATTTTTTTTAGCAGCTCTTCAATCTCGTCGTGCAATTGGTTTTGGCGCTCAAAAGCTTCCATGGCCACATGCAAAATGCTATGGTGCGAATCGTAAGAAAGTAAATCCTGGTTTAGGTAGCCAATTTTCAGGTCTTTAGACATGGAAACAGTACCCGAACTCGGTGCATATTCGCCTACAATTATTTTTAAAAGTGTTGATTTTCCTGTTCCATTGGCGCCGATTAAACCAGCTCTATCGCCAGGTTTAATGTGCCAGTTCGCGTCATCGTACAAGGCCCTTGAGCCAATCAGGAAGGTTAAATTATTTATTGAAATCATTTCGGCTGCAAAAGTACGAAATTTAAAGGCTTTTTTCAGCTGGAAAGTCAAATAGGATAAGCCAACAACATTAATTGGTTTTAAGGAAAGCATACTTGCTAATTGGTATCGCAGTAACGTTGAAAATCTATTTTTGTAAAAACAAAAGCTTTTAAGTGCCTGTTTAGTAATTATTGCTGTTTTAAATTGATGCCCGATATAACGCTTATCTGCTCAATATCCTCAAATTTTATCGATCTGTAAAACGGTAACGCATTACAATTGTCAGTACAGGGTTAAATGATGTTAAATTTTTATGATGCATAAAAATTATCATATCTTTGTTCTGTAATAAAAATAGTTACAGTATGAATAGCAGTCATTTTTCTATATCGCTTCACATCCTTACACTCCTCGATCAGGTGAAGGGGCAGCTATTGAATTCTGAATATATTGCAAGAAGCATCAACTGTAATCCTGTTTTGGTAAGAAAAGAATTGGCAAACCTACATAAACATGGTTTTGTACAGAGCAAGGAAGGAAAGGGTGGAGGGTCTACACTGGCGAAAAATTCTGCTGATATTAACCTGGGCGATGTGTATAGGGCGGTTAAACAAAAAAGCCTGTTGGGCGGAAGCAGAAATGAACCTAATCCCGATTGCCCGGTAGGGAGACAGATTACCAAACATTTAAACGATTTATATGATGAAGCCGAAACCGCTTTGGTGAAGAATCTTTCATCTAAAACATTACAAGAGTTTAGTGCAGGTTTTAAATAAAAAATTTTGAACATAACTGTAATAAAAAATGTTACAATTTAAATTATAAATTTTAAAAATTAAATAACATGAAAGTAGCATTAATTGGAGCCTCTGGATTTGTAGGCAAAGCCATTTTAAACGAATTGGTAAGCCGTGGAAATGAAGTGATTGCCATTGCACGCGATACCGCTAAAATTGAAAATAACAATGATAAGGTAAGTAAAATCGCAGCCGATGTTTTGGATACTGAAAAATTAGCAGCGGTTTTAAAAGATGCCGACGCAGTGGTAAGTGCTTTTAACGCAGGCTGGACCAATCCGAATTTATATAACGATACGGTACAGGGAGCAGAGGCTATTCAGGCTGCAGTAAAAGCATCGGGCGTTAAACGTTACATTTTTATCGGTGGAGCGGGTACTTTGCAGATTGATGGTCACCAAATTGTAGATGGACCGAACTTCCCTGCCGAATACAAGCCAGGTGCAACAGCAGTAAGAGATTATTTTAATACGCTAAAACAGGAGAAGGAATTAGATTGGTTATTTTTTAGTCCGGCTATTGAAATGCATCAAGGCATCACCACCGGCCGTACCGGGAAATACCGCTTGGGTAAAACAAGTCCGGTTTTTAATGAAGAAGGCCGTTCTATTTTATCAGTAGAAGATTTGGCAATTGTTATTGCCGATGAGCTGGAGAATAACGCACACCACCAGGAGCAGTTTACAGCGGCATACTAGGGGTGTAGGATTAAGGAGGGGCAGTTAAATGGTTCATTAGTTTACTGGTTCATTGGCCATTGGTTCACTGGGCATTAGTAACTGAAAATTGATAACTGCTCCATTTTCCTTTTTCCTATTAAGTTCTTATCTTCGTGCCATGTATCGCCTTATTAAACCAATATTCTTCAAATTTGACCCTGAAAACGTACATTATTTTGTAGTTAAGCGGTTAAAATGGTTTAATGATAAATTTCCACTAGGTAAAACCATTATCCGTAGCAGCTTTGATGTACACATTAAAGGTTTGGAACGCGAGGTTTTTGGCATAAAATTCAAAAATCCTGTTGGTTTGGCCGCCGGATTTGATAAAAATGGCGAATATGTGGAGCCGCTAAGTAATTTAGGCTTCGGATTTATCGAAGTGGGTACGGTAACGCCAATGCCTCAACCCGGAAATGATAAACCCCGTATGTTCCGTTTACCTAATGATGAAGCTTTAATTAACCGGATGGGCTTTAACAATAAGGGCGTAGATGTAATGGCTGAGCGTTTGCGTTTGCTAAAAGATAAACACCCTGATATTGTAGTTGGTGGAAACATCGGTAAAAACAAGGCTACTCCAAATGAAGATGCAGTAAGCGACTATATTAAATGTTTCGACCGCCTTTTTGATGTGGTCGATTATTTTGTGGTGAATGTAAGTTCGCCCAATACCCCGGGTTTACGCGAGCTGCAGGAAAAAGAACCGCTGAAAAAAATCCTCAATACTTTACAGCAACGCAATCGTAAAAACGATATTTCACGTCCGATTTTGTTGAAAATTGCTCCTGATTTAACTGATGCACAATTGGATGATATCATTGAAATTGTGGCGGAAACCAAAATTGCTGGTATTATTGCCACTAATACAACTATTAGTAGAGAAAATTTAGCTACAGAAAAAGACTTGATTGCCCAAACTGGTGGTTTGAGTGGTAAACCTGTCAAAGAACGCTCCACTGAAGTAATCCGATATCTTTCGGAGAAATCGAACAAAGCATTTCCAATTATTGGGGTAGGTGGTATTCATTCGGCAAAAGATGCCAAAGAAAAATTAGATGCTGGTGCATGTTTGGTTCAATTGTATACTGGTTTTATATATGAGGGACCAGGGCTGATTAAAAGTATCTGTAAAGAGTTAGTTTAAGTGTAATCTAGGCTTTAAACTGATTAGTTTGAAAGCATTGTAACCAGACCATTTTTAATTTTCAGGTTTTGGAAATGAATGTCAGTATTCCATGGCTATGATAGTCCCGCTATCGCTTCAAAGCCTTGGCTCGTTCCTCGCCTGCAGGTTTTACGCTACTATCGGGTTTATAATGAAAGGTTTGTGCTGGTAATATTTCTCCTTAACTTAACTACATTCACTACGGGCTAAATAACTACTTCTGCCGGCTTACCATTTCATTAATCCATATGGGTGCAAATGGTGAAGTGCAGCCTTTAGAAACAGGATAATCGCGGTAAATGCCAAGTTTTTCGCCGATGGTCACGGCTCTTTCTCTATAATCAGCATGGTTAATGCCAATCTGAGCCAATGCGGTATTCATTGTCCATTTGATTTCTGCTGCTACTTTAGGCATTTCTTTTTCAATCCGATTAAGGATTGCTGGGATGTCAAGCCCTTCAGGTGCTCTGGCTATACGTCCGCTGGTTAAGCTCCAGCCAGCACGGGCCAGCATAATATTTTCCGAATTCATCCACTTTTCCCTAAACTGTTCCTTATCAGGGTATTCTTTAACGATGTAATTGTAAAACCAATCAGCTGCCCAGGTAAAATTTTCTGAGGCTACCATTTCCTCAATCTGTGCCGCAGAAAGCGCTTTTGGTTTAAGGATTAAGATGGCCAGCAGTCGGGCATCAATATTTTCAGTTTCCCAAAGTTGAAGTGCAAGCTCATGGTCTGTTTTGATCTTTTTGGCTATTGCCCTGATGTCGCCCATTTTAACACCAAAAATGTTTTCTCTGGCGCCGTTCTTAATATGCATGGCGCGGACTTTCTCTTCGCCGAGTGATTCTAGTTTTGAAAGAGTTTCTGTAAGATTCATGGTTTTATCTTTCGCTGTTTTCAAATTTAAAGATTCCCCAGATTTTTAAGGCATAAAAAAAGCACCCTTTGATCAGAAGGATGCTTTAAATTCTTTAAGAAGAAATTTCTAAAAACTATTTTGCCAAAGCAGCTAAAACAGCATTGTTTTTAGCTAATTGATCGTTTTTAGGTTGTGCAGAGCGGCTTCCCAACTCGATGTTAGTTGCTCTCTTTAAAAATGCTACCTCCTGGTGAGCTGTATTTTTGTTTCTTCTGTCTTTTCTTTTTAATCTGGTAACTGCCATGGTAATAACCTTTTAATTATTTTATTTGTACAAATGGAGGTCGAGAGCGGATTCGAACCGCTGTAGAAGGTTTTGCAGACCTCTGCCTAGCCACTCGGCCACTCGACCCTTAAATTCAAGGCTGCAAAAATAGCAATTATTAGTTAGCTCGCAAATAATATCTCAATTTAATTTCGAACTCGCACTAACTCAGCACAAAAGATTGCCGCACTTACGGCCACGTTTAACGATTCGGCCTCCCCAATTCTCGGAATGGTTACCGGTTTATTTATTTTTTTGATCACTTCTGCCGATATTCCCTTTCCTTCATTGCCTAAAATCACCAATCCTTCAGTTCCCCATTGGGTTTTGTAAATCGATTCGCCATCTAATAATGCCCCAAATACAGGGATGGTATTTTTCTCCAAAAATGCTGGCAGATCTGCTTCATAAATATTTACCCGTGCCAACGAGCCCATTGTGGCCTGTACAGTTTTTGGATTGAATACTTCTACACAGTCGGTAGAGCAGATGATGTTTTTAAAGCCAAACCAATCTGCCGTTCTGATAATGGTACCCATATTGCCAGGATCCTGAACGCCATCTAAAACCAGAGTGAACTGATTTTTTAGCGCTGTTAGCGCTAATTCTCTGTTTTTTGGGATATGAATGAGCGCTAAAAAGCCTTGTGGCGTTTGCAGTGCACTAATCTTATCTAATTCGGCGTTCTTTACTTCAAATAAGTTTATATTTGCAGGCAATTTGGGTAACAAATTGTATTGTTCGCTGTTGTAAAATATAGTATGGATCTGGTAGCTTGACTGAAAAAATTCTTTTATGGATTTTATACCTTCAACAATAAATAAACTATGTTCTTTACGGTATTTTTTTTGATGTAACGACTTTATAAAACTAATCTGTGATTTTGAAAGCATACCAAAACTCAATAAATATTAAACTGAAAAGCACTGCAATATTACTATTTATTATTGTTTTAATTCAGGCCTGCTCATCAACTAAGTATATTGCCGACTATCAATCGATAGTGAAAAAGGTAACTATAGATAGTGTTGATGCTAAATTTGAAGAACAGGCTTACAATTATGTTCAGAAAGATATCAGGCCAGCATCGAAGTTGAGTATCAATGTGCCTATGTATAATTTGTTCAATACAAAAGATGGTCGGTATAAAACCAGCGATATTAAGCCATTTGGTACACCACCAGCTATTTTAGATAGTACATTGGTCGAGATTTCCAGAACACAGATACAGAAGTTTTTAAAAAGTAAAGGCTACCGTCAGGCCGAAGTAACCTCGGCCATAAAGGTTGCGGATAAAAAGGCCGAAATTGTGTTCAGTGCAAAACCTGGGCCTGCTTATTTTATTGAGAAACTTTCCGATTCGATACCAAATGCAAATATTAGGAACCTTTACGAATCGAATAAGGCTAAAATAACACATTTACACAAGGGAATGCAGTACGATGAAGACTCTCTAACTTATGAAAGGGAGCAGATTTATCGCATTATGAAAGAAAATGGATATTTCTATTTCTTAAGACCTTATGTAAATTTTGATGTATATGGTGCCGAAGCAAGCTCTAAAACTAATAAAATGGATTTGAATCTTAATGTTACAGATCCTGCAAATGGCCCACATAAGCAGTTTAATATTGGTTACACACATTTGTTAATTGCGCCAAATCCTGATGGTTTGCCCGATTCGGCAAGGTATAAATTAAGCAAAGATACTTTGAACGGGATTATTTATACCGATTTCTCTAAGCGTTACAGGCGTAATCCAATCGTTCGTTACGATTTTCTGAAGCAAGGTGATCTTTATGATATCCGGAATGAAAACCTCACTTACGATCGCTTATATGAGCTCAATGTTTTTAAAAATGTAAAGATCGATTATTTCAGAAGGGACAGTACCTCAAATAAAATCAATGCGATCATTTTGCTCACCCCCCAAAAGGTAATGAGTAACCGAGTTGAAGGTGAGATACCGTTTAATGGAGGTACCGTTGGGTTTACCCTCGGAAATACCTATACCAATAACAATATTTTTAGAGGGGCGGAACGATTTGAACTCCAGGTAAAAGGTGGTTTGCAATCGCGTATCGGTAACGGTGCCAAGGTTTTCAGTGATATTTATCAGCGCGATTTTTCAATCAGTGCCAGCATTTCGGTACCAAGATTGATGATTCCCTTCTATAACCCTGTTTTAGGGGGCAACGGAATGCCACATACTACTTTTGCAACCAGTTACATTTATGCCTTACAAAAAGATGTTTCGGTAAGAAGGATTTTTATCAATTCCATTACTTACGATTGGTTTGAAACCAAGTCTAAACTCCACTCTTTTACCCCATTAAATTTTGAGTACCGTTTTGGTAACCTTGATACATCAAAAGTGGATGCAATTACCCGTTTTAACAACCTTTATTATTCTTCACTGCTCGACCGTAAGGATTTAACACTGGGTATGAAATATACTTACACGCTTAATGCCGATAAGTTAAACCAGCTGAGAACTTTTGTTTATTTAAGGGCAGGGATGGATATTGCGGGCAATATGTTGCAAGGGATATCTAAGCTAACAGGTGCTAAGCATGATCCGGCAAACAATGATCCAGCAAAGATATTAGGCTTGCCTTTTAACCAGTACACCAGGCCAGAGGTGGATATTAGGTGGTATAAACATTTGGGTGGCGAAAGGCAGTTTATTGCCCGTTTAAACACCGGATTAGCCTATGCTTATGGTAATTCGATATTAACGGGTATTCCTTTCGAAAAGCAATTTTTCGCCGGTGGATCTAACGGCTTGAGGGCCTGGCAGGCCAGAACGATTGGTCCCGGTAATTATAACAGACAGGTGCTTGCCAGTGATGAAGTGCGAAAGGCAGTTTTTGGGCTAGATCAGTTGGGTACTTTACGGATAGAAACTAATTTTGAATATAGGTTTACAGTTGCCCGAAAATTTTTTGGGGCTACTTTGAAAGGGGCCGCGTTTGTTGATGCCGGTAATATCTGGAATATCCGCAGAGGGGAATCGATTACACTTGAATACCCTGAGTTGGATGAATTGACCGTGTTTAAGCTTAGTAAATTGGCTAAGCAAATTGCTATTGGTACAGGTGTTGGTTTAAGGTATGATGTTCAGTATTTTGTTTTTAGATTTGACGTGGGACTGAAACTTAAAGACCCTCAGTTTTTGGGATCAGACCAATGGGTAATCAGCAAATTTTTATCTGGAGCCAGAGACTTTAAAAATAGCTATAACTCCACACACGGGCCTGATACCTATCGTTTTATACAGTACAACTTTGGTATTGGTATGCCATTCTAAATTAACCGAAAAGGCTTAATGCCTTAGGTTTGGTATTTGGATCTTTAAAAGAGAATTCTTTAAAGGGTTGCCATCTTTTATCCGTATGCTTGTAAACAGAAAAGGATGAAACCTGGAACTCGCGTTTAAATTTCCGGTCTTTAAATTCGGTAGAAATCTGTTTGAAAATGGGTGGTTTTACATCTCTGAATGCCAAAGTTAAATGTGGATTGAATTTTTCTTTTTTCTCTATCAATTTTAAAGGGTGTAATGCTTTGGTTATCTGTTTTTCCAGCGTCATTAACCCCTCATTTTGTTCAACGTCGAGATAAAAGGTATGCTCCAGAAATGAATTGAAGTTTCGGAGTACCTGTATAAAGGGGTGACTGAAAGAAGCATCTGCTAAAGCTTTAAAAAATCTTTCTTCTACATTGTAAGCTGATAGTTTTACGGGCGGGTATAAGGTGATATGTGCAGGCCGTTTTAATGATTCATGCACACTAAATTTCTCTGAAATGTATGTCCTAATCTCGTCTATGTCTTCTACAACAGAAATAGGAGGGACTAAACACACTAAAAATAGATTTTCCATAAATCAAATTTACTAAAAATTTTAGTAAAACAGCAATGATAAATCGTTAAAAAACGATTTGTTATTTTCACACTCTTTAGAACGAGCGTGAGCGCGAATATCGGCATCTCGCCTCGACCTTGGCTTAGGAGGCTACAGCTGTGCTGCTATCTGTGGTAAAATAAACCCGAGCGGCAGCGTTATCCCGATTAAGTGTTTTTTATTTACCAGTTTATCTGTCGGGATTAAGCAAAGGGCGGGACTGGTATAACCGAAGCACCACAGGCCTTGCTTTTCTAAAAAGAATAAGAGAATTTATGGCATAAGATTGCTTCGGCTCGCGCTTGTGTCCAGCCTCGCATCCTATAGCTTTCGGATGATGATTTTAATATTTAAAAGCTAAAAACATATCCTTCAGCTTCTTTTATTGGAAGGCAATTGCAGAAGTCATTGTTCTCTGTAGTCCCGCTCCCGCTTCTGCCGATTGAAATAATCGGCATCTCGCCTCGACCTTGGCTTAGTAGGCTACAACTGTGCTGCTATCTGTAGTAAAATAAACCCGACCGACAGCGTTATCCCGATTTAAGTGCTTTTTATTTACCAGTTTATCTATCGGGATTAAGCAAAGGGCGAGACTGGTATAACCGAAGCACCACAGGCCTTGCTTTTCTAAAAAAAAACAAATTTAATGAGCTTCTCGTCATTGCGAGGCACGAAGCAATCTTAAAGCAATCGCTAGGATTGTCTTATTTATTTGCGAAGTTCAGCCCATAGTAGTAAGATTGCTTCGTGCCTCGCAATGACGATTTTAGCTAGGAAAATCAGACGAGGTTCTTTAATCCATCGAATATACTTTCGAAAAAGGTAGAAAGGTTTAAGCCATTACTGTGGTTAAAATATACAAATACCAGAAATACAATTACTACAAATATGATCAGTTTGCGGAAAGCAAAGGCAATAATAACCAGTATAATAGGAATAATGAAAAGCCATAAGCTATTTATGGGATACGGACTTAAATCAGTATCTTTTTTATACACATACACCAGTTTGCTGTGGGTGCCGGAGTCGTTTTGATGTTTGATGTAAACGAAGGTAGATTTATCGATTGGTAAAGGTAGCACGGCTATGCCATCGTTAAATTTTAATACCTGTGTAAAACCACTTACACTAAAGGTATATGTTCCGTTTATATTTTCGTTGGGGTTGTTTGATGAATCGGCGGCTATTATGGCCAGTTTATTGTTTTTAAGCAAATTTTCTTTTACCAGAAAATTATTGATTGCTGCGGTTTGTGCATGGCTGAAAAACCCGATTAAACACAGCGAAAGCAAGAGTAAGATTCGTTTCATTCGATAGAACGTTTATTGTAAATTAAATAACCGATATGCAATAATACACCATTTCTTTTAACTGCATCATTATATAAATTATAACTCAAGCTTACAGGGCCGAGCGGTGAGTGATAAACCAAGCCTGCGGTACCCGCATAGCGTATTTTTGTAATGGCCTTTGCATAATCGACATCCTGAAAGTTATTCCGCTCAAACTCTTTATGGGGTAAAAATAAATAACCTTCTAATCTAAAGTCTAGATTTTTTTTAAAATTATAAATGTTTTTTATTCCGCCAGCTGCATAGGTGGTTGCTCTAAACTTATCAAGAAATAACGAGCGGCTATCTTGCAGCGGGTAAAAGGCCGGAGCGGTTAAAAGTGTTGCATAATAGTTGCTAAATAAGGGTTGGTTCGAAATAACACCTTCTATAATATAGCCCAAAGTATATTTTTTAAGGTGTAAAAAGTAGTTTTCCTGGGTGAGTTTAATGCTGCCCCAATGATGTAACCGGCTACTGCCCGGAATTTTAACAAAACCTGGGGTGTTGCGGAAAATATTGCCCGGATTATAATTTTCGCGACCGGTAGTGTAATTAAAACTTAACGAAAAGCTTTGGCCATTGGTGGCATATTGTTTTCTGTTCAGCGAATTTTTTTCGAAGTTTAACGAGCCCCTGAAACCATTAAATATGGTTTGGTCTAATAAATCGCCGACGGCAAAAGTATTATTTGGACTGTAACGGTCGTTGTTGTTAATGAATGTAGCGTGGAGAACAATTTTGGTATTATAATTTAAAGGCACTCCCATCATAAGGTCAATCTTGCGGTCTGATTGTTCGATGTAAATGGGGCGTGGGTTTTCGATAAATATCTGGCTTGTATTATAAAAATTCCAGTGATTATAGGTTAACTCCGCGGCCAGAAACAAGGGTAGTCTGGTTGGATAATCTACCCGGCCATTAACCTGTACCGATTCGTAAAAGCGGCCAGAGTAAAAGCTGGTTCCAAAAGTATACGATTTTCGGTTAAGGTAATTGTACTGGGCACCCAAAAAAACATTGCTGATTGGCCTTGTAGATATATTGCCGCCCAATTCGAGTTTAAAGCTTTTTTTCGGCTGTGCCACCACCTCAAAAGTATAACTGTCTGTTGCTGCCTGATAAGAAATTTTAGGATATACGGTTTCGAAAGTTTGGTCGGCAACCAGTTTGTAATACCCCCGTTTAATATCTTGCAGGTTAAAAGTAACTTTATCGCTTTTGAAAAGCCTTTCTACATATTTTTTCTGCTGACTGTTTACACCGGTTACGATGATGTTGCTGAATTTTAGATCTGGCTTTTTCGCATTAAATTTTTCCCTTCTTTTTGCCAGTTCTTCATCGCTCACTCTTTTGCTGATTAAGGCTTTAATCCTTGGCATATCGGCTATTGTTGCATCATAGCCTTTTTTAATCAGCTCTTCTACGGGCGCAAAATTAGTTACGCTATAAGTAGCCAGATTGGGCTGGATGTATACACCGTTTTTTCCGATCATGGTAGAATCTGATTTGGATAGAAACATGTATACCAAAAAGCGGTTCATTAAACGATCGTCGATGTTTTTAGGGTATTCGTTATAGGTTTTTGAAGAAACATTGGCACCGATCACATAATCAGGTTTAAAGTCTCTTTCCATTACATCAGCAGGGAAATTATTGTAAAGCCCTCCATCAAAAACATACTTTCCATCCAGTTTAATGGGCCGGTAGATAATCGGAACCGTCATGGTTGCCCTTACTGCTTCTGCTAAACTTCCCTTGCTTACTGTGATACTTTTTTGCGAAAGCACATCTGCAACCATACATCGATAGGGAACAAAAAGATTATCGAAATTGTCTTTAGAAACGGCTGAAGCCTGCGAAAAGAGCTCGAGAAAAGCAAAATTTAATGGGATATCATTAATTAGGTTAGAGCGGAAATTGAAGTGAAAACCTGTATCAATAGCCACTTTTGCAGTGAGCATAGAGGCATTGGGCGCATTTTTCTGAAAATAATAGGTATAATCGCTGGTGTATCGTCCATTTACCCAATTTTGAAAGTCGTTGCTTAAAGCAATTTTTTCGATCTGTGCGGGGCTATAACCTGCGGCGTACATGGCGCCAACAATGCCACCCATCGATGTGCCGGTAATGTAATCGATAGGAATGTGGTTTTCTTCTAAAGCCTTTAATGTGCCAATGTGCGCCAATCCTTTAGCGCCACCTCCGCTAAACACAAGGCCAACCTTTTGCGCCCGCAATTGGTTACAGCACAGTACGAAGAGGATCAGCAAAAATCTTTTAAAAGTTACCACCCTTAAAAATAGGGGTTTTCTTTTAAATTAGTTCAACATGAAAATGTTATAAGTTAAAATTGTGGCAAAACTTACCCAAAGGAAATAGGGAATAAAAATCAGTCCTGCCCATTTATTTATTTTATAAAAAACTAAACCATTAATTGCAATAATAATTAGCAACAGTATAATTTCGGCCAGGGCAAATCCTATCTCATGCAGGTAAAAGAAAATAAATGACCAGGCTAAATTTAAAATTAACTGAATAAGGTAAATGGCCACTGTCCGTGGGAAATGAATAATTTTATCGCGCCTTACCCATACCAGATAGGCCGCAATGCCAATAAGTACATAAAGTGTAGTCCAAACAGGTCCAAAAAGCCAGTCAGGCGGATTGAAAGAAGGTTTATTTATTGTACGATACCATGTTTTAACAGATTGAATCGTTGCCCACGAACCAAGGGCACTAACACCCAATGTGATGGCAATATTGATAACAAAAGCTACCGGTTTAAATTTCATATTATAAATTTGAGTTTAAACAATGGAAAATTCTAAATGTTTTATTACCGGCCAATGCCTGGTACCACAGGTAAACTCTCATTGTCATCATTCCCAACGCTTTGTACTGCAAATAAATAATTGTCTTTACTGTAGGGTAATCTCAATTCGGTTGAAGAGGTAAAAAATTTCTTTTCCCAAACCGGGCTACTAGTTTCGCGCATCAATACATAATAACCTTTTACTGTGCCATTAACCGGTGCTTTCCAATATAAATAAGTAGAATTGCTTAAGTTTTTTACATCCACTTTTACTTCGGTAGGAGAAGATGGGGCTTTCGCAAGATTGGCCAGCACCGCAATGTTTACACCTGTGTTTTTACGCAGATACTCGAAATCCATAAATTCCTGAAGATCGCCATACCTAACGCCTTTCTCAGTTCTAGGGTCTTGGTGCTGGTGATCGAAGTTTTCGTTCATTTCAGTTATGCGCACCGCTGTAAATCCATTTTCTACGAATGGGGTATGGTCTCCGCCACGGAGAAATCTATCGTTCCTGTAAATTAATTTAACTTCTAACTGATCTACATAACGCTCGCCTATTTCTTTAACATATCGTGCCAACTGACGGCTTTTACCATCGTTCTCTAAGCCAAACTGATGGATGCTCTTCGCATTTTTATCCAGATCGAAGCTGGGTAAACCCTCACTAAATACACGGAGCCTGGTATTATCGATGATTTGTGTTTCGCTACTGTTGTTGTTGCCAATCATATCATTATTTAACATGGCATCTACAGCCCAGTTTTCTTTTTTTGCTTTTGCAGCCATAAAACCAGAGCCTAATAACGATTGTTCTTCACCGCTTACGGCTACAAAAATTATGGTGGCAGAAAATTTATATTGACTCATAATTCTCGCAGCCTCAATTACGCCCGCAACGCCACTACCATCATCATTGGCGCCAGGTGCATCACTGGTTCTGTTCATTACATCGGTAACCCGGCTATCGAGGTGTCCGCTCACCACATAAACACGTTTGTCGTTTGCATTAGTACCTTTTAGCACGGCTACAGCATTGCCCAAAAGTGTAGGCTGATCTATTCTTTTACCATCGGGTTTAAATGTAATGGTATCCAGATATGCAGTAAGCCTGCCATCACTTTGCTTGGCAAAATGATTAAACTTATTTACGACCCAATTTCTGGCAGCTCCAATTCCTTTTGTTTTACTTTTAATATCACTAAGCGTATTTCTTGTTCCGAAAGAAACCATTTTACTGATATATGATTTTAGCGAATCCTGGTTTACAGCCTTAACCATTTTATCAATATCCTGATTTCGGTTAACCACAACTTGTGCCTGTAGCGATAAACTTATGGTAAAAAGAAGTAGGAGTGAGTAGCTTTTTTTCATCTGTCGGTTTTTTCAGAAATAATGATTTTATTTAAAACGAATATATTGAATGATTCCTTGAATACAGGCGGTTTAAACCTAATCTCTTGTAACATTTTGGGCATAAAAAAAGCCCTTCGAAACTAATCAAAGGGCCTAGGCTTAATTTTAATATTACCTTGCCACAGTTAATGCAAGTTCTTGTGTCCGGTTCCAGTTACCAAAAGCTTTTTTAGCTGAAGCTTTGGCTGTATTTAGTTCAACATCTCCGGCAATGGTTAAAAATGTTTTTTCTGGAGAAAGCTGGCTATAAAAGTTTTTAACATCGGCCAGGGTTAATGCATTAATCGAATTTTCATTTACCGTTTGGTCATAATCGTAATCCTGTAGTTTTAAACTGGCAATTAATTTAGCTTTAGCTGTATTAAAAGTTTTTTGATCGAAGCTTGCATGTTGAATTACTGAAGCCATTGTTGCCAGATCTTTCTCAAGATCAGCATTTAATGTAGTAAGTTTACCGCTGTTATCCTTAAAGCTAATATTTGAGTTTTTATTTACGTTTTCATTTAAAACTGCATTTAACAACTCCACTATGCCATCTTTTTTGCCCTCAAAGGCCTTCGTATCTAAGGTAAAGCTAGAATATGCTTTCGGCGAACGTTCGTTCTCTGAAATAATGATATTCATGCCATTCTTAAGTTTATAGCTAACAGGCTCTTTAAAGTTTTGAGCTTTCGCATTGTAAACGGATAAGATACTTAATGCAGTGAATGCAATTGTTTTAATTTTGTTCATTTTGTTTTTTTATTTTTATTTTTTATGATTTTCTGTTTAACGCGTTATAAATATACTTCTTAGTGCTTATTTTGACTATATTTAGTCTTTGGAAAGGCAAGGATATTAGACGAATGGGGTGGTGCGGGCTTTGAAAATGAGGGTATATTTTTTACAAATATATATTTTGTTCATTTTGTTCATTATTATTTTGCAAAAATATTCCTCCAGGTTATGTTAAATTATAATCGCAACGATAATCTGATCGTAATGGATTGTTTAATAGTTGATGATCATGTAATCGCCAGGTGCATAGCAAGTCACCCTTTTTAGGTTGATCCAGTTTAAAAATGATCGCTGAATGTACGGATTGCACATAAAATGCTTTCAACCATTTACGTAATGGGGTTAGATGCTAAACTGAGCACCACACCTGCAAGCTATTGAGGATGATCATTTTACTGCAGATCAATATAAATATGGGTAAAGTTGATTACCGTAACCTGCGAAAAGGCTAAAGAAGTAGCAAGGTGTTTTTAGAGCAATAACCTGTAATTTTCTTTGCTCAAAGATTTTTAATTTATTGATGGTTGAAAAATCATTAGGAGGCATACAGGTGATCAGATCCCGATTTTAAACGGATATCTTCAATAAAGTCTTTTATTTCCCTGATGGTTTCTTCTGGTTCGCTAATGTGCGGAAAATGCCCTGTGGCTTTCATTACAACCAAAAAATTTTCTGGTGTATTTTTATGGATAAATTCGCCGGCTGATAAAGGAGCCATCATGTCGTTCGAACTTTGCAGGGTAAGGCTTGGCACGCCGAGGTTTTTTAATTTGTCTCTATAATCGGCCTTAAAAGTAGCCATTGCAAAGGCCAGGGCAACACTTGGATCGGTAGCCTCAAAACATTCCTGTAAAAAATCAGCTAATTCGGGTTTTAAAGGGGTATTCATCACTACTGGTGCCAATTGTTTGCTCCAGGCTACATAATCATCTGCTATGTGCTCAAATATAGTTTCAATATCTTCTGCATTAAATCCACCAATATAATCACGATCATTTAAATATCTTGGTGATGGGCCAATAAAAACTAGTTTTTTAAATGCTTCTGGCATCTGTAATGCGGCAATCATACCAATCATACTGCTTACCGAGTGACCAACAAAAATAATGTTGTTTAAATCAAGTGCTTCTATAATATCGATTACATCACAGGCATATCCTTCGAGTGTAGCATATTTCCGTTGGTCGTATTGGCTTAGGTCTGAATCGCCCGATCCAACATAATCAAATAGTATTACCTTGTAGTCATTCAGAAAAGCATCTGTAATAAATTTCCAAGAACTTTGGGCACAGCCGAAGCCATGGGCAAATACAATTACCTGGCTACCTTCACCAAGGATTTTTACATTGTTTCTGATGAGTATAGGATGCAAAATGTTTGGCTTTAATTCTATGTTAAGTTAAGTAATGTTAGGTGTTTTTTTAAAAAAAATAAATAATGAACGAAATGCATTACTAATTAGAGAATATTTTATGTTTTGCACTTAATTGTTATCTTGCGTTATATCTATACTAAAACGATTAAGTTGTATGAGAAACAGTATTTCTACATTATTGATAATATGCTTTTCAGCATTTTGTGCGCAGAGCCAGGTAAACCTAAAAGCCTTCAAAACCAACGGAGCAACAGTTTCTTCTAATCAAAAAGAACTCGTGCTCAGCTGGCCAGCTGGTAAAGGAACCTTAGGTAAAATGATTTTAGATCTTGATCGTACCAAACCATTGTTTAAAAGTTTGCTGTTAGGTAAGCAAGGCGCCCTAAAAGAAGTTGCTGCTCATCTCGATCCTGCATTTGTGCTGAGAATAGGTAAACGGACTTTAAGTCCAAACAGTGGGGGCTGGGATGTTTTTTTCGACCGGGTTCCAACAAAACCATATACCACCAATGTTGTAAAATTCGAAAAAGGAGCAGCCAGTGTTTCTACGAAGGGCTCGCAAACTGTAGTGCGAATAAATGGAGTTCAATGCGAAACCTTTAGCGGTGCTCTAGAAATAACACTTTACAATGGAAGTCCTTTGTTTAATGTGGCTGCAGTAATATCAACTCCAAAAGATTCTACAGCTATTTTGTATGATGCCGGATTAACGAGCAAAAAAGATGCCTGGGCCAATATTGCCTGGAGTGATGTGAAAGGAAATCTTCAGCGCGAAAAGGCAGTACAAGGAGATCCAAGTAAAAACTTGGAAGTAAAATACCGTACTGTTATCGGCGAAAATAATAGCGGAAGTTTGGCCGTTTTTCCTGCTCCGCATCAATATTTCTATCCCTTAGATGAAGCTTTTAACCTTAAGTTTACCTGGAAAGGGAGCAATTATTTAAATCTGATTCCCGATTTTGGTATAGGCATCCGTCAGGATCCATTGGGCGATAAACGTTATGTGCCCTGGTTTAATGCACCACCAAACACCCAACAGCGCCTTAATTTTTTCTGTTTATTGAGCACCGGGAAGGCAGGAGCAGCGTTGGATGATGTTAAAAAGTTTACACATAATGATACTTATGTGCCGTTGGCAGGTTATAAAACAATGGCTAGCCATTTCCACAATGAGTTTATTTCGGACGTAGTGCTAAGCGGAAAAGCCGTTCCGGAAAAGCCCGAATTTGTTGAAGTATTGAAAAAGGCGGGTTTAAATATTGTTAAGCTTGCCGAATTTCACGGACCAGGCCACCCCAAAGGACCAGATTCTGTTCGTTTAAAAGAATTAGATGCCTTGTTTAAACAAACCAAAAGGTTATCTGAGCCTAATTTTTTACTGTTACCGGGCGAAGAAGCCAATAATTTTTATGGAGGACATTGGTTGGCATTTTTTCCTAAACCAATTTATTGGATTATGTCGAGAAAAAGCGATCAGCCTTTTGAAACCAACGATCCTAAATATGGTAAAGTTTACCGCATTAATGATAAAACAGAAATGCTTAAACTATTGGAACAAGAACATGGCTTAGCCTGGACCGCCCATGCCCGAACAAAGGCTTCGACAGGTTATCCAGACAAATATAAAGAAGAAGCCTTTTTTAAATCGGAGACTTTTATGGGCGCGGCTTGGAAGGCCATTCCAGGAGATCTTTCGTTGCCAACCTTAAGTAAACGGGTATTGAACCTGATGGATGATATGGCCAACTGGGGTTTGAAAAAACACGTTATTTCAGAGGCTGATATCTTTACCATTACTGAGCAAAATGAAATGTATGCACACTTAAATGTGAATTATTTACAGTTGGATAAGGTACCTAATTATGCCGATGGCTGGCAGCCTGTTTTAGATGTAATACGGAAAGGAAAGTTTTTTGTATCAACAGGTGAGGTACTGATCCCGAGCTTTAATGTTAATGGAAAAGGTGCAGGAGAGACTTTGAAGGTTGATAATAATGGGAAAGCAAAGATAAATATGCAACTCAACTGGACATTCCCCTTAAGCTTTGTCGAAATTGTATCGGGTGATGGAGAAAAGGTTTATCGTAACCGTATTAATTTAAACGATACCCAGGCTTTTGGGAAAAAGAATTACAGTTGGGCAGTTAATCTGAAAGGGCGTAAGTGGGTAAGGGTAGAGGCCTGGGATATTGCCACTAATGGTGCTTTTACGCAAATGGTTTGGTTGGAATAATGTTTTTTTATTATTCGCTGTGTCATCCTGAGGGATAATTTATTGTATAAAAATCAATATGAATGACGCATATCCTTTTTTTGCCCAGCGGCTCATTCTTGCCTCGGCTCACCGCCGCCGAAAGGCTCTTTCTTTTTGGCATCAAAAAGAAACAAAAAATGCCGGCTGAAAATTTTTCTTTAGAGGTCAGTGGTCTGGCCGGGTCAGCAGAATCCGAAAAATTTGTTAGGCCGGATTTAAGTGGAACGGGGATACAGTACTGTGGCCTAGCTTGGTGGAAATGTATAGTGCCGCAAATATCTTATTAGTAAGCCAATTGCAAAATAACGTCAATGGTAGCGGAGTCGAAGGAACTTTACTACGCAATTTACTTAACGCTATCATTTTTATTCGGTATTTGCAACATAAATTGTTTGGAGCTTTTTGGAGCGCAATGCCTGTAATGTATAGGAGAGGTTCCGTCCTGCTGTACGTTGCTCCCGAAGAAACCTGTGAAACAAGCAAGCACACAATAAAAAAGTAAAAACTAGTGCTTAAATCGGGATCTACAGCCATCAGGACTATTTAACAAAGGCTTGTGTTAAGAAACTTTTAATCGTTCTCGTTTACAACGAGGATGGATGAGAAATGCGATTGTATCGCCATCAATGTATGCCTCTTGGGAATCTAATGCCTTAAGCTTTTCGTCTGAAGGCCAAAGACTACCCTTTTAATTTTCAGTCTGTCAATGGTTGGTCGAAAAGGACTTTATTCATCTACCATATATGAAATTTAAGGCCATATGAGCTTATTGTCCTTACATGTCTTACCTGGTAAAATAACAACGCTATATTCGAAAAAGACCTTGAACAGCATTCAAAAACTACCTTCGAAGACCAATTTGATGTTTATAAGTACAAAAAGGTAGTAGCGAACTCCCAACGTCGAACTTCCGTGTTTTTGTGCTTCCGTGGCAAGGTTTTCTAGTGTTTGGTGGTAACCAAACCGCGTAAAGGATTTAATATATACATTGAATAGTAATTCTATGATTGGGCAGATTCTTCACTGCGTTCAGAATGACAGCCATTTTCAAAATAATACTAAACTGCATCATCTTTAAACCTTCTAATAGCGAGATAAAAAAACGTAATGGAATATAAACCAGCTAACAATCCCGCACATACAGCAGATGGAGTGATCCCGAAATCGTGATTTTTAGGGAAAGAGAAGTGCAGTGCAAGCATCAAGGCAAATACAGCCAAAATACTATACAAGCCATTTAATCCTGCTTTTTTCAATATAAAAGGATAGCCCGTAATTTTTTCGTCTATCTTATAATTTATAGCACCCGAATGCTGCAGTTCTTTTATTTTCTTCAAAATATCAAGGGTAATCATAAACGGTAGCAATAACGACATCGGCAATAAAAACCTGGCCAGATTTTGCTCACCACTAAATAAATGCACCGAATTTTGCGCTTTAAAAGCAAAATATGGCACTACAGTATTCAATACCGTGTTTGGGATAAGGTGTATCAGCAGGTTTTTGCGCACAAACTTTCGCCAGTTCAACACTTTTGCCTGCTCATCGTATTCCAATTTATCAGACATTGACCAATTCGTTTAAATTTTCCTTAATCAGTTCCATTACCCTGTCTTTGATCTGCCAGGCTTCAAATTCCCGAAGGAATGATTCGTTTGACATAAAAGAGAAATCCAGCTGTCCGTTAAAAGTACTGCATACTAATGTATTGGCGTTTTTCCATGGGAAAGCAACCGTAGGACTATAAATGGTTTCAATAGAAAAATGCTGATAATCCTTCGGGATGTTTAAAAGCCCCATGTTGCTGAGCGTCACATCGTGCGTGCCTTTTGTTGTTTTCAAAAAACCAATCATTTTATTTACTGATGAATGGAAATACTCGCTCATGCTCAACAGATCATAAACTTTCATTTCTGCTATTTTTGCTTCCAGAGCAGTTTTTAAGGTTCGGGTTTTTGTCCAGAAATCGTTCTCTGCCTGATCGAGTTTTAATTCTACAATAGGCGCAAAGGCAAACATGGTATCTTGTTTTATGGCTTCTACAAACCGCCTGATATCAACTGGGCAGATCACTTTACCATGGGACTTGGTGCCCTGTACATGTTTAAAGGCCTCCATAAATGCCACACAGATTGCAGCATGAACAGTTGTATTTTCTTCCTTACACTTAACCAATAGTTGTTTAGTATCTTCTGCGATGATTTTCCAATGAACAGCGTAATTGCTCCTGTCTATGTTATTGTTCGAAGTAGCTTTAAAAAAGAAAAATAACCGGCCAAGCGCTGCAAAAATTTTTCCTTTAAAATGACCTGCCTTACTAATTACAAAATCTTCTGGTAACAGGTCGCGAACAGAAAGAAATGAAGGATATGGAGCCAGATCTTGCTCAGGATTATCAATCAAAGTCATCAGCTCCCGCATTAAATTTAAAATGGTAGTTCCATCGCAAATGCAGTGTGGGAGCACGAGCAAAAGGTCTGATTCGGTTTCGCCTTTTAACCAAACTAACCTGGCTAATGGCTCGTTTGTGGCATCAAAAAGTTTATACCACTCTATTTTTGATTGAGCCAACCAGCTTTGATCTGTTGGACGATCGGTAATCCTAACCGGTATTTTGCTGATATTTTCGTTCCGTACGAAATATGGTGTTTTGCCTGTAGCATCGATATTCATTTGCAGCAGTGGATGTTTCTGCTGGATTTTAAACAATGCCCTATGCAGATTTTCTGCGCTGAATTTACCTGAAATCCTGGCGCCAAAAACACAGTTTAATGGTGTTTTGCTATCTACATGCATTATTCTTTCTCCTAAAATTAATCTTCTTTTCATGCGGTTGCAGTTAAAATCTCGATCGGTTTTTCAACCTGTTCTTTAAGGATAGCTACTACTTTTTCTTTTATGGCTTCTGCCTCTACAAAAGGAACATAACCTTCGCTAGCCACAAAGGTAAAATCCATTTGATTGCGGTAAGTGGAAGCAATCATGGTAGTGGTGTTACCTAATGGCCCCATTACCGAAGGGCTGAATATGGTTTCTACCTCAAAGTTTTGATACTGGTACGGGATGTCGATTCTACCCAGGTTAGAAAACATACAATCATTACTCGATTTTCCATACTTTAAGAAATTAGTGAAGTTGTTTAATGCAGGGTGACAGGCTTCCATCATCATCATCAAGCTGTAAGGATTAAGTTTGGCCGATTTATCGTTAACATCTTTTTGTAAGGTCTTCACATTATCAATAAAGTCTTTTTCTGGCAGCAGGGAAAGTACAATCATTAATCCGAAAGCAAAAATGTGGTCTTTTTTAATAATCGGGTTAAAGTTTCGGATGTCAACCGGTAATGATATTTTGTTAAATGCTTTTTCTTTTCTTACCTCTTTAAAGGCCTTTAAAACAGCAGCACTCAACAAAGTGTTTACGGTGAACTGATTGGCTTTGCAAAACTGGATAACCTGTTTGGTAAGCTCCTGATCGAATTTCCATCGGAGCATAAAATCCTTTTTACGTTCTACCGCTACCTTTTTGATCGGGATGATCCAAAGTGCTAAAGTGGCAATTTTGCCGATTAATCCGTTTTTGGCCCTGTTGCGGTAGCTGTTTAATACCTTTTTCGGAATCACATCTTTTATATCCATAATTGGAATCTCTTTCCCAATATTGGCGTCGGGGTCATCCAAAAGCTGAAGTAATTCTGTTAAAATAGAAAGTGCCGAAGTGCCATCGCAAAGACAATGGTGATATACCATCAAAAATTCGGATACCTCTTTACCTTTAACCCATGTAATGCGGCAAAGTGGTGCAATTGAAGCATCAAAAACGGTTTTCCATTCATAGGTAGATTCCTCCTTCCAATGCTCATCGTTTAACCTGTCTACAATGCGAACGGGAATTCTAAAATTTTCGGTAAGATTGGTTACAAACCAAGGCCTTTTATCTTCATCAAAACGTATTGCGGCGGTTAACCAGGGGTGTTTTTTTTGGATTTTGAATAAGGCAAACCTTAAATCGTCTTCCTTAATTTCTCCCCTGATTTTGAAAGGTATAACAATGTTAAACGGGCTTTTTCCATCTCCGTATAACATCCTTTCGCCAAATAACAGTTTTCTTTTCATTTTTTAGTATTATTCTGAGTTGTCAACTTTCTAGTAAACTAGTTATGCAAGTTGACAACTCTTAAAGTTATGTTCATGCGTTCCGTCATGCTTGCGATTAGTTTAGTCGATTCGTCATGCTGTCCCGCAATTTCGGGATCAGCATCTTTCCAGCAAGATAGAACCTGAAATAAATTACCTTCGGTGAGCTCGCTAAGGCTCGGTTCAGGGTGACGATCGCACGGGAGGCGTCTTCTCGAGCGGAGTGCAACGCAGTCGAGAGATCTTTCTGGGTAGATCTCTCTCCCGACTTAATGTTGGGACTGTGCTTCAGGAGATGACGGACACTTTGCGATTTACTTCCAGAGTTGTCAACTTCTAGGCAAGGGGGCTATCAAAGTTGACAACTCTATGAACCTCAGCAAAATCTTCCAACAATTGCACCGCCTTATCGTTACCACCAGCTTCGATAAATGTTTCTCTTATTTTTTGTGCGGCCTGGCGGTATTTCGGGTTTTCTAAAAGTTCGAAAACGGTGTCTCTTAAATCACTGATACGTAATCTTTTGTAGCGGATGCTTACTCCACAACCTGCTTGCTCAATTAGTTTAGCAGTATGGAAATGATCGTAGGCAATAGGCGTAATCAACATTGGTAAACCATTTGTGAAGGTATCATTTACCGTATTAAAACCACCATGGCAGATTACCGCATCCATGTGCGGCATCAATTCCGATTGCGGAACAAAACCATTTACGATAAAATTATCAGGCCATTTTTCGAAAATATCAGGATTGGTTGCAGCAACAATAGTTACAGGTTGGTTTTCGAAAGCGGTAATCAGTTTCTGGAAAAATTCTTTACGAATATCAACCAGCAAAGTACCCAACGAAACAAAAACTTTAGGGGTGGTGGCTTTACTTAAACGTTCCCAATCAAAAGGGGCTAAATTTGGCCTCCCTTTTACCGGACCAACAAAATGCATGTGAGATGGTTTTTCTTCAAAACCTGCAAAAGCCTGTGAAGTGAAAACCATATTCAATTCATGCGAATGGATGTGGATGTCATCGCTATAAATGCCCACTTCTCTTTGTAAACCTTTAATTAAGTTTTGTTGCCATTCGAATATTTTGGGTGCACTGTTAGCCGTATCGCCCATCACATCGGGTGGTACCGGGGTAGTGGTAACAGATGCTATGCCTTTTAAATGTGCACTTAATGCACCAGCAAAGGTAATGCAGTCGTTAATAATTACATCGGGTTTCCAGGCATCAACAAAGTTGTTCAGCCCTTTCATCATCATTTTGGCAAAAGGAACATAGGTTTCTTCAAGGGCAAGTTTCATTACCTCCGGACCAGAACAGGCAGGGCCATCATCCTGACGTTTTAAAATACGTTGTATTTCATCAGCATACTCTGCCAGGTCTTCTTCAGGGTAAATAAATTCGCCACCTTCAGGTAAGTGTACCTTTGCAAGTGGAGTAATACCCAGCCATTTTACTTCATGGCCGCGGGTCAATAAACTTGCACCAATGCTTAAAGTTGGGCTGATATGGCCAAAAAAAGGCGGGACAACGAAAAGGAATTTTGACATAATGTATAATTTAACTGATGAATACGTTTGAGGTTTTGTTGCTTAAAGCTTCCAATAAATCGGCGGCACTTTCTGTTCCGCCGGCTTCGATAAAGGATTGTTTAATTTGTTCTGCTGCTATTTTATAACTGTCGTTCTGCAGCACTTTGTGTACCGCTTCTTTAAGGTGATTAGCTTTAAAACGGTTAAAGTTTAAACGTTCTCCTGCACCAACCCTGAAAACACGTCCGGCCACGTGGCTTTGATCGTATGCTATTGGAATAACCACCATTGGCAGGCCATTCATCAAGGTTTCGCAAACGGTATTGTGTCCGCCATGGCAAACAACAGCATCAAGGTGTGGTAAAAGTTCTAATTGTGGTACCTGACGCTGCACCGTAAAATTGGCTGGCCATTCCTCAAATAAAGCAGGGTCTGAAACCACAACTACATGTAAGTCTTCATTAGCGAAAGCCTCTATTACCTTGGCAAAAAAGGCTTTTTTATGGTCATGATCGAAGGTGGTACCAATGCTGACCAGTATTTTTGGTTTGCTGGTATGAAATGCTTCCCAGTGGAAAGGAATTGTAGTTTTGCGGCGGTTAAAAACGGGGCCTACAAATTTAAAATGCTCGGGTAAATCCATCTCCCCAAAAAAATCTCTGGAGGTAAATACCAAAGTGGCAAGATCAGAGCAGGCAATAGAATCTTCGGTATTTATGCCGAATTCTTTCTGCAGGGCTACAATCTGATTTACTTCCCACTCATGCACTTTGGGCAGCTCGTCCATTACTTTTATGGCTGCAGGTGCGGTAACAGATGTAACATAAGGATAATTTTTATTGCTTGCGGCAATTGCACCGGCAAACATCTGATGATCGGTTATCACCATATCGGGCTTGAACTGATCGAGTAAATCGGCAATACCATCATAACTGTGCCTGTTAAGCGGAATCAATACTTCCTCGTACAGAAATTTGATGCTATCGATACCGTAAACAATCTTTTTGGTGATGATATCGAGGTATTTTTCTGAATCTTTTTTCTGTTGGTCGTTTTGGTTATAACTGATCAACAGCAACTCGCCTCCGGCAGGAAGTTTATCCCCTAATGATTCATCTAAAGTAATCCATCCTACACGGTGGCCTCTTTCAATCAAGGCAGTACCCATACTTAGCGTAGGGTTAATGTGGCCAGTTAGCGGAGGAACAACAAATACAAATTTTGCCATGTGTGTTAATTTTATATTTCCTGAAAGAAGTTTAACAATGCTTCGGCGATTACCAATGGTTGTTGTATCGGGATATTATGATCTCCCGGTACGGCGATTAACGAGACATTTTTAATCATTCCGTCTAAATGTTTACCTGCGTTAAGGCAATTGGAATCGGTGCCATACAGCAATAGGGTAGACTTGTTTATGGTTTCGATTGCAGGGCTGCCAAAAAAATCTTTTTCGAGTTTCATGTCGGTTTTAATCGAGGTTTGATAAAAAAGATATTCGTACATGCGGTGGTTGCGCTCCATCTGCCTTTTACCCATTTTTACTTTTGTGGTATCAGTAAAATTTTCAACGTAATGTTCTAAAAATTCACGGCTGTACTCATCAATAATTCCCCTTGTTTTATCGTCATTCGGATCTGGTGCTTCAATTATTGCCAGTTTGTTAATGCGTCCTGGAAAGCGGATGGCCATTTTTAAAGCAATCAATCCACCGAAACTATAACCACCTAAATGCACTTTTTGAAGGTTTAAAACCTCCATTAATGCAAACAGATCATTGGTCATGTTCTCCAGATCGTATCCCTCCAAAGCCTTTTCGCTCATGCCATGACTTTTTAAGTCATATAGTACCACATGATATTTTGTGGCCAAGAGCGGTGCGATATTAAAATAATAGACAGACAGGTTGCTAAACATTCCATGAACGAGGACGATGGTTTCAACAGCCCCTTTGTTGAGCTCCTGAATGTGAACCGATTTGCCGTTTACTGTTATGATTGGCATTCTTCGATATAAGAGATGATCATGCCTAAGTTTAAGTTGATCAGCTGATCTAAATCCATTGATGATAACCAGCCCGTAAAATCGATTTGTTCGCCAAAATGCGCTTTGATTTTTTCGGAAAAAGATACAATTTCGATGCTGTCCATTTCCAGATCTTTGGTGAAAGAACTTTCAGGGGTGATATCCATTTCTTCAACAAATTCTTCGCCGATTACTTCGGTGATAAATTGTTTCATGAGGTTGAAGATTTCTTCGCTGCTTAATTTTGTAGTTGTAGTGTCCATCCGATGATATAGTTTTTATGTTTGATTGTTTTGATTGTGATGTTATTGATGCATAGTTCTTCACCATTGATTACTTCAACGGTATAGGCTTTGGGATTGCCCTGTAAACCTTTGCCCAGGTATTTTCCATAAGCTTCTTTGGCTACCCAAAAGCGGGTCGCCCATTCTATTTTGTCGCGGCTTTCGAGCAAGGTCATTTCGTGATCGTTAAATACAAGATCGAAAAAGCCTGCACTTCGCTCTTCAATATGTTCGATATCGATACCAACAGGTTCGTTAAATCTCGCAATTCCAACAGCATCGGTACCTTTATGTGCAATCGAGATATTGATGTTATCTGTTAAACCACCTTTAACGTAAGGTTTGCGGAATTCATCCGAATAAATTTCGAAGGTGATGGGGTAACAGGCCTGGTTTTTCTGTGTATTCAATAAATTCCGAACGGCATCTTTCGCCGCCACCCGGCTGATCATCCAGGTTCTTCTTTTATTGGGTAAGAGGTTCTGATGATGCTTTTTCTCTGTTTGGTTGAAATACCTTTTCAGTATAAAATCCCATGATACCACACGCGAATAAGCATTGCCAAAAAGGAAAACACCTGGTGCCACTTCTTCCGATAAACGGTTGTGGAGTGGCGACATCGACACGTTCCAAAGCGGTTCGTCTATTTCCAAACGGCGGTTCTGCCATCCTGAAATGATAAGCCAGGTAATTCCATCTCTTTTCATTACGATATCTGCAGTGGCAAATTCGTCGTTTATTTCGGTAAGTACGCAGGTACATTCGAAAGTGCCTTTCTGATCGGCCATATCGCCAAAGAATTCGATTTCCTGAATTTTAACAGGGAAAGCAATCCTATCTTTTTCTAAGGTGAGCTGCAGCCATAAACCAAATAACTGGCCTGCATTATCAAGCAATGAACCTTTTCCGCCTGAGGCTTCGATGATGCCTGTTATTCCTTTTTCACCAACAGCGATCAGTTTTTTGATGCCCTGATAATCTGGTCCGTGGAACATGTGCGCATCGTAAATCTGTGCAGCAGTACGATCGATATCCAATAATTTTCCAATATCGAAAGTTCTGTTTGGAGCAGCATTTAACTGTACCGCCAGCTGCACTTCTGCATTAGCAAAACGCTCCAGATTAAGGTAGACGCTTTGCTCGTCTTTCCACTCACCAGTTACAGTTTCCTGGAAAGGTTTAACCACGTTCATCCATTGGAAAACCCGCATATTCATGATTTTTTGTACTTTCTCTTCCGGTGATTGCGCGTTGGCGATTTCGGCAAACACTTCAAAAATCATGGTCATTGGAATTACCGGATCCATATCTTCTACTGTTGGCCAGCCTTTTGGTTGCCTCAATAGGGAGTGATCAATCAGGTAAGGGCAATTCTCAAGGCTCACATCAAGTTTTTGGCTAAATGGTTGTCTTACTGGTTTTATTGGTTTGGCTGGCGCCCAGTTGCCCGGCTGATCGACTTGTAAAGCTGCATTTTCGAACAGTTCGATCATTTCGCTCTGCATATTGATCATTTCCATCACATTCTCATTAAAAGCCTGTAAAACCGGATGTTTAGCCTCAACAAAAGTTTTAGACGGTGTTGGTTGAACTTGCTTAATGGTTAAGCCTTTAAGTGTTTGTAGGTTATGGATAATCGGCGAACCCAGTTCGAGTTTAATGCCTTTATTTTTTTGCGGTGGGGTTGATTTGATATTGCCCAAATAATTAAGGCCAATTTCTTTTCCTTCAATAAAAAGTGCTGCCAAAACCCTTTGCAACTGGGTAATGCCCGAACGGATTGGTACATTGGCACTAATGGTGCTGATTTCTTTTCCTCTTAAAGTATCGTCGATAAAGCCAACTAAACCACCAGAACCCACCTGAATAAAAACACGTGCACCTTCTGCATATAACTTTTCGGTAAGCTCGCGGAAACGCACTGGTTTAATCAGGTGTTCGGCACTTAATTGACGGATGGCTTCAAAACCTTCGGGATAAGTTTCTAAAGTAGTAGCCGACCAAAGCGGTGTAGTGGTTTTTCGGAACTGCATATCCTGCATACCCTCGAGGATCAAACCCAGCTTATCGGCTACAAATGGAGAATGGAAACCCGATTGGAAAGGCAAAATCTGATGAAAAATCTGTTTTACCTTCAATATCGGAGCGAGTTCTTCAAGCGCTATTTTGCTGCCACAAAGGATGACCTGTTGTGGACAGTTATCGTTCGATAGGTATAAATCGGGTATACTTTCGATTATGGGTTGAAGTGTATCTAACCCGCAACCCACGGCGATGAAACGCGAATCTTTCAGTTCAAAAGTTTCGGGGTTAAGCACATTCAGTAAGTTCATTACCGAACTTTCTTCTGCCAGTTCTGAAGATCTTGCTGCAAGCCATTCGCCAAGGCTATGCCCTGCATTCATATCGGATTTAATGCCCAATTGTTTTAATGCCTGATCTAAAACACTGCTTTTATTAAGTATGTTCAGGGCCTCGCTTAAAAGACCGTCCTGTTTTTCGTTTTCATCAATATGAATGTTGAAATAATCGGCTACCGATTTGATTTCGCCACCTGCAAGACCATCTAAGCCAGGGAATACGAATGCTATTTTTCCATCGTTCGCCAATAGTGGTGCATTGGTGTACCAGATGTCCTGTTTATTTCTCCACGGAGAATTTTTAGCTACAATTTTTAAAGCTTTTTTGATCCTTTCGGGACTTGGATTAAATAACACTAAACGGAAATTTCCATTCCCAATGTTATAATCTCCATTTTCGAGCGATTCGATCAAAGCTTCATGACTTGGTCTTGCGATGACCAATACTTCATCTTTTTTAGGCGTTTCATAAGCAGTTAATACTACATGGGCATTTATTCCACCAAAACCGAATGCATTTACAGCTGCCAGTTTTGGCAAACCCGATTGGTTCCAGTCTATCGCTTTTTGCACGGCAGAAAAACGGGTTTCGGCCAGTTGTGTTACAGGTTCATCACAATGTAAAGTAGGAGGTATGATACCATGATACAAAGCCAGACTCGACTTAATTAAACCTGCAATACCTGCTGCGGGCATGGCATGGCCGATATTCGATTTTACAGAACCGATACCTGCTTTTGGCAGATCGGCATCCTGGCCGAAAAACTGTTTTAAGGTTTCAACCTCAGTTTTATCACCAAGTGGAGTACCTGTTCCGTGGGCTTCTAAATAGCCAATATTTTTACTTTCCAGTTCTGCGTTTTTCCAGGCTTCGGTAATGGCTTTTAGCTGGCCTTTAACCGATGGACTCATTACGCTGGTTCCGCTGCCATCGCTACTGATGCCCACGCCTTTAATTACTGAATAAATTTTATCCTGATCCCGTATGGCATCTTCGAGGCGTTTGAGTACAACAAAACCACAACCTTCGCCAATAATCAATCCATCGGCATTTTGATCGAAAGGTTTTATTTTTTCCTGTTTGGATAAAGCACCCAGTTGAGAGAATATGCTCCAAAAAGCAGCATTCTGACCTAAATGTACCCCGCCTGCAATAATCATATCGCAACGGCCACTATTCAGTTCCTGCACGCCATGATCAACCGCGATAAGCGAACTGGCACAGGCAGCATCCAAAGTAAAAGCCAAACCGCCTAAGTTAAGGCGATTGGCTACTAGTGAGGCCACTAAATTAGGGATCAATCCCATTGCGGTATCGGCACTGAAACGGCCTTTGCGCAATTGGAATTCGTGTTTTACCTTTTCAATCTCTGCATCAGTAAGTTGTGGCATTAAGTCTTTTAATACACTCGAAATTTGTTCGCCAGTTCTTACAATTTCGATGGCGCGGGTTGCCCCAGGTCCCACATAATTGCCTTTGCCAATAATGATCCCAGTTTTATCAAGGGAATATTTTTTTTCGAATACTGATGCATCCTCTAATGCCTGGTGAACCAGATCTAAGGTTAACAGATGATCGGGTTCGGTACCTTCAACAGCTAGTGGTAAAATTCCGAAGCGCTGTGGGTCGAATTGATGATCGGGAATAAAACCGCCACGGTTACAATAAAAGCGATCTACCCCGCTAACTGCTTTGTCGAAATGCACAGGATCAATCCGATCAGCCGGAACCTCTTGTGTAGAATCTACGCGGTTGATAATATTCTCCCAAAAGGCCTGCATATCTTTCGCACCCGGAAAAATGCATGACATTCCAATAATTGCTACGTCGCTTTTCTTCATCTGCTTTTTGGTTACGCGATTTTCTATGTCCAGGTGTTTCCAGCCATGATTAATACCTGGCTTTCTTTACCATATTTAAGTTCGTTTAAGAAAGTTTCCATTCCATCCTGTAAAGGGATCAATGCAATTCCCCTACGTTGGTATTCTTTTTCTAATGTTGGCGAAACCATACCTGCGCCTTTCCACGGTCCCCAGTTAATGGCCATTACCTTGCCTTGAATTTTCTGTTTTAAGGCCCAGGCATATTTATCCATTACACTGTTTGCTGCTGCATAATCGGTTTGCCCGCGGTTTCCATAAACAGAAGCAATGCTTGAGAAAAGAATTACAAATTGGGTTTCTGGTCTTAACTGCTCAGCCAATACCCTTAATGGGGTTACTTTGGTATCGAAAACACGTCCGAAAGATTCAGGAGTTTTACTATGGAACAATTTATCTTCCAATAAACCTGCACCATGTACCACGCCATCTATGCGGCCATAATCTTCGTAAACCTGATTGATCAAACGGGTTAGCGCTTCTTCATCTTTAAGGTCTAACGATTCGTAAACTACCGTCGATCCACCTTCTTCTAAAGTTGCAATGCAGCGTAAAATCTGGTTGTTTTTGTAAATTCTATTGGTTTCCTGTTCTATTTCGGCAGGTTTTTTAATTTCGCCCTGTTTAATTAGGTACTGCCTGATCTCATCTTTGGTTTTTAACGAAGAACTGGCTTCATTTGCGGAGGCGATGGGATTTGCAGAACGGCCTACTAAAATGTACCTGCAAGGGTAATCTTTCGCAAAATGGATCATCAGTTCGGCTGTAATGCCTTGTGCGCCACCTAAAACCATTACTACGGCATCTTTATCTAAATGGATATGCGCATCAGTTTCTGTACTCAATTGATGCGGCACAAGTTCCATAATGTGTCTTTTATGGTCGTTGTAAATGATCTCCGAAGGTTTATCCGGATTCAGGATTTCGTTTAAGGTGATATTCGTGATTTCATCTGGCGACATTTTGGTTTCGAGACTGATAAAACGGCATTTGGTATGCTCGTATTCGCGGTCTAAACTTTTAAAGAAGCCCGAATAACCCTGATAATTTCTCAGGAAAGAAATATCAGATTGATCATTAAAATATTGTTTGGTATCCGCAATCAGATACACCCATTTTACGGTATCAAAATTTAGTTTTTTAATCGTTGCGAAATGATCGAGAATGCCTACTTTTTGCTGTGCTTCGAACATGTTCAAAATGATGAGGCCCTGATAGCCATCCAATGAGTCTTCAAAACTTACCAGATCGGCAATGGCACCATGTTTTTCGAGCACTTTCTTGATTTTGATCGCCTGTCCGCCACCATCATCGGTTAAGGCAAAACGCTGATCTTTTAAAATGGCTGCTTCGGTAATGGTCAATGCAGCAGGAGTTAGCTCAAATCTTAAACGGGATAATTTTTCTTTAACCGTTTGATCATCGATGCTCTCCTCAATAAGCTTTTTTGCTTCTGTAAGCACCTCCGAGCTTTCTGCTTCAACGTCGGCAATCCAATTAACCAGGGCATTTAAAGTTTTAATTGCAGCCAGTTTTTCCATTAAATCATCAGCCTGGTCGCCTTGTGAACCAAATCCGATTTTTTCTTTAAGCGAAGCGATAATTTCCATCCGTTTGATCGAATCGATACTTAAATCAGCTTCAAGATCTAAATCCATGCCCAGCATTTCTTTTGGATAACCGGTTTTTTCGCTCACCACATCAAGAATGGCCGATTTTAGCTGATCCAATGAAAATTTTGCAGGTTCAGCCTCGCTTGTTGCTACTGCTATCGGAGCAGGTGCACTAACCGCTTTTGGCTGTTCGGTGTTTTCTGCAAGCCAGTTTACAAGGCTACTTAAGGTTTTAAGTCCGGCAAGCTGTTCCATAATTTTATCTTCCGGAAGGTTTAATTGAGAGAAACCACCCAGTTCGGTACGTAAAGCACCGATAATTTCTACACGTTTGATCGAATCGATACTTAAATCGGCTTCCAGATCCATTTCCATGCCCAGCATTTCTTGGGGATAGCCAGTTTTATCGCTTACTAGCTGCAAAAGCACCAGTTTTAAATCTTTTTGTGCAACCACGGGTGTTATTGCTTCGATGGTTTGTGTTTGTGGCACTTCCTGCTTTACCGTGATCTGATTTTCGATACGGACAGGTTGAGGTGCCTGGTATGATGTTAAAGGTTGATTAATGATTTGCGAAGGCATTGCGGGAGCCTGCCCTAAAAAGGAAAGCATCACATCGCGTTGTGCCTGAATCAGCATTTTCATGCTGTGCAGATACTCCTGCATCATTAAGTCTTTGGCAGAGCCATTAACCTGTTGATTTTCAGTTGGTGTAGAGATGTTATTCATAAGGATAATCGGTTTAGTAATAGGGGATGCGCCATTGGCCGGAAGTTTACCCGTTGATGGAACAGCGTGTTGACCGTTCACATACCAGATAGCGGGACTTTTTTTATAAATTGAAGGTTCATCCAATTTGATGCTTTTAACAGAACGGCCTTCAAATAATTTTTCGAGTTTGATTTCGCGACCAGTAGCCATATAACCAGCCAGTGTGCCCAGCAGATTGCTGAGTTTATTCTGACCTTGATCTTCGGTGTGTAAAATCACTTCGTCTTTACCAATGCAAGCTTTGGTTAAGCCACTTAGCACCTTGCCAGGGCCAACTTCTACGAAAACCCTGGCGCCGGCTGCATACATATCCCTAAGCTCATCAACAAAAAGGACAGGTTTTATTAAATGGTCGGTCAAACGTTCTTTTATAGCGGCAGCTTCAGTTGGGTATTCTTTTGCTGTCGTGTTAGACCATACCGGAATTTTTAGATCATTAAAGTTTACGCCAGAAAGTACTTGTTGGTAAAGCTGTTTCGATTTGGCCACCAAGGGACTATGGAAGGCACAGGCCACTTCAAGTGGACGGAAAGATATTTTGGCTTCTTTTAATACTGCGGCCAACTGGCCAATAGCTGCTGTACTACCAGCAATAACACATTGGGTTGGTGCATTAAAGTTTACCGGATAAACGTCTTTGATATCGCCAAGATATTGTGCAAGGTCTTCCTGTTTTGCGCTCACGGCGAGCATAGTGCCCGGATCGCCGTTTTCTACTGCATTTAAAATAGATTTTGCTCTTTCTGCACTCAGGTGAACCAGGGCTTCTTCTTCAAAAGCACCGGCAAAACAAAGTGCAGGCAATTCGCCATAACTGTGGCCCGCAACCATATCAGGCATAATGCCCAATGATTTTAAGAAGTTAGCGATTGCAAGATCAACAATACCCAATAGCGGTTGTGCCATGCGGGTATCTTTTATGCGTTCTTTTTGTGCTTTCGCATCACCCTCGTTAAACACGGTGTTTGGGAACAGGATTTTTTCGTATTCAGGATAAGCTTTCAGCAGTTTTCTCATTTCAGGAAAAACCACAAAAAGATCCCTTGCCATGTTTACCCTTTGGCTGCCTTGCCCCGGGAACATAAAAGCAACCTTGCCATCCTGTTTTTGGGTGAGGTAGGTATCTTTGCTTTCTACACCAGATAAAACAAGGTCGATTTTCATTACCAGATCTTCTGGGTGATTGGCAACAATGCTCAATTGAACAGGTTTGGTATCAGCAGTTGCTAAACTATAGGCAATATCTTTCAGTTCAATCTGATCGTTCAGTTCTAAGAGATTTTTTACCGAAATCACCCGCTTTTTAGCTTCCTCATAAGTATCGCCCCTGAAAACAAACAGTTCTGATGGCCACGATTTTAAGATCGAATTTTTATTTTCGGTATTCTGAGCACTTTCCAATACGGCATGGAAATTTGTTCCCCCAAAACCAAAGGCGCTAACGCCAGCATATCTTTTTTCTTCCATCCATAAACCAGCTTCGGTATGAAAAGCGAATGGACTTGTTTGGGCGTTATAGAAACTATTTGGTGTTTTTAAATTGATGGTTGGTGGTTTAATACCATGGTAAACCGATAACGATGCTTTAATCAAACCTGCAATTCCGGCAGCACATTTGGTATGACCAATTTGCGTTTTTACAGAGCCTAAATGCGTTTGTCCGGCGGTTGCACCCGATTGATTGAGCATGTCGGTTAATGCGCTGATTTCAGTTTTATCACCAACCACTGTGCCCGTACCATGTGCTTCTACCAGGCCAACCAGTGATGGCGTAATTCCAGCCTGGCTATAAGCCCTTTCTAAAGCATTTACCTGTCCGTTTTTACGTGGTGCCGTTAAACCAAGGCTTTTGCCGTCACTTGATCCACCTACACCTTTAATAATAGAATAAATCGTATCACCGTCGCGTAAAGCATCATCATATCGTTTTAATACGATCATGGCAATCCCTTCACCAAGGGCAATTCCATCTGCTTCGGCATCAAAAGTGGCACACCTCCCTTTTTTAGAAAGGGCATGTGTGCTCGAGAACATGAGGTAATCGTTAATGCCGTTGTGCAGATCTGCTCCACCGGCCAAAACCATATCCGATTTCTCTAAAAATAACTCCTGACAAGCCAAATCTATTGCTGCCAAAGATGAAGCACAGGCCGCATCAACCGTATAATTTCTACCGCCCAGGTTTAATCTGTTGGTGATCCTGCCCGAAATTACATTCGCTAAAATACCTGGGAAAGAATCTTCTGTTGTTTTTGGTAATACGGCATCTACTTCGGCTGGCATTTCGCCAAAAACCTGTTTGTAAAAACCTCTGAAACTATAGCTGTTGGCCAGATCGTTTCCACCTTCGGCACCAATAATTACCGAAACATTTTCGTTATCCACACCGCCATCGGCATAACCTGCATGCTGCATAGCCTGTTTGGCTATCATTAAGGTAAGCAGTTGTGTAGGCTCTATGGCCGCAAGCGACTGTGGTGGAATACCAAATTCTAAAGGGTCAAAATCTATCCTTGGAATAAAACCGCCCCATTTAGAGTGCGACATATCTCCTGCGGTAGAATCTGGATTATAATACAGCTCCTTGTTCCATCTTTCATCCGGTACTTCGGTTACTGAATCTTTGCCTAGAATGATATTGCGCCAGTATTCTTCGAGGTTTTTGGCCCCAGGGAAAATACAGGCCATACCCACAATGGCAACATCCAGTGCTTTGGCTTTATTTTCCGGAGGTGAAGAAAGTGTGGCGTCTAAAATATGTGTATAGTTATTGTCGGCTACATCTTGGTGAAGATCGAGCAATGACATCACTTCTTTATGCATAGGTGCAACCTGACCGATCATATACATGCCTAAGTCAGTTTGTTCAGTTTCGTCAATTTTTACCAGTTCATCTCCACGTCTTTCTATGCCTTTTGCGGCAATACGTAAACGGCCAACATTTAGCGTTTCAAGTTTGGCCCAGATTTCTTTTTTATCCATTCCCTCTGCCTGAAGTTTCTTTTTTTCTTCGTTAAAGAAAGTGGCAAATGGAGAATTTAAACACCTGGTTTCATGTCCTGGAGCGGTTTCAAGCAGTACGGTTTCGTTTGCCTGCATGGCTTCCTGTTGAAATTTATCTAAAATGGCGCCTGTGCTTACGGCTTCTTTGGTATATAAATAAGCGGTGCCCATTAATACACCGATTTTCATTCCTTTAGCCGCCAAAGGAGCTGTCATTACCGAAATGAATGCAGTAGAAAAAGCATCGTGAATACCACCTGCGAAGAAAACACTGATGCTTTCCGGATTTTCTTCTTTTAATAAACGTTCAATCTGTTTTTCCCATAATACCATGCTGGATAGGGGCCCAACGTGGCCACCACATTCGCGGCCTTCGAATACAAAACGTTTAGCCCCTTCTTTTAAAAACATATCTAAAAGAGAAGCAGAGGGTACATGGAGAAAAGTTTTGATCCCTGCTTTTTCGAAGGGTTTAGCCTGCGATGGCCTTCCACCTGCAATTAGTAAAACAGGAGGTTTTGCATTTAATATATATTCCTGTTGCTCATCTCTAAGCTCTTGTGGTGCAAAACCTAAAATACCTACGCCCCAGGTTTTTTCGCCAGCCAGTTTTTTAGTTTCTTCGATCAGGTTTTTTGCCGATGCCCCTTTTAGCAAGGATAACGCAATAAACGATAAAGCGCCAGCTTCCGAAACCGCATCTGCAAACGGCGCTACGTCACTTACCCTCGTCATTGGGCCCTGTGCAATAGGATAGGTGATGTTTAAATCTTTAGCAAGCGAGTTTTCCGCCTTTATTACATTGATGGCTTTGGCTTGTTTTAAATGGCCGTAAATGGCTTCTTTTATACCAAAAATCAACTTATCAAGCTTTTTATATTTGGTAACCAGATCTATCGATAAGGTAATATCCTGACCCATTGGAAGATAATTTGTTTCCAGATCGTAACCTTTGAAATGTTTTTGAAGACCGTTATAGTCTATATCTTCTGCCAATGCCGGCGAATTTGGACGGGCCAATACGCGGCAGTTATCAATCAGTTTGGTTTCTGTTCCACTTAATTTACCACAAACAGTTTTTAAATCTTCAGGAGCGGAACATTCTGGGAATAAGGAGAGTTGGCTATCTAAAATGATTCCTGCTGCACCCTGAGCCATTAAAGAGGCCGCTGTATGAATACCTACGCCCCCCTGAACCCAAACCGGAATAGCGGTAATTTCTTTAATAATCCGTTGAAAAAGTACAAATGAAGATTCGTATGCCACACGGCCAGCGCCTTCATTTCCTTTTACAATAATTCCATCGGCACCGTTTGCCTGGGCAGCCAATGCCGATTGGAGGTCATACACCTGAAGAATGATTTTTGCTGATGTTTTACATTTTAATGCAAAATCATAAGGTGCAATAATTAAACTTACCTCGGTAGGTAGATCGATGTTAACTAATGCAGCTGAATTAATGCTTACACCGAAATCATTGACACCTGATGCTAAAATTGATTGAAGCGCATTTTCGGCGTCAGCTACATGATGTCCAAGACTGAGAACCGGAAAGCAATCGGCTTTTTGTAGATTAGAAACCAATCTACTATCAGGGATTTCGAAGGGAGTTACTCCAATAATGGCGTATTTGTTCATGGCTTTAGATTTTTCTACTTCTTCTGTTTGATGGATGACTAAAAGCGAAACATAATGGTTCTTTATGCTTGCCGTAATACGCAATAACACAGCTTTTTAGGGCTACAATTAATGTGTATGATTAATTAGACTAATATACGACTTGGTTAAGTCAAATTGTTTTAAAAATTCATAAATGAATGAACTGAATAAGTGCTTGAAAAGTAAGTGCTCTTTTCATTTAAAAATGAATTTTATGAACAAAAATCTAGTTAATATTTTCAATTATGGTTCTTTATGTGATGTATTTAAATTTCAAATACAAAAAAAGACTATCCATATTGAGTTAGTATTAATAATGGGTTAATTTACAGATTTATTTTTATAATTGACTGATTTTATACGTTTTGTGTTGAAGTTTTATGCTTTTTTGATTGGAAATTATTGAATTTTTATTGATTTAAGCTCGTAAAATGGGGTTTTTGGTCTTATAGCTTAATATTTCTTAGGCTTAAAATTTTTTAATTAAAAATTGAAGAAATTTATATGGCGTTTTGAATCGTTTATCTTTGTAGTATTAATTAGTATTGATAATTGAATGTTTGTTGTTTTTTGTATTTGTAGACAACGCACTTTTATTAAAAAAATGCCTAAAATTTTAAATATGCTGTTCATTCTCATTTTAATTGGGAATTGTTTTTATATTCGTTAATAAATGTCAGGTAGACGTTTATTTAACCAAATTTACAGGAAAGCGATCATGATGGATTTAATCATCAAAGAGATCCTACGTCAAACCTTAAGTATATGAGCATTCAAAAGTTTATTAAGCCATTCATTTTTCTTGGTTTAATTGTCAATCTATCCCAGGCCCAGGAAAAAGTCAATTACAAATTTGATTTTGGTACCGGAAAGGTTGCTAAAGGTTATACACCAATTTTGCCAACTGATGTTTACGGTAAAGAAAAGGGTTATGGTTTCGATTTTGATTCGAAAGTTGAGGGGGTAGATTATGATGGGAAGAATTTTTTAACATCAGATCTGGTGAAAAGTGATAAACCTTTTTATTTTTCTGTAGCTGTTCCAGAGGGTAACTACAAAATGACAGTTACACTAGGCGATTCAAAAGGCCCTGCATTAAGCACAGTAAAAGCAGAATCAAGAAGGTTGATGCTAGAAAATGTAAAAACCACTGCTGGGCAATCGCTAACTAAAACTTTTATCGTAAATGTTAAAGATAAACATATTGCTGGCGGACAACTTGTTTCATTAAAACCACGCGAACTTACCAAACTCGATTGGGATGATAAACTGACTTTGGAATTTGACCATCAAACGGCACTACAGGCACTCGAAATCAGGAAGGTTGAAGATCAGGTTACCGTTTTCTTAGCCGGGAACTCGACGGTAGTAAACCAGGACGATGAGCCATGGGCATCGTGGGGGCAGATGATTCCCCGTTTTTTCAAACCTGGTGTTGCGATTGCCAATCATGCCGAATCTGGCTTAACACTGGGTTCATTTTTAGGGAGCAAAAGATTAACGAAGATTTTAAGTATTATGAAACCTGGCGATTACCTTTTTATTGAATTTGGACATAACGATCAAAAAGATAAAGGGCCCAACGATGGCGCTTATAAATTGTATACCGAAAGGTTAAAAATATTCATTTCGGAAGTGAAGAAAAAAGGAGGAATCCCTGTTGTGGTTACCTCAACCAGTAGAAGGTCTTTTGGCCCCGATGGAAAAATTGTAAACTCTCTTGGCGATTTTCCTGATGCTGCACGTAAGGTTGCTGCCGAAGAGAAAGTTGCTTTAATTGATCTGAATACCATGACATCGACTTTGTTTAATGCTTTGGGAGAAGAGCCTTCGAAAAAAGCCTTTGTTCATTATCCTGCTAACAGTTATCCTGGTCAGGATAAGGCATTGGCCGATAACACACACTTTAATCCTTATGGGGCTTATGAAATTGCGCAATGTATCATCTTAGGGATTAAAGAGCAGAAATTAGCAATTGCTAAATATCTGGTAGATGATCTGCCAAAATTTGATCCGGCAAAACCAGATAACCCTGCAGATTGGCACTGGCCAGAGAGCCCCAAAAGTAGTGTAGTTAAGCCAGATGGGAATTAAAAATGAGAGGTAATTTAATTTTAATATTAACTTTTATTTGCTTTTCTTGTTTCGGACAAAAAAAGCCAGTAATTGAAGTTTATCTGATTGGTGGACAGTCGAATGCAACTGGTCAAGGGTACTTGTCCAATATGGATCATTCGATGAAAGTTGATCGCAGGGTTTTGATTTATCATTCAGGAAAACCTCATCTTAATAGTAATTTTTTACCTGATCAATGGTTTCCATTACATGCTTCTTCAGAATCGCCCGACCGTTTTGGTCCGGAACTGGGTTTTGGATCACAATTACAAAATCTTCGTCCAAAAGCCCGTATAGCCATTGTAAAACATGCACATAGTGGTACCAATCTTTATAAACAATGGAATCCAGGGAAGGATCAAAAGGATAGAATAAACCAAGGTTTACAATATAAGATATTTATGAGTACGGTTAAATCTGGGCTGGATAGTTTAGTCAAACGTGGTTATCAACCTGTGATTAAGGGAATGTTGTGGCAGCAGGGCGAATCCGATGCTGATAAAGGAGAGGAAATAAGCAAGAGCTACGGTAAAAACTTGAAGCAATTCATTATTCGGGTCAGACAGGATTTAAAAACAGCCAATATGCTGTTTGTTTACGGGTATGTTTACCCACCACCTAATAAGAGTATATCAATAGATGAGGTTCGAAACGGACAGCGTGAAGTAGCATCGAATGCTAAAACGCCATTATCTGTCCGCAATGCTTATGTTATACTCACTGATGATCTTAGCCAAAGAGCGAGTGATAAAAATACGCGTTATCCAAAAGATTATATCCATTTTGGTACCAAGGGGACCTGGGAACTGGGATTAAGAATGGCCGAGGAGATAAATAAACATTTAAAATAGACAATCATTTAACAATGAAAAAAATAATTACCGTTGTATTGTTTACCGCCCTGTATGGAACTACTTTCGGACAGGCGAGTTTGCAGCCATTTAATTTATCGGAAGTCCGTTTGCTCGAAGGGCCGTTTAAGCAGGCTCAGGAAACTGACAAAAAATATATGCTTTCGCTTGATGCGGATAAGCTTTTGGCTCCTTATTTAAGGGAGGCGGGATTAAAGTCTAAAGCAGCATCTTACGGAAACTGGGAAAACACAGGTTTAGACGGGCACATTGGCGGACATTATTTGTCTGCTCTGGCTTTAATGTATGCTTCAACTGGTGATACAAAGGTTAAAGACCGAATGGAATACATGATTGCCGAATTGGATAAATGCCAGGTAAAAAATGGCGATGGCTATTTGGCAGGTATTCCAGGTGGAAAAGAAATCTGGAAGGAGATCAAAGCAGGCAACATCAAGTCGTCAAGTTTTTCACTGAATGGAAAATGGGTTCCTTTGTACAATATCCATAAAATTTATGCAGGGCTTTACGATGCTTATGCGGTTGCAGGTAATGTAAAAGCAAAGCAGATGCTCCTAAAACTCACCGATTGGTGTGTAGATCTGGTCTCGAATTTATCTGATCAGCAAGTACAAGAACTTCTAAAAAGCGAACATGGTGGGTTGAATGAAACTTTTGCGCATGTTTATGCAATAACGAGTAATCAAAAGTATCTTCAATTGGCGAAGCGGTTTTCAGATCGATCCATTCTAAATCCATTGCTGAAAAATACAGATGCGCTGAATGGTTTGCATGCAAATACGCAGATTCCAAAGGTAATTGGTTTTGAGCAGATCGCCTTGTTGGATAAAGACCCTTCCTGGGCAAATGCGGCTGCTTTCTTTTGGAAAACAGTAGTAGAGCATAGAACAGTGGCCATAGGTGGAAATAGTGTTAGAGAGCACTTTCATCCTGCCAATAACTTTTCTTCGATGACCGAATCGCGGGAAGGCCCTGAAACCTGCAATTCTTACAACATGTTGAAGCTCACTAAACAGCTATTTTTGGCCTCACCTTCGAACACCTTCCTTGATTATTATGAACGTACGCTTTACAATCATATCCTTTCTTCGCAGCGGCCAAAAGGTGGTTTTGTATATTTTACACCGATGCGGCCGGGGCATTACCGTACTTACTCGAGTCCACAGGAGAGTTTTTGGTGCTGTGTAGGCTCGGGATTGGAAAACCATGGTAAATATGGAGAGCTGATATATGCTCATGGCAAGAATGATGTGTATGTAAACCTTTTCATACCTTCTACCTTAAACTGGAAGGAAAAAGGTATTCAGCTTACACAACAAACACTTTTTCCTGATGCAGAAAATACCACAATCAAACTTCAGTTAAAGCACAAGCAACGTTTTGCCCTACGTCTTCGTCAGCCGGCTTGGGTGGAAAAGGGAAAAATGACTGTGCTCGTCAATGGGAAAAAAGTAACGGTTAAAAGCGAAACAAATGGGTATGCCAGTATCGATCGTGTTTGGGCTACGGGTGATGTGATTAACATTTCATTGCCAATGCACACCACCACTGAGTTTATGCCCGATGGTTCTGATTGGGTGGCCTTTCTTCGTGGCCCGGTTGTGCTCGCTGCAGCGATGGATACATTAAATCAACCTAATTTATTAGCTGATGGCAGTAGGATGGGGCATATTGCTTCAGGGCCATTATTCCCGATCAGCGATGCACCACTCGTTACAGGAGCTAAAAATACCTTAGCAAATGAAATTACTTTGATTGATAAAAACAGTTTAACTTTCAGTGCTCAAAATGCCATCTATCAGCCAAAATACAAATCTTTAAAACTGGTTCCTTTTTACACCCTGGCCGAAAAGCGCTATGTGGTTTATTTCCCTTACAGCAGCACAGAGGCATTGCCAGAACGTGCAAAGGCGATTAAGTTGGCTGAAGAAGAAAAGATGAAAACGGAACAGCGAACCGTCGATCTGATCAATACTGGAGAGCAGCAGCCAGAATCGGATCACAATTTTAAGGGTGAACAAACCGATAACGGAACGTATCAGGAAAGGCATTTTAGAAATGGGAAAGCATGGTTTAGTTATATGCTTAAAAACAGAGATTTATTGGCCACCAAGATGAGTTTAACTTATTACGGAAAAGAAAAGAATAAAAACTTTTCTATTTTGATTAATGGCGTTGTAATTGAAAATGTAAAGCTGGATGGAAACAAAGGTGATACTTTTTATACCCAGGAATACCTAATCCCCAAAGAACTATTAAAAGCAGGTTTAGAAGTAAAATTTGTTGCCGATCAGGGATCAGCTATTGCAAATATATATGAAGTGAGGTTGGTGAAATAGATAGCTGGCGTCATTTCGTCTTATTCCGTGGTCTGTGTCCTCACAGACCATCAACGTTATTCAACGCGATCGTCTTCCTGAACTTGTTTGAGGAACTATGAGGAAGGTTTTTGAAATGGATATGTATAGACTATAATGCTGACCTGTAGCGAAGCGGAAAGCTAAGCAGTAAAACAAGTCAGCATGATGCGTAGAGGGGGTTTATCATAGTAGTCTATGAGACACAGACTACGGGGATTACCCAAGGCGGTCGTCTTCCTGAACTTGTTTCAGGATCTATGAGGAAGGTTTTTGAAGTGGATATGTATAGACTATAAAGATGCTGACTTGTAGCGAAGCGGAAAGCTACGCAGTGAAACGAGTTCAGCATGACGCGTGGTGGGGTAAATTGATGCGGTTTAACAATGTGGTCTGTGCGGACACAGACCACGGAGCATCAGGTATTATTTCGTTTTCTTAACCCCTATTGCTTTAATAAGATTTCTAGTTCTTTTTCCTTAATTTTTAATATGGTTCCGTGTCTTAAACCTTTTGGTAAGGAGATTTTATCGGAAACATCAGTCCAGTTTTTTAAATCTGCAGATTGGATTGCGCCATATTTATGGTCGCGGTACTTATCAAAATACACCATCCAATTATTGTCGATTTTTAAAGTTGTTGGTCCTTCGGCCCAATAATTTCCCGTAATTGGATTTCCCGCCTTGCTGTAAGGACCAACCAATTGATCGGCATAAGCTATTTTGATATTCTTTTGGGCAGGCTCGCGGGTCTCGTCTTTTAAAAACATGATAAACTGTTTCCCGTTTTTTACAATAGTAGCATCAATCACATTAAAACCCGGATCGTAAAGCAGTTTGGTTTCCGAATAGGTTTTGAAATCTTTGGTGGTAACGTAATACATACGGTGATTGTAACCGCTTTCTTCAGTTGAGGCCGTTTCATTAAACTTACCCGTAATAGTTGTGGCCCAATATATCATATAGGTCTTGGTATGGCTATCGTAAGTGATTTCAGGTGCCCAGGTATTTCTCGCACTATCTTCTTTAGCCATTACCGGTAAAAACTGCTGCTCGCTCCAGTTAATCAGGTCTTTCGAACTGGCATAACCGATACCTTTATCTTTCCAACTTACTGTCCAAACCATGTGAAATAAGCCATCAGCCCCTCGGATAATGCAAGGATCTCTCATCAGTTTATCTTTACTTACCTTGGGCGTAAGGAACGATTGATCATTTTTAAGCGCGGTCCATTTGTATGCATCGTTACTATAGGCCAGATGCAACCCGTCTTCCCCATTACCTTTAAAATAGGCAAAGAGATAAACATCCTTTTTCGATTGTGCCTGGGCATTAAAAAAAAACGATAGTAAGATTATAGAAAGGTATATGAGTTTTTTCATCATTTTATTTTTATTCTACAACGATTACAGATCCGCCAAAAGGATTCGTGTTACGGGCTGATTTACAATTTTGTATCTGGCTTGTCGCTTAACCATTTGAATAGAAGAAGCAATAGCAGCATGATACTGGTTATTTTGTTTCATGAGCTTATTTTAATTCGAGAACAACAACAGATTGAGCAGGTAATTCTACTTTAAGTGCATTGCCCGATTTTTTTGCACCGCTAAATTTCGCATTGTGCACTTTGTTCGAATCGCTAAACGTATTTACATCGGTAAGTTTGGCTGAGGTTAAAATCTGTCCTGTAACTGAGCTCCATTTTAACCCATCTAAAACGGTGCTTAAGGCAATTTTCTTGTTCGGATCTAAATTCACCAATGAAATATGGATAACGCCGCTAGCATCCTGAGAGGCAGAAACATTTAAAGCCGGAATTTTTTGATCGCCTACAGTATAATCAGGACTGGTAAAGGCAATCGGTAGATATTTGGCATCCTGATGCACTTTGTACAGATCAAAAACATGATAAGTAGGGGTTAAGATCATTTTATCCTTTTCGGTTAAAATTATGGCCTGTAAAACATTAATTGTTTGTGCCAGGTTGGCTACTTTAACACGATCGGAATGGTTATTAAAGATATTCAAAGTTGTACCAGCAATTAAAGCATCGCGTAAACTGTTCTGTTGATACAAGAAACCAGGGTTTGTTCCAGGTTCTACATCCGTCCAGATTCCCCATTCGTCAACCACTAAAGCCACTTTCTTTTTAGGATCGTATTTATCCATTATTGCTGAGTGTTTGGTTACCAGTTCTTCCATTTTTAAACAGTTTTTCATGGTCGAAAAATATTGTGCCTCATCAAATTTGGTAGCCGATCCTTTTTTGCCCCAGTTTCCTGTTGGAATGGTGTAATAGTGTAAAGTTAATCCCCACATCTGGTCGCCGATGTTTTTCATGCAGGTTTCTGTCCAGTTGTAATCGTCGGAGTTTGCGCCGCTGGCAATTCTTTTTAGCGGAGCGCCCGGATAATTACGTGCATAAGTGGCATACCTGCGGTATAAATCAGAATAATAAGCAGGTGTCATGTTTCCTCCGCAACCCCAGCTTTCGTTACCCACACCCCAGAAGGAAACTTTCCATGGTTTTTCTCTACCATTTTGGCTGCGGATGGCCGTCATCGGGCTTACACCATCAAAGTTCAGGTATTCAACCCATTTGGCCATTTCTTCAACGGTTCCGCTGCCTACATTGCCTGCAATGTAAGGTTCGCAATCGAGCATCTGACAGAGGTCTAGAAATTCGTGTGTACCAAAACTATTGTCTTCAGTTACGCCGCCCCAGTTGGTATTTACCATTTTCGGACGTTGATTTCTCGGCCCTATGCCATCTCTCCAATGGTATTCATCGGCAAAACAGCCGCCTGGCCAACGCAGGTTTGGAACTTTTATCTTCTTTAAAGCATCTACAATATCTAAACGGATTCTTCCTTTATTGGGAATAGTCGAATTTTCATCCACCCAAAAACCATCATAGATACAGCGGCCCAAATGCTCGGAAAAATGACCGTAAATGTGCTTGCTAACCATCTGATCACCAGCAGGTTTAATGGTTAACTGGGTTTCGCTTTGTGCGTGCACTAAAATAGAACTGCAGAATACAGCCGCAGATAAGATAAGTTTTTTCATCATGATCTCGTTAAATCTATTGGTTAAATGGGATTTTGATAACGTTAAAAGAATAAGGTTTTAAAGTGATGTTGAGTTTTTTGCCTTTCAGGTTAATAGCGCTTTTTTGTGGGCTTACCGCTTCGGGATTTTCGAAAGAGTTGAGTTGATTTAGGTTACTGCTGGCTATTTCCTCATTGGTGGCCTTACTCTTTAGTTTCATTTTTCCTTCCAGGTCGAAATCTATGTTTTGTGCCTGATCGGAATTGTTGGCAATTTTAATGATCAGTTCTTTTTTTGTCTGATCGGTTACCGCAGAAGCGTAAAGTCCGTCCTGACCGATAATGTTCTTTTCATCGAGTGTAACCGAAACCACATCGGTTCCTTTATTCGTAGAAAACTGTTTCTGTACATAATAATCGGGTGTTCCGTACGATTTCAGGTTATCTACCCAGATCATATCAGGTGCCCATTGCCAGGCATCGATATGGGCAAAAAGAGGCGCATAAGAGGCCATCTGTACCACATCGGCATTGCGCTCCAAGCCTGTCATCAACGAAGCCGAAGCTAAGGCACTTTGCCAGTTGTTGCGGTTACTTCCAATTATACTATTGTCTGCATGGACGGCATATTCACCAACAAAAACCTTCGATCCGTTTCTTGGATAGGTATCGTAACGCCCGGCATTTTTCAAAAACCAATCAGCTGGGCGGTAATAGTGTTCATCGATAAAATCGGCATTATTGCTTCTTAAAGTGGTATTCAATAAGTCAAACCGATCGCCATCAGGACCGGTGCCAGAGCTATAGATCAGTTTAAAATCCGGATATTTGGCTTTTATGGCCTTGGTGAAAATCGCTAGTCTTTCCAGGTACTGTGGGCCCCAGTTTTCGTTTCCAACACCCATCATTTTTAAATTGAAAGGTTTTGGATGACCAAGATCTGCCCTCATTTTTCCCCATTTGGTAGTTACATCGCCATTGGCAAATTCGATCAGGTCCAGCGCATCCTGAACATAGGGATCGAGCTCGTCAAGTGAAGCCACTTCGGCTGAATTATACTGACAGGCCATGCCGCAATTTAGTATCGGAAGGGCATCAGATCCTATATCTTCTGCCAGCTGGAAATATTCGAAAAAACCTAACCCAAAACTCTGGTAATAATCAGGTGCAGGTCGGTGTGCAAATTCAATATTCCAGCGGTTCATCAACAGTTGTCTGTTTTCGATGGGGCCGATGGTTTTTTTCCACTGATAACGGTTGGCCAGATCGGTTCCTTCTACAATGCAGCCACCGGGGAAACGGATAAAACCGGGCTTCATGTCAGCAAGTAACTGTACCATATCGGCCCTTAACCCCTGCGGACGGTTTTTCCAGGTGTCGCTGGGAAATAACGAAATCATATCCAGATCGATATTTCCTTTTCCCTGGAACCCAATGGCAAATTTTGCTTTTGGATCGGTTTCGGTAGCGGTGAAACTTGCCGACTGTTTTTTCCAGTCGCTACCCGTTTGGTCGGGTGTTAAACTTCCCTGTCCGATAACTTTATTGTTCGCATCTTTTAACAGGAGTACAAGTTTAACCCCAGGAGTTGATTGACGGTACATCACAGAAAAATCGTAACGCAGGCCTTTTTTTACGCCCATGCCTTTAAAACCTTCGTTTACAAGTTCAAAATCGTCGGTTTGTTTTTTTACCTGTAAATACCGTGGATTGGCGGTGTTCACCTCTTTCCGGTTCACCACCAATATCTCGCCTTCCTGTGGTTTTTTTGGTTGAAAAGTCCAGCCCATCAGCGGTTTTGCAAATTCAAATGAGCGGTTTTTGATCAGTTCGGCATAAATGCCGCCATCGGCGCCAAAGTTGATGTCTTCAAAAAAAACGCCCCACATATTGGGCTGCACCTTGGCAATGGAGTGGTCTGTTTTAACTTTGATCACTTTTGCAGTTTGTGCCTGTACTTCGGAAGTGTACCCGATTCCAATTGCTGCATACGCCAGGCATGCCGAAAACACACTTTTTACAGGGTAATTTAATTTCATACGGTTTAATATTTGGAAGATCCTAATGGTAAAAGTAAAATATTTAAAATAATAAACGTTATCTAAACATTTATTTTTTTATCCATCTACGATTTTGTTGGTAAATTCTACAATCTTAGCACTGGGGAAAATGATGGAAGAATCTCAAATATGGATTAAGGTAGTAAAAGGGTTTAGTAAAGTAACTTTTTACTTGATGTTTAAAATTTATTTAGCAAAAACCTCTAAAATCTTTCTTATAACATATTGTCATCGTCAAAAAGCAGGATACTACAGGATGCACCTTAGGGATATACTATTTACATTCGACATGAATCATTTATGGCTGCTACCAACGGCTGTTATGATCCGCTAACCAATAACACATGATGAGCCTTCGTTTTTTCAATATTCAAATATTGACTATTTTATTCAGTAGGGCTTTTATGTGCGAAATAGCTGGTTCACATGCTTGATAAAAGAACTATGAATCTTAAAAAATATACTTTGCTTGGCTTTTTAAGCGCAGCAACACTTTGTGGTTCGGCGCAACAAAAAGTTACAGATAAACAATTGGTTAAACTCTTTTTTGAGAAATCATACCTACAGGTAGACCGCAGTTATTACAGCACTGGCGAAGATGTATGGTTTAGCGCCTATTTGGTAAATGGAAAAAGCAGCAGTTTAACCGCTACCAGCAATAATTTATATGTGGAGCTGCTTTCGCCAAAATCGGAAGTTTTAGACCGGAAAATGATCAGGTTGGATGGTGGACTAGGAAAGGGAGATTTTAAACTGAAAGATTCTATTCCTTCTGGTTGGTACGCCATTAGGGCTTACACCAATTGGATGCGAAACTTTGGCGATGATTTTGTTTTTCAAAAACGGATTCACATTAGCAATAACATTATTGAAAACGCTTCTTATTTTACCCGAAATCCGGTCAAAAAAAACGATATTTCCAATTCAAAAAAATCCATTGCCTTTTTCCCGGAGGGTGGTTCGCTGGTTGAAGGATTAAGCAGTATTGTAGCCTTTAAAACCAATGATGACATTGGAAATGGGATTAAAGCCACAGGAAGTGTAATCTCATCAAAAGGAGATACCGTAACTGCCTTTCAAAGTACCGATGCAGGTATGGGCATTTTTGCTTTTACGCCAAAAGCAGATGAGAAATATAAGGTTGAGGGCTTTTATGGCAAAGAAAAATTTACATCAGAAATGCCCTTAAGCCTTAAAAAAGGCCTCTCATTACATATTACTACCGATTCTTTAAATATCAAAGCAAGTATTAGTGCTAACGAGTTAATGTTCGGCGAGTTGAAGGATAAAAGCATTTCGCTTGTAATTAAACATGCAGGCGATAATATTTATTCCGGATCGATCAAATTAAGTAAAGCTATAGTATCGGTATCTATCCCAACAAAAGGTTTTCCGAATGGTATTGCAAGCATAACCCTGCTAGATGACCAGAACAGGCCTAACTGTGAACGGCTTATTTTTATACAAGACGAAAATAAGGTCAATTTCTCAATAAGCCCAAACAAAGCAGCTTATAAACCAAGAGAAAAAGTGATTATTAAGGTAAAAGCGACCAATTTTCTTGGTCAGCCAGCTAAAACGGCATTTTCCTTAGCTGCTGTTGATGGGCTTATTCCAGATGATGGAAATGATATTGTTTCGTATTTGATGCTACAATCGGAATTAAAGGGAGATATTAAAAACGCTGCACAATATTTTGATGCTAAAAATCCATCTCGTTTAAAACAGCTCGACTTATTGTTGCTTACCCAGGGCTGGAGAGATTATATCTGGAGAAAACTGGCCGATTCGGCTATTAAAATAAGTTGTTTACCTGAGCCTGGCATCACAATTAAAGGATTGGTAAAAGAGAAACTGGCCGATAAACCCATTCCGAATATGAATATCACCCTGTTTGGTACCAACTTTACAGGTAATAAAATCTATACTACGAAAACCGATCAGAACGGACGTTATTTTCTGGATGGACTCACTTGGTATGGCAATCAAACGGTAAAAATTTCATCAAAAGATGATAAAGGGAAAAAGGGTGGTTGGCTGCAGATCGATACGCTGATTAAACCTTTAAATTTAGCGCCGTTAAAAACAATCTCATCTGGAATTTCGAACACCTTGAATGTAGAAATCGGTAAACGCATGGATTATAACCGCACTTACAAGTTTGGCGATTCGATCAGTTTAAACGATATTGAAATTAAGGCCGCCCAGAATAACAAGGTGGTTCTGTTTCAGGATGTACTTACTTCATTTGGGTATCCTGAGGAAGTTTTCAACATTACAGCAGCCGATTATTCTTACAAAGGATTGGAGCATTTTCTGTTAACAAAGGCCAAAGGAAGTTATCCGGCAGAAGATAACGATACGCTGGGAAATGAAGGAGTCACCTTTATCGCCAATGGAAAAAAAGTTAGGCCGGTTATTAAAGTAAACAATAGAGAAGAGCTCTTTACTGAGCGCTTGGATTACTACAGTTTAACCATGGATCAGATTAACCAGGTTAGAATTCAGCATTTGCTAAACAGCAGTGGAAAAGATGTGTACCTCATCAGCCTTAATTTAAAAGATGAGGCTTTGCGCGGACCAAATCTAGATTTGCTAAACCTAAATTTAAACGGTTATTATGCCGCAAGGACTTTTTATTCGCCAAATTATAGCAGTCCGGCAACACCAAATAAAGATTTACGTACTACTATTTTCTGGACACCAGCTGTAAAAACCAATGAAAATGGCGAAGCAACTATCACTTATTTTAACGGAGATAACAAAGCCGATATTTTGATCAAAGCCGATGGAATTACTGATAAAGGGGTGGCTGTATCGGCGAAAACAGTCTATAAAGTTCAATAAACCATGAATCGATTATATTTATTAATTAAGTTTCCACATAAGTCATGATGATCAAAACCATTACAGTTTCCTGCTTTATGATCAGCTTGTTCTTTGCTACACAGCTTTTCGGCCAGCGCCAAATGGAAAAATTGGGCCGTGGAGTAATCGCCGTACGGCAAAATAGCGACTCTGTTTATATAGCCTGGCGGATGTTGGGTACCGATGCCGATGACATTGCTTTTAACCTATACCGCAAAAGCGGAAATAATGAAGCCATAAAACTCAATCACGATCCCATTACCAAGAGCACTAATTTTGTAGATGCTGGGGTTAAATTCGATCTTTCGAACAGCTATTTTGTAAAACCCATTTTAAAAGGCAGTGAATTGGAAGCCAGTAAATCTTTTACGTTGCCAGCCAAGCCACCTATTCAGCAATATTTAACTATTCCATTAAAAACACCAGCAGGCTACACGCCTAATGATGCTTCAGTAGGCGATTTAGATGGAGATGGTGAATATGAAATTGTATTGCACCAAACTGGCCGGAGTAGGGATAATTCATCAAACGGTATTACCGATCCGCCGATTTTTCAAGCCTATAAATTAGATGGAACTTTTTTGTGGGAGATTAATTTGGGAAAAAATATCCGTGAAGGCGCTCATTATACCCAATTTATGGTGTACGATCTGGATGGTGATGGTATTGCCGAAATGGTATGTAAAACTGCCGATGGAACGGTAGATGGCAAAGGAAAAGTAATTGGCGATGCGACTAAAGATTGGCGCAATCCCAACGGTAAAATATTAGATGGCCCTGAATTTTTAACCGTATTTAGCGGTAAAACGGGAGAGGCATTAGCCACATCAGATTATATTCCTGCCCGTGGCAATATTGGTGCCTGGGGCGGTAGAGGTGGAAACGGAAAAAACGATAATACGGGTAACCGTGTAGATCGGTTTAATGCCTGCGTGGCCTATTTAGATGGTATCCATCCAAGTGTAGTGATGTGCAGAGGCTATTACGGCAGAACGGTTTTGGCGGCCTGGGACTGGCATAATGGTAAACTAACCTCGCGATGGGTATTTGATACCAAAGATGCTAAAAACTCATTTTCTGGGCAGGGAAACCATAACCTAACCGTTGCTGACGTAGACCAGGATGGAAAAGATGAAATTATTTACGGTTCGATGTGTGTAGATGATGATGGAAAGGGGCTGTACTCTACGGGCCTAAGGCATGGTGATGCCATTCATGTTTCAGACCTTGATCCGGAGCGCCCTGGGTTAGAAGTTTTTGGTGTACACGAAATAGAAGAAGGTACAAAAGGCCCCGGTGCGGCGGTGTATGATGCCAAAACAGGCAAAATATTATGGGAAGGATCGCAAGACGAAGATGTGGGCAGAGGTGTGGCCGATAATATCGATAATACCCGTTTTGGCGCACAGATGTGGTGGTCGGGATCAAATGGATTATTTGATATCAAGGGCAATCGGATCGGTAATCAGCCCCGATCAACCAATTTTTTAATTTATTGGGATGGTGATTTGTCAAGGGAACTTTTAGATGGAAACCACATCGATAAATACAACGGAGGACGGCTTTTTACAGCAGATGGAGCTGTTTCGAACAACGGAACTAAATCTACACCTGCTTTAAGTGCTGATATTTTTGGCGATTGGCGTGAAGAATTGATCTTAAGGTCTTATGATAACCAAAGCCTTAGAATTTACACCTCAACTATACCGACTGTGTACCGCAATTATACACTAATGCACGATCCGCAATACCGTTTAAGTATTGCCTGGCAAAACGATGGCTATAACCAACCCCCGCATACTGGGTTTTACTTCGGTTTTGGAATGAAGAAAGCACCAAAACCTAACATTGTACTTATTGAATCCAAAAAATAATCATGTGCACCATAAATAAATTTTAACAGAACAAGAATGAAAAAATATAGCTTTATCCCGGCGGGAATGATCATCGTCATTTCTTTTTTTGCTTTTATCGCTCAGCATAAACCCGCATTACATACCATTGGCGATTCTACAGTCCGCAACTCAAACAAAGAAACCTGGGGCTGGGGAACGCCGATCGCTTCCCTGTTTGATACGACAAAAATCCATATTGAAAATAATGCCATGGCTGGAAGAAGTACACGAACTTTCTTATCGGAGGGTAGATGGGACAAAGTTTTAGAAACATTAAAACCGGGTGATTTTGTTACCATGCAGTTCGGTCACAATGATGGAAGTGTTCCTGATACTACAAAAGTAGGTAGAAGAGGCGTGTTAAAAGGATCGGGTGAAGAAACCAAAGTATTAACCTGGCCGGATGGAAAAGTAGAAACTGTACATACCTATGGCTGGTATATCCGCAAATTTGTGCGTGAAACCAAAGCAAAAGGGGCCACACCGATTGTACTTTCGATGATCCCCAGGAATATTTTTAAAGATGGTAAAGTGCTTCGAGCCAATAACGATTTCGGGAAATGGGCCGATGATGTAGCCAAAGAAGAAAATGCCTATTTTGTAGACCTGAATAAAATAACGGCCGATAAATATGATGCGCTCGGTCCGGATAAGGTAAAACGCTATTTCCCAGGCGATCATACCCATACCAATTTGGAAGGTGCAAAAGTTAATGCGGCCTCTGTTGTAGAAGGAATCAGGGAATTAAAAGATTGTAATTTGAAAAAGTATCTAAAAGACTAGAAGTCGGAGGTACGAAAGTCCGATGTCCGAAGACTAAAGACTAAAGCTGAAAGACCAAAGACAAAATAAATCTGTGTAATCCAACAATCGGTGTAATCATCCCGAAGGTTGTAATCAATTAATCTGTGTAATCAACGATGAAATCAACTAAATACCTACCCCTTATTCTCTTAACTGCTTTTATTATTTTTTCTTCCTGCATTATCTTAAAACAGCAGGCAAAACCCACTTTATTCCTCATTGGCGATTCGACCGTTAAAAATGGAAAAGGCAAAGGCGATGGCACTTTATGGGGCTGGGGAAGTTTTATCGGAAATTTATTTAATAGCGAAAAAATCAATGTCGAAAACGATGCCCTTGGCGGTACCAGTAGTCGTACTTTTCAAACCAATGGTTTGTGGGATGCTGTTTTGGCTAAGGTGAAGAAAGGCGATTACGTGATGATGCAATTTGGTCATAACGATAGCAGCCCATTAGATGATACCGCCCGTGCCCGCGGCACCATAAAAGGCATCGGAACGGAAAGCAAGGAAATTTACAACCCGATTAAGAAAAAACAGGAAGTGGTTTATACTTATGGCTGGTACCTGCGCAAATTTATCAGCGATATTAAAGCTAAAGGCGCAACAGCGATTGTATGTTCATCGATTCCACGTAATCCGGTTAAAGATAATGCCATAGTTTTAGCCAACGATAGTTACGCAGGTTGGGCCGAAGAGGTGGCAAAAGCCGAAAAAGTCGATTTCATTCCATTGAATCAGATCATTAAAGATAAGTATGCTACTTTAAGCGCGACTGAGGTAAAGGCATTTTTTACCGAGAAAGATCATACGCACACCAACGAAGCAGGAGCGAAATTAAATGCAACTGCTGTTGTAGAAGGCCTAAAGAAATTAAAAAACAATAAACTGAATAGCTACCTGAAATAAGCCATTGAGCAGGATACTACAGGATGCTTTCCTGCCAATATTGTGTTATTTTAACCGCCTAACCAAATACCAGCGGTAATAGACCGTCCAATTTTATGCAGATACAGGTTAACCGAGTTTTTAAAGTGCTGTTAGGCATTGCTTTTATATTCTTAAGCATCACGCAGATACATGCCCAAAGTATTTCGCTTGCCGGCAAATGGCGTTTCAAAATTGATGCTAAAGATGAAGGTGTAAAAGGAAAATGGTACTCGACTGTTCTTCCCGAATCCGTTAATCTGCCAGGCTCGATGGCCGAAAATTTAAAGGGCGATGACATTACCCTCAAAACAAAATGGACCGGAAGTATTTACGATAGTTCGTACTTTTTTCATCCGCGTTTAGAAAAATACCGTAAACCAGGTAATATAAAAATACCTTTCTGGTTAACTCCGGCCAAACATTATACAGGTACAGCATGGTATCAAAAAGATATCGAAATTCCTGCCAATTGGAAGGGTAAAAGATTGGTTTTATCTTTAGAATATCCCCATTCAGAAACTAGGGTTTGGGTAGATGATATCGAAATCGGAACGCAGTATACCTTTGTGGTTGCGCAAAATTTCGAACTCCCGGCAAATTTAAAATCAGGGAAACATACGATAACGCTCTTAATCGACAACAGCATTAAGGCAATAAACGTTGGGCAGGATTCGCATAGTTTAACCGATCACACTCAAGGAAACTGGAATGGCGTAGTTGGAAAAATGGAGCTAATAGCCGGTTCGCCTGTTTATTTTGAAGATATTCAGGTTTACCCCGATTTAAAAAATAAGTCTGCCCAGGTTAAAATCCAGCTTAAAGCGAATGCTAAGCAATCCTCAACCGGGAAAATTACGCTTGCTGCTACCACTTTCAATACCAAAAATTCACTTCAGGTTAAGCCTGTAACAGCGGCCTACCAAATTACAAATGGTGACGGTGTTTTGGAAATCAATTTGCCAATGGGTGATAAAATAGCCACCTGGGATGAGTTTGATCCGGTATTGTACCGTTTAACAGCTACTTTACTATCGAAAGATGGCAAAAAAGACGAGAAAAAGGTACAATTTGGCATGCGTGAGTTTAAAGCAGTAGGCAGAACTTTTGAAATTAACGGTCGGCCGGTTTTTTTACGCGGAACGGTTAACAATTGCGAATTTCCGTTAACAGGTTATCCATCAATGGATGTTGCCGCATGGCTACGTATTTTTAAAATTTCAAAGGCTCATGGGTTAAATCACATGCGTTTTCATTCGTTTTGTCCACCAGAAGCTGCTTTTATTGCTGCAGATCAGATCGGCTTTTACCTTCAGCCAGAAGGACCAAGCTGGGCCAACCACGGTACATCTATCGGTGATGGAAAACCGATTGATCAGTTTATTTATGATGAAACCAACCGCATGACCAAAAACTATGGCAATTATGCATCTTTTTGTATGATGGCCTATGGAAATGAACCGCGGGGAAGGCAAGTGGAGTACCTTACTAAATTCAATAATTATTGGAAAGCTAAAGATTCGAGAAGATTGTACACTGGCGCTTCAGTAGGTGGTAGTTGGCCGGTTATTCCAAATAACGAATTTATGGTGCGTGCTGGTGCCAGGGGTTTAGATTGGGGCAGAAAGCCAGAAAGTATTTCAACCTATGCCAAACAGATCGAACAGTTTACCGTGCCTTTTGTAGCACACGAAATGGGGCAGTATTGTGCTTTCCCTAATTTCGATGAAATAAAAAAATATACAGGTGTTTATCGTGCGAAAAATTTTGAGATGTTTCAGGAAGATCTTAAAGACCACGATATGGCCGATCAAGGGCACGATTTTTTAATGGCTTCGGGCAAATTACAAGCCCTTTGCTATAAAAATGAAATTGAAAAAGCATTGCGTACGCCGAATTACAATGGTTACCAGTTATTGTCGCTAAATGATTATCCAGGACAGGGAACAGCACTTGTAGGGGTTTTAGATGCCTTTTGGGATGAAAAAGGTTATATCAGCGCTAAAGAATTCAAACGTTTTTCTAACAGTACCGTGCCTCTGCTAAAAGTTTCAAAATTTGTTTTTACTAATAACGAAACCTTAACAGCTGCGGTAGAAGTGGCACATTTTGGAAAGGCGCCTATTGAAAATGCAAAACTTTCGTGGACACTCAAAGATGAAAGCGGAACAAATGTGGCAAAAGGTAATTTCAATCCTAAAACCTTAGCTGTTACCAACTGTATTGCCATTGGAGAAATTAAATTTCAGTTAAATGGCATTACAAAAGCAACAAAACTGAAACTGGAGGTCACCATTGATGAAACCGAATTTGCCAACGACTGGAGTTTCTGGGTTTATCCTGCACAATTGCCTCAGGTTAAAAGCAACGTATATTACTGTACCAGTTTAGATGACAAAGCACAGGCCGTTTTGGCCGAGGGAGGGAATGTTTTTCTCAACGCAGCTGGCAAAGTGGTAAAAGGAAAGGAAGTGGTGCAGACTTTTCTGCCTGTTTTTTGGAATACATCGTGGTTTAAAATGCGTCCGCCACATACTTTGGGTATTTTGTGTGATCCAAAACACGCCGCTTTTAATAATTTTCCGACCGATTTCCATAGCGATATGCAGTGGTGGGAAATTGTAAACAAATCGCAGGTAATGAATCTCGAAGATTTTCCTTCAGGATTTAAGTCAATTATTCAACCAATTGATACCTGGTTTTTGAACCGCCGTTTGGCATTAGTTTTCGAAGCAAAAGTAGGTAAGGGGAAATTAGTGGTTTCGAGTACCAACCTCTCACCTGATTTAAAAGACGCACCTGCTGCACAACAACTTTATTTCAGTTTACAGCAGTATATGATGTCTGCCCAGTTTAATCCAAAATATGAAGTTGCTTTTAACACCGTAAAAGATATCTTCGAAAGTCCGTCGAAAATTCAGTTCGATACCTTTACGAAAGATAGTCCTGACGAGTTAAAAGTAAAACCAAAAACCAATTAAGATAAGCGAAATACCACCATGAAGAAATTTATATTCAGCGCTGCAATAATATTCGGCATATCTGTCCAACTGCTTTTGGCACAGAAAATCCCCAATAAAAAGGAGGTTTTAAAAGTATTAAAATCAACAAATGCTTATTTTATGAATAAGTGGCCTGATGCCGGGAAATCAATCATAACCAACAGGGAGAGGCCAAGCAATATCTGGACAAGGGCAGTGTATTACGAAGGATTGATGAATCTTTATAAAATCCATCCCAAAAAAGAATATTACGATTATGCCGTTCAATGGGGGCAAAAACACAACTGGGGTTTAAGAAATGGTATTACTACAAAAAATGCCGACGATCAGGCCTGTGGGCAAACTTATATCGATCTTTATTTGATTGATAAACAACCCGAACGCATTAAAGACATTAAAGCTTCTATCGATCTGGTCATCAAATCGGGCAAGGTAAACGATTGGACATGGATCGATGCGATCCAAATGGGAATGCCTGTTTTTGCCAGACTGGGTAAATTATACAACGATACCACCTACTACAATTACATGTACAAAATGTATATGCATTCCAAAAATACCGAAGGTGGTGGTTTGTACAATGCCAAAGATGGTCTTTGGTGGCGCGATAAGGATTTTGTGCCTCCTTATAAAGAACCAAATGGCGAAGATTGTTATTGGTCCAGAGGAAACGGATGGGTGGTTGCCGCATTGGTGCGCGTATTGGAAATTATCCCTGAAAATGAAGCTCACCGCAATGAATACTTAAAAACTTACCACGAAATGATCAAAGCTTTAGTACCAATCCAGCGCGCTGATGGTTTTTGGAATGTAAGTTTGCATGATGCCACACATTTTGGTGGTAAAGAAACTTCGGGCACTGCTTTGTTTGTGTATGGTATGGCCTGGGGCGTAAATCAGGGTATTTTAGATAAGGCTACTTATCTGCCCATCATTACCAAAGCCTGGAACGCCATGACGAAAGATGCTGTTCAAAAAAACGGTTTTATAGGTTATATGCAAGGAACTGGGAAAGAGCCAAAAGACGGGCAGCCGGTAAGTTATACCAGCGTTCCTGATTTTGAAGATTATGGTTTGGGTTGTTTCTTATTGGCCGGAACTGAGGTTTACAAGCTTAAAAAGTAATTAAAATGAATTTCAGAAATCTAGCTGGCTTATCGGTATGGATGTTGTTGCTCCTGCTGCCCAAACAAAATATGGCGCAAAGGGCGGGCATTGCTGTTTCTGAAATTAATAGTATTTCATCTTTTCCGATTGTGGATGGAGGAAAAGCATCTTCGATTTATATCGATGAAAAAGATGCCGAAGTTGTTGGAATTGCTGCTGAGGCTTTCAAGGATGATATTCATTTATTAACGGGAACAACTACCTCGGTATTGAAAAATAATCCTGCTTTAAGTGCTTATCCCATTATTGTTGGTACTATAGGGCAGTCGTTTTATATCGATCAGTTAATCAAAGCCGGGAAAATAAATAGGACTATTTTATCCGGTAAATGGGAAACTTTTTCTGTTTCAGTGATCGAAAATCCTGTAAAGGGAGTGAAAAGGGCATTGGTGATTGCCGGTAGTGATAGGCGTGGGACTGCTTATGGCATTTTTCAGCTTTCGCGGATGCTTGGCGTATCGCCGCTGTGTTGGTGGGCTGATGTAAAACCTGCAATAAAAAAATCGTTATACGTAAAAGCTGGTCAGCCTTTGGTAGAATCGCCATCGGTTAAATACCGCGGTATTTTTATCAATGATGAAGATTGGGGCATTCAGCCCTGGGCTGCTAAAATGATGGATACCGATGTGAAAGATATCGGCCCAAAAACTTATACTAAAATATTCGAGCTGCTGCTCAGGTTAAAAGCTAACTACATCTGGCCGGGTATGCATCCTTCAACCAAAGCGTTCTATTATTATGCCAATAATCCCATAATGGCCGATAAATATGCCATTGTTTTAGGTTCGAGTCATTGTGAGCCCATGCTGCGGAACAATGTTTTCGAGTGGGCTGAGAATTTCGAGCACGAATACGGTAAAAAACCGGGTGAATGGCGCTACGATCTGAATAAAAATGAAATTGCAAATTACTGGACCGACCGTGTAAAACAGGCAAAAAATTGCGAATCGATTTATACTGTGGGGATGCGTGGTATCCATGATGGCAGTATGCCGGGACCGAAAGATAAAAATGAAAAAGTGAAACTATTGGGCGAGGTAATTGCCGATCAACGTACCATTCTCAGCAAGAACATCACTAAACCGGTAAGCTCCATTCCACAGATTTTTTGCCCTTACAAGGAAGTATTATCTTTATACCAGGCTGGTTTAAAACTGCCTGATGATGTGACCATTGTTTGGGCCGACGATAATCACGGTTATATCCGTCAGCTTTCGAACCCTGAAGAGCAAAAGCGCTCGGGTGGAAGCGGGGTGTACTACCATATTTCTTATTGGGGTGCCCCACAAGATTATTTGTGGCTTTCTTCCATTTCTCCATCATTAATTTCTTACGAGTTAACTAAGGCTTACCAGTATAAAGCCGACCGACTTTGGGTTATAAATGTGGGCGATATTAAACCTGCCGAAATGGAAACGCAGTTTGCCATGGATCTGGCCTGGAATGTAAACCAGTGGAAACCCGAAAATGCGGATAATTATGCTGAAAGCTGGGCTGCAGAGACTTTCGGTGCTGAATTTGCAAAACCAATCGCCGAAATAAAAGCAATTTATTATCGCTTGGCACAGGCTGCTAAGCCAGAGCATATGGCCAGTGTTAATTTTACCGATGCCCAGGCCGAAGAGCGTTTAGCCGCTTATGAAAGGATTTATTATCAGGCTGAAAGCTTAAATGAAAAGATGCCTGCACGTTTGAAGGATGCTTTTTTTGAGTTGATTTTGTATCCCGTTGAAGGTGCCATGCTGATGAACCAGAAGATTTTATATGCAAAGAAAAGTCTGGTTTTAGCCTCGAAGGGCGATCAATCGGCCTTAACTTATTCGAAAAAATCAAAAGCTGCTTTTGAGCAGATCCAGTTAATTACCAAAAAGTACAATGAAGAAATTGCAGGCGGCAAGTGGAACGGAATGATGAGCTGGAAACCACGCGATTTAGCCGTTTTTAAAATGCCAAAAGTGGCCGATTCTGTAACTGCGAAATCATTACACATCACTGCGGAATCTGAAAATAAGATCATTGTTCGTGCAGCTAAATATGCCGAAAGATCAGTGCCGAAGGGTCTATCTTTACAAAGCCTAAAAGGACTTGGTTTAGGGGGCGCTGGTATTTCTCTTTATCCTTTTACTTTTATACCAATTGGTGAAACAGCGCTTCAAAATGCCGCCTTTATTATTTATCAAGTTGATTTCAAAACACAGGGCGAACACCAGATCGAAGTGAAATGTTTGCCTACCCAGGGCGTTAATAACGGCATTAAAGTGCGTTATGCCATTTCGGTAAATAATGATAAGCCGCAGGTAATTAACATTTCTCCGGCTTCAGAAAATAATATCTGGAAACAGAATGTATTACAGGGTTATGCTTCGGGCATAACCAACCACGATATTAATAAAACAGGTAAATCGACTGTGAAAATTTATATGCTCGATCCGGGCTTGGTGATTAACCAGTTGGAAATACAATAAATATGATGAAGAAACTTTTAGCTTTTGCCCTATCCTTAATTTTTATGCTTGCCATCGCCAGGGCACAAAGCATTGGCAATTATAAATCTGGTTTTAAGAAAACGGGCAATACCATTTCATTTTTAACCACAAGGGGAGAAGTGAAATTGGAGTTCTGTACACCTGAAATCGTTAGGATCAGAACCAGCTGGAATGGTAAATTCGAAGCCAACGAAAACCTAATGGTGATTAATTACAACTGGGCCAATGTTGCGGTTAAGGTTTCGGATAAAAAAGATCATTTTTTGCTTGCCACCTCAAAATTGGTGGTTAAATTATACAAAACCCCTTTCAGGATTGATGTTTTTGACGCCAAAGGTAAATTGCTGAGCAACGAAGTCAATGGATCAATAAATAAAGAAAATACGCAGGTTGGGGTAACCAAAAAACTGCAGGCCGATGAACATTTCTTTGGTTTTGGCGAGCGCATGGATTTTATGGATCGCCGCTTTAAAAAAGTAACGTTAAATGTTGGGCGTGGTAAAGGTTTGCCGCACGCCATCGGTGCTTACAATATATTGGAAGCCAATTATTGTCCGGTTCCGTTTTTCATGAGTACAAAAGGTTATGGCATTTTCCTGCATAATTCTTTTGCTACTGAATGGGATATGGGCGCTTCTAAAAAAGATCAGTACAGTTTTAAAGCTGCCGATGGAGAATTGGATTACTATTTCATTTATGGGCCTACTTTTCCGGCTATTTTAGATTATTATACCAGTATTACAGGCAAATCGCCGATGTTACCGCAGTTTGCTTTAGGTTTACATGCAGGTACATATAGTGGTGGTACATGGGGCCATGAGGCACAAACTTCCGATCATTATGTGGTTGAGCTGGCAAAAAAATACCGGTCGTTAGGTATTCCGGTTGATCTGCTTTGGCTGGATTCTACATGGCGCTTATTTGGCGAAAATGGCGGTAAAGGTGCCACTTCTTTCGAATGGAGAGAAACCTTTAAAGACCCAAAATCCATGTTCGATAGCATTTATGCCATGAATTATAAAATGGTGGGGCTTCATCTTCGTCCACGGTTTGATAATGCCAAAAAATTAAACCTGTTAGATCAGGCCAGAGCACAAGGTTATACGTATCCCGAAAATGGTAAACCCGGCGAATTTGTAAACTTTTTTGATGAAAAGGCAACGCAATGGTGGTGGGATAACGGCGTAATGCGGGTAGCAAAATTAGGCGCTAAATTTCTGAAAACAGATGAAGGTAGTGCGTTTGGATCATTGGCAAATGAGAGTGAAAAAGTAGGGCCTACAGGAAAAGATGCAGAACGTTTGCATAACTTATTTCCTATAGCCTATGCTAAAGCACCGTTTTTGGAGTTCGAAAAGTTTAATGGTTTTAGGGGATTAAATCAAACCAGGGAAGGTTATTCGGGCATTCAACGTTATCCTTATATTTTTGCAGGCGATTGGCCTAGCGAATGGCAATACTTTGCTCCGGTAATTAAAGCTGGATTAAATGTTGGTCTATCGGGTGTAGGTTCCTGGGCACATTGTATGGGCGGTTTCGAACATCAGGCCGATCCGGAACTGTATATCCGTTGGGTGCAGTTTGGGATGTTCAGCCCGATAGCTCTTGTTTTTGGGATGGATCATCCCGGTTATAAAGAACCCTGGAAATATGGTGAAGATGCTTTGCGTAATTTCAAAAAATACGATCTTTTACGTTACCGTTTATTCCCTTATCTATATACCAGTATGCATCAGCAATACGAAAAAGGTTTACCCATGATGAGGGCTCTAGTACTCAACCATCAGGATGACGAAAATGTATACGAAATAGGCGATCAGTACATGTTTGGTGATAATTTAATGGTTGCCCCGGTAACCACCAAAGGCGCCATTACCCGCTCGGTTTATCTGCCAGAAGGTACCTGGTTTAACTATTGGACGAATGAAAAATACGAAGGCAAAAGTTATCACCATGTCGTAGCACCTTTAGATACCATTCCCTTGTTTGTGAAGGCGGGAAGTATTATTCCGATGCAACCAGAAATGGCCTATAGTGGTGAAAAACCAGTTGATGTGATTACCCTGGATGTTTTCCCTTATGGAACGTCTAAATATGATATGTACGAGGACGATAATTTAAGCGCTGCATACAAAACAGGTAACTTTGCGTTAACCAAAATTACTTCTTCATTAACTGCATCGGATTTAACGTTGAAAGTAGCTAAGCCAACAGGTAATTTTAAGCCAACTAAACATAAATACCTGGCTAAAATACATTGGACAGGAAAGGCAGATCCTAGTGTTGTTTCAGAAAATGGTGCTAAATTGAAAGTTTTAAAAACACCAGATCAATTGGATAAAACGGAAGGCTGGTTTTATGATGTAAAAAATAAAATACTTTGGATCAAATCAGCTGGAGATAACAGTGCTGATTTAAGTTTTGTAGTGAATTAATAGGCGGTTCGTGGGGACACGAACCACGGCGGATAAGATATCAAAATCTGGCGTCATTGCGAGGAGGTACGACGAAGCAATCTTTACAGTAACAAAAAGATTGCTTCAGCCGATGAAAAATCGGCTGAAGCAATGACGATCTCTGGTTCCTCGGTCTGTGTCCTCACAGACTGAAACTGAGCGATTTCTTTTTGGCAGAGAATAATAACTAGTGGTCCGTGGGGACACGAACCATGGAAGAAATAAAACGGGTTTTAAAATGACAAAATCCTTAAAAAAATAAAATTGAAAACATGAAAATTGCATTTAAGATGAAACTTAAACCCGGTTTTGGAACAGAATACAAAAAGCGCCATGATGAGATCTGGCCAGCGTTATCTATTTTGTTAAAGGAAAATGGGATCAGCGATTATTCTATCTTTCTAGATGAAGAAACCAATACACTTTTTGCCGTGCAACAACAAAATGGAAATTCTTCACAAGATTTGGGCAGCACTCAGATTGTACAGGAATGGTGGGCATATATGGCCGATATTATGGAAACCAATGCTGATAATTCTCCAAAAACATTCCCTTTAGAAATGGTATTCCATTTAGATTAAAAATATGCAATTACATCGATTCTGTTCTGTTCTGCTGTTTAGTACGCTAATTTTTAGTTTAGCCAAAGCGCAAAAGCCTGTAAAAGATACCGGTAGCTGGCCTGTTATCGAAAAGCAGATGAAACCCTGGACCCGCTGGTGGTGGATGGGGAATGCTGTAGATGAGCAGAACTTAAACCTTGTTTTAAAGAAATATGCTGATGCTGGTCTCGGTGGAGTAGAAATTACGCCAATTTATGGAGCTAAGGGCTTTGAAAAACAATATCTTCAGTTTTTATCGCCAGAGTGGGTGAATATATTGCACCATACGGTAAATAAAGCTAATACTTTAGGCTTAGGGGTAGATATGAATACCGGTACAGGTTGGCCATTTGGCGGTCCGCAGATTAAGCCCGAAAACGCCGCTACCAAACTGATTACCCAACAATATAAACTCAAGGCGGGAGAGAAGTTAACCGAAACCATTAAAGTTAAAGAAGCGAAACAGGATTTCGCGCAGTTACAGGCTTTAACTGCTTATGGTGCAAAAGGTGAAGTACTCGATCTGTTTTCAAAAGTTCAAGCTAATGGATCTTTAAATTGGTCACCCAGCAGTGGCAGTTGGGATATTTATGCTGCTTTTGCAGGTAAAACCAGGCAAATGGTTAAACGTGCAGCACCTGGCGGTGAAGGTTTTACTTTAAATCACCTCGATAAAAATGCAGTTGATGTTTACCTGAAAAGATTTTCGGATGCTTTTGGAGACAAACCACAAGGTATTCGGTCGTTTTTTAACGATAGTTATGAAGTGTATGGCGCAACATGGACGCCAACTTTCTTTCAGGAATTTAAGAAAAACAGGGGCTACGATCTGGCCATTCATATTAAAGAATTAACTGGTAAGGATTCTACAAATGCAAATATTGCCCGTTTAAAATCTGATTACCGCGAAACCATGGATGAACTTTTGCTCCATAATTTTACGCAAAACTGGACCAACTGGGCGCATCAGCTTAAATCGGTGACCAAAAACCAATCGCATGGTTCGCCAGGCAATCTACTCGATCTTTATGGAGCAGTTGATATTCCCGAAACGGAAACCTTCGGCTCAAGTTACTTTCCTATCCCGGGGCTTAGGCGCGATTCAGGAGATATCCGCAATGTAGACCCAGACCCTATGATGTGCAAGTTTGCATCTTCTGCGGCACATACAGGTGGTAAAAAACTGGCATCTTCTGAAACATTCACCTGGTTAACCGAACATTTTAAAACCTCATTTTCGCAATGTAAACCAGAAGCAGAACAATTGTTTCTGGCAGGCATAAACCATATTTTTTACCATGGTACCACCAACTCGCCAACAAATGCCCCTTGGCCGGGATGGTTGTTTTATGCCTCGGTGGAAATGAACCCAAACAACAGTTTATGGCCGCAGGCAAAAGGGCTGAACAATTATATAGCCCGTTGCCAGTCTATTCTTCAATCAGGAAAGCCCGACAACGAACTTTTAATCTATTGGCCAATTTATGATGTATGGAACAAAGCCAAAGGTTTAGACATGGCCTTAAAAGTACATGATGTTGACGAGTGGCTGCACCCAACGGCTTTCTATAAATTATCCAAAGCGCTTTCCAAATCGGGTTATTCTTTTGATTTTGCATCTGATCGGCTATTAAAGCAATCAACTGTTAACAATGCATTAATTAGTACCAACGTGGCGGCTGCACCATATCAGGTGTTAATTGTTCCGCAGTGTGAAATAATCAGCCCGGAAACTTTAGATCAGATGATAAAACTGGCCAGCAACGGATCAAAAGTCATTTTTCAGGCATTGCCTAAAGATGTTCCAGGTTTAAACAATCTGGAAGCCCGCAGAGCACAGCTAAAAGCGACCTTGGCTAAATTGATTTTTACGGATGGCGCAGATGGTATTAAACAGTTTAAAGTAGGGACAGGGCTAATCTTGCTTGCTGATGATGTGCAAAAAGCATTAAGTTCGGTAGCCATTAACAGAGAAACTTTAACTGATTCAGGCCTTCAGTTTATCAGGAGAAAAACAAATATTGGAAAATACTATTATCTGGTTAACCACACCGCTAAAGATATCGATACGGAGCTTTCCTTAAATGAAGAAGGGCAGGTTTTAATTATGGATCCGCAAAGTTCGAATGTGGGCTTGGCTGCAGTACGCAATAAAAAGGTTCGTGTACAGCTTAAATCGGGAGAGAGTTTGTTTTTAAAGGTAGATCAGAATGCAACAACCAAAACTCCTTGGGTTTATTTGAACAAAGCTGCCCATTCAATCAATCTTAACCAACTGTGGAATTTACATTTTACCGAAGGTGGGCCAGAGCTTCCTGCAGATCAGAGGTTAGCTAAACTGGTAAGCTGGACTACTTTAAACGATCCTAAATTACTGGCCTTTTCTGGTACTGGTGTTTACACCTCAAGTTTTAATCTGAGTTCGAAAACAGCCAGAGAATATATTTTAAACCTGAACCATGTAGATGAGAGTGCACGTGTATGGATCAATGGTGAGGAAGTAGGCATTTTATGGAGTATTCCTTTTCAGGCCCGTGTTGGCAAATATTTAAAAGCAGGCCATAATACCATAAAAATTGAAGTGGTTAATTTGATGGCGAACCGCATCCGTGATATGGATATCAAGAAAATTCAATGGAGGAATTATCATGAAATCAATTTCGTAAATATTAACTATAAGGATTTTGATGCATCAAACTGGAAGGTAATGCCTTCAGGGTTAATCGGTCCAGTAAGCATCACAGCTTTTAATTAATCATATTCTCGCATACGGGATCTTAATGCTTCGTACAAATCAATATGCATTTTATCATGAAAAAACTCATTATCCTCACTTTTCTTTTGGTTATTGGCTCAAATACCATGGCTCAAAACTATATCATCACCAAATTTGGTGTAGGTACCGATAGCACCAAACTGAATACCAAAGCCATTCAAAGTGTAATAGATAAAGCTTATCAAAAAGGTGGAGGAACGATTGTAATCCCTAAAGGTATTTATCTTAGTGGAGCGCTTTTTTTTAAGCCTAAAACGAAGCTGTTGTTACAAGAAGGTGCTGTGCTTAAAGGATCTGACAACATAAAAGATTATCCTTTTATCCCGTCGCGGATGGAAGGGAGGAGCCTAAAATACTTTGCGGCATTAATAAATGCAACAAAAGTAGATGGTTTTAGTATTTCAGGTCCGGGAACTATTGATGGAAATGGCCTTAAATTCTGGAAAACATTTTGGGCACATCGCGATTCGCTTAAAAAATTAGGAAGGGAATCTACAAACCTTGAAGTGAGCCGTCCACGGCTACTTTTTATCTGGGGATGCAATAATGTGAATATTAAGGGGGCAAAATTGCGTAATTCTGGATTCTGGACAACCCATTTGTACCAATCTAACAATGTATTAATTGAGAATTGTGATATCCGTTCGCCACTTAGGCCTGTAAAAGCACCAAGCACTGATGGTATAGACATTGATTTTTGTAAAAAAGTAACGATCAGGAATTGTTATATCTCGGTAAATGACGATGCTATTTGCATTAAAGGCGGTAAAGGACCCGATGCACAGAACCTGCCAGAAAATGGAATTGTTGAAGATATTTTAATTGAAAACTGTACCATTGGCGAAGCGCATGCTACTTTAACCATGGGAAGCGAATGTATTCATGCACGCAATATTACCATGCGCAACTGTAAGGTGGAGAATAACTGCCCCATTTTAAAAATGAAAATGCGTGGAGATACTTTTCAGCTTTACGAAAATATTACGGTAGAAAACATTACAGGAAAATGTGGCGCTATTATCGACCTAAATCCCTGGAAACAGTTTTTCGATTTGGCAGGTAGCACCGCAAGGCCATTTGGTACGATTAGAAACATCAAGATCTCAAACATTAAAGTAGAAGCAACAAAATTTGGCGAAATGGATGGGAACCCTGAAGATAAAGTATCTGGTTTTCTTTTTAAAGATTTGGAAGTAACTACAAAAACACCTTTTCTGAAAAACAGGTATCAGGATGTTAAAATTGAGAACGTAATGGTAAATGGAGCACCATTGGTGGTTAAACCTTAATCCAACACTTATTCTTAAGTTAATGATATTGGGCTTTGAGGTCAAATGAAAGAGGTACTTCGGAGGTAGAAAGAATAAACTTTATCCTCGGTCTGTGTCCTCACAGAACGAAAAAATAATATTTAGGTGGTCTGTGGAGACACAGACCATGGCAACTTTTATTGCTCGCGCTCGTTTCCAAACGAGTGCGTAAATAGCATTAAGATTATATCGCTATAAACAATCGTTTTGGTCGGTGAGCCGCCGACCAAGAGAAAAATACTTCTTTATTTTTCTGCTTTCAGTGTTTCCGTGGCAAAAAAAAAGCAAAATGCCTACCAACCCAACTTCAACAAAGCTACTCCTTGTCTGGCTAATTCCATTTCAAAAGCACCACCTGTGGTGTCAAATTTTCTGGGTTTGCCAATCATTTTAAGCTGGCCTGATTTTTCTAATACTGCAATCTGTTTCGCATCTGGGTTTTGTGGCGAGCCCATTTTTTTCCATTCCGAATAAGAATTGCTATTTTCGGTATCAATGCGATATGCTGTAACAGTTACCATTTTTGCAGGCAATTTATTCAACAATATGGAAATAAAATCTTTCGAATCCGTTTTATCTTCATCGTGGTAATTCCACAACATAACAGCTGCCGTTTTCTCGGCTTTAGTGGCTAAAACACCTATGTCTGTTTGTGGTTTTCGGATGCTCGAATCCAAAATAGAATTTAAATTGTACATGCGGTTACTTATGGCTTCAACACGGTTTCCTTTCATCTGGCCAAACATCCTGAATACATTTAAAACAGGTTTATCAACACCATTGGTAGCTAAATCGCGAAAGCCTGCAAACCAGGGCTGGTTTTCGAATTCGAACGACCACGTAACGGCACCTAACAGGTTGATTTTATATTTATCTGTAAGTTCGTAAAGCCGGGCAAAAGAAGCTGCGGTGTAGCTCGAATACATTGTGCCGTTGCGGTAGGCATTTTCAGGATTGGTACTCATGCCACAAGCGGCACAACCTTCGGGATCAGATTCGCCGATAATTACAGGTATGTTTTTAAGTTGAGGGTATTTACTGATGATTTTATAATTGCCATCAATATTGCGGAGCTGAGCCCTTACATTCATCACTACGGTTCCATTAACCACCCTTGGCGAGCCCTTCGCATGAAAAAGAACAGCATCTAAAGGAGAACCGATTTTACCCGTTACATAATTGGTGTCGTTTAAACAATGTTTGATAAAGGCATCCAGGTACTTCGTTCCACCACCTGTTACGTTGGCACCACCAATTTTCGCAGTAGGTAAGGCACGTTTTAGTCCATCGGCAGCGTAATCGTAAAGTTTAAAGAATTCGGCCTGTGTACCTTTCCAATAAGCGCCATCCGGCTCGTTCCACACTTCCCAGTACCAACTTTCTACCTCAGCCTTGCCATATCGTGCTACACAATGTTTTACCCATTCGTAAACCAAATTGCCCCACTTTTTGTAATCTTTTGGCGGATAGGCCCAGCCTGTTAAAATTTCATCATACCTGGCGCCGGGTTTCCATTTATGTTGGTAAGGAAAAGGTTTGGTTGATAAGGCTTCGGGCATAAAACCAATTTGGGCTAAAGGTTTCATCCCCCTTTTTACATAAGTATCAAAAATCTGATCAACAATTTTCCAGTTATAAACCGGATTACCTTTGGCATCTTCGGTGTAGGCATTGGTAGATCCCCATTTTAACGCAGGGGTGCCATCTCCGGAGGTTAGCAAATTATGCGCACGTACATATACCGGAACCGGACTTAATTTAGAAATCTCGGTCAATAACTTCTGGCCATCTTTCATATAGGTGTAATTCGGTTCATCATAACCAAACCAACTGCGCATTAACCGTGTGGATAAAAGCGGTTAAGCTAAAGAATAGGAGGTAAACTTTTTTTAATGTTTTCATATTGTATTGTTTTTATATGGTGTCAGTCTGAGCGTAGTCGAAGACCCTTACATTGAAAGTAAATCAAAAAAAGATTGCCCTTCGACAAGCTACCATTAACAGTTTTAAATAATCGGTCGTCACTCCTGTGCAGGCGGGAATCTTAAAGCACCATGCAAATCTGGTTAAAGCATTAAGATTCCCAATCGACCCGATAGCTCCTAATGTCCGCATGTTATAAAAAAAAATGCTGCAAAACCTTGATAAATAATGTTTTGCAGCAAGGTAATATTCACTTAAATTAGTGTTGACCAATATTACTGCTGTGAAAATAATAAATTCAAATCCAATATCCTCTTTCGGAGGCATAAATTTTGTTTTTGACTACTTAAACAAATTAGAAATCGATAAACTTTGCCATGCACATCTGCCCTGCGTTGCTGCCCAAAGCAAGTATTCCTGGAAGGATGTTTTCTACTCCCTTAAATCTGTTTTTCTCTGTGGCGGCGA
>NZ_SIXF01000026.1 GCF_004310665.1 Pedobacter kyonggii | reverse complement strand
CCGCCACAGAGAAAAACAGATTTAAGGGAGTAGAAAACATCCTTCCAGGAATACTTGCTTTGGGCAGCAACGCAGGGCAGATGTGCATGGCAAAGTTTATCGATTTCTAATTTGTTTAAGTAGTCAAAAACAAAATTTATGCCTCCGAAAGAGGATATTGGATTTGAATTTATTATTTTCACAGCAGTAATATTGGTCAACACTAATTTAAGTGAATATTACCTTGCTGCAAAACATTATTTATCAAGGTTTTGCAGCATTTTTTTTTTATAACATGCGGACATTAGGAGCTATCGGATTTGTTTCAGGATCTTATCGATAATATATGAAAGAAGGCGAAGATTTTTACTTTAACGAAGATGGATTAATGGTTTTTACCAAGGCCTACCATTTAAAACGTGGTTATTGCTGCAAGAATAAGTGTAAGCATTGCCCATGGGGTTATGGGAAGAAGAAAGAAAAGAAGTAATGTAGTTGGTAGTTCTCAGTTTAGATTTCGCATTTTTATCTGCAAACTCATTTCTCCTTACTAAAGCGAACATAATCATAAATATCGCTTAGCGCTATGTCAAAGCCCATCGAAATAAGAGTTAGTCTATTAGATATTTCCTTGTGTTGATTGAGTACCCAATTCTGTTCATCATTAATATAATAGGCCTCTACCAACACAGAGTCTGAATCAATCATAATATATTCTTTTAATGATGGAATGTCTTTATACAGGTTAAATTTTTTCACCCTGTCATAATTTTTGGTTGAAGGTGACAGGATTTCAATAATCACAGTTGGTAAAATTGAGGTGTCTTCATCAATGTCGCTATGTATTAATCCTTACAATAAATCGATATATCAGGATAGGTAAATAAAGTATTCTCGGGAATATTCATTCGTTTATCACTTCCATAAGGTCTGCAGGGCTTGCCTTTAAGTTTTTGAACTATTTCTCCAAAAACATTGCTAAAAATCTCGTTGTGATTATCACCGGCACCAGACATTGCAAATACCTCACCCTGAAAATATTCATGTTTTACAGTTGATGCTTTTTCCATCTCCAGGTATTCTTCAACGGTATAACGCCTTTTTTGATAGGCTACGGCAGGTTCATTTACAATCTCATCCATACACTAATTTACAGATGTTTTTTCATAAAGGTCAAAACTATAAACGATTAAACGTTTAAAACGGCTATTGGTTGGTTAATTGATCAACTGTTTAAATCAGTTGACCGCAGATTGCCAACTAGAACTGCTAACAGCATTAATGTCCTGCAAAGAAACCAATCAACGCTACACCAATCCCCAATAAAACGGCAATCATTTTGCGGGTATTGATTTTATGATCGGCACTCGATTCGAATAAAATGGTCGTGGAAATATGTAAGAAAATACCAATTACAATGCCCATAATTTTATTGAAATAAGCGTCAATGCCGCCAATTGTACCGTTGCTTAAACCAACACTTACATAAAAACCTAGCGGTGCCATAATCGCAAACACAATTAAGTAAAATATAATGCTGCTTCTCTTAAAATGGTTTTGCATTAATATGCTGGCCAGTGCAAAAGCAGCTGGGATGTGATGTAGCGAAATTCCGAAAATCAGCTCATTGTGCTGTTCTTTTGCTAATGGCATTCCTTCTAAAAAAGCATGCAAACACAAACTGATCATAATCCCAAAGGGAAAAACATGTCCGTCGTGATGTTTATGAATGTGGCCATGTTCTACACCTTCTGAAAACTGCTCCAAGAAAATCTGCAATAAGAAACCAATCAGAATAAAAACACCAATCTGCCATTTGTCGGCCCCGCTGTAAGCATCAGGAATTAAATGTAAAACTGTAATGGCAAATAAATAGGCCCCACTGAAAGACAAAATCAGTTTTAGTAGTTTAGATTTATCGCTCTTTACTAAAAATATAGCTGTCCCACCTAAAAAGGCACAGAAAAAGAGTACGCAGAGTTTCCAGATTTCCATAAGTTAAAAATCAGGTTGTAATTTTTTAAATATTCTTGAGCAGATAATCCCTATGGTAACACCCAGTAAAGCACCAGTAGTTACATCAACAGGATAATGAACACCAACATATACCTGCGCAAAACTGATGATAAACGCCCAGAAAATGCCAATAGGCAAAATAGGTTTCCATCGGCTATAAAAAATGCAGATTAAAAAAACGGCTATAGCAAAGTGATTGGTGGCATGTGCAGACGGAAAGCTAAGGCCACTTCCACAGGGAACACGGTGGATAATATCGTTCGCTAAACTTAAATCATTGCAGGGCCTAACCCGGGCTACCCAAGGCTTCACTACTCTAGACGCAATTAAATCGCCCATAGCAAAAGTGAAGAGAACCATGCCGATAATGTAATAACCTTGCTTTTTATACTGTTTAATACATAAAACAACAATAAAAAGATAAAGTGGCGACCAAAAGAAACGGTTGCGCATTAAAGGCATCAACCAATCAAAAAAGCTGTTTGAAAGCCCACGGTGGATTTTCAGGAACAATTCTACATCAAATTGCTGTATGCTTTCTATCATGCTTTTTTACAGATTAAAATTAACCGGTCTGAGCTGTTTTCCTCAAAATCTTCTAAGCCATAACTGCCAAAAGTTTTTTCGATAATCATCCCAGCCTTGGTAAGCATGCGCTGAAAATCTTCAAAACTAAATGCCTGAACCCGTTCTTCGAAATTGTATACCTTTTGTTTGTCTTCGAAATTTATCTTTTTAATAATTTTCCCCTCGATCACATTTTTGGTGATATTAAAAGTTATGCCATCAAGCGATTTTGTTTCGCAATAATTTAAGTTGCGGATAATTTTTTCGGTGTTAAAATAATCGAGCACCAAAATCCCCTCAGCTGTTAGGCATTTTCGAAAGGTTTTAAGTGCATTTACATGGTCTTTTTCGTTATCGAAATAACCAAAACTAGTAAACAGATTTAAGGCCACATCAAAGTAATTGATGTAAAATAACCTGCGCATATCGTGTACAAGAAAATGTAATTTGTTGTTTTCGAATTGCTTGGCGTATTTTATACTTTGTTCCGAAAGGTCTATTCCGGTAACATCGAAGCCTTTTTTGTTTAAATAGATTGAATGTCGGCCTTTGCCACAGGCAATATCCAACATTTTTGCATCGGCCCTCGGGTGTAGAAATTGCGTAAGTTTATCGATGAAAAACTCGGCTTCAGCATCATTTCGTTGTTGATAAAGAATATGATAATATGGCGAATTAAACCAATATTGAAACCACTTGCGTTGCATATAAAAGCCGTTTGTATCTTAAAAAGATGCAAATATAAGGTTTTACAGTCGCTAGTAAAGTTAGAATATGCTTTTATGCAATAAAGTTGCAAGATTATTATGGATATGGAATCTAATTTAAACACACGTTTGTTCTTGGCCGTAGTCTCAATTCTAGGAAATTGATCGTGTAAATAGATATAAAAGCAATGTAAATTAAAGTGCACAAACACTCCTAAATAGCTGCTATCTTGTTTTTTTTCTTATTTTTGAGCCTCAATTAAATTATATACAGTGACTTTAATAAAATCAATTTCAGGAATACGAGGAACCATTGGTGGAAGAGCTGGAGACGGCTTAACCCCATTTGATATTGTGAAATTTACAGCTGCCTTTGGTAGCTGGGTGGTACAGAAAACAGGCAATAAAAGAATAGTTTTAGGTCGCGATGCCCGCATTTCTGGTGAGATGGTGAATAACCTGGTTATCGGAACTTTACAAGGCTTGGGTATTGAGGTAATCGATTTAGGTTTATCAACTACGCCAACTGTAGAAGTAGCTGTACCTGATGAAAAAGCAGGTGGCGGTATCATTTTAACCGCAAGCCATAACCCAAAACAATGGAATGCCTTAAAACTACTAAATGCGAGCGGCGAATTTATTAGCGACGCTGACGGAAAAGAAGTTTTAGATTTGGCAGAAAGTGCTGATTTTGATTTTGCTGATGTAGATAAATTAGGTAAAGTAATTAAAAACGACACGTATCTTCAAAAACACATCGATAAAGTTTTAGCGTTACCATTGGTTGATGTAGAGGCAATTAAAAAGGCCGATTTTAAAGTCGTAATCGACTGCGTAAATTCAACCGGCGGTATTTTTATCCCAGCTTTATTAAAAGCTTTGGGCGTGAGCAAGGTGGTAGAATTATATTGTACACCAGACGGACATTTTCCGCACAACCCTGAACCACTTCCTGAAAATTTAACAGAAATATCTAAAGAAGTTCAGAAACAGAATGCGGATTTAGGTATTGTAGTTGATCCGGATGTTGACCGTTTATGTTTTGTAAACGAAGATGGTAGCATGTTCGGCGAAGAATATACTTTGGTTGCTGTTGCCGATTATGTATTGAAAAATACACCAGGAAATACAGTTTCAAACCTTTCATCAACACGTGCATTACGCGATGTGACCGAAAAAGCAGGAGCAGAATACAATGCGTCAGCAGTAGGAGAGGTGAATGTGGTGAACAAAATGAAAGCTACCAACGCCATTATCGGTGGCGAAGGAAACGGTGGGATTATCTACCCTGAATCGCATTATGGCAGAGATGCCTTGGTTGGCATTGCCTTATTCTTAACACATTTAGCTATATTTGGAAAATCAATCTCAGTATTAAGAGCCAGTTATCCTCAATACCACATTTCTAAAAACAAGATTACCCTTACGCCAGAAATGGATATCGATAATCTGTTGAAGCAGGTAGAAGAAAAATATAAAAATCAGCCATACAGCACAATTGATGGTTTAAAGATAGAATTTGATAAAACTTGGGTACATTTGCGCCGTTCGAACACTGAACCGATCATCAGGATTTACAGTGAAGCAGAAAATGAAACCATTGCCGAGAATTTGGCAAACAAAATTATTTCTGACATTAAAGAAATATTACACCTTTAATCCTTAAGGATTAAAGGATTAAGCATGCCTGTTCAGGGTTTAATAAAACGATTATACTCTGGACATTTTTTACAGAGAAAGCCACTAGCAAGGCATCTTTGCAACACAAAACTTTTAAATATTCGTAGAAAATGAAAAGGGTCTATTTAGATAATGCGGCCACAACGCCTTTAGATGCAGCAGTAATCGCAGAAATGACAAACGTAATGGAAAACTATTTCGGTAATCCATCTGCCATTCATGCGCTTGGCCGTGAGGTGAGAACGCTTGTAGAGAAAGCCCGTAAAACCGTTTCTGGTCTGTTAAATGCATCTCCATCCGAAGTTTTTTTTACTTCGGGAGGTACTGAGGCCGATAATACGGCCATCCGTTGTGGAATTTCAGCTTATGGAATTAAACATGCCATTACATCGAAAATAGAACACCATGCCGTTGAGCATACTTTAAATACAATGCTTAAAAATGGTGAAATCGATAAATTAAGTTTTGTTAATATTGACGATAAAGGGAATGTCGATTACAATCATCTCGAAGAACTGCTTCAAAATAACGAACGTACTTTTGTTTCGTTAATGCATGCTAATAACGAATTGGGTACACTGACCGATATGATTAAAGTTGGTGATATCTGCGAGAAATACAATGCCATTTATCATGCCGATACCGTTCAAACCATGGGTCATTACCCACATAACGTACGTGAGCTTAAAGCACATTTTATTGTTTGCGCAGCACACAAGCTCCACGGGCCTAAAGGTGTTGGCTTTTTGTATGTTAACAGTAACATTAAAATTCCACCGATGATTTATGGTGGTGCACAAGAGCGCAACATGCGTGGTGGTACCGAAAATGTATATGGTATTGTTGGGTTGGCAAAAGCCTTAGAAATTGCCTATGCCGAAATGGATCAGCATCAGTCGTACATTCAGGGTTTAAAAGATTATTTGAAAGCACAGTTAATTGCCGAAATCCCGGGGATTGCCTTTAATGGTGAAACGGATGCTGATAAAAGTTTGTACACGGTATTAAACGTATCTTTTCCAGAGATGGATATGGCCGATATGTTGTTGTTTAATTTAGATATCAATGGCATCTGTGCTTCTGGTGGCAGTGCCTGCTCTTCGGGTTCGAATATTGGCTCGCATGTGTTAAACGGTATTAATGCCGATCCAAACCGCCCTTCGGTGCGCTTTTCGTTTAGCAGATACACTACAAAAGAAGAGTTAGATTATGTAATAGAAAAAGTTAAAATGGTAGTAAAGCAAAATGCTTTGGCTTAAAATATCATTAACCAAATAGGAGAGTCCCGGTGAGAATCGGGACTTTTTTTGTGTGATAAAACATAGTTTGAAGTCTATTTTTTTGGAAAGCAAAGACAGCATTTCATTTTAAGGTTGGCCCTGCTTTCCATTTCAAGTCCTCAGCGCTGTGGGCTTTGCACTCCAATCAGTTTATATATAGAGGTCGGCGTACCTATTTAAGGTTATAGCGTGAGGCAAAAGAAGAATTAATTTTATAAACAAATCTCTGCACCCTGCAGCCCAAAATAGTATTACAGGCTGTGCCACCTAAACCTGATCGGAGCGAACATCCCGTTTTTCTCGGGATAAAGTGGAGAGCAGGACTGTACATGCCTAAATGCCACTGTGGCTGATTTCCAAAAGAAATATTGCCATTTATACTTTACACCAGATATCTAAGCATTAATAATTTATGGGCTTATATGGACTGTTATCCTCTTGAAAAAATCGTGATTCTTGATAGATATACATTTGGTTTTATTATATTGCATAATTTGTTATTAATGCACTCAGTGATCGTTTTATGAAACCAATAGCTTTTGTAGATACTGAAATTAACCCCGAAACATTAAATATCCTCGATATAGGGTGCATTAAGGATGATGGAAGTAGTATTCATTCAAATTCCCCTGAATCCTTATCTGCATTTTTAGGTAGTACAGAATTTATTTGTGGGCATAACATTATTTACCATGATTTACCATATCTTAAGAAAGCTATAACCGGATTGAATGATTTACAGGTTATTGATACACTGTATTTATCGCCGCTACTTTTTCCCAATAAACCATATCATGCTTTATTAAAAGATGATAAACTCCAAACGGAAGAATTAAATAACCCTTTAAATGATGCTATAAAAGCAAGGGATCTTTTTTATGATGAGATTGCATCATTCGATCAACTGGATAATTTACTAAAACAAATATTTTTTGCGCTGTTAAATGATAAAAAAGAGTTTAGCGCCTTTTTTAAATTTAACAGCTTCCAGACAGATCTTATTGAAATTGCCGGAATTATTCATGCCAAATTCCACTTAAAAATCTGTGTGCAGGCAGATTTAGATAAAATTATACGGCAAAATCCTATTGAGTTAGCCTACTGTTTATCTATAATCAATTGCCAAGACAGGTATTCAATTACACCTCCATGGGTATTGAAAGTTTATCCAAAGGTAGAACGTATTATGTCTGAGTTAACAAACAAACCATGTTTAACTGGCTGTGCATATTGTAATACCGCACTTGATATCCATAAAGGCCTAAAGAAATATTTTGGTTTCGATTCATACCGAAGCTATGCTGGAGAGCCGCTACAGGAAAGATCGGTTGAGGCAGCTATTCAAAATAAATCTATTTTAGCTGTATTTCCTACAGGAGGAGGCAAATCCATAACATTTCAGGTGCCAGCTTTAATGGGCGGTGCAAATGCAAAAGGGCTTACCGTCATTATTTCTCCGCTACAGTCTTTAATGAAAGATCAGGTAGATAATCTCGAAAAAATAGGAATAACTGAAGCAGTTACAATAAACGGTCTGCTGGACCCAATAGAAAGAGGGAAATCTTTTGAGCGGGTAGAGGATGGCTCGGCATCAATGCTTTATATATCTCCTGAATCCTTACGGTCAAAATCGATAGAAAGGCTCCTTTTGGGACGAAAAATTGTCCGTTTCGTAATAGATGAAGCGCATTGCTTCTCATCTTGGGGGCAAGATTTTAGGGTTGATTATCTATATATAGGAGATTTTATAAAGCTATTACAGGAAAAGAAGAATCTTGAAGAACATATTCCGGTTTCATGTTTTACGGCTACGGCCAAACAGAATGTAATTGAAGATATCAGAAGCTATTTTAAAATAAAATTATCGATTGATTTAGAGGTTTTTAGCTCGAAGACTTCGCGAACAAATTTAACATATAATGTATTTGAAAAAAGTGATGAGGAAGAAAAATACAATGCGCTACGCGATTTAATTGAAGAAAAGGACTGTCCAACCATTGTGTATGTTTCAAGAAGAGGTAAAGCTGTTAAACTGGCTACCCGGTTATTAAAAGATGGTTTTTCAGTAAATTACTATCATGGGGGGATGGAATCTAATGAAAAGACGAAAAATCAGAATGAATTTATAGCTGGCCAAACTAATATTATGGTTGCTACTTCTGCATTCGGCATGGGCGTAGATAAGAAGGATGTGGGAATGGTGGTGCACTACGATATTTCAGACTCTTTAGAAAATTATGTTCAGGAAGCGGGTAGGGCAGGCCGTGATGAAAAAATATCCGCAGATTGCTATGTCCTGTTTAACGAAGAAGATTTAAGCAAGCATTTTATTTTATTAAATCAGACCAAGTTAAGCATAAAGGAAATTCAGCAGATATGGAAAGCCGTAAAGGAAATTACGCGGTTTCGCTTAAATGTATCAAATTCAGCGTTGGAAATCGCCAGAAAAGCAGGCTGGGATGATAGTGTTAATGAAATAGAAACCAGGGTAACTACTGCAATTGCAGCTTTAGAGGATGCCGGCTACTTAAAGCGGGGGCAGAATATGCCCAGGGTTTTTGCCAGTAGCATTTTAGCTAAAACCGCCCAAGAAGCCATTAATAAAATTAACAGTTCTTTCCGCTTTGATGAAAAACAGAAGGAAAAGGCAGTTAGGATTATTAAGAAACTTTTTTCGAGCAAAAGTAAGAAGCAGCTATCTGATGATGTCGGTGAATCACGTATTGATTATATATCAGACCGTTTGGGTATGGTGAAAGAAGATGTGATCCATATTATTAATTTGCTTAAGGAAGAAAAAATCCTTGCCGATACCAAGGATTTAACTGCATTTGTTAAAAGAAATGAAAGCAGAAACCGCTCATTAACAATTGTTGAGATTTTTGGAAAAATCGAAAATTTTTTGACAGCGGTTTTTAAAGAAGAGGAAATAACAATAAACCTTAAGGAACTAAATGAAGAGGCAGAATCTAAAGGCTATAATGATTTTACCCCAAACAAGATCAAAACCATCATTAATTTTTGGGCAATAAAAAAATGGATAAAGCGAGAAAATAAACCATACTCTAAAAATCACATTTCCGTAATCGCATTACAAGCAATTGAGTTATTAAAAGATAAATTACATAAAAGGCATGAGTTGGCCAGATTTATAGTAGAATACTTATACGATAAATCAAATAATGATAAAGACAATGCCGAAAAGGATGAAGTTTTGGTCGAGTTTTCGGTTCATGAACTAAAGGATACTTTTCTCAATAGGGCTAGTTTATTTCAGCTTTCGGTTACTGTTGAAGATGTAGAAGATACACTCTTTTATCTTTCTAGAATAGAAGCGATCAAAATTGAAGGTGGTTTTATGGTTGTTTATAACCGTTTAACGATAGATAGATTGGAAAATGATAATAAAATAAGATATAAAGCCGAAAATTATGAGAAGCTAAATCAATTTTACGAAAATAGAGTACAGCAGATTCATATTGTGGGCGAATATGCTAAAAAAATGATCGAGAATTATAAAATTGCTTTAGCATTTGCAGAAGATTATTTTCAGCTTAATTATACTTCTTTTTTAAATAAATATTTTAATGTAACCCGCCAAAATGAAATAAAACGGAATATTACACCGGCCAAATACAAGCAGTTGTTCGGTGATTTATCTGAAAGTCAATCACAGATCATAAATGATAAAGAAAATAAATATATTATTGTAGCTGCTGGTCCGGGAAGCGGAAAAACCAAAGTACTGGTTCATAAATTGGCCTCTCTTTTATTAATGGAAGATGTAAAGCATGAACAATTGTTAATGCTTACTTTTTCGAGGGCAGCAGCAACGGAGTTCAAAAAGCGTTTGTTAAAATTAATTGGAAATGCTGGGGGCTTTGTTGAGATTAAAACCTTTCATTCCTTTTGCTTTGATCTGTTGGGGAAAGTGGGAAGTTTGGAAAAAGCAGATGCCATTTTAAAGAATACCGTTGCTAAAATAAAAAATAATGAAGTAGAAATCAGTAAAATCACTAAAGCAGTTTTGGTAATCGATGAAGCACAGGATATGAATGCCGATGAATTTGAACTGATTAATGCTTTAATGGATCAAAATGAAGAGATGCGGGTAGTTGCAGTAGGCGATGATGATCAAAATATTTACGAGTTTAGAAAAGCTGATTCAAAATATCTGGAAGAATTTCTTAGAAAGAAAGATGCTGTAAAGCATGAATTGGTTGATAATTATCGGAGCAAACGAAATCTGGTCGCTTTTAGTAATCAGTTCATCACCAAAATAAGCCATCGCTTAAAAACAACATTAATTATTTCCAATAGTAAATCTTTCGGCAGTATAAAAATAACCAATCATAAAAACGGCAATTTGATTACGCCTTTGGTTAATGATATTCTGAAAACGGGATTGATAGGTACTACATGTGTATTGACAAGAACAAATGAAGAAGCAGCCATGGTTGTTGGCAGCTTGTTGAAACATAAAATGCCGGCTCAGTTAATACAGACCAATGATTCTTTTAATCTATATAATCTTACTGAAATAAGGTTTTTCTTATTTAGATTGGGATCAAACAATGAGGTATATACTTACAGTGATGAGGTTTGGACAAATGCATATCGGGATTTGACCAATAAATTTAAAAGGAGTTCCAAATTCGAAATCGTTGATAACCTTATCCATGATTTTGAAACTGTAAATCCGAAAATTAAATATAAATCGGATTTTGATGTATTTATCAAAGAATCAAAGATTGAGGATTTTTTTTATGCTAATAGTGAAACAATTATGGTCTCCACAATCCATAAATCAAAAGGCAAAGAATACGATAATGTTTTTTTACTGTTAAAAGATTTTGACATTGGTAAAGATAGTGCCAAAAGGCAGTTGTATGTAGGTATAACGAGAGCTAAAAACAATTTGTCGATCCATTTAAATGGTAATTATCTGGACCAGATCGAAGTTGAAAATTTAGAAAGGATTGAGGATGGAGATACATATCCAGAATTGGAAGAGATTGTTTATAACACAACATACGCTGATATCTGGCTGGATTATTTCACCAATAAACAACATTTAGTATCACAATTAATAAGCGGTGAGAGATTAATCGTAGTTGGAGATGAGTGTAAGAATTTAAATGGTCAATCTATTCTTAAATTTTCAAGAAAATTTATAGAGGAAATAAATATTCAATCAAGAAAAGGTTTTTTTCTAAAGGCTGCAAAGGTAAATTTTGTTCTTCATTGGCAAAAGGAAGGGGCAACGGAAGAAATTAGAATAATTTTACCAGAGGTTTTATTTGTAAAGAGATAAGATACTTAGTGTTGGTTTAAGATGGTTGCTTTGAAAATAATTGAACTCTTGGTTTAATATACCTTGCAAAACTCGAAAATAAAACTTATATTTAATTAAGATAAAGGCAATCCACGCCATTTTAATGTAGTTCCAGAACGAAACCTTATCAAATTCCCCGTGGTATAAGGTTAAGCAAATTTTAAATAGCTTTTTTACTAATGCATTTTGCAGCTTAAAAAGGCATTCTGATTAAAATTGTTAACCCTGAAAACTAACCATGTTTTCAATAATCTATATCGTCATGGAAAAGAGCCAAAAAAATCAAAATCTAGAGAACGCGAAGCAGGAAGAAAAATTAAATGGAGAAAGGAAACACATTTACAAATTTATCTTTAACCCGTTTTCTTTCGAATCTTCGAATCATTTCAACAAAATCCATAAAAGAAAATTTCATTCTTTCGGCTGCATTCACGAATTAGGAAAACTTCCGGGGGCAATGTTTTAATTGCAAAATGCCAACATGTTTAATTAATGATATTGGCTTTTCCAAGGAAAGGCAATTTACTTCTTTTTGTTATGAGATAACCTTTTGGTTGATGACGAATTAACCAATGATAACTCACATAGTCTTAGTGTCTCGCTAAGACTTTAGTCTTTTGCCAAGGAAACACCGAAGGCACGGAATATATCTCTCGTTTTGGCATTCTGGGCGAAGTCGAAGAATCTTTTATCGATGACTATTATTAACAGGACAATGAGTTGGTCATCAATAAATTACACTCCCAAAATAACTAAGGAAAAACAATCCTATTTTTCACCTGTTTCTTTTATACATCAATTTATAATATTATGGAAACAAATAAGGAAAAAGGTAAAGTTGTTGAGAACGATTTGCTAGATAAAAAAGTAGAAGATGTGAGAGATCATGATTCTTTAGATGAAAATAAATCATCTAAAATAACCACTAATCTTTTTAACAAAGAGGATAAACGCAAGAATAATCCACTAGGGCCAGGACATGAACCCGGACCAACACCAGGTTCAGGAATATAGTTGATTGGAATATAATTTACGAACTAAATGATTAAATTTAAACCATGGCAGTTGCTGTGGTTTTTTAGCTAAATCCCAAAATGGAAAGAAGAAATTTTATCAAAAATTCGGCATTGGCCATGGCCTTGCTTTCAATTTATAAAACAGATGTTTTTGCACAGCAAGAGTTAATGCGTGCTTACAACTTTAAACCATTGCGTAATAATGTTGGGATATTTACCGAACAGGGAGGTACAATAGGGTGGTTAAACTCGAGTAATGGTTTTGTGGTGGTAGATGCCCAGTTCCCAACCTCGGCACCTCATGTGATCGAAGAATTAAAAAAACTGGGCGAAAAACCTTTCAAATACCTGATTAATACCCATCATCATGGTGACCATACCTCGGGGAATATCTCCTTTAAGGGATTGGCCGAAAAAGTTGTAGCACATCAAAATTCCTTAGTGAATCAGAAAAGAGCAGCCGAGAAAGCAAATAATTTAGACAAACAGTTACTGCCCGATACCACTTTTGGAACAAAATGGACTGCAAAAGTGGGCGATGAAAACATAAAAGCTTATTATTATGGTTCTGGTCATACCAACGGCGATGCAGTATATCATTTTGAGCATGCAAATATTGCGCATGTAGGCGATTTGGTATTCAACCGTAAATTTCCTTACATTGATCGGGAAAACGGTGCACACATTGGCAATTGGATCACTGCATTGGATAAAATTCTAGCCCAGTTTGATAACGACACCCTGTTTATCTGGGGACATAGCCTAGATCCTGAAAAAGTAACAGGAAACAAAGCAGATGTTAAAGCTTTTCAAAATTACCTGCAGAACCTTTTAACTTTTGTGAGCGGAGAAATCAAAGCAGGTAAAAGTAAAGAAGATATTCTAAAAGCAAGCTCAATTCCAAATGCACCAGAATGGAAAGGAGAAGGTATTCAAAGGAGCTTAACTGCTGCTTATGATGAGCTGAAAGGGGTTTAGCAACTAAGCTTATAAAAAAATATTAACCACAGATAAAAAGGATGTACACAGACAAGGATATAATGCCTGTAAAATCTGTGTTTATCTGTGTGCATCTGTGGTTAAACAAAAACAATTATCACTGCAGCAACGAACAGCCAAATCTTTTTTCAATTTATAAACGTTCTATATTTAAAATAATCCTTTCAACGTCATTGAATTACCGTAGGCTTTAGTGTTTAACAACTATATTTGTTACAATTCAAAATCTACAGCTCATGGATGATTTTATTGCAGCCCGTTCCCAAATGGCCTTATCATTAGGCTTCCACATCATTTTTTCCTGTATTGGCATGGTTATGCCTTTCTTTATGGCCGTATCGCATTATAAATGGCTTAAAACAAATGATGAGGTATATAAAAATCTCACTAAGGCCTGGAGTAAAGGTGTAGCCATCTTCTTCGCTACTGGTGCGGTATCAGGCACCATGTTATCTTTCGAATTAGGCCTGCTCTGGCCAAAATTTATGGATCATGCTGGGCCAATATTCGGGATGCCTTTTTCACTTGAAGGAACAGCCTTTTTTATCGAAGCAATAGCCCTTGGCTTTTTTCTTTATGGCTGGAATAAGTTAAATAAATGGTTCCATTGGTTTACCGGGATGGTTGTAGGGGTAAGTGGTTTAGCCTCTGGAATACTGGTTGTGGCCGCAAATGCCTGGATGAACAGTCCGGCGGGTTTTGATTTTGTAAACGGGCAATACCTGAATATCGATCCCATACAGGCCATGTTCAATAAAGCATGGTTTAGTCAGGCGCTACACATGTGTTTGGCCGCATTTACCGCTACAGGCTTTGCTGTGGCAGGTGTACATGCCTTGATGATCCTGAGAGACCGTAATAAAGAATTTCATTTGAAAGCTTTTAAAATAGCAGCCATATTTGCTTGCATCGGTGCATTATTGCAGCCTTTAAGTGGCGACATTTCGGCAAAGGATGTAGCCAAAAGGCAACCCGCTAAACTTGCTGCAATGGAGGCATTGTACAAAACGGAAAAGCCTGCCCCGTTGTTGATCGGAGGGATTGTGAACGAGAAAGATAAAACCGTGAAAGGTGCAATCGAAATTCCGGGTGCTTTAAGTTTCCTGGCGCATGGCGATTTCAAAGCTGAGGTAAAGGGGCTGGATCAGATTCCTGAAAACGAACATCCTCCGGTAGCCATCACCCATTATGCTTTCCAGATTATGGTTGGAATTGGCACGCTGCTACTTTTAGTATCATTAATTTATTTCTTCACTTTATTTAAAAAGAACCCTTTAACCGAGAAACGCTGGCTGTTGAAATTATTTGTTGGCGCCATTCCGCTTGGTTACATCGCTTTAGAGGCCGGCTGGGTAGTTACGGAGGTTGGTAGGCAGCCATGGATTATTTATGGCATTATGCGCACCAAGGATGCCGTTACGCCGATGCCAGGTATAGCCTACTCATTTTATATCTTCTCGGCCATTTACGTTTCTTTAAGTATTATCGTAACGTTTTTGCTTTACCGCCAGATTAAAATGGTTCCTGTGCTCTATAATAAACCAGAAACAAAATAATTAATTAACCACAGATAAAAAGGATGAACACGGACGAAAGCTTGAGACTTGCAGTCGAATTATCAAAATCTGTGTTTATCTGTCCAAATCTGTGGTAAAAAAATAAATGATGGAACAAGTTGTTATTACATTTTTATGCATGGCTATTCTGCTCTACTTTTTATTGGGAGGTGCTGATTTTGGTGCAGGGATTATTGAACTGTTTACTTCAACAAAAAACAGGAGTAAAACCCGTAAAACCATGTATCAGGCCATTGGTCCAGTTTGGGAAGCCAACCACATGTGGCTGATTATTGCCATTGTAATCCTTTTTGTAGGTTTTCCGCATATTTATACCACCATGTCGGTTTATCTGCATATTCCATTGGCGATTATGCTCATCGGAATTATTGCGCGGGGCACCGCCTTTGTATTCCGACATTACGATGCTGTTAAAGATGATATGCAGTGGTTTTATAACCGCATATTCAGGTATTCGAGTTTTATAACTGCATTGTTTCTGGGCATTATTGCCGGAAGCTTGATTTCAGGCCATATCGATACACAGGCGAACGATTTTTATACCGCGTATATTTCGGGTTGGTTGAATTGGTTTTCTGTTGCTGTGGGCTTATTTACGGTCGCGCTCTGCGGTTTTCTTGCCGCGATTTACCTCATAGGTGAAACAAAAGAAGCACATGATAAACGCCGTTTTATTAAAAAGGCTGAACTTATGAATATAGCTGCTGTTGTTTTTGGTGCTATGGTATTTATTGCTGCACAGCGGGATAAAATTCCGCTAATCGATTGGGTTTTTAAAAGTAATGTGGGTTTATCGGCCATCGTTCTGGCCAGTTTATCGCTGGTTTTGTTGTGGTATTTACTACTTAAAGGTAAAACCAAGATTTTACGCATTTTAGCTGGCTTCCAGGTAACGATGATTCTCCTGGCAATAAGTTATGCGCATTTTCCAAATTTTATCCGCTTAAAAAGTGGTGATGCAATCTCGCTTCTCGAAACCGTAGGGCCTGAAAAAACCATTTATAGTTTAGGCTTAGCACTTTTATTGGGGAGTGTATTGATTCTGCCTTTTTTGGGGTATCTGTTTTATAAATTTCAGAAGAGAGAGGAGTAGAAATAAGTTTGGAGTGGAGAGTTATTAGTAGGGAGGGAACTAATGTTTAAAACGGCTATGATCAGGGCCTAAATATCCATTTACAGAATATCCTATAAAACCAAAGAAAACTGCTACTATAATCATTGATATTACCATTTTAGCATTGCTTTCTACAGTATCAATGTTTTCTGAATTAGCTTTTAATCTGATTGATAGTTTTAAGCCTATCGTACTGTCGTATAACCCTAAAAGTGAGTTTGTAGCAAAAATAATTATTAATTGGAAATGATTAGATAGGAAGTAACCGATGCCCATGTATACGGCAAAAGATAATATGCTTAGGTAAGTATATTTGAAATTGAATTTCCTGGAGGCTACTGCACCTAGGGTATCTATTAACGTAATGCAGATTAATCCAATAAGAAATAAACTAATTAAACTTGAGTAATTATCCATTAGATAAAGGGATTGTTGTTGTTTGATCAATCTTTTATTTGTTTCGACATAGGCGTTTGTAACTCGAAAGGCAATTCAGTTTTTTCATCCATAAACTCAATTATCTTTAATTCGTTTTCCAATCTTTCTAATGAATCTATAAGTACCAGGTCTAGATCTTTTGGTACATCCATCCGGCAATCTAAATATTGCTTCTCAGCAATAGAAAAGAGTTCTGTTACCGTAATCTCACCATTGGCATTTAAATAAATCTCCTGCGACCAAAAATGCATTGTTATCATCGTAGGTTTATCATTGAGTACTGAAGCAACATAAATCTCCTTTTCACTTAGCCAATCCCATGGCTTCAATCTCACAAAGTACTTCTCTTTATTGCGATAATTATGCAGGGTTGTATAGTCAATTCTAGCATATTCTCTTTTGCTGAATAATTTTTTGAAAAGCATTACAATTAGATTGTGCTTAATTTAATAAAGATCAATATATAAAAAAGAGCACCTGTTTCCAAATGCTCTTTTGTAATAGGTTTCAAAATTTTTATTTACAATCCACCCTTTCTATTCGATTTGGTTTGTACCGGCCAGGTTGCTGGCTTTCCGGTGCGTTCGTTTACAGGTAAATCTGTTGCTTTTTCAGTTGAGGTTTTCTCAGGATCTTCGCAGGCCATATAAACCATAATGGCAGCTAAAATTACATTGCTTCTGATTTCGTCGAAAACCAACTTGTCGTAACTGTCGCGGTTGGTGTGCCAGGTGTATGTTCCATAGTCCCAGCTGGTAGAGCTTAACGAGTAACCCAAGGCTCCGGCAGCAACAAAAGAAGCAAAATCAGAACCTCCTGCACCAGGCGACCCGGGGAAATTGGTTTTGATCTGGTTTTTAATGGTATCTGGTACTGCAGCCAACCAACGGGTAATGTAATCTTTTGATTTAGCAAAGCCTTGTCCTCCAATATTCACTACCCGGCCTGTGCCGTTATCCTGGTTAAACAGGGCCTGAAGATTGCTTACAATTTCCGGATGATCTTCTACAAAGGCCCTTGAGCCATTTAAGCCCTGCTCTTCACTTCCCCAATGGCCAACCAAAATGGTACGTTTAGGGTTAGGATAGATTTTTTTTAGAATGCGCATGGCTTCCATCATTAAAATGGTACCAGAACCATTATCGGTAGCACCGCTTGCACCATCCCACGAATCGAAATGTGCCGAAAGCATCACATATTCCTTTGGTTTCTGTGTGCCTTTTATTTCAGCTATGGTATTAAAAGTTGGTACTACGCCCAACTTCTTAGCATCTGCTTCGATTCTTAACTTAGGTTTATCGCCATTTAAAGCCAAGCGGTAAACCAAACCGTAATCTTCAACAGATAAATCTAAAGTAGGGACCTTTTTAGTATTTGCGCCAAAAATTTTATCTACGCCAAAACCTTGCGACCAGTTATTGATCACTACCGCTACTGCACCTGCATTTTCTATCGCTACAGGAAGTGTTTTTGCTGTTAAACCCGTTTTTGCTATACTAGCTGTCCATGTTTTAGCGGCATCAGCTTTTTCTTTTTTAAATTTCTCGAACAGATCTTTGGTGGCAAATTCTTCCCAGTTTTTTTCTGGTCTGCCAGATAGTTGATTCATCGAAATCAATACGATTTTACCTTTTACATTTGGTAACCATTTTTGAAAAGATACCGAATCTGTAATTTGCGGAAGAATAATCGCTTCTGCATTAATGGTTTTACCGTTTGTAGATGGGCTCCAGGCCAATTGTGTACCTTCTAAGGTTCTAACCCGTGGACTTATTAAATCAATATGCGTAATACCTCTTTCCCAGCCAGCCCATTCGCCCCATTTTTCATTTTTTGCTGAGATGCCCCAATCGCTATATTTTTTTACAGCCCAATCATTGGCCTGTTTCATTTGTGGTGAACCAACTAAACGTGGCCCTACAACATCTAAAAGTTCGTGTGCGAGTTTCTCTAATTGAGAGTTTTCGTTCACTTCTTTAACAATATTGTCGATTATTTTTTTGTCTTGCGCAAATATGCAGGTCGAAGTGCACAGCAATAGCGCAGAAAATAGTAGTTTTTTATTCATAATTAGTTAGGGTTGATTTATTTGATAAGCTAATTTATGAAATAAGGAGTAGGGTTGAAGGATATTAATGGAAATGTTGCAGTAAGTAGGATCGTCATTGCGAGGCGATTTTTCATCGCCGTGGCATTCTCACAAATTGAATCCTTTAATAATTCACTAAGCTGAAAAGGTCAGATGGTAACATCTGACCTCACTATGTTAATTTCTCTGTGCCTTCCGTGCTTCCGTGGCAAACAATCCTAAAAACTGCTCTTCTGGATCTTATCATGAAATGGCAAATACTCAGCTAGTGCTGCAGAGCCATACCAATTGTATAATTCTGGTTCCAGTAATTTGGCTTTTATGGCCGGATCGCTTTCTAATAATTGTTTTGCTTCCTCAATGGATTTGGTGTTTAAAACGAAAATACCACGGTAATTTTTGCCGTTTTTACCCATCGGGCCGGCAACTACCAGTTTTTGCATCTCTACCATTTTACCCATGTTTGCCATATGTCCGGCAAATAAACTATCTGTTTTGGCTTTTGTTTCTGTGGTGTTTGTACCCGATTTCAGCATAACCAGAACATACATTTTCATGCCGTAGTTGTCGGCACCAAGCTTTTTAGCTAAGGCTTCATCATAAGGGGTTTTGGCTTTTTTCTCCTGCGCATGTATAGCGAGCGTAACGCTGATCAGGGAGATTAATAGGAATAACTTTTTCATTTTAGTTATGGTTTGGTTAGTTTAAAAATAAGAAAAATTGCGGTGTTTTTGTCTTAGCCAGACGGGCTTTCCCCTTTTTCTAAAAAGTGGAGCAAAAATCAAGGCTTGCGAACCTTTGTCGCAAATCCTAAATAAATCTTTAGGTGCAATCCTAAGCCGTGTGAAGGATAGTGGTTTTTGTTTGTTTCTGCTGCACTCGTAGGATTTCTTGTTCAGTGTTTATTGAAATGAACTGCAACAAAGATTTATTTGCATTTGCTTCCAAATCTTCTGATGCCGGATGCGTTCTTCGGAAAGATTGTGGGGATTTTAAAGTTTGTGCCTACATAACTTAATGCACCTGTTAGGAACTACCATAGCAAAGAACCACCGGCCCATATTAACTAAACCTGATTGCCGCGGTCCCGATGTAAAATCGGGAGAAGAAAAAAGCAGGACTGAACTAACCGAAGTTATTCAAGCCCTGCTTTTCTAAGTATTATGAATTCATTTTTTTGGCACGCAGACCAATGAACTAATGGCTAATGAACTTTCGAACCAACTAGTTGTTCATCATTTTAATAAAAGCGCCCAATTTAGCTTTCATGGCTCTTCTATCTACAATGAAATCGAGGAAACCGTGTTCAAGAACGAATTCTGAAGTTTGGAAACCTTTCGGTAAATCTTTTTTAATGGTTTCTTTAATTACCCGCGGACCGGCAAAGCCGATCAGCGCGCCTGGTTCTGCAATATTAATATCGCCTAACATGGCGTATGATGCCGTTACTCCTCCAGTAGTTGGATCGGTTAATAAAGAGATATATGGAACTTTAGCCTGACCTAATAAGGCAAGTTTGGCTGATGTTTTGGCCATTTGCATTAATGAAAATGCGGCTTCCATCATACGTGCACCACCTGATTTTGAGATCATTAGGAACGGAACTTTATGTTTAATGCTGTAATCGATCGACCTTGCAATTTTTTCGCCCACAACTGAACCCATCGAACCGCCGATAAAAGCAAAATCCATACAGGCAATTACGAGGTCTTGTCCCTCAATTTTACCAACACCGGCACGGATAGCGTCTTTTAAGCCTGTTTTAGCCTGGCTTTCTTTAATTCTATCAGTATAAGGTTTATTATCGTTAAAGTTTAAAGGATCGCCTGATGTTAAGTTAGGAAACAGCTCTTTAAACTCGTTATTATCAAATAAAACCTCGAAATATTCTTTTGAGCCTACTCTCAGGTGATAATCGCAGTAATGACAAACGTATTTGTTTTCCTGAAGTTCTGCCTGATGTAGCGGTTTTTTACAATTTGGACATTTATTCCACAAACCATCTGGTGCTTCTTTTTTCTCCTCTGTTGTGGTGATGATACCTTTTTTTTCTCTCTTAAACCAAGCCATATAATTTTTTGAAGAATTGGATTGCAAAGAAACGAAAAATAAAATAAAGTCGCCCCTTATTAGATGTAAAAATAGTCAATGGTGAGTTGGTTAATAGTCGATTGGCAATAATGCAAGCATTAGATAGGTAATTGAAAACTCGGCTCGGGCTACTGTTAACTGCTACTTAAGTGTGTCTTTTTTACACTAAGGATAACGTGTTTTTTACACTAAATAGGCCTTATTTTGCTGTTAGGCAAATAATTCTGTTGTTAGAAAAGCTTGGAATGTTATTTTTTTTTATAACTTCGGACTTAATAAAATTAACAAGAAATGAGTTTAAAAGGCTACAAAGGCGTAATTTACGGAGATGCCGTTCAAGAATTGTTTGAGCAGGCTAAAAAACATCAGTTTGCTTTACCAGCAGTTAACGTAACCGGTACAAATACGGTTAATGCGGTATTGGAAACTGCTAAGGCAGTAAATTCGCCTGTTATGATTCAACTATCTAATGGAGGTGCACAGTTTTATGCAGGCAAATCTTTAGATAATGAGAAATTGCAAGCATGTATTTTAGGTGCTGTATCGGCAGCTAAACATGTACATTTATTGGCAGAGCATTATGGTGTTGCTGTGGTTTTACATACCGACCACGCCGCTAAAAAATTATTGCCTTGGATTGATGGACTTTTAGACCACGGCGAAAAATTCTTCGCTGAAACTGGAAAACCTTTGTTTTCATCACATATGTTGGATTTATCGGAAGAGTCGATTGAAGAAAACATGGAAATTTCTGCTAAATACTTAGCACGCATGGCTAAAATGAACATGACTATCGAAATCGAACTTGGTGTTACAGGTGGTGAAGAAGATGGTGTTGACAATAGCGATGTAGATAGCTCTAAATTATATACTCAACCTAGCGAAGTGGCTTATGCTTACGAAGAATTAAGTAAAGTTTCTCCTCGTTTTACAGTTGCTGCTGCTTTTGGTAATGTACACGGTGTTTATAAGCCAGGTAACGTAAAATTGCAACCGGTAATTTTGAAAAATTCTCAGGATTTTATCAAAGAAAAATTCAGCTTAACTGCAGAGAAACCAATCAACTTCGTATTCCATGGTGGTTCTGGTTCTACTCAGGAAGAAATCAGAGAAGCTATTTCTTATGGTGCAATTAAAATGAATATCGATACTGATATGCAATGGGCGTTTTGGGAAGGTATTTTAGAATATTACAAAAAGAATGAAGCTTATCTTCAAGGTCAGATTGGTAATCCTGATGGCGATGATAAACCAAATAAAAAATATTACGATCCACGCGTTTGGTTGCGTAAAGGTGAAGAAACTTTTGTGAAACGTTTAACTACTGCTTTCGAAGATCTAAACTGCATCAACGTTAACGATAAGTTATAAGGAGTTGCAAGGGGTATAAAGTTGTAATGTTGTAACACTGAAACCTTTCAACTTTCCAGCCTTTCAATTGAAACAAAAGCGCCATGGGTTTAAAAACTTATGGCGCTTTTGTTTGTTTTATGGTTATATTTAAGCAAACAAATTGTAATGGCAAAATCTAAGAACGATACCAAAAGAAATAATTTTTTTGAGAAATTTGCCAATGTGGCAACCAAATTTACGGGTAGCTCTGTTGCATTTATAGCGGCAACGGCCATCGTAGTTATTTGGGCGGTTACAGGCCCACTTTTCGATTATTCTGAAACCTGGCAATTGGTAATAAACACAGGCACAACAATTATCACCTTTTTGATGGTTTTTTTAATCCAAAAGGCACAGAATAAAGATGGTAAGGCCATTCAGTTAAAATTGAATGAATTGATTGCCGCGCAGCAGGGTGCAAGTAACCGGATGGTTGATATAGAAGATTTGAGTGAAAAAGAACTGGATCAGTTACATAAATTTTACGTTGCGATTGCCACACTTGCCAAAAAAGAGGCCGATATTCATTGTTCACATTCGATAGATGTAGCGAAAGAGCTAAATGAATCGAAATTAAAATCGAATAAACACTTTAAACACCACGATAATGAGTCTGCACGTTCAAAAAGTTAACCATCCCGAAGATTTAGATAAAGTATTTGCGATCCGTAAGATTGTATTTGTAGACGAACAGAATTGCCCACCAGAATTGGAATGGGAGCATGAAGATGATTCTATACATTTTCTGGCAACCAATAACGGCCAGCCTTGCGGTGCCTGCAGGTGGCGTAAAACGGATAATGGTTATAAGCTGGAACGTTTCGCAGTTTTAAAAGATTTTAGAGGGCAGGGTGTTGGCCGTGCGTTAATTGCCGAGGCTTTATCTGATTTGCCAGAAGATGCGCATTATATTTACCTGAACTCGCAGTTAGATGCCATGAGTTTGTATGCTAAATTTGGTTTTGTAGCAGAGGGAGAGCAATTTGAGGAGGCTGGGATACAACACTTTAAAATGGTGAAAAAAGTTTAGGGACAATTTGCCAAAGAAACACAGGAAAGCATAGCGCATTCAACGAAAAACCGTCATTGCGAGGTACGAAGCAATCTTAAAGCGATCGCTAGGCATAGGGTAATTTAGTGGTTTAAATTCCCACCCATAGTAGTAGGATTGCTTCGTGCCTCACAATGACGATCTAACAATTACCAAATTACTAACTAAACTATAATGGAAAGAGGAGGATGCGTTTATATCATGGCAAATTCTTTTAACACTGTTTTTTATACTGGAGTAACTTCAGACTTACAGGGTAGGGTTTGGCAACATAAAAACAATGAATTTCCAAAAAGCTTTACTTCAAAATATAAATGCTATAAGCTAGTTTATTACACATTCTTTCCAAATATCGAAGAAGCCATTGATGAAGAAAAGAGAATTAAACGTGGAAGCCGCCAACAGAAAATAGATTTAGTTGCTTCAGAGAATCCAAATTGGGTTGATTTATATGATGAATTGGATTCGTAGATTCCGTCATTGCGAGGAACGAAGCAATCTTAAAGCGATCGCTAGGCATGGGGGTAATTTAGTGGTTTAAATTCCCACCTATAGTAGTAGGATTGCTTCGTGCCTCGCAATGACGATCACTCACAACAAAACTATCCAAATATCTTCCCTGACAAAGCCATTGCCTCGTTCCATTTATCCATATCAAGGTTGAGATTTTCTCCCTTAGCATTCAAATAGCCAATTACATCTTCGGTAGCAATATTACCTGTGAGGTCATCTGCAGCCATGGGGCAGCCACCAAAGCCTTTTAAAGCCGAATCAATGCGTTTTACTCCCGAATGATAAGCAGCGGCTATCTTTTCGAGTCTTTCGGCAGGGGTAGAGTGCAGATGGATGCCGATCTCTGTATGGTTAAACCTCGAAATAAGTTTAGGTAATATGCTTTCTATCTTTTCTGGTGTGGAAACACCTACAGTATCAGCTAACGATAAAATCTCTACACCTTTACTCACCAGTACATCAGCCCATTTTTCTACAATTTCATAATTCCATTCGTCGCCATAAGGATTTCCAAAACCCATCGATAAGTAAACAACCGCTTTCTTGTTGTTTTTTACGCATAAAGAAAGCATTTCCTCAACCGTGTTTAATGATTGTGCGATGCTTGAATTGGTATTACGCTGTTGGAACGTTTCTGAGATCGAAAAAGGGAAACCAAGGTAATCGACTGCCTCATGCTTTATAGCGTTCTCTACTCCTTTTAAATTGGCTACAATAGCCAAGAGTTTAGTTGCCGTGTTGCTCAAATCCAATTGTGCTAAAACTTGGGCTGTATCGGCCATTTGTGGAATGGCTTTAGGTGACACAAAACTTCCAAAATCGAGTGTATCAAAACCAACCTGCAGCAATAGGTTTAAATATTCGGCCTTAAGTTCAGTTGGAACAAAATCGTGTAGTCCTTGCATCGCATCGCGTGGACATTCTACTAATTTGAAGTTTTTTTGGCTCATATTTTTGGTTTAACCGCAAAATGCGCAAAGTTTTTCGCAAAGAAAAGAAGAAAAAGGAAACAAATTTTTTATCGTCAAAGTTACCTTAAAGACTAAAGACTAAAGACTAAAGACTAAAGACTAAGATGCCTTAACTTCTTCTTTTAATGTTGGTGCTTCATCCCGGTAATCAACGCTACGGTCTTTTGCAAAGGTTCTGATAATTAAACGGGTTCCTCTGTCGTAGCTGAAATAACTCCAAACCCAATTTACAAAAACAATAATCTTGTTTCTGAAACCTACCAAAGTCATTAAGTGTACAAACATCCAGGTAAACCATGCAAAAACGCCTTGAAAGCGGATTTTTCCCATATCTACAACGGCTTTGTTTCTACCTACTGTAGCCATTGAGCCTTTATCGAAGTATTTAAATTTCTCTAAAGGTTTATTTTCTTTAATGTTGATCAGGTTTTTGGCCAGATGGTGCCCTTGTTGTATGGCGGCAGGTGCAACCCCTGGGTGACCGTTTGGTGTTTCTTCATCAATAATAGCGGCCACATCACCAATGGCATAAACATTTTGATAACCTATCACTAAATTCTGCGTATCAGTTTTCAATCGGCCGCCACGAACAATTTCTGCCTTGTCTAAACCACCTAAAACTTCGCCCTTAACACCAGCACTCCAAATTACGGTAGAACTTAAAATTGGTGCTTTATCCTGCAAGGTAAGGGTATGTCCGTCGTAACCCATTACCCTCGTTTCGTTCATGATCTGAACGCCCATATCAGTAAGGAAATCTTTCGCTTTTTTCTGCGCCTGTGGCGACATTACACCTAATAATTCAGGCGAATTTTCTATAAGGTAAATGTTTACCTTGCTAAAATCCATTTCAGGATAATCGTTCGGAATAACGTGTTTTTTAAGCTCTGCAATAGCACCAGAGGTTTCAACCCCTGTAGGACCACCACCAACTACAACAAAGTTTAATAATGCGCTCTTTTTATCTAAATCTTTTTCGATCAGCGATTTTTCGAAGTTCTGTAAAATCAAACTTCTTAAATCCAGCGCCTCTGGGATGGATTTCATTGGCATAGAGTTAGCCTCAATTTCTTTATTGCCAAAGAAGTTACTGGTAGAACCTGTAGCAATAACAAGATAATCGTAATTAATTCTGCCGATATCTGTTTGTAAACAGTTTTCAGCTGCGTTAACTTCAGTAACCTTGGTTACGCGAAAAATCAGGTTTTTTTGACCTTTAAAAATCTTTCTTAGGGGGAAAGCGATCGAATCGGCTTCTAAGCCTCCTGTAGCTACCTGGTAAAGTAAGGGTTGAAAAGTATGGTAGTTATGTTTATCTAGCATGACCACCTGAAAGGGTTTGTTTTTTAAACGTTTAGCTAACTCAATTCCTCCAAATCCACCGCCAACTATAACTACTCTAGGGTATTCGCTTTTAGGAAGTTGTAAATCCATTTTGTATCGCTTTATCTATTATTAATGTAACAAAAAGATAGCCAAAAGGTTTAGAGAATAAGGTTTTGGCCGCTATTTTGTCTTAAAAATGAATATATAACGTTGATATGACGAACGAGGGTTTTTTAAGTTTTAAGCTGCGGCCCGAGGTTAAATAAACCTGATGGAAGTGAGCATCCCGATTCTTCATCGGGATAAACGAACAGCAGGGCTGTCGGAACCGAAGAAGCAGGGTTACTGCTTTTCAAAAAAGATAGAATAAGAAATATTACTCATCTCATACCTAAGCATCACAACAGGTGAAAGATGCTTCGTACTTCAGCATGACAGCAAGCCGTAAACAAAAAAAGCGCCCCGATAAATCGGAGCGCTCATATATTTTAAGAAAAATAATCTCTTATTTTTTCTCGGCTGAACTACCCAAATCGATTACGATAGGAGTAGAGATACATAATGATGAATATGTACCGATGATACGGCCGATTAACAATGCGAAGATAAATCCGCGGATGCTATCGCCACCGAAAATAAAGATTACCAATAATACGAAGAATACGGTTAATGAGGTTAAGATGGTACGACTTAATGTACTGTTCAACGCGAAATTGATTAAGTTGTTACGCGCTTCGCCATGTAAATCTTCTTTACCAGATTCTTTTAATTTCTCGCGGATACGGTCGAATACAACAACTGTCTCTGTCATGGTGTAACCCATTACCGTTAAAATTGCCGCGATAAAATCCTGACCGATTTCTAATGAGAATGGCATAATACCATCCAAAATAGTGTAGAAAGATAATACCATTAACACATCATGGAATAATGCGATTACCGCACCTAAACCATACTGCCATTTTTTGAAACGTACTACAATATAGATAAACATGAATAAACATGAGATCAATACTGCGTAGAAAGCACCATTTACGATATCGCTGGCGATAATCGGGGTTACTTTTTGCGAGCTTACGATTTCATATTTAGAACCCGCTAAACCTTTGTTTAAAGCATCTTCTACAACTTTATCAGTTTTAATGTCCTGATCTTCAATGTGGAAAGTAGTAGTGATTTTTACCTGGCTATCTTCACCTGCAGTTTTAACCTCAGGCGTTTCGTTACCGAAAACCGGGTTTAACTTAGCTTTTAAATCTTCAGTGTTAACCGCTTTATCGAAGTGAACCAAATAAGTTCTACCACCTTTAAAATCTACACCTAAGTTTAATCCGCCATTTTTGAAATACATACCAATACCAGCAATAATAATGATGGTAGAGATTACATAATAAATTTTACGACGGCCAACGAAGTCGAAACTGATATTTTTAAATGCGTTACGGGTAATGCTGTTATCGAAACTTACATCGATTTTGCGGTTTAATAACGATTCGAAAACTACTCTTGAAATGGCTACAGCTGCAAATAATGAAGAAAGGATACCGATACATAATGTAGTTGCGAAACCTTGAACCGGGCCGCTACCGAAAACGTAAAGGATAGCACCTAAAATAAATAAGGTAACGTTTGAGTCGATAATTGATGGCATTGCATGTTTAAAACCTTCTTTAATTGCTGTAGCGGTGTTCTTGCCATGCGCAAGCTCTTCACGTACACGCTCAAAAATAAGGATGTTTGCATCTACCGATAAACCAATGGTTAATACGATACCAGCAATACCAGGTAAGGTTAATACTGCACCAAGTGATACCAGGATACCAATGATGAAGAATAAGTTGATCAACAATGCAAAGTTAGCAACCCAACCTGCACGGTGATAATACAACGCCATGAAGATTAAAATTACGATAAAGGCAATTACGAATGAGATTAAGCCATCGTGAATAGCTTGTGCGCCTAAAGTTGGACCAACTACGTAGCTACCTGCAATACGCGCGGGAGCAGGCAATTTACCAGCTTTTAAGATGTTAGATAAATCTTTAGTATCTGCTTGAGTAAAGTTACCAGTGATTGATGAAACACCACCAGCAATTTCGTTCTGTACGGTAGGAGCAGAATAAACCTGGTTATCTAATACAATGGCAATAGATTTTTTGTTGTTTGGATCAGCAGCAGCTTCAGCAGTAATTTTTTTCCATTTAGCAGAACCTTCGCTGGTCATGTACATGGTTACTTCTGGTTTACCTTTTTGATCAAAATCTGCACGCGAATCGCTGATTGCCTCACCACCTAAATCTGGTTTGCCATCAGCACTAATCACTTTAATAGCATATAGTTCGAAAATTTTCGAACCTTCTCTAGGTTTAACACTCCACATAAATTTCATCGTAGATGGAATAGATGCAGCAACTTCTGGAAGTTTTAAATAAGCATTAACCTTTGCAGTATCTTTTTGTAACGACATGCCAACAACTGCACCAGGCATTAATTGTTGTTGTCCGTTTTCGCCTTGGTAAATAGGAAGGTTAAGAACAGCATATAATGGGTTAGATTTAATCAATTCAGCTTTAACTGCGCTCGAATCTTTTTTACCTAAACCAGCAAGTTTGCCTCCTTTAGCAGTAGTGTCTTTAGCAGCAGCTTTTTCTAACCCAGCTAATTTACCACCAGCAGCCGGAGCAGTAGTTGTATCTTTAGTTGCAGGCACATCAGCTTTTAATGTTGCCGCTAAAATTTTATTGATGTTTTCTAATAATGGCGCAACTTCTTGTACCTGGTATACCTGCCAGAACTGTAATTCTGCGGAACCCTGTAAAAGTTTAGCAATACGCTCTTTGTCTTGTACACCTGGCATTTCGATTAAGATACGGTTGCTACCTTCTTGTTTTTGCATGTTCGGACTAACTACACCGAAACCATCAATACGTGAACGTAAAACTGTAAATGAACGATCGATAGCACTAGTAGCTTCTTTTTCCAAGAAAGATTCAACATCGCCATTGCTTGCGCTAGGTTTTAACTGAGATGCGTTATCCTGGTTAGAAAAATAATCTGCAAGTTTTACTCCAGGGCTTAATTTTTCGAATTCATCAACAAAAATTTTGATGTAATCTTTACCACCGGCATTTAACTGGATCTGTGCGTTCTGAACTGCTTTGTTAAAGTTAGCATCAGTAGGGTTGCCCGCTAATGATTTTACCAACTCTGCTAACGATATCTCCATCGTTACGTTCATTCCGCCTTTTAAGTCTAAACCCAAATTAATCTCTTTCGCTTTTACCTCTTGATAAGTAAATCCAACTACAGGATAAACTTTCACGGCACTCATCGAATCTAAGTAAGCCTTTTCTTTGGCCAAATCACCCTTCGCAGCGTTTTTTGCGTCTTTTTCTACCTTGGATGCTACCAAAGTAAAAGAAAGTGCGTACGCACAAACGATAGCCAATACTATCGCTATAAACTTAATAAAACCTTTTCCTTGCATTGTTTGTTTAAAATAATTTGTCTTTCGCTGTTTTTTAACAAGTCGGCAAATCTAATTAAATTTTTAAATTATAGAACCCCTTAATTGATAATTTATTAACATTAATTTTTATCAGGCAATAATCCTTCGCGATTCATCAGGCAGAATTCATTTCGGAGAACTAAATTTAGAATGAAATTGATTTGGAAAGCAATTGTAGCAGCTTTTGGGCTTGGTTCCGTCCTATTAATGTTTTATTCTTTTTTCTGTTGTCATGCTGAGGTACGAAGCATCTTTCCATATGTGGGTTCTTAGATACAAAGATGCATTGTAGCTCTATTTTATTGAAAAGGAATACCTGGGTTTCTTCGGCTCCGATAGTCCCGATGGCAGGGAAGAAGCGGAATAGCTTATAAGAAAACTTTGAGCTCTTTGCGAAGTTCTCAACGTTCTTTGCGGTTAATTGAGTTAAATTCGCTCTAAAACCTCAAAAGTATAATCGTATTTGTTCTTTTCGTTTGCTTTGTGGGCTTCAATGCTGATTACTTTCCATTCGTTGCGGTCAATTTCAGGGAAAAAAGTATCTGCATCAAAATTTTGGTGGATGGTAGTTAAATAAAGTGTGGTAGTTTTAGGCAATGCTTGTCTGTAAATTTCAGCCCCGCCGACAATAAATACGGGTTTTTCTTCTGCTTGAGTAATTTCCAAAGCTTCATCTAAGCTGTTTACTACTTCAACACCGTTTATTTTCAAACTGGGATCTCTGGTAATTACAATATTCCTGCGGTTAGGTAATGGTCTACCCACAGAATCGAAGGTTTTGCGGCCCATCACAACCGTGTGTCCCGAAGTTGTTTGTTTAAAAAACTTTAAATCGGCTGGCATATGCCATAAAAGCTGGTTGTTTTTGCCTATTGCAAAGTTTTCGCCTACAGCTACGGCAATGGATAACCCCAACCCCTGAAGGGGCTTTTCCGTTCTATCGTTTAACTCCTCCGCCCCTAAAGGAGAACTTGAATTTCCATCGTTCATTTGTAGTGCTTAATCTCTATATTATTTTATTTTTATTGCTATCTTTCCCCTCATGTCTTTAGCTCCCCCTCCAGGGGGCGGGGGGTTACACCGCCACTATCCCCTTAATATGCGGATGCGCTTCGTAATTCTCCAGGCTAAAATCCTCAAACTTAAAATCAAAAATGCTTTTCACATCTGGGTTGATTTTCATGGTTGGTAATGCTTTAGGCTCGCGGCTTAATTGTAGGTTAGCCTGTTCGATATGGTTGTTGTATAAATGTGCATCGCCAAGGGTATGGATAAAATCTCCGGCTTCTAAGCCGCACACCTGCGCTACCATCATGGTTAATAAAGCGTAAGATGCAATATTAAAAGGTACGCCCAAGAAAATATCCGCACTGCGCTGATATAACTGGCAGCTTAACTTTCCATCGGCCACATAGAATTGAAAAAATGCATGACAAGGAGGCAAAGCCATATTCTCGATTTCAGCAACGTTCCATGCAGAAACAATAATCCTGCGCGAATCGGGGTTGTTCTTTATCGTATTGATGATATTGGTAATCTGATCGATGTGCTGCCCATCTGGTGTTGGCCAGTTTCTCCATTGCGAACCATAAACCGGTCCCAGGTTGCCGTTTTCGTCGGCCCATTCGTCCCAAATACGTACACCATTATCTTTTAAATATTTAATATTGGTATCGCCGGTTAAAAACCAGATTAACTCATGTATAATAGATTTTAAATGCAGTTTCTTTGTCGTCACCATCGGAAAACCTTCCTGAAGGTTAAAACGCATCTGATAACCAAAAACACTTATTGTTCCGGTGCCGGTACGGTCGTGCTTTTGAGCGCCATGACCAAGCACATGTTGCATTAAATCTAAATATTGTTTCATACACCCCAAACCCCTTAAGGGGCTTCTAAATTGTAAATAATTAATTAACTACAAATATCTAAAATTTATCAGGTGTTCGGAATCATTTTTATGCACACTGAGCATTTACTAACATTGTACTGATAATTGTTTTTTGGAAATGAATGTGCTATGCTAATGGCAGCCACCTGTCCTGCTTTTCGTTTCAAGTCCTCGCTGTGGGCTTTCCACTGCAACCAGGTTTAAAATTTACGGTTTTGCTTTTCAACTCATTAATAGCAGTAGCAACTGGCCCCTTAGCCCCAGGTGCAGCGTTATCCTGCAGCGAGGTACGAGGAAGCGAAGCGTAAAAGTGGAACACGGGAACAAAGTAACCCATGATCACTGCAATTGCGCTCCAAAAAGCCTGAAGATATAAAATGAAAAGAAACCCAACCCAGTAAAAAACACTTTTGTATGTTTGCACAATGAGTCCCCGCTGGTTTCGGCACCATGGACTTACGACTTACGACTCAGGACTAACATGCTATCTTTTCCCAACGCAAAAATAAACCTAGGTTTAAATATCACCGAAAAACGTGCTGATGGTTACCACAACCTCGAAACCGTTTTTTATCCGATCAATATTAAAGATTCGGTCGAAATTACCGATGCAGTGGTAACTTCGTGCAAGATTCATGGGATTGATATTCCTGGCGATCCGAACGATAACCTGTGTTTTAAAGCCTACCAATTGGTAAAGAAGGATTATGATATCCCTGCACAGCGGATAAATTTATTGAAAAATATCCCTGTTGGTGCAGGTTTGGGTGGGGGATCGGCAGATTGTGCTTTTTTGATCAAATTATTAAATGAGAAATTCAGTTTGGGGATGTCTGTTGATCAGATGGAAGGTTACGCCCGTCAGCTAGGGGCAGACTGTGCTTTTTTTATCGAGAACAAACCCGTTTATGCATTTAATAAAGGTGATGAATTTGAAAAGTGTGAAATAGATTTGTCAGCCTGGTTTAAAGTTTTGGTAAAACCGCCTGTACATGTGAGTACAGCTGATGCTTACGCACATGTAAAACCTCAAAAACCTTTGCAATCATTAAAAGAAATTATACATTTGCATCCAACAACATGGAAAAATAAGGTTATCAACGATTTCGAACTATCGGTATTCGCAAAGTATCCCCAAATTCGTCAAATAAAAACCAGTTTATACGATGCAGGCGCAACATTCGCTTTAATGAGTGGTAGCGGCTCGTCGGTTTTTGCACTTTTTAACCATCCGGTTAAATTGCCTGAACTGGAAGAAAATAACTTAGTATTTTATGGTATTTAAGCTGGGCGCATGGCGTTCGAATAGCAAAAATGCTAGGGGATTAAATAATAAATTTAAATTAAGGTAGAAGGTTGGAAGGTAAGGCTTAGGGGCTTGATACCAGATACTCAATACTTGATACTATACAAAATGAACATAAATCTAATCCGCAAAAGCGGTAAATTTAATTTTGAAGCAGAAAACGAGAGCGGTTTTACTGTAGAGTTGGATGCAAAAGCTGCTATTGGTGGTGAAGGAAAAGGTTTCAGACCGATGGAGATGTTATTGATTGGATTGGGTGGCTGCAGCGGTATTGATATGGTAAATGTATTAACCAAGCAGAAGGAACCACTTGATGATATTAAAATCGCCATAAACGCCACCAGAAAAGAGGAAGAAATGCCACCGATTTTTGATGTAATCGATATTCACTTCGAGTTATTCGGCGATTTAAGCGTTCAAAAAGTTGAGCGTGCATTAGCCATGACTTTCGATAAATATTGCTCTGTATCGAATATTTTAGGCCGCTCTGCGACTATTAATTTTACTTACAAAATAAACAAAAGAGAAGTATAAAGTACCAAGTAGCAAGTATCGAGAAGCACATCTTAAAATTTATGATGACGACTTTATGCTCACACCACATCTTGATACTTGATACTTAAATCTTGATAACCATCTCTTGATACTCAAATCTTGATACTTAAAAATGAAATCCGAAAATTTTGAAACCATAGCTATACGCACTCAAACCGAACGTAGTTTACATAAAGAGCATTCATCACCAATTTACCTTACTTCGAGTTATAAATTTGAAGATGCGGAAGAAATGCGTGCTTTGTTTGCTAACGAAAAGGAAGGGAATGTATATAGCCGTTATTCAAATCCAAATACATCAGAGTTTATAGAGAAAATGTGCCTGCTAGAAGGTGCCGAAGATGGTTTTGCCACTGCAACAGGTATGGCCGCGATTTTTACCACATTTGGTGCATTTTTAAAAAATGGCGACCACTTGGTTTCGAGCAGATCGGTTTTTGGTTCTACCCATCAATTATTAACCAATGTTTTTTCTAACTGGGGCGTAACTTTCGATTATGCCGATCTGGATAAACCCCAGGATTGGGAAGCTTTGATTAAACCGAATACCAAAATGATTTTTGTAGAAACGCCATCTAATCCTGGTATCGACATTATCGATCTGGAATTTTTGGGCAATCTGGCTAAAAAACACAATGTATTACTGGTTGTTGATAATTGTTTTGCCACACCATATCTGCAACAGCCGATTAAGTATGGTGCGCACATTTCGATCCACTCGGCTACCAAATATATTGATGGACAAGGAAGAGTATTGGGTGGTGTTATTTTAGGTGCCAAAGGTTTAATTGCAGATGTGATTGCTTTTGCCCGTCACAGCGGACCGGCGTTATCGCCTTTTAACGCATGGATTTTATCTAAAAGTTTAGAAACTTTGGCCATCCGTATGGACCGCCATTGTGAAAATGCCTTGAAAGTTGCAGAATATTTAGAAAAACACCCGAAAGTTAAACTCGTAAAGTATCCGTTTTTACCATCGCACCCTCAGTACGATATTGCCAAAAAGCAAATGAAACAGGGTGGTGGCATTGTAACCATTGTGGTTGAAGGCGGTATTGATGCTGCACGTAAGTTTATGGACGGTCTGGAAATGTTCTCTATCTCAGCAAATTTGGCCGATACCCGTTCTATTGCAACACACCCTGCTACCAGTACGCACAGCAAACTTACTGAAGAACAACGTAACGAAGTTGGTATTGAGCAAGGTTCAATCCGTTTATCAATTGGTTTGGAGCATATCAACGATATTTTAGCTGATATTGAGCAGGCATTAGCTTAAGGCATGATATCGTCATTTCGACCGAAGGAGTTCCTTTGGAACACTTCGCTGCACTTCAGTCGAAATGACGAATTTTCTCACGAGATAGATTTAAAATTATGATATAGCCTCTTTTTATTTGATTAAGGTTTCTATTCGTATTTTGAAAAATCTACAGCAAATATACAACGGTTAACCTGACTGCCGTTTTGAGCTCCGGCATTGGGTTCAAATTCTGTTAAGCTCCATAAATATCCATATTGTGCTTCAAGATATAACGATTCAGCGCCGTATGGCCATCTGTATCTAACGGTATTGGTATCACCATCTGTATATCTTGCTAAGCGGGCTGTAGATCCGTACGATTCGCTAGGCGATCCGGTGCAAGAAAGCCAGGTTCTGTTTCCTTTTCTAAAAACGCCTTGTATGCCATGCGCATGATCTGAAGTAAACAGACTGTTTTTGGGAATCACTGTTTGTATACCTGAATTCTGCAGTTCTCCAGATGTGTTTATAGGAAACCCAAATATTTTAGGAACAATTGATGCATCTGCACTTCCGGCATAATATTGCCCTGTCCATAATTGATTGTTCTCGTAATTTACCTGTACGGTTGAAAAAGGACTTGCATCGTTGATTTTATAATAACCTATTTGTGGAAGTATGTATCGGTAATTAAAAGCGTAAAGATTTCCACTGGCATCTTTGCCACATTTATTTTCGGTACCGGTTCCTGAAGTTACCTCAATAATTTTGTCTAAATCGAAAGCCCTTAAGCCCAAACTTGTACTGCTTAAATAAACTTTACCATTAAAATAAGCTATCCCGCCAGCATGTACATTTAAGGGGGCATAAGTGCCATATTGCGTATAATCAAGTGTGCCAGTTGGAAGAGTTGGCTGTACCAGTAAAATGTGCCTGTAAGTTAAATAAGTGCTCGAACTTGGGCTGATGTCGATAAGGGTAATTCTCGATCCTTTGCTCTCTGCAGCATCTTTGGCATACCAACTTACCAATAAGTAACGTACACCATTTCTAGAAAAACCAGCTATTCCCTGGGGGCGCCATATCGATGTAGTTTCATCATCTTCATTCCATCTGATACCCCTTACCCTGTTTTCTTCAGGAACATTAAAGCCATATACCTCGGTGTAAGCACTGCCGCCAATAGCCTGGCGGTTTTTATCCAGCTGTGTTGGGTTTAAAAATGAAAAACCTGTACTGATATAGCTTGATGTATTTGTGTAGGTATTTACACTTGCAGCGGCACTGGTTTCTGCCGAAGTGGTCAACAGTGTGTTTTTTTTCAGATTTGCTGTGTTGAGATTCTCTTCAGATAATTTGTTCTTTTTGCAGGAAAATGCGAAGAGGCAAGACGCTAATAGCATCCAGATGATGTTTTTTTGCATAGATTTTATAAGGCTGATTGTTATGGTTAAATTGAAACAAGTTTAAAAGATAGATGTAAACTTAAGACCGAAACAGTGTTAAGGATTGGTTATGTTAAAATAATTCTAATTGTTTTGTCTAGAGACTTCGAAAGTTTTGTCTAGGCGCAGGCCTTTGAAACTTCCGAAGTCTTTCAAAAAGACTAAATTCGTATGATGAACGATATCGACTTTGTCCTTTCTGAATTAAAATCCATTAGTGAGCCTGATTACCTGAAGAAAATGGCTCATTTTGGGATCGATACTGTCAAGGCTTTCGGTACTCGGGTGCCAAATATTAGAAAACTGGCCAAACAGATCGGCAAAAATCAGGAACTGTCTTTATTGCTTTGGGAAACTGGGTTTCATGAAGCCCAGCTTTTAGCAACCATTGTTGGCGATTATAAACAGGTGTCAGAAACGCAAATAAATGCTTGGACGAATGATTTTAGCTCCTGGGATATATGTGATCAGGCTTGCGGAAATCTTTTCGTTAAAACGCCTTATTTTAAGTCGAAAGCCTTTGAGTTTGCCCAGGCCCAAGCCGAATTTGTAAAAAGAACAGGCTTTGTGCTGATGGCCGAGGCAGCCGTACACCTCAAGAAAGAACCCAACGAAACTTTTCTGGGTTTTCTTCCAATCATTGAAAGAGAAGCCTGCGATAACCGGAATTTTGTTAAAAAGGCAATCAACTGGGCATTAAGGCAAATTGGCAAGCGAAATGTTTTCCTGCATGAGCATGCCATTGAAACCGCAAACAATATCCTTGCTCAAAACAATAAAAAAGCAAATTGGGTAGCACTAGATGCACTAAGGGAGCTTAATAGTGATGCTGTACTAGCAAGGCACGATCGGTGATTGACTCAAGACTTAGGACTCTGGACTCCCGACTACTTTCTTACCCTACATCAATGTTTGGTAAACATCGCTGCTGTAAATTTGTATCATAAACAAGAAAGGAAATTTATGTCACAGTTTATTTTGCACAAAGAAAACACCCGCGGTCATGCTAATCATGGCTGGTTAGATGCACACCATTCATTCAGTTTTGCTAATTACTACAATCCAGAAAGGATGCACTTCGGAGTTTTAAGGGTTTTAAATGACGACAGTATTGATGGTGGAATGGGCTTTGGCTCTCATCCACACGATAACATGGAAATTATTACCATTCCATTGGCTGGTGCAATTGCGCACAAAGATAGTATGGGTAATTCGGCTGTAATTAAAAATGGAGAAATCCAGGTAATGAGTGCCGGAACAGGTGTTAGTCATAGCGAGTTTAATGCTAATGCAGACGAGCAATTAAATTTATTGCAGATCTGGTTGTTTCCGAACAAGAAAAACATTACGCCACGTTACGATCAGCAAACATTAGATGTTGCAGCAAGGCACAATAACTTCCAGCAGATTTTATCGCCAAACGCTGATGATGCTGGAGTTTGGATTCATCAGGATGCCTGGTTTTCGTTAGGTAAGTTTGATGAAGGTTTTGAAACAGAATATAAAATCAAAAAAGCTGGAAACGGTGTTTATGCTTTCGTAATCAATGGCGAAGTAACCATAAACGGACAAGTGTTGAGCAAAAGGGATGGATTAGGCGTTTGGGATACTGACAGCATTAGTTTTAAAGCTAATACTGCAGGTGCAGAGGTTTTATTGATGGATGTTCCGATGGAATTGAATTAAAAAATAATTTTGAATAAACCTCGCAGGTTTTCAAAACCTGCGAGGTTTATTGGTTTTGAAAATATGCAAACAACTATACTTTATATTGGCCGGGATACAGAAATTACTGCAGTAATGAACCGATTGTTGAATGCCAGGCCCGAATGGAAAGGTTTGTGTGTTTGCACAGATGAAGAAGCCATTTCCATTTGTAAAGAACAACACATTGATCTGGTTTTACTCGGCAATGGCATCGATCCGGAATCAGAAACCGAACTGAAAAATAAACTTCTCGCCGTAAGGCCATCGCTGAAAATTATCCAGCATTATGGCGGGGGTAGTGGTTTACTTTACGGAGAAATTATGTCGGCACTCAATTAGCGAAAGAAAGATTTTTATACTCTTTGCTATGGATGCTTAAATAGTAGCAATTGCCCAAGCCACCTAAACGGGATTGCAGCGGTATCCTTTTAAAATCAGCACCTACTTCCGTTTCACTGTCATGCTGAAGTACGAAGCATCTGTAAGCGATGAAAGAGATGCTTCGTGCCTCAGCATGACAGCAGTATTTTAAAAGATTTAGCGGAAAGCCCGACTAACAATTAAACGAACTGCAGGCTTTGCTTTTCTGAATATTTGTAAGAAATTATATCAAGAAAAAACTTGATGGTCTGTGAAACACAAATCATAGGATTCGGCTCTAGCTAATATAATCCCGATCCTCATCACTCAATTCTTTTTTATTCGAAACAGGTTGATTCCTTTCGATCTCATCATCATAACTGCTAATCGTTTTCCTTGGTCGGCCCACAACAAAGCCAATGATAAAACCGATGATGATGCAAATGCCGATAACCAGAAGTTTAGATACTGGAAGTGTGGTAACCAGGAAGTCGAAATCAACGGGTTCGGTATTCACCATTAAAAATATGGTAAGTAATGCAGTCAGGATAATGATGGAGATTGTTTTTGCGCTCATGATTTTAAAAGCTATAATTAAATGAAAACTCTAATATCGGATTTTGATTGTAAATCTGATTAACAAAAACCAATCTCGCTCCTAAATCTACAACAGGTTGATAGCGCAAAAGGTTTACACTGGTGTTCAATTCTACCCCGTAAGTTTTCGGATCGTTAAAGGTTGTGCCCTTGCCAATGTTCTCGTAATGGCAAAATAAACCTGCCCTAAAATTTCTCACGTAAGCGAAAGGACCCAATTCCCAATCGGGAAAAGCAAAGGGGAAACGATAGTTAAAAAGCAGACTGTTTTGCAGTTTACTTTTTGCTAAGATGTTGTTATATCCATACACGGTTGCAATCTCAGTGGCGTATTGGTTTACACCACTTGCTTTCTGGTAATTGAAGCTTGCCAAAAAGGAATGGTTTTTAGCAAAGCCAGGAAAGTAAAGGAAACTTTCGAGTGCTAAGATTTCTCCTTTTAAGTTTTTATCGAAGGGTTGGTGATTATAAGTTGCCCTAAACACTTGTGCCCACTTGGGGGCAATATCTCTTTCGGTAGTGCGCACACTGTGGTTGAAAGTAAAGTTGTATTCCATCGGAAATTTAAGCTCGCGTATAAAACCAGTTGGCATATTTTCTGGCATGTATCTTTGCGTAAAACTAGTTGCCGCATTTAAGGTAAAAGTATAGTTCTCATTGCGCGTGTTGAACGATAGCGGAACCGATGCATTAAACTTGATGTAGTTCTCTCTCCAGTCGCCTTGTTGTACTGCGTTTTTAGCTCTGTAGAACGTTCTTTTCGGGCGGTTGCGGTACAACACACTAAATACAGGATAAAGCGCCTTATAGCTAATATCTGCTGTGTACTCAAAACGTTTTAAATCGCGGTGGTATTTTGCACCCGTATAAAAGTCCATCGTGTTGAGCAGATTGTTTGATTGTAACTCCAGACCGAAAACGTATTCATTGTCGATTACTGGAATAATACTGTGAAAACTGAAAAGATTTAAGGCCTGATGATAGCGCTTGGTTTGGTAGGTACTGTCGGGAATGTTGTCGAAAACATTTCCTACGTTTTCCTGCTTTTCTGCAGCTTCCGAGAAATCCACAAAGTTATTTTCTCCAACTGGTTTTTCGGTTAATACCGTCTCTGCAATTTCGTAGCCATTGATTTTATAATTGTTAAAAATGATTTTTCCATCGGTGGTTTCGCTAGGGTTAAAGGCTCCATACTTGGAGGTGCTGAGTGCACTTATTTTTTTCGAATCAGGATCTATACTGTAGATATTATCGATCCCATTAAAGTGCGCATTGAAAACAATTTTGTCGTTGATAAAGATCGGTCGACTTAGCTGTTGTCGGCTGTTAGAAATCAATTGCGTTTTTTTTTCTCCATCAACCAACCATAAACTTTTTCCTTTTTCATTTACGCTGATATAAGCAATCTTATTTCCTAACTGATCGAAGGAAGGCGTCTGCAAGATTTCGTTTTTGAGGTTAGGATAGATCTTTAAAATTTTTCCCGAGACTGCATCTAACTCAACCAGATTGAACTGATTGTTAAGCTCTACTTTTGAAGCGATGATTTTCTTTCCATCGTTAGAAAGGCTGGGAGAGAAGAGCCTGCTTTTGCTGCTTAATTTGTTGAATTTTTTGGTTTTCAAATTATATGAACAGATTACGCTGTAACTCCGTTGTTTGTAGCGCGGATCGTAGCGTATTTCATCCCAAACTAAAAGATCATTTTTTAAGCTAAACCAAGGCTGTTCCTGATAACCAATTCCGAATAATTTTCGCTCTGATTTATCCTCGTTAATAATCACGAAATATCGCGCATCTGTCTTGCTTTCTTTTAGGGCTAAAACCTGGTTTTTATTTAGCCGAACAGGAAGGAAATAATCGGTTGCCAGATCAGCTTTTTTATTTAAGCTTTCATAGCTTTCTGTAATAGATTTTTCCTGCTGTAATTTCCATTTTTCAGCAAGCTTATTTTGGGTAGAAACAAAGTAGGTTCTGGAATTTCGTTTCGTGAATTTTTTTAAGCTCTGCGAAAAGGGGTACAGCCTTACTGGTCTTTTTCTAATGTCACTAAGTATGCTGTCTGAAATGAACTGCCCAAATTTTTCTTTCATATCCGATACCATCAGATATCCGGTTTGGTAGTAGCCGGGAGTTGCGTCTTTGTTCGAACCGAAATAGGCTTTACTGTATGAGATTTTTTTGCCTTCTAAAATTGAAGCCCGGTAAGGCATGATCCAATTGGGCTGCCGGCCTCTGCCCGAATTAGTCAAAGCAGTTTCGTTAACCACCGCGTCGCCCTCGAAAAACCAGGTGGGGATGCCCGCGCCAAAGTAAGCGAAGTAAACCAGTTCAGGAAAGGGATGTACTTGCGTTCCTGTCAATTTGTCAAACTGGGCAATGTGTCTAAGTTCGTGAACTGCTAGGTTGTTTAGCCAATCCTGACTGTCGAAAAACTGAGGTGGGGTTGCATAGAATTCAGACTTCTTGGGTGCGAGCTGAACAAAGCCGTTTGCCGCGGTTCCGCGGTTCTGAAGTAAGAGTGGGATAGCAGTTTTTTGCTGCCTCAAACCCAGACCTATTTTGGGATAGATAAAGGGTAGGGTATTGGCCATTCTTTGGGCTTCTTTCTCCAGTTCTTGCGGATAGATGATTTTAAAGCCATCTGAATAAATATAGTTCCATTTTACACTAAGTGGGTTTTGTGCAGTGCTGAAAATCTGCCCAAAAACCGATAGTGATGTGAAACTTAAAGTAATGGTGCTTAAATACTTGATAATTAGTTTCTTGTTTGGTAAGTTTAAATTCATCTAAATTCTTTGCTAAAATATTTAGTTTTTTAAAATTTGTAAGTATTGAATTTTGTAAATATTTAATTTATGTAAAATTATTTAAGTTGTTGATTTTTAAATATTAATGAATTTTATGTAAATCCTTAATTTGTTGATTTTTCCTTTGTTTTTTAATGAATTTTATTGTCGATTTAGGCTTCACTCAACATTTTTAATCGCATTAACTTTATTGATTTAATTTACACTTATTAATCGATTTTCTTCAAAAATTTTATCGCCTTTTTTAATTTTTGTATAGTTTTTAGAATTTGATTGGGCTCAGGCAATAGCTTAAAATGCAGCTGGATTTTGTAATGCTCATCGATGCTTTTTGGGCTTTAATGCTGGAAGAATTGCTAGGACTTTGATTAGGGTTTAGTTGTTCTGAAATTTACTTTCAGCGTGCGAAAACCTGCTTATAAATTGAGTTCCATCTGTAATGTTTTGAAGCAAAATGTATGGTGTGAATTGCTTATTGGAAATCCCTTTAAATATTTGAGATTAGATTTATGTGACAAAATGTCTTTGTTTTTTAGCAATTACTTGAGGAGTGTTTTGGTGATATTTCTTCCCGCTCTTCGTGTTTGTTACTCAGTTCTGATGAATATGATGCAGTTGAAATGCAGGTAATGTCACCGTAAATTGTAGGTTTACTCCAGCTTTAAGTCTGGTTTTTAACCTCGATTTCTTGCTCCGAATTTGATCTCATCGGTGAAAATTGTATGTTTTTTCGCGGTTTTGAACCCCTAATTTTGTAATAATTCGACCTTATAATGCAATTTCCTGACGATATTCGTGAATAATGGTGTTTTCGGAATGTTTTAAAGTGATTTTTGTTTTTGCGCTAAAAAGCGTGTTTATTGATGTCTAAATTAGGTTTTTTATTCTTTTAGCTCTTATCTTCTCGAAATTCAAAATTGGTGAATTTTTCTCGTTTGCATGAGAAAAAGCTTGTTTAATTTAGATTTGTAACCGTAATTTTTGCTGATATTTTGGTGTTGATTAGCTGTAAATGCTTTAGATTTTTGCACTTCTTTTGAAGGCTTTTATAGCGATTGAAAACTGTCCAGAACTGAAGCCTGATAAGTTTTAGATAAGCAATCTTACTTTCTATGTGACTTGACAACTCAGAATTGTATTGAATTTATATGGAAAATACCTCATGTTTGGTGCGGATTTAAAACGAGAATTTTGGTCTTTTATTTGTTATTTTATCTCTGTTTTCTGCCCCTTTAGATCGGCTTTTTTGGTTAGGGTTTTAGCCGCTTTAACTATCCGTTTTTGTAGGATTTTAATTGTGAATTTTTGCTAATTGGTGTCTTCGATCTCTGCACTTTTTATTGATATATTTTTTGCTAAAATAAAATAATATTAAGCCTGGATAATGTTTGCAGTTTGGCTGCTATTTCTGATTTAAAATAAAGAATATTTTGATCAATTTTATATTCAGAATCTTTGTTTTGTTAGCTCCAAATCTGGTCTTTAATTAAGGGTTTTAGTTGGCGACTGCTTAAACGTTTTCTATACGAAATTCTTTGTTCACCAAGTTTAAGGATTGAGTTTTGAACTTGTATTGAAGCATCCGATTTGAGCTGTTTATACAAGCCTTGTTCGCGTCTGTCTGATCTTATTGCTGGAAGATCGATCTTTATCATTTGCTGAAATACACAATGGATAGTGATGAAATTCCGCCTGGTAATTCGCGAATTTTGCTCCAAAATATTAATTCAGCTCAACGATTTTGAACGGTGATTCATCTTGCTTTTGGTATACTTTTGTATATGCACTTTCTATCTTCAGGGAGATGTGCATGCTTGTGGTCAATGTCTGTTTTTGATCTTTCACTTCACGATAGATTGCATTTTTTAGCTGTAATTCTCCGCATTTAGAGCTGTCGTTTTTGTTCTGATGGTTTGATTAAGCTTGGCTATCTTGCATGTGTGAAGCATTAGATTTTTGATGTCTTGGATGTTCGTTCGCTGCTTTTAATTATTTAACTTTTGCATCTCTATGTAAGGCGATCTGGTGGCTTTATGATGCTAAGTAAGCGCAGCTTTGATAAGCTTCCTCATTACGCTTTTACTAATCTATGTCAGTAAATTTAATGGAGAGAATTTGAGTGTTAAGCTGTTCTGAAAAAAATAAGCGTCGGCAATAGGTACGGCTGAAACAGTCCGTTCAGCTGGTATGATTTCTAAAGAAAATTTAAATTTCTATAGTTTGTATTTATAGTTGATTCTTTCTCTTTTTGTAGATCGGATAGAGAAAAATAGAGGCCAGGATAATGGTTGCACCAATATAAAATCCACCTGTCATCTGCTCTTTGCTTTGAAAGAAAACGAAGGCTAAAACTATTCCATATACAGGTTCCAGATTGGTAATTAATGCAACTCTAAAAGCCGATAAAGTTCTCATAACTGCAACACCAGCTACATAAGCAACGGATGTGCAAAGTGTGCCGAGAAGAATAAGATAGAACCAGTTTTTGGTACTTAAATTGAATGCTGTGTGTAACAGTGTTCCATCATATAAACGGTACAAAGTGATCCAGAAAAGCGCACCAACAAGCTCGTAAAAACTAATGATGGAAGGCTCACTTTTTTGTACCAAAGTAGAATTTATAGTTGAAAAAAGACTTGATGCGACTGCAGCCAGCAAACCAAAAATAATTCCTAAAGTATACTGGCCTTCGAATTTAAAGATCATATATATACCTAAAATAATCAATAAACCGATCAGAATATCGCCCATTTGTATCGGCTGTTTTTTAATCAGCGGTTCTAAAATTGCGGTAAATAAAGTAAAAGACGAGAGGCAAACCAAGGTTACCGAAACAGTAGAAACTTTAATGGCATGAAAGAAAAATATCCAGTGAATAGCTACAATTCCTCCCGTTAAAAAGAATTGGATGAACTGTTTTTTAGTGATCTTAATATTCTTTTTAGTGATTAAGAACCACGCAAAAAGTGTAGCTGCGGCAATCAATACCCGGTACCAAACCATGGGCACTGCATCAATAGAAATTAATTTGCCAAGTACGCCCGTAAAGCCCCAAACAAATACAGTAAGATGAAGGATAAGTAAATTTTTTTTGGTAACGTCCATCGCTATTTTGGTGCTTTTCTTAATAGGTAAAAACCTAATAAGCCAAAGAATAATGTAGGCATAATAACAGCCGCAAAAGGCGGTAACCCACCTTTGGTAGAAAACATCTGTGTGAACTGATTAAATACGATATAAGCGAAGCTAATGAAGATTCCGATACCTAACGATACACCGACGCCTCCGCGTACTTTACGCGAAGATAGCGCTACGCCGATCAGCGTTAATACAAAAGCTGAGAGTGGGTGTAGATAACGTTTGTATTTTTCAAACTGTAGATCATTCATTACGCCTGTTCCGCGGATTTTTTCTTTCCTAATCTTGTCAGAGAGCTCCTTCGTAGTTAAATTTTGCACCACATTGTCATACGCCGAAAAATCATCGGGACGCATATCCAGAATGGTATCTTTTAACTTCCCGTTGCCATAAATCATGGTTTCTTTCAAGCCATCGATCTTACGGATGGAGTAGTTGTTCAACTGCCATTTGCGTTTAAGCGAATCCCATTTTATATTTTCTGCAACGATCTTTTTGGTGAGTACATCTCCACTAAAATTATCCAAAGAAAACCGGTATCCTGAATTCGTTTTGTTGTCGAAATTATCAATGTAAATATAGGTTTTGTCATCCAGTTTCATATGGATGTTTGATTTTGTGGAAGGATCATTACGTTTTACATACGTATTCTCGAAGCTATTTTTTAAGGTATTGGTATATGGGAGGATGTATAGATTTGAAAGTAAGTTGGCTGAGAAAATAATCGTAGCCGACACTAGGTAAGGAAATAAAAAGCGGTTAAAACTCACGCCACCGCTTAAAATGGGTACAATTTCAGTCTGATCGGCCATTTTAGCCGTAAAGAAAATTACCGCAATAAAATTGATCAGTGGTGAAAGCATATTCACATAAAAAGGAATAGAGCCTGCGTAATATTTGGAAAGGATTCCCCAAAAACTCAGGCCGCTTTTCATAAAATCATCCATCTTTTCCGACAGGTCGAACACTACAATAATGATCACAAAAATGGCTAGGGTATAAATAAATGTACCCAGGTATTTTCCGATAATATACTGATCGATGATTTTTATCCTTCCTTTTAACAGATTCATTTTATAGCTTATTGCCTAATATTCTAACCATTTTGTTTTTCCACTCGTAAAATTCACCAGCAATTATCTTTTCTCTGGCCTGTTTTACCAGCCAAAGATAAAAATGCAGATTATGCAAGGTAGCAATTTGAGCGCCAAGCATCTCCTTACTATGTACCAAATGTCTTAAATATGCTTTACTGGTTACTAAATCAGCATGAAGATCGCTCTCCGCATCCAATGGAGAGAAATCGTTCTCCCATTTTTTATTCCTGATGTTGATAATACCATTTCTGGTAAAAAGCATGCCATTTCTGGCATTTCTGGTTGGCATTACGCAATCGAACATGTCGATCCCCAGCGCAATATTCTCCAAAATATTGATCGGCGTACCCACGCCCATTAAATAACGTGGTTTTTCTTCTGGTAATATATTACATACCACTTCTGTCATGGCATACATTTCTTCCGCTGGCTCACCAACGGATAAACCACCAATGGCATTGCCTTCACGGTTCATGCTGGCAATAAATTCTGCCGATTTTATACGCAAATCTTTATATACCGAACCCTGAACAATAGGGAAAAGGGTCTGGTCGAAACCATATTTAGGTTCTGTACTATCAAAACGGGTACAACAGCGTTTTAACCAACGGTGTGTCATTTTAATTGATTGCGCTGCATAAGTATAATCGCATGGGTATGGCGTGCACTCATCAAAGGCCATAATAATATCGGCACCAATGGTCCGCTGAATATCCATTGCGTATTCTGGCGTAAAAAGGTGTTTCGATCCATCAATATGGGAGTGGAAAGTAACGCCTTCTTCTTTAATTTTACGGACTTTACTTAAAGAATACACCTGGTAGCCGCCACTATCTGTTAAAATCGGACGGTCCCAGCCAATAAATTGATGTAATCCACCAGCTTTTTCAAGGATATCTAAGCCGGGTCTTAAATATAAGTGGTAAGTATTGCCTAAAATGATTTTTGCGTCAATATCCTCTTTCAGTTCGCGCTGATGTACGGCTTTTACCGTTCCAGCAGTGCCCACAGGCATAAAAATAGGGGTTTGTATTTCGCCATGAGCAGTTGTTACCGTTCCGGCCCTGGCTTTAGATAGTGGATCGTTAGCCTGTAAACTAAATTTCATCTGTTTCTATTTATTTTTCTCCAATTGTTAGGTGGAGCTTACCACCATCAAAATACATTTTATTAAAACTAATTGTTATTTTAACGGTTGGCGGTTTATATGTGTTTTTTCTCGTCGAAAATCTGCCAAAAATAGCAAAAATTGAGGGCATATTTTTGTTTAATTTTTTATCCACATAAAAGTGATTTACAGATTAAAAATGAGAAATTTGCGCCTGTTTATTTTACCATCGTGATATTAACCCTGCTTGAAATTATTCTGCTCTCGATATTGGCCTTTTGCCTTTTGGTTCAGCTTTACTATGTACTTTTTGTTCATTTGAAATTGGCCAATGTAGCTATCGAGGAGATTCCACTCTCTGCTCAAAAACCATTAAGTGTAATTGTTTGTGCCCGAAACGAAATTGTAAATTTAGAGCAGTATCTGCCTGCATTATTAAGCCAGGATTATCCGGAGTTCGAAGTTGTGGTGGTTAACGATCGCTCTTGGGATGGTACAGAGGAGTTTTTAGAACAATTAGAGAAGAAACACCGTAACCTGAAAGTAGTTAAGATTTTAGATAACGATAAATTTATAGCAGGTAAGAAATTTGCGGTAACCATGGGAATAAAGGCCGCTAAGTACGATTGGTTGGTTTTTACTGATGCAGATTGTACACCAGCTTCTGCGCATTGGTTAATGGATATGCAGCAGCCTGCTGATGAAAATACTGAAATCGTTTTGGGCTACTCGCCCTATATGAAAAAAAGAAGTCTGCTAAATGCATTAATCCGGTTCGAAACCTTTTTTACTGCTGTAAATTACCTGGCTTTCGCCTTAAAAGGTATGCCGTATATGGGGGTTGGACGTAATATGGCCTATAAAAAATCGCTTTTTTTCAAAAATAAAGGCTTTGCAGCGCACATGCATATCCCATCAGGCGATGATGATTTATTTGTAAACGCACACGCCAATAAATACAATACAGAGATCCGTTTACACCGCGATAGCCATGTTTGGAGCGAACCTAATAATACCTGGGCAGGTTACCTGAGGCAGAAAAAGCGTCATTTTGGCGCTGGAAAGTTCTATAAATCAAAGCACAAGTTTATTTTGAGCCTTCAGATTGTTTTTCAGTTTTTGTTTTATGCATCCTTTGCCGCATGTATGTTTTTCAGTCGTGAGGCGCAATATGTAGCCTTGGGCATCCTCGGATTAAGCATCATCATCAGGTGTTTTATCTACCCGAAGGTGCTGAAACGCTTAAACTATAGCGATTTGCGTTGGTGGTTCCCGATTTTAGACATACTTTTGTTTCTGTTTTTAACCATGAACGGATTTTTAGCCATGTTTGGCAAGAAAAAAGTAAACTGGAAATAATTCAATAATCCTTTAGCAATTACAATATGCTTGATGTAAAGCCCAATATCGTTTTAAAATATTTTCCTAACCTAAGTGATAAACAGATTGCTCAATTTTCGCAATTGTTCGATTTATATAGCTTTTGGAATGCACAGATTAATGTAATTTCGAGAAAGGATATCGAAGAGTTATATGAGCGCCACGTACTGCACTCGTTGGGGATAGCTAAAGTATGCAATTTTAAAGCTGGCGAATCGGTTTTAGATGTAGGTACAGGTGGTGGGTTTCCGGGCATACCATTGGCCATTTTGTTTCCTGAAACAGATTTTTATCTGGTCGATTCTATCGGAAAAAAGATTAAAGTGGTAAAAGAAGTGGCTTCGGCATTAGGTTTGGAGAATTTAAGGGGCGACCATTTAAGAGCCGAGCAGATTAAGGAGAAATTTAATTTTGTGGTATCGAGAGCGGTTACGCGTTTGGGCGAATTTTATCCATGGATACAGGGCAAATTTAAAAAAGACTCCTTAAACGCCATTCCGAATGGAATTTTGTATTTAAAAGGAGGTGATTTGGCAGAAGAGATCAAAGAATCAAAACTGAAAGCAGAGTTATACCCGCTTTCAGCTTATTTTGAAGAAGATTTTTTTGAGACTAAATATGTGGTTTATGTACCGCAGTAGTTATTGCTTTTTTGGATAACCTGTAATTGTGATTTCTTTAACGGGTGTTACCCTGATTGTGTTTACATCACCTTTCTTTTTTGCATTTATAGTAGTAGCATATCCCTTCACCGCTACCTCTTTAATATCTTTTTGATCTGAGGATAACGTGTGATCCCGCTTGATTACCTTAGTCTCTGTAGCTTGAACAAGATTAACCGTAGTTGGCTCATTGTCATTCCCTTTTTTTTCTGGTTTTGGCTCAATCGGCGGCGGTGGTGGTGGCAATGCCGATTTATCTTTCCTCACAACAGGTGGGGGCAACTTTTTTCCACCTTTTTTAACAATAGGAGGAGCAAAACGAACTTGGTCTACTTTTGGTACACTAAGCTTTTTCGCTTTTAAGGAGCCGGGTTCTACGGGTGGAGGCGGTGGTATCCTTTTGTCGCCTTTTTTAATAATGGGTTCATTTATCGTTATTTCCGTAACTTTTTTGGCTTTGGCTGTATATGGTTCCTTTGGTGGTGGAGGTAATCTCCTATTATCAGACTTTTTCTTAGTAGTGTCCTGAAGGACAATGGTTAAACTTTCCTTTTTTTGCCCTAATTGGATAGTATTATAGTCTTTTGTAAATGCTGTCGTAGATAAGAACAGCATAGATCCAATTAGTGGAATGATAAATAACAATTTGAGCCTGGCCCATTTTGCCGATTTTTTTTGGTTTAACATACTTATTCTATTTTTTAGTAGTGACGAATTGAAAAAGTGATTACTAATTGTAGCTTCTTGATTGCCATAAGAATTTTGGATCAGGAATAAAGCATAATCATATTTGGTAATGTCTTTTTTAGTGGTGGCCTCATCGGCAAGGTATTCGTGGACGAGCCTGATATCGTTCTTAATTAAATAGATAATTGGATTGAACCAACTGGAGATTTGTATCATTTCGAATAATAGAATGTCGAGACTATGCCTTTGTTTGATATGAACCATTTCGTGTTTTAATACTGTAGCTTTTTGATTCATTTCGGGATCAATAAACAGTAGATTGAAAAATGAAAATGCCATTTTTGAATTTTCGATCTCTATAAATGTGATACCATTTTGTTTATTTTTTCGGACGTTCCGCATTAACTTTGCGATGTGCCTTAATCCCCACAAAACTTTTAATGTTAATACGATAGAAATCGTGAGATAGAATAGTAAAAGAGCATTTACTATATTCAAAGCAGATACCGGCACTTCAATTTGAGTATATCCAGAATAATCGACTACCATTTCTTCTTTTAAAAATCCCAACTGAAAAAATGGAAGTACAAATGCCGATATCGAGCTGAAAATCAGATAGTATCTGTTTAACCTGTAAAAGGTTTCCCTGTGGAGGAATAATCTATAAAATCCATAAAATAGGATAAGATATAGATTTGCTTCGAGTAAATAATATAACCAGCTCATTACTTATCTTTTTTAAGTTTCTCTGCCAATTGGATAATTTCATTGAGTTCTTCAGTACCCATACTTTTTTCTTTTACCAAGAAAGAAACCAGGCTCTCGTAGGAGTTTTCGAAATAGTTGCTCATTACCTTATCTAATGCAAAGCGTTTATAATCAGTTTCTTTTATAATGGGGAAGTAGATATGCGTATTGCCTATAGCTTTATGGTCAACAAAGCCTTTAGTTTCTAAAACCCTTATTACGGTCGAAACCGTGTTATAAGCGGGTTTGGGTTCGTTCATTTTTTCGATAACGTCTTTTACTAAGGCTTCGCCCATTTCCCAAAGGATGAGCATAATCTGTTCTTCTGCTTTTGTTAGTTCTTTTATCATAGCAACTATTTTTATAGTTTGGTTAATTGAAGTTACTACTACAAAAATAGTTTACAAACTATTTTTGTAGTTTTATTTGTAATTATTTGATATACAGATAAATAATTTTTACTTATAAAATTTATAAAGCATAAAAAAACCTGCCGTATAGGGCAGGTTTGGATTTATATCAATCAGTTTGTTAAAATCTTTCCGATTTTCTTGGATTGTCCATCATGATCATTTTATCCTTTAACAACTGTTGTAAGCCGGTTTGTTTGTCGATACTTTTTACAACATCTAATACAGCACTTGCTGCATTGCTGAAAAATTGCTTGGTAATGGTAGAATATTCGTCGCTGGCTTTGTGGTAATCTTTGTGATCTTCTACGCCAAAATATAAGAATGGGATATTTTTAGCATTAAATGCGCCTTGGTCGCTTTGGTTTGTCCAATTATCGTGACCTTGTTTTGGATCGTCGTGGCCGAAAAGCAATTTGATATTGGTTTTAGTCGTATCTACATACTTCTTTAAATCAGGATATTTGAAAGTCCCGCAGACATAAAGTTCACCTTTATCACTATGGCTGATCATATCCATGTTTAAATCAATGGCGATAGTATTAATTGGCACTGGTGGATTGCCTACAAATGCCTTTGCACCCTGTAAGCCCATTTCTTCCGCATCGAAAGCCGCGAAAATGATCGTGTTATTTGGTTTGTTTTTAGCAAAGTAGGCGGCAATTTTTAATAATCCTGCAGTTCCCGATGCATTATCATCAGCACCATTAAAAACTTCGCCTTTTACTACACCTAAATGGTCGTAATGGGCAGATACCACAATAACATTGGTTCCTTTGCCCGGAACGTAGCCGATGATGTTGGTGCCATTTATTTTCGTATTGCCTCTTCCGTTAAAAGTGAACTCCTGGGCATAGTTTACATGCTGAGGGTAAGATTTTAATCCTAATTTTTGAAATCTTTCTATAATGTATGCCCTGGCCATTTCAGCGCCTTTTGTTCCGGTTTTTCTACCTTGATAAGCATCTGATGATAATACCTCAACATCTTTTAATAATTGGGTATCCAATTTGCCAGAAGTTGGATTATTTTGATTTTTTACTGATGAACAGCAGCTTAGCATCATGGCTAAGGGAAGAATATATAGGATTTTCATGGTTATTTTGTAATAAGTTAGGATCGTCATCCCGACTGGAGCATTGCGGAATGGAGAGGTCTATTGGAGTAGATTTCTCGACTTCGTTGCAATCCGCTCGAAAGGACGACCATCGCGTTAAATTTTCTTAAAGATATTAATTATTAGATTATAGAAGGGAAAACGTTGTTTTTAGTACTGTAGTGGCTTTCATTTTCTAATTGAAAAAATGCAAATAAAAGATTGCTTCGTCGGCTGAAAAGCCTTCTCGCAAAGACGAAAATACGGAGCTAAGCTGCGACTTCTCTTAAATCTACCGCTACAACCCTCGAAACGCCCTGCTCTACCATAGTAACCCCATAAATAATATCGGTGCTGGCAATGGTACGTTTGTTGTGCGATACGATGATAAACTGCGATTGATCGGAGAATTTACGGATAATATTATTGAATTTATCAATGTTGGTATCATCCAAAGGTGCATCAACCTCATCGAAAATACAGAAAGGAGCAGGTTTTAGCAGATAAAGTGAAAACAATAGTGCAGTAGCCGTTAAAGTCTTTTCCCCACCAGATAACTGATTGATGGATAAAGGTCTTTTCCCTTTCGGACGGGCAATAATATCAATATCGGCCTCCAAAGGATTATTGATATCTGATAAAATCAGGTCGCAGCTATCTTCTTCGTTAAATAAAGAACGGAAAACTACGATAAAATGCTCACGGGCCTGGGTAAAGGCCTGCATAAATTTATCTTTAGCCGTATCGTCTATCTCCTTAATCGTTTGTAAAAGATCGGTTTTTGCAGCATTAAGGTCTTTTTTCTGGTTCTGAATAAAAGTATAACGCTCTTCCATTTCTTTAAAGGCCTCCATTGCCATAGAGTTAATGGCGCCAAATTCGTCAAGTTGACGTTTCATCCGCTCTACCTTTTGGCGGAGATCGAACTCACTTTCTAAAGCTTCAATTTCGGTATTTGATTCTAATAGATCGTTGATGTCGATGTTGAATTCGACGGCTAAACGTTCTTTTAATGCATTCAGATCGATTTTTAATGCATTCTTTTTATCCTTAATCTCCGTTAATAAGAAATCGGTTTCTTCGCGGGTTTTACGGATATTGGTCAGGTCGTTTTCAACCTCGTTAATGCTTCCTTTGCTTGTGAAATAAGCTTGCTCAGCTTCTGCAAGCCCTTTTTCCATCTCTTCACGTTGTTGATACATCTCTAAAAGTGTATCATCATTCAGGTCAGTGTGCTGCAACGTTGTTGTAATTTGGGTCAGTGCTTCCTGTAATTCTTTATCGTTTTGGGCTATGCGCTTATTTAAAGCTTCTTCCTGTACAAAACGATAATCTAAATCTTTTTCTAAGCCTGATAACTTATTTTGTTGTTGATGGAAACGGATGTTATCCTGGTTATATTTGCCTGCGCTTTCGTTTACATGATCGGCAATTTCCTGATAATTAAGTTGTTGTTCCTGCAAATTTACATGCGCTTCTTGCTGATCTTTTTGCAATTGAACCAATGCAGGCAATTTTTCCGATAAGGCTTTTTCTATGGATACTATCTTTTGTGCAATATCTGTTTTACGGTTTTCGCTGGTGGTAATAAACTCTTGGTACTGATCGCGACGGGTTTGCACAGAAATATGTTCGTTGTTTAAACGGTTCATTTCTTGCTGCAAAGCATTGATCTGATTGATTTTTGAAGCTTCTTTCAGGTTAAATATGTTATTAGTTTCAGCTTTAATTGCAGCATCATACTGATTAATCAATGATTCTGAAGCTTTAATTTCTTTGGCCAGGTTTTCTAAATTCTTAGCACGACCAATCCTTTTTCCTTCGAATAAACCCACAGAGCCACCTGCCAGAGTAAATTTGGTTTGGGCATATTTCCCGTTTTTAGCCAAAATGGTTAAACTATCTGTTGGTGTGGCTTTAAACAAATTTTCTTGCTCAGCTACTGCGATGTACACATTTTGCAAAAGCAGATTGCAGAGGTGTTGGTATTTTTTATCAACTTCAATGACTGATAAAGCCGAAATAAGTCCTTCATGCGTGCCAATAACTGAGTTTTTATCGGGTACATTTTCTAAAATAAAAAAGTTTGCCCGTCCGCGGCTGGCATCGGTTAAAAGGTTAATGGCCTGTACAGCATCTGCATACTGATCAACCACATAATGGTTCATTACCGGTTCGAGGTAATTCTCAATGGCTATGCGATAATCTTCATTACAGAATAAAATATCAGAAAGGAGCAGGGCACTTTTAGCAAAAGCATTATTTTTCTTCAAAAAACGGATCGATTCAGGAAAACCCTCCAAACTATCAACCAGCGATTTGGTCAGGTTATATTCGTTCTGTTTGGCATCTTTTTTACGGTTTTCAGCCGTCAATTTTTCCTTGTTCGAACTTAGATTGATTTCTGCAGTAGCCAGTTTTTCTTTTAAAAGTTCTTCAGCTTCCGTTAGGTTTTTAATATTGGCTTGCTTTTCCCTAACCTGAATATCGAGTTCGGCCAAAGCATGATCGAAAGCCTTTAATTCTAATGTTTTGGTTTCGGTATCATCCACATTCCGGTTGGTTTCCTGCACCAGCGCATCTTTTTGAATATTTAGGATATCAATTTCTTTTTGCGACTGGTATACTTGGTTTTGCAACTCGTTAACAGATTTGATCAGGTTATCAATCCTGTTTTTCTCGGTCTGCTGTTGCTCGCGTAAAGTGTCGAGCGTAGATTTTAAACTTTTTAAATCAGATTCCAGGCGGTTAAAAACTTCAGTTTCTGTTAAAACCTCTTCGTTTAAACGCTTAATGTTGTATTTAATGTGGTTAACCTGATTTTTATCTTTTTCGAGCTCCCCTGATAAACGGCTTTCTTTTTCCTGTAAAAAACGCATCTGTTCGTTCTTTACTTTTTTCTCACTTTCATAAGCACGGATTTTGGAAACAAACTCGTTTGTGGCCTTTTGTTGTACAGAAAGGTTCTTTTCCTGACTGATACTACCTAGCTTCAGTTTTTGCAGTTCGGCTTCACCCGTATCTATTTTGGTACTGAGTTCCGTACGGTTTACCAGCTGATTTTGTTCCTGAGTTTCTAAAGCATTTAAGTCGGTACGGAAGAAGGCAATGCGGTGTGTAGCCAACTGAACACTCAATTCGCGGTATTGCTCTTTCAACTTGTAATAACGTTCAGCTTTACGTGCCTGATTTTCTAGGGTTTTAAGGTTTTTTTCGATTTCGAAAAGTAAATCTTCAACCCGCTCTAAATCGGTTTCTGTATCTTTTAACTTACTGAAAGTCTGTTTTTTACGTAGTTTGTATTTCGAGATACCCGATGCTTCTTCAAATAAAGAACGGCGGCTATGTTCTTTATTGGTAATAATTTCATCAACCATTTTCAGCTCAATGATCGAATAACTATCAGAGCCGATTCCGGTATCCAGAAAAAGGTCGGTAATGTCTTTTAACCTACATTGAACATCATTTAAACGGTACTCACTATCGCCATTTCTATAGAGTTTACGGGTTACGGTAACCTGTGAATAGGCTGTTGGCAAGATGTTCTTGGTATTATCAAAGCTTAAGGAAACCTCCGCAAGCTGGGCTTGCTTACGGTTTTTTGTTCCGTTGAAAATGATGTTCTCCATCTTTTCTGAACGAAGTGCTTTGGTACTCTGTTCGCCCAAAACCCAGCGCATAGCGTCTATTACATTTGATTTTCCACAACCATTAGGACCAACAATAGCGGTAACACCCTCATTAAAATTGATGGTCACTTTATCGCCAAAGCTCTTAAAACCTTTAATTTCTAACCTAGTAAGTTGCATGGTTTGTAATCGGGAGAACCGAGTTCAATAATAAGGATAATTTTGTGGTTTTTCAATAAGAATCCTAAAAGTTTAAGCCATATTTGGTGTTTAAAATGGAAATCAGATCTTATCAGTCAATTTATGGATATAGAATCTTTTTATACAGGCTACCTTACGGCGCAAGGCGAGAAAATTTATCTGGGAGACAAAATAAGGGGTAAATTTTTCTATAAAATGCAGGTTCAATATGAAATGGAGACCCAGTCTTTTGTATTGGTTTCACAAAATCTGCAATCACCTTATCGAAAATATCTTTTATCAGATTTGGAAAAAATTGAAGGACTGAGTATAGTCGGAAATCAATTATTCTTTAAAGAGCCAAAAGTAGGGGAAAAAGTGAAAATTACTGTTGATAATAAAGGCGAATTTTTCCCCTTTGGGAGTATGGTGGAAATTATTGAGGTAACAGATGAATGGAACGTACAAGCTAAATCTTTGGATAGTGAACAATTAATTATACTCAAAATCGGAGAATTTCTCGAAGATCGATCTAGTTATTAAAAGTTGAGAACACAACCTTAGGTATAATTTCATCGCATTCGTCATGCTGAACTTGATTCAGCATCTATTTGTTTTATTTATTAAAGATCCTGATCCCGATGGAAAATCGGAATCAGGATGACGAATTTTCGTTATTTTTCCGTGCCTCTGAGTTTCCGTGGCTAAATGGAAATCTGCGTTTATTTTACAATCATCAGTTTCGCAAACTTAAGCAGTAGCTGTTTATTGCCTAAGCCCTGGAAAAATACAGTAGCCTTAACATCAGGCAAGGTTCCCTCCAAGCTGATAATTTTTCCAAAACCGAATTTTTCATGCTCAACTTCCATACCGCCTTGAAATTCATGCGGTTGTGATGGGGTAAAACCAGGTGTTGGCACGTGTGCTTTTGCCAATAGCGACGTTGTTTTCGGGCGGACTGGTGGGGCAGAAGTAGTTGCACCGGCCGCTGGTTTTGGTTTGCTAAAGAAATCACGCGGCTGTGAGGTCCATGTTTTGCGGTCATCGTCGAAATTACCATCAAAACTGTTCGACTTGGCTGGTTTTACATCCAATTCTAAAAATTTCGGGCTAATTTCGTTAATGAAACGGCTTGGTTCACAGTTGGTTAAAGTTCCCCAACGGTAGCGCGAAGTAGCATAAGTAAGTGTCAGTTTTATTTCTGCACGGGTAATGGCCACATAAAATAAACGGCGTTCTTCCTCTAAATCAGTGCGGTTAGTTAACGACATTTGCGAAGGAAACAGGTTTTCTTCCAACCCTACGATAAACACGTTCTTAAACTCCAACCCTTTGGCCGAGTGGATCGTCATTAAAGAAACGGTATCCTTATTTTTATCACCATCTTTATCATCGTTGGTTAAAAGGGCAACATCCTGCATAAAGATATCCAGACCTTTTTCTTCAATGTCTTCGCGCTCTGCAAATTCCTTAATACCGTTTAATAACTCTTGGATATTTTCGTATCTCGCACGTCCTTCAACACTATCATCGGTGTATAATTCTTTTAAAATACCTGCATGTTGGGCAATAAACAAAGCCGTATCATACGCATCGAGCTTTTTTGCCTCTGCCTGAAAACTTTGCACCATCATAGCAAAATCGTTCAATTGATTGGCTAAACGCCCATCTACATATTCGTGCGCATTCGAAATTACATCCCACATGGTTTTTCCATGCTGATCTGCCGCAACAATGATTTTATCAATAGAGGTATCGCCAATACCACGCTTAGGGTAATTAATAACACGCTTTATAGCCTCTTCATCCTTCGGATTAAAAGTTAAACGGAAATAGGCAATTAAATCTTTAATCTCTTTACGTTGGTAAAAAGATTGACCGCCATATATCCGGTAAGGAATATTGAGTTTGCGTAACCCCTCCTCCATAGCCCTGCTTTGTGCATTGGTACGATACAAAATGGCAAAATCGTTGTGTTGGTAGCCTTTGGTACTTCGTTCCTGAATAATGGCTTCGGCAACCAGTTTACCCTCTTCGTTATCGGTAAAAGCCCGCGAAACCTTAATGCGGTCGCCAGGTTCGTTATCTGAGAAAACGTTTTTTTCGAGCTGGTTTTTGTTGTTGGCAATGATACTGCTTGCTGCATCAACAATATTTTGGGTAGAACGGTAATTCTGTTCTAATTTATAAACCTTTAAATCAGGGTAATCGCGTTCGAAGTTTAAAATATTCTGGATGTTTGCACCACGGAAAGCATAAATACTTTGTGCATCATCACCTACCACGCAAATGTTCTGATAAGCAGCAGCCAGTTTTTTCACAATGGTATACTGCGAAAAGTTGGTATCCTGATACTCATCCACCATCAGGTATCTGAATTTCTGCTGGTATTTATTTAAAACATCAGGATGTTCTTTCAATAAAATATTGGTTTTGAACAACAAATCGTCGAAATCCATTGCTCCAGCTCTAAAGCAGCGCTTAGCATAGGTTTCGTAAATCTGGCCAATTAATGGGCGTTTATTCTGGATATCTTCAGCCTGTATCTGGTCGTTAGCCTGATATTCACCCCAGGAAATTAAATTATTCTTGGCTGATGAAATTCTATTGAAAACAAAGTTCGCTGCATATAATTTATCATCCAGCTGCATTTCTTTCAAAATAGCACGGATTACACTTTTACTATCATCGGTATCGTAAATAGTAAAATTGCTTGGGTAACCGATTTTCTCGGCCTCTACACGTAAAATTTTTGCAAAAACAGAGTGAAAAGTACCCATCCAAATGTTCTTTGCCTCTGCACCAACCACTTTACTGATACGCTCGCGCATATCCTTACTCGCCTTGTTTGTGAAGGTTAAAACCAGGATGTTAAATGGATCGGTACCGGTTTGAATAAGGTGGGCTACACGAAAGGTAATTACCCTGGTTTTGCCCGAACCTGCACCTGCAACAATCATTACTGGTCCTTTTGTGTTCTCTACTGCTGCTCTTTGTTGTGGGTTTAATCCTGCTAAATAATCCAAATCGGCTCCTGTTTTTTTGAGGTTCAAAAATAACAATTCCTATCGCTTTTTGCCAAAGTTGTTAGTAATTAGTTAGGTGTTGTGAATTGAATTTTATTTTGATTGATTTGGAGGAAAGCTACATCTGTATTTCATCGGCTTCGGCAGTCCTTTGCTTTGCTCATACGGCTGCAGGCATTGCCCACAAGGCCGGTATCCGCTTCGCCAAGGTTTATGTAATTGGGTTTGTGCTACTATTGAGGGTTTAAAACCTATCGCTTCAATTTTATAGCTCGTCATTCTGAACTCGTTTTATTAGTTGTTCTTATTGTTTTTTAGGTCTAATAGCTACTTTGTGGTCAACATCTATCCGTTATTGGCTTCCATGTTCTTATCTACCTTATATGGTAAAGTGGACCTTGCTTTTATGGGAGACAAGGTTATGGCTAGATCTGCTCCTTTGGTTTTTAGAAAAGCCAAACCTGTATTTCATTGGGTTCTGCAGTCCTTTGCTTTGCTCATACGGCTGCAGGCATTGCCCACAAGGCCGGTATCCGCTTCGCCAAGGTTTATGTAAATTTAGTTTGTGTTGCTATTGAGGGATTAAAACCCTCAGCCTATTTATCGTTCGTCATTCTGAACTTGGTTCAGAATCCATCATGCCATTAAATTTGGTTACGAAGTCCCTTTTAGGGGATTTAGGGGTAAAGCCACAGCTGTATTTCATTAGGTTCTGTAATAATGCGTCCCTTCGATTCACTGAAATGGCGGTATTTTAATTAAAATAAACGTTTATTCTGTCAGAATTGCACCCTGTTTATTTGGGTATAGAATTTGATATGCTTTCTTTATGGATGAGAATAAAAATAATAAGGATATTGAGTTTACTGATATCCCCGATGGGACAAATACAGATATTTATGCCAATTTAAAGGAAAAACTGGAAAGTGTTGAGCAGTTTCCGGGTGTTTATAATTTTAAATTTATTCTCACTGGCGGGTTAGATAAAATACAAGAGTTACGTGCTATTTTGCCTGATGATGAGTTTATTGAGCAAGCTTCAAAAACGGGGAAATATGTTTCAATTACCGTAAAAAAGACGATGCAAAATGCGGATGAGGTGATTGCTATTTATAAGCAAGCAGGAAACATCAAGGGGATTATGACATTGTAGGCTTCTGTATATCAAATACATGATTCGATCGAAGATTTTTTAAGATTCATAAATCTCAAACAAAAGCCCTTCGACTACGCTATCAATAACAGATTCAAAAGAAAGGTCGTCATTGCGAGGAGGAACGACGAGGCAATCTTTCATGCTAGAGGTCTTGCCATAAAGATTGCTTCGTCGGCTGAAAAAGCCCTCTCGCAATGACGATAATCTGAGGGGATTTAATCTTTTAGCTCTATGCACCATGCCTCATTTAAATTCCTCACATTTCTTTTTAAGGCTGCAGTTTCCACCTACGTTGTTCGTAACCTGATGGAAGCGGCAGCCCCGAAGCATGAGGGCTACAGCAAACAGCAGGACTGCCATCTCCAATGAAAAACAACCATCTCATTTCCAGTCAATTAAAAAGTTTAATCACCTATTTACCAACTAATTTTCTTCTCGGAGTGCAATGTCGGTGCACGTAATCAAGTCGCTTCCCTTGTGTGTTTGTAAGCTTTGGTTTCGTTCCCCAGTCTGCAGGATAATGCTTCGACAAGGTTTATATCATTTTGTTAAACAGAGCCATTTTTAACAGCCCAATCTACCATCGAATCTAATACCTGAAAAAGATCCTGTCCTGATTTTGTGAGGCTATAGGTTACTACCGGAGGGACAACGGCTTGTGCATCTCTATGAACAAGGTCATCATTTTGTAATTGCTTTAAATGTTGTATAAGCATTTTTTCAGTTATCTGTGGTATTGCACGTTTTAACTCGCTGTAACGTTTAGGGCCACTCATTAAGTGAAAAATAATAATCGGTTTCCAATAACCACCAATTTTTTCCATTACAAAAGTAACAGGGCAGCTTGTTAGCGCTATGCCTTTATTAAAATTACGGGTCGAACTTTCTTTAACAGCTGTCATGGTTGCATACTTTGGGGTAAGTACTTGTATAAAAGTAAGTGCAAATATAACTTTGTATTCAATATTTAAAAACAAAAATCATGAAAATAACATTAACAGGATCAATAGGTAATATTACTAAACCGCTTGCCGAAATATTGGTAGCCAAAGGTCACGAAGTAAAAATTATTAGCAGCAACGCCGATAGAGCCGAAGAAATTAAATCGCTGGGTGCAATACCATTGATTGGTAGTGTGAGCGATACCAAATTTTTAAAAGAGGCCTTTTCTGGCGCTGATGCTATCTACACCATGGTGCCGCCGAATTTTGCAGCACCAAAATTTAGGGCATATATTAAAAGTATTGGCGAAAATTATGCTGTTGCCATTAAAGAGTCGGGGGTTAAAAAAGTGGTGAATTTAAGTAGTGTAGGTGCAGATCTGCCTGATGGAACAGGACCAATTGCTGGATTGCATGATGTAGAAAATATTTTTGCTTCATTATATGGGGTAGATGTAAAACATTTACGTGCTGGTTATTTTTACATTAACTTTTTAGCCAATATAGATATGGTTAAACATGCAAATATATTAGGATCTAATTTTGGTGCTGATTCAAAACTTGTTTTGGTGCATCCCCGTAACATTGCAGAGGTAGCCGCCGAAGTATTGGAAAGTAATTTTACAGGTAAAACCGTACAGTACGTAGCCAGTGATGATGAAAGTACGCCAGCTGATGTTGCAAAAGTATTAGGTACTGCAATTGGTAAACCAGCATTACCATGGATAGAATTTAGCGATGAAGATGCATTTAACGGGATGGTAGGAGCCGGTTTACCTGAAGAAATAGCCAAAAACTACGTAGAAATGGGCGATGCAATCAGAAGCAATAAACTTTTTGTAGATTATTATAAAAACAGACCTGTTTTAGGCAGCATTAAGCTTAAAGATTTTGCTGCTGAGTTTGCTGTGGCATACCAGAATTAATTGAATTATAGCAGCTGCCTGGATTTAAACCTGGCAGCTGTTATTTTTTATATGGCCACACAACTTCCCGCAATTACTTTCCATTCCTGATCAAACAACTTCCAGACTCTTAAATATCTGAAAATACCTTCAATAGATTGTGAATTATATACTGCCTTTAGCTCAATTTTTACACTAACAACTGCAATATCGTTAATCAGATTAATTTGCTGTTCAGTCGGTAAAATAGAATTTACAATCAAATTTCCAGATGTATATGTTTCCATATCCATAGCCTTTGTTATGGTTACACCGTTGGGCAGGTTAAAAAGTAAATCTTCATGCAAAAGCAGATCTAGATCCTCAATATCACCATGCTGTATGGCCGTTAATAATCTATCTTCATTTAAAATGATCTGTTCCCTGGTATTCATATTAATTGTTTTAGTTCTTTAAAAAAAAATTACATCCAATTCTCATTTTTACGCTCTAACTGATACAGCCAGTAATTTACCAGCTGTTTAATTTCGGTATAATTGCCATATTTAAAATGAATCTGACCTGCAGCCGTGTGTAAGGTGAGATGACCAACATCAACCCCTTTATGCCATGGATATTGAAAAGTGGTAATGGCCTGAATCTTATTTGGCATTACAATTTCATTTGAAATATCCCAGATCCCACTGGTTTTGATGATGAAATCCTGACTTACTGAAATCTGATGTCGGCGATAACTGATGTAAATCATCAAAATGCCAATTATTAAATAAGCAATTGATGCACCGATATAGGGCCTAACCTCAGGAACGTTAAACGCAATGATTAAAAATGCCACCACTGGCAAAATCAGTTTAAAGAAAATCGGTAAATTCAAAAAACGCCAGTCAGGGATAAAAGTTTTTGCTTTTAAAGGTGTTTGGCCCAATATCATTTTTAGCAATTCGTCCCTTTCGCCAGGGTTACATCCCGGAATTTCTAAGGTATTTCCCTGCATTTCGTGTCCTTTTTTACTTTGACCAAAATGAGCCTGCTTTAAACTCATGTTTAGCATATTCATCTTTTTCTGGAAGTAATTTTGGCTGTATTTGGTAATCTGGACTTTATTCGGACTAATCAAGGTATTTTTCTTAGCAATGAGCCCTGACGAGAGCAAGAGTGTGTTTTTATGTTCGCTAATTTCGAGTTCGAAATACTTATAAAAGGTTCTAACCAGGTTAATAATCAACAGTAACACTAAAAGGCTTGCAATTAAGATAAAAACCGTAACAATGGTTAACATACCTGTTACCGTGCTCTGAATTTCATCTTTATTAATTTTAAAAGCATCAAGCAGCTGCCTGCCTTCATAAATAACAGTGTAAAAAAAAGCAGCAAGTAAGGCTAAACTTTGCCCATAATTAGAGGTAAGCCCTACTTTAAACAAAGTCCAGGCACTTATTCTTAAAAATGGTGTTTCTTCTGTTTTGTGGTTTTCTTGTTCAATTTCCGATTGTGCTTCAGTTACAGTTCTTCTATTTAATAGATGTTCTTTAAGGTTATAGGCAGAAGTTTCGTCAATGGCTTTTATGCTTACTTCTTCTCCATGAGCACCAGCAGTATCGATTTTTAACCCATAAACGCCGATAATTTTCTGCAGAATATTCTGGTTAATGTTAACCTGCTGTATTTTATCAAGCTGAATGATTACCTGATCGCGGTTGAATATTCCCTTATTCACCACAAATTCCTGCTTTTCTTTATCTAAAAAGAAAGTGAATTTTAAATACCATAAATAAGCAAATACGAAACTGAATACGATTATTGCAGAAATGCCTAATATCAGATAGGTAAAATAAGTACTCGACATTTTTACGAACGCGATAACAAACAAGAAAAAACTCGCCTTGCCAATTTTCAGCATGGTATAAGCACCCATTATAATAATACCAAAGGCCGATTCCCGCTGCGGTTTACTAAAATCGTTATTCATTGGCATTCAATTCTGTTGTTGGATTTTCAAGCAGGTCTAGTTTTTTCAAAAGCAGATCCCTAATACGTTTTGCATCATCAATTGCAATACCCGAAATATGGATATGCCCGGTTTGGCCACCTGCGGTAAACAGCTGTAATGATCCCAATTTATGCATTCTGGAGAAAATCCCTTCATTTAATTCGATATGCTGAATCCTGTTTAAAGGAACAATAGTTGTAGATTCGGCAATAATTCCACTTTTGTATATTACATCATGCGTGCGGATAGCATAACCCCGTTTGTTAAAACTAGCCCGAAAGAGTAGCGAAAAGATGGCAAATAAAGCTAAATAAAGGGGGATAATCCATTTGGCATTTGGTTTTACTTCATCAACAAAGAACAGGAGTATACCAATAGCTATTCCCAGTAATCCAAAAAAGATCAGTAGATTAATACAGATGATTTTCCAATAATCGCGGTGCGGCCGGCTTAACTGAATGTCTTCGTATTTTGGAAGAAGATCGAGATCAATAACTTCATTTGTGAAAAATGTCTCAGTAGTCATGGTTAAAGGTATAAAACATATTAATCTATAAATAGACTAATGTTTAAATCTTTTGTTACCTCGCTACAATAAACTTTTTTGCAGAACTGTATTGCCCTGAATCGGAAGAGATTTTAAAGAAGTAAATGCCTGGAACAAAAGTAGAAGTATTGATCTCTAAAGTGTGTTTTCCCGTATTAAGGTATTCGTTTACTACTGTTTTAACCAATCGGCCCATTAAATCGTAAATCTGGATGTTAATTTTATCCGCTTCCGGTAAAACTACATCGATAAAGGTTTGCATGGCTGCAGGATTTGGGTAATTCTGAGTAACGGTGAATTTTAAGAATTTATCAAAAATTGCTTTATTAATAGCGTCGAAAATAACATAGCTCACCAATCTGTAACCGCGTGCATTTGGATGAAATGGATCCTGATAAAGCGAAAAATCACGTCTCATAGCCGCATTTACATCTGCTAAATATATTTTATACTCAGCAGCTAATTTTCTGTATGCCGTATTGAGGTTCCTGATATTGGTATTTACAGCCGCATAACTTTTAATGGTCCTATCATCCACAAACTGTAGTGTACATAAAATTGGGACTAATTTCTGTTTAAGGCTTACCGTAATTAATGCCCGCATATTAGCAATGGTTTCGGCTACACTTCCCTTGCCGGTAGTCATTGCAACAGCATCATTAATGCCCATATCAATTACAATAAAGCCCGTTCTATTGGCTATCGCATTATCAATTCTGAGCAAACCCTGAAAAGTAGTCTGGCCACCAATACCATGATTGGTAATATCTACTATCTTATTGGTATAACAGTTCAAAAAGTTGTTCTGCAGCATGGTTTGAAAACCAAGGCCATTTATACCTTCTACAGTGCTGGCTCCAAAGGTTACAATATTTATACTGTCTTTCGAATAATATTGGGCTGCTTCCGGGCAACTTACGCGGGTAGGGGGCGGCCCTTGAGCTAAGGAAGAAAAGCGGACAACAAGAAGCAGCAGCAGAGATAGAAATACTTTCGCGCTAAACTTCATTGTTAAAATTCTTTCGTACAGGATTTAAGGATATCTGTTATTGGCGCAATTTACAAAAAAGTAAATATAATTAATGCTGTGCTATATTTTTTTACAAACATTAAATCATTTTTTTGTATTTATTAAAAGACGCATTTTATGTTTAAAAAATAGAGGTATGATTTTGGGCCTTATAAAAAATAATTAAACCCATTACCATGTTGGCTATAAGCAAAATTTTACCCTGGTATGGGGATAATTTATTAACCGCTTGCTGTGCCTTTTATTTGGTAAAGCCTATATTTGTCCAAATTCATTTTGTTATGCAAGAGATTAAAAATTATGTAGAAACGCACAAACAACGTTTTTTAGATGAGTTGTTTGAGTTATTGCGTTTTCCATCGGTAAGTGCTGATCCGAAATACAAAGGCGATGTTTTAAAAACAGCTGATTATGTTGCGCAGAAATTAAAAGATGCAGGTGCAGATCAGGTAGAAATTTGCCCAACTGCAGGATATCCTATTGTTTATGGCGAAAAAATTATAGATGCTTCTTTACCCACTGTTTTAATATATGGTCATTACGATGTTCAACCGGCAGATCCATTAGAACTTTGGCATACCCCACCTTTTGAGCCCACAGTACGCGATGGTAAAATTTATGCCCGCGGTGCCTGTGATGATAAAGGACAGTTTTATATGCACGTAAAAGCATTCGAACTGATGATGCAAACCAATACTTTGGCCTGCAACGTTAAATTTATGATCGAAGGTGAAGAGGAGGTAGGTTCTGCAAATCTGGGTATTTTTGTAAAAGCGAATGCCGAGCGTTTAAAAGCCGATGTAGTTTTAATTTCTGATACTTCGATGATCAGCATGGAACATCCGTCAATCGAAACCGGTTTGCGTGGTTTAGCTTACATGGAAGTTGAAGTAGTTGGTCCGAACCGCGATTTGCACTCTGGAGTTTACGGTGGTGCAGTAGCTAATCCTGCAACTATCCTTTGTAAAATGATTGCTTCATTACACGATGAAAATAACCACATCACTATCCCTGCCTTTTATGATAAAGTGCTTGAGTTAACAAATGAGGAGAAAAAAGCATTAAATTCTGCACCTTACAACGAAGCTGAATACAAAAAGGATTTAGATATAGAAGAAGTTTGGGGCGAGAAAGGTTATTCAACCCTGGAGCGTACAGGTACCCGTCCGACTTTAGAAGTTAATGGAATTTGGAGCGGTTATATTGGCGAAGGCGCAAAAACCGTATTACCGAGTAAAGCCAATGCAAAAATTTCTATGCGTTTGGTTCCACACCAGAGCTCGGAAGAAATTGCCGAGATTTTTACCAAACATTTCGAAAGCATTGCGCCTAAAAATGTAAAGGTAAAAGTTACGCCTCACCATGGCGGCGAGCCCGTGGTAACCCCAACTGATAGTATTGCTTACCAGGCAGCAGAAAAAGCAATTGAAGATAGTTTTGGTAAAAAAGCTATTCCAACTCGTGGTGGTGGTAGTATTCCTATCGTGGCCTTGTTTGAAGATGCACTGGGTATTAAATCGGTACTTTTTGGCTTCGGTTTAGATAGCGATGCTTTACACTCACCAAATGAGAAATATGATATTTACAATTATTATAAAGGAATAGAGACTTTGCCATTATTTCATAAATATTTCGCAGAGCTGAGCAAATAAGGATAAGCTTTTTTGTCAGTCTGAGCATAGTCAAAGTTGTCCGTCTGAGCGGAGTCGAAGACCATCCCTGCCTATTTATATAAGCAGGGATTTTTTTTGAAAGCGAATCTTGATTCTTCGTAAATGAACGGTTGGTTTTTCATAGGTGCTGTAATCCCGCCATCGCTTATATTCCTCATTTCGCTATGCTCCATTCCGGGCTATTTAGCTTTGTCGGGTTTATAAACGTAGGTCTGTTCTTATACGGTGCTGATTACCCACCTTGCAGCCCCAAATAGTAATGGAAGCCTTGCAACCTAAACCTGACCGTAGTGTAAAGCCCACAGGCCGAAGCATGAGGCCGAGGATTTGAAACGGAGGGCAGGACCGGCTTAACCAACTGGCTTGGGGTTTTGCTTTCCAAAACAACTAAATAAATTTAACTTTTATTGTCCGTCTGAGCGGAGTCGAAGACCTGCCTAATTTATTAAGCGGGGATTTTTTTTGAAAACGAGCATTCTGTTTTTCATAGGTGCTGTAGTCCCGCCATCGCTTATAGTCCTCATTTCGTTGCACTTTATTCCGGGCTATTTAGCTTTGTCGGGTTTATTTAACAAAAGACAGTTCCAATATCATTAAGTTAAGCATAAGCGTTGTCAGTCTGAGCGTAGTCGAAGACCATCCCCATTTTTTTAAACCTCTTAGCGCTTTTACTTTCTGCAATTGCGGTTAAACCAATGGACTAATTTTTTTACCACAGATTTTTTTCTAAATTGCTGCCATGAAATATCTATTCTCATCTCTTTTACTTTTATCTGGACTTACTTCTTTAGCTCAAGATACTAAAACGATTAAGCAATCTGGAAATCCAATATTTCAAGGTTGGTATGCAGACCCTGATGCGGCTATTTTTAACAATAAATATTGGGTTTACCCCACTTATTCTGCTAAATACAAAGAGCAGGTTTTTTTAGACGCCTTTTCATCTGATGATTTAGTAAAATGGAAAAAACACCCACATATTTTAGATACTGCTGCTGTAAAATGGGTCAACAAAGCCATGTGGGCGCCTGCAATTGTTCAAAAAGATAAAAAATATTACCTGTTTTTTGGTGCTAACGATATTCAAAGCGATAAAGAAATCGGCGGAATTGGTGTAGCCGTTGCCGATAAACCAGAGGGACCGTATAAAGACCACCTCGGAAAACCTTTGGTAGATAAATTTCATAACGGTGCGCAACCTATTGATCAGTTTGTGTTTAAAGATAAAGACGGCCAGTATTATTTAATTTATGGTGGCTGGAAACACTGCAATATTGCAAAGTTGAATAAAAATTTTACGGGCTTTCTGCCTTTTGAAGATGGTACAACCTTTAAAGAAATTACGCCTGATAATTATGTAGAAGGCCCGTATATGTTCATCAGAAATGGTAAATATTATTTCATGTGGAGCGAAGGCGGCTGGACTGGTCCCGATTACTCAGTAGCTTATGCCGTTAGCGATTCGCCATTCGGTCCGTTTAAAAGGGTTGGCAAAATATTAAAGCAAGATGCCTCAATTGCTACCGGCGCAGGCCACCATTCTGTAATTATTAACGAGAAAAAAGGACAATATTACATTGTTTACCACCGTAGGCCCTTAACCGAAACTGACGGCAATCATCGTGTTACCTGTATTGATGAAATGAAGTTTGATGCAAATGGTAACATTCTTCCCGTAAAGATTACAAACGAAGGTGTAAAAGCCCAAAGAGTAAAATAAATGCTGTTCGGCTGGAAGTTTTATTCAATTTCCAGCTGAGCTTCAGTTTTTTGTAAAACAGTTTTTGCCTGCTTTTTATTAAGTGTATTAAACCCCCAGGTGCATAATAAAAGCATACAGGCCAAGCCGAACCAAAGCCAGTTATAACCTAAGTTTTTGGCAATGAAGAAGCCAAATAATGGACCAACAACCTGTGCGCACGACCAGCTTAACGTATAACCTGCTGCATATAAGCCCCTGTTATGTTCGTTACTTCTGCTAATTACGATGGTATTTATAAAAGGTAAGGTGAGCATTTCGCCGCAGGTAAAAACTACAATGGCAAGCACTGCAGCAGCAATATGAAAACTAACCGGAGCACTTAGTATGATATACGAAACTGCAAATAGAACCGCACCCACGATAATGAAAAACATGGGTGATCTTTTTGCTTCAATCTTGTTGATCATGATCATTTCAAACAAAGCAATTACAGCCCCATTAAGGCCTATAATAATTCCAATCTGAAACTCATCAATATGCCATTGTTCCTTAAAAAATACCGGAACAACCCTAAACATTAAAAAAGCGCAGGTAATAAAAACAGTTGTAAGCAGAATGAACTTTACATAGAAAATATCTTCCCATGGTTTCAGAATGATCATGTTGCTGGCATTTTCTTTAGCCTTTTTAATAAAATCTTTCACTTGCGGCAAAAACGACAGAATTAATAAACCAACAATAATGCTTACCCCACCTTCAACAATAAACAAAAGCTTATAATTAATTGAAGCAATAATTCCTGCCAAACTAATGCCTACAGACCAACCGATGTTTACCGCGAGTCTGTTTAAAGAGTACGATCTTGTTATAGTGCCTTCTGCAGCGTAGTGTGCAACGGCCGTAAAATTTGCCGGGCGGAAGGCCTCAGAAAAAAAGCTGATGACAACAGTTAAAATGCATAGGCTATAAAAGTGGGTAATGGTAGAAAAGAGGATGAAAAGTAAACCGCCAACTATCGACGAAAGAATCTGTACTGGGCGGAAACCAATCATATCGGTTAATTTTCCTCCCATTGCCGAACCCAGAATAGAGCCTATGCCAAATAAGGTGATGATTAACCCAGCGTCCATTTCCGAGCGATGTAAACTTTGGGTAACGTATAAGCCCATAAATGGAACAGCCATGCTTCCACATCTGTTAAACATCATTACAATGCTTAAGAGCCAGGTTTCTCTGCTTAATCCGCTGAATGATGTTTTATAGGTGTTGAAAATAAGTTTGAACATGCTGTATTTAGATGCAGTAAAAATAGCAAAAGCCAGATATTAATTAATCATCTGAATTTAATATCTGTATGTTAGATTTTATTTCTAATACAGTAGTCATCCGATAGCTATCGGATCTCGCGCAGGTGGGAACCTTAAAGCGGTCGCTATTTTTTACTTAAGGCTCGGGCTTGCCTCGGCTCACCGCCGCCGAAGGGCTCTTTCTTTTGGCTTGGGTGGCTGTTGCACAACGTAAATATCAAATCAGGTTGTTAATTGTTCTTATTTTAGTTTGCTGTGTGTATGAGTAATTCTCTGATTGACTGGCTGAAATGAAAATGATTTTTGACGGCAACTATGACGCTTGATACATTTAAGCAGGTTGTTTTGAAACTGTTTTTGACTATTCGTTCTAAATTTGCTTTTGCCATAACGTTAACCTGAACTTTACGTATTGTAAACCTTAATAGCTTTTTCAGATTGTAGGCAACTGCCGCCATAGTCATGCACTTATTTGCTTGAACTAGCCCCTTTGTATTTATCCTTTTCATCCCATTGTTGTTAACTAGCGAGCCAATTACCGGTTCCACAGTGCTTTGCCTCTTTTTCATCAGTATTTTTGCCTTTTTGGTAAGCATCCGATAATGCATCCGCTCGTAGTAGGGGCTATCCTCGGTTTGTTTTATAAGCGGGCCTTGAGTTTTCAATGCACTACAGTTATTTCTAAATGGGCATGAATGACAGTTCTTTATACTAGTTCTATAATGCTTATTGATGTAATTGCCATCTTTTTGGCTTCCCCTGTAGGTCAATTTCTTGTTATTAGGACAGGTATAAAAGTCACCATCAGCACTGTAGGGAAAGTCGGGACGTTCATGTATATACTGGCCACGGTTGGGTATATATCCCTGAATTTTATTTTTTTCGAGTGCCCTAAGCGCCTCTCCACTGCTGTAACCAGCATCCGCTATAACCTCTTCCAGCATAATGCCATGTGAGCTGAGGGTATGTTTTACTTTTTGTACTACTTCTTCAAGACATTGGCAATCTCTTTTATCTGCACTAAAAGCTTCTATATGTGTAATCATATGCGACGCAGTATCAACACAGACCTGGCTCAAAAAGTTAAGTGCTGTTGCTTTACCGGGCTTAACCGACATCTTTGCATCTGGGTCTGATGGGCTGTAATGTGTCTTATTACCAGGGTTCTTTTTAAGGGGAAGGTCGTTGTAATCTTTATGTTTAAGTTTGTCTATAGCAATTACCTTAGCTACATCTTCTTGCTGATTTGCATCCAGCTCCTCTCCAAAGGCCACTGCATCATCTAGTATCTCCCTTTCAATCATACTATCTAACGAAGCATTTGCCTTTACATAAACTCCGTCAACAGCCTGCCTCCGCCCAGAAACCATCCCATTATCAATACATTGCTTAAGTACTAACTTGAATATTTCGGAAAATACCTCCTGCCCATAGAGTTGTCGGGTATGGCTCAGGGTACTGTGCCAAGGCAGCTCCTCATCCAGGTCATAGCCAAGAAAGAAAAGGATATCCATACGCATTTTGGAGATGGAAATAATGCGTCGGTCACTGTTCAGGTTTTCCAGATAACCCACTAACATCAATTTCATAAATACTACAGGGTCGATGCTTTTCTGACCCTCTCCGCCATAATACTCAGCAGTAGATTTATACATAAAGCTAAAATCAATAAGATCTTTTAGCCTCCGGTAAATATTGTCGGCAGGAACGGCATTTGACAGCTGGAAACTTACAAATAGCTTTTCCTGAAAGTGCTTTTTTCCTTGCATGACTTAAAATACATAGAAAAAACATCAAGATTATACTAAGTTATTAACAGCTGTGAGTTGTGCAACAGCCACCCAAGCCAAAAGAAACAAAAACCCAAGGCTTGCATCCTTTCTTGTAAAAACCTACGAAAATCTTTATCGCGACAGTATCTAGGCTCTTACCCTTGCTTATTCCCAACGCTCTCGCTTGATCCTGCCTTGGGCTGTGGGGTAATGATGGGGAGTGCACAGATTTCCGGGCTTTTTCCGGCGAAAATCTGCTAGGCCGGATAGCAGGGTGCATTTAGCATGGGGGGTATTGCAGGGTGCGGTAATTTGTTTTTTAGCCCTTTCCCTTTCAGGGGAAAGGTGCCGATAGGCGGATAGGGGGTTAAGGTGCTAAAAAGTAACGTTTGTAATCGCGTTCTTTGCGATCTACTTTGTGCCCTCTGCGGTTAAATAAAAAACAATAACATCTTTTTTACCACAAAGGTCACAAAGAAAGGGCACGAAGCACACAGAGCTGGGTGCCTAAGGCTATATTGCGCTCTGTGTTCCTCTGTGTAAAACTCAATGCACTCGGTGGTAAAAAATTAGGGTTCTTCGCGGTGAAGGAAAAAACAAAGACATCTTTTTCTACCACAAAGTTAGCAGAGAAAGGGCGCGAAGTACACAGAGCCGGGTGCCTAAAGGCTATATTGATCTCTGTGTTTTTCTGTGTAAAACTCAATGCACTCCATGGTAAAAAAAATGGCGCTCTTCGCGGTTAAATATTCGCTTTATCCTCTTTACAACGAATCTAAAAAATCTAAATACAAAGGAACGCTTGCTTCTATCCATTTTTTAGAAGTGTTATACTCCATTCCATAATAAGCAAATGGGGGTTGGTAATCGGCTTTTACATATTCAAAAGAAAGTTCGAACGGACGGGTTAATTCTGCTAATGTGTATTTATACTTTTCTGATGGATGCAGTTCGTGTTCTTCAACGCCCAATGAAATGGCCAGGGCAATTTTCTTGTCTGCAAATTTGAAACCGCTTTTGCTCCCATAGGCCCATCCATGGGTGAGTACTTCATCCATCCATTTTTTTAACAGTGAGGGACAATTGAACCAATAATAGGGAAATTGGAATACAATTTTATTATATCGTTCAACCAGCTTTTGTTCTGCCAATACATCAATCTTTTCATCAGGATTTGCCTCATACAGTTGGTGGACTACATATTTATCAGGGTATTTATTTAATTCTTCAATCCACCGTTTGTTGATTACGGAACTTTTAATATCGGGATGGGTTACGACGATCAATGTTTTCATTTTTACAAATTTTGATAATTATAAAGTACAAAAATAGGTGCATAACCGCTTGTTTTGTACATTAGCGACCAATTGTAAGGTACTATAAAAAATGTAAGTATGTCTAAAATCAAGGAAACCTCAACCAACTATGCTAACAAACAAGCTTTAGCTGATGAGTGTTTAGAAGTTTATACAACCAACATTATCGGGGGGCAATGGGCTTTAGTGATCTGTTCGTGGTTAATGAACGGTAAACTCAGATTTGGGGAGTTAAAAAAACATTTGCCAAATATTACCGAGCGAATGTTAACCTTACAGCTACGCAAATTAGAAACAGATAAAATTGTTAAGCGGACCATCTACGCCGAAGTTCCGCCACGTGTGGAATACGAACTAACCGCAATTGGCCTCGAATTGAGACCGATCATTAATGCACTCGAAAGTTGGGGCGTAAAACATAAAAATCTGTTAGGGGAGTTTTGATCTGGTTTATTTAAGCTCAGCATACAAAACTCAATGGTTATCTCTTTATTCGAAGAGCATACCTCGAGGGGGTAAAGCGGAAGGTTTGAAAACGACGGGCGGATAGGGGTTTAATGCGCTCGCTATAATACGGTCGTCATTCTACTATAACAATAAATCCGTCATTGCGATGAGGCTTTTTCAGCCGAGGAAGCAATCTTACTACTATGGGTTATCTGCGATTGATGCGGCAGTGACTCCATCGGTTTTGCTTCTAACAATTTTCTGTCATCCTGAGGCACGAAGGATCTTTTACTGAGATTCTTCACTGCGTTGAGAATGAAAATTGCAGGTTTTGCCCCAGGCTCGGTCTTGCCTCGGCTACCGATGAAAAATCGGTACAGGTCCACCGCCGCCGAGGGGCTCTTACTAAGGCGGAGCAACTCACCTTTTTTATTTCACCCATTTTCCTCAACTTAGCAGCATTAATAACTATGCCGCCAGAGAAAAGAACCCCAATAAATAAAAGTACAGTTGCACGAAAACCTGCCGTTAGGAAACCCGCAACCAGAAAACCCACAACAGGCAGAAAAAAGAAAGGTGGCATTTCGGTTCAGCTTAAATTGGTTATTGCAGGTTTATTGTTGATTTTGCTCTCTCCATTTTATTATGGCTATGTTTTAAGAAGTTTTGTGGCTACCTGGCGGTGGGTTAAAGACTGGGGGCAAGACCCTAATTACAGAACTTACGAAAGTTTTAACATCAAAATCCCCAAAAAATATACCGTTCACGGTATCGACGTTTCCTATTATCAGGGTAAAATAAACTGGCAAAAGGTAAAGGAAATGAAGGAAGATGAGGTGAGCATCCGTTTTGCCTTTATCAAAGCCACAGAAGGGCAGATGCTTGTTGACCCGTATTTTCAACGCAATTGGCGTGAAGCACCAAAAGCAGGGATTATATGCGGTGCTTATCACTTTTTCAGACCGAAAAAAGACGGTAAAACGCAGGCTAAATTTTTCCTGCAAGTGGTAAATATTGAGAAAGGTGATTTACCACCCGTTGTGGATATTGAATCTCTAGATGGCGTTTCTCCTTTGAAAATGAGGGCAGAACTGTCTGATTTTCTCAATTATGTAGAAATGAAAACCAAAGTTAGGCCGATTGTTTATACCGGACTTAAATTTTATGAAGATTATTTAGGCGATCATTTTAACGATTATCCCTTATGGATTGCACATTATTATCAACCAAAGTTAAGGATGGACAAAAGCCGCTGGAAATTTTGGCAGCATTCTGATAAAGCTAAAATTAATGGTATTGGCCATGTAGTCGATTTTAACGCTTTTAATGGTGATAGTTTGGCGTTGGATAGGTTATTGGTTCATTAGTGGTTGGTTCACTTGCCGTGGGTTAACTGGTTAATTGTTTAAATCGGTTAATCGACTCCAAACGCCAAACCCCAACTCCAAACTCGTTAAACTAAACCGTCCAACTTTCACATTTCTCTAAGAAAAATTCATCAGCCTCTGCGCCGATACCGATTTCTTCGGGAACATCAAGAAAATAACCGTTATAAGTTAAGCCACCTACAACTGGGTCAACCAGGTGCCCCAATAGCGCTGTATCTAGGTCAAAAAACTCAACATTTGGGCTGGCCAATGCAAAATGTAGGTTGGCGCTTAAAGCAATCCTGGTTTCGAGCATGCTGCCAATCATACATTTTACGCCACGTTGTAAAGCTTCCTCATGGATTTTTTGCGCTTCTAAAATGCCTCCGGATTTAGAAAATTTAATGTTTAAATAAGTTGTAGACTGGCTGTTGATCAGTTTACGGGCGTCGTGATGGTTATAACAGCTTTCATCAGCCATTAATTTAATTGGCGAATTTACATTCAGCTCAGGTAATTTATCATCATACCAGGTACGCATGGGTTGTTCGCAGAACTCAATATTGTATTTTTCTAGCTCACCTAAAGCAAATAAAGCATCATCAAAACTCCAACCCTGATTGGCATCCAGGCGTAAAACCAAATCTTCACCTACTGCCTCGCGGATATGTTTAACCCTGTCTATATCATCGTGCACTTTTTTGCCCAGTTTAATCTTTAAGATGCGGCAACCCTGGCTTTTATATTTCAATGCTGTTGTGGCCATTCCCTCCGGTGTATCGATACCAATGGTCATATCGGTTTCTATGGTGCGTTTGGTTCCACCAAGAAATTTATATAGGGGTAATTTGGCATTTTTAGCGGCGATATCGAATAATGCCATATCGAAAGCACTTTTAATGGTATAGTTATGATCGGCATAACCCAATAAGTCGTTCATCCGCTCTGGAATTTCCAGTGGATCTTTGCCCTTTAAAATAGCGGCGAAGTCTTTAGCCATGGCAATACAGGTTTCCTGTGTTTCACCTACAATCATCGGGAAAGCAGAACATTCTCCAATGCCGTGAATACCAGCATCGGTATAAATCCTGATGAGTACATTTTGTGCAAAATGCATGGTACCTGTTGCAATTACAAAAGGTTCCATTGGTATGCTAAAGCGGTATATTTCGGTATGAGTGATTTTCATTTTTTAGGGTTGAAGGTAAAAGGTTGAAGGTTTGTTATCAAGGGTAGTAAAGTTATCCGGCTCAATTCGTGACGCAATGCGTCACATTTCGGTTAAATAACCCATTTGTGGTTAATTCCATTCATTACACAGATTTCCAACTAAAGTATAAAAACAAAAACTAAATCGAAACAGGTTTGTAGAATATTAATAGATTTACGCCTCGAAATAAAAATTCCATTTCCCGCTTACATTTTACATTAACTGTCATGTCTGATACCAATAACCTAATCCACGCCTCATCCCCATATTTGTTGCAGCATGCCCATAATCCTGTTAATTGGTACGAGTGGGGGGCTGAAGCATTAGAAAAGGCAAAAGCGGAAAATAAACTCATTTTGGTGAGCATTGGCTATTCGGCCTGCCATTGGTGCCATGTAATGGAACGCGAAAGTTTCGAGAACCATGAAGTGGCTGAGGTAATGAACCGTCATTTTATCTGCATTAAGGTTGATCGTGAGGAGCGGCCGGATATTGATCAGATTTATATGTTCGCCATCCAGCTCATGACAGGCAGTGGAGGCTGGCCTTTAAACTGTATCTGTTTGCCCGATCAGCGTCCAATTTATGGCGGAACCTATTTCAGGAAAAATGATTGGATCAATATTCTGGAAAATGTTGCCGCGCTTTGGGCGAATGAACCTGATAAAGCTATCCAATATGCGGAGCGGTTAACTTCGGGCATTAAAGACAGCGAAAAGATAATCCTTGCAGTTGCAACAGCAGAAGAGTATACCCATGAACATTTAAATGAAATTATCGATCCATGGAAACGTCATTTCGATATTGGTTACGGAGGTTATAACCGCGCTCCAAAATTTCCTTTACCCAATAATTGGGTATTTTTATTGCGTTATGGCTTTTTAAAGGATGATGAATCTGTTTTTACAGCCGTTTGTCATACACTCGAAGAAATGAGCAGAGGTGGTATTTACGATCAGATTGGTGGAGGTTTTGCCCGTTATTCGGTTGATGATAAATGGCATGTGCCACATTTTGAGAAGATGTTGTATGATAATGCTCAGCTCATCAGTTTATATACCGAAGCATATCAGTGCACCAAGTTCTATTCGTTTAAACAAACAGTAGTTGAAACCATAAATTGGGTTTTTGAGGAGATGACTTCAGCCGATGGATTGTTTTATTCGGCACTGGATGCAGATAGTGAAGGGGTAGAGGGCAAGTTTTACATCTGGGATAAAACAGAATTCGATCAGGTTTTGGGAGAAGATGCCCAATTAATCGGCGCTTATTACAACATTACCGAAGAAGGTAATTGGGAAGAGGAACAAACTAATATCCTGCGTAAAACCCTAAGTGATGATGATTTACTTGCGAAATTTGATATCACGGCAGAGGAGCTTTACGATAAGGTAAACTCAGCTAAAGAAAAATTAATGGCTGTGCGTAGCAAAAGAGTTAGGCCAGGCTTGGATGATAAATGTTTAACTGCCTGGAATGGTATGATGATTAAAGCTTTGGCTTATGCTGGACAGGTTTTAAATCACGATTTATACTATCAAAAGGCATCAACTGCGGCCAGTTTTATTTTAAGTCACTTAAAATCAGAAAATGGTGGCTTATACCGTAATTATAAAAACGGAAAGGCTTCTATTACCGGCTTCTTAGATGATTATGCCTTTTTTATTGAAGCACTTATTGCCTTGTACGAGGCTGATTTTGATGAAAAATGGTTAGAAGAGGCAAAATTATTGACCGATTATGTAATCGCTAATTTTACGGATGCAGATTCGCCGATGTTTTTCTATACCTCTGCCGAAAGTGAAGATTTAATTGCCCGGAAACATGAAGTAATGGATAATGTAATTCCGGCTTCAAATTCTACCATGGCGCAAAATTTGCAGCAACTCGGTTTGCTTTTCGATATTGAACAATATACCGAAAAAGCTTCAGAAATGCTTGCGGCGGTTCAGCCGAAGATCAAAAGTTATGGCTCTGCTTACTCAAACTGGGCTATTCAACTGTTAAACGAAATTTACGGCATAAACGAAATCGCCATTATCGGCTTAGAAACCGATCGTATTAAATTAGCATTAAGCGGACATTATATTCCGAACAAAATTACATTGGGCGGAACAAAAAGTAGCCTACCGCTGTTAAAAGGTAAGCAAAGCAATGAAACAAAAGTTTATATTTGCCGAAATAAAGTATGCCAGTTGCCGGTTAACACTGTTGAGGACGCATTAGAGTATTTACAATAAATTAATTTAAATGAATATTTCACCAAACTCTGTAGTAGCGTTAACTTACGAATTGCATACTACTAACGAAGAAGGACAACAAGTTTTTGTAGAAAAAGCTGATGAACAAAATCCTTTAGTATTTTTATATGGCGTTGGCATGATGTTGCCTAAATTTGAAGAACATTTAACTGGTTTGAAAACTGGTGATGAATATGGCTTCGAGCTATCTGCAGCAGATGGTTACGGTGATATCGATCCAGGTGCTTTTGCCGACCTTCCAAAAACCATGTTTACTGAAGCTGGTGGCGAATTGCCAAATGTTGGTGATGTGATTCCTTTACAAGATAACAACGGTAACCAGTTTAGAGCAGGCGTTACTGCTGTTCACGATGAAACTATTTCAGTAGATTTAAACCACCCAATGGCTGGTAAAAACTTGGTGTTTAGTGGTGTGATTTTAAATGTACGTGAAGCTACTCAAGATGAATTGGCTCATGGTCATGCTCACGGAGCTGATGGTCATTCAGGTCACTAATTATATATAAGCGATTTTAAAGAAGTTAAGTTTTAATAGCAAATTGCCATTTAAAACTTGACTTCTTTCGTTAATATCCACGTTTTAATCCTGAAAAACCTCATCTAAAATGAGTTTAAAGCCTGGTATAATCGTTGTGGTTACCTCTTCACCTTCGGTGAGCAGTTTTGTTGGTTGAAACTTGCCATTATCATTGAGGATATACCTGAAAAATGTTTTTTCAGAAGGGCTTACAATCCAGTATTCTTTAACGCCTGCTTCTTCGTAAACCTCATATTTGTTGATCAATTCTTTTTTATTGTTGCCAGGCGATAAAATTTCGACAACGATATCCGGAGCACCAATACATCCAGTTTAGTCTGATCGCAGATCACTGCAATATCAGGTTGCACTACGGTGAAAACTTCCTTGTCATCTCGAGTTTTCTTAGCTAAGCGGACATCAAAAGGTGCTGCATACACTTCACATTTATGGCCGTTCAGTGCGTTATAAATTGGTGCGTAAATTCTTCCCGATATTTTTTGATGAATCCTGGAAGGAGCAGGGCCCATCTTGAAAATGTACCCTTTGATAATTTCTAAGCGCTCTTCAAATTCGAAGCGCATATAATCTGCATAACTGTAAGTTGCAGAAAAATCGACCTCGTTAAGGGTTTTAATTGGAGGTTGCTCCTCTTCAGTAGGGTATGGTTTGATATTCTTCATATTAGGCATTTAACCAAATATACTAAATATCTTAGTTTTTTCTAGAAGTCAATCTTCAAACGCAGTCCGCCGTTGGTGAGATTAAGGTTTTCTTTAGAGAAAGTTTTCATTGGCAGCCTTAAAAAAGGCTCGATGGCAATATTGTTCTTTTTGGATATTTTTTGTTTATAACCCAAAGAAAAATTGTAAAATCCGATGTATCTATCAGGATTTATATTGGCTTCGGGCTGTGGTTCAGTAGTTTTTTCTTTCACAATCAATGTCTTCGAATCTGCATAGCCATTTGCTGTTGTGGAAGAAAAATTCTGCACCTGATTTACAATATAGTTATTCTGCTGTGAGTTTTTTATAACCGCCAATGCAGAAACTCCAATATTGGTATATAGTTTGTCACTTATTTTATATTGCAACTCTAAAGGAACATTAATTCCACGTACTTTAGCATCAACCGACTCTAGGTTTTTACCTGATAAAGTTTGTGGAGCAGAAGCATTTAGCGATTCGGTAGTGCTAATAGAAGCATAAGAAACACCAGAGCTTATCGATAACCTATTGGCGATGGCATACGATAAAGAAAGCCCATAGTTCATGGTTACTTTATTGTCATTACCCATCGCTGGGGCAACATACACATCAGGTTGCCATTTAGAGTTTTCATTTGTTTTAGATGGTGGTTTTTGCTGATTTGCATAACTATCCTGGGCAAGCAGTTGCTCAAAACTCGTTTGCGCAATGGGTTGAGGTTTCTTTTTGTCCGTTAAAATATCAAACCGGTTTGTTTTTAAGTTTGAAAGATTTGCACCTGCAAGCTTATTATCTAAAAGGTTATTATTTACAGGAGCCAATTGCGCTGATGTATTAATAAACGGATAACTGGTCTGCTCTGTTAATAATGGTTTTGTGCTTTCCGTAATTTTGGCTGGGCGATTCGCCGCTAGGTTATTTATAGGGATTGTATCGTTATTTAACGAAGTAGAATTGATTTTAGTTTCAATGTTGGTATTTGAATTCCCATTGGCTGTTGCATTTTGCTGAGCTTTAGGTTTAGTTATAGCAATATCTTTTTGCTGATCTATATTGTTTTGCGCAAAAAATACACCTCCGAAGATCAAAATTAAGGAAGCAGCAGCCCATAAAGGCCAGTAAGCAATGCCCCGTCTGTTATTTCCTTTTTCCGAAAAGCGCTCCCAGGCACCATCAGGGTATGTTTCCTCATGGTTTTGGAGTTGCGCGGTGATATGCTCAATTAATTCCTTATCCATTTTTTTCGTATGAATTAACCATGGTATTTAGGTAAAGGGTACGTAACTTATTTTTAGAACGTGTAAGGTAAACACGACTGGAACTTTCAGGAATGTTTAACATCTTCGAAATTTCATCGTGGGCAAAGCCCTCAATTTCATATAAGTTAAATACCAGTCTCTGCGTATCTGGTAAGTGATTTAGTAAATTCAAAATATCATTAACGTGTAATTCCGAAGCAACCGAAACCTGGGTAACCGGATGCTCGCTTTCTGCTAAATCATCAACATAAAACTGAACTTTCGAACTCCGTATTTTGTCTATTGCCGTCCGCGAAGCAATCTGGGCAATCCAACCTTTAAACGATCGTTGTAATTCTTCTGGATTTTTTGGCGCTTTGAAGCCGCTAACATGTTTAAAAATCTTGATAAAACTGTCATTTACAAGCTCTTCACTATCTGAAGGGTTCTTGGTATACCTTAAAATAATGCCCATTAAATAGCCATAAAATGATTTATACATCATTTCTTTACAGCTATTGTCGTTTTTTACACAGCCTTTTAAAATTTCCTCAAAACTGAGTATTTTTTTTATCACCCCTGTAAAGGACTATTTATTAAAGGTTTATCATGATTAATTATTGCAAATTTAAGAAAAATAACACCACCCAATTTTTTGAGTGGTGTCAATTTTTGTTTTCACAGGTAGCGTGAAATATTTTTTATTTGTTTGTCATCACTGATAAGCCAACTCCGGTACTATCGGTTTTGCTCGATAGGCCTTTAGCCCAGATGGTATAAATTTTACCTTTTTCAATTTTAACGGCTGGTAAGCTAACTTTAACTGTTCCGCTTTGCTTTAATTCGAAAGTATAGCTGTCATTCGGTGCAATATTGCTAAAAGTGGTGAACTCTTTAAATGCTTTTGCGGTAAATAAAGGTGCATCTGTACCCGCAATTGCTAAATCAAATGGAGCAGAACCCGGACTTAAGTTTACAAAACGAACTTTAGCCTTATCAGTTTCAGGTGCTTTTAAATCATCTTCAAGGACTAAAAGTTTTGTTGATTTTAAAGTATCTACTACGAAAACCGAATAAAATGATCCTTCTTTTAATGTAGCTTGAGCTGTGGTTAAATATTTTAAAGAGTCTTTTTTAGCAACCCCCACCAACCTTGTTCCTGGATAAGCGGCATAGTAGCCTAAATCTTTAGTGTAGGTAAAGCTATTTATTTTTTGGTTATCCAGGATAAAATCCAACGCGCCTGTTCCAGGTGATGCATGAACAAAGCCAATACCAGCCGCTTCTATCGGATCGTTGTTAAAATCCTTTTTGCAGGCAGTTATGGTTAAAGTTATAGCAAGGAGAGAGAGTATAATTTTTGTTGTAGTGCTAAAATTTTTCAAATTCGTTTTCATTTTAATGTTTTAAATCAATTTTATGAACAAAATTGGTTAATGGCCATTAACGCTTTTTTCTTGTAAAACGATTAACGGAATGAAAACGCTACAGCAGATGTGTTTTTTATAGAGAAAAAGCCACATGGAATTGGACTGACCCCCAAAGGTTGGACAAGTTAAAAATTAATTACATTGGTGAGCTCGATATTTTATCGGGCTCATTCCATTTAGATTTAGTTTGATCCTGTCGTTATTATAGTAATAGATATACTCTTCGATATCTTGTTTTAACTGGTTGATATCATTATACTTTTTAAGATAGAAAAGTTCAGATTTTAACGTTCCAAAAAAGTTTTCAATGACCGCGTTGTCCAAACAGTTCCCCTTCCTTGACATACTTTGTCTTATTCCTTTTTTCTTAAGCAGATATTGGTATTCTTTCATT
>NZ_SIXF01000025.1 GCF_004310665.1 Pedobacter kyonggii | reverse complement strand
ACTATCGCCGCCACAGAGAAAAACAGATTTAAGGGAGTAGAAAACATCCTTCCAGGAATACTTGCTTTGGGCAGCAACGCAGGGCAGATGTGCATGGCAAAGTTTATCGATTTCTAATTTGTTTAAGTAGTCAAAAACAAAATTTATGCCTCCGAAAGAGGATATTGGATTTGAATTTATTATTTTCACAGCAGTAATATTGGTCAACACTAATTTAAGTGAATATTACCTTGCTGCAAAACATTATTTATCAAGGTTTTGCAGCATTTTTTTTTATAACATGCGGACATTAGGAGCTACCGGATGAAGTGCAGTGGAATGGAGAGATCTCTGATAGATTTAGGTTCGTTTAGTACTTCGTGGTTCTCTACGTTGCACTCCACTCGAATGACGGCATTGCTAAGGTAATTTCTTAGTTTTACAGGATAATATCTGCATATGATTTTTATCCTCTCGAAGATTTTGCTTTTCCTCATTAAACCTATTGTGTGGATTTTTGTGCTTTTGATTTTTGCAATTGCATCTAAAAACCCTAAAAAAAGGAGAAGGTATTTAATCTGTATTTTGATTATTTTCTTCTTTTTCTCTAATGGCTTTATTGTCGGAAAAATAATAAACAGTTATGAAGCTGACTATCCCAGGGCAGATAAATTCGATATTGGAATAGTGCTTGGGGGTTTCTCGGGTTTAAACAAACGTAATAATGAAATTGCTTTTAATTGGGCAGGGGATAGATTGTTTCAAGCAATAGCACTTTATAAAAAAGGACAGATTAAGCAGATATTACTTAGCAGCGGAAGCGCAAATTTAATAAACCAACAAGTAAAAGAAGCTGATTTAGCCATTCAGTACTTAAAACTGATCGGAATTCCTGATTCTGCAATTCTGATTGAAAACCAAAGTAGAAATACCATTGAAAATGCCAGGTATAGCCTGGCGCTCATCGCGAAAAGCAACCCAAAAGCTAAAATTTTGGTGATTACCAGTGCCTGGCACATCCCAAGAGCAAAACTGATTTTTGATAAACAGACTAAGCACAAGATTGATTATTACCCAACCAATTTTTCCGGAAATGCTGAATTTCAATTCAGTGATTTCATCATTCCAAATGCCAGCGCATTAGGTGTATGGGAAATGTTATTTAAAGAATGGATTGGCTTAATTGTAGACCGCTTGAGGGCTTAACCTGCACAAATCGGTTAATCGTTTGTGCCGTTAATTCCTGAAAATTGATAATAATGGAACCCGCATATAGCTCCAAGCAGCTATATAATTGCACAATAGTAAGCAGTAATCAAAAACACAAATACTGATCAACTATTTGATTTATAAATCAGTATAAACATCATCAAACGTAAAAGATCTATAAAAGTATTTTAAAAATTACTTTTTAAGAATACTTTTATTTACACAATTGTATATCTTTATATGATATTTATCTAGATATAAAAACATGCTCACAGAAAAACAAACACAAAAACTCTACTGGTTAAAGTATGAAATCAGCTCTATCCAGGCATTAATCCTTAACTCCCCAGGCATTGATCATTTCGCATTTTGTTATTTTTTCCCAGAAACTGACCACCCAGCTAAACCTTTACAATTAATTGCTTATGGTTACATGGCACCAAGCAACCAGTACAGCAGTTATTTCGACAGGTTGGAAATTTACAACAACAGTGCTTTAGATTTAAGCGGCCCGATTATTTTAAGCAATAATATCATTTCACTTGCCGATATCTTATTGTTAATTAACAATCCAGATGCTAACGGCGATAAACCTGACTATTTGGTATTCGTTCCGGATGTTAACCGTGGGCATGTTTTTTACAATGTTAAACGGTTTAAAAGAATTGACACAGGAGATGTTGAATTAATTTACGAAGATGAGACGCCAATTGTTACCAATCCATCTCCGCCAGCTACAATAAATTGATCAATTAACACTTTTATCCCAAATGCTTAAAATATTCCAATTTATTATTGATTGGTCTGAGGTCTGGGCGTTATTAATTCCTATATCTGTACTGCTAATAAAAAAACAACCGGCTAGCCTTAAGCTGGTTGTTTTTTATGTATGGGCAGCGCTGATTATTAACCTGGGAATAGATCTGATCTGGAAATTCAGGAGCATGCTGCCTGCAGCATACAATTCTAATAATTTCCTCTACAACCTACACTCGATTATCCGTTTCTATCTGTTCTGTGCATTTTTTATTCAGCTAAACCAAACTTTTTTAGTTACCATAAAGAGAATTATCCCTTTCTGTTTTATGGTTTTCATCATTATCAATTTTACTTTTTATGAAAACTTTTTTGATTACTGGAAATTAAGCAGCCGTTTGCTCTCAACCGAGGCCATTTTTCTTTTGTTCTATACGCTTCAATATTACTTATTCAAAATAAACGATAGCACAGCTACCAAAATTACAAACAGCGATTTTTGGATAACCACCGGACTTGGCATTTTTGTTACTTTAAATTTTTTCATTTTTCTTTTATACAACGAACTTACATTACGTTTTCAAAATTTTGCCATTAGCTTGTGGAGTGTACACAACATCTCCTACATCATTTTTAACCTATTTATAGCGAAAGGATTTTATGAATCAGGCAAATAATGAGATTATGCAGATATTAATGGTTGGGATTGCTGCTATGCTTATGTTATTTATCAGTTTATTGCTCATTTTTATATTCATGCAGCGCAAAAAACTTCAATACAAACTTAACCTGCAAACCTTACAGAATATACAAAAAAATCAGTTGATCGAAGCAGCAGTAAGGAGCGAGGAAATTGAGCGGCACCGTATTGCTGAAGAATTACATGATGAGGTTGGTGCAATTTTAGGATCAGCCAGCTTGTATTTCTATGAAACCGATATCAACGGCTGCGACGAAATAAGTAAAGAAATGTATCAAAAAGGCAAAAGTTTGCTTGACGACGGAATTCATAAAATCCGCGGCATTTCGCACAACCTTCACTCCACCATTTTACAAGAATTAGGTTTAAAAGAGGCCATTTCACACTTCTGTAGTAAAATCAGCCATAGTAATGTTGCCGAAATCAGTTTAAGTTTAACAGACGATCACAGCATAAAGGCAAGCCAGAACGATATCAGTATTTACAGGATCATTCAGGAGCTTGTCCATAATATAACCAAACATGCAAAAGCCAGCCTTATCCATATTCAATCTGTGAGTGTGAATAGTAACCTGCTATTTACCATTTCGCATAACGGGAATGGTCTTACACAAAATCAATTTGAAGAACTGCGCTTTATAAAAGATGGATTAGGACTAAAAAATATTCAAAATAGAATGATCCTGTTAAAAGCAGACCTTGTTTTTTCACAGTATGGAGGTCGGTATTTTATTAAAATTACCATCCCGCTAGTTAAACACCTTACTATGTAATATAAATTATATTAAAATGTAATAATAAAATGCATAACTTATAAATTTAAAAACCAGAATAAAATAAAGAATTAATACAAATAATACAGTATTAATAGGCAATTAATGTATATTAAGATAAAATATTAAGTAATTTTAAGTGCTCAATTTATAATAATAATGCTCAAAATAAGGATAGGCATAGCAGATGACTATAGCATTTTTCGAGACGGTTTAAGGGTAGGCTTTAACCGAGATAAAAATCTGGAAGTAATATTTGAGGCATCAAACGGGGAAGAACTGATGTGCAAACTCGAAGATGTACAGCCAGACGTTATTTTAATGGATCTGAAAATGCCTGTAATGGACGGGATGGAAGCCATGAAATTAATCCGCAAAAAATATGCTGAGGATATTAAAATTCTTGTTCTAACCATGTATGATGAGGTTAAATTTATTATTCATTTAATGGAAAACGGGGCTAACGGCTATCTATTAAAAAACACAGACCCTAAAGAAATCAGGAAAGCTATTTATTCGGTACAAGAAAGCGGCTACTACTTTAACGATATTGTAACCAAAGCATTATTAAAAAAATTAACAATTAAAGGTTCTGCCAGACCCTCGCTCGATCAGAATATAGAATTCTCAGAACGCGAACTGGATGTTTTAAAAATGATCTGTGATGAGAAAACCGCGACTGAAATTGGCACAGAACTTTTTTTGAGTCCACGTTCAGTTGAAGGTATCAGAATGCGCATTATCGAAAAAACAGGCGTTCGCAACACTGCAGGCCTGGTAATGTTTGCCATTAAAAACGGTGTAATATAGCCGTATCATATCCTCTTTCTTGAGTTAAATACAAGGCTAAAACACTCTTTTGCCTTTCTATCAGCATCTATCTTATTTAAGCATAAACCAAAAGGCCATTTTATCCTACTAGCTACGTAGAAATACTCAATATTTTAAATGAGTATTACCACTCTGGTAAAAAAACTACGGTGTAGCGAACTTTATGTTGTGCAACGAAGCTTCAAAACAAAGCACACTAAACAATTTTTTATTTACCTCAAAAAGAAAACAAAATGGCAAAGTCAAGTTTATCAAAATCAGAACTAGCAATTCTTGATGCATTAATCGCTGATTTAAAAGGCGACAACGAAATTGTTGAAGCGAATTCAGCAGAACCACTTTTTATTGCTGCAATAGCACGTACAGCGATTAAAGCTGTTAAAGTAACCGTTCAAGCCACTCCAGTAGTTACCCAGGTAGTTGAGGCTATCGGTGCTGCAAATGCTTTAAATGAAGCTGAAATTGGCGCGCTTTCTAAAGAAGCCAAAGATGGTTTATCTTTAGATAAGCTGATCGAACTTCGTAAAAAATTCAATTAACAATTAGAAAGGAGGGTAAGTATACCTACCCTCCTTTTCTCAACCAAATCGAAATTATGATGCTGAAATTAAACCCTATAGTTATTTACGAGCTTGTAGTAACTATTTTTCTGGCCTTCTGGTTTTTATCAACCATATTGTGTCAGTTTAAGGAAACCAAAATATCCTCATTTATCAGATATAAAATTGATTATTTTAACCTGATCCCGCTATGGACATTCTTTGCTCCCCACCCCGGTAAAAGAGATTACCATCTTCTGTATCGGGATAGAATAACCGACATCGATTATAGCGATTGGCAGGAAATGGAAATTACCGAAGAACGAACAATATGGTCATGGCTTTGGAATCCCGAAAAACGTGATAAAAAAATATTATCAGACGTAGTACAAAGCCTGGTATCAAGCATCCCTTCTTACCGTGAAAAAGCAGGGAGCCTAAATTTATTGATGTTTTCTATGCCTTATATCATAGTATTACACGCGGTTAGCCAATACAAGAAACAATCACAAAATTGCTATCGGCAGTTTATGCTTGCAGAATCATCAGGTTATCAAAAAGAAACTGCCCCATCATTAATTCTATTATCCGTTTTTCATCAAATATAAAAAGTCATGATTTTATTAAATGATATATCACAAACTGTACTCATTATATTGAGTATAGGTTTATTAATTTCTACGCTGGAGTATCTCAAGAAAGTACAGATATTTTCTCCTAACGGTTTGTTATCCTGGAATGTAATGCAGCTAAAATGGACCAAACAGAACGAAAAGTCTTTTTTTAAACCTCTTTTTAAACTGTTTAGCGCACCAGGCCTGGCTGCCCTTTTTATCATCAGGTGCCTGCTTATTATTGGATTATTGTTCTTTCCATTGCAGAGTACAACAGGATGGGTACTGATCAGTTTGTTGGGAGTCAGCTTACTGATGGCATCACTGGTTACATATTATGGAAGTGATGGCTCAGACCAGATGAGCATGCTCATTATCATCACATTGATTCTATGCAATCTGCCTGCTTTTACAACTGGTAAATTGAGAGATATCGGCATATGGTTTATCGGATTACAGGCCTGTCTTTCTTATACTGTTGCGGGGATTGCCAAACTTGTATCTGCTGAGTGGCGTTCGGGAACAGCAATAAAAGATGTATTCTCGACCAAAACATATGGCTCTAAAAAAGCAAGTCTTTTATTGCAAAAATATCCTTCTGCAAACCGTTTTCTGTGCTGGAACGTTATTGTTATGGAAACCATATTTCCATTATGCCTTATTCTGCCCTGGCAGTATGCCATAGTATTTCTGATATGGGGATTTATATTCCATTTCTTTACAGCACTTATTATGGGTTTGAATTCGTTTTTCTGGGCTTTTATGGCTACTTATCCAGCAATTTATTTTATTAACCACCAAATGCCATGGCACCTATTTTAGACACAACAAAAGACATCATTCTATTTGATGGTGTTTGTAATTTTTGCAACGGCTTTATCAATTATATAATCACTCATGATCAAGCAAACAGGTTTTGCTTTGCTCCGCTTGACAGTAAAACCGCGTTGCAACTGGGTAAAGTCCATCGGGTTAATTTTATAAAACTAAATAGCATTATTGTGGCACGCAACAACAAGTTTCTTACCCAATCTAATGCAGTAGCTTATATCCTAAAAAATTTAAATGTTTGGTGGGCTCCGTTAATCAATGTGGGTTATTTGGTGCCTGGTTTTATAAGAAACTGGCTGTATAAAGCATTCGCCAATAACCGTTATGCATTATTTGGGCAAACAGACAGTTGTATGCTACCTACAGAACATATTCGAAGTAAATTTTTAGTATAGCACTTTGATTGGTGGCTTAATTTTGGTAAATACAGAATATGGCAGCAATGTTCTGTACACCAAAATTATTTATTAGAACTTATTTATATTATCCTTCAATCGCTTTCCAAAGCATATCTTTCAGCTCTAAAATATTTTTTTCAGCTACTGACGAAATAAATATAGATGGAATATTTGGCAGATCCTGTTTCATTTCTTCCATCAGTTCTTCATCTAACATATCTGATTTAGTAATGGCTAAAACATGCGGTTTCTGCATTAATTCGGGGTTGTAAGATTCCAGTTCGCTTTTAAGAATTTCGTATTCTTCTTTAATTGAACGGCTTGTATCTGCCGGGACCATGAATAACAATACCGAGTTACGTTCAATGTGGCGTAAGAAACGATAGCCTAAACCTTTACCTTTCGATGCACCTTCGATAATCCCAGGGATATCGGCCATTACAAAAGATTTTCCGCCCCTGTAACTTACAATACCCAGATTAGGAACAATGGTAGTAAAAGGATAATCGGCAATTTCTGGCTTAGCAGCCGAAACGACTGAAAGTAATGTAGATTTTCCTGCATTTGGGAAACCAACCAAGCCAACATCGGCCAAAACTTTTAATTCTAAAATATTCCAAACCTCTTGTCCCTGCTCACCAGGTTGTGCAAAACGCGGTGTTTGCTGAACCGAATTTTTAAAGTGTGCATTACCTAAACCACCACGGCCACCGGCTGTTAAAATCTTAGTTTCGCCATCTTTGGTAATTTCGAAAAGAATTTCTCCTGTTTCGGCATCTTTAGCAATGGTACCGAGCGGAACCTCCAGGATTTCATCCTTACCTTGTTTACCGAATTTATGGGAACTACCACCTGCGCCACCATCTTCGGCAATGATGTGCTTACGGTATTTAAGGTGCAATAATGTCCAGATATGGATACTGCCTTTAACGATAATGTGGCCACCACGACCGCCATCACCACCATCGGGGCCACCCATTGATGTTAAAATATCACGGTGCAAATGTGCCGAACCTGCCCCGCCCTTACCAGAACGGCAACAAATTTTTACATAATCTACGAAATTCGAACCCTGTGACATATTTTAATATTGAAATGTTAATACTGGAACGTCTAAAACAACAATTCCTTTAAAATTAAAGAGTTATAACGTTTTAACATTATAACTCTTTTTATGTTTTTGAATATTGGATCAGGAATTAATTAAAACCGTCCCTTTTATATCCGCTACTTGAACTTTATACTTTATACTGATCAATTACAGCGCAGAGATCATTATATACGGTTTCAATTTCACCTATTCCGTTTACTTTATTCAACTTTCCCTGCTCCTCATAATAAGGTAATACGTGGATGGTTTTATCAAAGTACTCTGAAATCCGTTTTTTTAATTTTTCAGCGTCGTCATCAGGACGGCCGCTGGTTTTGTGACGTTCGGCAATACGTTTTGTTAACTCCTCCTGGTCAACATCTAAAGCAATAACGCCAGCAATTTTACTGCCTTTACGCTCTAAAAATAAATCAAGCTCTACTGCTTGTGGAACGGTACGTGGAAATCCATCAAACACAAATCCTTTAGCATCAGGATTTTTATCTACCTCCTCTTCAAGCATGGCAATTGTAATGGCATCAGGAACCAATTCTCCATCAGCTAATAATTGACTTACTTTTTTTCCTAATTCGGTTTCTCCTTTAACGTGTGCTCTAAAAAGATCGCCTGTTGAAACGTGTACCAACTGATATTTTGCAATCAGCTTTTCAGATTGGGTGCCTTTACCCGCCCCTGGAGGGCCAAAGAGAACTAAATTAAGCATTCAAGTTGTTTAGGTTGTCTTCAAAAATTAAAAAAGCCTTATTCCTATGGCTCTGTTAAAAGTAATATTCAAATCACTCATTAATAGGATTAGACATTGCTTACTTTCAAGGCTGCAAATATATAATTATTAATTTAGATGCCATTTAAAATTGATGATTTATTTAAAAATGGGCTATTTTAATGACATTTATCTTCTTCTTAGAAGAATCTTGTGCCATTTTTATATTTAACAGAATTTTCTTCAAATACTAAAGGGTCTGACCAAACAATCCTTTTACATTTTTATCAAAACTCACAAAAACTTAAGTATTTGTAACATTACTGGAATGGAATCTTCCCATATTTGCCAGCGCAAACATTAATAGCAGAACAACAGCTATTTAAAAATTCTTGGCGAGAAAGGTTCCTGGGAAAAGCGGGGTTAAGCTAAAAAAGGTTCAAACTGACCTTCTCTACATGATTACTTCGCATTAAATCAATCGGATGCTCTTTATTTTAGTGTGTAGGTTTTACAGGCACAATATTTCCCTGTTCATCAAAATACATTGGGTCTATACAAACCTCACGGTTATAGCCTGCAGCATCGCCCATTTTTATTCCATCGGGATAACTAAACCTATGGTAAACCATATACCACTCATCTTTTCCCGGGATCTGCAATACCGAATTATGGCCTGTTCCGTATATACCCCTGGATGGATCTTTTTGAAGAATCAGATTATTTCCTGCAATCTTAATTGGACCAGTAGGAGAACCTGAGGTACCATAACGTACCCGATAATTTTCACTTCTTGTATCCTCTTCAGACCATAGGAAATAATAAATTCCCTTGCGGTAAAATACATGGGTACCTTCTCTAAAAGTTTTATCGGTTTGGATAACTTTGGTTGTATTGGCTTTTAGAGATACCATGTCTTTATTAAGTTCAGCTACTGCAAGGTATCCATTGCCCCAATACAAATAGCTTGTACCCGTTTTAGGATCGGTAAATATGGCGGGATCAATTTCCTGGCCTCCTTTTACCCCTTCTGGTTTAAAACTGATCAGCGGTTTTCCAGAATCCACAAATGGGCCAGTTGGAAGGTGTGATACAGCGACTCCGATTTTTTGTGCTGCTGTAAAATAATAGTAATACCTATAATTACCTTTTACTTTTTTCTCTACAATGGTGGGTGCCCAGGCATTGCGGTTGGCCCAGGTAACACCTTTTTTCAGATCAAGAATAACACCTTCATCTTTCCAGTTAACGAGGTCTGTAGAAGAAAAGGTTTTAAAATAATAGCCACTCCAACCGTCGAAACCATCACTGGTTGGATAGATGTAATATTTCTTTGTTTTATTGGAATATAACACATCCGGATCTGCGTAAAAACCATCTAGCACAGGATTCTTTTTTAGTTTCAGCTCCATGCCTTGCGGCAGGCCCCAGCGGGTAGTAAGCGCAGTTAACTCTTTACGGGATATAGGAATAATTGTTCCATGCCTTGGATGAAAATCCATTTTTACCTCCTCATCTATTACCTTAAATTTATCCAGATCATCGCTTATACAAAACTGGTATTTTCCTTTCCCGTACACATCGTACATTAATATATATTTTTCACTGTGGTTGAGCTTAAATACGCTTGAGCCTTCAACAGCATCGCTGGTTTGCTGCTTATAGCCTTCTTGCTCGATCCATTTACCCGAAACCAGCGAATCTGTAAGTGCCAGTTTTATTCCATTTCCATTGCCTTCTGTTTTATAAAACAGGTAAAACAGTCCGTTTTTATTAATGATGTCGCCATCAATGCAGGATTTGCCATTCTTCGGACGAAACAGTACCGCAGGTTCAGATTCAAAGTCGGTAAAATCACTGTTTACGTAGGCATAATAAATGATATCCGGACCAGTACCATGTTGCATAGACCAATATACCATGTATTTTTTCCTTGCCGGATCGTAAATGGTTTGTGGTGCCCACACCCGTTTTAAGTTTTCATTCCCTTTGAAACGTTCCTGTATATTAATTATAGTATGTTTCCAGTTCAGCAAGTCGTTAGATTTCATCAAAATCAATGCTCGATTAGAATCCCATCCTTTCGAGGAAGTCATATCGGTGAGCACCATATAAAACGATTTTCCATTTTCTGCCCTAAGGATGTGAGGATCACGTACTCCTCCCGTAGAACTGATTACTTTTGAATCTAAAACAGGCTGGTTATTATTCAGTGCACGGTAATTGTATCCATCGGTGCTGATTGCAAAGCAGACTGCCTCATCCTTCACTGCATTCCCCTTAAAGTAGGTAAACAGGTATCCTGCAAAATCCTTTTCTTTCGGACCAGATTTATATTCCTGACCAAATAAGTTTCCGATAAAAGCTATATGTAAAAAAGAAAGGAGGATCAGGGGTTGAAATCGAAGACTTTTCATCGTTGAAGGCTAAAGTTTTTTAAGATTTTTAATGAATAAAATAGGGTGCGGTAAGAAAAACCGCACCCTTTACACTATTATTTTAAAGCAATTTTTTGTACCTGGGTATAGTAATATTCTCCTGCAGAAGTAGATTTAACACCCAATCTAGCATATACGTAATCCAACGATTTCAAATTATCAGGTAGCGCACCTGAAGGAATTTCGATTTGCTGGCCAAGCACCACATTACTTAAATTGGCACCTACCCGAACATCGTATTGTACATGGTCGGTCAATATTGATTTTCCGAGGTAGAGACGTACAAACTCCAAATTTGCAGTCTGCACTACTTTATTAACGACAAGTTTGGCAATGATGTTATCACCGGATTTTTGAAAAGATTCGCCAGTGATGGTAAAATAAGGCGTAACAGGAACATCCAAATTGGTATTTGCCGTTAAATTTACACGAATGGTATCGGTAGCCTGCTGAAGCCATGGCGCATCTGCCCGGCGCACAAGTTTGTATTGCCCAGCAAATAGTTTTGCCGAAAATGTTCCATCCTGGTTCATAAAAACGTTAATTACAGAGCGAAGAGGAAATCCATCTTGCCATAATTCGAGTTGTGGACCATTATTTCTGACACTAACCGTATTGCCCTGATAAACTACTCTTCCTGACAAGGTTAACTCGGGGGCATCGAAATTGTCGTATCCACAGCCAGCCAGAAACATATTGGCAGCTACGGTGAATATGATTAAAAATTTAAGTTTCATAATATTTTTTTTATTGGAAAGGGTTTCTAACAATTTTTGGATTGTTGTTTAAAACATCTTGTGCGATTGATGAATAATAATTGGTCATGCGGAAAAACCTTGCACGTCTGAAGCGTGTTGGTCTCACTCTTGCATAAATATATTTTCCATTATCTGGATGGCCTGGTCTTACTACTCTATAAGAATATAATCCCATTACAACTGCATTTGGATCTGTTTCTGTACCATCCCAAACGATGTGCGCAATACGCCATCTTTTTAAATCAAAGTAACGGTGATCTTCGAAAGCAAGCTCCACGCGACGCTCATTGCGGATAATGTCGTTTGTTAGTACACTTATACTGTTGGCTGGGAATCCTGCACGCGCACGAACCGAATTTACATATCCTAAGCCCTCAGGGCGACCCAATTCAAAAGCTGCTTCTGCTGCGTTTAAATAAATTTCGCCTAAGCGAAACCAAGGCCACCAGTTTACAGCCGATGTTCCGCGGGTACTTGCGGCCGATGCATCGCTTACCATTTTGCGGATATAGAAACCGGTATTGCTTACATCTACTGCATCGTCTTTAGGACCATCAAATCCGGTCCATGTTTGTCCATCACTATAGTTAGCACCCAGTACTGCTGAAGTGGTTAACTGGTAAGAACCGTTGTTATAAACCGCCACGCCTGCCTGCATTCTTACCGGACTGTTTTTAAACGACGTACCCGGGTAAATGACCGTTCCAAATAACCTGGCATCCTTGTTAGCAAAAATATCAGCCGGGTTAGTATAAGTGATGTAATTGCCGTTTGCATCTTTGTCCTTTAGTGTACCTTCGCTTCCATCTAAATAATTGAAACTTTCTACAAGACTTAGAGATGGTGAAATCGCAGATGATGCCTCGTTATCTTCCGTCATACTTTTAACAATGTTATCATAAGTGAAGCGGTGTACTTTGGTCCCCAGCGCGAAATCTTTTGCAAAAATCACTTCACTAACAGGTTTTTTATTCAGCATGTCGTAGAAGTTTGCCCCTTTATCTGCATTCTCGTTATATAAGGCATAGGGACCCGCAATTATTTCTTTCGAAGCTGTAAGCGATTTGTTATAGTAATCAGTAGCCATTGATGCAGGAATCCCTACTTCGCCACCAGGGGTGCTAATTGGGGCAGCCATTAAGCTGTTGTATTTGGCTATAGATGCAGCATATAACATCGCTCTACTTTCTAAAGCAAGGGCAGTATATCGGTTTGCACGGGTTTTGATTAAATTATTTGCAGCCAGATCAGCTTTAATTTCTTCAAGTTCTTTATAAATAAAATCATAAACCTCTGATTCTTTTGCTCTTGGAATTTGTAGTGGTGTAGGATCGCCACTAAAATCATAAATCATTTGTTTGGTTACTAAAGGTACACCACCCATGCGTTTTACCATTTCGAAATAAACAAAGGCACGGATAAAGCGTATTTCACCAATGAAAAGGCTTTTTTGGGCTGGTGTTAACTTAACGCCCAATGTGTTTATATTGTCTAACGAAAGATTAAGGTCACGGATCAATCCATAATCCCAGTAGCGGCCATAATCACTTCCGTACTGGAAGTCGTTTCTACCGTTTTGGTCACGTGTGCCCGACCACATGGCATCATCTATTTCTGTCATTCCTCCGGTGTTAAAAACACCGTGCAATGAGGGTAGACGGTTATAGTAGTTGGCCAAAAGTGAGGTGATTAGATTTGGGTCGTTCCACAATTGTTCGTCGCTGATGATGTTTTTCGATTCACGGTAAAACCAGTCATCGTGCTTGCAACTGTTCATGGTTAAACCGATAAATAGTGCAAATGCTATATAAATTTTTTTCATTTTAATCTTTGTTAAAAGGTTATATTGAAACCTGCCATAAATACTTTTTGCTGTGGATAAACCACGGCAGCTGCTGCTTCTATTTCCGGATCGATCTGGAATTTTTTCACATTATCGAATGAAATCATATTCGATCCATTTACGTAGAAACGGATTTTTTGTGCTTTGATTTTTTCAGCAATGGTTTTAGGCAAGGTGTAAGCAAGCTCCATATTTCTTACACGGAGATATCTTACGTTTTTTAACCAGAAACTATTGTTTCGGCCGTTTGGTCCGGAGTTACCATTACGGATGGCAGGGTAATAACCGGGAATCCAAGCACTAGTTGGATCGTAAGGATCTGCTCTGTGCCACCTGTCTTCCAGCAGGTAGGCAGGTGAATTTCCACCACCGTGAAAGGCATTCCTTAACTCATAATCCTGATTCCATGATTGCATGGCGCCACCGGCTAAATCGATATTGAGTTCTATTCCTTTCCATGATAAACCAATGCGACCACCGAAAGACATCATTGGTGCCCAGCCTGTAGGATAACCAATTGGGCGCTGATCAAGGTCATTAATCACGCCGTCGCCATTTACATCTTTGTAGATAAAATCTCCCGGCAACTGATTTCTATTGTTGTTACCATCATTATTAATCGGGTAATTGCGGATTTCTTCTTCAGACTGGAAACGGCCTACAACCTCGTAACCCCACCATATACCACCCCAACGGTTTTCGGTTGAACTAGTATATTCATTGTACGAATTGCTGAAACGTGGTTTGTATGAATCGAGTACTTTATATCTTGAAAAAGTAAAATTTCCGCTCACCGTATAGTTCAATTCGCCTACCTTACTTGCGTAGGTGATGATACCTTCAGCTCCGTAATAACCATTACTATTCAGGTTTTCATTTGGTAGCAAATATCCAATTTCTGATGGCAATAAAACATCGTACTTTCTACCAGGATAACCAGTACGGATAATCTTAAATGCGTCAGCAGTTAGCGTTAACTTATTATCGAACATGCCTACATCTATACCCACGTTGTAGTTCGTATTTTTAACCCATGAAAGGTTTCGGATAGGGGGGGCTCTAGGGTCAATACCCGGATAATATGTTCCGTTTAATATTGCATTTCCAGAATTCCAAGTGTTGCCAGCGAGGTAGCCATGCATCCCTACACCTTCTTCTAAACCTGTTTGCCCCACTGAAACACGAAGTTTTAAATCATTTATCACACTTTTAAGTGGCTTGAAGAATGGCTCATCAGAAATGCGCCAGCCTAAACTTGCTCCTGGAAAAAGCCCCCATTCTTTACCTGTATAATACAGGTAAGAACCATCATATCTACCCAGGATTTCAAGCAGGTATTTACCTTTATAATTGTAATTCAAACGACCGATGAAACCAGCTCTTGCTTCATACAACCATTCGTCGCCAATACCACTAAGTTCAGCAACTGTGTTTACTAAAGGAATATAGTTATTAGTAGGGTTAGAGCCTATGGTAGTCAATGTTCTGTCCCAATCAGAGCGTTCATATCCTGCCATTACAGAGAAATTATGGTCGCCGATTTGCTTGGTATAATCTAACTGAAATTGTGCAGATCTCGCTACCGCTACACGATCAGTTTTGTAGCGCCATCTCGAATTGGTTCCATTACTGCGTACATAATTGCCATTGTCATATCTGTATACATCATAGCTATATTGAAATCCATCGAACTTGTTATTGGTGTAATTGTAAGAAACAATTCCTTTTGCTGATAAACCAAATTTGGTTTTGTAAGCTGCGGTCATATTTACATTCCCGCTCATGAAAGTATTGTCTTTATAACCAGCTATATCTCTACTAAAAATTGCCGGATTGTAGGCAAACTCATTGGTTTGATTCGGATACAGCGGATTGTCGTTAGCATAAGGACCAACTGTTGGCCTGTTTTTGAAAATCGCCAAGATAGAAGAAAAATAACCATCGCCACCCGGCAATCCCACATCCTGTGTTTTTTCTTGTCTGGCTGAAATTTGTGTACCTATTGTAAGGCCTTCCAGCACGGTTGCTTCTAGATTGGCCTGTAAGTTCGTACGTTTATAGTTAAAGTCTTTAATCATGGCATCCTGTTGCAGGTTACCTACCGATAAAAAGTAATTAGATTTCTTGCCACCACCAGTGATGTTGGCATTAATGTATTGCTGTGGAATGTCTTTACGGATAACCATATCAGCATAGTCGTATCCCTGATAACCAGGTTCGGTACCAGCTTGCCATTTTGCGAGTTCTGCACGGGTATAAACTGCGCTCGGATCGCGGCCTTCGTTTTGAGCCGCCTCTACCAAACCTTTGGTATATTGAGCTGCAGTGGCCATTTCAGGAAAACGGGTCAGGTTTTGCCAACCCAAATAGCCATTAACATTTATTTTTACAGATTCATCTTTTGAACCTTTTTTCGTAGTAATTAAAACTACCCCTCGTGAAGCCCTAAAACCATATACAGCAGCGGCTGCATCTTTAAGAATAGATATGCTTTCGATATCTTCAAGGTTTAATGAATTGAAAATATCTGCGCCAGAAGCATTTTGAGTACCTACCCAGTCTGTTCCGGTCTGGCCACCATAGGCAACACCATCGATTACAAATAATGGGTTGCCCATATTTCGGACTTCGATACTGGCTCCGCGACCAGGACGGGCATCTTTAGCACGAACGGAAATACCCTGTACCTTACCTGCGAGTGCCCCTGCGGTGGAAGTAGACGAAGTACGTACTACGTCTTCTGCTTTTAGATTACTTACTGCTCCGGTAATGTTACGTTTCGATTGCTTACCATAACCAACTACCACAACATCATCTAGTCCCTGATCATCGCTCTCCATCTTAATGGTAAATAAGGTTTTGTCTCCAATGGTGATGGTTTGGTTTTTGTAACCAATGTAGGTTACTAAAAAGGTGCCCTTACTGGTGTTGAGGGTAAAGCGTCCCTGACCATCAGTTGTTGTAATTTCTTTCGGGACTGCACCTGGAACGACAATGGTAACACCGGTTAGCGGCTCATTGAGTTCACTCAGTACTTGTCCGGAAATCTTACGTTGCGCAAAAGAATAGGTGGGAACTGCCCACACCACGACGCAGATAAATAAAATTTTGAGGATTCTCATTTTCATATTTGGTTTTAAGTGTAATGAATAGCTGATACCAAATATTTCCCTTTTCAGAATGAGTAAATACTGCGCTGCAGAAATGAATCAAAATCATAGTTAGTGATTTAGACCCTTTTGGCTCATCTGGAAATCATCAAAATAAATCACTCTTGAAATAAGGGTCGTGCGCGTTATTCTGAGATGGGCTTATAGTTGGTTTTCGGGATCAAACATAATGGAATATGAGCTGGAGAGCCATATACATATCCGTCAATTAACAGCTAATTTTTCGTCAAATTCGCTTTTTTAAAGCACTAAGACCTCTTTTTTTGATATTCGGAAGGGAGCTGACCAAATTCTTCTTTAAAGCATTGACGAAAATAAATGGAGCTATTGATGCCAACCATCAAAGACACTTCGGTGATGTTATATCGGCCTGAGCGGAGCAGTTGAGCCGCCTTTTGAATCCTCACTTTTCGCACCAACTGATTAATGTTTTTTCCGGTAATGCCTTTCAGTTTTCGATAAAGTGTAGACTGGCTCATGTTCATTTTTTCTGCAAGAGTAGCCGTATCAAGCACTTCGTCCTGGATACCTTCTTCAACCAGCGCTACAAATTCCTTTACGAAGGTATTTTCCCTCCACAACTCAGTATTTACCGGTGCTTTTGCGGTTCCCTGCTTTATCTGAGTGGAGAGTTGTCCGAGTAATTCGTTATAGATCGTCTTGCGTTTTGTCAACAGGTTTTCAATACGGTGGTGAAGCAGTTTCGGACTTACCGGCTTAGTTAAGTAAGAATCAACGCCCAGTTCATATCCACGCCCCATATCTAACTCATTGTCTCTGGCGGTTAAAAGTATAATTGGGATATGACTGGTTTCCCGCTCACATTTTAAGGCTTCGAGCATAGTGAAACCGTCCATATCAGGCATCGTCAGATCGCTAAGAATAATATCTGGGATGCGGCTTTTGGCAAGCTCAAGTCCCTGTAGCCCATTTTCGGCTGTAACCAGTTCATATTTTGCACCAAGTACTGAAGAAAGGTATTCCCGAAGATCATTGTCGTCTTCTACCAGTAAGAGCAATTGGCGCTGATCATCCAGAGATAACGGTATATCTAGTGCTACTGGTTTAAGATCTGGCATTGGGGGAGCTACAGAAAGTAGAACTGTATTGGTGACCAAGCGAACAGAAAACTCACTTCCCTTGCCCAGTTCACTTTTGACGTAAATTTTTCCGTGATGAATTGCAGCCAACTCCTTAGCCAAAGCCAGCCCAATACCAGAGCCATGGCTTACCGATTTTGGTACTTGATAAAATTTATCAAATATCCTGCTTAAGTGCTCTGGGGCAATACCGCATCCCGTATCTTTTACCGTAATTAAAGCACAGGTACTTAATTTATCTTTCTCATAACTTAAAACAACTTCTATATTGCCTTTTGAGGTAAACTTGCAGGCATTCGATAATAAATTATCCAGAATCAACTGCACAATCTCTGCATCAAAGGTAGTTTTGATATCCTCCTGCAAGATAGTATAGCCAATATTCACTGATTTATTATGGTTTGCCTCTTTATATTTAAGTACAATTTCTGAGAGCAGTTCACCCAAATAGGCTTCTCCCAACACCAATGGCTTATACTGGGACTCGACTTTGCGGAATTCGAGTAACTGATTGACCATTGAAAATAACCTGTTTGCATTTTTCTGAACAATAAGGACCCAATCTTTATGCTTTGAAGATAATTTTTCTTCAGCAAGCAAATCTTCTAAAGGACCAAGGATTAGCGTTAATGGTGTCCGCAGTTCATGGGTGATATTGGTATAAAAATTCATCCTTTCCCTGTGGAGCTGTCCATCCTGTTCAAGCTGAAGTTTTTTAACACGCAGCTGGCCTTCTGCATTTATTTTTTTGACATAAAAAAATAAAACAATGAAAACCGTAGCAGCAATGAGCAAAAAATAAGTGACCAGCGCAAATGTACTTAGATAAAACGGTGGAGAGATGTTGATGAAAAGACGTTCATAATCTTCAGACCACTGGTCGTTTTTCTGACGGGTGCGTATGAGAAGCTCATATTTCCCGTATGGAATATTTCGAAAATCAAGATTCTTTTCACTCCCCAAAAATATCCAGTTTTTGTCCAACCCATTTAGTTTGTAACTAAATTCAACGAGTTCATTTACGGCGTAATCCATCACAGCGAGCTCTATACGGAAACTATTTTCTCTATGCTTCAGGTTTATCTGCTGTGTAAGGCTTGGGTATTTTTCAGATTGTGCGTGGTTTTCTCCGGTATTGAATACCATAAAGCGGCTGATCCGTATTGGGGATTCTGGCAGGCTCAATGGGATCTGGTCTGGATTGAAATAACAGATGCCTGCAGGCATTCCAAAAAATAGCCATCCCCTCCTATCCAACGCAACGCTATTATTGGTAAAACCACCTAGAGGCAAACCAAAGGCCTGATCGTAACTCAGCATGCGTTTTTCTTCGGGTAGGTACCTTAGCAGACCCAATCTGGTGGAGCACCAAATGTTGCCATTAAGATCCTGGGCTATGGCATTTACGGTTAACCAGGCATCAGATTCGGGGAAAACAATGTTTTCAAGATTCCCCATTTCCCGATTGGCACTCTGGAGTGCCAGACCTTCATTTGTAGCGATCCAGATATTATTGCTCCGGTCACGAAAGAGATAGTTGATGGTATTGCTGCCAATCCCCTGTCCTTTTTCAATTTTTTTAATCAGTTTCCTATTGCGGTCGAAAATGTAAAGCCCTTGACCATAAGTACCTACCCAAAGATACCCATGGCTGTCCTCCACTAAGGTACGGGGGGCATAATCACCAAGCATAGGTGTTCTGGTCGCTATTTTAAAGAAAGTATTGTGCCCGGGATCATGAACAAATACGCCCTCCTCTGCAGCAAAACAGATATTTCCCTGTGAATCTTCTATGATCGCTCTAACGGCCGACATCCTTTCACCGGCATTTATCCTCTTCCAGGTATTGCTTTTTGCATCGAGCAAGGACACACCTCCCTTTTGTAGGCCGAACCACTTGTTTTTTTTACTATCCTGAAAAGCAGAAAGGAGAAAATCATCTCCCAGCCCACTGTTCACTGAAGTTGTTTTGGTAATTTTTTTTTCAGCATTTATCTGCAGAATCCCATCTCCGGCCGTAGCCAGCCACATGCTGCTGCCCACATCATTCAATATTCCAGTTACCGTAGCTGGCCTGTTTGCCTCAGGATTAATGTTTTTAGTAGGTAAAACGGAGAAAAATGGTTCCAGATGACCTAAAAAAGCGATACCACCACTATAAATCCCCAACCAAACATTGCCGAAACGGTCACGATCAATGCTCTGTACCGAAGCATTATTACCCCTTTCCAGATCAGTTGCCGTAATTGATCCGGTATGCACAATATTTCCAGAATTACCATATTGAGGTTTCATGATGAATACTTGCGATGCAGCAGTACCGATCCAGATTACCCCATTGATTTCTTTGATTGCGTGTACAAAAGGTTCATCGCCATTTTTTGATTGGCCGGCAAGGCTGATTTTTTGTATGCTTTTTGATAAAGGATGGTAAACTGCCAGCCCTTTTCTGGTCCCTATCCAGATATTGTTTTTACTATCACAAAACAGCGATCTGACCTCATTATCTGGCAGCAGGCCTTTTGTACTTTCGCTAGTAATCAGCTTTACCTCTTTATTTTTTGAATTTAAAATAGAAATGCCCTTATTTACATGGCCAATGTAGAGCAGGCCGTTATGATCTTCTGCAAGCGCCCAAATGCTGTTTTCGGCCAGAGCAGGTATATTTAGTTTATTAAACCGTTCAAATTTCTTACTTACAGGGTCGAAGCGCTGTACGCCGCGATGATAAGTGGCAAGCCATATCTTATCATTTTTAGCTTTGATGATATCGGTAATATCATTGGTAGCAACAGAATTATTGTCTTTTGGATCATGTAGATAATATGAAAACCTGTTGGTTTTCATATCAAGAATATTTAAACCGCTTGCCCGCGTACCGATGTAAAGCTGGTCATTATTATAATAAAGGGTATTGATCTCGTTACTGTTTACCGAAAATCCATCTGCTTTTTCAGACTTGTAGTATTGCTTAAAAGAATTACTGGCAAAGCGGTTTAATCCCAGTTCCGTTGCAATCCATACATAGCCGTATTTATCATGCGTCAGATCAATAACCTGTTGACTAGACAAGCCTTCCTGTAGTGACAGATACCTCGTTTTTCCACCTTGCCCGAGTGCCGACAGGGTGAAACAAAAAACGACTAAAAACAGTATTAACCTCATTATCTATTTATTAATGGTAAGGGAATTAATTTCAGAAAGTTTAAGACAAATTATTTAGTTTAATCCGACCAGTCTGTTTACATGGCATTTTTTGAATATCCAAAAATTGAATTGCTGCACCCTACCTGGAAAAGGCTCGAACTAAGCACACTGAGAGAAATGATAGCACAGGAAGCTTCAATTATAATAAACATGGTGGTAAATATTTGGTGATTTGCCGCAAATGAACGATAAAAGCCATTAATTCATCTTACTCGGTCAGTTTGAAATAATATTTGCAGCGGGCTCAAATATATCATTTTTTTTATAAATGTTATATCGACGTTTATCTTATTGTAACAATGGATCTTAATAAGAAACAAAAATTGGAACTTACAAAAGAATAGGAATACACATAACATAGACAATTTTAAATTGTCATAGATGTCTAAATACCAATCACAGCTAGGCCTACGAGATCTTCAATAAACGGTTGGATGTATTAACAGATATAAAATCAGTCTTTCACAAATTCGACACATTGGAAATACGGGAATTTATAGATCTGGAGTTCGATTCGAATCTCTATTATGAAAAGGGCATGTATCGAACACCTACAATGATGAATCTTCTATCACTCAACTACCTTAAAATGAGAAAATTGGGAGTAAATAATTGTAGACAAAAAATGGGAGGATTTTTCAATCCTCCCTTTAAGTGCACTTGTAGGGATTCGAACCCCAAACCTTCTCATCCGTAGTGAGATGCTCTATCCAATTGAGCTACAAATGCATTTCCGTATCGTTAACGGACTGCAAAGGTATAATTTGATATTTTAATTTCCAATTAAATTTTAAAAAATCTCAAAATAATTCTTTGCAGAATAAGCTTTACGCGCTTAATGCATCATTAATTGCTTTAAAATCAGGCAAATCATGTGCGTCTTCTAAAACTTCTGCATAAGCTATTTTTCCTTCTTCATCGATCACAAAAGCCGCTCTTTTGGAAACACCTTTCAATCCGAACACAAATTCATCATAAAAAGCACCATAAGCTGCTGATACTTCTTTGTTAAAATCAGACAATAAAGGGAACTGATAACTTTGAACTTCTTTAAACTTAGCCAAAGAGAACGGAGAATCAACTGAGATGCCAATTACCTGTGCATCTATCCCTTCGTAATAACTAAAATTATCACGCATGGTACATAATTGTTCTGTACACGTTCCGGTAAAAGCCATCGGGAAAAAGTGAATAATTACTTTTTTGCCTTTGAAACCAGAAAGAGAAATTTCTGCTAAATCAGAACTGTATAATTTGAAATCAGGGGCGTTATCGCCAACTTGTAATGCCATTATGTCTTTTTTATGGGTTAAATATATTAATTGGTTCAGTAGTTCATTGGCCATTAGTTCATTAGTATTGCATCTCCTATGAACTAATAACTAGTGAGCTAATTATCTTTTTTCATCTGCTGATCTAAAATTGCCAAGCCTTCTTCAAAACTATGTGGACAGTAATCTAGATCTTTAACAGTCTTATCTAAAACAAAACCAGTTCTAACCGGTCGTTTAGCCGTTTGGTTTAAACTTGTCGAACTTATTTCATTAATAAACGATTGATCAAGATTCCAAAACTCGGCAACTTTTCGCACTAAATCTGCAATACTCATGTAATCTTTACCCGATACATGGTAAATTCCTTTTGCATTTTTTTCTACAGCCAACAAGCAGGCTTCAGCTAAATCCTCGGCTAAAGTGGGCATACGCCATTGATCGTTCACGACATTAATAGGCGATGCTTTTTCTAATGCTTCTTTGGCCCACAGTACGATATTGCTCCGGCTCATATCACTGCTTATTCCATATACCAATATTGTTCTTAAAATTGCCCAGTTTGCTTTTGAGTTCTTCAACAGCTCTTCCGCCAGTACTTTCGATTCGCCATAATAACTTACAGGATTAACTGCATCCTCTTCTTTATATGGTCCGTTGGCACCATCAAAAACAAAATCAGTACTTAAATGAATAAGCTGAATGTTCTTTTCTTCACATATTAATATGAGCGTTTGAACTGCACCTACGTTTAATTGGCGACAAAGCGCTTTATTGGCTTCACAAATATCAACATTGGTCATTGCCGCGGTGTGCACAATGGCATCAGGGCTGTATCTTTCAATAACTCTCCTAACCTGAACAGCATCTAAAATATCCATTTCTGCATATTCATACCCATCCTTTACCTGATAGCGATTTGTTCCTTTAGAAGTGGCAACAAGCTTTACCCTGCCTTCGGCGAGAATTTTTTCAGTTAATTTCTGCCCTAAAAGACCGTTGCTACCTGTTGTTAAAATGGTTTTCATATGCCTTATTTATGGCTCTAAATTATCTATAAAAACCATGTTGAAAAAATTTATAATATATATTTAAAATTAAGCAAGAATAACTTAACTTTGCCAACCGAATTGGAGCCCCTTGAAACAGCTTTAATTCATTGACTGTAATAAATTTACTCACAACAGATATGCCTAACTTAGGAAAAATAGCACAAATTATCGGCCCTGTGGTTGACGTTAGCTTTGCTAATGATGCCCATCTACCTAAAATTTTTGATGCGTTAGAGATAACGAAAGAAAATGGACAAAAAATTGTTTTAGAAGTTCAACAGCACTTAGGTGAAGATCGTGTACGTGCGATCTCGATGGACTCTACAGACGGTTTAGTTCGTGGAATGGACGTAGTTGATACTGGTGCTGCGATTAAAATGCCAGTTGGCGACCAAATTAAAGGTCGTTTATTTAATGTAGTTGGTGAAGCGATTGATGGTATCAACACAGTTGATAAAACTGATGGTCGTCCTATCCATGCTACTCCTCCTAAGTTCGAAGATTTATCAACTGAAACTGAAGTACTTTTTACAGGTATTAAAGTTATCGATTTATTAGAGCCATATGCAAAAGGTGGTAAAATCGGTTTGTTCGGTGGTGCTGGTGTAGGTAAAACCGTATTAATTATGGAGTTGGTAAACAACATCGCTAAAGCTTATGCTGGTTTATCAGTATTCGCAGGTGTTGGTGAGCGTACTCGTGAGGGTAACGATTTACTTCGTGAGTTTATCGAGTCAGGTGTTATCAACTATGGTGACGAATTCTTACACTCAATGGAAAAAGGTGGATGGGATTTGAAAGCCGTTGATACTGAAAAATTAAAAGAATCTAAAGCAACATTGGTTTTCGGTCAAATGAACGAGCCTCCTGGTGCACGTGCACGTGTAGCATTATCAGGATTAACTGTTGCAGAATATTTCCGTGATGGTGATGGTGAAGGCGCTGGAAAAGACATCCTTTTCTTCGTTGATAACATCTTCCGTTTTACACAGGCAGGTTCTGAGGTGTCGGCTTTATTAGGTCGTATGCCATCAGCTGTAGGTTACCAACCAACATTGGCAACTGAGATGGGTTTAATGCAAGAGCGTATTACTTCAACAAAACGTGGATCAATTACATCAGTACAAGCAGTATATGTACCGGCGGATGATTTAACTGACCCGGCTCCGGCAACAACTTTTGCCCACTTAGATGCTACTACAGTACTTTCGCGTAAAATTGCTGAGCTAGGTATTTATCCTGCGGTAGATCCATTGGATTCTACTTCACGTATCCTTTCTCCTGCTGTTTTAGGTGATGAGCATTATAACACTGCACAACGTGTTAAAGAAACTTTACAACGTTACAAAGAATTACAAGATATCATCGCGATCTTAGGTATGGACGAATTATCTGAAGAAGATAAATTAGTTGTATCAAGAGCACGTCGTGTTCAGCGTTTCTTATCTCAACCTTTCCACGTAGCTGAGCAATTTACTGGCTTAAAAGGTGTATTGGTTGACATTAAAGATACCATCAAAGGATTTAACATGATCATGGATGGTGAAGTTGATGAGTATCCAGAAGCTGCATTTAACTTGGTTGGTAGCATTGAAGATGCGATCGAAAAAGGTAAAAAATTATTAGCAGAAGCGAACTAGTATCGAGATTTGAGTATTAAGTATCAGGACTACAAACAGGATCTTGCTACTTGATACTAGCTACTTGATACTTAAATCTAAAAAAAATGAATTTAGAAATATTAACTCCAGATAAAAAAGTTTTCGAAGGTGAAGTAACAGCAGTTACGGTTCCTGGTACTTTAGGCTCTTTCCAGATTTTAAAAGACCATGCCCCTATCATCTCTACTTTAGAAGATGGAGAAGTTATTATAAAAGCAAACAAAGCTGATGAGCAACGCTTTTTTATTAAAGGCGGTGTAGTAGAAGCTATTCACAACAAAATTGTGGTTTTAGCTGAAGGCGTCGCTTAAGCAAAATAATTAACTCATTTAGAAAGCCTCCCGATTTAAAAATCAGGGAGGCTTTTTGTTTGGTGCTATTGTTTAACAAAATCACAAACTGTTGTAGTAAACTCCCCATTGTTTTCATAATAAAGCATGTGCGAACCATCCAGCTGCACTACTTTTTGATTGAGGAATTTATAATTCTTATAATATTCCGGGCCAACCGCATGATCATCCTTACCCGTTATAATCAAGGCCGGTGTTTTAATCTCACTGGTAAGTACAGCATAATCTTTAAAATATTCTGGATACTTCTGCGCCTTTGTTCTATCCATCAAAGGCATAAAAAGTGTCATCCCGAAATCTGATGTACGTTTATAGGAATTTTCGATGCTGTCCATTCTGATAATGGTATTTACATCGTTGGCAATATATTTATATCCGAGATGCACCGCGCTTAACTTTTTTCTAACCAGCGCCGCTTCATTCATTAATTTTTTTAAATCTGTTTCATTTATAGTAGTATCCTTTTTCAATAACCGATATCCATATTCAATTTGTTCCTTAACCTGGTTTGGATTCATAAAATGGGCTATTGTATTCGCCATGATTATACCCGATAAGTGTTCGGGATACTTCAGGGCATAATTTATGGCCAGAATACCACCAAATGAATGGCTAAGTATGTACACTTTTTCCACGCCCAATTTTAACCGCAGTTCTTCAACATCCCGAACAACCCGGTCCAAACTATAATTTTTTGCATTTTGCGAATGACCAGACCCTCTTTGATCCAGATAAACCATCGTTAAACATTTCTCCAGGTTTGCTCCACCCATTTTTTCAAAGGAAAGAAAATCCTGACCAGGGCCTCCGTGCAAGTAGATACAAACAGGCCCTTTGCCTGCTACCTTAACAGATAACTTTACAGTATCGGAAGCTAAAATGGTCTGGTCCCCCATTTTGAGATGGGAGGTTGAATCTGACGGGGAACAACCACTAGATAATCCGATTAAAAGAACAAAAAAGATATAAATTTTATTCATAAGAATAGTTTCTAATATTAAATTACATAACTATTTCCATTAAGCAATCAAGCAAATTAATAACACTTTAATATCCACAAAAAAACATTTAATTCTTTGCATTTTGAGATCAAAACAGTACCTAAATTTTCAATTTTTAGGGCGGTGTGGAACATTTTAGGCAGAAAAATAGAAAATTTATAATGCAAGCATAACAAACAGACCGTATACCGTTTTGATATTTGGTCTACAGCTATCGGCATTAAATAACTAATCCAACCACAGACAAGAATAATATTTTGTAAATTTTATAATTCAACAAATAATATTCTTATTTAACTTTTTTCTGATTTCTCTTGCATATTAATGAACCAAAAACTAAATTGGTTTTTATAAACAAATAAGATAACAATGACTATTCAGAACAACATATTTTCTACCACTACTACTGCAAAAGCAGCTGGTAATGTAGTGTTGTTACCTGTCATTTTATTTAACCTCCTACTCCTAAACATTTTATGGGGCAACAAGCGGACGCAGTTTAAATAGATTTTAAAAAACTAAATATACCCTAAAGCGTCCCGATACAAACCGGGACGCTTTTTTTAAATAACAAAAGACAGTATTATGACCGTCCATAATAATAGTCAAAATAAAAAATGGAATGCTTATTTATAATAGCAAGCTCCATCTGACGGTTAAAAAAACAATAAGAATAAACAGATGAAATACTATAATTCTAATACGATTATTTACCTTGATGGACAGTTTGAAAAGGCTGTAAATAGCAGCACTGACCTTTACGGGCAGTCGCTACATTACGGCTATGCTGCTTTCGAGGGTATTAGAGCCTATAAAACACACAACGGCAACCGCATTTTCAAAGCTGCGGCCCATTTTGATCGCTTAGAGCGTTCTTGCCAGCTGGCAAACATTCCTTTTCCCTGGGATAAACAAGAATTAATTGCAGCAACCTATAAATTACTTCAGCTGAACAAACTGAAAGATGCTTATATCCGTCCACTGGTATTTTGCCACCCAAACATGAAATTAAATGAGCCTAGTGGGGTTTCGATTTTAATCTGTGCCTGGGAATGGGATGCATATTCTGGCAACAAATTGTTAAAATTAACAGTTTCTGATTATGAAAGACCTAACCCAAAATCGATTCCAATGGAGGCGAAATTGAGTGGAAACTATGTTAATTCTATTTTAGCTACTACTGCGGCAAATATTAAAGGTTATGACGAGGCTTTGCTTTTAGATATGCACGGTTTTGTTGCCGAGGCATCTGGAGCGAACATCTTTCTTGAAAAAGACGGAAAACTGTTTACACCATCTTTAGGAAATATTTTACCAGGAATTACACGTGCAACCGTAAAAGAACTTTGCACCGTTTTGGATATAGAATGCATTGAGAAAAAATTAACCATAGAAGATTTAAAAAATGCCGACAGCGCCTTCTTATGTGGAACAGCAACTGAAATAGCGGGTATAGCATCAATTGATGATATTGTATATCGCCCGTTGTGGAGAGAATCTCTTGGTTATACCATACAACGGGCTTATAAAAACCTGGTACTGGAAAAAGTAAATTATGAGGTAATTATATAGTGAGAAGTAGGAAAAACGAATAAAAGAGAAAAGCAAACTAAAAGCAAAACAGATGACTGAAGAAATCAATCAACAGTTCCCGAAGGCCTACCAGCAAATTAATGGTGCAACAAAAGCATCAGGATTTGATATGGCATCTGATGTGTTGACCTGCTCTTTGCTCAGAACACTTGCTGCTACAAAACCTTCAGGTAAATTTCTGGAGCTTGGAACTGGTACAGGCTTGTCTACTTCTTGGATTTTAGATGGTTTAGATCAAAACAGTACACTTACTTCGATTGATAACGATTCTAAATTTTTAGCCATTGCCCAAACTTTTCTGGGGGATGACGATCGTTTAACATTGGTTGACACCGATGGTGCCGAATGGATTGAAAAGAATAAAGACAAAAAGTTCGATTATATTTTTGCTGATACATGGCATGGGAAATACCTGCTTTTAGAGGAAGCTTTATCCATGCTTAACAGCGGCGGACTTTACATCATTGATGACATGTTGCCACAATCGAATTGGCCTGATGGCCACCAGGATAAGGCTATAAAACTGATCAAAGATTTGGAATCCCGTGATGATCTGCAGTTAACCAAGCAGGTTTGGGCAACAGGAATCGTGATCGGAGTAAAAAAATAAATAAGATTAAATAGTTCTTTACTTTTTTAAATAGTTAGTATGTTTGTGATTCATCAAAGACATGAATATAAACACAAACATTATTAGCAACCTAATTATTGTCATTTCTCAAAAGAGAGGTGGAAATCGTTGCGTATAATATAAAAAATATACCATATCGAAACCGCCTCCCACAAGAGGCGGTTTTTTTTTGCCTCAAAAAGAAATAATTGAAATACAACAGCATACATACAATTTAAACAATGAGCGAATTAAACAAGTACAGTAAAACATTTACACAAGACCCTACACAACCGGCAGCGCAAGCTATGCTTTACGGAATCGGATTAACTGATGCTGATATGGCTAAAGCACAGGTCGGTATTGCAAGTATGGGTTACGATGGTAACACCTGCAATATGCACCTTAACGATCTTGCAAAAGATGTGAAAAAAGGGGTCTGGAATAATGATTTAGTGGGCTTGGTTTTTAATACCATTGGCGTAAGTGATGGGATGAGCAACGGTACAGATGGAATGCGTTATTCGTTGGTAAGTCGCGATGTAATTGCTGATAGTATCGAAACCATTTGCGGTGGCCAATATTACGATGGAATTATCTCTATCCCTGGCTGTGATAAAAACATGCCTGGCGCGATTATGGCCATGGCACGCTTAGATCGCCCTTCAATTATGGTTTATGGTGGTACGATTGCGCCTGGCCATTACAAAGGCGAAGAATTGAACATCGTTTCAGCTTTCGAGGCTTTGGGGCAGAAAATATGTGGCAATCTTTCTGAGGAAGATTATCAGGGCATTATAAAACATACTTGCCCTGGCGCAGGTGCTTGTGGAGGGATGTATACTGCAAACACAATGGCATCAGCAATTGAGGCTTTAGGTATGAGTTTGCCTTATTCATCTTCGAACCCGGCAATCAGCGAGGAGAAAAAACAAGAATGTTTAGATGCAGGTAAATACATCAAAATTTTATTGGAGAAAGATATCAAACCATCTGATATTATGACGAGAAAAGCATTCGAAAATGCCATTCGTTCTATTATCATTTTAGGTGGCAGTACGAATGCAGTATTACATTTTATTGCAATGGGTAAAGCTATCGGTATCGAAATCTCCCAGGATGATTTCCAGCGCATGAGTGATGTAACACCCGTACTTGCCGATTTCAAACCTAGTGGAAAATACTTAATGCAGGATTTACATCAATATGGAGGTATTCCGGCAGTATTGAAATATTTATTAAACGAGGGTCTATTACACGGAGATTGTTTAACTGTAACCGGAAAAACTGTAGCTGAGAATCTGGCTGACGTAAAATCGATCATGGATTATGATCAAAAAATCATCCAGAAACTAAGTGAGCCGATTAAAGCCACTGGTCACCTACAGATTCTTTACGGAAACCTGGCAGAAAAAGGTTCTGTTGCAAAAATAAGTGGAAAAGAAGGTGAGAAATTTGAAGGCCCTGCACGTGTATTCGATGGCGAACACGATTTAATTGCCGGAATTTCTAGTGGACGTGTTCAACCTGGCGATGTAATCGTAATTAAAAATTCAGGTCCGGTAGGTGCGCCAGGTATGCCAGAAATGTTAAAACCAACCTCAGCAATTATTGGTGCTGGTTTAGGCAAATCAGTGGCTTTAATTACCGACGGACGTTTCTCTGGTGGTACACATGGTTTTGTGGTTGGTCACATTACACCTGAATCCTACAAAGGTGGCTTAATCGGCTTGGTGGAAGATGAAGACCGGATTTTAATTGACGCGGTAAACAACGTCATTAGCCTGCAAGTCAGCGAAGAAGTGATTGCCGAGCGTAGAAAAAACTATGTACAACCAGCGTTAAAAGTAACAAAAGGTGTTTTATATAAATATGCTAAAACAGTTTCAGACGCAGCTAGTGGTTGCGTAACTGACGAATATTAAAATCAAAAAATCATCCCCCAGATTAATTGATTACTAATAAAATAGATTATGCAAATAATTAAAAGTATTCAGAATAGGATTTATGAAATCCGGGGAGAAAGAGTAATGCTCGATTTTGATCTGGCATTGCTCTATGAAGTTGAAACCAAGGTATTAAATCAGGCAGTAAAGCGTAACATCAAGCGTTTTTCTGATGATTTTATGTTCAGGCTTACTCAGGTTGAATGGGAAAGTATCCGGTCACAAATTGTGACCGCATCGTCAGAAACGGTTGATCCATCATTACAAATTGTGATGATAAGTCAAAATAAGAGAAATGTGGGTACAACGCCTTATGCTCTTTACAGAGCAAGGTGTTGCCATTTTGAGTGGCGTTTTGAAAAGTGATAAGGCAATTAACATGAATATTGCCATTATGAGAGCTTTTGTTGACGTTCGGAAAATTTTGCTGAAGCAAAGCAACCTTAACGAACAGTTAACAGAAATTAAAGAACGGATTGGCGAACATGATGTTCAGCTCAACGAGCTGTATGATGCAATGGAAAATTTAATAGACGAGAAAATTGCTCAATTAAAATGGAACGACAGACAAAGAATTGGGTTTAAAATTAAAGAATAGTAGAACCGCAAAAACATAACTATGGAAACTGCACAAGATACAATACAACAAAACGAGGCGAAAGCAGAAACCTCAAAAACCTTATTTAAAGGAACAGGCTCACAAGTTTTGTTGAATGGATTAATTGAAGAAGGTGTAACCACCATTTTCGGTTATCCGGGAGGAGCAATCATGCCTATTTATGATGCTCTTTATGATTATGCCGATAAACTAGAACACATACTGGTTCGCCATGAGCAAGGTGGTATCCATGCCGCTCAGGGTTTTGCAAGAGCAAGCGGCGAAGTTGGTGTTGTTTTCGCAACCAGCGGACCAGGTGCAACCAATTTAGTTACCGGTTTGGCAGATGCGCAAATCGACAGTACGCCATTGGTTTGTATTACCGGACAGGTTTTCGCCCACCTATTGGGAACAGATGCTTTCCAGGAAACCGATGTGATTAATATAACCACTCCAGTCACAAAATGGAACTATCAGGTTACTGATGCCAAAGAAATTCAAGAAGTATTGGCTAAAGCTTTTTACATTGCGAAAAGTGGCAGACCAGGCCCTGTATTGATCGACATTACCAAAAATGCACAGTTACAATTGGAGGAATTCCCTGAATATGTAAAATGCAATCACATCCGCAGTTATCGCCCGAAGCCAAAAGTTAGGGTAGAATATATCGAGCAGGCAGCCGAATTAATTAATTCAGCAAAAAAACCTTTCATTTTATTTGGACAAGGTGTTATTTTAGGTAAAGCCGAAGAAGAATTCAAAGCTTTTATCAATAAATCAGGAATCCCTGCCGCATGGACCATTATGGGCGAAGGTGCTATCCCAACTTCACATCCATTAAATGTAGGTATGTTGGGTATGCATGGTAATTACGGACCAAACGTATTAACCAACGAAGCTGATGTAATTATTGCCATCGGTATGCGTTTTGATGACCGTGTAACCGGTCGTTTAGATAAATATGCCAAGCAAGCTAAAGTGGTACATTTAGATATCGACCCTGCCGAAATTGATAAAAATGTTAAAGCAGAAGTTGGTGTTTGGGGCGACTGTAAAGAAACTTTACCCCTATTAACCAATTTAGTTAACGAAAACAAACATGAAGATTGGTTAGCTAAGTTCAGACAATATAATCAAGAGGAAATAGATCAAGTCATTACTCCGGAACTTTATCCAACTGGTGATGAAATGACCATGGGCGAAGTATTGCGCAACATCAACGAAATCTGTGGTGGTGATGCCGTAATCGTTACCGATGTTGGTCAGCACCAAATGGTAGCCTGTCGTTATGCTAAATTCAACAATACCCGCAGCAATATTACTTCTGGTGGTTTAGGTACAATGGGTTTTGGTTTACCAGCAGCAATTGGCGCTAAATATGGTGCACCTGATAAAACCGTTATCGCTATTATAGGTGATGGTGGTTTCCAGATGACACCTCAGGAACTGGGTACCATTATGCAATTCGGTGCGGCAGTAAAAATTCTGATTTTGAACAACCGCTTTTTAGGTATGGTTCGTCAATGGCAACAGCTTTTTCATGATAAACGTTATTCTTTCGTGAATATCACCAGCCCTGACTTTGTTGCTTTAGCAAAATCGTATTATATCGAAGCGAGCAAAGTTGATGAGCGTGCAAACTTAAGACAGGCATTAGAAACCATGATCAACCATGAAGGTTCTTATTTATTAGAAGTAATGGTTGGTAGAGAAAACAACGTTTTCCCAATGGTTCCTCAAGGAATGAGTGTAAGCGAAATCAGGTTGAAGTAAGGTAGAGGTTTAAGATAAAAAAAGAAACTATCATGAGTACTGAAGATAAAATAAAATACACAGAAGACACCGTTGACCTAGAAGGAAAACAGGAATATACCATTACGGTGTATGCCGAAAACCGCATTGGTTTACTCAACAGGATTGCGATTATTTTCTCGAAAAGAAAAATCAATATCGAAAGTTTAAATAGCTCCGCATCAGAAATTGAAGGAATACACCGTTTCAACATCGTCATCCACGAAGGTTACGAAGTAGTGAGAAAGCTGGCCCGTCAGATAGAAAAACAGATTGAGGTATTGAAAGTTTATTTCAACACCAACGAAGAAATTATCTGGCAGGAACTGGCGCTTTACAAAGTTTCTACAGATGAAATTGCAGAAAAAGTAACCGTAGAGCGTTTATTAAGACAATACGGCGCGAGTGCGGTCGTGATCCGTAAAGATTATACTGTTTTTGCAGTAACTGGTCACCGTGAAGAAACTGATGCTTTGGTAAAAGCTTTGGAACCTTACGAACTAATTGAATTTGTGAGATCTGCAAGAGTGGCCATTATTAAAGACAGTGCCGGTTTCCACGAAAAACTAAAGGAATTCGAAGCTTTCGAACCAGGTGAAGAATTGGTAGAAAACGAGTTTTTAGAAAAAGGACAGAAGATCTTCACCATGTAATATTAAAGTATAGGGTACAAAAGGTCAAAGGCATAATGCTTAGCGACCTTTGCGAAAATTTTTGCGCTCTTTGCGGTTAAAAAATCAAAGAATATGAAATGCAATAAAGCCATACCGATTTTAAGAACGTCCGATTACGATAAAGCAATTAACCGAAGCTGAAAAACAAAACGATAATTAGATAGATACGAATTATAATATGATGAACGAGGTATTTGATTTTATAATAAACTCACGTAAGGCGTTTATTAAGTTAATAGATGATTTAACAATCGAAGAATTGAATAAAATTCCTGATGGTTACAACAATAACATTATCTGGAACTTTGGCCATATTGTAGTGAGTACGCAAACACTTTGTTATATCCGTACAGGTGTATTGCAAGATGCAACCTCGGTAAAATTTAACGAGTATTATAAAAAGGATACAAAGCCATCTTATACAGTAACTGAAGAAGAAGTAGCAGAATTGAAAGCCATCGCATTAGAAAGCATTGAAAAAATAAAGGAAGATTATGCAAACGGAAAATTTTCAAACATCACTCCTTTTACAACAGCTACCTATGGCGTACAGATGAACAACATTGAAGAAATTCTGATCACAACTATTGGTCACGATAATGTACACCAAGGTTATACATGGGCACTGAAGAAAAAGATATAAAATGTGAGCTGCTAGATGGATGATAAAATCGGTGTAATCACCTCATATGGGTAAACAAACCGAAGTAAAAAAGAATATATAACGATAATTAAATAGAAATTAACCAATAAAAAACAATGGCAAATTATTTTAACACATTACCTCTTAGAGAAAAATTAAACCAATTAGGTGTTTGCGACTTCATGGACAGTTCTGAATTTTTAGATGGCGTTAGCGCATTAAAAGGCAAAAAACTGGTAATTGTAGGTTGTGGCGCACAAGGCTTAAACCAAGGTTTAAATTTAAGAGATAGTGGTTTAGATGTAAGCTACACTTTACGTAAGGAAGCAATTGAAGGCAAACGCGATTCGTGGAAAAATGCAACTGAAAACAATTTTACAGTTGGCACTTACGAAGAACTGATTCCAAATGCAGACATAGTAATTAACCTTACTCCAGATAAACAACACACCGCTGTTGTAAATGCAATTATGCCTTTAATGAAAGAAGGTGCTACTTTGTTATATTCTCATGGTTTTAATATCGTTGAAGAGGGTATGCAGATCCGTAAAGATTTAACCGTTATTATGGTTGCGCCTAAATGCCCTGGTAGCGAAGTTAGAGCAGAATACGTTCGTGGTTTTGGTGTTCCTACCTTAATTGCAGTTCACCCTGAAAACGATCCTCAAGGTAAAGGATTGGCACAGGCAAAAGCATATTGCGCTGGTACAGGTGGTCACAGAGCTGGTGTATTAAAATCATCTTTCGTAGCTGAGGTAAAATCAGATTTAATGGGTGAGCAAACCATCCTTTGTGGTTTATTGCAAACAGGTTCTATCCTATCTTTCGATAAAATGGTAGAAAAAGGAATCGATGCAGGTTATGCTTCTAAATTGGTTCAATATGGTGTTGAGGTAATTACCGAAGCCTTAAAACAAGGCGGTATTACGGCCATGATGGACAGATTAAGCAATGTAGCTAAAATCAAAGCTTTCGAAATTTCGGAAGAATTGAAAGATATTATCCGCCCATTATTCCAAAAACACCAAGATGATATTATGAGTGGCGAATTTAGCCGCACCATGATGGAAGATTGGGCAAATGGTGATAAAAATTTATTAAAATGGAGAGCTGAAACAGGTGAAACTGCTTTCGAAAAAACGCCTGCTGGTGATGTTAAAATCGGTGAGCAGGAATATTTCGATAACTATACTTTAATGGTTGCTTTTGTTCGTGCCGGTGTTGAATTGGCCTTCGAAACCATGGTACAGGCAGGTATCAAACCAGAGTCTGCTTACTACGAATCGTTACACGAAACACCACTTATTGCCAACACCATTGCACGTAAGAAATTGTTCGAAATGAACCGTGTAATTTCTGATACTGCTGAATACGGTTGTTATTTGTTCGATCAGGCTTGTAAACCGCTTTTGGGCGATTTCATGAAAAAAGTAGATACTGATCTAGTTGGTAAAAACTTTAATGAAGGTAAAGATGGTGCTGTTGATAACAGACAATTAATCGATATCAACGAGGCTATCCGCTCTCACCAGGTAGAACAGATTGGAGCAACCTTGCGTAAAGCAATGACTGCAATGAAAGCGATTAAAACAGCATAACCTCACCCCTAAATCCCCTCTCCTAAAAAGAGAGGGGACTTTTGGACAGGTCTTATAAAAATAATAATTTACAAACTTAAATTCCCCCTTTAGGGGGCTAGGGGGTTAAAATGTCAAAAACATTAGTAGAAAAAATTTGGGATGCTCACGTTGTAAAAAGTGAAGAAGGATTTCCTGATATTTTATACATTGATACACACTTAATACACGAGGTAACCTCTCCGCAGGCGTTTGATGGTTTGCGTAAAAGAGGATTACCTGTTTTTCGTCCGAAGCAAACTGTTGCAACGGCCGACCATAACGTACCTACGTTAAATCAGTTATTGCCAATTAAAGAGGAGCTTTCGCGCTATCAGGTAGATATGTTAACCAAAAATTGTGCAGAATTCGGTGTAGAGCTTTATGGTTTAGGGCATCCTTTTCAAGGCATTGTGCATGTTATCGGCCCTGAGCTGGGTATCACCTTACCTGGTAAAACAATGGTTTGCGGTGATAGCCATACCTCAACCCATGGTGCTTTTGGTGCCATTGCATTTGGTATCGGTACTTCGCAGGTAGAGCAGGTTTTTGCAACGCAATGTTTATTGCAGTCGAAACCTAAAACCATGAAAATTGAGGTAAACGGCGAACTCGGAAAAGGCGTTGGTGCAAAAGACATTATCTTATACATTATTGCTAAAATCTCTGCCGCAGGCGGTACAGGTTATTTTATAGAATATGCAGGTTCGGCAATCGAAGCTTTAAGTATGGAAGCCCGTATGACCATCTGTAACATGAGTATCGAAATGGGTGCACGTGGTGGATTAATTGCACCCGACCAAACCACTTTCGATTACATTAAAGGAAGAAAATTTGCTCCTGCTGGCGAAGAGTGGGATAAAGCTTTAGCTTATTGGAAAACATTATATAGCGATGCTGATGCAAAATTCGATAGTGTTTTAACTTTCGATGCAGCAGATATTGCACCTATGATTACCTATGGAACGAACCCTGGAATGGGCATGGGTATTCAGGAACATATTCCGGCAACTGGTGCACAACCAGAAAAAGAAAAACTTTCGTACCAGAAAGCGTTAGATTATATGGGCTTTGATGACGATTCTTCATTAATCGGGAAACCGGTTGATTATGTATTCATCGGAAGCTGCACCAACTCACGCATTGAAGATTTACGCGAAGTTGCCGATTTTGTTAAAGATAAACGCAAAGCAGATAATGTGACCGTTTGGATTGTTCCAGGTTCGAAACAAGTTGAACAACAAGCTAAAAACGAAGGTTTGGATAAAATTTTCGAAGCCGCTGGTTTCCAGTTACGTGAACCAGGCTGTAGTGCCTGTTTAGGTATGAACGAAGATAAAATCCCAGCAGGTAAATATTGTGTATCTACATCAAACAGAAACTTTGAAGGCAGACAAGGGCAAAATGCACGTACGTTATTGGCCAGTCCACTTACTGCAGCAGCAGCAGCTGTAACCGGAAAAATCACTGATGTAAGGGATTTGTTGGAGAAGATTAACCCCTAAATCCCCTAAAGGGGACTTTAGCAAGATGAATAATAATATTACCAGCACTCAATTTAAAGCCCCCTTAAGGGGGTTGGGGGTTCTAGAAGTTGCCATATTAAATGTAAAAGCCGGATTATCGGCCGATTTTGAAAAAGCTTTTAGCGAAGCGCAAAAAATCATTTCCTCAATGGAAGGTTACATTTCGCATCAGCTTCAAAAATGTATAGAGGTAGAAAATAAATATATCCTGTTGGTAAACTGGAAAACACTGGAGGCACATACCGAAGGTTTCAGAGAGTCAGCAGAATACCAGGATTGGAAAAAGTTATTACATCACTTTTATGATCCTTTCCCAACAGTTGAACACTTTGAGATGGTAGAGGGTTGTAAGGCTTAAGGCGCAGGGTAAAAACATGGAGCATAAAATTACCACTGTTAAGTAAAAGGCTTAAAGAATAAAGATAAAAAGTGGAATACAAGTCTCGCTACTTGATACTCCTTACTTGATACTAATTGACATGAAAAAATTCACAAAATTAACATCGGCAGTAGTGCCATTAAACATAGAGAACATTGATACCGACCAGATTATCCCTGCGAGGTTTCTAAAAGCGACTACCCGCGAGGGTTTTGGCGAAAACTTGTTCCGCGATTGGCGTTATGAAAACGATAACCAGCCTAAAGCTGATTTCGTGATGAATAACCCAACCTATAGCGGTCAGGTTTTAGTAGCAGGAAAAAACTTTGGATGTGGCAGCAGTCGCGAGCACGCTGCATGGGCTATTCAAGATGCTGGTTTTGATGCGGTAATCAGCAGTTTCTTTGCCGATATCTTTAAAGGAAATGCCCTGAACAATGGTTTATTACCCATCCAGGTAAGTGATGAGTTCTTGGCGCAGATTTTCAACGCGGTTGACAGCAATCCAAAATCGGCTTTAGAAGTTGATTTAGAAAACCAAACGGTTACCATTTTAGAAACCGGTGCTCAGGAATCATTTGAAATCAATCCTTACAAAAAATCGTGTTTGATAAACGGTTATGATGATATCGATTTCATCTTAAATCAAAAACAATTAATTGAAGAATTTGAACAGGCAAAATAATGCTTAAACCATTTGTCTACATACAAAACCTAAACTTAAGTTACCGCAATAAAGCGGTGCTAAAGGATTTGTATTGGGAAGTAAATGTTTGCCAAAACTGGGTTTTATGGGGCGAAAGTGGCAGCGGAAAAACTTCTTTGGCTAAAGCCATTGCGGGTTTAATTCCTTCGCAGGGCAGTATTGAAATAAATTACGACGCCCAAAGTAAATTACCGGCCGAAGTTTTATTTGTAGAAAGCTGGTATCAGTTTAAAAATCTCGAAGGTGTTGCAAACTTTTATTATCAGCAACGCTACACCAGTTTACAGGCCAATGATACTTTAACAGTACATGCAGAACTGGTAGCTTACGGCAAAGAAAAAGGACTTCATTTCGATCTGGTTGAACCCATTTTAGAAGCACTGGGCTTTGCTACTTTTGCCAGTTCACAGCTAATCGAATTATCAAGCGGCGAACATAAAAAATTGCAGCTGGTTAAAGCCTTATGGTTAAAACCTCAATTGTTAATTATCGATCAGCCTTATACCGGTTTAGATAAAGCATCCCGCAAAAACCTGAATACACTTTTAGACCAGATTACAGCAGAAGGTGTACAATTAATTTTAATCTGTAATGATTTAGAATTTCCAGAAAGCATCGATTCTTTTGCGGAGATTATAGACGGGCAGATTGTAAGCTCATTTTCAAGAGAAATTGGAGACCTTCCACCTGAAATACATAAAAGGAAAATCCCCGCTTTTCTAAAGGAGTCGCCAACTTATTCATCAACTGATATGGTAAAAATGGTTGATGTCAACATCAGCTATGGCGAAAAACAGGTGCTAAAAAATATCAACTGGGAAGTTAAAGCTGGCGAAAAATGGTTATTGCAAGGCCCTAATGGATCAGGAAAGTCAACTTTATTGAGTTTAATAAACGGCGATCACCCCCAATCTTACGCCAACGAGCTTTATTTATTTGGCAACAGACGTGGAACTGGCGAGAGCATTTGGGATATTAAGCAGCACATTGGTTTAATATCGCCCGAGTTTCATTGGTACTTCGATGCCACTTCAACCGTTTGGAAATGTGTTGCTTCGGGCTTTTATGATACCGTGGGCCTGTTTCAGCAATTGCCTTATAGCAAAAGAGCACAAGTTGATGAGCTGATTGAATATTTTGGATTAACCGAAAACAAAAATGAATTATTAACCGCACTTCCACTCGGTAAACAACGATTGGTATTGTTAGCGCGAACGATTATAAAAAATCCAGAACTATTAGTTCTGGATGAACCTTGCCAGGGTTTAGACCAACAGCAAACAAGACATTTTAACCAATTGGTTGATGAATTATGCAGCAACGGGATGACCTTAATTTACGTTGGCCATTTTGAATCGCAGCTGCCAACCTGCATAGAAAAAAGAATATTGTTAGAAAAAGGCGAGGTAAAAGTCATCGAAAGTTTAAACACAGAAATATTAAGCTGATGCAAAATTAACCACAGATAAAAAGGATGAACACAGATAAAAATCTAATGGCCCGTGAAGACACGAACCATGACAGAAATCAATCTGTGTTTATCTGTAAAAATCTCTGGTAAAAACTGCAGCGGCAAAAGAGGAGTCAACAATGAAGAAGAACATTTTAGTAATACCTGGAGACGGTATTGGACCCGAGGTTACCACTTGGGGAAAAGCAGCATTAGAGAAAATTGCCGAGATTTTTGGCCATGAATTTGTGTTCGAAGAAGCTTTAATGGGCCATGCGGCTATTGAAGTTACCGGCGAGCCTTTGCCAGATGAAACCTTAGAAAAAGCAAGACAAAGTGATGCTATCCTTTTTGGCGCAATTGGTCACGCCAAATACGACAACGACCCAAGTTTAAAAGTTAGACCGGAACAAGGTCTGTTAAAAATCCGTAAGGAACTGGGTTTATTCGCTAATCTCCGCCCAATATTACTATTTGATGAACTTCTTCAGGCATCGAGCATCAAACCGGAAATTTTAAGGGGAACCGATATTTTGTTCTTCCGCGAATTAACGGGTGATGTTTACTTTGGTGAAAAAACACGCTCTGAGGACCGTAATATGGCTTCAGATTTAATGATTTATCACCGTTATGAAGTAGAACGCATTGCGCATAAAGCTTACCAGGCTGCACAACAACGTAACAAAAGATTATGTTCGGTAGATAAGGCCAATGTTTTAGAAAGTTCTCGCTTATGGCGCGAAACCGTTCAGGAAATTGCAAAACAATATCCTGACGTAGAAACTGAACATATGTTTATCGATAATGCAGCCATGCAGTTGATCAAAAACCCTAAAAAATTCGACGTGGTTTTAACGGCCAATTTATTTGGGGATATTTTGACAGATGAGGCTTCACAGATTGCAGGTTCAATGGGTATGCTGGCTTCGGCATCTGTTGGCGAAAGCACAGGTTTCTTCGAACCGATCCACGGTTCTGCACACGATATTGCAGGTAAAGATTTAGCCAATCCATTGGCTTCTATCCTATCGGCTGCATTAATGTTAGAAATCGGCTTCGGACTAAAAGAAGAAGCCAAATTATTGGTTGACACCATCGACCAGGTATTGAAAGAAGGTTTTAGAACACATGATATTGCCGACCAAAATACAAACCGGTTTAAAGTTTTAGGCACAGCCGAAATGGGCAAATTGGTACTTAAATTCTTATCACAAAAATTAATCACCTCCTAAACTTAAGATTATGATTCACGACCCAAACAAAGTTTATATTTTCGACACGACATTGCGTGACGGTGAGCAGGTTCCAGGCTGCCAGTTAGATACAAACCAAAAAGTAGAAATCGCTAAATCACTTGAGCTTTTAGGTGTTGATGTGATTGAAGCAGGTTTTCCGGTATCTAGTCCAGGAGATTTTAACAGTGTAATTGAATTATCAAAAGCAGTTACCAACCCGATTATCTGCGCGTTAACCCGTGCAAATAAAAATGATATCGATGTTGCTGCAGACGCTTTACGTTATGCAAAAAGACCTCGTATCCACACCGGGATTGGTTCATCCGATTTCCACATTAAACATAAATTTAACAGTACCCGCGAAGAAATATTAGAACGTGCTGTTGAAGCCGTAAGGTATTCGAAAAAATTTGTGGAAGATGTTGAATTCTACGCAGAGGATGCGGGCCGTGCCGATATCGAATTTTTAGCTAAAATGGTTGAAGCAGTAATTGCTGCCGGTGCCACCGTGGTAAATATTCCAGATACCAACGGTTATTGCTTACCAGACCAATACGGCTCGAAAATCCTTTTCTTAAAAGAGAATGTAAAAAATATCGATAAAGCCATTATCTCTGTGCACTGCCACAACGATTTAGGCTTGGCTACAGCGAATTCTATCGCAGGCTTACAAAATGGTGCCCGCCAGGTAGAGTGTACGATAAACGGCATCGGAGAGCGCGCAGGTAATACATCTATGGAAGAAGTCGTCATGATTTTGAAAACGCATAAGATTTTAGGCTTAAACACCCAAATTGATGCTACCCGTTTCTATGAAATGAGCCATATGGTGCGAAACCAGATGAACATGCCGGTACAACCGAACAAAGCAATTGTTGGTGGAAATGCATTTTCACATAGCTCAGGTATCCACCAGGATGGTTTCTTGAAAAATCGTGAAAACTACGAAATTATTAAACCAGAAGATGTTGGTTTCCCTGATGCAACAATTGTATTAACTGCTAGAAGCGGACGCCATGCTTTAAAACACCATTTAGACCGTTTAGGCCATAAATTGGAAAAAGATCATTTAGATATTGTTTACAAACAATTTTTGGTTTTAGCCGATAGCAAACAAGGCATTAACGATTACGATTTAAACCAATTGGTTGCTTTGCATTTGGCTTAATACGGTTAGGGTTTAGTGCTGAGCGGTTAGTGTTTTAATTTCAACGCACTGACTTATTTTTCTAAACCTGATTGGAATGAGCATGAAGCGCAGCGAAATAAAATGTAAAGCAGGATAGCTGCAACAGATGGAACACCAAACCCTGCTTTACAAAAAAATACAAGTGAAATATTAGTCTCGATACTCATATCTCTCTTCTTGATACTAAATTATGAATACTACAACACCGAATACACTAGATTTTTTATCTGCATCGCAAAGGTTAAAAGGGGTGGTGAAACGTACGCCTTTAGAGTTTAACGCCGGACTTTCTGCTCATTACAATGCCAATATTTATTTAAAAAGAGAAGACCTGCAAATTGTACGCTCATACAAATTGCGTGGTGCCTATAATAAAATTAGCTCCTTGCCACAAGATGCATTAATTAACGGTGTAGTTTGTGCCAGTGCGGGGAACCATGCGCAAGGTGTGGCCTATTCATGTAAAAAACTCGGTATTAAAGGGGTGATTTTTATGCCAGAAATTACGCCGAAACAAAAGGTTAAACAAACTTACATGTTTGGTGGCGACAATGTTGAAGTGGTTTTAGTAGGCGATACTTTTGATGATTGTTTAAAAGAAGCTTTAGCTTATAGTGCCGAAAAATCAGCCACTTTTATTCCACCTTTCGATGATGAAAAAGTAATTGAAGGACAGGCAACGGTTGGTGTAGAAATTTACGAAGATCTCCCTGATCTGGATATGATTGTAATGCCGGTTGGTGGAGGCGGTTTAGCATCAGGTGTGAGTGCTTACATGAAAACCGTTAAAGCAGAAGTGAAATTAGTTGGTGTTGAACCACTTGGTGCACCATCAATGGTTACGGCGATGGAATATGGCGGGCCGTTTACCTTAGAAGAGATAGATCGTTTTGTAGATGGTGCTGCCGTAAAAAGAATTGGCCATATCACTTACGAATATTGTAAGGAACTGCTTGATCAGATGCATTTAATCCCTGAAGGAAAAATCTGTACGACCATTTTAAAACTGTATAACGAAGATGCCATTGTGGTTGAACCTGCCGGAGCACTGTCTGTGGCTGCATTAGATCAGCTTAAAGACCAGATTGCTGGTAAAACGGTAGTTTGTATCGTAAGCGGTGGAAATAACGATATTGAGCGTATGCAGGAGATTAAAGAAAAATCTTTGCTTTTTGAAGGCCTGAAACATTATTTCATTGTACGTTTCCCACAAAGACCAGGTGCTTTAAAGTTATTTGTGAATGAAGTTTTAGGTCCACAGGATGACATTACCCGTTTCGAGTTTATTAAAAAAACGAACAAAGAAAATGGTCCTGCATTGGTTGGTATAGAACTTTCTAATAAAAACGATTATGCAAGTTTATTACAACGCATGAAAGATTTTAAATTTGAAATTATTGAGCTGAACCAAGACCAAACTTTGTTTGAATATTTGGTTTAAGGTTAACCGCTATTCATTGATGGAGCACACGGAGCCAAATCCGTCATTCCCAACTTGATTGGGAATCTTAAAGCTATTGCATTAAGATTCCCGCCTGCGCGGGAAAGACGACAGTTATTATAATATATTAAAAAAATGAATTTCCAAGACTTAAGCAACAAAGCATTAATTTCTGACAGCGATATTGATTGGGAAGATTTAGGTGCAGGCGTTAAACGCAAAATTATGGCGTACGATGACCAGTTGATGTTGGTTAAGGTAGACTTTGAAAAAGATGCCATTGGTACCGTTCACAATCATCCGCATTTACAAATGAGTTATGTAGCCAAAGGAAGTTTCGAGGTTAGCATGGGCGATGATAAGAAAATTTTAAATGAAGGTGATGTTTTCTTTGCCCCATCAAACGTATTTCATGGCGTGGTATGTTTAGAAGCTGGATTACTGATTGATATTTTTAACCCACATAGGGAAGATTTTTTGAAATAAAACCGATGGCCGTCATTTCGAGCGGAGTGCAACGCAGTCGGGAACCATGAAGTGCTCAGCGAAGCTAAATCTATCTCGAGGCAGATCTCTCCGCTCCACTGCGTTCCGGAGATGACGACACTATGTGACGATAGCTTAACCTTACACCCTAAACCTTCCACCTTAAACCTCATAAGCCTTAATCAAAAATAAACCTCACATTCTTATAGCCCAAACCTTCTATAATCGGTTTAAGTACGGTTGTCGCATTGTCTTTAGTCTGCGTTAAAATACTTGATTTTTTAACCTCGGCAGTTACCTGTCTTTCAGCTGCTTTATACGCTTCATCTACCAAATCGGCTTCGCGGAAGAAAGCCATTTTCGTATCGTAAACACGCGAGTTTTTATGGTCGATTTTTACGTAACATATTTCAGGCTGTGGCAAATTTACTACAGCGGTGTCCGCATCAATATCAATATCTTCACGGGTAATTTTTGTTAAATCGATACAGCCTACTGCTTCGGCTTTAACAATCAATAAAACACTGGCCTCGGGTAAAAAGTCTGTTTTATTTTTGTGTTCTAAAACATCGCTTATCTGGTACCTTACCAGCTCTAGTTTACCAATTGCCTCAATTTTCTCTACCAGAAGCTGATGTTTGCTTTCTACAGAGGTATTGATGCTAAACTTTTTGGAGATAAATAAATACCCCGCAACGATTAAAATTAACCAGGGTAAGAGGCGAAAAAAGAGCTTCATATTTTAAAAAATAGGGTGCCAACGTTTGTGTATTTAATCTGTTGCACAATAATTAATCCATAAATCTCCAATTATATTTTTTTGGCAGCAGATTTGTAATACCAATATCACACACACAAATAAAAACTAATCAACATGAAAAAATTTACCATCTTAATGCTTTGCATTGCCACACTAGGTCTGGCTTCCTGCAAAAAAGACACGATTGTTCAACCAGCCAATGCTATTTTAACTGTAGTTAAAGATATATCTCCAAATGCATGGGTATTAAGTAATGACCAAGAAACATTTACTGCAGATATTTCTGTTCCTGAAATCGACCAGTATCATGTAGACAATGAAGGAACTTTGGTTTACATTTCTTATAACAGCGGTGCAAGTTATATTGCATTACCATTTGTTTATAATGTTGATGCATACAGCTTCGAAGTATATAAAGGTGGAGTATCTATCGACGTACAAAGTTCAGATTACCAGGCAACAACTCCGATAAAACCTACATCAACAGTAAGGGTAAAAATAGTTCTGGTTGGAAACGATTTATAACTAGTATTTAAAACTCCAAAAAACGACTAATGTTCAATTGAACGTGGTCGTTTTTTTTATGCTCTCCCCTGTTCAGCTGCAAGGCACGGATGTTCACGCCGTTTCTTTCCAAAAGCAATTCATCATAAAAACCTTTGTAATACACATCCTTTACCTCATAGCGCCTGCTGCTCCAACTATTGCTCATTTCAGCCCATTCGGGATAAAACACAACGAATTCTTTTTCTGTTTTTAAACCAATTTTTTCGGCATCAGCTTTCGATAAAACTACGGCATTGCCTAAAATCTGAGCGGTATAAATGTGTTTTGGGTGCTGGTAAATGTCGGCTGGTTTTCCAGTTTGCAGCAGTTCCCCATTTTTTAGGATAAGTAACTGGTCGGCCAGAAATAAACCATCGGCCGGATCGTGAGAAACCAAAATTACGGTAACACCGGTTTCGGAGGCTACCCGTTTAATATCAGCCCGCAGCTGGTTTTTAAGCAGGGCATCAACCTGACTAAAAGGTTCGTCTAAAAGCAAAACCTGCGTATCGGCAACCATTGCTTTAGCTATGGCCACACGCTGCTGCTCCCCTCCACTCAGCTCGATAATTTTTTTATTCTGGAGTGGTAAAATCCGGAGGTGCTCCATAATCTGAAGCGTTTTTTCGGCTTTGGTTTTAAGGTCTGTGTTCGATAGTTGTGAAGCAATATTATCGTAAACCTTGGCATAAATGTTTAACGAAAAATCCTGTGTAACCATTTTCATCTGCTTATGGCCAGGAATCAGTTGTTCATCAGGCCCTTTAACCCTTTGATTTTCGAAAAAGATTTCACCCTCATCGGTTTTCAGTAATCCATAAATGGATTTCAGTAAAGTCGATTTTCCGCTTCCGCTTTCGCCAATAATGGCTACCACATCACCTCTTTTAATCTCGAAACTTACAGTTTTAATGCCACCAGCTTGTTCTGCCTGATATTGCTTGGTTAAATTTTTAACGCTGATTATGGTATTGCTCACGTGGTAAAGATAAGAAAAAGGTAGAGGGTTTAAGGTGGAAGGTTTAAGGTTAAAGCTCGCGTAATTGTTAATATTTTATTTAGAAATTCACCACAACTGTATTTATCTTTAAATCAATAAAATACAAAGAGATGAAAGCTAAAATCACACTAATTCTTGATGATGCTGTTATAGAGCAGGCTAAAATTTATGCGGAAAAGCAAGGAATAAGTTTAGATGAATTTATGGAGAATTGCTTTAAATCTTTGATCGATGAGAATAATCCTACCGAAACTTTGTAACAAAAAAATCCTGTCTCGCCTAACCGAAACAGGATCTGTTTTATTTGTGTGTTGATGCCCTACATTTCTAGGAGGGTTTAATTAAGTCCCCTTTAGGGGATTTAGGGGGCGTTAATTTAATCCGAAGGTAACCCCGAAACTCATGTTTTTTAAGCCAGCCTGCTGAGCGGTAGTAAACATATCGTTAAAGTAATACTTGGTAAATAATCCTATACCACCATAGCCAAATCTAACTGTACCACCATAACGAACCGATTGAAAGTGGTAGCTATCGTATTGTTTTTCTTTACCACGCTCTTCACTTATCTGTTTAATTTTTCCGTTTAGCAAAAAGCTAACCTCCGGACCTAAAACCAGGTAAAATCTTTTGCTGTTTTTGTTTTCACTGGTACGGAATTCGAAGTTTAATGGAATATGTACATAACTGCTCGAGAATCGGTTTTTTGAAAAATGCACAGGTGCTTGATCGGTATATACAAATTCGTTAGAGTTTTTAGCAATGGTAATATCTTTTCTTAAACGGATTAATGTCCAGTCGAACCCACCCGCTACATAAACTTTAAAATTAGAGTTGAAACGGTAGCCAAATTGCAAAACATCGAAAGAGAAAGTACTGGTTTTGCCACCTTTATAATCCAAAAAATCGTTGTTTGGAGATAAGTTGAAGCTGCCATTATCGATTAACCTGGAGAAACCTAAATCAACTCTGGTAAAGGTAATTCCGCCCACAAAACGACCTTTTTTAACTGAATCTGCAGATTTGGTTTTAATGATGATACCATGTCCTTCACTATAATCCATTTTCTTTTTGGTACTATCTTGTTGCGCAAAAGCACCTGGAGCCATAACACCGGCAAGCCCGCTTACCAAAAGTGTTGTATAAATTAGACGTTTCATATGTGTGTGTTGTTGAGTTATTGAACGAGTGAATTATTGAATGTTATAAAGCTGAATATGTAATATTAAGCTTCAGATACTAGCAACTGTGAACTGATAATTGAAAACTGTTTACTTCTTATTTCGTTTACCTATTTTAAACGGACCTATATTAATCGATGCCAAAGAAGAATCATCATCATCTGTACGGAACTGGATCAGCTTATCTTTTCTTTTGTCCATTTTATTAACGATGAGGTTTACCACATCGCCAACATTACGGATGCCTTTACTGCTCGGTTCATTTTCATTAACAGGATCGTCTGTTTTAACTGGCGTTGCAACAACCGCAGTTACAATCTCTTCTTTTGGCTGTAAAATCGCCTCTTCGATTTTTGTTTTAATATCTTTTTTAGGCTCTTCAACTTTAGCTACAGTTGTTTCTTGTTTTAGCATTTCAGGAGGCGTAACTATCCTCGGTTGCTCTACAGCAGGCCTAACTTCTTGTTTCAACTTTGTTTTAACCACAGTACTTACCGCCTTAGGCCGAACTGGCAAAACCGGAGCGATATTTTCAACTGGCGCAACAATTGTAGCTGAAGAATCTTTAATGGTCTGTAACCGTACCACTGGTTTAGATTTTTCAATTGTATTATTAGCCAATTTTTTATCTCCGTCAGTACTATCCTGTTGTTGATAAACCAAAACGCCGAGTGTAGCAATTAATAACACTGCGGCTGCTGACAACCAATAAATCGGTATGATTCTTTTTTTCTTAGGTGATATTTCGCTTTCAATATTGCTCCATAAATCCCTCGAAGGTATTACTTCAGCATCAGCAAAAGCATCCTTAAATAACTGATCAAAATCCTTATCCCGTATAGGTTGCATAACCAAATCCCTCCATTTTTATAATTTCTTCTTTTAATATTGCTCTTGCTCTCGACAGTTGCGATTTGCTCGCGCCTTCTGAGATTCCAAGCGTTTCACCAATTTCTTTGTGCGAATAACCTTCAATTACGTACATGTTAAAAACCATGCGATAGCCATCTGCCAATTTTTGTATCACCTTCATTAAATCCTGCATCCCTAAAGTGCCAAAATCAAATCCGGTTGATGGTTGCTCGTAAGCTTCATCTATTTCTACCACATTTAAGCTGCGTAAATTTTTACGGTAACTTTCAATTGCAGTGTTCACCATAACTCTTCTAATCCAGCCTTCAAAAGAACCATCGCCCCTATACTCTTTTATTTTCTGGAAAATTTTAATATATCCCATCTGCAGCACATCTTCTGCCTCCATTCTATCTTTGGCGTAGCGCATGCAAACGGCCAACATCTTCAATGCAGTTTGCTTGTAAAGCAGCTCCTGCATCTTCCGGTCGCCAGCTTTGCAGCCTTCCATCAAATCGTTTATCGTATAGCTTCGCGTCAATTTCATTGTGTGTTTGTATATAGAAGATGGCAGATTACAAACAATGGTTGCATGAGGAGAGAAAAAAAAGTTAAATAAAGTTAAAAATAATCCAACAACAACTGATTACCAACAAGATATAGTTAAAATAATTTTCAAGAAAGATATAGATTTTTTATTTGAAAACGAACATTCAGCATTTCATCGGGAGCAGCAGTCCCGCTATCCGCTTCAAAGCCTCGGTTCGTTCCTCACCTTCGTGTTTTCGCTCCTATCGGGTTTAGAAACCAGAGGCAATGCTTAAACACAACAAACCCGGAGTTTTTTTGAAACCTCCGGGTTTGAAATTCTATGCGTTTAATTACCCTACACCTTTTACCTCTCGGCTTTCTTCACTTTAAACAATTTAAAATCCTGTTTATAAGTCAAGAAAAATGAATGGTTAAACTGAAGTTGTTTATCGGTATGGTCTAAATCGATATGTGGTTCGAAACGCACATCAAGGTACAAATGTGGAATTAACTCTTTTTGGTAAGCATAGCGCAACGAAACAATATTTCTGGTGCTTTGCTTCAAGCCCGGACTGTACAGGTTATCAGAAACCGATTCATAAAGCGGCATACCTTTAATCGAAATAAAGTTGTTGCCTTTCCAGTAAGAAGCCACCAAACTTCCCCATTTACTTTCTACACCCGCATTTAACCATAAACCAAAGCCACCTTGGTAAGCTCTTCTTTTATCAGGTGAAAAATCTTTATACACCGCAATATAATTGTCGGTATATACCTGTTTAATGTTGGTATTAATTGCTTTGTGCAGTTTTAAACCAGTTGCTCCATTAAACATAGTTGTAATCGGGATTTCTTTAAGTACATCAATTTGTCCACCTTGATGGAAAGCCAAAAATTGGACAGGCCAACTAAACTTCCATCCATTACCTTCTGCAATGGTGCTTTCGGTAGATAAACCGCCAATAATTTCTTCTTTGGCAGGATCACCCTTATAGATCATTTTCTGCCAGGCTATCCAGGCATCTAAAGTAAACTTCTTGCGCTCTACCAATAACTGCGTTCCGTACTCAATCGGCGTGGTTATGGTTCTTTCGAAATCGTATAAAGGTTCGATGTATTTATGCTGAATATTGCCCTCTAAACTTCCAAAAATTAAAGTAAGATTTCTTTTATGGTATTTTACGCTAAACAAAGGTTTCGCATCCGAAATTCCGTTTCTTCCAAAATCCTTTCTGATAAAAGCACCTGCGGTAATGGCCAGATTAGGATGTGCGTAATAAACAATTTGAGGTTGCAGCTGTGTTCCGTACAAAGTATAACCATCGTGAAAATCGTTGGTATACTCGTAATTACGAACATAGTTTAAATTATAAAAGTTAAAGTGAACCTCGTTGGTTAAGCTGCTATCGGGACGGATACGATTTTCGAAAGCCGATTGATTAAACTGTGCCGAGGCAAAATAAGAACTGAAAAGAAAAGATATTAAGAGTAAGGTCTTCTTCAAACCTGTGGTTGTAAACATGCGCTTGGATTTTATCGCCCAAATTTAGAATAGTTTTTATTAAATTATCAAGTACTGGGTATCAAGTATCAAGAAGTCGGTGCAAGTTTACGCAAAGGAAACAAAGTTATTTATTCATTAACCGCTAATGCACAAAGGACTCAAAGATTTTAGGACTTAGTATTCAATAACATTCTTAGTGTTTTAGTGACTTTGTGGCACAAAGATTATTCACCACGCTTTTTACGATAATTTTTATACAGTTTAACCGCAACCATAATGGCCATCGCAACCCCCATTATTCCAATTAAACCGTAAATCCAGTTAATGGCATTTTTAAGGATTACTACGAATACAATGGCAATCATAAAAATGGTAGCCAGCTCACGCCATAATCTCAACTGAAAGCTCGTTAGCTTGTATTGATTATTTTTAAGCCGTTTAACGATGTTTTGGCAGATGAAATGATAAATGAGTAAGCCGACAACAAAACCCAGTTTAACCCACATCCAATCGGCTTGAAGCAAGCCTTGGTTTAAAGTCAGCATAGATACACCTGCTAAAACAGAAATGATCATGGCTGGGGTGGCGATAATTCTCCATAAAGTAGCCTCCATCTTAACAAACTGTTTCTGGAGGATAGTTTTTTCAGGTTCGGGCTTATCGTTTGCCTCAGTATGGTAAATAAAAAGACTAAGGATATAAAACAATCCCGCCATCCAGCTAATTACAAATACAATATGTACGGCTTTGAAATACTGATAATATGGCAATAAGGTTTCTATCATTACTTTATTTTATTCAAAATATAGGTCTCTATCCAATTAGGGATATTCAAAAATTCAAGATTTAAAATTCCACGCTTAATATTCCCAACATAAATATGTTTACCCGCTGAATTATCCCAAAGATAAGTCTCATCAACTTCTTTTAACATATCTATAAGTAAATCCATTGTAAGAAAATAACGCTTCTCAATCTTGTCTCCATCAACAAAATGGCCACCTTTTTTTACCCTATCTTTTACTCTTTCTAAATTTATTATTGGTGTCTCTGTTCCAATAAAATATAAGTAAACCTTATAGTTATTTTGATGGGCGAATTCGATTAGTTCCAATTTCGATGGATGAGAAAAAACAGTTTCGAAAGAAAATGATTTTTTAGACTCAATCAATTTATGGCGAATAAAGTCAGCTATTATTGCGAAATGATAAGAATTATAATCAAGGTAATCATATTCTTCTTTTACAATAACATTTTCTTTTACAACTAAATTCCAGCTTTTTTTTGAGAAACAAGCCTTAGCATATAATCCATTTGAGGTATTGAATTTTTCAAATTCGGCTTGTGAACAACTTATATCGAACTCTGAAAGATTTAAAAAATTATTCTTCTTAAAATCTGACTCTAAATTATCAGCATTTACAAAAAGTTTAGTAGAAAAATAAATTGGCTTAATTGAATTATAAAGCGTTGTTTTACCAGAGCCATTTGGTCCTGCAAAAATTCTTAGCTTAGGCTTAATTGCCATTATCAAAAAAGTTTAATCTTTTTCTTTTCAACTCTTTTTTTTGAAAAATTTCCTGAAGAAATTTTTACAGTTTCGCCATTATTGAAAGTTCTGTAAACGCCATCAGTTTTCACTTCAGTTCTACCTAAATCCATAGCATCCACTACGCGAAGAACATCATCCATCGCTTTATTTATGGCATTAATTACCTGTTTTATTGGCAATTTATCTTCGTCGCGTAATGATTTAACTGTCATGAATAATAAAATAATTAAGCTAATATAAGCAAAATGACTTTGAATTTAGGGTATTAATACCTAAACTCCTTTACCACCTCAATTGCATACTTCACATTATCGAAAGGAATATCTGGCATTATACCATGGCCCAAATTGAAGATAAAGCCTTCGGTGCCACGCATACGTTCGAATAATTTATGGATCTGTGCTTTAATTACCGCTTTATCAGCATATAAAATATGTGGATCCAAATTTCCCTGTACGGCAATACCTTTTGGCAAAGCATTTTTAATATTCAATAAATCAGCGTTCCAGTCAACCGAAATTACATCTGGTTTGGCCTCTGCCATAATCGGTGCAAAAACCGAACTTCCTTTACAGAAAGAAATCACTGGAATATCTTTTCTGTTTAAATTAGCAATGATTTCCTGAATATAATGGTGAGAAAACTCCTGGTAATCATTCCATGATAAGGCAAGTGCCCAACTGTCGAAAATCTGAACAGCATTAACTCCAGCAGCAATCTGAAGGTTCAAATAGTCCGCCGTTACTTTTGCAATTTTAGCCAAAAGTTTATGCGCCAGCTCTGGCTGATTGTGTATAAAGAGCTTGGTTAATTTAAAATCTTTAGATGAACCTCCTTCAATTAAATAACTCATTACGGTAAATGGCGCACCTGCAAAACCGATTAAAGGAATATTACCATTCAATCGTTGCTGAATCACTTTAATGGCATCAGCAACATATTGCAATTCGTCCAGGCAATCAACATTTAAGTTTTCAATGTCTTTAGCGGTACGTACCGGATTTGCAAATTTAGGTCCAACGCCTTGAGTAAAACTCAAATCGCCGCCCATAGCTTCACCAGTTACCAGAATATCACAGAATAGAATCGCGGCATCAATATCCAACAAATCAACGGGTAACATGGTTACATCTGCAGCAATTTCTGGATTTTTACACATCTCTAAAAAAGAGTATTTGTTTTTAATTTCCCAATATTGTGGCATAAAACGACCTGCCTGACGCATCATCCATACTGGTGGGCGTTCGGTTTGTTTTGAAAATGCTGCGTCTAAAAATAAGTTATTCTTCATGATTTGTATTTGGTATTCATTAGTCAGCGTCACACTGATCCGATAGCTATCGGATTTATTTCAGCATCTTTCTTTAGTTAGATCCAGAACTGAGTTCAGGAAGACGGACTGCCTAAAATTTTAATTTTGCAAAGGTATAAATAAAAAAAAAACGAAGTACCTTTTTATCCCTAAACTGGTGCTTCGTTATTCAAAATGACAATATTAATATTATAACTTGCTTATTTCTTTTTCAATTTTAACGATAATGTCTTTCGAGCGTTGCGTTTCTGCAAGTTCCTTGGCCAATTCCGTATAAGCTTCTGCCTTTTCTCTATCTTTCTTCCGCAAGGCGAGATTAGCTAAATGGATCAGTACGTATGATTTCTCATTTTTACCTCCTACCGGAAAGCGGCTCGCCCACTGAAAGTGATATTCGGCTTTATCGTAATCATGTTCTTTCAAGGCCATATTGCCCTGCATAAATTCGTAATAACCCCTTCGGCTTTTAGCCAAGCGCTCTGGCTTAACCACCTCAGCCAATAAGGCTTTGGTTTTACCGAATTCGTTATTCTTGAAATGTTTTGACGCCATCAAAACGGAACTATGCTTAAAATGGCTCCAAACAACAAAGGCAAACAACAGCACTGAAACAGCGGCCAGCTGGTATTGATTGTAAAAAACACAAACCAACGCAACCAACACAAAAACTGCCATTAAAGCATATCTGCCCTTATTATTATACATTAATGACTATCAGTAAATTTATAGCCTACACCACGGATCGAGTGGAAATAAACTGGATTTTTTTGATCTGGTTCGAAATACTTACGGAAAGTTAAAATGAAGTTATCGATTGTTCTTGTTGAAGGATAAACATCATAATTCCAAACAGTTTCTAAAATCTGCTCTCTTGAAACCGCATCGTTTTTACGCTCAATCAACAGTTTCAACAACATCGTTTCCTTTTTCGTTAACGGTGTGATGGTACCATCATCGTGTTTTAATTCGAAAGAGTTAAAATAAATTGTTTTATCACCGATTTTGTAAGAATTCAATTCTTTTAAATCATCAGATTTCAAACTGCGTTTAACCAAAATACCAACACGAAGAATTAATTCTTCTAAGTTGAAAGGTTTAACCAAATAATCGTCAGCTCCTTTTTTCAAACCTAAAACACGGTCTTCTGAAGTGTTTTTAGCTGTTAAAAACATAATCGGAACTTCTGCATTCTCTAAACGGATTGTTTCGCAAACCTGGAAACCATCCATTTCAGGAAGCATTACATCCAAAATAATTAGATTGAAGCGTTCTTCTTTAAAAATTTTAAGAGCGGTTTTGCCATCTTTAACGGCGTGAACTTTATAACCCTCAAGTTCGAGGTTTAATTTGATAGCATCTAACAAGTGATCCTCGTCTTCTACCAATAGAATTCTTAATTTTTGTGACATAATTGAGATTAACTAAATGTTACTTCAAAAATACTTCCTTGAGGCAAATTGTCTTTTACTGTAATATCTGCATCATGGTATTGTAAAACCTCCTTCACAATAAACAAGCCTAAACCTGTTCCTTTCGCTTTTCTGACATTCTCGTTACCAACTCGGTAAAACTTATCAAATATCAACATTTTTTCGGCATCTGAAATACCCGGTCCCTGATCTACCACACTTAATTGAATATGCCCATCAACCTTGTTTAAATGCACATTTATCTCATCACAGGGGTTCGAATACTTGACCGCATTCTCAATTAAATTGGTCACTACTGACGATAAGGCAAATTTGTCACCCACTACCTGCAAATTTGGCTGAATTTTAGCATTTATAATCTGCTCACATCCACAAGAATGAACCTGTAGCCTATCCGTGATCTTATATACCAGCTCCGAGAAATTAAATTCTTCCTTCGGAAAAGTATAGGAACGGTTTTCAATCTTGGTGGCCAACAGCATATTTTCGACCAGATCATCCAAACGCTCAATATCTTTTAGCGAATTATTTAATAATGAAGTTTGACGCGCTTTATCCAAATCACGTTTAACAATGGTTTGGATAGAAAGTTTTATTGCCGCCAAAGGCGATTTCAGCTCGTGCGTAATCGACATCAGGAAATTTTGCTGCTGTTCCCTTAATTTATCTTCACGCTTTAACGATTGATGAAGGAAATAACCGCCAATACAGAGCAAGAACAAAAACACCGAACCTTCGCCCATAATCATGGTCATGCGGCTTGGCTGCAAACGCACCACCAGTGTTCCCCATGAAATGAGTTGAATCAGTGCATAAAGCAATAATGCGTAAAATATAATTATAGATTTCTTCATACCCCAACCCCTAAAGGGGCTTTTAATTTTAAATATCTTTTCCTTCGGGTTGATTACACAGATTTTTGGATTTCACAGTTGTTTTTTCCCATAGTTCGTGTCTCCACGAACCATCATAAATCTTTATATCGTAGTGTAAAAAAGCCTTACTTCTTAAACACTAGATCTAATGCTTCAAAAATAGCACGTTTCGCTTTCTCCAATTCGATCTTAGTATGTGCTGAAGATACGAAACCAACTTCATATCCCGATGGGCCTAAATAAATTCCTCTATTCAATAACTCACGGTGCATAATTTTGAATTTTTCCATGCTGCTGGCATCAATATCATCAGCCGATTGGATTTTATCTTTATCGGTAAAAGCAAACCAGAAGATAGAACCAATGGTAAATACTTTAAATTTATAGTTACGTGCGGTTGCAAAACGCTGAATACTGGCTACAAATTCTTGTGCTTTGGAATTCAAATCTTTGTAAAAGCTTGATTTGTTCAGTTCTGTTAATGTTGCAATGCCTGCTGCCATAGCCACCGGATTTCCAGACAAGGTACCTGCCTGATACACACCACCATCAGGAGAGATATGTGCCATAATTTCAGCACGTGCACCGTACATCCCAACAGGTAAGCCACCACCAATGATTTTGCCATAAGTAACAATATCAGGTGTAACGCCATAATGTGCCGCAGCTCCTTCAAAACCTACCCTGAAACCGGTAATAACTTCATCAAAAATCAGAAGAGAACCATTATCCGTACAAATTTTACGTAAGAAATGAATATATTCTTCATCTTGAATAATCAAACCATTATTCGCCGGAATGCCTTCAATAATTACCGCAGCAATCTGATCTTTAAACTGCGTAAAAGCTTGCTCTATGGCTGTTTTATCATTTAAAGGGATAACAATGGTTTCCTCAGCAAAAGATTTTGGCACACCTGCAGAAGAGGTTTCACCAAAAGTAACCAAACCAGAACCCGCTTTAACCAAAAGCGAATCGCTATGACCGTGGTAACAGCCTTCGAATTTTAAAATTTTATCGCGACCGGTAAAACCTCTTGCCAAACGAATGGCCGACATTACCGCTTCGGTACCTGAACTCGTAAAACGGATTTTCTCAACAAAACGGTTGTTTTTAATAATCAGCTCTGCCAATTCATTTTCTAAAGCTGTTGGCGCACCAAAGCTCATACCGTTCTGCATTACCTCAGTAACTTTCTCGCGGATTTTAGGATTGTTATGTCCCAAAATTAGTGGACCCCAGCTACCACAGAAATCGATAAACTGATTACCATCAGCATCCCATATATAACAGCCATCACCTTTTTCGATAAAAAGTGGTGTACCGTAAACAGATTTAAAAGCCCTAACAGGTGAGTTTACCCCACCAGGGAAATACGTTTTTGATTTTTCGTACAGTTCGGCAGATTTTACTCTCGAAATATCAGGTTTACTACCTGTATTTACCGGAATATCGGCTTCGTTGCCTGAAAACATTTTCTTTAATGAATCTAACATTTTTTTAAGGTATAAGGCAAAAGGCGTAAGGTTTAAGGTTAATAACATATGCCAAAGAACCAAATATTACATTTACCTATGTTTTTTAACATGGTGTAGATAAGGAATGGCAAGGAAACCCTACACCTTAAATCCTTTACCTTTCACCTTTTTAAAGCCAGTCGTTATTTAAAATATCTTTAATATGGTAAGTGGTAATAATACTTGCGCCTGCACGGGCAAAGGCATGCATGGTTTCCATTACTACTTTTTGTTCATCTATCCAACCGCGTTCGGCAGCTGCTTTTACCATGGAGTATTCGCCTGATACATTATAAACCGCAATTGGCAAATTGGTATCCTGTTTTAACCGTTGGATGATATCCAAATAGGCTAAACCTGGTTTCACCATTAAAACATCAGCGCCTTCATGCTCATCCAAAGCGGCTTCGCGTAAAGCCTCTAAAGGGTTTCTGAAATCCATCTGGTAAGCCTTCCTATCACCTTTGCTTGGTGCACAGTCTGCAGCCTCTCTAAAAGGGCCATAATAGGCAGAAGCGAATTTTGTGGCATGGCTCATAATGGCAGCATTAACAAATCCGTTTTCATCTAAGAGATTGCGTATGGCTTCAATCCGGCCATCCATCATGTCAGACGGGGCAAACATATCAGCACCAGCTTCGGCATGTGTTAAAGCCATTTTAGCAATTACCTCTACTGTTTTATCGTTTTGAACATAATCGTTTTCCAATATACCGCAATGGCCATGGGTAGTATAAGAACAAACGCAAACATCGGTAATTACATATAAATCATCTCCAAATTGTTTTTTTAATTCACGAACTGCAGTTGGAACTAAGGAATGATCATGATAAGCCGATTTCGCGTCTTCAGATTTTTCATCACCCACACCGAAAAGCATAATTTTGTTGAGTCCTTTTTTCATTCCGGCCTCTACATCTTTAATCAGGGTATCACCCGAATAATGGTTTACCCCTGGCATCGCATCAATGGCGTGGGTAACATTGTTGCCTGGCACTATAAAGTAAGGGTACACAAACATATCCTTCGATAACCGGGTTTCGGCTACCATCTCTCTCACCAACGGGTTTTTCCTTAATCTACGCGGACGATTTAACATTTTATTTGTATCAAGTATTTAGTATCAAGTATCGAGACCTGAATATTTTTTATTTTTTCCTTCGGGGTGATTGCACAGATTTTTAGATTTAGTATCAAGATTATAGTATCAGGTATCAAGACTTAATTATTTTAAACCTTAAACTCTAACCCCTCCACCCTAAACCTTCAACCTTACTTAATCTCAATCCCAAACACTGCTTCTGCTAGTCCAATTTCATCAGGCGAATAAGGCAAAGCATATTTCACGCCCATTTCATCAAATTTCTTACCGGTAGAGTTTCCAATGGCAATTACCTGTTGACCTGGCTCCAATAAATTATTAGCGAAATACGCATCAACATTTGATGGACTGGTAAAAATCAGCACATCAGCATAACTTTGGTCAATATCATCTTCGATTACCGTTTCGTAAATCGGCAGATCGATTATTTTAGCATCAGCTGGTAATGATTTTTGAATCGATTGTAAAGAATCCTGTGCTCTTGGAAACAGTATTTGCTGACCGCCAACCAATTGTGCGAAATCTTCAGCAACTTCGGTAATATCGCCACTCTCGCCAACAAAATCGGCAATGTGGCCAAATTTACGCAAGGCATCTTCTGATCCTCTTCCTACCACACCAAATTTTGTTCTCTTTGGAAGCACTGGTTTTAAGTTGAAAAAATATTCAACACTGTTGCGGCTGCTGAAGAAAACCCAATCTACATGTCTTAAAATAAACTGATCTAAAACAGTTACTATCGGGAATGTACGGATCAACGAACGTCCTTCTATTTCAATATTATTATTTTCTAATGCCCTACGGAAATAACTGTGCTCGCCAATTTCGCGCGAGATGAAAACCTTTGCAGGTTTCTTTCTTTCTACATTAAACTTGGCCACAATTTTTTCTGCCAATCCTTCGGTACTTTCTGCGCGTAAAAACAAACGTTCAGGAAAATGGTCGGCCGTTTCGGCTTTTGAAGTCCATATTTCGAATTTTCCATTTTCTTTTTTGCAATAACAGCCCAAAGGCATGTGGCAACCACCTTCGAAAAGGTTTAAAACCTTGCGTTCTACAGTTACAGTCTCTGCCGTTTCCGGGTCGTGCAATTTTTGCAATGCATCAAAAAGCTCGGTATCATTTTCCCTGATCTGAATAGCCAAAGCGCCCTGAGCGGGTGCCGGGATAAACTCCGTAGTTTCCAATTCTTCCACATGTAAATCGCTCACATCAAGATTTAAACGCTTAACACCAGCTTTTGCAATCAGAATGGCATCATAATCTTCATCACGAAGTTTTTGGATACGGGTGGGTACATTTCCGCGTAAATCTTCAACCTCTAAATCAGGGCGTAAACCCAATAACTGGGCTTTGCGTCGATTGGATGAAGTGCCAACCATTGCACCTTTTTTTAACGAAAGCTTTTGCGAAACATCTACACAATCTTTTAAAATCAAAAGATATTCGCTTGCTTCTTCACGTGGCGGTAAAGCAGCGATAATCAACCCTTCAGGGTGTGTAGTAGGTAAATCTTTAAGGCAATGTACAGCCAGATCAATTGTTCCGCCCAAAAGCTCTTCTTCCAATTCTTTGGTAAAGAAGCCTTTGCCTTCCAGTTTATCTAATCTTAAATTCAGGATTTTATCGCCCTGAGTTTTAATGATTTTTATTTCTGCTTCTATTCCAATTGCAGCCAATTCATCTTTTATATGATTTGCTTGCCATAAAGCCAGATCGCTACCGCGTGTTCCAATGGTTAATTTCTTCACTATAAAGGTTAAATGAGTTGCAAATTTAATTTAATTAGTGGTTTATACCATGAATTGTTTAAAAATGAGACAGTGAGGTTACAGAACCTATAATTTAAAGGATTTCTATGACATTTGCCCAATTGATTCGTCATTCTGAGCGCAGCGAAGAATCTGTAGCTGATAAGCTTTGGTTTTAAATTCGTGATGTAAGAGGTTACCATCTTACATTTAATTAAATTCTTTTAGATATAAGCTAAGTCAAGTATTACCACCTGAGTTCACTATGATATTATGTTAGATGGTGGTTGAACCATCTAAAGAATATAAGTCCATTTAAGTTGATTTTATGAAAGATGCTGAAACAAGTTCAGCAGGACGACAAGAGAATTGATTTCGGGATTTATCTAAAAGAATAAAAGATTCATCACTGCGTTCAGAATGACAAGATGTAGGAAGACAGAAAAAGAAAAAAAATTAAACCTTGGCGATCTTTGCGGTAAAATTAAGGTTGATTAACTAGAATTTCTTTTGCCATTACCATTGGAACGCTGATGTATTTTTTCTCCATGTAGTTCATTACACGTTCTAAAACTTCGCGCGAGGCTTCATCCATCTGACTAATTTCATCGGCAAACACGCCATTTAAGGCTGTATTTTTGATTTCTTTAATCTTTCTTGGTACTTCCTGCATCGCCAATTCGATACGGCGTTGTTTTAAAACAGAGAAAAATTCGGTAATGTTGTTGCTGATAATTTCTTCGGCATGCACCAGTTCGTTATAACGTTCCTGGATATTTTTGCGCGCCACCTCTTTTAGCGATTCTACCTCAATATAATGTACAGGGTTGTTATGAATTACTGCCGGGGCAACATCATTCGGGATGGCTAAATCTACAATTACCTTTTTGCCCTGATCGCCGTTTAAAAGTTTGGCGTATAAGGCTTCGTTAATAATTGCCTCGGTTGAACCAGTACAGGTAATGATCACATCAAACCCTTCATTAAAATCCTCAAGCGCTGCTAAAGGATAAGCCTTGCCACCTAGTTCTTCCGCCAAAGATTCGGCCTTAGAAAACGTACGGTTGAAAATCGAGAAATTCGAGTATTTATGTTTGTTAAGGTATTTTGCAATGTTCTGATTGGTTTCGCCAGCGCCAATAATCAAGATACGTGAGTTGCCGCACATATTTAACTCTTTAAGCTTACGGTAGGCCAATGAAACAACAGAAACCGGATTTTTCGAAATATTGGTGTGCGTATAAACTTCTTTTGCGGTTTTAACCACACGATCCATAATCATACGCATATAATCGCCAGTAAAACCTGCGTCTCGGCAGTTTTCGTAAGCTTTACGGATCTGGGCAAGAATTTCCTTTTCGCCAACCACCAAACTCTCTAAAGAGCAAGATGTTCTGAGCAAATGGTTAAAAGCTTCTTCATTTTCGTATACCGTAACATTATCAAGAAAACGCTCCATAAATTCAGGAGGCAGTCCCATGTCTAAAACAGTTAGGAATCTGGTTACAAATTCCTTGTCGGTTTTCTCTTTGGTAAGGAAAACAAACTCCACACGGTTACAGGTTCCGATATAGAAAATTTCACTAACGGGAAGTTCTGCTTGAACATTCTTCAACCTGCTATCTAAACTCTGATCACAAATAACTAATTTCCCTAAAGATTTCAGGTCGATGTGGTGATGCGTAAAAGCTATTACTTTTAAATATTCCAAGTGCTTCCGTTATTAACTATTATCGGGATACAAAAGTAACAGGGAGAACGCATGTGACTGTCATTAACCTGTAATTTACATCAATTTAGAACGGTTTTAAATAAAGAGCTTAAAGATTAATCAAACCATATCGATTTGCATGAACAAACCAATCCGCATAATTTTTCTCTGGATTTACGCCCTCTTCTAGGTCCTGGCTGGATGTAACCACTTTTTATCCACTGCAGTATATTACGTGATTATTCCAAAATGGTTGCCTGCACCTGGCTTTTTAATTTATTTTTCCGGAATATTAGAAATTGTTTTAGGGGTTTTATTGTTGATTAAGAAGACCAGAAAACTAGCGGCACTGTTGATTATACTGATGTTGACCGCATTTTTACCGGCACATATCTACCTGATTCCAGGTGGCGCCGTTCATGTTGGGTAAAATACTGGTCACTCCGCTTATTGTTTGGATTAGGCTGCCTTTCCAGTTGTTGTTTGTGGGATGGGCGTGGTATTATTACGCTAAAGAGTAACTTATTATTAAATAATGTATGTTTCTTTTTTTAAAAGCGCAGTCCCAGTAGTAATAGGAAAGGTTCTGTCCTGCTGTACATTTCAATCCTTTTGGATAAAATTTTTAAACAACAATTTACCTATCCAAAAGGGATTTCCATTTCCATCAGGGCTGTTATACTCACAGTTGCGGTCAATACCCTCCTGTTTTAAACACAAAAAATACACAACAAAATAAGATTTCGTAGGTTTATAATCTGTACCAATTCCTTAAATGATGATTACACAAAGCAATTTTAGCCTTAGCGGTTCAGACGGAAAATTAATTATTGGCGATATCACTTTTGATGAAAAAAATCCTAATACGCCCATTGTACTTTTTGTTCATGGCTTTAAAGGCTTTAAAGATTGGGGCGCACACAATTTAGTCGCCAGGTATTTTGCCAGCAATGGCTACCGTTACATTAAGTTCAATTTATCGCATAGTGGTGTGCCAGTTGATGCCCCGAAAGATGTAACCGATATGGATGCCTTTGCCAGCAACACCGTATCAAAAGAACTTTTTGATTTAAATGCGGTACTCGATTTTATCGAAAAAGCGTACGGTAAAGACACAAAGGTGAACCTGATAGGCCATAGCCGCGGTGGTGGATTATCGATTATTGAGGCTGCGAACGATTTAAGGATCAACAAACTGATTACCTGGAGTGCCATTGGCGATTTTGCCAGTCTGTGGAAAAAAGAACAGGAAGCTGAATGGAAAAAAAATGGCAAAATATTCGTGACCAATGCCCGAACGAAAGAGCAGATGCCTTTAAATGTAACCTTACTCGAAGATTTGGAAGAAAATACAGCAGCATTGAATATTTTAGACGCAGCAAAACGCGTAAACATCCCTTGGTTAATTATCCATGGCGATGACGATGTGAATGTTCCTTTTGAAACCGCACAAACTTTGGCAGAGGCTAATCCGAATAGCAGATTGGTTAAAATTGAAGGCGCCAACCATGTGTATGGAGCAATACAACCTTACACCAGCGAAACTTTGCCACCACTTTTGTTTAAGGTCTGTGAAAAGGTAATCACCTTTATAAATGAAGTATAAATTAATTATCTTGGGCCATCATAAATTATGGCTCAAGATAAAATCAACCTTTCTGGCCTCAATCAAGCCATATTTAAAAAGATCTTAATTGGATTAACATTACTTTTCTGTTTTATCATTTTTCTTGACAGTAATTTCTCGCCCGTAAAATCAAATACTGAATTTATTGTTGATTTTGAGGGCTATCGCTCCAAAAACGGAAAGGAACGCATTTTTAGTGTTCAAACCCCTCATGAAAAATATAGGATCCCACCTATACTTTTCAATGAAATAAACGAGAAAGATTCGCTGCTAATCTGTAGATCAAAAATAACCGGCATTATTCTTTATTATGGTTTAAGGAAATCTGACGTAATTATTGTTTGTAAAACCCGGTTTTTTAAGGATGATTTTTTGGGATTAGTTACCAGTACTTTAGGTGTTTTGCTAGCGATAATTCTCTATTTTAACAATAAACTGGCACAAAACGTTACCCTTCAGGGAATTTTAGTCTTTTTGATTATCATTTCTTTGGTTTTCCTAAGAAACTACTTTGGTGGAAATTATTTATGGGAGTTCTAATTTTTCAATACTAATCATCCCCTCTCCTTACAAAATTACGCATATCGCTGCCACTGGGGCTTTGGAAAATTTCGAGGTCGAAGTAAGGAACAGCTGCCAACAAGTGATCAAAAATATCAGCAGCCACTTCTTCAAAACGCTTTAATCCCTTTTCTTTCGAGAATACATAAATTTCTATCGGCAATCCGTTTTCTGTAGCCTGCAACTGGCGTACCATAAAGGTTAAGTCGGTGTTGATATAAGGATTACTCTCCAGGTATTTTTCTGCATAAACCCTAAAAGTACCAATATTGGTCATGTGGCGGCCATTAACCAGATTATTGGGATTTACTGTATTTTCAGCGTTATACCTTTCTATAAAAGCCTGCGTTTCCTTAAGGTAATCTTTCAAAAAATCGATGCTCTGTAATCTCCCGATCAGCTCTTCATCACAGAATTTAATACTCGAAATTTTAATATTAATGTGGCGTTTAATCCTTCTGCCTTCGCTTTCCTCCATCGCCCGCCAGTTCTTAAACGACTCACTAACAATAGCATAACTCGGCACAATGGTTACGGTTTTATCCCAGTTACGCACTTTAATGGTGGTTAAATTGATTTCAGTTACTTCACCATCGGCACCATATTTCTCTACAGTAATCCAATCACCTACCCTAACCAGATCAATAGCACTCATTTGTACCGAGGCAACAAAACCTAGAATCGGATCCCTAAAAACCAGAATAAAAACAGCAGTAACCGCGCCAAACCCACCAAAGACATACAGGGGCGATTCGCCAAGAATAATCGACAGGATGAGCACAAAACCAACAATGTAAAATACAATTTTGGCTACCTGTTTGTAGCTTCTAACGGGTTTATCGGCGTATTTCTTTGATGATTCCATGATGGATACCAAAGCATTCAGAAATGCATTTACAGCAAACATTACTGCTAAAACCATGTAGATTTTAGCAAAAATCAAAGCATAAAATAATCCGTTTTTAAAATCGATAAAAAGATAAGGGACTACGTTATAAATAATGTAGGCGCCAAATATTAGGGCAAATGCCCTGAAAACCCTGAACTCGAACAATGCCTTTTGCCAATCGGATTTGGTTTTAGCACTTTTTACGACAACGATAAAAAGCTGTCGGGTTAAAAATATGGTGATGAACAGAAATAAAATAACACCAAGAAGCCCGATAAAAAAGTAAGCATAAATGAGTTCGCCACCAGCAAGGCCTTTGCCAGCGAGCCAGTTTCTAAGTTCATTAAACAGGGATTGAAACTCCGGGATGTTCATTAAGGCAATTTAGGATTTATTGATCAGAAATTTAAATGGTGCTCTAGTCTTTGTCATTCTGAATGCAATGAAGAATCTGCTGTGAGAATATTGGTGCTGTTAAACTAAGTATTGATATGGCGCAGTAGTTTGTAATTCGGTGCTACAGGATATAGATTCTTCGCCGCGCTCAGAATGACAGTATAGTGGTCTGTGAGGACACAGACCACGGCGCGAATTATTAAACCTTCTCTACCCAGTTGCCATCATCTTTAATGATATCGATCAGTTCATCAAGCGCATAGGCGGTAGTTACATTTTTCTTTACCACTTCTTTACCGCGGTACAGCGTAATTTTATCCGGCCCGGTGCCCACATAACCGTAATCGGCATCGGCCATTTCGCCTGGGCCGTTAACTATACAACCCATGATACCGATTTTTATTCCTTTTAAATGATCAGTACGTGAGCGGATTAACTGTGTGGTTTCTTGTAAATCGAAAAGTGTTCTTCCACAGCTTGGGCAAGAAATATATTCTGTTTTACTGATGCGTGTTCGTGTAGCCTGTAAAATCCCAAAGCTGGTAGAATTAATCAACGAAAGGTTTTGACCTTCTGCATCAATCCATACACCATCTCCAAAACCATCGGTAAATAAGGCGCCAATATCGGTTGCAGCATAAAGCATTAGGTGATCGGCATCTACATCCTGGTAAGTCCTTTTTATAATAACAGGAATCTGGATATTTTTCTCTTGTAAAGCAACAAAAAATGCCCTTTGCTCGGCCATTCCATGTGCTGCAGATGTTTCTAGAATTAATACAACGTTAGTTAACTGGTTAATTGTTAAATTGGTTAACTGTTGCGCATCAACTTCAACAAAGTTCAAAAATTCATCTTTATGATCAGCGCCATTAAATTCTTCTAGCGTAAATAAGGGATGACAATTGTTTTTATCTTGAAGTTTTAGCCAGGTCTGGTAATTGTAAATTTGCTTTAAATTCCCTGGAAAAGAGAAAGACGGCAAATTATCACCTAAAAAGGCCAAATCGCAAGCCTGATCGGCCAAATTATATTTATCTAAACCTGCGCTGTAATTGTAACCAACTGAATTTAAAAAGTAAGGATCTTTTAAGTTTTCTTTCGAAACATCGATCATTACTACCGGATGGTGATGGCCACCGATATGCTGTACAGCTGTGGTAATACGCCGGTTGTACTCGTAGGGGTTATAAGTTGGGAGTTGAGCGTTGGGAGTTGGGAGTTTTGCATGCGGCTCAAAACGCTGAACTCCAAGCTCCAAACTCCTTTTCGAGTACCGGTCTGCCAGGGCTTTAGCAACTGGTGCTTCAAATTCAGGGTCTTCAGTTAAGGAAACACGAATAGTATCGCCCAAACCATCTTCTAATAACGTTCCAATACCAACGGCCGATTTAATACGGCCATCTTCTCCATCACCTGCTTCGGTAACGCCTAAATGCAAAGGGTAATTCATCCCTTCTTTAGCCATGGTTTCTACCAGCAAACGGTACGCCTGAACCATCACCTGGGTATTACTGGCTTTCATTGAGATCACCAGGTTATAATAATTCTGGTCTTCGCACATGCGGATAAACTCCATTGCCGATTCAACCATTCCACGGGGAGTATCGCCATAATGACTCATAATCCTGTCAGAAAGCGATCCGTGGTTAGTGCCAATGCGCATGGCGGTACCATACTCTTTGCAGATTTTAACTAAAGGGATAAATTTTTTGTAAATCCGGCTTAACTCTGCATTGTAAGCGTCTTGTGTATATTCTAGATTCTCGAATTTCTTTTTATCTGCATAATTGCCAGGGTTAACCCTTACTTTTTCTACAATACGCGCAGCCATTTCGGCAGCATTAGGCGTAAAATGGATATCGGCAATTAATGGCACGTTATAACCTCGGAAACGCAGTTCTTTTTTAATATTGGCCAGATTTTCGGCTTCTTTAATGCTCGGTGCGGTGATACGAACATATTCGCAACCAGATTCTACCATTCGGATGGTCTGCGCTACAGTACCCAAAGTATCCATGGTATCGGTAGTCGTCATGGATTGGATCCTGATTGGATTATGCCCTCCCAATGCAATATCACCAATATTCACTTCGCGGGTTAAATACCTCGAATAAGCGGTTAAACTGTTGCAATATCCGCCTGCCAGATCATGTTTTGCCAATATATTTCCCATCTGTTTGCAAAGATAAGGATTGTTGGAATTTTTGATGTTGTAATGTTGTAATTAAATCGGTCTGATTATTCAGAAAAAATCAAAGCTTTTGTTTCTGGAAATGGGAGAGCAGTATTACTTAGCAAATGTAGCCCCGCTCCCGCTTCTGCAGATGGAAATATCGGCATCCCGCTTTGATCGGGTTTATTTTTTGGCGGTGGTGGGTTTGGCATCATTGCACAGGACGAAGTTCATAAACGGGATGGAAGCGGCATCCTTTAGCTGTCAGCCTGAGCGTAGCCGCAGGCCAGCCAAAGATATAGCGTACAGCCCGACTGACGATAAGAGATGCATTGACCCTGCTTTCCAATTAAATTAACCTGTCTTTTATCACCAACGTATTTGCTGCAATATCGTGCCAACACTGGTTTTTCTTATTGAGAAAACTGTAAAGATAACCGAAGAAAACAGGAATTACAGATAAGATTTTAGAAAAATTCCTAACCAGAGAAATGCCAAAAGAAACCTGGCTGCCTTCTAAATCTGTTACTTTGATATTGAGCAGCTTTTTACCAATAGTAGCCTGACTTTTAGACGCTTCAGCAATGCTGCCATAAATGAGCTTAATAATAAATATGGATGGAAGGGGGATTAGAAAAGCCATAATCCGCTGATCTTTACCTTCGATAAAAATATAGCTCGTTAAAATAACAATACTATATATTCCAAAAATAATAAAATGATCAATCACCGATGCCAACAGCCTTTGATCGAAAGCTGCAAAATATTGGGGTGCTGTTTTTTGATAACTAAAACCCAAAAGCTCACGCAATTCGGGAATTGCATGAGCTTCTTTATAATCGTCCATTCCGGGCTTACGTATAAAAGTATTCGCACTGATGTTTAAATCTTTCAGTTCGGTTAAATTGTACGGGCCTTGTGGCTTTCCATTAATTACAACTATATATTGATCAGGATTCATTGGATTGGATCAGGATGATGAGATTTTAGGATTGTAAGATCAGCATTTTATAAAGATTCCGTTAATGAAGTCTTAGCCCTACGCCTTCTACCTTCTAACCTTCCACCTCCCTAGTATCTGCTTACTTCAAAGTTACTCAATCCGCCATCTAAATTGATAAAGATTTTTTTGGCTGAGGTTTTATAGTTTGAAGTTTCGTAAACACCATCGCTCAACTTTTCAAAACCATCGAAATCTTTAGCTGATAAGCCTGTTTTGGTTTTAATCCGGCAACCTGAGTTGGTAGGTACCTTAATTTTCACATCGGCCACCCCAGATTTCACAATTACGTCGGTTATTGGCAATAAATCTCCGAATTTAATATCCAAAGCTGCTGCTCCACCATCAAAGCGGAAGGTGCGCACTTTGTAATTGGCAAAATCAAAGTTTGCTTCGCCAGCGCCCAGTTTCATTAAAATATCCCAGTTGGCTTCCTTATTCAATTTAAAGTTAACATCGTTACCGCCATCACCAAAATTCCACTTGCTCTTTTTATCGTCCATTTGGAAAGTAAGTACAGTGGCACTATCGGTAAGCAATTTCTTTAAAGAGAAGTTACCATGCCTTTTCTTCACATCGGCATTAATCAACTCAGCTGTTTCGCCATCAAGATTAAATGAAATGCCACCTCCAGAAATATTTAACACCGTCTTTTTCGCATTATCTGCAGCTACAAATGGCTCAGACAAACTTAACTGATTATACGAGGTATCACTATCGTTATCATCATCGTCATTATCGTCGATATTAACATCTATATCTTTTTTGAAATGATGCCCCCACCAGTTGCCACGCTCGGGCACTTGCTGTCCTTTATAAAAAAGGAACGATAAAGCAACCACTAAAACGCCAATAGAAATAATACTACCTGTTTGCGAATTGTTTTTATTAAACAGGATATTTAAACCTGCTATAATTAAGAATACCGGCCAAAAGCTCCATACGTTGCGCCAATAAAAATTGATTACGCCAAAGTTTTCGAGTAGAAGTACACCGCCAATAAAAAGCAGGATAATACCCCAAATTAATCTATCTAATTTCATTTTATTTATACTTGAGGGTTAGCGGATGTTGAATTATCATCTTTGTTAGCTGGTGCTGTAGGTTCATTTTCTACAACGGTTTCAGAAAAATCAGCCGTTTTTTGTTGTTCAGCTTCCTGTTGGTGCTGAAAAGCAGCCCAGTCGTTTTTTCTTTTTGATTTGGCTATGATACTTACACCTAAAGCAATAAATATCAATGGCCACATGTACCTGAATAAATTGCGGATACTAAACCAATCGGGTATAAAATCCATTTCGCGCATCAGGAAAAAACACCCTATCACTAGCAAAACCAATCCGCCTATTGTGCGGCCAGTATCGTTAGATTTATTGAATTTATCGAAATTGGGCTGTGTTTCGAAAGGTGTTTTCTGTGTACCATCTACAGGTTGAGTCCAATTCTGGTTTCCCTGATTAGCTGGTCCTGCAAAAGGATCGGCACTTCCAAAGGGTTGTGCATTTGGGTTTTTCTTGCCAAAGTAATCGTTAAATTTGGAGAATCTTGCAGCCGGATCATCATTAACCGGAACAATAATCCACATTACTATATAGGCAACTAAGCCACCTCCAGCCATAAATATAGCCGATAATGCAAACAATAATCTAATTATGGTAACCTCCACCTGCATGTAATCTGCAAGTCCCGAAGCTACACCGGCAATCATCTTATCGTGTTCGTTTCTAAAAAGCTTCTTTTCCATAACGTTGTTCATTTTGTGTTTAAAAATCAAGCGGAGTAATCAAAACCTCGTCTACATTTACCCCTTTACTTAAGTTTAAAATGGTAAATAAAGTTTCTGCAATATCTTCAGGCTGCACAAATTTTTCATCCGGAATTGTTGTTCCTTCCCATGACGAAGTTTTAGTTGAGCCTGGCAAAAATGCAGTTACTTTAACATTGTGAGGTGCTAACTCTTGCCGCAATACATGATTAAGACTTAACATCGCTGCTTTTGTTACACTATAACTGCCTCCATTTTCCACAGGTGCTTTACTGGCCACCGAACAGATGTTGAATATGTGGCCTCGCTTGGCTGAACGCATTTTTTTTCCAAAAAATTTACTGATGTAATAACAGGCATTTGTATTTAAATGCTGCTGCTTTTCGAAGGTTTCGTCATCCTCATCAAGCATGCTGCCAGGCAAAAAGATCCCTACATTATTTACTAAAACAGCTACATGGTCAAAATCTAAGGCGGTCGAATTTAAAAAAGCATACACTTCTTCTTTAACGGAACAATCTGCTACCTGTGTAAAAATAGCATTCCCGTAAGGGGTTAATTCCTGTCGAAGCCTGTCCAGTTCATCTTCTCCCCTTGCTACCAAAACCAAATCGCACCCATTTTGGGCAAATTTAGTCGCAATAGCTCTACCAATTCCTTTAGTTGCTCCTGTTATTACAGCTTTCATTATTTATGGTTTAATTTTTGTTAACAAAAAACCATATTTATATTCAAAACCACGAATATTTTTGCAATTAGCAAAGCGCTCCAACTTTTTTATCGTTTCTTTGTAGTATTATAAATGATCATTTAAATTAAGCAAATACATACGGAATGAATTTTACCAATTTCGGCAGATACATCCTGCTACTCAAGTCTGTATTCAGAAGGCCGGAAAAACTGAAAATATACTTAAAAGAAATCGCCAAACAAATGGATTATGTTGGTGTAGGTTCTTTAGGTTTAATTGCTATTATCTCTACTTTTATTGGTGCAGTAATGACGCTCCAAATTGCTTTCCAGCTGGTTAGTGATTTTATTCCAAAAACAATTATCGGTTCTGTAAACCGCGACTCGAGTATATTAGAGTTAAGTCCAACCATTAGTGCAATTGTACTGGCAGGAAAAATCGGATCGGCCATTTCATCAGAAATTGGTTCGATGCGTGTTACCGAACAGATTGACGCTTTAGAAATTATGGGTATAAATGCACCAGGCTACCTCATCCTTCCCAAAATTATTTCGGGCATAACCATGGTACCCATGTTGGTAATCATTTCCATGTTTTTAAGTATTACCGGTGGATATATTGGCGGTTCTATTTCAGGTGCTGTTACTCCTGCAGAATATATTCAAGGTATAACAACTGATTTTAATCCTTACACCATTACGGTTGCTTTGGTAAAGGCGTTTGTATTTGGTTTCATTATTACATCAGTTCCAGCTTACGAAGGTTTTTATGTTCGTGGTGGTGCTTTAGAAGTTTCGCAAGCCAGTACAAGAGCAGTTGTAATTAGCTGTATTTCTATTCTTGTTTGCGATTATTTAGTTACTCAACTTTTATTGTAATGATCGAAATTAAAGATATTTATAAATCTTTCTCTGGAAATGATGTATTACAAGGCATTTCTGGAAAGTTTGAAGAAGGTGTAACCAATTTAATTATCGGTGGTTCCGGATCTGGAAAAACAACCTTACTGAAATGTATGGTGGGTTTACATCAGCCAGATTCGGGCTCGGTTTTGTATGATGGCCGGGATTTTACACCGATGACCTACGAGCAGCGTATTGAAGTGCGTAAAGAAATTGGCATGTTGTTTCAAGGCTCTGCCCTGTTCGATAGTATGACTGTTGAAGAAAATATTATGTTTCCTTTAAACATGTTTACTGATCAGAGTAGAAAAGAAAAGCTTGAAAGAGTTGATTTTTGTTTGGAGCGCGTAAACCTTGCAGGTAAAAATAAATTATTCCCGGCAGAATTATCGGGTGGAATGAAAAAACGTGTAGGTATTGCACGTGCCATTTCTATGAACCCGAAGTATTTGTTCTGTGATGAGCCGAACTCAGGCTTAGATCCAAAAACGTCAATCGTAATTGATGAATTGATCCAGGAAATTACCGAAGAATACAAAACTACAACTATTGTTGTAACACATGATATGAACTCGGTTATGGGTATTGGCGATTATATTTTATTCCTACACGAAGGAAAAAAATTCTGGGAAGGCAGCAACAAAGAAATTGCACATACCGATATTAAAGAACTAAACGATTTCGTATTCGCCAGCCGCTTCATGAAGGCTGCTAAAGATAAGTTTTAAGAAAATTCTTATATTTGTATATGACTACGGCTACAAAAAATATCATTCACAAATTGGAAACCTTACCAGAAAGCATGGTAAACGAGGTAGAAGATTTTATTGATTTTCTAAAAGCTAAACACTCAAAGAGCTTTCCTAAATCGGCAAGTGAAAAAACAAATATTGTTGAAGAACCAAAAAGCTTATATGGCGCTGCAAAAGGTTTATTTATCATTCCTAAAGATTTTAATGATCCGATAAATTTCTACTAAATAAAATCGTTATTGCGAGGCACGAAGCAATCTTCTTCTGTATATTTATCGCATTAAGATTGCTTCGTGCCTCGCAATGACGGACTATACATAATAATACATGATACAATTACTTGCCCCAACCCACTGGAAAGATTACGAACTGATTGATTGCGGGGATTTTGAAAAATTAGAACGTTTTGGAAATGTAACCCTTATCCGTCCTGAACCTCAGGCGGTATGGAAAAAAACATACTCAGAACAGGATTGGAAAAAAACGGCCAACATTACTTTCAGAGGCCGTTCGGCTACCTCTGGCGAATGGGTAAAGAAAAACCAATCTATTCCTGATCGTTGGCATGTAGAATATAAAAATGATGAAGTGGCCATTAAACTCCGCTTAGGTTTAACCTCTTTCAAACATGTAGGTGTATTCCCTGAGCAGGCAGTAAACTGGGATTTTATATCTTCGTCAATTAAAAAATTTAAAACACCACAGCCTAAAGTTTTAAATCTTTTCGCTTATACTGGTGCGGCATCGCTAATTGCAAATGCAGCTGGCGCCGAAACTACTCACGTAGATTCGATTAAACAGGTTGTTACCTGGGCAAATGAAAACCAAGAGCTTTCAGGATTGAAAGATACCCGTTGGATGGTAGAAGATGCCTTAAAGTTTGTAAAAAAAGAATTAAAAAGAGGCAAAAAATACAACGGAATCATTTTAGATCCTCCTGCTTATGGCCACGGTCCTAATGGCGAAAAATGGAAACTGGAAGATCATATCCAGGAAATGATGCAGGATGTGGTACAGTTGCTGGATGAAAAAGAACATTTCTTAATCCTAAATACTTATTCATTAGGTTTTTCGTCGGTAATTGTCGAAAACTTAATCCGCACCTCATTCCCATCTGTTCAAAACCTCGAAACTGGAGAACTGTTTCTACAGGCTACTTCGGGCATTAAATTGCCATTGGGTGTTTTTGGCAAATTCTGTAATGTGTAAATGTTGATTACTTTATTTTAAACTACGAGATTTCCATCCTACTTTCATCAAAACAGATCCGGAAAAAGTCTAAACTTTAATTATCTATATAATATCTATGAAATTTCCTCAATTAGCAGGCACACTAATACTTGGTTTTGCCGCAATCAGCTTATTTGCCAACTGTAATTCAGACGGTAAGAGCAGTGGCGGTATCGGTAAAATCTTTTCTTCTGATTCAACTAAAAAGAAAACGGACTCAACGGTAAACGTAATGAAACCGGTTGATCCAAAGCTTTACGATTCGCTGGTGAAAAAACTGGCAAACGGAGATACTACCGGAAGATGGCCAGTAAAAAAACAACCATATCCTTTAGCGGGAGCTATTTTACCTTTTAAACGCATAGTTGTTTATTATGGAAACCTGCATTCGAAAAAAATGGGAGCACTTGGCGAATATGCACCTAAAGAAATGTGGAAGCGCTTAAATGCTGAGGTTAAACATTGGGAAAAAGCTGATCCTACTACCCCAGTACAACCAGGATTACACTATATTGCTGCAGTAGCAAGTGGAACACCGGGGAAAGATGGAAAATACATCAACAGAATGGGCAATAAACAGATTGATTCTGTTTTAAAAATCGCCAAAATGCAACCTAACACAATTGTATTTTTAGATCTTCAGGTAGCGTTAAGCACGATAAAAGCAGAGCTACCCCATATTGCAAAATACCTTGAATTACCATACGTTCACCTAGGTATCGACCCAGAATTTTCAATGAAAGACGGATCACTGCCAGGCAAAAGGATCGGCACCTACGATGCTGCCGACATTAATTATGTAACCGGATATTTGGCTGATATTGTTAAAAAATACAATTTGCCCCCAAAAGTATTTGTACTGCACCGTTTTACAAAGAAAATGGTAACCAATTCACCTAATATTAAATTACGTCCTGAGGTTCAAGTTGTGATGCACATGGACGGATGGGGTGAGCCTGAATTGAAAAAAGGTACCTACCGCCACTTTATACAGGGCGAGCCAGTGCAGTTTACAGGCTTTAAATTGTTTTACAAAAATGATTTAAAGAAAGATCCGAAGCGTTTGATGACTCCAGAAGAGCTGTTAAAGCTTACACCAAAGCCGATATATATTCAATATCAATAAAATTGAAGCCTGTAATTACGATTACAGGCTTTTTTTTTCATGCTATACAGGATACATTATGTGATGTATTTATCAATTCCGTTTAGTTAATTTTTAACCACAGATGCACGCAGATAAACATGGATTCTTATATCTGTGTGTACTCTTTTTATCTGTGGTTAATTAAGATTACCTAATCTCAAGGGCATTGAAGTATTTATCCTAAAGTGCTGTCTAAACAGCATCTACTTAAAACTTATAGGAATAATCGGTATCCAACCAATCTTTAATATCAAAAAAATGTCTTTTTTTGATTGATCTAAAAATTGGAATAGATTTATATATGTAGGATATGCAAATAGCAACATTTGGCGGAGGCTGCTTTTGGTGCACCGAAGCCGTTTTTCAGACGTTAAATGGAGTAAGCCAGGTTACATCAGGCTACATGGGGGGAGATTTAAAACATCCTACCTATATGGAAATTTGTAACGGCGATACCGGACACGCAGAAGTAATTCGAATCTCATTCGATGAAAGTATTATTTCATTCAATGAGCTTTTATTGGTATTCTTTAAAACCCACAATCCAACAACTTTAAATAGGCAGGGTAATGATGTTGGCACGCAATACCGCTCGGTGGTTTTTTATGAAAATGAAGATCAGAAAAAGCAGACGGAGAAAATGATCGAAGATTTAACCCAACAACATATTTTCGATAAACCCATTGTAACAGAAGTTTCTCCTATAGCCGAATTTTATGAGGCTGAAGATTATCATCAAAACTATTTTAGCAACAATCAGGGGAAACCTTATTGCGCATTTGTGATACAGCCCAAACTGAATAAGTTTGCTACTGATTTTAAAGATAAAATTAAACCAGAGCTTTTGGAATAATTAAATTTCAAAGGTAAGTAAAGCATGTTGGCTTGCTGTATGAATGTCTCTCCAAACCCTATTAATTTCCGACTCTTTTTTTGCAGCATCTAAGCCACAGTATGGAAATAAAGTAGCTGCCGATTTCCAACAGGCATGGGCCAATTTACGACTGATTGAACTCACCTCCATTAAGGTATCCTCATTAATTTCGCCATCACCCATTAACTGATTCCAGGACTCCTCAAACGCATCGTAGAATTTTGCACGAAGGTTTAATACTTCTTCTCTACAACGATTAAGTTCGCCATTAAAAAACAAAATTTGTGCCTCGCTATACCTCCCTAATCCAGAACGCGAATAAAAAGATTGTTCTACCAGTTTAATAAAATGATTGGTCATTCCTAAACTATTTACTGTTAACGTGGTTTCTGCGAGCTGTAAAAAGGGATAATCAAAGCCAGAATCTGCTACTTCAATATGCTGGTTAATTTTAAAGGTCCTATTTTCGTCAACGTTTAAATCGCAAACTTCAAAAGCATGACTGCCTGTTGCAATTAAACCAAAGTAAGACCATCCGGGTAAAATATTTACTTCCTCCTTTTTAAGGATAAATGATTTTATTTCAGGTTCTCCGTTTTCATCCAAAATATCATCACCATTTTCATTTTTAAGCGTGCAGTTGGCTGTAAATATAGTGGCGTGCAATGCCCCGCTGGCATAGCTCCATTTTCCATTAAGCAGATACCCCCTTTGCGTTTTAATGGCCACCCCACCAACAGCACCACTCCCGGCAAAACAAACTTCACGATCGGCAAAAATCTCTGCAGCCAATTCAGGATTTAAAAACCCGGCAAACCAGCCTGCACCGGCACAAAGTGTAATGGTCCAGCCTAAACTTCCATCGGCTTCAGCCAATTCTTCTTCCAATCTTAAAATTTCAGGAAGTTTTTTGTTTGGTCCCCCATAAATTTCTGGTACAAAAAGCTTAAACCAGTTTTTCCGATAGGCAAGTTCTAAAATTTCGGGATGAAGTTTACCCATTTCTTCAGAAATTGCTGCATAAGCTTTTACTTTTTCCCGCCAGGTAGTGGTTAATGTTTCTTGCATGATTATTTTTTTGCTTTGCGTAGGAAGGCAATTAAGCCAATTTAAGTCTGCTTTTGTTAATGATCTTCTTCCAGTCTAAAAACCCAAATATGGCTACAGTGAACAAAAACGTAGTTAAACAGGCCATAAGTGGAAGCTTTTTATGAAAAAGCAATGGAATGGCCACAATATTCGAAATATTCAGGAATATCCAGTTTTCTATTTTACGCTTGGCTAACAACCACATACCTGCCCATGCTGTTGAGGATACAAAGGCATCAAAAACAGGTACATCCGAATCAGTATAATGCCTCAATACAAGATAAAGTACGCCGAAACCAATCACAGAAATTAAAATAGCAATGGTTAATTCTTTATTGCTCGACCATGAAACCTGGTTTTCACCGTCCTGTTTTCTTTTCTTCCAGATTATCCAGCCATAAACACTCATCACCAGATAATAAATGCTCAGCAAGGTTTCTGCATACAGCTTTACATTTAAGAGTAGAAACATTGATAACAGGATCGAAATTATTCCTGTTGGATAAAGCCAGATACTATTCTTCTTCGCCAGTAAAACTTCAGATACTCCAAAACCCACAGCCAGCCATTCGATTAATGAGGTGTGTAAAATCTGCTCCTGAAAAAGCTTAAACCAATCTTGAAAATTCATTTACAATAATTTGCCTCGCGGCCGGTAAAAATGATTAGATACCGTTTTCGGGGCGAAACAGTTTTGTAAATTTTAACCTCTTCCTACGACGGCATTACCCGCATCAGGTTCATTAGAAGGTGTAAGGTTTGAGGTATAGGATGTAAGGTTAAACCCTATACCTTAAACCTTTTGGCTTAAACCTCTAAATGGGTATAATCTCAGCAAATTGATGGCAACAGAAATTGCAGAATCAAAAAGCACCCCTTTGAGCAAGGCAAATATAGGTTTAAAAATGAAATGTTTTGATTGAAATGTGAAGAGTTGTCAACTTTCTTGCCACCAGGCCATTAAAGTTGACAACTCTCAAATCTATTTAGAATAACCCCAACTGCCCTTTATCATCAATATCGATATCGTCAGGATTAGTGATCTCGAAATCTATCTTTTTGGCAGGTTTTTCTTCTGCTTCGGATTTATCTCCGGTTTTGACTTCGTCTTTTTTAACAGGTTCGGCTTCTGGCTTAGGTTTTTCTACCACTGGCTTCTCTACCGCAACAGGTTTTTCTTGCTTCACCACAGGCACTTCTTTGCGTTCGAACTTTGGTTTTGGCTGCACTACAACAGGTTTATCTATTACCTCTTCCAGCACTTCTGGTTCTGTTACCGTTTCCTCGTTCGCAATTGCTTCTTCTTCACCTCCTGTTTCTCCACCATCCTCGTCCTCCTCAATTGCTGCTTCCTCAACCGCTTCAATTTCTATCTCAGGCTCTTCTAATATCACTTTTTGAACATCATGTGGTGAGAGTCTATTGCCATTTGCCTTTAGTCCTTTAACATCAATCAGTTCTGCTAAGGTTAAATCCAATGTTTCCGGAATTTGGGTTTTACCCTTTAAAACATCAACAATAATTTTTGCTGCCGGATTTGAAGTAAGGAACAACAACCTCGATTTCTGCTCTTCACTAATGAAAATGGTTTTCCTACCATTAGCTTGCAGTTCGAATGCAAAACGTTTAATAAAATAATTTTGTGCCTTGCCTTCAAAATGGACCGCAGCAAAAATCTTCTCCGGATCAAACTTCTGGATCAAGATCAGGCCATCATCAAAGTGGTTACTCAATTCGAAAGAACTTAACTCATAGAAGCCATCTTTGTGTACCTGTAAAATGCGGTCGTCGCCATCAAATTCACCCAGGTATTTTCCACGGCCATCAACATTTAAGCGTTTTAATAAATCATCATACCAGATTTTTAGTCCCGATAAGGTAGAAACGCCTTTACTCTTCAGGATGATTTTTTTAACCGGATATTTCGAAATGATATTCCCCTGCGAACCACGCCCTTTAATGGCAACTTCTGCAAAATCCTGATCGAACTGAAGTTTGCGCAATTTAGAGTGCGGTTTTAATGCAACATTCACAATCTCCGCTTCTCCGTTCGGGTTGGCAGTAAAATATAAAACCTTCGACCCTTTCGATCCCTTGGTTAAATCGTATTCCTTATCACGTGTTACCCCAACTACGGCAAACCTTTTAATATACGAAGTTCCACTTGCACCGTCTTTATAAACCATGTTGTAAATGGTACGCTCATCGTTTTTCTTAAATACCTGGGCGTGTATAATGCCTTTACCTACAAAGGTTTTATCGGCCACCTTGGTAATGATGCATTTACCATCTTCACGAAAAACAATTACTTCATCTATATCCGAACAATCGGCTACAAATTCATCCTTACGTAAACCCGATCCGATAAATCCATCCTCACGGTTCATGTATAGTTTAACGTTCGCCAATGCTACTTTCGAAGCCTCTACCCGATCAAATAAACGGATTTCGGTTTTACGCTCCCTCCCCTTTCCGTATTTATCTTTCAGTTTCTGGTACCAGGCAATGGCATAATCGGTAAGGTGTTTTAAATGATTTTTAACCACTTTAATTTCATCTTCCAGATTTTTCATCTGCTCATCGGCCTTTTTCACATCAAAACGGGTGATGCTACTCATTGGCTTATCAATCAGCTTCTTAAAATCCTCAGGTAAAATTTCGCGGTAAAGCGACGGTTTAAACGGTTCAAATAGAATGTGTAATACCTCAACTACGGTATCAAAATTGGTTGAGTTTTCATATTCAGGATTTTTGTACATCCCCTCCTGAATAAATATTTTAAGTAAAGAACTAAAGAAAATCTTCTCCTGTAACTCGTGCAGGCGAATCTCCAGCTCTCTTTTTAGTAAATTTTTAGTATGTTTTGTATTTTCAATCAGGATATCGTTCACACTCAAAAAGAGTGGTTTATCACCTTGAATAATACAGGTGTTTGGCGAAATCGACACCTCACAGGCGGTAAAAGCATACAGTGCATCAATGGTTACATCAGGCGAAATACCCGGTGCCAGGTGCACTACAATTTCTACATTGGCCGCTGTGTTATCCTCAATCTTTTTGATTTTGATTTTACCTTTATCATTGGCCGATAAAATACTATCAATAACAGAACCTGTGGTGGTACTGAACGGGACTTCGCTAATAACCAAAGTCTTTTTATCCTTCTCGGTTATTTTTGCGCGCACACGGATTTTACCGCCACGTTGCCCTTCATTATAATTCGAAAAATCGGCCATACCACCCGTAAAGAAATCGGGCAATATATTTGGGCGCACACCTTTCAGCGCATCTATCGAGGCATCCAACAATTCGATAAAATTGTGTGGCATTACCTTGGTAGCCAAACCCACGGCAATCCCCTCAGCACCCTGTGCCAATAACAAAGGGAATTTAACCGGTAAAGTTATTGGCTCGTTATTACGCCCATCGTAACTTAACTGCCACTCGGTAGTATCAGGATTAAACACCACATCGTTGGCAAATTTTGATAAACGTGCCTCGATATAACGTGGTGCCGCAGCACTATCGCCAGTAACCGGATCGCCCCAGTTACCCTGCATATCAATCAATAAATCTTTTTGACCGATCTGCACCATCGCATCGCCAATAGATGCATCACCATGCGGGTGATATTTCATGGTGTTACCGATTACGTTGGCTGCCTTATTAAAACGCCCATCATCCATCTCTTTCAAAGAGTGCATAATGCGTCGCTGAACAGGCTTTAGCCCATCGTTAATGTGCGGAACTGCCCTATCGAGAATTACATAAGACGCATAATCGAGAAACCAGTTTTCGTATAAACCGTTGATTGGGGTTATGGTATGTTTGTGCTCTTCGTTTACGTTTTGATCTAATTCTTCACTCATTTATTTACAAAAATTGGCAGCCGTAAATATAATAAAAATGATTTCATAGAATGAAGAGAGGTTATTCACATTTCGAGATGGGAAATTTGTTAAAAAACAAAGGCAAGGTGCGTTTTGCTTAGCTCTTGCCGTCATTCCCGCGCAGGTGGGAATCTTAATGCTTGGATATTATAAAATGATTTCTCATCCTATCGGCTGGTATCTCACCTGCCGAAATCTAAATTTGTTTGTGTTGATTTGGAAAGCAGGGTTCCGTAGGTTTTGTTTAATGTTTCCTCCGGCTTTCCGATGCGATCTTTTCTGCCCTCTTGCCCGCCGCTTATGGCAGCAAAAAGGATCTCCCCTTCAATCCGGTTTAGAAAAATAGTTTTGAGGCACTATTGAGGGTTGCAGGATATATAGAACTACCCGCAGCCGATTTTTAAAATTAGCGGGATCAACAACAAATTATAAGTTATTTGAGCTTATATTCTCTTAAATGCCTTATATGGTAAAAAAGAGGCAAGAAAAAGATCCTTCACTGCGTTCAGGATGACAAATCATTTTATTATTCCACCCCCAACAGCACGCCCGAAACATTCCATGCGCTTGAGCTCGAACCTTCTGGCTTGCCCATCGGGATGGTGACTTTTATGGTATGCGGTCCGGCTTTTAAATCGCCTAAACTTATCCATTCGGGATTGGTAACTGTGCCTGGGCACCAGTTAGAACGGCTTAAATCTGACGAGGAAAGACCACTTTCAAAATTACCTGAAGCAGGATTCGATAATCGGTACGAACCGCAATCCTGGCGCCATGGTATAAAAGCGAATGTTTCTTTTTCATCCAGCCAGATGGTGTTTTTCCGTGGTACAAACTCATCGCCATTTCCCCAGCCACCATGACCTGTTGTAATGTAGCGCAGTTTTGCATCTTTAAGGTTTTTTGCTAAGGTAAAAGAAACTTCTAAACCCTTATCGCTGCTGAACATAGTTGCGTACTCCTGTCCAGCCATTTCCATTACATTGGTCGAATTAAATAAAGGCAAAATCACTTCTTTGGCTTCTTTTTGTCTTCCGTCATTATGCAGTGTAATGTTTAAAGAAACTTTATGGCCACCTTTATCATAGTTGCCAATAAAAACGGCTATCCAGGCTTCCTTGCCATTTACCAGCGGAAACAATTCCGAAACATCTTGTCTATAGTAAACTTTTTCTGCCCAATTTTTATCCTTTAATTTTAAAGTATTGTATTTACCAACACCAAAAGGGGTAAAAAAGCGCATCAACTCTATAACAGGATTATAATTTGCTGTGGCGACAACACCCTGGTATTTCTTCCCATTTCCGTTATCGTAAACAGGCAGGTCTTTAACAGAATTTTTAAGTGCATCCATTAAACTGATCTGTTTATCGGTTGGGATGATAAATACTGATCCTGTTCTGTCGTAGGCATCGCCGTTCGATTGTTCAGTTAAATCGACAAAAACATTGGGGTTGGACTGAAGCTCAGGAAATTTAACTTTCCTTGCAATCACAGTCCCTCCCGCAAAGCGGAATACAGAATCGTTCGATTGTGGTTTATCTATAAAATTAATCGTTTCATTATTAAAAACACTTAACGTGGTAAACCTGCTTTTCCAAAGCAAATCTTTATACGTTAATCCATCAGTGAGCTTAGCACTTATTTTTTGCAGATCGATCGGTTTCGAATTTTTAACTTCTTCAATTTTGGTAGCCGTTACAAAGCTATTGCCATTGCGCACCTGCTCTAAAACCAAACCGAGGTTCTGTCCCAAACTGGTTGGTGCAGCTTTTATACCGGCATCAGTGGTGTACCATAAATCTATTCTATTGGAGTTAACAACCGTGGTAGCCTTTTTGCAGGTATAACCCAAAATCACTTTGCTTTCGTTGCTAAACTCAAAAGTTTGCTTGCCAATTGCAAGACTATCGGCAGTTGCAATCTGCTTATCTATGCCTAAATCGGCAACCTGAAACAAAATTTGTGCTGGCTTGGCAACAATGCTTTGTTCGTAAGGATACTTTGCTTTATGACCGAGAATAGCAGCATTGCTAATTAAATTCTGACTTGCTGAAGCCACTACCACAGTTGAATTACGGTCTTCCTTAGGCTTCCCATCAGCTGAACGGAAGTAAACTATTTTATAAACCGCATTCTTTTTAAGTACGCCTTGGGCTTGCAGGTTAAAAGAAATAAAAATTGAGAAAATAAGGATGTAAAGTTGTTTCATTATGGTTAAAAAACCCAAATATAAGTATAAAAGTCGGAGGTCCGAGGTCGGGAGTTGGAAGGAAGAATTACATTCTAATAGAAAAGTCGTCATTGCGAGGAGGAATCCCGAATGTTCGCATTAGCGTCAAGTTAAGCTGAAAATAGTTGGCTTAAATTAATTCTGTGGTTTCTTTTTTCATATTTACAGTACTTATCTATAATATCTCTGAACTGTTTTCTACCTGTAGCGATTACCTCTTTCATGTTCAATACAAAGAACTTTACACATTTGATCAAGCTAACGGAGCCTTTGGCATATCTGACAACTGGCAAAAATATTTTTTGCATAAACAGGCATATAAACATCAACAGGAGGTATATATTCGTGCTAATCCGTTTTTCATTGGTACAGCCATTATGTAGCAACTGCTG
>NZ_SIXF01000024.1 GCF_004310665.1 Pedobacter kyonggii | reverse complement strand
GAAAAAAGGCAAGGCAAACAAGACTCCCACAGCATGCAGGTTCTTTCTTTAAGCCCTCAGCCGCCGCCATGGCATTTTTAGCTCCTGAAAGTAAAATTAGCAGCACACAAAAAAAGCTTATATCCAGATTATGCCAATCATCAGCTGAATTAAAACGTACGATGTCATTGGTAAAAAAATTCCGAGGATTGATTGAAACTAAGACAGGCAGTGAATTGAAGGCGTGGATTATAGAAGCTAACCATTCGGTTATTGGAGAGTTGAAAAGTTTCGCCACAGGGTTATTGTCTGATCTTCAAYCCATTGAAAATGCTATTAATCTACATTGGAGCAATGGTCCAGTCGAAGGCAATGTTAACAAACTGAAGACTATTAAACGTCAAATGTACGGAAGGGCAAGCTTCGATTTACTCAGGAAAAGACTGGTGTTAGCACCGGATTGACCACCAAAATTGGGGAAGAACCACTTTCGATGAAATACACACCCAATGGCTACATTATCAGGCGGTGAAAGTTTCTTAGTAAGTTTAGCCTTAGCGTTAGGTCTTTCAGATTTAGCAAGCCGTAAAATTCAAATCAACTCTTTATTTATAGATGAAGGATTTGGAACATTGGACGCAGATACGTTAGATGTCGCAATTTCTGCTTTAGAGAATTTACAATCTAAAGGAAAAACAATTGGTATCATCTCTCATGTTGAAGCGCTAAAAGACCAAATTGGCACTCAAGTTCAAATTAGTAAACAACCTGGGGGATGGAGTAAAATTAAAGTTGTCAGCTATGATGCCAGTACTTCGATTTTTTAATCATGGAAAATCTCTTGCTTTAACACAGGCAATGAGTCAATCCTAGTGATAAAGTAATGCTATAGCTTTCCGCCCAAATTTACACCATGCTTTTGTTCGTGGACTCGTTAGCATCTCCAATGACTATACTGTTTTACTTTCGAATCATCTAATTGAAAACGATAAACATACATATGTATTAAATAGCCTAGTACATAGAAAAATTCTATTACCAAAAAAACGAATCCATTTTCCTGAGCTTGCTGCAATAGGATGGCACAGGGTAACATATTTAAGAATTAATAGTAATTTCCAAATAAGAATTTTTCTTACCAAAAAAAGCCACCCAATGGGTAGCTTCAACTTATTTGATTGATATTTTTTATTTTGCTAAAACCATTGCATTTTGCTCTGCTTCCATGATCGCTTCAGAAGCATATGATTCTGATTTAATACTGACAAAGTCAGCTAATTTTACATTTTTCATATTGCTTGCAATCATTGTACTTTCACCAGCAGTACCATTTAATTTTAACACCGCATCATCCTTAACGATAGTATATAAACTGCCTGCTGTAGTTTTGATCTTAGCTGTAGCACTTTGTCCTAAAAATAACTGTAGGTATTTTACATCGAAATTATTGCTGGTTACCACAACTGATTGACCATAAGCTTCAATTCTTTCCAAATCTTTTACGGTAATATTCAGTGTTACCTGACTTGTTTCCAATGAATTGATAAACAAGGTTTTTCCATCAGTTGATACCGAGGTTTTTGCAGCATCATAGTTGCTCGCACCCTCTACATTTTGCTTGTCACCTTGGGTTAAGACGATTTTCACATTCCCGCTCACCCAAATCCTGTTGAATTTTGATAATGAAGAAGTTTTTATTTCTGCTTTAACTGGCTCAGCGGCAAAAGTTGCCACCGTTGATGAAGTTAATACTACTGCTGTTAATGCTGCTGCGAATATTGTTTTTGCTAAAGTTTTCATATCGTTTATATTTGAGTTTTTTGCTATTGTTTGTTATTGAGACGCAGCTGTCCATCAAACGTTTCAGGCAAAAATCCCGTAATATACCAGCGTAGGGAACCACTAGACCAACGCCTGTAATTTCTAGACGAACAGTTGCGAATTCTATAGCCAGATTTGCATAAATTTATCTATTGTGGCAATACGTATGTTTTTTGAATAAGTCCTATATCTAATGATTTGATGGCTACCATATCATCGGCGGATAGTACGAAGTCAAATAGGTTAAAATTTCCTTAATCTTTTATTTACTGATTTTTGAATAGCACTGACCTCTCTTTGAATGAACCATCGCAAGACTACTTGGGCAATGCCCTTATTATATTTACCTGACAGTTCTTTTAAAAGTTCATGGATAAAAAGAGCGGCTCGAACACAAATTGTGCATAAAAACAGATTTATCAATGGCGCTTCCATGACGAACTCAAACTGGGAATATAGAGATGTAAAATTTTTCAACTTGAATATGTGCTTATATTTAGATGCATGTAAAAAGATAGTAGAAGCAAAAGCTCTTTTCAATTTGATTTTTTTAGAGCTGATTATTGAATGAAATTTCGTCAAAAATCATGCAAATACTTTAATAATCCATATATTTGTAACCGAAAGTATTTGTTATGCCAAAATTAGAGGAATTAAAGAGTCATCTTAAAAAAGGGGTGATATACAAAAGGGATGAACTGCAAAAGTGGTCAAAATCAATAGACAGGCATCTTTCGGAACTTACAGGTGAGGGGACTTTGAAAAGAGTTGGCCCTGGGCTATATCACTTTCCGAAGAAAAATGCATTTGGTTTTGAGCCACCGGCGGATGATATGCTCATCAAGAAATTCTTGGACAATACCAACTTTCTGATTACTTCTTTCAATTATTTTAATGCGTTGGGCCTGGGGACGACACAGTTGTATAACAAACAGATTGTTTACAACCACCTGCGCAGCGGAGATATTAAATTGGGTAACAAATTGTTCACCTTTAAAAAAAAGTCTGCTTTTCCAACCAAGCCTACCAAGGAATTTTTGGTGATTGACCTAATCAATAATTTGGATTCACTTGCTGAGGATCAGCCCAAGGTACTTGAAAAGGCATTGAAAACAGCGAGGAGCTTGGATCAGCAGTCTTTAGGATATGCCGCTGAAAAATATGGAAACCCAAAAACAAGAAAATTATTAGCAACGAACTAAGTAATTACCTAAGTTATATGAGCAGTAAGTTTCTTCACCAGCGAAAGGATTTTAAAAGCCTGATTAGTACATTGTCAGCTGAGACTAGTATACTTGATGCGTTGATAGAAAAGGACTATTGGATCATGCACGTACTTTATGGCATGAAAAACCTGGGACTCGGTTTTGAGCTTAAGGGGGGGACCTCTCTATCGAAGGGCTTTAAGATCATTGACCGCTTCTCAGAAGACATTGACTTGCATATCATCCCGCCACGGGCATTTTTTGACCAGACGGGCATTCAGGTAAATGAAAATCCGAAATCAACTGGTAAGAATACCGTAGAAAATAGGATGAAGTTCTTTGATTGGCTGTCGGACAATATTGTTATAGACGGTATTCAGCCAGAGCGCGACATCGAATTCGATGACGAAAAGGGAAGGAACGGTGGTATTCGGTTGAAATACAATGGCTATTTTGGTTCTGTGCCAGGAATTAAGGATGGCATATTGCTTGAGGTCGGCTTTGCAAAGGTTACCCCTAACCAAAATGTTGATATTAGTTCATGGATGTACGATAGAGCATTGGAAGCTGGTCTTGATGTGCTTGACAATAGGGCTTTAAATATCGCGTGCTACCATCCCGGCTATACATTAGTGGAAAAACTCCAGACAATCGTAACCAAGTTCCGTGGAGAACAAACTGTGGGTCGTGGTGGGCCAAAGGTCAATTTTATGCGGCAATATTATGATGTCTATAAGCTTTTACAGAGAGATGATATCCAGCAGTTTATTTCAACAAGAGAATATCAGGACCATAAATCGCACTGGTTCCCGGAGGTCGATCTTGATACTCCATTAGTGGAAAAGCAGGCTTTCCTTTTAACTGACGAGAAAATAAGGGAAGATTTTAGGAACCGATATAGCGGAACATCAGGACTTTATTACTTAGGGCAGCCTGATTTCGATGAAATACTAACGCTTATTCAAGCGAACCTATTAAAATTATAGTTATAACTTTTTTTGAAATAAAAGGCTAAAATCTCTTAGTTAATTGTGCCACCATTTGTTCGGAATAATCATATAACATTTAATTAAAAATCATTTCATATCAGATATTACATTCTACATGATCCCTTTGAAGCCTGTGTAGGATGCTCCTAATCACATCAGTAGTATCAATGCAAGAAAAGTCGGTTGGAAAAAATATCTTTTCGCGCTTACCCCTAATCACCTTGTTAACTACCTGATTGTATGACAATTAACTAACGTTAAAATGAATTATTTTGTCACAAATTCATGAAATATTTGTGACACTTTATAATATTTTTTTTTGCCCAATAAACAAAAATAAAATGATGTAAAGCGATAACTCATAGCCCATCAATGACGGGCAAAATGTCCCCTAGCAAGGTTACACTATAAATTATATTTTAATGATTTTGCCAAACTAAGATGAATAAGGAATCTAAATAACATTGCTTCAATCTTCAAACCCTATAACTGCTACATAGCTAACAATCTATCTAAAAAGCTTCATAACTTTCACACCATCATCCTCTTTATTCCCTTCTAGAAGTTTCTCCTTTAATGCAGACATCTCTGTACCAGTTTAAAAAAACATAAAAAGTAATACTATTAGTATCATAATTATTTATTTTTTAAACCCTTGTGTAAAATTATCTCACTAGCGTCGATACAATACTGGCAATATCCGAGTACCTTATTACATAGTATGCGATGATATAAAATGAATAGAATTAACAGATATATTTAAGATTTAATAATTCTAGCTTGCTTCTTTCTGTCAAAGAAATATGTAATTTTTTAAAACAAGATGATATAAATCAAATTCCGAAAGCACACCCGCGTATATATCCATATATACCCAAATAATTTTGGACATCGTGTGCTATCAAAGAAGAAATACTAAAATTAAATGGATAATATTATACTCAATAATCACGGAAATGAGCATAATATTATCCATTTACAGCTATTTCATCTTTACCTAAAGAGCTTCATAACTTTCATATCGCCAGTATCCTCTTCTTCCTTATTCCGTTCCAGAAGTTTCTCCTGTAATGCAGACATCTCAGTACTAACTTTTGTATCGATCACCTTCGCATAATGCTGCGTTGTTTTCAAGCTGTTATGCCCAAGCATCTGGGATACGGTCTCAATCGGAACGCCATTTGAAAGCGTAATAGTCGTCGCAAAGGTATGACGAGCCAGATGGTAAGTGAGTACTTTAGTAATTGTACAAAGATCGGCGATCTCTTTCAGATACCCATTCACCCTCTGGTTGGTGAGCACCGGCAACGCCACTTTTCTCCATCGGCATATCCTGTGATTCTTATACCTTTCAAGAATTACTTTCGCCTCATCCAACAAAGGGATGTGACAGGGTGTTTCCGTTTTCTGCCGTTTGATGAATATCCATAAATTACCGTCATCACCCTTTGTAATCTGATCCGGGCGAAGCTGCTTCACATCTATATAGGAAAGGCCTGTGTAGCAACTGAAAATAAAAATGTCACGAACGATGTTTAATCGCTCAAGTGGAAATTCCCTGTTTTTGATCCTATCCAACTCTTCCACATTTAAAAAAGTCCTTGCCTTAGCTTTAGCAGTATTGCGATAATTTAAAAATGGATTACCAACAATCCACCCGGCACCCAGGCAATACAGCATGATTTTTTTCAGGTGAACAATATATTTCCGGGCAGACATTGCATTATTTCCTCGATCTATTCTAAGAAATAGCTCATAATCGGTGATAAATTTAAAATCCACCTTTTTAACGTTAATGTCCTGAACCTCATATTTGAGCTGAAGAAATTGTTTAACATGTCTGATGGAACTTTGATAGGTTTGAAACGTGCTATAACTGTATCCTTTACCAATCAGTTTTTCCATATTGTCATTATGCTTCTGATAAACTCTCAGCAGACTATGGTTAGACGTATTCTTACCGGTAAGATGATCCCGTAAAATCACCGCTGTCACCTCATCTTCCTTCTCAACAAGAGAGGTATGAAACCTTCGAACTTTTGAGGCCAGCATGTCCAGATAATCATTAAGTTCCCGGATCTCCTCGCGCAGGCCGGTACCTTTTCCTTTAAGCGCCGACCAGAAGCTGGGAATAATTTCTCTGCCGACAGAATATTCCGAATGTTTTCCCTTCACGGTAATCCGTAAATAGATGGGCATCATCTCGCCCTTGATAAAATTTTTTGGTCTTTTCAGATAGAATAAAAGATGAAAATTGTAACTCATAATGATACATTTAAAATTAAACAAATGTACATTTGAGCCAGTGAGTCATCAAGATGTTCGTCAGCCGAACGAGCTGTAAATCAATATCTTACAAAATAATCCAGCACCCGAACATTTCGGAATAATTCTGGTTTTGATATTTCATTCAATTTACTGACTCACAGTGTTTTACAAAGAATAGTCAATTTTCGACTCACTAAAATTAACCATTCAGAATGGTCAAAAACGAGTCTTAATGCGTTATAAAAACCAAAACAAAGTCTTGAAAATCAACGATTTGCGCGACAATGTTCTGGTTTGAATCCAAGGAAGTGGTCCCGACGAGAATCGAACTCATATCTAAAGTTTAGGAAACTTCTATTCTATCCGTTGAACTACGGGACCATTTGTTGCGCAAATATAACAAAAGTTTTGTCGCAAGAGAATTCATTTTAACAAGCATTTATCTTAGGATAATTGTCTTTAAAAACATAAAAAATCAATTACAACAGACGCACCTTAGGATTATTGCATAGGGTAAGCAATAAAAAAAGCCATTTGAAATTAATCAAATGGCTTTATATTTTAATGCAGGCAAACACTACCTAATTACACTACCCTCTGGGAATTTTTCTATAGGTGCCACAAAAGTGAGCTTGCCTTCGGTATTTTCGGCCATTAGGATCATTCCCTGTGATAAAATCCCTTTGATTTCGCGTGGAGCAAGGTTTACGATCATACTTACCTGTTTACCAACAATATCTTCAGGCTTATAATATTCTGCGATGCCCGAAACCACAGTTCTTTCATCAATACCTGTATTTACCGTTAATTTTAACAGTTTTTTTGTTTTCTCTACCTTTTCTGCAGCAACAATGGTGGCTACACGGATATCCATTGCCGAGAAATCGTCAAACTGGATATTCTCTTTTGCCGGAACAGCAACTACATTACTGGCGGCGTTACTGGCTTTGCTTTGGTTTAGTTTCTCAATCTGGAAGTCGATCTCTGCATCTTCAATTTTATCAAATAATAGCACAGCTTCGCCAATTTCGTGGCCACGTTTTAACAAGCTTACTGTACCTGCATCATCCCAATCATGGCCACCATTCTGAAGCATCTTCATTAACTTTTCTGCTGTAAATGGCAAGAAAGGTTCAATCAGGATCTGAATATTGGCGGCAATTTGAAGCGCAATATTCAATATCGTTCTTACCCGGTCCTCATCCGTTTTAATCAATTTCCACGGCTCGGTTTCGGCCAGGTATTTATTTCCTAAACGGGCAACATTCATTACTTCTGATAAGGCCTCTCTAAAGCGGTAATTCTCGATAGACGCAGAGATTTTAGCCGGGTACACAGCCAGTTCATCAATAACAGCCTGATCTACCTCAGTAATTTCCATACAGGTAGGTACTGAACCACCAAAGTATTTATGCGTAAGTACCACAACCCTGTTTACGAAGTTACCCAGGATGGCCACCAATTCATTATTGTTTCTCGCCTGAAAATCTTTCCAGGTAAAATCATTATCCTTGGTCTCGGGAGCGGTTGCGGTTAATACATAACGCAATACATCTTGTTTGCCTTCAAACTCCTTTAAATATTCGTTTAGCCAAACCGCCCAGTTCTTGGAAGTTGATATTTTTTGGCCTTCTAAGTTTAAAAATTCGTTTGCCGGTACATTATCGGCCAAGGTATATTCGCCATGCGCCATTAACATTGCAGGGAAAATAATGCAGTGGAAAACAATGTTATCTTTACCGATAAAGTGAACCAATTTGGTTTCGTCGCTTTTCCAGTATTCTTCCCAACCACATTTATCGTTTTCGTAACTGCTGATATAATATTCTTCGGCTTTAGGGTTCCAAACATCGAGCTTGGCATAGTTACAAAGCTCTTTGGTTGCAGAAATATATCCGATAGGTGCATCGAACCATACATAAAGCACTTTACCTTCGGCATCGCGAAGCGGAACACGAACGCCCCAATCTAAATCTCTGGTCATAGCTCTTGGCTGTAAACCTGCATTTAACCAGCTTTGGCATTGGCCGTATACATTTGGGCGCCATTCTTTATGGCTTTCGATATAGGTACGTAAACGGTCTTCATACTTATCCAGTGGCAGAAACCAGTTTTTAGTTTCCTTTAAAATTGGTTTATCTCCAGATAGGGTCGATTTGGGATTGATTAAATCAGTTGCATTAAGGGTAGAGCCACAGTTTTCGCACTGATCGCCATAAGCATTTTCATTCCCACATTTTGGGCAGGTACCGGTAATGTAACGATCGGCTAAAAATTGTTTTGCCGTGGCATCGTAATATTGCTCAGTAACCTCTTCGGTAAAAACACCTTTATTGTAAAGGGTTTCGAAGAAATCGGCAGCGGTTTGGTGATGGGTAAGCGATGAGGTACGGTGATAGATATCGAAAGATACGCCGAATTCTTTAAAAGAATCGCCAATAATCTTGTGGTACTTATCTACCACTTCCTGAGGCGTAATTCCTTCTCTTTTGGCTTTTAAAGTAATGGGTACACCATTTTCGTCAGATCCACAGATGAACTTTACATCACGTTTATTCGACCTTAAATAACGGGCGTAAATATCTGCAGGGATGTAAACACCAGCCAGGTGCCCAATATGAACTGGTCCATTGGTATATGGAAGCGCTGCAGTTACGGTATATCTTTTTATTTTACTATTATCCAAAACAATTTTTATTAATTTGGCAAAGATAAGTGTTTTGAAGATGATTAAGCAGCCCCCGTATTTAAAAAAAGGAGATAAGATTGCCCTGGTATGTCCGGCAAAGAAATTACCTAAACCAATAGACCATGCCATAGCACGATTAGAAAGCTGGGGTTTGGAGGTTATTGTTGGCGAAAGTGTATACGCCAGTCACCACCAGTTTGCAGGAACTGATGCGTTAAGAACCAAAGATATTCAGCGTTTTTTAGACGATCCATCTATAAAAGCGATTATTTCGGGCCGTGGCGGTTATGGTACCATCAGGATTATTGATGACCTTGACTTTACAGAATTTAACAAGAACCCTAAATGGTTTGTGGGTTTCAGCGATATTACCGTACTATTGTCGCACCTTATTGCGCAATGTAATACCCAGTGCATGCACGCGCAAATGCCCTATACTTTTGATGAATCTACCGCAGAAGCTTTAATTTCTTTACAGCAGGCTTTATTTGGTGAGAAACCGACCTATTCTTACCAAAGTACGTTTGAAAATCGGGCAGGAGAGGCGACCGGGGTTTTGATTGGAGGCAATTTAACTTTGCTTACCATGTTACAGGGCTCGGTTTCGGAAATGGATTTTACCGGTAAAATTCTCTTTTTGGAAGATGTTGGCGAGCAAGAATACTGTATAGACCGCATGTTGCGTATGCTGAAAAGAGCGGGTAAGCTAAAAGTCTTAAAGGGTTTGATTATTGGTGCCTTTAATGAAATAGAAGAAGAAAAGATTTCTTTCGGGCAAACGGCCGATGAGGTAATTTGGGATATTGTTAAGGACTATGATTTTCCAGTCTGCTTTAATTTTCCAACTGGACATATCGATAACAACCTCAGTATGGTTTTAGGTGCTGAGGTAAACTTAAAAATAGAAACAAATAACGTTCAATTTAAATATTTATAAGATGGCAATTTTAGACAATTTAGGAAAATACCGCAATACAGGCTTGTTGTTGCTACGCATTGGTTTAGGCGCAATGTTTATTATTCATGGTTTCCCGAAACTTGCGGGCGGCCCAAACGGCTGGACTGGTTTAGGGGGAAGTATGAAAGTAATAGGCATAGACTTTTTACCTATATTTTGGGGCTTTATGGCAGCCGCTACCGAAACCTTTGGAGGTTTCCTGCTAATTGTAGGATTATTTTTCCGTCCGGCACTAATATTATTAATCTTTACGATGATTATTGCAGCACTGGTTCATTTTGGTAAAGGAGATGGATTAGGCGGTGCCAGTCATGCAATAGAATTGGGTATTGTATTTTTCGGACTGATTTTTATTGGGCCGGGTAAGTATAGTGTGGATAAGAAATAAGCGGTTACTAAATAAAACAAGAAAGCCTAGTGAAGAAATTCTTCGCTAGGCTTTCTTGTTAAGGCATAAATCTAATTCTGAACAATCAATTTATTGTTTTGAACCTCATTAGCCGATATTGGCCAGATATAACCTGCGGTATTAAATGGAATTGCAGGAGCGGTACCTTGAGATCCACTTTTCGCCACGAAACCTGCTCCTAGTCGCATTACATCTGGAGATCTTAATCCCTCGCCTAATAATTCTATCCTTCTTTCTGTAAGAATAGTATTTTTAAGATTTGCTGGTAATAAATCTGCTGCCGGAAATACATAACCTGGATTAGAGCGCTGTCTAACCGCAGTTAGCAATGCGATAGACCTTACAGGATCAGTCACCACCGTCGCTTCGGCTAAGTTCAATAGAACTTCTGCATATCTAATTACCGGAATGTAATCTGTATATGGAGATGGTCGCTTAAACTTGGTTAAATAAGTATTAGCGCCCGAAACAGTTGTTAAACCTTTTCTGGCATCAGTTGAAGCGGCTGCAAAAGCTGCATTTCCAAAAATCCCTGTAGGGTTTAAGAAATACTCTTCGTTACCACCAGCTCCATTCGGCGTAACATTATAGTAATATGCCAATTGATTTTGTGTGCCAGGGGCATCAAGATCGGCCATAGGCAAAGTTAATGCAACTTCAGTAGCTGTTGCATTACCTGTATAAGTACCGCCAAATAGCGTAGTAACATTACTTTCTAACTTCAAAGGAGCACCTGTTGTAGCTTGAAATGGAGCTGTTACACTAACAATCTTATTTGCTTCAGTTACTACAGCAGGCAAATTGCCCATTGAGAGATATACCCGTGTTTTAAATGCGATTGCTGTATTTCTAGATGCCCTGGTTGCAGTTAAAGTCAGAGCTAAATCTGGCTCGGCTTCGTTTAGGTCTTTTAAAATTTGCGTATAAACTTCTGCTACTGTACTTCTTTTTAAATCGTTACCTGTTAAATCCTTTTCGCCTCTAAGTCTCAGCGGCACGCCCAAACTAGCACCGGCATCGGTTACATAGGGTTTAGCATATAATTGCAAGAGGCTATAATAGCACAAGGCACGCAAAAATTTGGCTTCTGCAATATATTGTTTTGCTACCGCCGGGCTAAGTAAAGATGCATTGGCATTTACGCCTTCAATAACTAAATTAGCCCTGTTTACCGCAGCGTAAACTGCACCCCACAAATTAACAACCTCATTGGTGTTCGAAGTTAAATTGAACCTCCAGGTATCTAAACCTGTTACCCCGTTCGGTTTGTTTACAACAAAGTCCTCTCCGCGGATATCGTTATAAATTAAATATCTTCCTCCATAAAACTGACCATTTTTTACGCCTGCATATACACCATTAACCTGAGATAAAATTCTTGAAGGATTTGAAAAGGCATCTTCAATAGGTAAGGATGTGTCGGGTGCGGCATCTAAGAAATTCTTTTTACATGATGTTGCAAAGAAAAATGGTGCGACAAGAAAAAGATATTTTACTTTATTATTTATTTTAATTTTCATGATCTCTAATTTTTAAAATCCAACATTAATACCAAAAGTAAATGTTCTGCCTGATGGCACAGAGTTTCTATCTACCCCAGGAGCAAGGTTACCACTATTACCGGTTGCTGTAGAGTTTCCGTTTACAGAAACCTCCGGATCTGGTCCCGGATAATCTGATATAATCCAAAGGTTACTAGATTGAGCATATATCCTGATGTTCGAAACGCCATATTTACTTAAAAGTGTTTTTGGCAGTGTATAACCCAAAGCTAAGTTTCTAACTTTTAAGAAATTACCGGAGAAAACATTTTGAGATTGCGCAAAAGCCGATCCATTTGAAGTATTATCTCCATAAACCACACGAGGAATATCTGTTACCTGTCCGGGGGTAGTCCACCTATTCATCATACCTGCTTCATTGTTCCAAAAACGTTGATCGCGAAGACCTGCTAATGATCCATAATAAATTTTATTACCGCCAGAGAAAGTTAAACCCAAGGTAAGATCGAAGTTTTTATAACGGAAATTGTTATCAAGACCGCCAAACCATTTCGGAATTGATGGGCCGTTAATTACAGCATCAAGCGCGGCATCAATTGCGGGTGCATTTTGGCCTGCCTTAGGGCCGTCAAGGTATTGATAACGGGCAGCTGTTGCTCTTTGGAAACTGAATCTCAGTTTCTCGCCATTTCTATTGATAAAAATTCGTTCTCCGGTTGCCGGATCAACACCAGCTGTTTGTACCGTATAAATTGATCCGATTGGATAACCAACTCGAGTAATATTTGCCGTTTCTAAAGAGGTGGCACCAAAAAGATCTGCATTATTATTACCTAAAGCGGTAACTTCATTTTTTAGTGTACTAAACGTAAAGGTGCTTGACCACGTAAAATCATCAGTATCGATGTTCCTTGAATTTACAGTAAACTCAAATCCTTTATTATACATCTTACCAACATTTGTTGTAATAGCGTTGCCTGGAACACCTTTTGAAGGTGCCTGAGGAGCATTTTGAACCAGATTATCGATATTATTATGATAATAATCAACTTCTAATGAGAATCTACCATCCAAAAACTCTAAATTAACACCAACATCGGCCTTTTTACTAGTTTCCCATCGAAGCTCAGGATTACCTGCCTGAGAGAATGATAATGCTGCATCAGATCCATATAAACCTGGATTATACAAAAATAGAGATGGGTAATTACCAATATTAATATTACCAACCTCGCCATAACTACCACGTAATTTAATACGGGTTAATACTTTGCTTAAGCCAGAGTTTTTATAAAAACCCTCTTCAGAGATTGCCCAACCTGCTGAAGCACCTCCAAAGTTACCATACTTATTACCTGCTGATAAGCCAGAATAGCCATCTCTTCTGAATGAACCAGATAAGTAATATTTTTTCTTATAGTCGTAGCTTAAACTTCCGAAGTAAGACCGGAATGAATTATCGCCTTGTACTAATCCTGATGGGGTAATAATACCAAAGGCTCCCTGGTATACTTTAATAAAAGGATCAATTACGTTTTGTCTGGTAGCGCCGTAACCATCCGATCTTGTTTGTTGATCTTCAGCACCAATTAAAGCACCTAAACTATGGTCGCCAAAGGTGTTTGTATAGTTTAGGGTATTAGACCAGTTCCACCTGGCATTCTTAACAAAACTACTGGTAGCACCACCATTATAAGCAACACCATCGCCCTGTAAACGGTTTACAAAAGCGTTATTGTCAATTTTTAAATTATCTAATCCATAAGTGGTTTTAAAACTCAATCCTTTAACCAATTGAATAGAGGCATAAACATTAGCAATAATCCGATCACTTTCTGATGTATTTTTATCTTCATTTACCAGAACTGCAGCATTTGGATAATTCGAAGCAATTGTATTCGCACCTAAACCAACAGCATTTCCATTCATGTTATAAGATCCATCTTCATTATAAGCGGCAACGTTAGGAGGCAACACAATAGCTAACCTACCCAAACCTACAGTTGAAAAGGTTTGCCCAGGAAGCGAACCTGTGTTTGGAGCACGGTTCATGGTATTGCTGTAAGAAAAATTAGTTCCGATAGTTACATTCTTAAATAACTTATGGTCCAAATTTACCCTGCCATTTTTTCTTTCGAATGAATTCCCCAAAATAAAGCCCTGTTGATTGCTATAACCAAGCGAAACATAATATGATGTTTTTTCGTTTGCTCCTGAAAAGTTTAAGGCATGGTTTTGAGAGGTTGCCGTTCTATAAGCATAGTCATACCAATTGGTTTCTACCTGAGATCCATCTGATTTTGTTTGTAGAAAGAACGCTGGAGTCTGGCCAATATTTGTTCTTGCCTCGTTTTTGATCTGAACATATTCGGCCGCATTTAATAAAGGTGTAAGATTCTGAGCCTTTGTAGAACCTACCCATCCTTCATAGTTAATTTTAGTACTGCCCTGCTTTCCTTTTTTTGTAGTAATTACAACAACACCATTGGCTGCTCTAGAACCATAAATTGCAGATGATGCCGCATCTTTTAAGATATCGATCGATTCGATATCAGCAGGATTGATGTCGCCCAATGCATTACCTGCAGCACTGTTAGCCGATTGATCGCCTGTAAATACAGGTATACCATCAACAATAATTAATGGATAAGAACTTAAAGAGATAGAGTTAAAACCACGCACCCTGAAAACAGGAGGATTATTTAAAACTCCGTTTGGCTGAATAATGTTTACACCCGCCGCTTTACCTGCAAGTGCCTGCTCGAAACTCTGAACAGGCAGGTTTTTAAGCTTTTCTCCACTTACACTTGCTATTGACCCTGTAACATCTCTTTTTGATTGCGTGGTATAACCTGTTACTACTACATCAGATAATGTTTTAGAATCGCTCTGTAGCTGTACGTTAACCACATTACTACCACCAATAGCTTTTGTTTGGCTTAAGAAACCGATATACGAGAATTCTAGTACGGTTGCTTTGTTGTTAACTTTAAGTGAGTACCTACCATCTGCACCTGATGTGGTTCCGCCAGTTGCACCTTTGATTTTTACACTTACGCCAGGTAGGGGCAATCCATCCTCTTGAGCCGTAACTGTTCCAGTGATTGTTCGATCTTGCGCTATTGCTGAGGTGGCAATAAATAGCAATATGAACAAACTTTGTAGAAGTTTTTTCATAAAAATAATTTAGTTTAGTTAATAATAGTTCAATATATGATTTAGTATTTTGTAATGCAAATTTTACAATTTTAAATTTGTATTGTTCAATAAAAACCAATGCACTTGCATAGAAGCGATTAGCTTCTTGCGATTAAAAACCTTTTTTTTAAAAGTTAAAAGAAATAATATTGTTAATTGAATGAATAAAATATGTTACCGTAATCTACAACTGATGTGGTTCTATCAATTGTAATTTCATTTAACACATAAATCAAAAAAGGGTGATGAGTCATCCCGCATAATAGGGGTTTTTGCAATAGTTCGATCGTATGTTATTGCGGAGTTTGCAAATAACAGCCATACGGACGAACTCCGTAGAAGTTTTTTCATAAAAAATTTTTAGTTTAGTTAATAACACCCCAATATATCACTAAATATTCCTGGATACAAACTTTATAGAATAATAATCCACTATTTTCTACAAAAAAAACACCCTATAAATAACTTACAATAAAAATACAGTTAAAATTATACTAAATTCAGAAGGAAATTAAATAATCTAAAGAAATTAACAGCTTTTCACAATAAAAACCACAATAACTTTTAAATAGAACTGAATACTTGTAAAGTTCTCCTTAATTAATAGCCACTGTGCTATCTTCAGCCTTTTGAATAACTCCTCTCTTAAGTATTTTCCGTTAAAACTACAAACACCTTGAGATAGAGCTGTTAGTATTCCCAATAATTTTGTGATAGATGCGTAAAAAACACTTTTTACATCAGCTTTAGGAATTGAAGATTATCTATTTAGAGGTTTTGTTGCACATCAACCTCCATACGGTTAGGGAGCATTTGTAGCTCATTATGCATTGCACCTCAAAAAACATTAGACATTCCATAAACTTATTAAAAAAAAAAGGAGGCTTTTATAAGCCTCCTTCAAAAATTAAATTATCTTTTTATTATGGATTCTGCGGACCAATATTTGGGTTGGCGTTTAATTCCGCACGTGGTATAAGAAACAAGAATCTTGGATCACCAGCAGGGATTTCCATAACGTTAGCCACAGAAGTAGCAACATAATTTGGAACAACAGTTCTATTTAATCCCTGATTTAAACGTTTCAGATCTAAATATCTAAAACCTTCTCCCCAAAGTTCGGTTCTGCGGTTAACCATAATTTCATCGATTAATGCTGTGCCAGTTTGAGTAGATTTAACTGCGCTTAAATCTCTTTTAGAGACAAAAGTGAATAAAGCTGTCTGAGCCAATGCATCTTGACTACTTCTAGCATAAGCTTCTGCTAAAATTAAATGCATTTCAGCACTTCTCATCCAAGGCACATCGCCCAAAGATGGATCTCCGACTGCTTTAACAGAGAATTTTCTAGTCATATATGGTCTTCTAGCAAATGTAGCAAGAGGCAGCGGAAAGTTAGTTGCATTTGGTGCAGGCTCCCACATTTTTTTTCTCACATCTGTAGCAGAAATCTGATCGTACAATGCAGAGTTTATCATCTTCGGCGTGCCACGCTGATAACTTGTATTTGCATTATAAGCAATCTGAGCATAAAAAGATCCGAAAGTATCACCTTGCTCTGTTGTTGGGTTTGCACCCCACATATATTCTGATAAGGCAATATTATTAAAACCTGTTTGGTAATCTGCTTGACTCATTAATGGAAATGAATTACCATCAATTACTTCTTTTGCGTATTTGATTGCAGTTGGATAATCTTGCATAGTTAAGGCCACCCTGGCTCTTAAACCTTTAGATACCCATACTCCAGCATGTGTTTTGTTAGGAACAGTTGTTACGTTTAATGCAATTGCAGCGTCTAAATCTGAAACGATTGCGGTGTATACTTGTTCAACACTTACCCTCGGCATTTTTGTATCGGTAGATTTCAACGGAAGTGGAACCGCTAGCTGATTATTTGGCTTTGCTGCTGCATTATACCTAGTTCCGTAAAATTGCACCAAATAAGAATAAGAATAAGCTCTAAGCGTTAAAGCTTCAGCTTTTATTCTTGCTTTTTCTGCCGCTGTACCTTCTGCAGCGTCGATATTATCGATGATGTAATTGGCATTACCAATCATTCTAAAAAATGTCCTGTAATAATATTCGTTACTACCTGCGTTATCTGTACGAGCTGCCAAATAATTGCCTTCGCCTGTTGAAGTAAACCATGTAGCTGCCGCCTGATGTAAATCTTCCCCCATAAAGTCGATTCCTAATAGAATACCGCCAACACCTGGTTTACCTTGAACATTACTTGTTGTTGCAGTCGTTCTTTCGAACATATAACGATAAATACCATTCAAAGCAACACTTGCATTAGCAGTTGTTAAAAATATAGCAGTGTTATCTACTCTATCAGTCGGTTGAGTTTGAAGAAATTCTTTTTTACAGCCCGAACCGCCTAAAATGGTAGCGATTAAAATTGCTGAATAAATTATCTTTTTCATATCTATTTTGATATTAATATTAAAACTTAAAAGGAAGCATTTAAACCTACACTTAGGATTCTTGCTTGTGGGTAAACGTTAGCATTTGTTCCATCGAAAGATTCTGAAGGATTTAACCCTTTTCTTTTTGAGAATAAATGTAAGTTTTCGCCAGTAACGAACAATCTCGCATTGGAAACATCAATTTTCTTCAACCAATTTTGAGGTAAGCTGTAAGACAAATTAACATTACGGATTGCCAAGTACGATGCATCAATTAACCATCGTGTTGATGTTGCATTGATGTTAACAGAGTTACCATAATCGGCTCTTGGAATGCTACTTGTAGTGTTCGTTTGTGTCCAAGCACCAAGTAAATCTTTATGCAAAGCAGATCCATAAGAACCTGTACTCATTAATCCTTGATAGTTACCATCGTAAAATTTACCACCAATCTGATAATTAATCAATACTGATAATGATAAGTTTTTATATGAGAATGTGTTGGTAAATGAACCCATCAAATCAGCAATAGCAGATCCTGAACGATCAAACAAAGCGTTAGATTGGTTAGTCGTATACTCTACACCATTAACTATTCTTTTGTTCGCAGCCGCAATAGTCTGAGCTGGATCTGGAATATACAATGCGGCACCATCAGCTGGATCTACCCCAGCATATTGTTTTAACCAAAATTGATAAAAATCATAACCCACTTCTCTTCTTTTTGTTCCGCTTACAATTTGAGGTGTTTCTGCCGGCAATTTAGTTACTCTATTTTTCAAGAAAGTCCAGTTAGTTACTAAATTCCATTTAAAATCTTGTGTTCTAACTATATCAGCACCTAATAGAATTTCCACACCTGAATTGTACATTGAACCAACATTTTGGTTAATTGATGTAACTGGGTCAGATATTGGTTGAGGAACGCTGAACAATAAATCGTTCACTGTTTTTTTGAAAAACTCTACCTCTCCGTAGATTCTTCTTTTAAACAAAGAGAAATTAACACCAGTATTAAGGGTATTTTGAGATTCCCATTTTAAATTTGGGTTTGCAGCAGATGCTAAAAGAGCACCTGGTTCAGAACCGTTATTCCAACCTAAATCGTAAAATGCCCTATCTAAATAGTAACCATCTAACAAATTATTACCAACCTGGCCATAAGACACTTTTAATCTTAAGTCATCAATCCAATTAGCATCCTTTAAGAAGTCTTTGTTAACTGACCAAGACCCTCCTAATGAGAAGAAATTTCCCCATCTTGTGTTAGAACCTAATCTAGACGAACCGTCACGTCTTAAAGACGCATCAAAGAAATATTTCTCTTGGTAGTTGTAGCTGGCTTTCGAAAAATAAGATTCAATTTTATCTTCATCTGACTGACCATTTGAGCTGTTAGCAGTTACAAAGTTTGGAAACTCTGTATTACCTTCTAAAATTAAACCTGTTCTACTCGCATCAAATGTACGATAGTTATAATCATAGTTTTCGTGTCCAATCAATGCTGAGATTGTATGATCGCCAATCTTTTTGTTGTAGTTTAAGATTTGGTTGAAAGTATATGATCTAATTGTGTTGTTACTTTGAGATTTGTATCCCTTCTGAGTAACACCATCTCCAACTGTCGGATTCCAGTAAGTATCTCCATTGTTATTTCTTAGATCGATACTGAATGTAGGCATGAAAGTGAAGTCTTTCAAAAATTTAATTTCAACGAAAGATCTTGCACTTATTTGATTTCTTCTTGTTAAATATTCATTCAACAAAGTTTCGTAAACCACATGTCTACCAGGTGAAGCACCTTGAGGACGAATGATCGCACCTGGGTGGTTACCATAATCATACCATTGCTCACCTGTTAAATTGTTTATGATTGGCTTTCCAGTAGCATCGTAAGCATGAACGGGATAAATTGGACCAATACCTCTAGTGAAAGCGAATGCATTAATGAAACTAGCTCCACTACCCGTAAAAGAGTCGTTAGCAGTGTTGGCCGTAGTCATCGATCCTGAAATATTTAAACCTGTTCTTAGCCAAGGCTTGATTTGAGAATTTACGTTGATACGCGCATTGAAACGTTGAAAATCAGATTTGATATTAAAACCTTGATCATTTAAGTAGCCCATTGAAACGAAAAAGTCGGATTTTTCTGTTTTACCAGAAAAACTTAAATTAGCATCTGTTCTTTTTCCTTGTCTTGCCATTGCATCATACCAATCAAAATCATCATACAATAATGATGCATTAGGATTAAGTTTGCCATCAGCACCCACAACTTGGTTACCTGGTACATTAAATGGATTGTAAAATAAGTTAGTAAATACATCTGTTGAAGCTTTTGTAGAAGCAGCAGCTTCAGAAAGCGCAGGAGATGCATTATACATTAGGTTATTTTTAATACCCTGCCATACTAACGGATAGTACTCGTATGCATTAACACGCTCGTATTCTGGAATTCCTCTTTCTGAAAAGCCCTGAACAATACTTGCGTTAACCGTTGGCTGTAAAGATTTACCTCTTTTAGTAGTAATGATAATTACACCATTCGCACCTCTTGAACCATATAAAGCAGATGATGACGCATCTTTTAATACAGAGATACTTTCTATATCATTTTGGTTAATATCGCCAATACTTCCATCATAAACAGATCCATCTAATACATAAAGTGGTGTGTTTGATGCAGAAAATGAGCCAAAGCCACGGATTCTGATTCCGGCAGAGCTTCCTGGCTGGCCGTTAGAAGCACCTACACTGATACCTGGAGCCGATCCTTGTAAGGCAGCTGTAACATTGGTTACTGTTCTGCTTTCTAAATCTTTAGAATTAATGGTAGAAACCGAACCGGTGATAGATTCTTTTTTCTGAGTACCATAAGCCACAACAACAACATCAGCAAGACTCTTCGAATCAGAAGCTAATCCCACGTTCAGGGTGTTGGATGAAGGAACGTTGACTGTTTTGCTCGTAAATCCAATATAAGAGAATTGGATTGCTGTAACCACAGAGCCGATTCGTAGCGAATATTTTCCATCAGCACCTGTTACGGCAACTGCTTGCGACCCGATGGCTCTAACACTTACACCCGGCAGGGGAATGTTATCCTCAGCAGATGTTACTGTTCCAGTAATTGTTCGCTCTTGAGCCACTGCAGTAATAGCAACAAACATCAATAAGAACAAACTTTGTAGAAGTTTTTTCATGAAATTTAAGTTAGTTAAAGATTATAGTTATTTGAAGCATTAAATATAAAAGAGTTTGCTAATAGTTTAACAAATTTTAACAAAACCAACTCTTATAATGACTTTATTTTGACAATAATCCTGTCTGATTAAAAAGGCGATTTGGGGATATTTTCCACAAAATGTAGAATATTATGAACGGTTATAGCCATTTTTTATCCAAAAATAGGCGAAAATTGCTGTTTTAGAAGCAATAAACAACACCTAGCAATCTAAAAAAACTGTGCCAAAAAAAATCATTTCTTTATATAAAACCTTTCCGCATTAAGCGAGTATTAAACAAATTTCCTATCACAACCATCTCTTTGCTAACAATAGTACATTTTATCATTGCGTAAATCGTATAACTTAATAAAGTGGCAAAAATTAAAATAAAAAAAGCGATATCATGGTTTAGCATGATATCGCTTAATCTTTATTATAGGTTGTTATTTAGTAACCTGTATTTTGTTGGCCTTGTAAGCCAGGGTTATTATCAATCTCTCTCTGAGGAACTGGTAAAATAGTTTTAGCACCACCGAATGCTGCTGCTGCATTTCCTGCTCTTAACGGTTGTCTGTTACGAAGCAAGTCCATTCTACTATGCCCCTCAAAAGCCAATTCTTTACGTCTTTCGATTAATAAAGCATCAACAAGAGCTTGTTGAGTAGCTACAACTTTAGGAAGTAATCCCGCTCTATTTCTTATTCTGGTATTCAAAATTGTAACTGCCTCAGCGTTTGGTATTGTGTTTTGGCGAGCCAACGCTTCTGCAAGATTTAAATATACTTCTGTTGTACGGATAACAGGAGAGTTATCAGAATTGTTCACCGCATCAGGGAACTTAGAAGTAAATAAGTGGGGTAAGCCATCTGCCGCATTTCCTGATATCTTCAAATCATAACGTTTATCCCCAGGTTCTGATGTATAGGCATTGATTAGGTCTTGAGAGAAAGGCGCATCTCCACGTCCAGCCAATGCCGCTGGGTTATAATAGGAAGCCCAGCCACCAGAGCCGGTTCTACCGTTATCAATAGCGCTATTTTGAATAGTAAACACATCTTCACTAGTATTACCACTATAGAAAGCGTAGTTTGGTGCAGTATCATAAATACCTTGCGCCAAAGTGCTTCTTGCTGCACTTTCAGCCTTAGCCCATTCTTCTCTATATAAGTACAATCTTGATAAAAGCGCATAAGCAGCTCCTTTAGTGGCGCGGCCACGGGTTTCAGTCGCATCGGTATACGATTGAGGTAAAGCAGGTATAGCTTCGTTCAAATCCTGTACAATTTGTGCATGTACTTGATTTAAAGTACTTCTTGATGGGTACTTAACTGTACCATCAAAAGGCTCTAGCACCAATGGAACTGCTAGATTACTTCCCGAACTTACCTGAAACGGCTGAGCAAAGAAGTTAGCAAGCTGAAAATAAGCTAAAGCCCTTAAGAATTTGGCTTCAGCAGCATACTGCGCTTTTTCTTCTGCTGATAAGCCATCAACAGTATTGATTTTTCCAATAACATTATTGGCACGGGTGATCACCTGATAGTGAATCTGCCACATGGTTGCTACGTTTCCGTTTGTAGATACAGCTGAAAAGCTATTCAGATCTTGTAAAGTAGGGAAGGTACCCACAAAGTCAACGTTATTTCCCATGTAATCGCCAATTACCTGAGGCAAACTTCCATAAAAATCGAAAGTTTGAGCGGTACTGTAAATACCCCTAAGCGCACCTAATGCAGTTGACGGAGAGTTAAATGCAATTTCTTCAGCAATATCCTGTTGTGGTAATTTTTCCAATTCTTTCTTGCACGATGACAAAGACAGTACAAGAACTGAGGATATAATATAATATTTTAATTTCATCTTATCAAATTTTAAAGGCCAATATTTACACCGAAAGTAAAGGTTTTCGCCTGTGGTAAAGCAAAGAAACTCTGACCTAACACTAAGTTAGATGCGCCATCAGCCGAGATTTCAGGATCTCCTCTGAAGTCTTTATCTTTAATTGTCCAGATATTTTGTCCTTGGAAGTAAATTCTAACACTTGAGAAAAGTTTACTTTTTTGCAAGAACTCTTTAGGAAAGCTATAACCTACAGACAAGGTTTTCAAACGCATATAAGAGCCATCCATCAGCTGCTTAGTAGAGGCCTGGTGGTAAGTGGTTCTGGTTGCACTATTTAAAGCTGGAGCAAAAGCATTATCACCTGGTTGTTTCCAGTAATCTAATAATTTAACACTTTTATTATAAGAGCCAGAACCAAAGTTATCTGCGAACTGCAAACCATCTAAATAAACATCGTTACCGTAGCTAAAGTTGAAGAATGCCGATAAATCGAAGTTTTTGTAGGTAAAGGTATTGGTGATACCTCCAGAAAAATCTGGATTACCTTTACCAACGATTACGCGATCTGAGGCAAGCGGTGAAGTAGTAACCGAACCATCTTTTTTCAACCACTCTGCATTACCTGTTTGAGGATTGATTCCATTGTAACGAATTAAGTAAAAAGAGTTTTTAGAATAACCAGTAATTGCACGTTGTACCGTACTTCCTGTTATAAAATTACGCCCGTCCTCATCTGGATTAGCAGGTAAATCAATAATAGTATTTTTATTGAAGCCGATGTTAAATGATGTTCTCCATGTAAAATCACGCCCAACAATATTATCAGAATTGATGGAAACCTCATAACCTCTGTTTCTCATTTTACCAACATTTCTGTTAGCAGATGCGTATCCGGTGGTATAAGGATAAGGAACTGTTAATAAAGCTCCTGTTGTATTCTTATTGTAGAAGTTAAACTGAACATCAATTGCCTTGAATAATCTGGCAGAAACACCGATATCAAATTGTGCTGTTTCTTCCCAGCTTAAATCAGGATTAGAAACAATATTAGGTGTCAAACCTGCTTCTCCTAAATAATTCGAGCCAGAAGCATAAGTGCCAATATATCTATTAAAACCAATATTATCATTACCAGCAGTACCATAACTTGCCGTCAACTTTAAGTTTTGAGCAATCTTATTGTCTTTGTTAAAAAATGCTTCATTGGAGATTAACCATCCGCCAGACAACGCATAGAAGTTACCATATTTTTTATTTGGGCCAAATCGCGAAGAACCGTCTCTTCTTAAAGAAGCTTCAAAAAGATATTTCTTATCAAAGTCATAGTTAAAACGCCCAAAAAATGATTGCAGTGCCCAGTCGTAAACGTTTTCAGATGCAGTTATTGGTGTTGAAGCTGATCCTACGTTTGGAAGGTCATCACTTACAAAACCAGATCCCTCAACCATCATTTGAGTTAATGTAGCCGTTTCAAAACTATAACCTGCTAAAGCAGCAATGGTATGTTTCCCGAAAGTCTTGTCATAATTTAAGGTATTGGTATTTACCCATTTATTATCTGTATAGTGTGTTCTATATGCATAACCTCCAGGAGTTAACAAATCAGTTTCACGATATTTCTCATCAATGGCATAGTTATCAATACCCCAATCAGTTTTCAATCTTAGTCCAGGAACAATTTTATATTCCAAGTAAGCATTACCTGTACTTCTATCCGAATAGTTTTTATTGATACCAGTTTCAGCAATCGCAATAACGTTGGCTACGAAACCCGTGTTTTGAAATTTGCCGTCTGGTCCGTATGGCGTAACATAAGGCAGTTGTAAATATGCCGCGGTTATTGGCGCATAAGTGTTATTTTCTGCTCCAATACGATCCATGTCGATATGCGACAAGTTGTAATTTAAGCCTACTGTGAATTTATCAGAAATTTTATGATCTATGTTTAATCTTCCTGATAAACGTTTTAAATTGTTTCCTAAAGTATAACCACTTTCATCAGAATAAGTTCCACCTAAATAAAACTTAGTTTTATCATCACCACCACTTGCGCTTAAATTGACAGTATTTGACTTGCCAGTACGCACAATACCATCAAGCCAGTTAAAACTAGTTGTTGGATAAGCAGGCACAGCTGTATTGTTTGCTTTAAGATAATCTGTTCTGAACTGACGGAACTGATCTGCGGTCATCATTTCATCTAATGCGGTTGGAGAAGAGAAGCCATTTTGGTAATCTGCATTGATTCTGGTTTTACCAGAGGCACCTTTTTTAGTGGTAATTAAAATTACCCCATTTGCACCACGCGATCCATAAATCGCTACCGCAGATGCATCCTTCAAAACCGTCATGCTTTCGATATCATTTGGGCTGATATTAATTAATGGGTTCAAAGCTGAAGATCCACCTTGAGTTTGCCCGTATTCAGTACCGTTACTATTTAAAGGAACACCATCCACTACATATAAAGGTCGGCCTCCGGCACTGATTGACCCACCACCACGAATGGTAATTTGCGCTTCAGAACCTAAAACACCTGAAGAGTTAATCATATTAACACCCGCAGCCTGGCCTTGTAACGCTTGTTGTGGCGTTTGAATCGGCATGTTTTTAAACGATTCAGCCTTAACTGTAGCAGTAGTTTGGGTGGTTAACGCTTTGCTTTGTTGACCATAACCCACTACAACTACATCTGAAAGCGTTTTAGCATCAGATTCTAAAGTGACATTAATTGTGTTTGATGCGGTTATTGCCTGGTTTTTAACCAGATAACCGATAAAAGAAAAGTCTAAGGTTTTCGAACCCGAGGGAACTTTAACGGAGTATTTACCATTAGCGTCTGTAACGGTTCCGATTTGTGTACCTGTTACCCTTACGCTTACTCCAGGAATCGGCAGTTTGTCGTCTGAAGACGTTACCGTACCAGTAATTGTTCTGTCTTGAGCTATTGCGGTAGATGCAAAAAACAAAAGTATGAACAAACTTTGTAGAAGTTTTTTCATGAAATTGAAGTTAATTAATAATTATTTATTTAGGCGTCGAATTTAAAAAATAGCTTCGGATGATTTGAGAACAGCAGACCTTTATGACATTTATATTACCTTAAAAATAAATATCCTTAAGCTTTTAGTTGTTTTTTAGTCTTTATATGCAAAAAGGAGCCCATCTACCGAACTCCTTTCAATATAACCTCTCACTCGCTACAGCGTTTCGTAATAGCTTAACAGCTTAACAATCCCGTCAGTAGACTTTATATCTAGTTTATTCTCTTTTGTGTACTTTGTTAACTCTTCTGTTACCCAAAGCGGCTAATCGATTTGTTCCAATCAATCTATTTTAAAAATACCTCTATCTTCTTAAATTTGATTAATAGAATTACCAGCATGAAAGAGAGCCTATCCCATTCAATATAAATTTCTTTAAACTTGCTTTATAAAATAAAGATTGGACAATATTAAACTGGATAGATCCTATAATGCATTAAAAATATGATGCAATAAAGAAAAAAACAGTGTTATTCATTTAGGGTTATTAAGGGCCTATTGATGTAATTGGGTCGAATAAAAGTTAAATATTTTAATTAGATCCTCATCATTTTTTAAGTTGAACTTATTTTCCTTAATATAAGCGAGTAGAGGGATTGCACTGTTACCAAAAGCCTCCTTAATTGAATTATTATCTCTTTTAAATTCAAATAGTTTATTTGCACTATAATAGTAATATTTTACTCTTTCTATAATTGATTTTGTTGTTGTTGCAGAATTATACTCTCGATATTCCTCTATTCTCTTTACATTTTTTTTCGCTAAACTTAATTGTCCTTTATATAAAATTTCATAATAATTTAGCAGCGTAGAGCCCTTGAAAGGCTCGAATCCATTTCTGAACAATGATGATTTTGCCAATCCATTGATAATATAATCAATCTTAAACTCGGTTACAGGAACGGCAAAACCAAGCTCCTGTCCCTTAGCATCCTTAAATATCAATTCATCTTGGAGCTGGTCATATTTAAGATCGATATCCTTAATGCTTTGTCCGTTTGATTGTTTAATTAATCCTTTACTCCAAGTATTTATAAAATATGGCGATCCTTTAAGATCAACATAACTCCTGGACCTGAGTGGCATTCCGATCGACTCTTTTAATCTAAAAAACTCTTGAGCATTTAAAATACTGATTGATGAGAGAGTTAAAAAAATCAGCGCATTAATAAATCGTTTCATCTAATTATGATTTTAAAAAAAAGGAGCTTTACTAATAAAGCTCCTCTAAATTTAATGATTATAATTTAATTATGGTTTATCCCACCACATTCTATTGTTAATCCCATTACTTGACCAACCTTGTTGAGCTAATGCAGCATTGTAATTATCTCTATTTGTAGTTTGATCAGCGGTAGGGTAGCCTACACGCCTAGGAATAACTGTTCCATTTTGAGAGTTGGGTCCTGGAACCAATGCAGGGAAACCTGTTCTTCTAAATTCCGTCCAAGCTTCCCAACCATCTAAATACAGCGCAATCCATCTTTGCGTACCAATTTGCTGTAATGCAGTTGTTGGATTATAAACAATACCTGTAGCGGCTTTAAATGTTGGGCTAGCAACACCATATTGAGCCAATGATGCATCTATACCTGCGTTATAGTATGTTGCGGCAGTTGCATCACCTCCGGCTATCCAACCTCTTTTAGCCGCTTCAGCTAAAGCAAACTGAACTTGAGCGCCAGTAAAAATATATGCTGGCGAGCCCGCGCCTCTCAAGGTAGTTCCGATACGACTATATGAATTTGGAATATTAGTTTGAACTTGGGTACCAAATTCCAACCCAACAACTTGATTTCCTGCTAAAACTTCACCGTAAATAGGCAATCTTGGATCAGTACCTGTACCATTATTCTTCATAATGTCAACTAAAGTTTTACTGATTGCAAAATCATTACGATTAGAAATGCTATAATTATTATACCATGGGTTATAGTTATTTGGATCGCCACTTAAAAACTTATAAGTTAATGTTTCACTCGCTGCAAGTGGGGTAGCTGCTACAGCAGAAGCAAATTCAGTTGCTGCTAATTCACCTGCATTGGGATAAACTTTTGAAAGTCTTAATGCCATTAACAATCTTTGGGTAGCTGCAAATTTTTTCCATGAAGTCATATCGCCATCAAACATAATATCACCTGTAGGTCCTGCACCACCATCCATCTGGGCAACCGCTTCTTTCAGTTCTTTAAAAAGATCCTTATAAATATCTTCCTGTTTTGAAAATTTAGGCGTAATGTTCTCACTATTTAAGGCCTCAGCATAAGGTACATCTCCCCATCTATCGGTTACTTTCCAAAATACATAAGCTTTCATGATACGGGCTACAGCAATTTGGTTATTTAAAGAACCATTTGCAGCAGCATCTGCTTCAGGTGCACCTGCCTTTGCAAAAGTAATTACCTGATTTAAGTTTTTAAGCACCTCAGAATAGAAACCATAGTAACTAGGGTTCAATGTACTTCCGGCGTCATTAAAAGGAGACACTGTTAAATATGGCCCCTCAGAAATGTGCTGTCCAAAAATCGCCCCTGTTGAAGACAAAATTGTGGTGGGATTAGCATTAGTAGCTCCATTAACTTGACTTTTTTGTATTGCATAAGTTAACAAAGCCTTTGTTGCCGCTTTTGCTACCCTTGTCTGGTCAACATTCGTATCGCCAAACTCACGAAATTTATTACAGCTTGAAGCTAAAATACTAACCCCAATAGCCATATATATATATTTTTTAATATTTTTCATATCCTTATAAATTAAAGCCCAACTCTTAAATTAAGACCGAATGTGCGAGACGACGGCAATTGTCCGCCTTCTTGCCAAAAATTTTCAATTTCCGATGGGTCAACACCATATTTCTTTCCAGGAGCAGATATTAACCATGCATTACCCACAACCAAACCTAAGTTAGCTGATTTAAGGAAACCTGTTTTGACCAAAATTTTACTTGGTAAATTATAACCCAATCTAACTTCCCTTAATTTCAGGTAAGAAGCGCTGATCATAAAAAGTTCGCCTGATCCGGTTTGCATACCATTGTAAAATGCTGTACTAGCATCTACATATCTTGTATTTGGTTGACCGTTTGCTAGAACTCCGGCAAATTTATATCCACCACCTTGAGCAACAGGCAATCTCCAGTCGATCCCTTTATCGTTTACACCAACAGTTTCCTGAGATAAACCACTGCCCATATTGAATGCACGAGTAGTAGAGTTAAACAAGCCGCCTTTCTGAAAATCTATAGAAAATCCTAAATCAAAATCAAATACTCTTAACGAACTGTAAGCACCTCCGTTGAATTTTGGACGAGCGTAACCAATAAATTGATTCGTTGTTGAGGTAGGCAGACCGCTTGCAGCAATGATTACATTACCATTAGCATCGCGGTTCCAGGTACGGCCTAATATATAACCCCATTCCTCGCCTTCACGTAAATTTAAGGTATTACCGAAGAATGTACTTGTTTGATAGATTACATTAGTTTGTTTATCTGTGATTTTGTTCACAATAGTTTTAGATTTACTAAAGTTTACGGTCAAATCCCAGCTCACATTTTTTGACTGAACCGGCGTACCAGTTAAGCTAAATTCGAAACCTTTATTTGTTAAATCACCTGCATTGATTAAATTACTTGTATAACCAGTTGCACCATTTAAGGTTACTCCTAAGATCTGATTTTTATTTTTGTTGATATAGTAAGCAAAATCTAACCCAATTCTGTTTTTCAAGAACTTCATTTCAGTACCGATCTCAAATGAATTAGTTTTAGCTGGTATTAATCTTCCGTTCCTAAATTCGTTTCCAATTGCCAAAGAAGGATTGGTACCGTAAGCAGGCGCAGTATTGTATTGAAGATTTACCCTATATGGATCAACATCCGAACCTACTTGAGCATATGCCAATCTTAATTTACCAAATGATATAGCCTTTTTAATACCCTCTGGGAAAAACTCAGAGAATACAAACGAAGTTGAAACAGATGGATAGAAATACGAATTCAAATCTGGAGCGAATACAGATGACCAGTCATTTCTAGCTGTAACATCTAAATAAAGAAAGTTTTTATAGGCCAACGATGCTTTACCGAAAATACTTCTAACTTCTTTTTCATAATAGTCGTTAGTTACTGTTGGGCGAGCTAAAGATGCGGCGATGTTAAAATAGTTAGGGAAGCTTAAACCGCCTGCAGTAGCCATGTCAATTCTCTCTCTTTTTTCATGACGAAGGTTACCGGCTGCCAAAGCATTTAAAGTAAAATCACCAAAAGTTTTATTATAAGTTAAGTTTAATTCATAGTTAAACTCTGTGTCTGTCCAGTTTCTTGTTTTGAAATAATCTTGTTGTAATCCACCTGTTGCCATGCGTTCGTCGCCAGATTCGTTATTAATATTACCTCTTAAAAAACCTGCAATAGCCAAACCACTACCCAAATCGTACTTTAAGCCTAAATTACCAACTAAACGATTATTTCTTTGCGTCCTATAGTTGTTGTTTACAACCCAGAAAGGGTTATCCCAATATTGAGGCCTAGTAACCTCACCTAGATCACCGCTTCCATTTGGATTTCCGATATTCCAAGAAGTCACGGTACCATCAGCCAAAACCTGATGATCTCTCATGTAATTCATATCCAATTGACGCTGAAACCATTGGTTAAAACCTTGAACCACATTTAAACCATCGTTGCGATAAGTTTCGTAAGGCTGTCCAATTCTATTTTCTTTAGCAAATTGAAAATCGGTAGATACAGTTAATCTTTTACTAACATCATATGATCCGTTAACATTTAAAATATTCATTGATCGGTTAGCATTCTCTTGAACAAGAGATCTAGTTTGATTGGTATATCCAACACGCAAATTATAACCTTCTCCCCCTGTTGAGAATGCGATACTGTTGTTATAAGAGCCTCCTGTTTTTAAGTAATCTTTAATGTTATCTGGTTGCGCTGTCAAAGGAACTAGCTTACCAAAATCTTCACCAGCATACCAACTGTAATAAGGACGATAGAGGGTTGTGCCGTCAATTTTTGGACCAAAACTTGCATCCGCCCCATAATCCAACATATTTTGTCCATTAAAGGCTGCCCAAGAAGCTGGATGGATAGCAGGATCATACTCAAATTTCACAAATTGACCTGTATAACCACCTGCATATTCATTTTGATAATCAGGCAACAAAGAAGTTTTTTCGATTGCTAATCCAGAATTAATTTCTATTGAGGTACCGGCTTTTCTGCTCCCTTTTTTACTTGTTACAATTACAACACCATTATAAGCGCGTTGGCCATACAATGCTGTAGCAGCAGCACCTTTAAGCACGGTAATACTTTCGATATTATCCATGTTTACGTTGGCTTGATCGGCAGGCGTTCCATCCACAACAAACAATGGAGATCCTACCGTAAAACCATTAATCCCACGAACAATAACTGAAGCGTTATCAAATGATGAACTTGGTGATCCATTTAATTGAACACCAGCAACCTTACCTGCTAATGCCGTACTGATGTCTGTGTTTTTTGCAATAGTAAGTTTCTCCCCCTTTATTTCAGTAGCGGCATAACCTAAAGCTCTAGCTTCTCTTTTTTCACCTAATGCTGTTACAACAATTTCAGATAACGAAGTAGCATCGGAAGCTAGAACAACATTTATTGTTGTTGAAGAACCAATTGTTTTAGTTTGCGTAGCAAACCCTATAGAACTAAATACTAATGCTGTAGCAGAAGCCGGAACTCTTAAAGAGTATTTACCATCTGCACTTGTAACGGTACCTCCTGAGGCACCTGAAATTTTTACGCTTACACCGGGAATAGGTAATTTGTCATCCGCAGCGATAACCGTACCAGTAATTGTTCTTTCTTGAGCAATTGCCGTTATAGCAACGCACATAAGAATGAACAAACTTTGTAGAAGTTTTTTCATAATGTGATAATAGGTTAGTTAATGATTAATGATTGGCCTAATTTAAGCGTTGAGATTCAGGTTAAAAAACTTTTTTTAACAAATTTTAACAAATCAATGCAAATAACAATTAAACTACTGATATTCAGATAATTAATAAGTGTTAAATTTTCTTTCTTACTGGATTACAAACAGTTAAATAATGCTTTCTTTATGAGATTCCTTATAAAATAGAGCTCTTTTTTTTACATAAAAATGCAAGTTTAGCTCAGTAAGCATATTAATTTCACTTAACAACCTCTAAAACCCCTTCTTTTTGATGAAACAAATAACCTCAAGGAATCAATACCCTACAATTTCTTCAAAACATATAGAATTTCGCAGTAATATTATAAAAACTAGAAGAAAACCCTTACCCATTGGAAAAAACATACTAACATATTGCATGTACTAATAACCACAAAACACGATATTCCCAAATAGAGTCTTCCCACCTTCCCAAAAATTCCTGAAAAGCGGATCACTAGCCAAATAAACTACCTGCCCATGCCCAAAATCTTGTACACCAATTAAAAGCCCTGTTTTAAGCTCTTCCCTTGCTTTTTTGCCCACTACACCTGCCATTAGGCTTTTTTCGTTAACTAAACCTACATTCCAACCTTTAACAAAAGGCTCATAAATTTTACGGTCTGTTTTTAAACTATAGTAAGTTTTACCCAAACCATAGGAAAACGGGTGACTAGCATCTAGATTGATCCGATAAATTGCACCTGGTATTGCGGTTTCGAAATCATCTCTGTTCTTATCCTTGAAAAGAAGTTTGTTTGCCCCTGGCTTTTCATCTTTTTTCACAACCGCTTCCTTCTTTTTAATATCAAATCCTTTTTTCTCGGATACACTTTCTATAGCATCTTCCATCAAAATCAATCTTCCTCCTTTATTTAGCCATGCAATTAAACCATCACCTATAAAAGCACTATAACTTCCATCCGGTAAAATCAAAGTGTTTACTTTATTAATATCCAGGTTATTCAGATCCTTGGCATTAATAATAATTGGTGAAAGATTTAGATCGTGTTCAAGAAAAAACCAGGCTTCGCCAAAAGCGAGAGAAGAAACCTCCGTACCGGATACAATGGCAATTTTAGGTCGTTTTAGCAATGGATAAACGTTAGAGCCAAAATCTTTCCCCTTTTCTACAAAACCACTGCTAATGGCCTGGATTGGCCTGTTCAAGGTTTTGGCGATCGATGTAACCTTATCTTTCATCCCTTTTATGAGCCTTTCGTTTTCCGCCCTCAACACAATTAGGGTTCCGGCAGGATAGTCTTTACCATTTACGGAAAATGGCTGATCGGCCTGTCTAACTTTTATATTTTCTTTTTGCAGCGCAGTTAAAACCTGAATATCTTCACTTGATCCCCAGCTAAACAACCAGGCTAGCGGCTTTTCAAGCTCATTATTGATTACTTTTGGCTCTTCAATTACAGAATATTTTCCTTTAATATTTTCTTTACTGGCATAGCCCTTCAACCCATACACATAAGGCAGGGCCCATGCTGTAATATCATAAGTATTAGAGTCGGTTACGAGGGTTTGAGGCTCTAATAAAACGTTAGCCAAAACTGCCCTCGGCTGCTGGATATTAACAATTAAATCGTTACGGGTTATATTAAAATTTTCTTCCTTTTGGGTATCATAGTCATAACCTCTTCCAGCTTTATCGCCACCAAAAGCAAATTCGATTTTATTTTTGGTCAACAATTCGGCTAATTTTTTTAAACGCGACAAATTAGTCGCTTTTATGATATAACTTTTATAAATACCTGGGCTATTGGCTAATTCCTGCTGGAAATATTTTTTATACTCCGCTAATAATTTCTGATTGTTTAAGGAAGTTACTTCAAGGGTCGACATTCCTGTTGTAAAATGGTGCACGATACGGTCTTTTAAGGTTAAGGTATCACCATCGTTGGTTACCACAGATAATCCGGCCCTGATTCCCCCCTGCTCATAGGTCATGCCAATTGATCCATTGTATAGGGGATAAGTATCACCATAAGATGGGTATAGCAAATCAAAACGCTCTTTAGTGAAGTACTGCCAACCTTCTGCATCAAAATACCTGGCATTATTTTTACCTACTACAACCTGAAAACTTTTTTGCCAAGGCGTAACATCCTGGTGAACTGGCTCTGCTGCAGGTGCAAAATAGTAAGGTTCATTATAGCTTTGCTCATGAAAATCGACATGTACCTGTGGCATCCATTGGTTATACAACGCTAACCTTTGCTGACTTTCAACCTGTGTTTGCCAGGCCCAATCTCGGTTTAAATCGAAATAGTAATGATTCGGCCTGCCACCCGGCCATGGCTCTATGTGTTCTCTTGATAATGGATCGGAATTGGGTGTTTTACCCACCACGCTATTAAAATAATTCACATAACGATCTCTTCCATCGGGGTTTAAACAAGGATCGATCACCACAACAGTATTTTTTAACCAATCTGTAGCTGTTTTATTATTACCCGAAACTAAGGTATAAAGCATCTTCATTGAAGTTTCAGTTGAGTTTGCCTCATTACCATGAACATTATAACTTAACCAAAGTATAGCGGGTTGATTTGTTAAATCGACACTATTAGTAGTGCCTGTTGCCAAAGCTATATTGTTATTCCTGATCTTCTCCAGCTTTGCTATATTTTCTGCTGAAGAAACAATTGCCACCATTAACGGTCTGCCTTCATTCGTTTTTCCATATTCTATAAGCTTCATATTGTTAGGAGAAGCTGCAGCAGTTTGCCTAAAATAATCGGCTACTTTATGGTGCGGGGTAAAGTGCGAACCTAACTCGTAGCCTAAAAAATCATCAGGAGATTTTAACTGTGCTTGCACAAACAAAACCGTACTAAGGGAGATTAGACAGAACGTTAAGAGTCTTTTCATAGGGAAATAATTTTACCTAATGTACTAATTTTGTTTTTTGTTGATGCGAAAGCTTAATTTTACATCATATTTTTTACCATAGGCATGATTACAACCGAAAGATTATACGATTACTACCTCAAAAACCCTGTTATCTCTACCGATACAAGAAACATTATCCCGGGTTGTATCTTTTTTGCGCTTAAGGGAGATCTTTTTAATGCCAACGAATTTGCAGCTCAAGCTATTGAAAAGGGCGCAGCTTATGCAGTTGTAGATGAAGAAGATTATGCTAAAAATAGTCAATGCCTATTGGTTGAAGATGTATTGAGCACCCTGCAGGATCTGGCACGTCATCACCGCAAACAATTAAATATCCCGGTAATCGGTTTAACGGGCAGTAACGGCAAAACAACCAGCAAAGAACTGGTAAATGCTGTTTTAGCGGAGCGATACAAAACCTTTGCCACATTCGGCAATCTAAACAATCACATTGGTGTTCCGTTATCTATCTTATCCATCACCAGTGAGGTGCAGATTGCGGTAATCGAAATGGGAGCAAACCACCAAAAGGAAATAGAACTGCTTTGTACCATTGCTCAGCCCACCCATGGCATTATTACCAATGTTGGCATGGCACATTTAGATGGATTCGGCGGATTTGAAGGGGTAAAAAAGGGCAAAGCAGAACTTTATGCCTATTTAAAAGAAACCCATGGTTATACTTTTATCAATAGAGACAATCCATACTTGCTTGAAATGAGCACCGCGGCAGGCTTAAACAAACTTATTTATTACGGAACAGAAAATGGCAATACTATTAAAGGCGAATTAAAAAGCAGCGATCCATTTATCGAAGTGGATTGGACCAACCATGACGTTTCTTCTTCAGTAAAAACTAATTTAACAGGAAGTTATAATTTCGAAAACATTCTTGCTGCAATCTGTATTGGCGATTTTTTTGATATGAACCCAAACGAAATTAATACCGGCCTTGCTAATTATCAGCCAAAAAACAACCGTTCTCAATTAACCAAAACAGAAAAGAATACCGTAATCTGCGATTTTTATAATGCAAACCCAAGCAGCATGACCGCTGCACTGAAAAATATCGCCGTATTATCAGCGGATAAAAAGACGGCCATTTTGGGCGATATGTTTGAGCTTGGGCCAGAATCGCTTGGCCAGCATGAACTTATTGTGAAACAGGCTAATGAAAGTGGCTTGGATCAGTTAATTTTTATCGGGAAGGATTTTTATACATTTAAAGGCAGTTTTAAAGGCATATTTTTCGAAAATCCTGCAGAGGTTGCTCAGTATTTGCAAGAAAATCCTGTTCAGGATCATTTAGTATTACTTAAAGGATCAAGAGGGATGAAATTGGAGAGTTTGCTGCAGTATCTGTAGGTTTTCGATATTGAAAAAAAGCTGTCTCAAATTGAATCGTATTCTTATCAAAACTTCATTCACCTTAGGTCATTCTCGCGAATGCGGGAATCTTAAAGCGTGTTTCCATTAGCATTAAGATTCCCAATCAAGTTGGGAATGACGATACGTCTAAATATAATTTTTCACTAGAACAATTAAATTTATTCGAGACAGCTGATTAATTTAAATATTATTAAAATGTACAGGCAATTTTTCCATATACATACCTACCACTAAAACCAAACTGGCTAACCGCTCTTGAGTACAAAAATCTACCATTCGAGGTATTGTCTAATCCCCCTGAATAATTACTGGCAGCGTTTCCGCTCAAATTATTTTCATTATTACGCGGATCGATATATAACTTATCAGGGTAAATATCAAAAATATTATTGGCTCCAACCGTAGCAGACCAGGTTTTATTTGCCGCATAACTTACAGAAAAATCAGTTATCCATTTTGGCGCAAAAGTCTGATCCAATTGTGTTGGTAAGCCATTGGCAGCAACATTAGGATCGATAGCATTTAAATAGGTAACCTCACCAAAACGAACTGTTCTGGCAACAAACGATAGTTTATTTACATTATAGGTTGCTGTGATATTTAACTTGTTTTTAGGCACAGAGCTTTCGAAACGGGAGCGTTCTAAACGATCGAAAAGTTTAGCCTTTAATGTAGGATCACTTTCAATTTTATCAGAACCCTGGATACTTCTCACCACGGTTTTGTTTACATTTCCGGCAACACTTAAAATTAAGCTGCTTTTTGTGCCTAAATTAAACCTGTTGGTTAAAACCACATCGATCCCGGCAGTATTGGTGGTAATGGCATTGGTAAAAAACTGTACACTATTAATCTGCGCTGTAGGGTCTACCGTATTTAAAATCTGATTCACCAAGCCCGTTGGCACTAAAACACCGCCAGAGCGTTCGCGGGCATACTGACTGGAGAAAACAATACGGTCGCTGATATCAATGTTATAAGCATCCATGGTAAAAGTAAAGGTTTTGGCGATTTTGCCTGCTAAACCTAAACTTCCCGATTTAGATATTTCTGGTTTTAAGGAGCCAACACCAAATTGGGCAACAATAGGATTAGCATTATTTACGGTTAAAACCTGCGTTGCATTTGTACCCACAAACTGTGTACTTTCATTGTTAAAATATTGTTGATGTAGGGATGGCGCCCTAAATCCTGTGGAATAAGCCCCACGCATCGAAATATCGCCAAAAAGTTTAACCTTACCCGTAAATTTATACGAGAAGTTAGATCCGAAATCACTATAATTTTCGTAACGGCCTGCAGCCCCTAAAGTTACCCGTGGCCCAAATTCAGCTTCAAGATCGGCATAAGCACCAACGTTATGCCTCGATTTGTTTAGTGCGTTGCTCGGCTTAAAGCCTGGGAATACCTGCGCACCTGATGCCGTAGGCGATGTTCCGATCAATCTTCCGCCATTTGAATACGATAACAGTTCGCCTTCTTTGATCTGGTAATTATCTACCCTGAATTCAGCACCAAATGCCGTGTTTAATGAAGTTAAAAATCCACCGTCAAAAGTGTGCTTTTTGCTTAAATCAAGATTACTGGTGTTTTGTCTGAACAGTAATTCTCCTGCATAAAAAGAAGTAGGGCTAGTGCCTGTTGGTAAAGAGGCATTTACCGTATTGTCAATATTAAACTCAATGGTATTTTCTCCACTTGTATTACTTAGATCGTAATCCCAGGCGCCTATTTTACCCCTTAATCCGGCAGAAAATGAATAATCATTAATCTTGGTATCGATGAAAGGCAAAAATCCATTAGGATAGATGGATAAATCAATCTGTGTTGTTTGTGTCGGCAGGCGATAAAAACCCGCGGCACTTCCGGTTTTATGTGTAAAGCCAGCTGCATAGTACAATTGAGTGGTTTTACCAAAATTAAACTGTCCGTTTAAGAAACCACCACCGTTTTTCGAATCGGAGTTACCCACACGCATGTTGTTTCTATCCAAGCCATTTGCTCTTGCCCTTGCATCATCAGTGGCCTTTAAACTTGCAAAACGGGCTTGAAAATCAGCTTCGGTTTCTGTTGAACCTTTTGTTGGGTTTGCAGAATATAATAACGGACGGGTATCTAAACCGCCTCTATTCGTATACCCCCTTTGGAGGTATTGTGCCGCAAAATTGATGAAACCTTTATCATTTTTAAATGCCCATCCCTTGCTAAAATCAACCTGAAAAGTTCTACCATCACTAAAATCACGACCCAGAGCGCTTGAAGAAGATTGACCAAAAGAGGTAGAAAAACTATATGGTGTTACCTTTTTTAACACAATATTGATTACCCCGGCAATGGCATCCGAACCGTACTGTGCCGCAGCACCATCACGTAGCACCTCAATGCGTTCTATTGCCGAAACCGGTATGGAGTTTAAATCGGTTCCGACAGAACCCCGACCGAAAGTACCGTTAATGTTTACCAACGCTGTAGTATGTCTACGTTTTCCGTTTACAAGTACCAAAACCTGATCTGGCCCTAAACCGCGTAAAGATGCAGGATCGATGTGATCGGTTCCATCAGAAACAGTTTGCCGGTTAGAGCTAAAAGATGGCGCCACAAAGTTCAAAATCTGCGTTAAATCTGTCTGGGCAAATACTTTTACGTCTTTTGTAGAAATCAGATCAACAGGTACCACACTTTCGATGTTTGTTCTTGGCGTTGATCTTGATCCAACCACAACTACATCACTTAACAATTCTTTCGCATCCTGCAATGCAAAATCCATTGTTTTTACGGTATTATCAATCTGAACAGCTACTTCGGAAGTTTGATAACCGGTAAAAGAAATCCGGACTTTATAAGCCCCGGGTGAAGGTAACTTTAAGGTATAGAGTCCATTTCCATCAGAAGATGTTCCAATTTTTGAGCCAACTACCTGAACAGTAGCACCTGGAATAGCTAAGCCTGCAGAATCGGTTACCTTACCTTTTAAGCCTTGAGCAAATAATTGAGTAGAAACTAAAAAGAGGAGAAGGGGAAGGATGTTTTTGAGTAAAATTCGTATCATAGTTCATAGGTTTATAAACAATAATAACAATTTTATTACAAATATCTAGTGCGAGACCTAAGTTTTCCAAATAAAATTTCGAAAAACACATCCAAAGACAAATAATTGTGACAATAGGTTAAGTAATCAATAAAACCCTAAGTGAAAACAAGCTTATTTTGCCTCTTCGATCAATAAACCAACATCACTTATTTCTAAAAGTGGATTATCGCGCATATTCTGCTCAATTTCGATCTCAAACTTACCATTTTGGGGAAAATGATAGCTGGTTAACATCGGCAGGGTATAACTAAACACATTTCCAGAACCACTGCCTAGCCATTCGCCATCATTTTTGGCGAGTTTGTATTGATAACGCCGGGTGATCATCTTCTTGCCATCTTTAAAATGGGCAAGGATAAAAATATTGGCATATTTATAATCAGCGGTATGTCTAAGCTTAAAATAAATGTTGTAGGCCTTGGTATTATCCTTAATTTCAAACGGTGTCGAAATATGGTTCCGGTAGGTCCACCTGCGGTTGGCAATTTCTATATTACTATCAATTACGCCGGCTGTACAGCCCACAAACAGTGTAACCATTAATAAAAAGCCAAGCAAAATTATTTGCTTTTTATTCAGCAGCAGGTTTATTTTCTGAGCCATTATTGTTGTTTCGGCGGTTATTATTTTTCCTACGGTTATTTCTATTCTTGTTTTTGCTATGTTCTGGCTTAACACCATCTGCCGCTACATTTCCTTCGGCTTTTACTTCAGGTTTTTGTACCTGTGGCTGTTTTGGCTTGTTGTTTTGAGGTTTTGGCCCATTAACATGCTGTGGTTTAGGTACTGCCTGTTGCTGTGGTTTCTGCCCCCCATTTTGTTGTGGCTTTGGTCCGTTAGGCTGCGGTTTCCCACCTTGCTGGTTCTTTTGGCCAGCTTGTTGCGGCTGCTGTTGCTTATTATTAGGCCCAGCATTCTTCTCTCCGGTAGGTACTCTTTCTCTTCTATTTTGATTATTGTTGCGGTTGTTTTTCTGATTATTGTTTTTGTTCTGATTGTTTTTGCCACGCGAACGTTCATCCAAGCGGGTTAAACTATCCTGACCAACTACATTTTCGTAATCGAAAGATTTTTCTACTACAACCGGTGCAGCAATCTGAACAGCCTCTTCTTTTAAGTTAGGCGCTTTTTTGCCCGCCTTGTTCATCGCCATGATCTCTTTTACACGCGCAGCTTTAACAGGAATCCAGTTTTCATCACCCATGTAACTAAACCACATGATTTTTTTGAAAATGTCAGTTTTTTGGTGACGGGCATAACCAGCTTCAGTATCCAGGTTTTCAATTCTATCTGGAATATCTTTTAAAGCATCCAGATAGGTATCCAGCTCATAGTTTAAGCAGCATTTTAATTTACCGCATTGACCAGCAAGCTTTAAAGTATTTAATGATAAATTTTGATAACGTGCCGCAGCAGTAGAAACTGTTTTGAAGTTGGTTAACCAGGTAGAACAGCATAATTCGCGACCGCAAGAGCCAATCCCACCTAAACGGCCAGCTTCCTGACGCATCCCAATCTGGCGCATTTCAATCCTGATACGGAAACTCTCTGCCATTTTTTTAATGAGCTCACGGAAATCCACACGTCCATCTGCTGTATAAAAGAATGTAGCTTTGGTTTTATCGGCCTGATAATCTACATCACTGATTTTCATCTGTAAACGAAGATCCAAGGCTAGTTTACGGGCTTTGTGCATAGTTTCCCACTCCATCCCTTTAGCGGCATTCCATTTTTCTACGTCAGCTTCTGTAGCCTTACGGTAGATTTTTTTGGTTACCTGATCGAGTGCCGTTTTACGGCGTTTCATCTGGATCCTTACCAGCTCGCCTGTAAGCGAAACATGCCCCACATCAAAACCACCAGTTGGCCCTTCAACGGCAACAAGTTCCCCAATTTCGAGGTAAATGTTATCGTTATTGAGGAAAAACTCTTTGCGTGAGCCTTTAAATTTGATTTCTGTAACCTGAAAAGGTTTATAATTAGAAGGCATATCCAAATTAGATAGCCAATCGTGAACTTCCATTGTTTGGCAACCACCGGTGCCGCATGAGCCATTACTTTTGCATCCATTAGGGGTGCAACCACCACCTGTTGAACAACTTCCACATCCCATATTAATTGTATATATATTGAGTCCCCGCAGGGAGCGTTTTAAACTTGATAATTTTCACCAATTGTAAAGATACATCTAAAAACAGAATTTTCGGGTTTGCGTTTCTTTCAATGTGGTAATGTGCCTTTTCCAGTTCGCCAATTATGGCCTCTGCCATAGGTAAGGTAAGCACGTGTGTGCTGAGTTTTTTTGCGGTTTCAAAGGTCAGTGGGGGTAATTTCACCAATTCTTCAGCCCCGCTTAAAATTAAACAGCATTCGCGTAAATAATTTACGCCATACTTTAAAAAATTCTTCTGGTTTTCTCTTCCCCACTTCGCCGCTTCATCGGTAAACTCGATCAGATCGGGCACTTTATTGCCAAACCCCATCCTCAACCAGGCCGTAAATGTACCCGAACTGTCGCTTTGCGTATCTGCTGCAAGCGCTTTTGCCTCAATTAAATTTCCGTCGGCCAAAAATGAATAATCAATGGCCTGATGCTCCGTTAATCCGCCCGCATTTAATAAATATCCGGTCACCTCTTCCGAAGAAAGCTTCGGAATCTTCACAATTTGTGTCCGGGATAAAATAGTGGTTAAAATCTGATCCTGACTTTGTGCGATTAAAATAAATAAGGTGTTTGCGGGTGGCTCTTCAATTAATTTAAGCAGCGCATTTCCGGCTTTATCCAAATATTCGGGCAACCACATAATTAAAACCTTGGTTTCGGCTTCGAAGGCTTTATAACTTAGTTTTTTAATAATATCGTGGCATTCGGCAATGTTAATATTGGCTTGCTTATTGGCTGCATCGAGTTTAGAACGCCAGATATCCATATCAAAATAAGGATCCTGCATTAACATGCCCCGCCATTCTTCCAATACATCTACAGCTGTTTTTATATTCGCAGAAGCAAAAAAAGGATAGGAGAAATGCAGGTCGGGATGAATTAAACGTTCGTATTTTCTACAGCTCGAACATTCGCCACAACTATCATTTTCGCCTTTGTCAAGGCAATTAATGTATTGTGCGTAGGCAATAGCCAGCGGTACAGCGCCAGAACCAGCAGGCGACAAAAATAGTTGCGCATGGCTAATGCGGTTTTCTTTAACCGTTTGCACCAATTGTTGCTTCACTCTTTCCTGTCCTATGATTTCTTTAAACTGCATTTGGTGCAAAATAAGAAATAGATATGAGATTCACACATTAGTCATTACGATCTTACTTTTGGAACATACTTTTGATGTTGTAAAAACCTGTTGAGTTTATATTGTCGGAATCGTTTCAATAGATTTTTTCTGTTAATTGATGGCTTACATTATTTTGAAAAGCAAGGTCTTGTGCGTTTGGGTTCCGAAAGTCCTGCTATCGCTTCAAGTCCAACGCTGTGGGCTTTACGCTTTCAGGTTTATTTAACTAAATCAGTAATTCTTCGGGAACATCAAATAGCGCACTACGCAACTTTCCCTAAACCGTACCGGCCTGCATCAACTAAACTGATGGGAGCGGCAGCCCCGAAGCATGAGGGCTAAAGCATACAGCAGGACCGGACATACCCAAGCACGACGGGTGTTGCTTTCCAAAAAAATAGAAGAAATCAATTTTAAACCAATAACACACAGGTTACCAAAGTATTACCTCTTAGATTTACCTATTATTTCAAAAACCTTACCTTTGGCTTTTATTTTTTAACGGTGGCCAACGCTTTGCGCCAAACACCTAACGCTTAACTATGGCAAGGATCCTCGCATTTGATTATGGAACAAAACGCATCGGCATTGCAGTAACCGATCCCTTGCAGATTATTGCAACAGGTCTTGATACGGTGCATCCGAAAGATGTGATCGAATATGTTAAAAAATACATGCTCAGCGAGCAGGTGGAGGCCTTTGTGCTCGGCGACCCAAAGCAAATGGATGGTTCACCATCCGATTCGGCCCAACATGTAAAGGGTTTTGCCACATTGTTAAAAAAGTCATTTCCTGATATCCCAAGGCACTGGGTTGATGAACGTTTTACTTCTAAACTCGCACATCAGGCTATTATGCAAAGTGGCTTAAAAAAAATGGACAGAAGAGACAAAGACAGGGTTGATACCATTGCTGCAACCATCATTTTACAATATTTTATGGAAAGTAACCGTTTATAACCAACAAATGAACCTAATAAACGACGATTTACAGGATTTACTAATTACCTATTGCGAACCTGAAAGCGAATTGCTTCAACAGATAGACCGCGAAACCAACCTTAAAGTTTTAATGCCCCGTATGCTATCCGGACACTATCAGGGACGGGTTTTGAGCATGCTTAGCAAAATGATTTCTCCTAAAAGGATTTTAGAAATCGGCACTTTTACAGGTTATGCCACTTTATGTCTTGCTGAGGGCTTATCGAAAGACGGCCTACTGTATACGCTTGATATTAATGAGGAATTGGAAGATATGGTTCGCCGTAATTTTGCCCAATCCGCATTTAACGATCAGATCAACTATATCCTTGGCGATGCCATCACCACAATAGCGGGCTTAGATGAAGTTTTCGATATTGTTTTTATCGATGCAGATAAGAAAAATAATGGTACCTACTATGATCTGATTTTTGATCGCGTTCGCCCGGGCGGGGTTATCATTGTGGATAATGTGTTATGGAGTGGAAAAGTACTGCAGGAGAAACAGGATAAAGACACCAGAAATATTACTAGCTTTAATGATAAAATAGCTGCAGATGAACGGGTTGAGAAATTGATATTACCTGTTCGGGATGGTTTGTTTGTGATTAGGAAGAAAGCTTAACATATAGTGGTTAATCGATTAATTGTTTTAATCGGTTAATCGTACAGTTAACCAATTAAAACAATTAATCGATTAACCATGACTAAAAAAATCTTTACTTTTTGTGTGCTCCTCTTAACAGGGATTATTGCAAGAGCGCAAGATACGGAAGAATATATTGCTGAGCACGTAGAATATGCACAGGGTTTAATGCACGATCATAAAATTCCAGCCAGCGTTATTTTAGCTGTTGCCATACATGAATCGGCTTCTGGAAACAGTAAAATCGCACAACACCTTAATAATCATTTTGGGGTAAAAGGCCCTAATAACAATACCGAAATCCGTTCATCCTATCGCGATTATTTAAATGTGGATGAATCTTACAGCCATTTTGTAGAAATTATGGAGACCCGCAGGCCTTTTAATAATCTTTTCGAAAAATACGATCAATACGATTACAAAGGTTGGGCTTATGGAATCCGCCGTTGTGGTTATGCTACCAGTAGAAGCTGGGCAAGTCAGGTAATTGGCTTAATAAAAAAATATGAGCTCTATCAATACGATGAAAGGCCAGAAGGCTACGAAGAACCTGTTTATGCAGCACCAGTTCGCTATCGTACAAAAAGCAAAAGAGCTACAAAAACTTATACTGTAAAATCTGGAGATAACCTGAGTATAATTGCCAAAAAGAAAGGCACTACGGTTAAGGCCCTCATGCAGAAAAACGGCATGAAAAAGGCGAACTTAAAACCAGGACAGAAGTTAAAGTTTTGAGCCCGGAGTCATGAGTCCAAAGTCGATAAAGCCCCGTTAAGCAATTCTAACAATTAACCGATTAAACATAATCATAACATCAATGCGTTCATACAGTCATTACATCCTTATTGCAGCAATCCTCATATTTTTTAGTTCTTGCGGTACGCGGAAATTTTCTAAAAACAACAAACAGATCGAAAAGGCAGCCAACAAAGCCAACAACAATTCGTACAAAAGTTACAATACCTTAAGTTACATTGATGAGTTTAAAGGAGTGGCAGTTGAAGAAATGAATGCAAACGGAATTCCTGCAAGTATTACATTGGCGCAGGGAATTTTAGAATCGGGCAGTGGAAATAGCGACCTGGCCAAATACGCAAACAATCATTTTGGTATTAAATGTACATTAGACTGGAAGGGAAAAAACTACTTCCGGGACGATGATCAAAAAAACGACTGTTTTAGGGTGTATAAGGATGCCCGCGAATCTTTCAGGGACCACTCTGAGTTTTTAAAGCGCAAACGTTACAGTTTCCTTTTCCAGTTGGATAAAAATGACTACAAAAGTTGGGCGCAGGGATTAAAAACAGCCGGATATGCCACCAATCCAAAATATCCTGATTTATTGATCAATACCATCGAGAAATACCAGCTTTACCAATACGATCAACCGGAAAGCGAAAAACAAAAGATTGCCAGGGAGGATCGTGTCTTTTCAGAAATCAATCAGAATATCCCGCAGGAAAAGGCTAAATTTACACCAGTGCCCCCTCCACCTGCTGGAGCTAAACCCATTATTGCCGATGGTACTTATACCGTTGTTAAAGGAGATACACTCTATAATATTGCAAAACGTTTTAATTTAACGGTTGATCAGTTAAAAATGCTGAACGAGATGAGTACCGATGCCATTAAACTAGGTCAGATACTTAAGGTTAAATAATGTTAAGTACAAACATAGCCTGCCAGATATTTGTAGTTTTGTAGCTTAATGAAATTTTTTCTTCCCTTTATACTTGCTTTCGGCATCTCTACGCTGCTTCATGCACAAAATAAACCTGTGCAGGGCATTGTTATTGATAAAGAAACGAAGCAGCGTTTGGCCAAGGTTTATATTTATAACATCCGTACGGGTGATGGTTTATATAACAATACGAAAGGTGAGTTTAGCACCTTTGCGCTGCCAGGCGACACCCTAGTTGCGGCTTTATCGGGCTATGGAGTAGATACTATTGTTTTTAAGGGACAAACTGCAGCATACTTTCAACTCAGATCGTTGGGCATAAGACTGCGAGACGTAGTTATTCAACAAAAAAGATTAAGTCCGCAGCAGCAATATGAAAAAAATGTTCAGGAATATCGTTACCAAACCATGAAAGGAAGTAGTAAAGATTTATTGAATTTAGGCAACGGCGGTGTCGGTTTAGGTATTGATGCAATCTATAATCTGTTAAGCAGACAAGGAAGAAATGCCCGTCACCTTCAAAAAATCCTCGAAAAAGATTATCGCGAAGACTTGATCGATTACCGTTTCAGTGCCAGTCTGGTTAGCCAGGTATTAGGCATAAAAGATGCTGAACTGACAGATTTTATGCAACAGTATCGCCCTACTTATCAATTTGTATTAGATGCAACAGATTATGCCTTTAATCTTTTCATCCGGAATGCCTATAGAAGCTACAGGCTAAATCCTAAAGCCTTACAGTTACCTGCATTGCCCAAAATAACGATCGATAAGTTGTGAAAGCGCCAATTCTGATTGTTAAAAAACTTCCGGCAGCAGGCATGGCAATCTTTCCATTTATCCTGTTAAAATCGCCGCGGTTTAAAAACGATCCAATCATTATTAACCACGAAAAAATCCATTTACGGCAGCAATTAGAACTGCTTATTTTCCCTTTTTATATTTTATACCTGGTTAACTACCTGCTTAATTTTATTAAATGCCGAAACCACGATTTAGCCTATCGTAACATCGTTTTTGAAAAGGAAGCCTATGAGCATGAAAATGATCTAAAATATCTAAAAAAGGGTAATTGGTACGGCTGGTTTAAAAAGATCTGAAACAATAGTTTTCGTCTCCAATTCAATTGTCAATCTGACAATCATTTTGTTAAATGCTTTTTATCTCTAAAATTTTTCTTTTTCTTTGTAGGTAATGAAGAACTGTTTAGCTGCCATAATCCTGATTCTAAGTTTCTGCTCTACAAAATTATATGCACAGGAAATTGATACTATTCCGATCAATACAAAAGACCTGAATATAAAGTTAAAGCGTAGTCCTTTGCCGAGCAGACAAGGACCATTAAACTTCGAACCCGTAAAAATTAAGCCTTTGGTGGTAAACGCCAAGATTAATTATTGGAAAACAAGAACCAACATCGGCATTAATGTTAACCAGGCCCAGTTTAGTAACAACTGGAAAGGTGGGGGTACCAACTCTGTGGCAGTTGGTGGCTTGCTAAACTGGAAAGCAGAATACAATAAAAATAGCTATAGCTATATCAGCGAGCTTGTTTTGCAATATGGTAAAATCAAGAATAAAGATCAGCTGCAAAAGAAAACCAACGACCGTATTTTTTGGGATAATAAAGCTTCTTTCCAACTCTCTAAAAGCTGGTTCTTCTTCGGATCGTTAAGTTTTGAGTCCCAATTTGATAATGGTTACTCATATAAAATTACAAATGGTGTTGAAGAATCAACCTTGATCTCAAAATTTATGGGTCCGGGTTATTTAACCGAATCTATCGGTTTCGAGTACAAACCGGTTAAATATTTTTCTACCCGTATAGGTACCGGTACAGCGCGCCAAACTTTTGTTTTAGACGAAAAGCTTTTTCTTGATCCGGTTGATAATACCAAGCCACCAAAAGCCAGTGTTTATGGTGTAGAGTATGGCAAAAAAGTACGGAATGAGTTGGCATTTCAGATTGTAAGTGCATTTGATAAGGATATATTTACCAATACAAATCTTAAGGCACGTTACCAGATGTTCATTCCCTATAAAGATTTTAAGGCAAGTAAAATAGACCATAGGTTAGATGTTGCATTAACTGCAAAGATTAACCGTTTTATGAACACCAGTTTAACAGGCGTGCTCTTATTCGATGATGATACAGGCACAAACAAAATACAGGCGAACCAAATTTTAGCACTGGGTTTTGGCTTTACCTTTCCCAGATAGGTTTAGGCGCCACCAACCTTACCTATTTCCCAATATGGCATCGTAACTATCTGCCTAAAGCTTACTCCCCTTTGCTTTAGGTACCTTTTAAACAGCTGTATCGATTTTGCTCTTCCTGTTAGGTAAAAAGTAGCATTTTGCCACATTTCCCAGCACATCGGGTGCATATTTTCCATCCAGTTGATCGCATTTTTAGCTGGAGTATCCATATCAGAAGGCACGGTATCGATCAATAACTTAAGGTGATCAACAGAACTCAGGTTTTCTTCCTGCAGCTCTAAAATGCCAAAATATTCCACATCCTCATCTACCACTTTTTTCCCAAGCGATTCGTACAGACCCAGGCTGGTTTCATCGCCAAAAAAGAAATGCTGATTAGATTCTTCCTTATATTTAATTCTTGCACGATCTAGAATAAGCTTTAAAGTGTCTCCTTTTTGGATGTTCACAGCTAAGCTATGGCCCGGCCCTTGTCTGTTTAAGTAAAAAATAACTTCGCAGGTTTCGCGCGCTTCATCAAAGCTAGATAAAGTATAATGTCTATATTCATTGGCATTAACCCTAAACAACACTTCCATTCCAGGAATAAATTTGGCATCGAAAAAATCGCCTTTAAAGGTAACGCACTTTAAGTTGCTGCTCAACATTTTAGTTTCTACAACTTCTACCTGATATATTTTATTGCTGATCACTTTTTCCATTGTGTTGGCCAGCCATGATGGTAATTTTGGCATCGTATTCTTTTGTTTAGTAACTTTGAACAAAAGTAATTGTCTAACAAACGCATCTTTTTATACCAAAAGGATTAAAGTTTATATCAAAAGGATTTTATGGCTTTAAACATTTACGATGGTGACGATAAATATTATATTGTTGGTAACAAGTTCGACAATAACGAATTTAATCAGGCACTGGTAACCGAAAGAAGAGACAAATACAGCTTCCCCTTTGGTGATGCAGAGATTGTGGAGATCGCTTTTTCGGGTATTTACATTGTTTACGGCGATATGCTCGTGAAAAAGAGCCGCCTGCGCATTAAATCTTTTGATGAGCCCGATATGGTTGAGCTTCATTTTTCAATTACAGGCGGCGGCATTATGGAAAATTACCTCACCAACAAACGCCTGGATATCAAAGCCAATCAGCACAATATTATTTATAGCCCTGATTTTGATGGGATGGCAGAATTTTCGGTAGGGGGTCCGCATAAATTTTTCGAGGTAAATTTCGAAAGATCACGTTTTGTTGATTTAACTGGTGAAAGCAGCACTTTACTAAAAAACTTTGCCGAAAAAATCATGAACAACCGTTCGGTAGAGCTTTCATCAGAAAACTTGCCTATCAGTCTGGCAATGCACAGCTGCATCAGCGATATTATGAACTGTCATTTTACCGGTGGATTAAAGCTCTTGTTCCTTCAGTCTAAATGCCTTGAACTTTTGGCATTACAAGCCCAGGCTTTTGAACTTGCAGCAAAAAAAACCGACACCCCTACCATTAAATCGGCCTACGATAAAGACCGCATTTATTATGCACGCGAATATTTGTTAGCCAATGCCAGCCATCCCCCATGTTTAACCGAACTGGCAAAGGTTGCAGGCATAAACGAATTTAAACTGAAACAAGGCTTTAAAGAGGTTTTCCAGAATACCGTTTTTGGCTATTTAAGCGATTACAAACTGATGCGTGCCAAAGAACTCCTGGCCGATAGCAGCAAAAATATCAAGAATATTTCCGAAGAATTGGGCTATTCTTCGGTACAGCATTTCAGCAGTGCTTTTAGTAAAAAATTCGGCGTAAGCCCTGGTAAAGCAAGGTAGGCTAGTCCTTAGTTCACAGTCTTTAGTCTTAGGTGCACATTTCCTGGCCTTGGGTTTAAACCCAAGGCTAGGAACGATAAAACTTAAACCTTTTTCCTTTTCTTCTTTAAATCGAGATAATCAACATAATATAAAACCTTTACCGAAAGGCTGTTATTCTGAGGAGCATTTAAAATTCCGCTTAGGTTTCTGTTGTAACGCTGCGTATAAAAAGTATCATAAGTTTCGGCCGCATCCTTGTATGAAACAGAAAGGGTGCTACCTGGTGCAAATTGCCAGGTATAAATCAAATCAATATTAAACACATTATAGTTTCTATCCATCCCGGTTAATGTTGGTCCTTGATAATCGGTTAAATGTCCATCAGACTGAAGCAGATAAAATTCTTTATTTCTTCTATCACTCCAATAATGTCTTAGTACAATGGTTAGTCCCATTAAGTTGGTAAAGGTGTATTTAGCATCAAATGAGTTTTCTACCGTTCTGCGGTCGTATTTAGAGAAAATAGCTCGATCACCTTGTGCGGTCACCCAGTTTACATAATCGTAGTTCGGGTTAAAGTTCAGGTCTAAACCAAAAGCAATCTTATCATTCAACCTCAGGTTCTGGAAAAAGTAAAAGTTGTACTGTTTGCCACCGAAAAGTTTTTGCTCAAAATAGCGCACATTTCCACCAAAATTATAGGCTTTAGCACGGTTGGGATTTATATACAAGGCAACACCAAAATTTCCTGGCGCATGATACATTTGTCCATTTCGGGCTTCGTAAAAGTCGTTCCCTTTTCTATCTACACTTAAATCAAACTCTGCCGACCATTGATTTTTAAATTGAACCCAATACCCTACATTCGTACCTATTTTTTGATAAGCACTCGGTATTGCCCTGCGGGAATAATTTAGATTAAGCCAACTTTCAAATTGATTATACCATTTGCTTGGCTTGTATACATTATAACCAATACCAATCCGCTGATCTAAAAAGTTGTTATTGGTAAAGAAACCCATATCTGATGGATCAAATTTATCATCTGCATATGCCTGATTATAGCTCCAGGTAAAATTGCCACTCTGTTTTCCAAACCGTAAGGTGTAGCTATAACCCATGCTCGATTCTTCACCCTGTAAATAGCTCATTTTGCCCCCGCCATTTACGAAATATTTATTGCCTTTATTGTTTAAATTGAAAAGCAGGGCACTTACATTAGCATCGTAAGCAGAACCTTGCCTAAGTACATTTGTGTTGATAAACGTAGCCGAACTGTTATTTTTTAACGACTGATCGAAAACCAAAATATTATAATTAGTGAGCGGCTGAGTTTCAACCATACGAAGGTTACCCTGAGCATCTTCTACTTCGGTTTCCATGCTATTGGTAATTGCATTAAAAACACCAATACCGAGACCTTTGGCTGTCCGTCCTGAAATTTTTGTGGCGTTTAATACCTTGGCTTCAGTTTGATCTTTTACAATTTTATCACTGCTGCCCACCCCGCTGTAATTATAATAGGATGGAATAGAACCGATCCGCTTCGAATAAAACAAATCGCCTTTGTTAAACAATTCTGTTCCTTCGGTAAAAAATTGTCGGTTTTCATTAAATTTCACTTCAAAAGGAGTGAGGTTTAATATCCGGTTATCGGATTGTACCTGCCCAAAATCGGGCACTAAGGTCATATCCAGCGTAAAACTGTTGTTGATTCCGTATTTAACATCCATCCCCCCATTAAACCGCGAGGTTGTATTTTTTACACCTGGTAAATTAACCGGATAATGATTTACGTAGGCCGAAATATATGGCGAAAAAGATAATCTTAACGGAGGTTTAACATCTTTTATGCCCATCCACAACCCTTCCTGATTGATAAAGCCGTTTACTTTAGGATCTACAAAATTCCAAAATGTCTGCGTATTGCTCCGCTGTATCCTGCGGCTAAAATTCAAACCCCAGTTCTGGATATCCTTACCAGAGAAACGCAGGGCCGAATAAGGGATTTTCATCTCGCAGGTCCAGCCTTTATCATCAATTTTAACAGCACTTTCCCACACCGCGTTCCAATTTGCATCTTCATCACCAACCTGCGAGTATTTGGCATCAAACTGAACACCTGCAGCCGTAACAAAAAAGCCATTTCCGTTCATTTTATCGTAAAAGGGATCGACAATAATCGAAATGAAATCGGCGTTGCCAATATTATCCCTCGAAACCAATTCGTGCGAAACACTGTCGGGGTGATCGTACATCCGGGCATAAACATAAATCGCAACATCATCATAAAGCACTTTCATTTCGGTGCGCCGGTCATGAGTTTCTATCTTTCCCGGATTTGGCCTGATCTGAATAAAATCAGTAGCGATTGGAACATTATTCCAACACTCATCATCTAAAATACCGTCTATCTTGGGGCTTTGCAGCGTTCTTTTTGCTTCCAGCTGGCGCTGTTTCGAAATATCCTGAGCTTGGGAAAAAGCACAAATAAATATAAAAAAAAGGAGGATACAGCGTTTCATTTGTTTAGGTTAGTTAGGTATAAGACCATGCCTTAAACAAAATGTTGCACCAAAAGAAAAATTTAATATTCATCTTCCTAAAGTTTTGACTTTGAGTTGCTAAGATTTACAAGCAAAATTTGATACATTTGCCTTTTATTAAAAACAACTAGCTTTTTGCCTTTCGGCATGAAGCTTTTAGCTTAAAAAAAGATGTTTGATAATTTACAGGACAAGCTAGACAGAGCATTTAAAGTACTAAAAGGACAAGGCAGCATTACGGAAATCAACGTGGCAGAAACCATGAAAGAGATCCGTAAAGCATTATTAGATGCCGATGTTAACTATAAAACAGCAAAAGCATTTACCGATGATGTGAGGCAAAAAGCTTTGGGGCAAAACGTGCTTACAGCCGTTTCTCCAGGTCAATTGCTTACCAAAATAATGAACGATGAACTTGCAGCCTTAATGGGTGGCGAAGTTACAGAGTTAGATACTAAAGCAAACCCTACCATTATCTTAATTGCTGGTTTAAACGGTGCGGGTAAAACTACTTTCGCAGGTAAACTGGCTTTGCATTTAAAAGGCAAGGGGAAAAAACCTTTATTGGTTGCCGGCGATATGTACCGCCCGGCGGCTGTAGATCAATTAGAGGTTTTAGGAACCTCGGTTGGTGTTTCAGTTTATGCTAACCGCGCATCAAACGATCCTGTTGGCATAGCTTTAGAAGGTATTGAACACGGTAAACAAAATGGAAATAACGTAATCATTATCGATACCGCAGGTCGTTTAGCGATCGACGAATCTTTAATGAACGAAATATCTGAAGTTAAGGCCAAAACCCAGCCACACGAGATTTTATTCGTGGTGGATTCGATGACCGGTCAGGATGCGGTAAATACAGCCAAAGTATTTAATGACAGACTTGATTTTACGGGCGTTGTTTTAACCAAATTAGATGGCGATACCCGCGGTGGGGCAGCGCTTTCAATTAAATCGGTAGTAAACAAGCCGATTAAATTTATCGGTACCGGCGAGAAAATGGAAGCGCTTGATGTATTCTATCCAGACCGTATGGCATCGCGTATTTTGGGCATGGGTGACGTGGTTTCGCTTGTTGAACGTGCACAAATGCAGTTCGACGAGAAAGAAGCAGCAGAACTTCAGAAAAAAATCCGCAAGAATAAATTCGATTTCAACGATTTCTACAACCAGATTCAGCAGATCAAAAAAATGGGTAACATGAAAGATTTGATGGGTATGATTCCGGGTGTAGGCAAAATGATGAAGAATGTAGATATTCAGGATGATGCTTTCAAATCAATCGAAGCCATCATCAATTCGATGACCCCGTTTGAGAAAGAAAACCCAGATAGCATCCAGCAAAGCCGCCGCTTACGTATTGCAAAAGGATCGGGAAGCAAGGTAGAAGAAGTAACCAAGCTAATTAAACAGTTTGAAGATATGCGTAAAATGATGAAGCAGTTTTCTAATCCGGCAGCAGCAGCAGCAATGATGAAAGGTATGCCTAAAATGCCATTTGGCAGATAATTTAGAAGGTTTAGGGTAGAGGGTTTAGGGCGTAAGGCCAGTTACCTCATGAAAATATAATCCCGATCAGTAATGGTTGGGATTTTTGTTTTATAGATTTTGGAAATGCGGGCTCAGTATTTCATAGGAGGGTTCAGCCCTGCTTTCCCTGCTGCCGATAGAAGGAATCGGCATTCGTCCAATCAGTTTATTTAACAGCGGTTGGTGAAACCGACTCGCTAATAGATACTAAAACTTGATCTTTTTTAAATAATCTGTATATTAGAATCAATATTCATCCCAAATAATTTACATCCGAATTTATTTTAATTAAAATCAATGCTTGTAAAAACATACGGGAGTGCTGTTTATGGCGTAAATGCACTTACCATAACAATCGAAGTGAATATTAGCACGGGTACAAAATACTATATGGTAGGCCAGCCTGTCTTTAATTGTGGCTATTCTGAGACAACAATTAACAGTATATGTTCTGTAATGCAAATTATCAAAAACTCATCATCAAAACCTAAAATTTCGATTTGAATAATGGAATGAGTTTATGATAATCAACTAAAAGAAAAAAGATATTCCAGAGTTAATGGGGAATAGGTTTGATTGTACAGCGTACTGGTATTGATCCAACTTAATTATTGAGAAACAAGGGGATTTTGAATATATAACCTATCTAAACTTTGACGCATATCCACTTTCGTATAAGAACTTTCTAAAGTCTCTTATGTGAAGGATATCTGATATAGCTTTTTTCTTATCAGTTGCCTTTTCATAATAGGCTTCTGTAATTTTATATCCAATCCAATAACCTAGATCAGGTGGATATCCATTTTTAGGTTTGTAATTATACATCCAATCATGGCTATCCTCCCTATCGTCCATGATTTCCTTGAACTCCAACCACAATTTAGCTTCATTAGCATTGCCATAGCTATGTGTTTGTTTATTTGGACCTCCACCAGAAATAAGCTCCCCTATAAAATCAGCACTACCTTCATTAATACAAGCAGCGAGTAGATCTAGGCTTTTCTTCGGAATACTATCCTGTTGATAGTGGATAAGTTCATGAGCAACCATATAGGGAACTGCTGCTGATTGAATCATTTCGGCTCCTATGATTAAGCCTTTTGGATTGGAGTGCCCTCCAGAATTAAATCTACCAATCACAAAATATACATTAGGGTAGACTGCTATAGGATAAAGATATTTTAACGCCATGAATGCCGCCCGGCATTGCTTCTCATTGTCCAACATTCTTAGGCTATTTAGCCTGGCTTTTTCATAGTCATTCTTCCGTTCCCGAACTGTGCTAAGCAGAGAAGTTGCATTTTCTATTCTGCCTTTTGTAAATGCTTGCACACCAGTGGAGCCTGGTTTTAGATAGATATTTTCAAAAGGGTTAGTCTGCGGCTCTGCATCAATCTTATCAAATGCTTTCCAAAAGTTAGTTATATCCCTTGTTACAAATGATGCCTTCAGCGGATCAGAAACAGATTGCGCAGAGGAAAAATCGAAAAGAATGATGATGGCAAAAAGTGTTAATAAAGCATTTTTCATATTAATTGAGTAAATCTTAATCTAAGATAAGACGATATAAACCTAAAATAGGTTGCAATGATCACTAAACATACTGGTATTGCAATACAGCCATACTATCGTTAAACGATGAAATAACGATAGCAAATTAGGTGACTATCGCGATTCTGGATCCAGCAGTCTTTTTGAATCCTAAAGAGCCACTCGTGTCATATCTAGGTAATTAACAGTTTACAAAACTTTTATGGGCTTTAAGGTTATGTTTAAAAACCTAACTTGTCAGCACGGTCAGATATATACATTAATTTCTGAAATATGCAGAAGCTTTTATTCACCATTATATTCTTAGTTTTATCTCAACATCTTTACCCTCAAGTCAATTCCCAGAATTATACTCTTTCGGTAACCTTACATAATGCTCCATTTAAGAATTTAGCACTTAGGGACTACAGAGACTCGCACAGCCTGATCATCAAGGGCGAGCACGTGGGAGAATTCAAATGGCACTTTAAGATTCCAGATTCTATTGCTGTTAATTCTGAATTTATGGAGCTAATTATTCCGGATAAAGACACAGCTGCAAACGGTTATCGTCAGGTGCGTTTTATTCGAGCGCATGGAAATACAAATACTTCAATCACCAATATTGGTATTCAGGATGAAAATAATTACATAGAGGCCAAATATAGAGAGAGCAAATCTATCGAAAACGAAAATGTGGCGTACATCTTAGGGTTAGCCGATTCCGTTGTATACGGTACTTTGATTCTAGATGATTTTGAGTTGCTTGTAAAAAATGATAGTTCTGATATTACAGTGCGTTCTCAAGATTCATATTACACTTGGTTTGATAAGGGAGATAACAATCTGTCTTATAAAGACAACTTACAATTCTACATCAATTTAGCTGTAAAGTACCCCGATTCAAGGTACTTGATGACCTACCTGTCACAAAATCTGCTCAAATTCGAAACGAGAGTGGATGTAAAAAAGATTTATGAAAAATTATCAGACAGATTTAAAAAATCGAAATGGGCCAGAAGGATTGAACAATATATTTCTAATTTTAAAGATGTAAAGCTTATTAACTTAAATTCGAAAAAGGCTGAAGAGCTTGTTCAAGATTCATCCAAACACAGTTTATTAATATTTAGTGCTTCTTGGTGCGGACCATGTATTGAGGAAATGCCTCTTCTTAACAAACTTCATCAGCAGCTAAAAGGAAGGATAAATTTCACAACCATTTCCATGGATTATGAAACAAAAGTAAAGGCGTTCCAAAACCTTCTAAGTAAGAATGAAATTACATGGCGAACCTTATATGCATATAAGGATCTAGATAGGGTTACAGATCTATTCTCTATAGATGGCATCCCGTTGACTATATTAGTTTATCCTGATGGTCGCATGGAAAGGATGGATGTTCGGGATTTGGAAAATCAAAAAAAACTATTTTCACTGAAGTTATAAGTTTATGTTTTCTATAGGACGTCTTCTACTCTTAATCACATTCCTCTCGCAATTGGCACCAGTAAATGCCCAATCTAAAAAAGAAAGTTCGACTATTCAGATTTATAATAATGCGACGAAAGAGTTTTTATCTTTCGAACAAAGCCATGGCGCATTTGTACAAACTAGAAATGTAAACATGCATTATTTAAGTTGGGGAAATCCTGACAACCCTTTTATAATTTGGGCCCATGGGAGCTTAAATAATGGGTACGAACTTTTGGATATAGCTGATAGCCTTGTCAAGGCTGGATATCATGTAATCGACATTGATTATTATGGACACGGTCAAATCGCCATGCCTGATGATCATGAAGGATCTATTTACCATATAGCTGATGACATCAAATTCCTAATGGATAAACTTTCAATCGAAAAAGCTTTCGTTGGTGGTTTCTCCAGGGGAGGATATGTTGCCACAGCATTTTATAATTCATATCCTGAAAATGTATTGGGTTTGATACTTGAGGATGGAGGCTCAGTTGCCGCTAATACATACTATCATAAGTTAGACACCAACAAACTAGAACAGATATCAAAGAAGTTTGATTTAAAACAAGCTACTCCCTGGGATAAAACTTACCCCACACAACTTGAAGCATTTAACTCACTGTACGATTCTACCGAAGTAAGTAATCAATTTCCAATTTTTGCCTTATTAAAAGAAAACAAAACTGGAGATTGGGGAATCAATTATTCAGATATGATGAAACTCTTTAATCTTGAAAACAGCGGGCAATTTACTGATTTGGTCTTACGTACATCAAAAGTGCCGCTTTTTGCCAGATCTATGGTAACAATGGAACTCGAGATTATTTTCCGGAATCTCCACATACGGTTTTGATTCTTGACCCTGTTAGTCAAGATGATCCGATGCCATTCGAAAAAGAGAATGAAGTATTGAAAAATATCCATCCAGACTACATAACTTATAAAGTTTATCCTAACACAATATCCATTATGCGCATCCTGCAAGGTTTACGAAAGACGTTATAGAATTATTAGACCGGTCCTATGATTATCATTAAACGGTGGAATAATGATAGTGATTACAACATCGAATCTAGCTTTTCCATTATTTCCTTATGCGGTTTGTTTTCTTCTAATTCCCAGCTACAAACTGTAGCTCCATCAACTCCAAGAATTTTTCCAAATTGTTTTTGGCTAAGCCCATTAATGTGCCTATGTGCTTTTAGTTTCCCTGAAAGAGTAGTCAAATTAACCTCAAATGGTATGTAATTCAAAAAATTTATAACGCGAGGAAAAAATTGAATTTGAGGAGTACTCCTGTTTTTTTCCCAATTTCTAACGCAATCTTCACTAACTCCACAAATCACTGCCAGCTCTGTTTGACGTAACTTTAGTTCCATTCTTTTCTTTCTTATATGATCACCTATAGATACAGGGTTTTCAGTATAGGAAATAGGCATTGGTTTTCAGGTTTGGCTTTCAAAACGCAAACAAGGCAACGCAGGAATGCCCATGTGGTTTTTACAACCATCCGGAGAAAGATTGTGTTTGCGCACCGGGCGTGGTTCAAAAGTACCTGAATAAAATATCTGGACCACTTCTAGACCGGATTGATCTTCATGTAGAAGTAACGCTGGTTAATTTTACAGAATTAGCCTCCACAGAAAGAAACAATCTCATTAGGGAACGTGTAATTAAAGCCAGGGAAATTCAGGACAAACGTTTTCTTGATAAAGAAGAACTGCACTGCAATGCCCAAATGAGCCCGAAAATGGTGCGTAAAGTATGTCAGATCAGCGAAGCAGGCACTATTTATTAAAAACTGCAATGGAAAGGTTAGGCTTATCTGCACGTGCTTACGATAGGATTTTAAAAGTAGCCAGAACCATTGCCGATTTAGCCGGAAGTGAAAATGTAGAGCTCGAGCATTTGGCCGAATCGATTAATTATAGGAGTTTGGATAGGGAATGGCTGGGCGGGGTAAAACGATTTGCAGAAAATCAATTTTTAAATACCTGTGATAATCCGTTTTGCCTTTAACTATCTTTAAGAGATAAATAATTACTACCGTTTAATCCATGAAGACTAAAAAAATCATAAAATTGTTAATCTATGCCTCCTTATTGGGCGTTATAGTAGTGTTGGGTATAAATTTATTTGTAAAATCTCAAACCGAGCCGGTAATTTTTTCAAAAGAAAAAGACACACCAGAAACCAAAGTAGGTATTATTTTCGGAGCAGGCATTAACAATAATAAACCTAGCAAATATTTAAAAGATAGGCTTGATGCTGGCATCGAACTTTATAAAAACAATAAAATTGATAAAATTCTGTTATCTGGCGATAACGGTAGCGATGAGCATGACGAGTTAACGGTGATGAAACTTTACTGTTATCAGCACGGTGTTGATACCAATAAGATTTATCTTGATTATGCCGGCTTTGATAGCTACTCTACCTTATATAGATCTAAATATATCTTTAATATTGATACAGCCATTCTGGTTTCACAAAAATATCATTTAAACCGGTGTATCAATATCGGGAATAAATTGGGCATTAAATCATATGGCTTTGCTGCCGATCAAGGAACGTATCAGGGTTACAAATATGCTTCTTTTAGAGAGTATTTTGCCGTTGTAAAATCTACAATTGATATTTTAATTGGCAGAAAACCGCACTTTTTGGGCAAAACAGTAGACATTAACGGATCTTCAAATTATACCAAAGAATAATGTGAAATATATCGATTTTCGATTGCTTGCAGCGGTAAAAAATTTCTTTTTTCTTCAAATATCACTCTATTTCAATTTCAATAAATAAGCGATGTTCTTCTAAACTGAACAGTTTTATTTGTTTATGAGCGCTAGCACCTGTAAAAAATCTGTTATGGCCAGCACGAATGAAAAATGCGACTATACACACCCATAAAGAACTATTAAACAGCATTTTAAATAAGAATATTTTGTTGTTTTCATTTTGTTATCTCACTGTTTTTTAGGTACAAATGACTCGTTTGGCATAGTCATTGTCATAGTCATGTTACATTTATTACCTATTTAAAATAAAAAAGTGAAAGAGATGAAAAAGACAGTTCAAATTTTCAGCATGCTTTTAATAGCATTAACCGTAATGGTATCGTGTAAAAAAGATACCGATCCTGCAGATAGGGATTTCTTCGTGGGTACTTATTCCGGAACCATTACTTATAACGATGGCTCCAAAGACATTAGCGATGATGATGGCAAGGTAAGGGTAGTTAAAGCCGGCGATACCTATAATTTTATTTTTGGTACGGGTATCCCTGATATTACAGGCGTAAAATTCCAGGGTTCGGGTGATACTTATACCAGTATTGGCGACGGATTAACTGGCATAAGCGTTAACGCAAGTACATTAAAAATTTTGGTAACCAATTCGAAAGGTACCTGGACAGCAAATTGCACAAGATAAACCATTTAAAAGACAGAAGGCCCGATCAGTAAAAAATCGGGCCTTATTTTTTCGCCTTACCTCATTCCAAAAATCAATAAAATGAGTTTCATGCTTAATTTATTTAAATTTATAGCATGAGTTTTGAATTAAAAACACACCTCGAAGAAATCATTTCCCTCACCGATCAGGAGTTTGAGCATATAGCAGCACATTTCAAACCTAAAACACTTAAAAAACACCAGTACCTGATCCAGGAAGACGAATTTGTCAATCACATTTATTTTGTAGTTAAAGGTTTACTAAAGGCTACATTTACAGATGCCAATGGTAAAGCGTATATTATCCAGTTTGCGATGGAAAACTGGTGGCTTTCCGATTTTAGGGCTTTTTATGGTCATGTTAAATCCATTACCAACATCAGTTGCTTAGAAAACTCCGAACTACTCTCCATCAGCAAAGATGATTTAGATCAGCTTTGCCGCGAAAGCCATAAAATGGAGCATTTTTTCAGGATAAAAAACAGTTTGGGTTATGTTGCTTTGCAGCAAAGGATTTTATCACTTTTAACTACCAGCCCGAAAGAGCGTTTTGAACAACTCGCTCAACAGTATCCGCAATTGATGCAACGGGTTTCTAAAACAATAATCGCAGCGTACTTGGGCATTTCTAGAGAAACCTTAAGCAGGCTTTCCGCAAAAGTGTGATTTTGCGCACATTAAATTTGTGATTGAAGTCCTTTGCTGCCCTATTCAAGAGCACTAATTTTGTGATACACTTAACATAAAAATATGAATAAGAAAGTTTTATTCGTGCTTACAAGCCACGACGAATTAGGAAATACAGGTTTAAAAACAGGTTTTTGGTCAGAAGAATTGGCAGCGCCATATTATGCCTTAGCCGACAAAGGTATTGATATTGTATTGGCCTCACCAAAAGGTGGTCAGCCACCAATTGACCCTAAAAGTGAAGATCCTTCCTTTCAAACCGAAACGACGAAAAGAATGGACAAAGACACTGCTCTTTTGGCCAAATTAAAAAATACCATTCCATTGACCGATATAATAATGGATGATTATGATGCAGTTTTTTATCCTGGTGGCCATGGACCACTTTGGGATTTAGCAGAAAGCGCAACTTCACAACAGCTCATTATCGAATTCTATACTGCCAAAAAGCCTGTTGCTTTTGTATGTCATGCTCCGGGAGTGCTTAAGGATGTAAAGATAAATGGTGAATACCTGGTGAACGGAAAAAATGTAACCGGATTTACCAATACTGAAGAAGAAGCTGTACAATTAACAAACGTAGTGCCTTTCTTAGTAGAGGATATGTTGATAAAAAATGGTGGGTATTACAGCAAGATAGCTGATTGGAGTCCCTATGCTGTAGTTGACGGCTTATTGATTACCGGACAAAATCCTGCCTCATCAGAAAAAGTTGCAGAAGAATTATTAAAGCTCCTTGCCTAAATTTAAATCCTCAACACGGATTGGTTTAGCCAAACCTTGTTGAGGATTTCTCGTTATAGCTCGTCTTCTTCATTATCTTCTTCAGGTACATATTTTTCAATCGCCTGGCCAATTGCATTCACCTCTTCATCTTCCTCAAAAATGGGAAGTTCTGTTTTGTAATCCATTTTTAACCAGATAGATGAAGTATCTTTTTGAATCTGAATGTATTCTCTTCCATCTTTAAAAATGGTATACGAATCATTTCCCTCCGGGAAAACTGAATAATTAATTGGTCCTATTTCTATATCAAAAGGTTCTTGCATAGCGGATATTTTCTTCAAAGATAAAAAATCTTTCTTGGGGTTAAGCCAGTTATATATGATGACATCCTTATCTTTATGGTATAAGTTTACATATGGATTTTTCAAAAGCAGACAACAAAGTTGCCCGAAAATTATTCGAGGTAGCTTTACAACGGGAACTAAAAAAAGAAATGCAGGCATTTTCTGAAATTTTAGACCAATGGAAAACACAACAACCTCAAGACAACAAAGCCGATTATTATAAAATTTTTACTGCAGTAACAGATTTTGATAAACACATTGCCAGAAGATACGACGGACTTAGAAATTCATGGTTTTTTGATACGGTGATTGCTATGCTTGTAGATAAAACCATTACTACAGCTGATTTAGAAGATTTTTCGGAAGAGGCAAAAAGTGAAATATCAAAGAGCCTTAAATTCAGAGAAGTTAATCAACTATAAATAAGGCCAAATTCAGGAAAGGTAGAGGCATGATTTTAACATCGTAAAGGAATTACTATCAATTCAGTGTGCGCTGTGGTTTTTCTCTGTGACCCCTATGGTAAATGATAATTAAAAAATTACGCATGATTGTTTAAAAATCCCATCATTTATACTACTTTACGGCTAAAGATTTTACGCGATAGATAAGAAGATGAAGTTAACGTTTTGGGGCGCAGCACAACAAGTAACAGGAAGTATGCACCTGCTCGAAATTGGGCATTATAAAATACTGATAGATTGTGGATTAGATTACGAGAAGGAAACCTACCAGGAAGAAAACCAACAATTCCCCTTCGATCCGGCGAGTATAAACCTGGTAATTTTAACTCATGCGCATATCGATCACTCAGGTAATTTGCCAACATTGGTTCGATTTGGTTTTGAGGGCCAGGTGCTTTGTACACCGCCCACAGCAGATCTTACTTCGATATTATTATTCGATTCCGTTGAACTTTTCTTAAGAAAGGCAAGTCGCAAACCCAGAACTAAACGTGGTAACTTCAGTGGACCCAAACCGTTGTACCTGCACAAACATGTAATGGATACAATCGATCGTTTTGTAACCATTGCTTTTAATAAAGCTTTTAAGATCAACGGTGATATTAGCCTAACCTTTGTGCCGGTTGGCCATCTACTTGGCGCTGCTGCTGCCATTTTAACCATAAATGATAATGGCATAGAGAAGAAAATTGCCTTTACAGGCGATATCGGCAGAGAGAACTACCCGGTTTTGGTTGATCCAGAGCCCTTACCAGAGGTTGACTATCTGATAAGTGAAGCCACTTATGGAGGCAGAGTGCACACCAAAGATCAGACACTGGAAGAAAGATTAGTTCAGGAAATTACAGAAGCCTGTATCAAAAGTCCTGGACGGTTGATTATTCCGGCCTTTAGTATTGGTCGTACACAATCTCTGGTATTTGCCTTAAACCAGATATTTACCAAAAAACTGCTGCCACCTGTTCAGATTTTTGTAGATAGCCCAATGGCGATTCAAGCCACGGAGGTTTACCGCAAACACCACAACCTGGTGAATCAGGAAGCAAAAGATTTTTACCAGACCATGGGTGATGAGTTTGAATTTGAGCATCTTGCTTATGTTCAAACGATGAAAGAAAGTAAAGACGTTTCTAATTATTTTGATCCTTGTATTATCATTTCATCGGCAGGCATGTTAGAAGGCGGGCGGATTCAGGATCACTTGTACTACAACATTCAGAACTATTATTGCACCATTCTTTTTATTGGTTATTGTGCCAAAGGAACACTCGGTTACAAGCTACTAAGCGGAGCACCTATTGTCCGCATTAAAGACCGGGAAATGATGGTCTACGCCACAATACACCAAACCGATCTGCTCAGTGGCCACGGCGATCATAACGATTTAGTGAAGACAATTAAACAGACAGGACAGCCTAAAAAAGTTTTCTTGGTTCACGGTGAAGATAAAAGTCTACAAAGTCTTTCTTTAGCTTTGCAAGAAGATGGTTTTAACGTAGCCGTACCTGAAAGAGGAGAGTTTTTTGAATTATAACATTATGCTGTCATTCTGAGCGTAGCGAAGAATCTTTAAGTAAGTTACACTGCGCTAACATTTGCTGAAGGCGACAAATCTAATGATTGTTTTCTATCGTATGCAGATTCTTCGCTACGCTCAGAATGACAATAAATCTATCATCCACGTACTTGCCCATCACCTCTCACCACCCATTTATAACTGGTTAATTCCTCTAAACCCATTGGTCCACGGGCGTGGAGTTTTTGTGTGCTGATACCAATTTCAGCACCTAGACCAAACTGTGCACCATCCGTAAATCCAGTGGAGGCATTGGCATAAACCGCAGCAGCATCTACTTCGTTTAAAAATTGGGCAATATTCGCAGCATCTTCAGAAATAATGGCTTCGCTATGTTTAGAGCCATAATCGGCAATGTGGTTCAAAGCTTCAGCTAAATCAGCCACTACTTTAACAGCTAACTTTAAAGATAAAAACTCTGTACCAAAATGTTCAGGTTTAGCCTGATTTAACAATTGCTCAGGAAAAGAAGCTTTTAATAACTCAAAACTTTTTTCATCAGCATATAACTCAACATCGCCATCAGCCAGGGGAGATAAAAGCGCAGCCAGATCATTAAGCCGATTTTGATTAATTAGTACACAGTCAAGCGAATTACAAACACTTACCCTTCTGGTTTTTGCATTAAAAATAATTGCTTTCCCTTTCTCTAAATCTCCAGATTCATCAAAATAAGTATGTACTATCCCAGCTCCGGTTTCAATAACGGGGATTTTACTGTTTTCGCGAACGTAATTAATTAACGATTGACTTCCTCTCGGGATCAGCACATCGACAAAACCTCTTGCGTTCAATAAAGCTTCGGTTGCGGCTCTTTCGGCTGGCAATAGGGTTAAAACATGGCGATTGATTTTATACTTATCCAAAACCTCGTGTATCACTTTTGCAATAGCCAGATTCGAAAATTCAGCATCACTGCCTCCTTTTAGCACAGCAACATTTCCGGTTTTAAAACAGAGTGAAAATACATCAGCAGTAACATTTGGGCGCGCTTCGTAAATCACACCTACAACACCTAAAGGCACACTAACTTTTTGGATATGAAGCTGGTTTTCCAGCGTTTTATCTGAGAGAATTTTACCCAACGGACTGCTTAAGCCAGCAACATTTTTAAGATCATTCGCAATATCAGCAATACGTGCTGCACTCAACTTCAACCTGTCGTATTTGGGATCTTCGATCGGCATCTTAGCTAAATCTTTGACGTTCTCGGCAAGAATCTCATCTATATTTGCAACTAAAGCCGCAGCCAGATCTGTTAGAACTGCATCTGTCGTTTCTTTACCAAGGCTAACCAAGGTACGACTTGCTTGTTTTGTTTTTTCGAAGTATTGTTTGTAATCCATTGTTTTGTTTTTCTACCACAGAGGTTACCGAGTTTTACACAGAGGAAAAAGAGAGAATTTGCTTAACTCTGTATCACTCCGTGATTTTCTCTGTGTGTTCTGTGGTTAAACCTTTAAATCGCCGAGTAAAAATAATCGTAATGCACCAGCGCTTTCTGTTTCTTTTGCCCGATACGTTCTCTGGCTTTATCTGATCCATATTCTGCTATCCCGAGCCCTATGAGATTGTTTTTTTCGTCTATGATTTTAATAATATCACCTTTTAAAAAGTCCGTTTGTATCTCGACGATCCCTACGGGCAATAAACTGGTGGCTTTACCAGATGTTAATACCGTTTTTGCCCCATCATTTAATTTCACCACGCCTGTTGCGGCAGTTTCGGAGTGAGCAATCCATTTTTTCTTGCCTGATTTGCTTTTTTCGGGAACAAAGCGTGTATGCACCAGTTCGTTGTTTAGCAAAGAAGTGAGCACATCATCTTGCGTTCCGTTGGCAATATGGACTGTGATGCCCAGTTTTGCTACTTTCTGTGCCATGGTCGATTTGGTGATCATTCCACCACGGCCAAATTGGGATTTGCCCGTTTGTATAAAAGAAGCCAGGTTAGCAACCGAACCATTAATTTCCTCAATAACAGCCGATCCTTCAATTTTCGGATCGCCGTTGTAGATGCCGTTTACATTCGACAGGATAATTAAGGCATCGGCATTTAACATCGAAGCAATTAATCCAGCCAATTCATCATTATCGGTAAACATCAGTTCAGTAACCGAAACTACATCATTTTCATTCACCACAGGGATTACCTCATTTTGAAGCAAAATCTGTAAGCAGTTTTTCATGTTTAAATAATGTGCCCGGTCGCGGAAATCTTCCTTGGTAACCAAAACCTGTGCACACTGAATTTCATGCGCTGCAAAAAAATTAGCATAGGTATTAATCAGTTTAACCTGACCAATGGCAGCCAATAGCTGTCGGGTAGTTACGGCGTCTTGTTTTTCAGATACCTTGATCAAACTTCTGCCTGATGCTACCGCACCTGAAGAAACCAAAATAACTTCAATACCAAGTTTTTTTATATCGGCCAGTTGATTCACAAGGTGTTTAATTCTTGCTTCATCGGGCAAACCATTCGCCTGTGTAATTACATTCGAACCAACTTTAACAACTATTTTTTTGTACCCTAATTTCATTATTATTTTCAAGCAATTTGATGTGGCAATTTACCATCAATTTTTCTAATTCAGATGATTATCTATAGGCATAATGGATTTTTACAAAAATGGTAATTAGTTTGGGGTTGGGAGTTTGGCGTTTGGAGTCGATTAACCGATTTAAACAATTAACCTCCATGCCGCTAACCAATCACAAATGAACTATTTTATAAGTCCGAAGTTTGGTGACGAAGGTCAGAAGTACCGCTTGGTTATTACAAGTTAACCGATTTAAGCGATTAACCAGTTAACCTCCATGCCACTAATGAACTAATGGCAACTGAACTATTGAACTAAATTATTAAATTGCATTCAACCTAAATTCAAACCACTATGAAACGTATCTTACCTGCCCTAATCGTACTTAGTGCATTTACGGCTTGCAATAACCCTCAAAAGAAAGAAATGAAAGCGATTAAGTGGCCCGATGCCAAAGCTCCAGTAGCAGAAATTATTCCGCACCAAAGAGTTATACACGGCGATACCGTGGTAGATAACTACTATTGGATGATTGATTACTTTAAAAAAGGCCCTGATAGTACAAAAGTTGTCGATTATTTAAAAGCCGAAAACACCTACCTCAACACGATGATGAAAAGTACAGATCAATTTCAGGCTGATCTGTTTAAAGAAATGAAAGGTAGGATTAAAGAAAAAGACGAAACTGTTCCTGTTTTCAAAAATGGCTATTTCTATTACACCAGAACCGAAGATGGGCAGCAATATTTTAAGTATTGCCGTAAAAAAGGGAGCTTGTCAGCCACAGAGGAAATACTCTTGGATGTGGATAAGCTGGCAAAGGGCCATGCCTATTACAGCGCAACCGGATTTAGTGTTAGTCCCGATAATAAACTTTTAGCTTTTGGCGTAGATCAGGTTTCGCGCCGCCAATACACCATCAATGTTAAAAATTTAGAAACTGGCGAAATGTTAAAGGATGCCATTACCAACACTGAAGGCGGGGTAGCATGGGCGAATGACAATAAAACACTTTTCTATACTTCGAAAAATCCCGTTACACTATTAAGCGAAAAAATCAAAAAGCACACCCTTGGTACCGATGCTAAAACAGATGCCGTAGTTTATGATGAAAAAGACAATAGCAATTATATTGGTGTAATGAAATCGAAAAATGGCCGTTTTATTTTCATTGCGTCGCAGGGAACACTAACTACCGAATATAGAATGATTGATGCCGATCATCCGGAAGCAGCGTTTAAAGTATTTTCACCACGCTCAAAAGATGTTTTATACGATATTTTAACCGTAGATGATAAGTTTTACATCATAACCAATTGGAACGCTAAAAATTTCCGTTTGATGCAATGCCCTTTGGATAAAACAGAAAAAGAAAACTGGAAAGAGGTTATTCCAAACCGTAAAGATGTATTATTGGAATATGGAGAAGAATTTAAAGACCATCTGGTGTTATCAGAACGTAAAAATGGTCTGACCGAGTTACGCGTACTGAAAAAGGATGGTAGCGATTATTATATCAAGTTTGATGAACCTGTTTACGCTGCTGGTGTTGGAGCAAATCCAGAATATAACAGCAAAACACTGCGTTATTCTTACACCTCTTTAACCACACCAAACTCAGTTTACGATTACGATCTCGAGAAAAAGGATAAAAAACTGATGAAACAACAGGAGGTTGTTGGCGGTTACGATCCTAGAGATTATGTAACGGAGCGCGTTTTCGCTACAGCAAAAGATGGCACAAAAATCCCAATCGCTTTGGTTCACAAAAAAGGCTTCGAAAAAAATGGGCATGCACCCTTACTGCTCTATGCGTATGGATCTTATGGATCGAGCACTGATGCAAACTTCTCTTCACCAAGATTAAGCTTGTTAAACCGTGGCTTTGTTTTCGCCATTGCCAACATCCGCGGTGGACAGGAAATGGGTCGCCAATGGTATGAAGATGGTAAATTGATGAAAAAGAAAAACACTTTTACCGATTTTATTTCAGCAGGAGAATATCTTGTTGATCAGAAATATACTTCAAAAGGCCATTTGTATGCACATGGCGGAAGTGCTGGCGGTTTATTAATGGGCGCTGTGGCTAATATGGCTCCCGATTTATGGAATGGTATTATTGCTGATGTTCCTTTTGTAGATGTAATTAATACCATGCTAGATGAAAGCATTCCATTAACCACGAATGAGTTCGACGAGTGGGGAAATCCGAAACAAAAAGCAGCTTACGATTATATGAAAAGCTATTCTCCATATGAAAATGTAGAGAAAAAAGCTTACCCGAATATGCTGGTTACTACGGGCTTACACGATAGCCAGGTTCAATATTTCGAGCCAGCCAAATGGGTTGCCAAATTAAGGGCAACCAAAACTGATAAGAATGTATTACTGCTTAAAACCAATATGGAATTTGGCCATGGCGGCGCATCAGGCCGTTTCGATTATTTAAAAGATGTTTCGTTACGCTGGGCGTTTTTATTCTCGTTGGAGGGGATTACGAAATAATTTTTAGTTGCTTTGTCATTCTGAGCTTGTCGAAGAACATTTCGATAGTGTTTCGATAAGCTCAACATGACAATCTCTTTAAACCAACCATAAAGTATTATCTTAAAACTTGAAATGAATACCAAACTAAAAACACTCCAAACTATTCACCTTGCTTTATGCGCTGGTGTTTTCCTCTTTGCATTAGTAACCATATTTCTCAACCGCGAGATGATGTTTTTTGATGCGAACCCTAAAACCACTTCACCTTTTAACCCAATATTTCCGATTATGGGATTGATCACCATCTCAGCGAGCATCTTTTTTTACAGAAACTTAATGGCAAAAATCGACAAAAATGCTCCTGCCGATACAAAGATTAATATGTATCAAAGTGCGTTTATCATCAGTTCGGCAATGCTGGAAGGGGGTGCTCTTTTCAATATAGTTGGGTTTTTTATGACGCATAATTCATTCTTTTTGATATTCGGTGCAGCTAATTTTATTTTTTTGATACTCAAAAGGCCTAACAAGAATAAATTGATTTCCGCTTTACAATTGCAATATCCAGATACCGAGGCTTTGTAAGCAATTAGCCTTATCTTTGCCCCCCAATGGAATACAATGTTCACACTTTGCCAAACGGCATACGCTTATTGCATGTGCCCTCGCCCTCTGCCATCTCTCACGCATGCATCATCGTCAACACAGGATCGCGCGACGAGCCTGAAAACAAAGCGGGTTTAGCGCATTTTATTGAGCATCTGATTTTCAAGCGTACCGAAAAACGCAGCACCAACCAGATTTTAAACCGCTTGGAGAGTGTTGGAGCAGACTTAAATGCCTATACTACAAAAGAATACACCTGCGTCCACGCTTCTTTTTTAAATCCATATTTAGATAGAACATTAGATCTTTTCAACGACATTCTGTTCCACTCCACCTTTCCTGAAGAGGAAATGGATAAAGAAAAAAGTGTAATCCTGGATGAAATTTCTTCTTATTTAGATCAACCGGAAGAGGCCATTAATGATGACTTTGAGGATATGCTTTTCGCTGGCCATGCACTGGGCAACAACATTTTGGGCACAACTGAATCCGTTCAGCATTTTACCCGCGAGGATGTAATCAATTTCAGAAAGGCCAATTACCGCACAAACGAAATTGTGGTGGCCGTTTTAGGTAATTACACCTTAAACAGTGTTGTTAATAAAGGGAGCAAACATTTTGCTGATGTTGAAGAGAATAATCCAAACAAAGAAAGGATTAAACCAGGTACACTTCCACAAAACAATACTACTATCTACAAGCCGATTATGCAGGCACACTGTATTTTAGGCAGGCAGGCATATTCTACACACCAATCGCAAAAGGTGCCTTTAATGCTGTTGAATAATTACTTTGGCGGCAATGGAATGAGTTCGGTATTAAATCTACAGATCAGGGAAAAATATGGGATTGCCTATACCATCGAGTCCAATTTTTCTCCATTAAGCGATACAGGTATTTTTTCCATTTATTTCGGAACAGATAAAGAAAAACAAGCCAAAGCACTCTCTTTAATCTTTAAGGAGATCAAAAAGCTCAGAGAACATCCTTTAAATGAACTGCAGTTACAAAAAGCCAAGAACAAATTTATCGGACAGATTGCCTTAGGCGAGGAAAACAGGATCGGTTTAATCATTTCGATGGCCAAAAGCCTGATCGATCACAACAAAATCGATTCTCTGGAAACTGTTTTTGAGAAAATAAATGCCGTTACTACCAAGCAAATGGCAGATGTTGCCAACGAGATTTTAGATATTGAACAACTGAATATCTTTACTTTCTGCCCAATAGAGGAATAATTCTTATTTTTGTACAAAACTTGCTATCATACTGAGGCACGCAGTATCTCAAACCGATGAGCAGTTCAATTAAACATAGTAGCAACTTGTTTGGACAGTAATTAAGATGTTAGAGATTCTTCATTGCACTCAGAATGACAATTTTGCGATTAACAAGCTCAGATTGAGATCTGAAAAAATATAATACAATGAAATTACCAATAGTAGCTTACGGCGATCCTGTTTTAAAAAAGGTAGGAACCGATATCGATAAAGATTATCCAGGATTAAAACAATTAATCAGCGACATGTTCGACACCATGTATTACGCAAATGGTGTAGGCTTAGCTGCCCCTCAAATTGGTTTGCCTATCCGTTTGTTTATTGTTGATACAGGTGAAGATGAAGATGGCACACCCGGCTACAAAAAGGTATTTATCAATGCCGAAATTTTGGAAGAAACGGGCGAAGCCTGGAGTTTTAACGAAGGCTGCTTAAGTATTCCTGATATCCGTGAAAACATCATGCGCAAGCCTAATGTCAAAATCACTTATTTCGATGAAAATTGGGTAGAGCATACTGAAGATGTAGACGGAATGCCAGCACGTGTAATCCAACATGAATACGATCATATCGAAGGAAAATTATTCACCGACAAAGTAAGTGTGCTCCGTAAAACCATGCTTAAAAGCAAACTGGATGCGATTTCGAAAGGAAATATCAAAACAGATTACAAAATGAAGTTTCCGAATAAAAGCAAAAAAAGATAAGTTTTGATGTAAGATGTCGGAGGGAAAATGGAAACGTTTTCCCTTTTTTTATTCCCCGCAATTTTCGCTTCGCTTCATCCGATGATAGCTATCGGAGATGACGACCCCATGAGACTAATTTGTTTACTGAAAGAAACTGTTCTGCATCCAAGACTCAGGACTCCGAACTCAAGACTCCAAACTAATTCGTCCTACTCTTATCCCCATCAAAAATCTGCTGCATCAGCTTGCCCCAGGCGAAAGGATTAAGAAGGGGATTGGTTTGCACCATGTTTTTATTGACCATCCTATCAAAATTATATCGGTAATTCTGACTTCCGATTTCCTGTCCATCACGCGGTAGCGTTTGAATCAAGCCATCAATTGAGGAACGTGAGAGATTCTTTTTGGCTATGGCCATATCATCATCCGCCAGTTTCATTGATAAAAACTCGCGGGTAAATTCTTCTGTTGTTGCCCATGGAAAAACACGCACCGATGGTAAATCGATCACATTGGCTTTCAGTTTAACCATAATGGTGTACTTGCTATCTGGTGTACTTTCTGGAATTACCGTAGAAAATTTCTTGTAACCAATGGCGGTGAACAAGATGGTATCGCCAGGATTTACAATGAAGGTAAAATATCCTCTATAATCAGCACCAACCCTTTTACTCTTCGCAGAAAGATTGGTGATGGTAACGTAAGGTATCACATTTGAGCTATCGATATCGGTAATAATCCCTGAAAATTGGATGAGTTTATCCTGTGCCGGCTTTTGTTGTGCAAAAGCGGTTACAGAAAAAATAAGGCAAATTAGGGCAACACAATATCTCATTAAGACAAAAGTAATTTTATTAATAAAACTTCCTTGTTAAATAGTGTTAAAGCTTATTCTTGCTCGGCCATGTTAACGGCAACTACTGACGTGATCTGAGGAACAGCTTTCATAATTGCCTGTTCGATACCAGATTTCATAGTCATGAAACTCATCGGGCAAGAACCGCAGTTGCCTAAAAGCTTAAGCTTTACCGTTCCTTCAGATGTAATTTCTTCAACAGAAACATCACCTCCATCAGCCTTTAAATATGGCCTGATAGTTTCCAATGCCTGTTCTACTTGTTCTGTTAAATTCATTATATATATTTTAATTTATAAAAATAGTAATTTTTTAGCAATTCACCATTTGCGCATTGTTGATGGATATCTGTTGTGCAATTTTACTTGCAATATCTCCAAATATAACATCCAGTAAAGGATTCTCGTTTAATGCAACCGGCTTCCCTTTATCTCCAGCCTCCGAAATACTCTGGATAATTGGAATTTCGCCTAAAAACGGTACATCAAAACGTGCTGCAAGTTCGGTACCGCCACCTTTTCCGAAGATATAATATTTATTGTCTGGCAGTTCTGCAGGTGTAAAATACGACATGTTTTCTATAACGCCTAAAATTGGGATATTAATTCCTGGCATCCTGAACATCGCCAAACCTTTGTGCGTATCGGCCAGAGCAACCTGTTGAGGTGTTGTAACTACCACCGCCCCCGAAATCGGGAAACTCTGCGTAATGGTGATGTGAATATCGCCAGTTCCCGGAGGAAGGTCTACAATCAGATAATCCAGTTCTCCCCAGTTGGTATCGTTAAACAATTGTTTTACAGCATTCGATGCCATTGGTCCGCGCCACGGCACCGGTTGACCAGGATCCGCAAAAAAGCCTAACGACAATAATTTGATCCCGTATTTTTCGATCGGTAAAATTTTGGTTTTACCATCGGTAGTTTCTTCAGCGCCCGGTTTAGCGTCAACCAGATCGAACATGGTGGGTACCGATGGGCCGTAAATATCGGCATCGATGAGGCCAACTTTGGCACCATCTTTAGCCAATACAACCGCCAGGTTACTTGCTACGGTAGATTTACCAACTCCTCCTTTTCCGGATGAAACCAAAATGATGTTTTTGATGTTATCTAACGAGGAGGAATTGCTTGGTTGGGTAACCCTCGAAGTTACATTGATGATTACCTCTGCCGTTGGCGATACAAAATGCTTGATGGCATTTGTACAGGCATTTTTTAGCATCTCTTTCATTGGACATGCCGGCGTAGTAAGCTCTAATGTAAAATTGACCTGGTTATCTGTTATCTGTAAATCTTTAATCATGTTTAAAGTAACCAGATCTTTTTTAAGATCGGGATCTTCAACATTTTTAAGTGCATCTAAAACTTGTTGCGGGCTAATCTGCATTGTATTAATTTAAATTCAAAATTAACAAAACATAGCCATAAATACTTTTATTTAGGCTTTTTAACTGTAATTTTAACACGAAATAAACATTTAATTGTTACGTTTAAGCAATTAACCATTTTAACGACTATATGCGAATACCAAAAATTAAGATCCCCAAAAAATATTTAAAAATCGGAGCCTGGGTTTTAGGTGTTTTTTTAGTTGTTTGTATTGCATTGGGCGCGGTAGCCTATAGCAAAAGGGAAGCGCTTCTTAAAAAAATGGTGGCCAAAGCAATTGCCAAGGCCGACAAGGATTATGGTTTGGAAGTTAAAATCGGATCGACCGGTTTTACAGGGCTTAGCACCGTAAAAATGACCAATATTTCTGTTGTTCCTAAAGATAGGGATACGCTTTCTAATATTGGCGAACTCAGTGTTGGTGTTAAACTTTTCCCACTCATTTTTGGTAAAGTAAAACTCTCAGAAGTAAAATTGAACAATGGTTTTGTAAGTGTTGTACTTAAAGATTCGACCACAAATATCGATTTCATCTTAAAACGCAAGAAAAAAGATAGCACACAAACCAATGGAAAAGCCAACTTACCAGAAATAGCCAGTAACATCTTAAATCAGGTTTTATACAAAATCCCTGACGATATGGATGTGAAGAACATGGTTTTTAAATTAAACGATCACGATACAGCCAAGTTAAGTTTTGCAACAACCGCTACAATTGATGGTGGTGATTTAAAATCAACCATTGATGTAAACAATAACGAATCTACCTGGCATGTAAATGGTTATGTAAACCCAGGCAGCAAAGAATTGAGCTTTACCGCTTATGCCGATGGAAAAAAACTGGAATTACCTTACTTAAACAACAAGCTACATGCAAAAATCAGTTTTGATACCTTACAAACCGAACTTAAAAATGCAAAATACAGCGGCGAAGATTATAAAATATCTGGCTCCTGGTCGGTAAAAAACATGCTAATTAACCAGCCACGCATTGCTTCAAACGATATCATAGTACAAAGCGCCAAACTGGATGCCGATATTTTAGTTGGACCTAATTTCATTGCTTTAGACAGCACTTCAACAGCCTACCTAAAAAATGCACAGATCCGCCCTTTTGTTAAATATACTTTAGGAAAGAACAAAATATATGAGTTAAAACTAAACGCCGAAGAACAGGATGCACAAGGGGTTTTAGATGCTTTTCCGCAAGGCTTGTTCGAATCGCTGGAAGGATTAAAAGTACAGGGCAAGGTGAAGTATAACCTAAATTTTTATTTAGACACTAAAGTGCCAGACAGTGTGCGCTTTAGCTCTACCTTAACCCCGGTAGATTTCAAAATTGTACAATGGGGCAAAACCAATCTGCAAAAAATCAACAGCCCATTTGTTTATACGCCTTATGAGTATGGCAAACCGATGCGTGATATTACCATAGGCCCATCAAACCCAAATTTTACACCTTTATCGTCAATATCAAAAAACTTTATCAATGCGGTTTTAACGGCAGAAGATCCATCATTTTTTACGCACAACGGCTTTGTTGAAGAATCGATCCGTAAATCAATCGCAGTAAACTTTAAAGAAAAGAAATTTAAACGCGGTGGCAGTACCATCAGTATGCAGCTGGTTAAAAATGTTTATTTAAGCCGTCAAAAAACCTTGGCCCGTAAAGCCGAGGAGATATTAATTGTTTGGCTTATTGAGCATAACCATCTGGTAAGCAAACAACGGATGCTCGAGGTATATTTCAACATTATGGAACTAGGCCAAAATATTTATGGAATAGGTGAGGCTTCGCGCTATTATTTTGGAAAACAACCTGCCGATTTAACCATCGGTGATGGATTGTTCCTGGCGAGTATTGTTCCTAAACCAAAGGCATCGATGTATAAATTCATGGCTGATGGTAGTTTAAAACCTTATATGTTCAACTATTTTAGGTTTATGGGAAATATTATGGCGAGAAGAGGTTTAGTGGCGAGCGATACTTCTGGTTATGGTTTCTATAACGTACGTTTAAGAGAGGGTCTCCGCCAATATTTAGCACCTGATACCGCGGTCATTGACACAACCATATTTGATGATGATGAAGACGGGTTGCCACCCATAATTGTACAGGATAAAAACAAAAGTTTATTCGATCGTATTTTTGGCGGAGGAGCTAAAAAAGATACTTCAAGCAAACAGATAACCAATCCTGCCGATACTGGTAAAACCAAAAAACAGCTTAGACAAGAGCGAAGAGAAGAACGAAGAAGGCAAAAGGAACTGGAAAAGGCTCAATAGTAATCAGTTTGCAGTTGCCAATTGGCATTTACCCGTTGAGCCACACGATTAAACAATTAACCAAAATTAGTTTGGAGTTTAGCGTTGGGCGTTTGGAGATGATTAGCAGATTTAAACAATTAACCATGACCAAGTTTGCAATTGGTAGTTTACAGTTCTTAGTTAAAACCCACGATTAACCAGTTAACCGATTTATGCAATTAACCAACAATAACCTTTCAACAGCAGCATGCACAAAATAAAAGTAGAGGATAAAGAGTTCGAGATATTTTTAGAAAACGATACCTTAAACAAACGGATCCGTTTACTGGGCATCCAGATCAATGTTGATTATGAGGGTAAATGCCCGCTATTTATTGGCGTATTAAGTGGTAGTTTTTTGTTTATGGCCGATTTAATCAAAGAAATTAACGTGCCTTGCGAAGTCGCTTTTATGCGCGTAGCATCTTACGAAGGAACGTCGAGTTCGGGAAACGTAAAAGAATTAATCGGACTGCCGGATAACATCGAGGGCAGAGATATTATCATTGTGGAAGATATTGTCGATACAGGCTTAACCTTAACGCATATTTTAAAAACAATAAAAGAAAAAAATCCTGCTTCAATTAAAGTAGCGTCTCTTTTGCTTAAACCAAGTGCTTTAAAATATGAAATTGAAGAGCTAGAATACGTTGGTTTTGAAATACCTAACGAATTTGTGGTGGGTTACGGATTAGATTATAATGGCCTTGGCAGAAACCTGACCGATATTTACAGAGCAACAGAGGCATAATTTTTAGATTGGATTAATTTATTTTTCGCACCTTTGCCCAATAATTTCTAAAACAATGACCATACATAAAGAAGGCTACACCACCATTGCCTTAAGCATATTGTTTATCTTCGTAATCAATGCGGTAGTTGATTATAAATATCACGACATAACCTGGTTGCGCTGGTTCATTTATATCTTTTCAGCTGCATTATTTATCATTGTATTGCAGTTTTTCCGCAACCCAAGCCGCAGCTTTTCTTCGGGCGAAAATCTGGTTATCTGCCCGGCAGATGGCAAAGTAGTGGTAATTGAAGAAACAGAAGAAGGTGAATATTTTAAAGATAAACGTTTACAGGTTTCGATTTTTATGTCGCCAATAAATGTTCACATTAACCGTAATCCGATTTCGGGCGTGGTGAAGTTCTTCAAATATCACCCAGGAAAATACCTTGCTGCATGGAATCCAAAATCATCAACAGAGAATGAACGTACTACAACTGTTGTAGAGCATAAAAACGGTACTCCTGTACTATTCCGTCAAATTGCTGGTGCATTGGCCCGCAGGATTGTGTGGTATGTTAAAGAAGGAGATCAGGTGGTACAAGCCGAACAATTTGGTTTCATCAAATTCGGCTCAAGAGTTGATGTATTTTTACCCGTAGGGACAAAGGTTAACGTAGAACTTAACCAGGTTGTAAAGGGTGGAATAACTACCCTAGCTACCTTAAGCTAAAGTCGTATATATAAATATAGAAAAGCCGTCCCGATGTAAAATCGGACGGCTTTTTTGTTATATCACAAACAAGAATTAACCCTCTGGTCTGTGGGGACACAGACCAGAGCATTTGAAAAGATTTGAAATACAAAGGCTGCCACATAAACCTGATAGTAACGGAAAGCTCGAAACGCAGTGGAGACTTGAAGTGAATAGCAGGAACAAACCTCAATAGTAGCTATGCCCTTGCTTTCCAAAAAAGAAAAATAATTACATATTCCTATTATCTGTGAGACACCAATGTTATTAAATTAAACATCCACTCGTTGTCAGTCTGAGCTTGTCGAAGACCTTAAATGCGAAAAACCTAAAAAAGATTGTCCTTCGACAGGCTCAGGATGACATCCTTTTTGTTTTTCTACTAAATAATAGCATTTAGTTACACAGACCACTAAATCTGCCGCTATTTAATCCATAGCATCATTACCTACCTCTTCATTATTACCTGCAGGAGCTGGCCTATCGCTAATTAAACGCTGCGTAGGATAAGCAAAATCTGATTTGTTGCGGATAACGATATCCATAATTTCGAGATTGATTTCCTGCCTGATTTTAAGGAATTCGGCATATTCCAGCACGGTTACAAAATAATTAACCTCTACATTCAAACCCGAATCGCCGAAGCTTTTAAAAGAGGCATTTCCATCGTCGCTGGTACCTTGATGGTTGTTGATGTAACTTTCTATTTCGCTAATGATTTCTCTGAGTGATGCTGAATTGGTTTCGTAGGTAAGCCCGATAATAAAAGATACCTTGCGCGAATTCCTCAGCGACAGGTTTTCTAAAACACCATCAATCATACCTCTATTGGGTATCGTAGCCATGGTTTTTTCTGATGTTCTGATCCTTGTGCTCCTGAAACCAACTTTTTCAACCGTTCCTTCAACACCATCAACCTTTACCAGATCGCCAACCGTAAATGGTTTATCTAAAAAGATGGTGAATGAACCTATTAAGTTCTCTAAGCTCTCTTTAGCCGCCAAAGCAATGGCAATACCACCAATACCCAATCCTGTAATCAGCGTTAATACATTAACCTCAAAAACAAAACCCAACAAAGTGAAAAAACCGATAAAGATTACGATCGTTTTAAACAGCTCCTTCAAGAAAGGAACCAATTGATCGTCTGATTTGTTATTGGTAAGTGAGGCTTTAAATAGCAAAACGTGGCTAATGAAGTCGATGATCCTTAAAATAATCCAAAAAATAGATAGGATGATCCCAAACAAAAATATCCGGTCAATACAATCTCCAATTGTTACGGGTATTAACTCTTTAACCTTACCTATTAATTTGCTGTAATGGAATACAGCTACCTCCAGCGGGTGTTTTAACTGGTTGATGGATAGATAAAGTGTGGTTAACAGAATAAAAACCTCGATGGGTTTTACCAGTAAAGCAACAAAAGCATCGTTATGCGATTGATTTGAAAAGTTTCTGAAAAGCTTAAACAGTAACCTACTTAACAGCTTAGAAACAATGTTCTTAAAAACTAAGCCTAAAAAAAGTATGCCTCCGAAAAGGAAATAGGCTTTTACGGTATTACCCCAAAACACTTGGTCGAAAAAAGCAGAATCTAACATTTAACAAAGGTACAAACAAAAAAACCTCCACGAAATTAATCGTGAAGGCTATATCTTATAATAAAGAATATTATTTTCTCAAAGATTTGATACGAGCAGCTTTACCAGTTAAAGCACGTAAATAGAACAATTTCGCTCTACGAACTTTCCCATAGCTATTCACTTCTACTTTCTCAATATTTGGAGAACTAAAAGGGAAAATACGCTCAACACCAACGCCGTTGCTCATTTTACGAACGGTGAAGGTTTCATTAGCACCTGCACTGTTACGTTGTATTACAACACCTTGGTAAATTTGGATACGTTCCTTATTACCTTCGCGAATTTTATAGTGTACGCTCACTGTATCGCCAGACTTGAACGCAGGAAAATCTTTTTTTGCGATGGCCTGCTCTTCAACAAATTTTACTAAATCCATGATTTTAAGCTATTAAATCGATATTTCATCCCGTGAAAATCGGATTGCAATATTAGGGATTATTTTTGAGAAAAAAAAACCTATTTTAATTTTTTCCACAATCTTTACGAATTCCACATTCTATTGCGTTAAATGCTTCTATTCCAAAAGGTCAGGAGGGCACTATTCGCGAATATATCACGAAATTCAGCATTCAATATTCTGAGCTAAATTATTTAACAATTGATGATATCAAGTGTGAATAATACAATTGGGCAACGTTTCTTCCGCTTTAATTATCTTTTCCAAAATAGCATCCCAACTTTCTTCTACACCTTCATCGTTAGGCGATATATGCAGCTCTTTAAGGTTCTTTAAATCTTTTAAAACCGTTATATCTTCTAACCTGATTTTAGTTTTCCAAATATCGAGGTATTCCAAATCGGTTAGTTTGTTCAGATAAGGCAAACACGCTTTGGTAATATTTTCATGCTTCATCAGGGTTAAATCTTTAAGTTGCCTGACATTGCTGATCAATTTCACCCCTTCATCTGTTATCCTTGTTTCTTTCAAATAAATACTCCCCATAACCGAAACTTTTGCAAAAAGCATGGCTAAATACTCATCATCAACCAACGAATCGATGCTGGCAAAACCAGGCAGTTCTGTAGGGATGTTTTTAGCTTCGGTAATATGTCCAAAATGCCACCAAAACTGTTTTTCTGCGCCTTTGAGTTTCATTTTATTCAAGTAACCCGATCCGGTTTTAACAACAATTCCTAATATACCCCATAGCCTAAAACGCCTATTTTTTCCTTTTCATCGGCATAGGTAACAAAATTGTACTTCGTTCCGGATTTACTCCAGATACTTTTATTAACCGGCTGTCCATCTATAGATTGTTTAACAACTTTAGCTGTATATCCCTTGTTTTTCAGCTCCATGTCGATAAATGCCACATTAATCGCACCTGAAAAAATGCAAACTATAGTCGAAATTTTATCATTTTTCGCATAAGACACCTCCATCATATCAAATTTGGAGTCGAAGGCCAATATTTCTTTAACCTCATCTTCCCCTTCTTCAACATCACCTTTTTCAAAACCTTTATCCTTCATAAAGGAGTTGATGTTTTGCCTTGTTGTTTTATAAAAAATATCATTAATCAAGGCTAATTTCTTGTTCTCATAAGTCTCCTGGCCAAAGGCGAAAGATCCGTAAAGTAAAAAAAACAATACTGTTACTTTTTTCATGTCAATGTTTATTTATCGTGTAATTTCTTTACCTGTTTTATCCATTGCTCCCCATCTGCCGTTTAATCTAAACCTGGCCACTCCATTCTCAAAGCTGCCAACCGCATCGTATTTAATCGGTATAACTTCTTCGCCTGTTCTGTTTATAAAGCCCTCTCTTCCATTAAGCCCAACTTTAGCTAAACCATCCTCAAAATCAGCAATGAACCTATACTTGAAAGGGATGATTTCATTTCCGTTTTTATCAATGGCGCCATAGAGCTTATTCTTTTCAACAGGAGCAACCCCATCATTAAAATCTTTTGCGTAATCGTATTTAAACTTTGTAAATTCTTTGCCCGTTTTATCGATGAAACCCCATTTGTTCTTTAGTTTCACACTTGCATAACCATTTTTAAAGTTATTTCCGTCTTCATACTTTAAAGGAGTAATTTCTCTGCCACTAACATCAATAAAACCATACTTCTCATCTAGTCTCACCTTGGCAATACCTTCATAAAAATCAAAGGCAACATCGTATTTTAGGGCTGTGATTTCCTTGCCCTTTTTATCGATATAACCCGATTTCTTATTTAGCTCAACCTGTGCAAAGCCATCTTTAAAGTAAATGGCATCATCATATTTGAATGGGATAACCACCTTTCCTGTTTCATCTATAAATCCGTATTTTCCATCTAATTTAACCGCAATTAATCCTTCATGGAAACTGTATCCAGTCTTTTCATACTTAAAAGGAATCACTTCTTTTCCCGCCTTGTTTACAAATCCGTATTTTCCACTTTCGTTCTTTTTTGGACTTAAGTCTTGCGCATAACCCGCAATAGCCAGCACACTTAGTACTGCCGTAAGTAATTGTTTCATTTCCATCAATTTAAAGGGTGTATTGCTTTTATTAAGCTAAAGTATACTAAAGATACCCTGGCAGAAATACCCAATAAAGGGTATATTTACATGTACAGAATTCACAAAACAGTTACAGACTAGCGATTGGATGGGATATTGATCTGAATAATAGTGCCTTCGTTTTTAACACTACTGATTTCGAAATTACCTTTGTAGTACTTTGCTCTCTTTTCGATGTTTTCGAGCCCAAAGCCCTTGCTTGTTTTCTGCAGATCGAAGCCAAGCCCATCATCTGTAAATTGAAAATGGTAATTTTTGGGATATTTGTAAAGTTCGATGGTAATTAACTCAGCGTTACCATGCTTAATGGCATTGTTTATAACCTCAAGTGCGATAAGATATAAGTCATAAATCCATTTTTCATCAATTTTATCAGGAAAATCATAACAGAAAAGCTCAATTTTTGCATCTGTTAAACCTGCGTTCAGGCTTGAGATCTGACTTTGCAGGCTAGATATCAAAGCGCCTTCATCAAGTGCTTTTGGCAGTATTTTGTGAGAGATCTCTCTAATATCCTCAGCCAGTTCGTTTATGGTTTGCTTGGCAAGCTCGGCATTCTTCATGTCAAAAAGATGAATAATATGGGCAATTTTGCTCCCTACATTGTCGTGAATAATGTTAGCGATGTTTCTCCGCTCACGTAGCTGAACTTCACTAATGGCCCTCAACGAACTTTCTTTTTCAAAAATAACCTGCTGCATCAGCTCGTTGTTCTTCAAAAAGATATCGATATAATTTCTTGATAAAACGTATCCGAACAAAAACACTTCATAAAGGCCGATAAACAACATCCAATTATCGCCCAGTGATTTTGGAATAATTTCAAATGTCTTTAAAATTAAGCAAGCGCCCCATACAAACTGTGGAGCAAAGGCAAGAAGCGCATAAATAGCCTGGGTTTTTTCAATTTTTAGATGTGTTAAAGCCGCCCAGAAAAGTACGACGATAGAAGCCAGGAATACGATGTAGCCTAACACAAAAAAGTAGCGAAATTCAAAGTCCTTATAAAACACTAATAAGGAAATCGAAATTAAAATCAGCAAAAAGTTTATGCCTCCCAGGGTTATAATTAATTTATGCTTAACGGGCTGGTTCTCTTTTAATTTTAAAAAATGCCCAAGAAAAATACTCAAGGCAATATACCATAGTGCTCCGGTGTAAACCCGGCCTTCGCTAAAAAACCTAAACTCAGGAAATAAAACATGCTTTGCAAAATTGGTTGTAATTGCCGTGTAAAACGCAGTTAGTATAGAATAGCCAATGTAATAAACATATAACCTGTTTTTGGTCATGAAAAACAATATCCCATTGATCATAAGCAACAAAAACACCATACCGATAAAAAAAGAAGTCAGTGCTGTTTTTTGAGATGATTTGCTTTCTAAATAAGCCTGATCTTCCAAACTATAAGAAAAATCTAAAAAGGAAGTCTCTTTTTTAACCCGCAGCCAAAGTAATTTTTCTTCGCCAGGCTGCAGATTAAGTTCAAATGCCAGGGTTTCAATAAACGGACTCTGGCCAACAGTTCTATCGCCAATGGTTTTAATTACTTCACCATCATAAAGGCTAAGGCTATCGATATGGTTATTGTTAAAACATAACCATGTTTTAGTGCTTTGTGAAGTGTTTATGTTTTTTACAATAAATCTGCACCATACCGCCGCATCTTTGTTATAGCCAATATTAACCTTGCTATTCTGCTTAAACGGCTTAAATTTTTGTCGTTGGAGCACCCCGCTCGTCCACGATGAATTTTGGTCTACAGCATAGCTGGATACTACCGATATTGATTTGTTTGTGGTTTGTGCACAAGAGAATAGCGGGAATAGCAGAAAGCTAATCAAGTAGATTATTCTCATGAGCAAACTTAATGAGCGAACTACTGTTATTGATTTCCAACTTCCGGTGGATGTTCTTCCTGTGGGTAGTTACGGTTGTTATGCTGATAAATAGTACTTCAGCAATTTCTTTACTGGTTAATCCTTTGATGATTAATTTAATAATCTCTTTTTCCTGTCTGGATATCCGGAATTTATTGACGATTGAACCATCAATGGCACTATATACACTCTCGCCTTTTTTATAACTCTTATTGGTATAAAACGTTGTGTCTTTATTTGATTCGATAATACTGATAAGCTCTTCGGCAGGTGTTTCTTTTTTCAGGAAAGCATTCACACCCAGTTTCTTTGCCTTTTGAATCAGAAAATCTTCGTAATAAGCAGTGAGAACAATTATTTTGGTATTTTTTAGTTGGGATCTGAGTTCTTCAATCAATACAAACCCATCAAAGTGGTTAATATTTAAATCACAGATGAAAACATCAGCAATGTTATGCATTAAATGGTTTCTGCAGGAATGTACATCGCTGAATTTAAAAATGCCATAGTTATTCCCGGTATTTTTAAGTAGTTCGGAAATGCCGTTTAAAAAAAGTAAATGGTCATCACAAATAACGATCTGTTTGGGCATATTATCGGGAACTAGAAGCGTTTCTCCTAAAATAGAATTTACCTTTATAATTTACAAGGAATTTTATTCCAAAAGGTCAGGACGGCGTGTTTTAGTTCGCTCCAATGCCTGTTCGTGCCTCCATTCATTTACCTTAGCTTCATGACCGCTTAATAAAACATCGGGTACTTTATGTCCACGCCAGTCTGCAGGACGCGTATAAACCGGTGCATCAAGCAGTTCCCCCTGAAAACTATCAGATAATGCAGAGGTCTCATCATTTAAAACACCCGGGATTAAACGTACAACAGCATCTACCACAATCGCTGCAGGAAGCTCGCCACCGCTTAAAACATAATCACCAACCGAGATCTCCCTTGTTACAAAGATATCGCGTATACGCTGATCAATGCCCTTGTAGTGTCCGCACAAAATAATGATATTCTTTTTAATCGATAATTCGTTAGCTGTGCTCTGGTTTAAAGTAACACCATCTGGGCTCATGAAAATAATTTCATCGTATTCTCTTTCTGCCTGAAGCATTTCGATACAGGCTGCAAAAGGCTCAATACTCATTACCATACCGCTCCCACCGCCATATTGGTAATCGTCTACACTTTTTTGTTTGTTGGTGGCATAATCCCTCAGGTTATGAACAACAATTTCGGCTATGCCTTTTTTTTGCGCACGTTGCAAAATAGAATGAGCAAACGGACTTTCTAATAAAGCGGGCAAAACTGTTATAATATCGAAACGCATAGTGCAAAGGTAAGCCTTTAGTCTGAAGTCTTTAGTCTGAAGGAGAATTTTGCTGCTACTAAGTTGTCCATTGATCGTGTATAACAGCAACTAAATAATAATCGTTCTGATATTTTTTAAAAACAAGCCTCAAACTGCTCCAGTCTAAACCGTTATATTTTTGATCAAAACCACTAAAATAATATTCAGTAAAGTGGAGCTGAGGATAAATTTCTTTGAGGTTATTGATAGAATTGCCATTACCGATAAAAGAATCGTAGTCTTCTTTCTCGGCGGCCACATAATCGGCATTGTAAATATAGCGATCGATGTAAGGTTTAACCCTTAGCTTAATGGCTTCGCCCGATCCATCGTAATGTCCCCAGGTCAATATCCAATGTTTATCAATGGCTTCTAAAAAATCTTTGGCCAGGATTTGTTTATGCGTAAAGTCTATAAAACCGTAAGGAGAAAAGCGCACGCCTTCAACAGGGTGAAAGCAGGAGGCAAAACGATTGTAATCTTTCGCCTTTAACGCCTTTAATGCTACGGAAGCAACTTTTTGGATCGAATCCTTTTGGGTTATCTTTCGTACTTTATTTAAAGCGGTTTTATTTCCGGCCTGATCACTTTGTTCGGCTTGATTGCAGCCAGAAAAAAGAACTACTGCGATGATAAGTAAATACCTCATAACAGGTAGAACGAAAAACCAGAAAAAAAGTTTCTGGTTAAAGCTACTATTGCGCTAAATAAATATCTAGCAAACCTTCAGGTAAATCGAGGGTAAGTGTTTTTTCATCCTCGTCATATTCCACAATAAAATCTTCATTTAGCGGGAATAGGATTTCGGTTTCTTTATACATCACTGTAGCCACAAATTGTTGTGGATATTCGTTTACTTCCAAAATTTCGCCCAATTCGCCCAAAGTTTCATCTATAGCTAAATAGCCTTTAAAATCGGTATAGAAAAATTCTCCTTCTTCTCGTTCTGGCATTTGCGATAGGGGCAGGTATAATTTCTTTTTTAATAGCGGCTGCACTTTATCGATATGATCAGCATCATCAAAGTTAAAATAGCCTGTTTTATTGGCCTGCAATTTTGCCGAAGCCACAAAATACGGCACAAGCTTACCGTTCATATCAGCAAATACCACATCAAATTCGAGTTGTTCGTATTCATCAAATTCGAAAAATACCTGAACTTCTCCCTTTAAACCCCTCGTTTTGGTAACGTAACCTATATAAAATGCTTCTTCGTGTTTCATATAATTGCATTTGTCACCCTGGGGCACGAAGGATCTACAACAATAAGGCAGATCCTTCGTGCCTCAGGATGACATTTTTAGTTAAAAAAATAGCGTTCCGAAATTCGGAACGCTATTTTATGAGACAAAATAATTAAAATTATTCTGCTCCTTCTTCTTTAGTAGCTTCTGCTGCAGGAGCCTCTTCAGTTGCTTCAGCTTCAACAGCTGGTGCTTCTTCAGTAACTTCTTCCTCAACAACTTCTTCTGCAACTGGTGCATTTTTAGCTGCGATAGCTGCTGCTTTATCCTCTTTTTTCTTAGCTTCTGCTGCTAATGCCGCTTTACGCGCATCTGCTTTAGAAGTGGCTAAACCTTCTGATTTACCAGAAATTTTACCTGCTTTAGCATCTAACCAAGCTGCAAATTTTTCATCTGCTTGTTCTTGGGTTAAAGCTCCTTTTTTAACACCACCTTCTAAGTGTTTTTTGTACAAAACGCCTTTGTAAGAAAGGATAGCGCGAGCAGTATCAGTTGGTTGTGCACCACTGTTTACCCAAGCTAAAGTTTTTTCGAAGTTAATTTCGATGGTTGCAGGATTGGTGTTTGGGTTGTAAGAACCTAAACGCTCAATAAATTTACCATCACGTGGAGAGCGAGAATCTGCTACCACAACGTGGAAAAAAGGTTTTCCTTTTTTACCGAATCTTTGCAATCTGATTTTAGTTGCCATTTCTTTTTGTATTTATGTATTCAACATAGTTCCCGGAGCTTCATGCTGCGGGGCTGCAAAGATAACTAAAATACTGTAAATTAAAAACATACTTTAATTTCTTTGTTTTCAGGATATTTGCGCCGAAATATTTACAGGTATAAATGGAAAGAATTGCGATTGATATGGACGAGGTAATTGCCGATGCCCTTGGAAAATTTATTAAACTCTATAACAGAGATTTTAACGTTCCTTTAGATTTAAAAATTGACGCTGGAAACGAAATCTACCACCATGTTCCGCAAGATGTTAACCAGAAATGGTTCGAATATATAAATGAACCGGGTTTTTTTCGCGATCTTGAGGTTATTGCAGATAGCCAACGGGTAATTAAGGCCTTACAGGAGAAATATGATGTTTATATCGTTTCGGCGGCGATGGAGTTCCGAAATTCATTAATTGATAAGTACGATTGGATGACCGAACATTTTCCTTTCATCGATTGGCAACACATTATGTTTTGCGGAAATAAAATTGTGAATGTTGATATTATAATCGACGACCGTATTAAAAACTTTGTGAATTTTGCCGGCCGTCCGTTATTATTTTCTTCACCCCACAATTTACTTGTAACAGAATATGAACGTGTAAATACCTGGGAAGAAGTAGCGGGCTTATTACTATAATATTAATTCATGGGCGTCGACTTAAGTCGACGCCCATGAATCTTGAGTTTGGCTAATTTCTCATGTAAAAAAGTGAAGACAGGATAGGATTGGCTAATTTTTCCAACTTTGCCATTTTTTTCTCTATGTTCACGAAGTCGGAAAAATTGATTCTGATACTTTCCAGCCATTTTTCTGCTCTGAATCTGTTTAGTATATCGCCTGTTGTTGTTCTTGTCCTCAACGCATTCTTATACCATTTTGTTCCAGGCAGAGAAACCTTTTCGGCCAGGTTGGTTTCGTGCGCTGCCAATAGCATCATCCCATAGCAGGCTGAAATAAACGCGGGTACTTTTTCCA
>NZ_SIXF01000023.1 GCF_004310665.1 Pedobacter kyonggii | reverse complement strand
CAGACAGCTGAAATTAAGAATTTACTCAATAGATCATAGCTACCCATAGCATCAGGATCACTAAAAGAAATACTTAGCGCTAATATGTTACCTGAAATATAGCCAGGAGGGGATGTCTATTTCATTTTTATGCCTAAAATAAAATTTCGACCCCAAATCTGTTCAGAAATGCCAATCAAAAATGAACTTCCGCCTATAAATATAATTATCGCGGAATAAAATCAGGTGATATTCATTTTTAGAACTTAGTAATATTCAGATTACGACAGACATGCGGATTTTAGGAGCTATCGGATGCCAGAAGGTTTTTTCAGCCGACAACCTGTCCCGACCTTTCAGGAAAGCAATCTTACAACTATCGCTACTAGCGGGAAAGACGACCGATTATAGCGACCGCCTTAAACCCCTAGCCGCCTATCGGCACCTTTCCCCTGAAAGGGAAAGGGCTAAAAAACAAATTACGGCACCCTGCAATATTCCCCATGCTATCCGGCATAGCAGATTTTCGCAGGAAAAAGCACGGAAATCTGTGCACTTCCTATCATTAACCCACGGTCCAAGGCAGGATCAAGCGGGAGCGGTGGGACAGGTAAGGGTAAGAGCCTCGATGCTGCCGCAATTAAGATTTCAGTAGGTTTTTACAAGAATTGCGCAGCAATCTTTTATACCTATAAAAAGCAATATGATCACATAAAAAACGATGCAAGCCTTTCAGTTATGCCTTTGTGTTGGTTGTTTTTAACGGCAGGCATGCTTTCGCTGCGCTCAGGTTTGTTTCTTTATCATCAAGGATAAAAGAAAGAGCCCCTTCGGCGGTGAGCCGAGGCAAGACCGAGCCTAAGGCAAAGATGGCGACCGATTTAAGATCCCCGCCTGCGCGGGAAAGACGACCGCTCTATTGGAATCTGCCATTGGTAGAGATCAGTTTTTAGCCAAAAACAAAGGAGTTGGATGATAGGTTTTGGCGGTTCGTCATTCCCAACTTGATTGGGAATCGTAATGCAAGCGCTTTAAGATTCCCGCCTGCGCGAGAATGACGAACACTCTATTGGAGTCTGTAATGGTAGAAGTTTGTACTTAGCCAAAAACCAAAGGAGATGACGCCGTTTTTAAAATATGTCATTCGTAGATTGTTCCACAGGCCTGCATCTGTTTGGGTTTGCAATAAAAAGCGCTCAAGTTAAGTGCTCAGCAGTTTTACGGATCAGGATAAAAATCGGATGCAAATGTTTCCAATTCAAATGATATTATTTAGCAAAAAAGGATTTTTAGCACTCAATACAACGCTTGTGTAACATTTTTTGCGGAAATTGAAAGATCTGATCTATTCCAAATGGTATCCTTTGGCCTAATTTTGAAGCTAATAACCAATTATCCATAAGAAGCTTATCCAGGCCTCTTACTAATTATGAGAAATGCAAAGAAAAGGAGTAAGGTGGCATGCACACAAAAGGCTAAAATTTTCCGGTAATGGTACAGCTCCATCGGGTTATGGTTAAATCCGATAATGGCCAAGCCAGAGAAACGAAGACTGTTGAGATGGACGTAAAAGTTGCTGATTTAGCTTTCCATGACGAGGGGAAAAAGGGCTGGAATATCGAGGCAGGAGACTTCATGCTTCAACTGGGTAACTCCCCAGGCCATATTTCTCAAAAGCCGAAGATCGCTGTTAAATAGTGAGCGGCGATAAAAGGAAAGAAACGGGTATACTATTGATAAGCTATGAACCGGTCAGTAGCCCAATTTTAAAGATAATGCGAAACCAACACACTTAATTAACCAAATATTATACAGATAAGCATGAATTTATATTCTTATTTTTTCATTGCCTGTGCATCGGCCTTTTGTTTGACGGGCGGGTCGGCTATTGCACAGGAGACCAAAGTTGAGCCAATAATCATTAAGGCAGAACGCAATATCCTGCTCAGGAGCTTTATTGATCTTGATGGTGGTAAACGGGTTACCCATGCCATCAGCATAGGTAGTCCGTTGCAAGTGCATTATACCTACGACGCCGACAATGGCCAATTGGTATTATTGTGGAAAGGAGGATTTCTGGATGCGACACCAATGTGGCATGATAGGGGCGATGGTTCTTCGCGGCCACTCGGAACAGCACTCCAGGTTGGCGATGCCATACCCCAGATTCAACGGTTATCAACACTACAAAGTGAGTTTAAAAAAGACACGGTCGGGTCGGGCTTCAAACCGAAGGGCTATACACTTGATGCATCAGGACTGCCAGTGTTTAAATACTTTACATACGGATTGAGTGTTAAAGATGCGACCAAGGTGATTGATGGTGGCCAGGGCATTCGGCGTGAAATTGAGTCAGAAGGAAGTGCCAATGACTTATACCTGTGTCTCGCCAAAGCAAACGTCATCGAACAGAAAGATGGTAAATATGTTATTGCTGATAAAGCTTATTCCATTACGGTTGAGGATGGGACGGCATTGAAACCTGTAGTCAGAACCATACAGGGAACTCAGGAACTTCTGGTTCCATTCCAAGGTAAGATCATTTACTCCATTCTTTTTAACCAATAGCCAGATGAATATTTATTTCAATTATTATAAAAACTGTATTTCGTGCCTGTTGACAATGACATTTATATTGATGTCAATAAGCTGCTTTGCTCAGGCAGAATCTCCAAAGGAAGATGATTATTTTAAGATCATGAAAGTACCCGCTCCCGAAGGAACAATCCTCGAAGTGGGCGGACTCTGTACATTTCCTAACGGCGATCTGGGTGTCACCACCAGGAGGGGGGATGTTTTCATTGTGAAAAATCCGTCTTCACTGAAACCAACATTTCAAAAGTTTGCTTCGGGCCTTCATGAAGTGCTTGGACTTGCCTATAAAGACGGATCACTGTATTGTGTTCAGCGAGGTGAACTTACTAAAATGACAGATACAGACAACGATGGAGTGGCCGATGATTTTGAAACCATATACGCTTGGCCATTGTCAGGAAATTACCATGAGTATAGTTTTGGCCCTAAGCTAGCTGCCGATGGATCTTTTTTTGTAACCCTGAATCTTGGATTTCCGCCAACCTGGTGGAACCCGACAAGTATGGTTCCATGGAGGGGCTGGGCACTCCATATTTTTGAAGATGGAAGAGTAGAGCCTTGGGCTGCAGGTATGCGCTCGCCTTGCGGAATTAGTATGATTGATGATCAGCTTTTTTATACTGATAATCAAGGCGATTGGGTTGGCTCTGGAAGTATCATGCAAGTAAAAAAAGGCGCATTTATGGGGCATCCAGCCAGCTTGGTGTGGGCTAATCTGCCACAGTCTCCAATAAAATTGACCACAGAACAGTTCTTTGCCAAGAATGAGACAAAGATGATTTACGACAGCAAGGGAAACAGTGTAAAGCCAGAGAACGATGTGAATGCAAAAGTGGTAACCGAGATGGATATGAAGAAGAACTTTCCAGAATTGCAAATACCCGCGGTGTGGCTGCCTCACGGAATTCTGGGTATTTCAAATTCTGAGATAGTAAAAATTCCTCAAGGCTCCTTTGGTCCTTTCGCTGGCCAGCTTTTGGTGGGTGACCAGGGACAGAGTATGGTAAGCCGTGTGTTTATGGAAAAGATAAACGGAGAATATCAGGGGGCCGCATGGCCTTTCAGAAGTGGATTTCAGTCGGGTATCGTGCGTTTGGCCTGGGGGAAGGATGGATCATTGTTCGCCGGCGAGACCAACAGAGGATGGGGTTCGGCCGGCGAGGCCACAGAGGGGATCCAGCGACTGGTTTGGAACAACAAAATCCCTTTTGAAATGCGCAGCATCAAAGCTATGCCTGATGGGTTTGAAATAGAGTTCACCAAACCTGTTGATAAGAAATATGCCTTAGATCTTGCCTCTTATTCAGTGGAAAGCTTTATTTATAAATACCATAGTGTGTATGGAAGTCCGCCGGTAAATAGCCAAAAGTGCAATGTAAAGGGCGTTCGCGTTTCAGCTGATGGCCTCACTGCCAGAATTATTGTAGCCGGCCTGCGCAAAGGATACATTCATAGCATTACTTTGGATGGTATCCGATCACAAGAGAACTACTATAGTCTGGTACATCCAACAGCATATTATACTTTAAATAATATCCCGGAAGGGAAAGCACTTAGCCTTGCAGGAATAAGTACCAAAAATTCGGCCTTAACTAAAACGCTGCCTTCGGCACAAAGCAAAAAGTCTTCATCAGGTGGGAAAACATCAGTAGTAAAAATTCCGACTTACGATCAGGTGAAAGGGCTTCTGGTTAAAAATACCTGCCTGGCCTGCCACAATACAGATAAGCGACAAGTTGGCCCCTCTTTTAAAGAGATTTCCACCAAAAAGTATACGGTCGGGGAACTAATAAGCCTGATTTATACGCCTAAACCGGAGCATTGGCCAGGTTATTCCACGCCGATGCCGCCAATGACCAATGTTCCAAAAGATGAGGTTACAAAAATTGCGGCCTGGATCAAATCATTAAATAAATAATACTTCAATAGCTAAAGAAAATCAATCAATAATATGAAACGATCAATATTAATTTTTGGGATACTCGTAATAAATGCGCTGCTCGTTCAGGCACAGCAACCTGCTAAGCCAGAAGATACGGAAGTATGGGCCCCGGTACCTGCAAAGGTAAGTCCGGCTAAGGTGTATGGAGGAGCGCCTTCAGATGCCATATTTCTTTTTAACGGGAAAGATCTGGATCAGTGGGTAAACTCCGGCGATGCTGCTTCAGCAAAAAAATGGAAGTTAGCTGATGGGATTATGACAGTAGATAAGTCAGCGGGCGATCTCCAGACAAAAGAGAAGTTTATGGATTTTCAGCTTCACATTGAATACAGGATTCCAGAAAATATAAGCGGAAGTGGCCAGGGCCGAGGTAACAGCGGTATTTTTCTGGCTGCTCTTCCCTGGGGTGCTGGCGGATATGAGTTGCAGGTGCTGGACAATTACGACAATAAAACCTACGTAAACGGGCAGGCTGGTAGTCTCTACAAACAATCGCCACCGATGGTAAATGCCTGTTTAAAACCAGGAGAGTGGCAGACCTATGATATCGCCTGGACAGCTCCCCGTTTTAACGAAGACGGTTCTGTAAAGTCACCAGCTGTAGCGACAGTTTTTCACAATGGTATTCTCGTGCAGAATGCCACCATACTAAAAGGGGATACCCCTTATATTGGCCAGCCAACCTACAGAAAACATGATGCCTCACCAATTAAATTACAGAGTCATGGAGATAAAAGTGAACCGATCAGCTATCGCAATATCTGGTTAAGGAAATTGTAGCAAGTAAATTGCCCCTCTGCTGATCGATTTTTTAATAGAAACCAATTATATACCTATATGAGAACAGTAAATTATCTTTTCGGCATCGTAGTCATCCCTATGTCTACGAGGTTCCACAAGCAAGAATCCGGAAGTCTGGCTGGGAAACAGTCTCTTGTAAAAGCAGTGAATGCTGGTTACCCAGGCATATGTCGATCTGGTTAAAAAAAAACGGTTTAACGCCATTCGAATTCCTTGCTCCTGGGATCAATATATGGCCAACCGCACTACAGCAGCGCTTCAACATGAAATTAAAAGAAATCAGGTTTTTGACAATACGTAAGTTGAAATAAATTTTCAAAAGACTGATAGTAAAAAAAAAGCCTTCAACAATCTGAGGGTTGTGAAAAATAAATTAAAATCTAACCAAAATGAAAAACATTATAAATATAAAAAATAGAAGTCAGGGTATACTTTTAGGTTTCCTGATCGTTATCGCTTCATTCTCCTCATCATGTAAGAAGTCGGAGGCTGCAGCAGAGCTGGAAGTTTCTCCATTGGATATTAAAAAGATTACACAAGTAAGTAATTTATATCCAACATATAATTTATCGCCAAAAGCACCCGATGCAACCGGTATGAGTAGTACAGCTGTACAACTGGCGGCAAAAATGCATTTGGGAATAAATTTTGGCAATACCATGGAATCACCAGTTGAAGGGGAGTGGCAGAATAGTAAACTGACCGAATCGTATGTGAAATTTGTAAAGCAAATGGGATTCAATACTGTACGGATTCCTTGTAACTGGAACTGGACTCATTTAAGTGATCCAAGTAAAGCAGAAATTGACCAGGCATGGCTTAACCGGGTGAAAGAAGTTGTTGGATGGTGTGTAGCTAATGATATGTATGTAATGCTGAATACGCACGGAGACAATGGCTGGCTCGAAAATAATGTCAATGCGGAAAAGCAAGAGGAAATTAATGCGAGACTAAAAGCGCTTTGGGAGCAGATTGCTACAACCATGCGTGATTTTGACGAACATCTTATTTTTGCCGGTACGAATGAACCTGCAGTTGAAAATGCTGAGCAGATGGCTATACTCAATAGTTATCACGAAACATTCATCAAGGCTGTTCGTTCTACCGGCGGCAGGAACAGTTACCGGGTGCTGGTTGTGCAGGGCCCCACCACTGACCCTACTAAAACTTTTACTTTGATGAATACAATGCCAAAAGACGAAATTCCTAATAAGTTGATGGTTGAGGTGCATGACTACACGCCTGCAACATTTACGATACTAACAAATGGAGATGCAACTTGGGGCAAAATGGCTTACTACTGGGGAAAAGGGAATCATTCTACTATTGAACCAGAGCGCAACGCTACCTTTGGAGAAGAGGATGTGATTGATACTGAATTCAAAAATATTAAACAGAAGTTTGTTGATAAAGGAATCCCTGTAATGCTGGGTGAATATGCAGCCTGGAGAAGGAATGCGATTAACAACCCGAATTATCTTCCTAAGGACCTGGCTATGCACAACAAGTCTGTAAATGACTGGACATATTATGTAACCAAACAGGCTAAAGTCAATGGTATTCTGCCCTTCTATTGGGAGATAGGTTTTATGTTAGACAGAGCTAATAATAAGGTAAAAGACCAGGCTATTTTAGATGCCATTATTGCAGGATCTAAGTAAATAGTAAGAGATACTATAACTGAATAGAAATACAGCATTGTAGAGGTTCATGTTTAGCATTGAACTTAAAAAGAGGTTGTATCATAAATATAGATTTGTCATCCTAAGCCTGTAGAAGGACCTGTTAAACACTCTTTGAGGTGTTTCGACAAGCTCTCCATAGGAGTCCTTTGGACAACATGACAGCATTTGAAGTGAAATCGCCTTTATGATACAACCTCTTACTACATATAGGTAATCTTACTGAAACCATAACTTTTAAACCTAAAATTAATTGCGATTATAATGCATATACACACACATTTAGAACCACAATGAATATCAAAAAGATAGTTTTACAGGTAACAGTTCTTTTTGCTGCAGCAAGCGCACAGGCCCAAAACCCGATTATACAAACCATTTACACAGCAGATCCGGCGCCGATGGTATACAAAGATACCGTTTACCTGTACACCGGGCACGATGAAGATAAATCGAATGTATTTGTGATGAAAAACTGGCACTGTTTCACATCTACCGATATGGTGAACTGGACAGACCGCGGATCGCCCCTGTCGGTTAAAACGTTCAGCTGGGCGAAGCAAGATGCCTGGGCTGGACAATGCATTGCCAGGAATGGAAAGTTTTACTGGTACGTGCCTATGACCCATGAAACGATGGGAATGTCAATCGGGGTGGCTGTTTCTGATAGTCCTACAGGTCCGTTTAAAGATGCACTTGGAAAACCACTGGTTCACAGTGGTTACGGAGATATTGACCCCACAGTATTTATTGATGACGATGGCCAATCATATCTCTATTGGGGGAACCCCTATCTTAAATACGTAAAGTTGAATCCGGATATGATTTCTTACGCTGGTGAGGTAGTTACGGTGCCGTTGAATAAAGAAGGTTTTAATGTACGATATAAAGATGTTGATAAAAGACCTTCAGCTTACGAAGAAGCTCCGTGGTTTTACAAACGTAAAAACCTTTACTATATGCATTATGCTGCAGGAGGTGTGCCTGAACATTTGGCTTACTCAACCAGTACAAGTCCTACCGGACCATGGGTTTACCGGGATACCACTATGCGGGTAATTGGCAAGGGAGGCGCCTTTACCAATCATCCAGGTGTGATCGATTATAAAGGCAGATCGTATTTGTTCTATCATAACGGTGCGTTGCCAGGTGGTGGAGGTTTTACCCGTTCTGTTTGTGTGGATGAGTTTCAGTATAATAAAGATGGGAGCATTCCGCAGATAACTCCAACAACCGAAGGTGTAAAACCTGTTGAACATTTAAATCCATTCATCCGCCAGGAAGCGGAAACTATAGCCTGGGAGCAGGGAATTGAAACCGAACGCAGCAACAACGCGGGAGTTTATGTAACCGAAATCAGCAATGGCGATTTTATCAAAGTCCGAAGTGTTGATTTTAAGAAGGGAGCAGGAATATTTCAGGCAAATGTTTCATCGGCATCAGGTGGTTTTATCGAAATACATATGGATAGTCTCGAAGGAGAACTATTGGGGGCCTGTGAGGTTAAAAATACAGGAAGCTTGCAAAGTTGGACCACCGTTTCAACTAAAGTAAAAAAGACAAAGGGTATTCACGATATGTACTTTGTTTTTAAAGGCAGTCAAGGCGATCTGTTCAATTTCAACTGGTGGAGATTCGATAAATAAAATCTTCCTTAAAGAATAATTAATCAATTAAAAATTAACCCTTAACGGGTATTCGTTAGATAAAATAAAAATATGTTTAGAAAAAAAGTATTGTTAAGTACAGCCGTTGTTATGGCTTTTCTGGGAGGCATAGAATTCGCAGAGGCTCAGACCAATGCAGGTAAACCGAAAATGGTTAAAGAAAATCTGGCAGAAAAATTCGCAAATGTTTCACCGAAACTTATCTCCAATAATGCCAATCCTTTATTAGATTTTATGTTTACGGCCGATCCAACAGCTGTAGAATACAATGGAAGAATTTATGTGTATGGCACAAATGATCATCAACAGTATGAGCGTGTTGGAAAAGATGGGAAAAATTCATACGAGCATATCCGTACGCTGGTGATGATGTCTTCCGATGATATGGTTAACTGGACCTATCATGGTCTTATCAATACTGCCGAGCTGGCACCATGGAGCCAGAATTCCTGGGCCCCTTCCATTACATCCAGAAAGGAAGCAGATGGTAAAACGCACTTCTATCTGTATTACTCCAATAGTGGTATTGGCACAGCCATGCTTACTTCCACCTCTCCGGTTGGTCCCTGGAAAGACCCACTGGGAAAGAACATAATCGACCGTTCGGTTCCCGGTGTGGATGTTGATGCCCCATTCGATCCCGGGGTTGTGATTGATGACCAGGGTACTGGCTGGCTTACTTTTGGAGGCGGATCGCCTAAAACGAAATATATGCCAGATAATGCCAGAATCGTCAAATTGGGAAAAGATATGATCAGTTTGGCCAGCGATGTTGCTAAAATACCCGCTCCTTATTTTTTTGAGGCCAGCGACCTTAATTTCATAAACGGAACCTGGGTTTATACCTATAATACAAATTGGGAAGAACGCACAGAATGGCCTTATAGCAATATTGACAAACCAACCAAATGCAACATGTCTTATATGACGAGTAAAACGCCCTTAACTCCGGATAGCTGGAAATATCGCGACAATTACTTTAAAAACACTGGCGAGGTTAATGTGGGCCCTTGGACAAACAACCACACTCACCTGTTCAAGTTTAAAGAGAAATATTATATTACTTACCATGCCATGTATTTACAGGATTATTTTGGCACCAAAGGTGGTTTTCGTAATGTGGGTATCGAAGAAATGCAGGTGGATGAAAAGAATGTGAATATCCCCATGGGCAAAGCAACCTTTAAAGGTACGACACAACTTAACCCATTAAATCCATTCGTTCTTCAGCAGGCAGAAACCACTGCAGGCACTTCGGGGCAGGTCCAGTTCGAAGCTGCTGGTAATCCGGGCAATATGGTTGCCAAAGGAAAAGCAGATCAACAATGTATCATGGTGAGGGGAGCCGACTTTAGTAAACAGATCCCTGCCAAATTCGAAGCCAGGGTGAAAGGGAAAGGTAGAATTGATGTTTATGTAAATAATCTTAAAGGTACTCCTCTTGTTTCCCTTACATGTGATGAGAAGGAATGGACCACGCTATCAAAGAAAATAAACCTGAAAATGGATAAAGGAGTAGAGAATATCTATTTCGTGTTTAATGGAGCGGGTTTTTTGTTTGATGAATGGAAATTCATTCGTTAATTCTGGTTGCAGGTTTATTTAAGGCAGAAAGCAATTTAACGAACAGAAAAGACATGGCAGATATTTTTATAGCACTAGCTGCTTAATGCATAAAATTGTAATATAGAATACGAATAATTTTTATGAACCAAATATTAGGAGAAACGATGGCTGGCAGAACTTTAGGTTATCTGCTTAAGGATAATTTGTGTAGGCGTAATTTTCCTGGCTACAGCTATTTAAGTGGTAAAATTTTAACCATCCTGTTTTTGCTTTTGGTAAACTGCATGTTTGGGAATGCCCAAAGTAGGGCTAAGCTCACCGCTTTCCAGGCAAAGGACGTAAAATTAAATGCATCTTGGATCCTTGAAAGGGAGGCCTTAAATACAACTTATATCAGTTCTTTGGATGCCGATCGATTGCTTCATAATTTTAGGGTAAATGCCAGACTTCCATCTACGGCAAAGGCATTGGAGGGTTGGGAAAGTCCCAATGTCGGCTTACGTGGTCATTTTGTTGGTCACTACCTTTCGGCTGTCTCGATGTTGATTGAACGGTATCATGAGCCCGTTCTCTCCAAAAGGCTCGAATATATGGTCACTGAGCTTGCCAAATGCCAGCAAGCCCTCGGCAGGGGATATCTCAGCGCATTTCCCGAATCTGATTTTGAGAAACTGGAGACAAAATTTTCTGGAGTCTGGGCTCCTTATTATACTTATCATAAGGTGATGCAGGGACTTTTAGATGTTTACACGCACACTGGGAACCAAAAGGCACTGGAGATCGTTAATGGTATGGCAGGATACGTAAAATTAAGGATGTCAAAGCTTGATAATCAAACCATTGAAAGAATGCTTTATACCGTAGCGGCAAACCCCGAAAATGAACCTGGGGCAATGAACGAGATATTGTACAAGTTATATAAGATTACAAAGAATCCAATGCATTTTGAGCTTGCAAAGCTATTTGACAGAGATTGGTTTCTGCAGCCGCTTTCCCAAAATCATGAGATTCTTAGCGACCTGCATGCCAATACCCATTTGGTTTTGGTTAATGGCTTTGCTCAACGGTATATGCTCACCGGTGAGCGGGCATGCCATGATGCGGTCGTGAATTTTTGGAACATTCTTGAGCATGACCATACTTATGTCAATGGATCAAGTAGTGGTCCTCGCCCAAATGTAACTACACCAACTTCGCTCTCTGCAGAGCACTGGGGGCTGCCAGGGCACTTGAGCAACACGATGACGAAAGAGATTGCTGAATCATGCGTCACCCATAATACCCAAAAGCTTACCGCGGAGCTGTTCACGTGGATAGGAAAACCAAAGTATGCCGATGCCTATATGAATGCTTTCTATAATGCAGTACTGCCTACCCAGAACGACCAGAATGGAACTTGTGTTTATCACCTTCCCCTTGGTTCACCAAGAACAAAGGCTTTTTTAAAGGATAATGATTTTCGTTGCTGTAATGGAACGGCAATAGAAGCATTTGCAAGTCTCAATGCTAATATTTATTTCAGGGATTCATCAAGCCTTTGGATCAATCAATATATCCCTTCTCAGCTCAATTGGAATGAAAAAAGGCTTAGCCTCAACCAAAGCGGTAACTTTCCAAAGGACAATGAGGTTTTATTTTCTTTTTCAGCTGAAAAAGATATCCGGTTAACCGTTAACTTATTTGTTCCCTCATGGGCAAACGGACTAAAGATCTACTTGAATGGGCGCTTGCAACCCAAAACAGCTGCTCCCAATTCTTTTGTGCGACTGGATAGGGTATGGAGAAACAAGGATCAGATTAAATTGGTATTCGACTATCGCTTTAGAATTGAGCGCATGCAGGATGACATGAACAAAGTTGCTTTTTTTTATGGGCCTACATTGTTGGCTTTCGATACTGATACCGAACTCGCATTGAGGGGCAAGCCTGAGCAATTATTAACAAACCTATCCATAATTGATTCTGCATCTTTCCAATTGAAGGATGGTAAGCATATTTATACCTTACGTCCTTTTTATGGCATAAGCCATACACCCTATGGTGTTTACGCATCGATCAGGGAATATTAGACCATTAATTGTTAGTGATTTAGGTGCCTTTGTGCATTTCATTACCTACAATTTTCGTGTTTATTAAAAAATATCAAAATATAAGCGTAGCTTGGTTATGTCAATATTAAACAGCCGTTTTGTAACCAAATTTTGTTTTTAGATTAATTATTTGCAGGTGATGATGCTTCTGTATTGAGTAGAAAAATATATGTTTCGGGTTTTAATTTTAGTCAGCACATTCCTACTGTGTAATTCTCTTTTTGCTCAAGAAGGTTTGTACCAATTTTCTCATCTGGATATTGCTAACGGTTTATCGGATAATCAGGTAAAAGCCATATATAAAGATCATAAAGGATTTATGTGGTTTGGAACCCAAGCCGGCCTCAACCGCTACGATGGGCATGAATTCAGGGTATTTAAACATAATATAAAGGATAGTACCAGTATCCCCGATGATTATGTGCTCAAAATATTTGAAGGGCCGGAGAAACAGTTATGGATTAAATCTGGAAGCGGTTTCAGTATTTATAATCCTTTGACAGAGAAATTTGAGCCATTTCAGGATAAGCACCTTAAAAAATATAAAATTCCGGGCGGATACCTTAAAGATATACAAACCAATAATAAGGGAAAGTACTATTTCCACCTTGAAAATCAAGGCATTTTTTGTTATGATGCGAAAAGTAATACAACCACAAGGTATACTCATAAAAATGGAATAGTAAACTCCTTGTATGCTAACGAAATAAGCTATTTTTTGGATGACCAAAAAGGTAATTTGTGGGTTATTTATACCAATGGTGTTCTTGATAAGGTTAACCTAAAAGAACAGCGGGTAACAAATAGATATTTTGCAATAAACAAACGTTTTGGAGATCAGCTAAGCGATTTCCACCTCAGCAACGATTCTGGAGGCAATATTTTTATTTATAATATGAGTAACCCTTTCGGCTTGTATTATCTTAATGAAAAAAGTAACACTTTCCGTTATTTTGGAAAGAAGCCAGATCATTCAGGCCTCAGTTCTAATAATGTAAGTTCCATTATAGAGGGCGATGATGGAAATATCTGGATCGGGACCGATCATGGTGGAATTAATATCTTAAATAAGCTAACCTACAAAATAAGTTATATTTTAAGTAAAGAAGATGACCCCAGGGGATTAAAGCAGAACAGCATTGTTGACTTATACAAAGACAATAACGGGATAATCTGGATTGGCACCTTTAAAAAAGGGATCTGTTACTATCATAAAAGCATCTTTAAGTTTCCGCGAAATGAGTATTTAACAGGGAAAAACGCGATATATAAAGACGTTAATTCATTTGCGGAAGACAGTAAGGGGAATTTGTGGATTGGAACAAACGGTACTGGTTTGCTGTATTTAAACAGAAGCACAGGTGAAATTACAGCATATCGTAATAATCCTGCCAACAATAATTCTTTAAGTAGCGATATTGTTGTGAGCCTTTACATCGATCATTCGGGCATTTTGTGGATTGGAACCTATTTAGGCGGGCTTAATTCTTTTGACGGGACTAAATTTACCCATTATAAACATACTACAGATCCTTCCAGCCTTTCAGATAATCGCATTTATGCCCTGTTAGAAGATTCATCCAACAGGCTCTGGGTTGGTACTTTAAGTAATGGATTGGACCTGTTTGACCGAAATACCAAAACCTTCAGGCACTTTAATTCGACAGTTAAAAACACACTAAATTCTAATATCATTAATTGTTTATATGAAGATAAACTTAAAAGAATCTGGATTGGTACTACCCGTGGAGTTAGTATGCTGGATACTAAAACCTTTAAGTTTACCCATTTAATTAATAACAGTAAGGATCCGAACAGCCTGGTATCTGGTAATGTACATTCCATTATCGAAGATGGTAGAGGGTGGATTTGGATAGGTACCCGTGAGGGTATAAGTATATATAATCCTGCAACAAAAACCTTTAATAATTTAAGCGAGGAAGTCGGGCTGCCCGAAAGTGCTGTTTTGGATTTGCTTGAAGATGAAAATCATCATATTTGGTATAGTTCGCAAAAAGGCCTTTACAAGATTACAGTAGTTGCTGAAGGAGGAAATTATAGATTTATATACAGCAAATACAATGAGGCCGACGGATTGCAAGGGCCCACATTTAATATGAATGCTGCGTACAAAACAAAAGCCGGTGAATTGATTTTCGGAGGGGCAAATGGCTTCAATATTTTCAGAGGGGGGCAAATCACTAAGGGGCGGTATCCCTCTACGCTGGTAATAACGGGCTTAGAAATGTTTAACCATAACATACAGGTTGGAGAAAGCATTAACGGCCATATTATTTTGCCAAAAACAATAACAGCGCTTGAAAATTTAACCTTTACTTATAAAGAAAACATTTTTTCACTCGAATTTGCATTGCTCAATTATATTAATCACAGCAAAATAACTTACAAATACAATTTAGAAGGATTTGATAAGCATTGGCTTACAGTTCCTGCAGAAATGCGTAAGGCCACTTTTACAAATCTTGATCCCGGAAATTACACCTTTCATGTAAAAGCTTTTAACGGAAACGATCCTATACCACTGGCAGAGTCGCACTTGAAAATTACCATTTTGCCTCCTTTCTGGCGCACCACATGGGCATATATACTGTATGTTTTAGCTATTGGCTTTTCACTCCTGTTTATTCGGAACAGAGGGATCAAAAAGTTAAGGAAGGAATTTGCCTCAGAGCAGGAAAGGATCCAGGCCAGGCAATTACAGGAACAGGAAAGAATTCAAGCGGTGCAATTAAGGCAACAAGATCGTAAAGAAGCTGAAAGATTGCGTGAGCTGGATTTATTGAAAATTAAATTTTTAACAAATCTGAGCCATGAATTCAGGACGCCTATCTCATTGATTCTCGCTCCTGTGGATAAACTTTTAACGGAGACCAAAGAGACTGGACGTTACGGTCAGTTGGCCATGATTAAAAGGAATGGAAAGCGTTTGTTAAACCTGGTAAACCAGCTGCTCGATTTCCGTAAAATGGAGGAGCAGGAATTGCAATTACATAAGAGCGATGGCGAAATTGTATCCTTTATTAAAGATGCAACAGACTCTTTTTATGATCTGGCAGAACGCAAGCAGATAAAATTTGCTTTTAAAAGTGCTATTGAAAATCTATATGTATCGTTTGATCACGATAAGATTGAGCGGATATTGTTCAATTTACTTTCAAACGCATTTAAATTTACACCATCGGCAGGAACCATAAGTGTTGAATTACAAAAGCTGCCGCATCAGGGAGAAGATGGCTGGGTTTCATTGGAGATAAAAGTGAAAGATTCAGGAATCGGGATCCCAAAAGATAGGCAGGAAATGATCTTCGATCGTTTTTTTCAAAATGAAACATCCTCATCCATCCTTAACCAGGGATCGGGAATTGGCTTGTCCATCACCAAAGAGTTTGTGAAAATGCACGGAGGTGAAATATTGGTAGAAAGTGAACCAGGTTTAGCAACTTGTTTTACCGTACGCTTAAACCTCGCTGCCAGTTCAATTTCGGCGCAGGAGCAAAAGGATCTTGAAAATGCTGAATTGCCATATACAGAATCAAATGATACCATTATAAGCATATCACTTACAAAAAGTAATGAACATGCTTATGATAGCTTTGTTACCACTGAAAAACAATTATGTTCCAATGAAAGAAAGGATGAAAGTGAGTATTCTGAGATAGATACCCGCACAACAGATGTGCCTCTTGTTTTGTTAATTGAAGATAATGAAGATTTTAGGTTTTATCTTAAAGATAATTTAAGGTCTTTTTATAAGATAGTAGAGGCTTCGAATGGTAAGGAAGGCTGGCAAAAGGCCCTTGCTTTGCATCCGCATCTTATTGTTTCAGATATAAATATGCCTGAAATGAATGGGACTGAATTATGTAAAAAACTGAAAGGGGATGACCGGACCAAACATATCCCAATCATATTGTTAACAGCTTTAACTGCTGAGGAAGAACAGCTTAAAGGGTTGGAAACAGGAGCGAATGATTACATGACTAAGCCTTTTAATTTTGAAATCTTACATTCAAAAATAAAGAATCTGCTCACGCTTCATCAAACATTTAAGAATACTTATTCCAGACAGATCAGTATTCAGGCCCCGGAAATAGAAATCGAATCTACCGATGTTAAATTCCTTAACGAAGTATTGCCTTATATTGATGCAAATCTTGATAAGCCTGAATTGTCTGTTGAGGATTTAAGTAAGCATCTGAGGATGAGTAGAGTATCTTTATATAGAAAGTGTTTGCAGGTAATGGGTAAAACACCTGTTGATTTTATCCGGTCTGTTAAGCTGGAGAGAGCCGCAGTATTATTAGAGAAAAGTGATAAAACAGTTTCAGAGATATGTTATATGGTAGGTTTTAGCGCTCCTAATTATTTTGCTAAGTCATTTAAAGCAAAATATAACATAGCGCCCTCCGAATATATGGCCGAAAAAAGGAAGGCCAATAAAGATAAGGAGCATTAAATTAAAACAGAACAAATCTTTTTTATCATCCGAGTTGATGTGAACCAAGTTGTATTAACGAATCTAACATTTTTGTCACAGTGAGGGGTAATTTATTTTATAAAAATCAATATGAATGACATAAGGGGTCTTTATCCTATTGTAAGCTGCGAGGAATCGTCATTGCGAGAAGGCTTTTTCAGCCGACGAAGCAATCTTACAACGATCGCTACTAGCGTGCGCATTAAGATTGCTTCGTCGTTCCTCCTTGCAATGACGACCTTCTTTTGAATCTTTCAATGGTAGCCTGTCGAAGGACCTGTTTAAATACTCTTTAAGGTGTTTCGACAAGCTCTACATAGGAGTCCTTTGGACAACATGACAGCATCTGAGGTGAAATCGCTTTTATGATACCCCCTCTTTAATTCAATAGCAGCTACAGATCTGCTTCTCTACATCCCGTCCGATCGCATTGCAAAAACTAATTTTACATGTCTAAAGGCATTTGTTTCACTCCATTCATTGTCATAGTTTAAACCGTAAGGCCAAAAATGTCCGCCTCCGATGTGTATTACACCACTAGTGCCATCAAAAATTTTAACAAGTGCAACTGTGTTTGCGCCTAAGAAGTCGCCCGTACTAGTATTTGAAGTCCATCCGCTGCTTAGGCCAACGCCATAGGTATGGGCAATTTCGTGCATTGCCGTACGGACATTCTGGTAACTGGTATTTGCACCAAAACGTATGTTTCCGTTTGTACTGCCATCGGCTGTGGGCACACCTGTGTTATATTGTACGGTAAGTGTGCGGGCAGGCCAATTGGCGCCAGCGTTATATCTTGCACAGGCATCATTCATAGCGCTGGTAATTCGGGCAAGTACATCAGCAGGTACGCCTGTACTGTTAAGCACCCAATTCAGTTGACCGCCTGCATTGACCGTTAACAAAGACCATTGCTGGTTTTCTCCGCCATTGTAAGTCCATTGCGCAACATTGGCACCATTAGCGATTGACTGGTTGGCAACTTCAAGGTCTTTACCACTGTTTCGGTTAATAATGCGGTAATACCCGTTGCCCAATGAGGTAAATTGCCATTGCTGGTTTGTAGTGCCCGAATAGGTAGATATATTCACATTATCCCCATCAGCTGTTCCCGCTTGGTCTACCTGAAGTCCTTTGGAGCTATGCACACCAATAATTGAATAGTAACCACCGGAAAGCAGTGTCAGGTTCCATTTTTGATTTGTTCCGCCTGTACCGCCATATTGGGAAACATTCGAGCCGTCAGCAGTCTGAAAACCACCCACATCGAGTGTTTTTCCGCTTTTGCGGTTCACGATATAAAAGGTGCCATTGGTTATAGACAGTGGGGTTTCGTTTGGCGGTATTGCGCTCAGTTTTGTCTTCACCGAAAGCTGATCCGCGCTGTCTGGATCCGGAAGATCGTTTTTTCTGCAACTGCCAAAAAATAAAACAAATCCGAGCATCAATATGCCGACTGAGGGTAAAGTAAAAGATTTTGTTTTCATAAAATTAGGTAAGAATGAATGAACAGGCATATGAACATGTTCGTTTGGTTATTTTAAAGAGGACATATGCTACTCATTATAGGTGAGCCCCTCTTTTTATGATCAATAAAACTATAGTAATCACCTTGTTTTAAAAAGGTTTAGCCTTTTAAAACGACCTGGTTTACAAGGCTTTTGGTTTATCCCGTAATCACCTGCCCATTCCTTACTGCTGCTGCCCAAACAGCGGTAACGATTAAAAGAATTGTAAAAGATACTTCTGGTAGTTTACCAGATTTTTATACTTGGTTGAAACAAATTAACCATAAAAAATGTGCTTGTAGTGAGGGGTAATCTAATATAAATTAGGGGGTAAATTCTTCGTTTTCCTATTTTATTACAAGATGTTAAGCTAAATAGGAGAAAGCAATCTTTTATAAGCGTCTTTTTTACGTTTATTTTTGATTTAGATCGTGGCGAAATCTGCCTGTTTGGGATCTCTTCAATATGAATGACAGAGTGCTAGGCCATGGTGGCTCTCACCCTCATCTGGTACATGAGCTCATCTCTGCATTGATCCAGGAGCGGGTATCTTTCCCTGATGCAAGGCAATCGGCAAATATTACCTGTGTGGGTATTCTTGCTCACGAAAGTGTGATGGAAGACGGTCATAAAATAAAACGCCCAAACTTCACAATCTCTTAAGTAGATTTATTGTTGCCTTGTAGGCGGGAATTAGGATTTTATCAATAGAAGTGGAGTTCAAGGCATTTAGTAACAACTATCCCCCAAGGTAATGCAGAGATAGTTGTTGCAATGATAATTAATCCTGTTTAGCTCTCATTAGTTTGATCACTCTTTAATATGCACAGGTATGCCACCAAGCCAGGTTTCCAGTACTGGGATGTTCCGCATTTTCATGTATTGCTCAGATGGGGTGGTTAATGATAGGGGATCCTGTTCAAGGATGACGAAATCGGCAAAGTAGCCTTCGTCCAATGACCCGGCCCACTGGTCGGCATAACATTGCCACGCGGCATCATAGGTGACTGCAACCAGGGCCTGTTCTGGTGTAATGCACTCGCTGGGATTTAATACTTCACCGTTTGCCGTATTCTCTTCCATTATCCTGGTAATGGATTGTTCCATCATTCTCAATGGACCCAATGGGCTTACTTCGTTGTCGCTGTGTAGCGTGATCCTCATTCCGGCGGCAAGTGTGGAACCGCAAAGGTCGAGCATCTGGGCTTTTGCGCTGCCAAATATGACCTGGCTGAAAGCATGTCCCCAATATCCTACGTGGCCAATAAGGAAACTTGGTGAAACGCCCATTTTGAGCATTGTTGATATCTGGTCTGCTGTTAGAAGTGAGCAGTGTTCTATGCGGTTGCGCAGCTCGGTAACGTTGGGCTGAGTGAGGGCAGTTTGGTAGGCTTCTATTGCGAAGGTTACTGCCTGGTCGCCATTGGCATGGATCATCAGGGGCCAGCCTTTTGCTATAACACCACTGATCAGTGATTGATAGTTTTGTGGAATGGTACCTGTAGGGGTGTTTGGTTGTGGGAAATTGAATATCCCTGTATTATTAGCTGGCTTGCAAAGATAAGGTGTACTCTGGTAGCCGGTGAGACCCTGGTTTGAACCGTCCGAAACAACTTTTACGTGGCCATTATACACAGGCGAGTAACTGGCTGTGTCTGGGTATTTGCCAAGGTTGTCTACCTCGGTCTGGGTGGAACATAGCAATGCGCCCCCGATCCGGACCAGCTCGGGATTACTGCTCAAGTATTGCAGCAAAATCTTTTCAAAATTGGTGTTCAGTCCTGCATCGTACATGAAGGTCGCTCCCCTTTGATTCGCCAGTTTAAAAAGTTCTGTGAGGTAGCTATCGATGTTGTTCGCCATTGCTATAACCTGTTGCTTGATCACGGTGAGCGCTGGGGTCATCATTAAACTTTCCTGTAGTTGACCTTTAGTTCTTGCAATGTATAAATCCACTAATTTGTATTCCTTTCGCACATCTTCATTGTTATTAAAAACGTAATGTAATGCGCTGGTGTTCAAATAAAGGGTGTGCATTGAGGCACTCAGTAGCATCATCGGTATGTCTTTTCTAATGCTGTCAAGTATGTGATTATCTATCGTGACCAATTCCTCTTCGCCGTTTTTGTTGACCACAAAAGGCATCAGCGAGGGATCAAGCCCCTTGCCTAGGATAACATATTGAAAATTATCAGGGAGGTTATCGTTGATGATTTTTCCAACTGAATCCAGGTTGTATGTTTCGAGTAAATCCTGACCTTTGAAAGGGCTTACATCTGCCCATTCTGTCATCATGGCGGTTGGAACGATGTGTACGTGCGGCTCGATCAGTCCAGGGAGCAGGGTTTGTGTGCCGGTAAGTTCTTTGGTCTTGTAACCGGGATAGTTTTGTTCCATATATGCTGTTACTGCACTTTGGGTGCCATTGACCACAACGTTTCCGTCTGCTATTCCGATGGCTTCAACGGTACCCGTGGATCCTCCAGTCATCGGACGGATGGTGCCGCCGGTGATTAATAGGGTTTGGGGCTGTTGTTTGGCTTTAAGCCCGGGGCCTGGTTTCATTTTTGCGAGGTTTTCAGGACTGAAAAGCTCTTCTTTGAGAATTTCTAAAACAGGATTGTTGCAGGCGCATTGTGTGCAGCCATGATGGTGTACGTGTTGGTTTTCCATTGGTTGATTAAGGGTGTTAATGATAAGTTTTGTTGTATGTCCCAAAATACAGCATTTTATTTGTGTACTGTCTTTGTTGGCTTGTGTAGTTCATATTGGGGATTGATTGGTGGGCTGATGTGTATAAGTCCTGTTCGGGTATTGGAGCTTTAAATGAATGTTTTCGTAGTGTTACGATGTTTTTTTTTGTATTCATAGGCGTTCATGTTTGTGGTGTTATTTATAATCTTTTCATTCATTTTCCGATAGCATGCCCAAAAAATTGACGTTTCGGTAGATTTTCTTTTGAAGTTCAGTTGTAAATATTTATTTAGCGATCACTTCGAATCGAGTATTCCAGGTAAGCCACTCACGGGTACATCACTTTTCTTTGTACAGATTCTTATGAAAATATTCTACAAATCAATGACAGGAGTTTATCCTCAGACAGCGAAGTTCCTCGGGAAAATTTAAAATATATTTGGAAAATAATAGAGCTAAAAAAATACCCAACTACACTTTAATGGATGTAAAATTGGGTGTTAATTATGTAACTATTTGATTTTTAAGTTTCTTTAGGGAGTTGAGCCTTTGATTGTACTACTACAAACTTATTTACGAATGGCTAAAGGTATGCCCATTCAATGATTTGTTTAATGGTCTTCTTTATTTCGGCCTGTGCTTCCTCTTTCCTGATATCAACTCCACAGATCAGGCCATTATTTGTATGAGCAATTAAGGTAATGTAATATATGCCACCAATTAGAAGGGCAGCAACCGGCCTGATATTTTTATCTTTGCCTTTAAAGTATTTGTCAGTAAGTTCACTAAAAAACTGCTCTCCCAGAGATTCACGTCTCTCATTTAACTCCTCTAATACTTTTGAACTTTCGCATACCCCCCAACTGATGATCTTTCGCATTTCTTCATTTGCAATTAAAGAATCGAGCTGATCTTCCAGTAAATGATACAACATCTCTTTGCCCTGATCGCTTCTGTTTTGCTCGATTATTTCTTTTGATTGATCGATATTTGCAGTATAAAAATCGCTATTGTTTAGGTATTCCTTTACCAGGCCTTCCATACTGCCGAAATAATCATAAACCAATTTTCGGTCTACTTCGGCTTTTAATGCTACTTTACTAACGTTTAAGCCGGTAAAACCGTCATTTTTTAAGATTTTACCAACTGCGGCCATAAGTTTTTGTTTTGTCCATTCTTTATTTCTGATGGGGCCGCTCGTAGGTTTTCTTGTCATTCGGGGGGGGGTACAACAATTTCTTGATCTCCGGAGATTATCCAAATATATATAATGCAGCGCTATTTGTTCCATCTTTTTCAATAGAACACATTGAAACGGCACTATTTTGCTGCATTGCTTTTTAATAATTTGTAATTTATCCCTTTTCAGCAAATAAATAAAGACACTAAATATTTTTGGCCTTTACCTCTTGCAGCACATTTTTTATTACGGTTTTGATCTTTGGAAGAAGACCGCTGTCGCTGCGTTTTTCTGAAAGTAGGGTGCTGATGAGACGGGTGATTTCCTGGATCGAAAATGGTTTTTCCAATATCGCATCGCAACCATAATCAGACAATGAAAATAGTATTTTAGTATAGGCAGAAATAATGATGATTGGGATGTCCTCAAATCCATCGATAGCGCGGATGGCACTACAAAGTTCTCCTCCGTTCCATTCAGGTAACATATAGTCCAAAATGATCAAATCCGGACGGTAATGCTCAATTTGTTTAACCGCTTTCTCCGGATCATGGCAACCCTGGCATTGATAACCGTACAACTTAAGAATTTCTTGCAGCGTTTCCAGTAACACCAGGTCATCCTCTACAATAAATATTTTTTTTGTTTCCATAATCTTCTCATTGTTAGTGTTATATGTTTTTGAAAATCCTTCAATTGTATGGATATATGCTGATGCCCTCCAAAAAGTTCATGTTTTTTTGCCTATTGCAATGGTTTGATTTCCAGGTCATCGAGTTGCGCGATCCGGAAGATTTCTTTTGAAATAATCGCTACGTTTTCCTTTAGTTGCTCCAGGTTGCAGGATATTGTTCCTAATGGTACCGGAAGACCCGCAATCTCCTCGATAAGTTCCATCTGGATCATACAGGCTCCTAAAGATTCCTTTTTCCCTTTGAGCATGTTAAAGGTTTCAAGTGCAGATTCCCGGTCTGTTCCAAGCGTAAATTTTCCATAGGTAATTTTGGTGCCCTTTAAATGAAGCACCACTATTATTGTTAATGTAGATTCCATTTCATTTAGCTTTTATTTTCTATGATCAGTATGCTTCGGGATTAAAAAAAATGCCGCTTGCTGCGGCATTTTCAAATTTACTAGCGAATCTCGATCTGTCTTGAAACTGCCTTTGCTTCCTCTTTTTTTGGAAGTGCAAGCTTAAGTACCCCGTCGACATAACTTGCCTGGATACGGTCCACATCGGCACTTTCAGGAAGTGTGAATGCCCTGGTGAAAGCCGAGTAGCTGAATTCACGTCTGTTGTAGGTTTTTTCCAATGTGTTGTTTTCGCTGTAATGCCCGGTAGAAATAGTAAGCATATCCCGCTCTACAGAAACTTTAAAATCTTCTTTTTTCAGGCCGGGAGCGGCAAGCTCGATATGATATTCTTCACCGGACTCTAAAATGTTTACAGCAGGAAGGCTGTTGATTCGGCGGTCTGAAAAAAATGTGTCGCCCAGTACGGATTCGAAAATGTCATTAAAGCCTGGCAATAATGTACTGTTTTTCTTTTCTGGATTGAATTTAACCAATGTCATAGTGTGTTCTCCTTTTTAAAAAAAAAATAGACTATTAATCAATTAATTTTCTCTAAAACCTTTAAGCGGTTTTGAAATATCAACTTCAAGTGTTGTGCCAACGGTACTTTTAAGAATATTCACGTACTTTTTAGAAACCCTGGCTGAAAAATTTTCATAAATTCTGAACTTTTTTCAGCTTTGAACTGAAAAATTTTCAGTTCGCTGGTCGGATGGTTATAAATTGATATAGGCTTTCAAAGCCGTTACTGGTATTTTAAGTTCATGACTGACCATGCTAATAAACACTTTTAGTCTATATTTCTGGAGAATCTGGGCGAGAGCAGCTTCAAGAGAGATTTCCTCTCCAGCCGAGTAACCATTTAGTTCTCTCATGCGTTTAGATGAAAGAAAAGTACCTGGACGAACAACTGAGTGTATATTTTAGTGCTATCGTGGCAAGCCTACCAAACATAATTAACCTCCATCAACTATACCACGCAGGCCTGTACAAGATTTATCAAGGTGTCTTTAAAAATCAGCATATAATTTATATGCAAAATCTATAAAGGTGTTATGCCAATCTAAGCATACTGGTTTACCCGGGCAACGAAATGGTCGATATTAAAGGGCTTTGCTATAAATTCTGCGCCACAGCCCGAACCCAAAATTTCGTTCTTGGTCGTGTTGGCAGACATCATGATGATATTAATGACTGAAGTACGTTCATCCATGCGCAATTGCCTGCAGATATCGAGCCCGTTACCGTCGGGCAACATGATATCAAGAATCGCTATATCAGGCAATCTCTGCGAGATCATATGGTTGAACGCCGCGACGGTAGGGCAGCCATTTACTTCATAGCCTTCTTCGGACAGGATATAACTGACCACTTCACTAATATCTGCGTCGTCCTCCAGGACATAAACTAATTTTTTGCTCATTTGTGTTTGTTATATTAGATGTTAGTGTGTGTGTTGAATACAGGGACCGCAAATTTAAATGCAGCACCTCTACCGGGTTCGCTTTCTACCCATATCCTCCCCCCATGGCGTTCAATAATCTCCTTGGTAATGTAAAGGCCAAGTCCAAGCCCAGATATATTACGGTCCTTTTCTCTTACCCTGTAAAACTGGCTGAATATATGGACCTGTTCGGCGGCAGGAATCCCTGCGCCATAATCTATCACCGAAATAATTATTTCATGGTCACGGTTTACAGCCGTTATATTAATATCCCGGGAGTGGGGCGCATACTTTACTGCATTGCCAATCAGGTTCGTGATTACCTGTTCCATCCGCATTTTATCCCCATGCAATACAAGGTCTCCTTCGCGGGTATAAATATAATTGTGTCCGGGAACGGTCTGCTCAAATGTTTCGCAGATATCACCGATCAGTGCACCAAGGTCCAACTGTTCAAAATTAAACTGTAATTTGCCAGCCTGGACCTTGGAAATGTCAAACAGGTCATTGATAAGGATATTGAGTTTGTCTACCTGCCTGATCGCCTTGTCTAAAAAAACTTTATTCATACCATCTGAAGCTGTTTTTTGAAGCACCTGAAGAAAGCCGCTCATAGAGGTGAGTGGTGTTTTGAGTTCATGTGAAGCCAAGGCTATAAATTCATCTTTTTTAAGGCTAAGGGTTTTGACCTCTTCAAAAAGTTTTGAGTTATCGAGTGCTATGGCTGCCTGAGAGGCAACCCCAACCACCAGTTCTTCATGATCCTGCAGAAATATGCCGGGTTCTGGGTGACCAAAGAAAAGCCCGCCAATTACTGTGCCTGTTGATGAAATAACAGGGACAGCCAGATAACTGACCACAGGCAGGTGTCCATCGGGCATCCCAAAATGGGGAGCCATTTTGCCATAACGTTCATCTTTTTTAATGTTGTCTACACGCACCACTCCCTCACCGCTGAAGGTGGTATGGAATACTGCTGTATTACGGGGCATACCAAATTTTTCAAATGCCTCACGAGGAGCGCCCGAGAGCGTATAGAGCATGTAAGATTCACCTTCCTCATTGATTTTATTGTAAAAGAAAGCGCCAAATGCCGCCCCGGTAAGTTCTGTTGTCGCATCGGTCACTTGCTGTAAAATGACATTGACATCCAGTTGTTCACTGATGCTCTTGCCTATCGAATTCAGGATCATGAGCTTTTGGGAATTGCTTTTTAAGGCATTTTCTGCTTCTCTCTGGGCAGTGATATCCCTGGCTACTTTTGAAGCGCCAACGATTATCCCATCACTGTTCTTTATCGGGGACACTGTTAAGGAGACCTGGATTTTCCTGTTTTCCTTACTTATCCTTATGGTTTGAAAGTGATCTATCTTTATACCTCTTTTGATACTGCTTATAATGCGTTCCTCCTCATCAAGGCGGTCTGGCGGGATCAATATGGAGATGTGGCGACCAACGGCTTCGTTTTCGCTATAGCCAAAAATATTTTCTGCACCTTTATTCCATGTGGTGATTATACCAGCGAGCGTTTTGCTTACGATGGCATCATCGGAACTCTCAACTATGGCAGCCAATGCGGCCTGCTTCTCATCGGCGAGTTTTTGGGCTGTAATGTTACGCGCAACCTTACTCACCCCAATAATGTGGCCCTGTTTGTTCCTTACGGGCGATACGGTAAGCGATATAGGTATTTCAGTTCCGTCCTTGGCCAGACGTACTGTCTTGTAATATTCGATTTTTTTGCCTGCCCTTATCTTATTGATAATATAATCTTCTTCATGTATCCGATCCTGAGGGATGAGGATGGTAATATGCTTCCCGATTACCTCTGATGCAGCATAACCAAAAATTTCCTGCGCTCCATTGTTCCAGCTGGTGATAAAACCATCTAGCGTTTTAGAGACGATTGCATCTTCAGATCCTTCAATAATGGCTGCCAGTGTAGCTTGTTGTTCTTCGGCGATATGTTCATCTGAAATGTCACGGATCGTTTGGGAAATGCCTATCAATTTTTGTTCAGCATCAGTAATTGGAGAGATGGTAATGGAAACATGTAGGTCTTCCCCTGTTATCGATCGGCGTACGGTACGAAAACCCTGGATCTTCGCACCGCTCCGCACAGTATTCACTAAGTGCTCATACTCTTCAAAAACGGCTTTTTCCATTAGCCCGCAAACTGTTTTTCCGATCTGCTCCCTGGTAAAACCGAACAGTCGCTCTGCCGCCGGGTTTATATCTGTAATTTTAAAATCAATGTCATGGCAGATTACTGCGTCTTCCAAGCTTTCAAAAATCGACTTAAAGGTAAACAGTTGATTTAGGGAAGTTAAGTCCATACTGGGGGGCAATTATTTAATTAAAGAAGGTACATTCACATTAATACCCGATCTATGTCAACAACCCTGAGCGATAATAGTTTTAAGAATATAAAAATGCGTCCCTTTTGGGCGGTATATTTTAGCCTTTTTTATTAAATCTGTCGACTCTGAGCTAGTGTGATGCAAAAAGAAAAATGTGTTTAATTTAAACTAAATGTGGATTTTGCATGAAAGGAAATTGCAACAATTTAAGAATGTCGAGTGATCTAGTTAATATAGAAGGCATTAATGAGCACAATGTGTAAGTTTTTCAGAATGCAAACAACTAATAGCTATTGTTCAGAGGGAAACCATATTATGCTTTTAGCGCTTTCCCGCCGCTGTTTGCCCTTGGTGGGATTTTATTTGAGAACATCCTGCGTAAATAAGGCAAAGTAGTAAAGGTTGCTTTAACACGGGTTCTTCTCGTTCCAAATCTTCTGTTATCGCTCGTTCTACTGCCTTATCTGCCGATCGAAAATACATCTAAGTTTTTTGAATGGACTTATAACCATTGGTGTCTCCGGCAACCTATAAAAATTCGTAACTTCATAGAACTGCGGGACACCGGACAGACAGGAGCGATCAATGTTTTATTTTTTCAAAAAATGGATTTTTAATCCTATCAGAATTTATATAAAATCCTGTAATGTTTTTTTGTTTATCACGAACAAACCGAATGCCACCAAAATTCCTGGCGTTACTTAAGAACATATCTTTCTGAATAGGAGTGAAACTAATTATGGGTTGATTTTTATTGCTTGTAAATAAGCCCGTAAACTCAGTCAAAGCAAGATAATGCTATGAATACATTATTTTTTGGGGTGACGCTCACTTTCTAGCAGGGAATGGCAGCTACAGTAGTACCACTCAAACCTCAGCAGTAAGCGGTTATGTAAATGGAGTTTTGAAATAAGCCTGAGCATCAATAAATAGCTACTATTTAAACATTGATATTGGGTAAGTTACAACTCCCGGCGGGATCGCAGCTAATACCACCAAAATGTACCAAATCCATGTAAATCAGATGATTGCAAGGGCTTTTAATTTTTAGGGTACCAGATAAAAATCATCTCTTACTCTTAAAACTAACGAATAGATACTTGCAGATGCTTAAATTTACACTATACTTGTTGTTCAGCTAACCAAAATAAAGTTATCACCCAAGGGTACAGCCAATGCAAAACAGGCAACTTAAAAATGAAGAAGAACTACTGGCCAGGATTGCCGTGGGCGATCAGCGTGCATTTACGGAGGTCTTTGATTTTTATCAACGGTATGTATATGACTATGGTCGAAAGCTGACTAAATCAGAAGATCAGGCCGGTGAAATCGTACAGGATGTTTTTTTAAAAATATGGCTCAACAGAGAAAAGCTTAATGAAGTAAAAAGCTTTGGAGCATACCTAAACCGTGTGGTAAGAAACCATTCATTAAACATTATACGAAAATTGGCTCAAGATGCCAGATCGGCGACACAGCTTAAAATTCACAATCCGGAATCTGAAAACGCTACAGATAAAACATTGGATTACAATGAAAGCAATAGGATACTAACCCAAGCTATAGAAAACTTAAGCCCCCAGCAACGGACAGCATACACCCTTTGTCATATAGAGGGATTGAAATATGAAGAAGTTGCGAAAAAGATGAACGTTTCAAGCCGTACCGTACAGGCACATATGCATCAAGCCTTAAAACACATCCGTGAGCATTTCAACAAACATGCGCTTACCTATCCGGCATTATTTGCTGTACTATTCAAGTAAATATCATTGTAAATCAGTCTATTAAATATTTATTAATTATTTTTTGATAAACCACTAAGCATTTTTTTTGCTTCACGTGTCAATGTAGTTAAAAGGTATAAAACTGCCTAAACCAACAAACGATGCAAAAATCAAATGCGAGGCTTCAAGTCCTGCTGCAAAACTATTTCAATAACCTGAATACCGAAACGGAAAATGAAGAATTATGGTCACATATCATTGCTTCTCACAACGATCAGGAATTGATGCAGCTTTTTCCCGATGCATTTAGTAACGAAATGGCCGTTCCCGAAAATGCATTGGATGCTACAAAAAAGCAGGCTATCTTAAATTACATCTATAATTATCAGCCTTTACAAGCAAGTTCCCGGCCTAAGAGGGCGAGTTTACTGCCAAAACTGACGGCAATAGCAGCAGCAATAGCTTTGATTATCTCAGGCATTTGGTTTTATACTTACAACCCAATCATAAAAAGCAACTCGGATATAGTCAATCAAAACCATATTAAACCCGGTAAAAACACCGCTACTATCACCTTACCTGATGGCAGCAGAATGCAGTTGAGCGAATCCAAGACTGGAGTTGTAATTGATGCAGATCAGATTAAATATATTGATGGTACATTGTTCGAAACTGGAAAAGATGATGAGCGAACAGGTGCTCAGCTTAGCGGATTGACGACCATTAGCACACCGCGTGGCGGAACTTATCAGGTGGCGCTTCCAGATGGGACAAAGGTGTTTTTGAATGCGGATAGTAAATTAGAATTTGCCAACCAGACCTTCAATAAGGACCGTAGGGTTAAGCTAACCGGCGAGGCATATTTCATCGTAGTGCATCAATCGAAAAGACCATTTAGGGTAGAAAGTGCCGGACAGATTGTCGAAGATATTGGTACGGCGTTCAATATCAATGCTTATCCAGATGAAAGAATTACCAGAACCACCTTGGTGGAAGGAAGAGCAAGTGTGAATGATGTGGTCCTTAGGCCCAACCAGCAATCTATACTGCAGGGAACAAGTTTGAAAGTAGAGGAGGTTGATGCAGCGCTCGCTGTGGCGTGGAAAAACAACCAATTTATTTTTGAAAAGGAAGACATCCGTTACATCATGCGGATGATCTCACGGTGGTATAATGTTGAAATAGTATACCATGGTGAATTGCCTTCAACCACATTCAGTGGCGGGGTATCCCGTTTTGCGAATGTATCTGAAGTGTTGCGGCCTTTAGAATCAACTGGTGAAGTAAAATTTAAAATAGACGGCAGAAAAATTATTGTAAGTAAATAGTATGGGCAAAAAAACCAAATCCCTGTTGTAGCAGGGAGTTGGTTAAAGTTTGGCCCTTATTTTTTTAATATAAATAAACCCGCAGTCGCCTGAAGATTGGAAACCAAGGCTCCTGCGTAACCAAATGTAAACGAATGTATAAAAAATTTACCACAAACCGGGGTACAATATACTGTTGTGCCCGTAAATTTTGGCTTATTATGCGATTAACCACCGTATTATTAGTAGCTGCCCTGATGCAGCTAAGCGCTGCCAGCATTGCACAGAAAATCACATTGAACAAGGAGCATGCAGATCTGAGATCTGTGCTAAAATCCTTACGTGCGCAAAGTGGTTATAACTTTGTGTATGCTGACCACGTGCTTGAATTAGCTAATCCTGTAAATATTTCTGTCAAAGATGCGGACTTTGAGGATGTTCTGAAAAGCATTTTCTCCAACCAACCCTTAACGTATAAGATTGACAATAAAGCAGTTGTTTTGCAAGCACGTCAATACACCTTTTCACAATTTGTGAAGAAAAAGATCAAAGTAACTGGTTTAATTACAGATGAGCAAGGCAATTCTTTGCCCGGCGCAGGCATTAAGCTGAAAGGCACTGAAAAAACTGTAGTAGCAGATCAGGATGGCCGTTACGTTTTTGAAGTTGGGGAAAGTGCTGTTTTGATTTTTAGCTATTTGGGGTATGATGACCAGGAAGTAAAAGTAGAGGGAAGAGCTGTGATCAATGTCAGATTGAAACAGCAGATCAGCAGTTTAAATGAAGTGCTCGTGGTTGGATATGGTTCTGTACGGAAGGTAGATATTACCGGTTCTGTTGCACAGGTAAATATTAAAGATATGGTTAAAGCACCCGTATCAAACATTGTACAGGCATTGGCGGGCCGGGTAGCGGGATTGAGTGTGCAAAATAGTCAGGGCCAACCTGGAGAGGAAGGAATCAACATTCGGATCCGCGGGATAGGTTCGATTACTCAAGATGCGTCCCCTTTATTTGTAATTGATGGCTTTGCTACTGAGAATTTTGATCTTTCTATGTTGAACCCAGACGATATAGAATCTATTAACGTACTTAAAGATGCTTCCGGAACCGCGATATACGGATCCAGAGGTGCAAACGGTGTCATTGTTGTAGAAACAAAAAAGGGGAAAGTGAGCAAACCCAATCTGAATTATTCAGGATCCTACGGTTTCCAGGATGTAACTAAAAGAGTTGAGGTGTTAAGTCCTTATGAGTTTGTTAAATTGGAATATGAGCGTGATTCAGTAACGGCTAGGGCGCTGTATTTTCCAGACGGCATAACCTACGATTCGTATAAAAATGTAGAAGGGATTAATTGGCAGGATCAGTTTTTCAGACAAGGAGCAACCAATATCCACAATTTATCGTTGAGAGGCGGAAATGAAGATACCAAATACGCCATTTCAGGATCCTTGTTTGAGACTGGTTCTGTTGTAGTAAACACAGGTTTAAAGAAGCAGCAGGGACGTGTAACGATAGATCAAAATATCAATAAAAAGTTGAAAGCTGGGTTGAGTACAAATTATACACATACACAGACTTATGGCCAAATTGCTTCTTCCATTAGCGATGGCTATGCTTCGAGCGCGCTTCTTTACTCTGTATGGGGATACCGGCCCGTAAATGCAGGATACCTAACAGGTGATCTAGACCTGGAAGAAGAACTTTTTGATGAAGGCGTAACCAGCACGACAGATTACCGCTTTAATCCAGTGGAGTCTGCAAAGAATGTATACAGAAATAAAGATAACAATAACCTGGTTGCCAATGGGTACTTTAGTTACGATTTGACTAAAAACCTGGTATTCAAATCTACCGGCGCTATTAACCTGAATACCATTAAATTGGGTGCCTTTTATAATTCCAGCACAAGTGAAGGCAGTCCTAAGAGTCCGAGAAACAACTATGGACAGTGGGGTGCCATGGCCTATAGCAACCGCAGTACCTGGTCTAACGAAAATACCCTTACCTATAGCAAAGTGAACAAAATCCATTCGTTGACTGTATTGGGTGGTCTTAGTTTTCAGCAGGAAACCAACAAGGGAAATAACTACACGGCAATTAAAGTTCCAAATGAGACTTTGGGCATAGATGGGTTAGGGCAAGGTACACCATTAGCGGTAGGCTCTTTTGGTACTTACAATACCCTGCAATCTTATTTCAGCAGAGTGAATTATGGATATAGATCCAAATACCTGTTTACAGCAACATTCAGGGCAGATGGGTCCTCTAAATTTCCAAACAATAAATGGGGTTACTTTCCATCGGGGGCTTTTGCCTGGAAAATGAAAGAAGAATCCTTTTTTAAGGAGATTGAAGCCATTACAGAAGCCAAATTACGTATAAGTTACGGCCTGACCGGCAACAACAGGGTAGGAGATTTTTCTGCACTTTCACCCATCAGTGTAGACAACTCTACTGGCTATTCTTTTGGGAATGAGGTGCCAACACCAGCAGCCATCCCTACGATTGGTAATCCCAATTTAAGATGGGAAACTACTGCGCAACTCAACTTAGGATACGATTTATCTTTATTGAAGAATAGAATTGAGTTGGTGGTTGATGTGTATCGGAAAAAAACCGACAATTTGTTGCTGCTTGCCAATATGTCGCCCAGTACAGGTTATGCCCGTGCCTACAAAAATGTAGGTAAATTAAAGAATGAGGGATTGGAGTTCACCTTGAATACGATCAATATCAATAAGAATGATTTTGCATGGAGAAGTAATTTCAATATAAGCTTTAACCGGAACACTATTTTACAGTTGGCTGATGGGGAAGAACGTTTATTGAATAGTATTTCACCCAGGTGGCAGTCTGGATATGCTGACCCAGTGTTGTACAGTGCAGCTATAGGTCATTCAGTAGGCAATTTTGTTGGGTATATCTTCGACGGGATTTATCAGTATGAAGATTTTCATCAATTGCCAAACGGCGGTTACCGACTTAAAAATGCTGTGCCGACAAATGGCCTGGCAAGAGAGGTGATTAGGCCTGGATACATCCGTTACAGAGATCTGAACAATGACGGAATTATCACAGCGGCAGATCAGACCATTATTGGTAGGGGGTTACCTATTCATTCTGGAGGTTTCTCCAATAATTTCACTTATAAAAATCTAAGCCTGAACGTATTCTTCCAATGGTCGTATGGCAATGATGTGTACAATGCAAACAAGCTCATGTTCGAAGCTAAGGCATATAGTATGCTAAATCAATACGCAAGTTATGCGGATCGTTGGTCGCCTACCAATCCGAGTACAACCATTCCCGTGGTGGGCGGGGTTCCGGAAGGCTATTATTCAACCAGGGAACTGGAAGATGCTTCTTATTTAAGGTTGAAGACGGTGGAATTGGCTTATAGCATCCCGACGAATTATTTGAAAAGACTGGGACTTAAAGAGGTTTTGGTGACAGCTTCAGCACAGAATCTGGTTACATGGACCAACTATTCAGGTATGGATCCAGAAGTGTCGACGAGAAACTCTATCCTCACACCAGGATTCGATTATTCCGCATTCCCTATGGCGAAAACATTAGTTTTTGGACTTAAAGCTTCACTATAAAACCAAATATTATGAAATCAAAATTATACATCAGTTTGGTAGCCCTGGTTTGTGTGGTTACATCTTGCACTAAATTCTTAGATACAGTACCAAAAGATACAATCACAAGTTTAAATTATTACGAGACAGAACAACAGCTTAATTCTGCATTGGCAGGGGTGTTTCAGACATTGACAAAAATTTATGCGCACAGCTTTCAAGGGGTGATGTCTTTGGATGGAGATGAAGGTTTTTATAACCGTTCTGCACAGAACACTGGCATTGCTGTCAACTTAGTTACCACTTCCGAAAGTAACGTAACTACAGTATGGACCGCACTTTATAGTGGGATAGAAAGAGCAAACCTATTGCTTGCCAATATCAATAAGCCAACAATGGCTGAAGCAAATCGGGCTGTTATTAGAGGTGAAGCTTTGTTTTTAAGATCTTACTTTTACTTTTTACTGGTCAGTTACTGGGGAGATGTACCTTTGTTGCTGGAGCCTACCTCTTCTGTTGCGCAAACCAATAATCCCAGAACCCCTTCAAAAGAAGTATACGAGCAGATCATCAAAGATATGACCGAAGCGGAAAGTCTGGTTCCCGGTGTAGGACAGGTTACCAACGCAGGGCACATCAACAAATCTGCTGTACGAGGTATGTTGGCCAGAGTATGTTTATACATGGCAGGAGACCCTGTAAAGGATGTATCTAAATACGAAATGGCGAAAATTTGGGCAAAAAAAGTGATTGATGATGGCTATCATACCCTTAACCCAGATTATAGGCAAGTATTCATCAATATGAGCCAGGATAAATATGACCTTAAAGAAAGTATATGGGAGGTAGAGTTTTATGGATATAGCTCAGACGGTTTTAATGCCACCGGGAAGGTTGGCATTCATTATGGTATTTCTCATGGTGGCCAGGATCCAAATTATGGCTATAGCTTCGGATATGTAGCGATAACACCAAAGTTATATTTTTCTTATACAAAAGGTGACCTGAGAAGGGACTGGAACATCGCGCCATACACTTTATCTTCAACCAATCCAGCCACCAAAACCTATTGGCCTGTCTATCCAACAGCCGCGCAGGCAAGTCAAAGACACGTAGCCAAATGGAGAAGGGAGTATGAAACCGTTTATCCAAAGGAGCAGGGAGGTAATTCGGTCAATTATCCGTTGCTGCGATACGCAGATGTGCTGCTGATGTATGCAGAAGCTGTAGCAGGCCAAAATGCAACCATACCAGCCCAAGATATACTGGATCAGACTGTGAATCAAGTGAGAAGAAGAGCGTTTGGAAACCTATTGCCAAATAGAGAAATGATCGATACAATAACCATTTCAACTGCAGGTACAGGCTATACATCAGCACCAGTGGTTACAATTTCCGGTGGTGGAGGTACAGGTGGCGCTGCTGTAGCAACAGTTGCAACCAGTGGAACCAGAGCGCTAACCGCAATTTATTTGGAGAATAGCGGTGGTAATTATAATTCAGTGCCAACCATCACTATTGGTGAATCGTGGATGCCAAATGTCTTATACGCTGTAGGCAAACAAGTTTATAATGCCAATAAGCTGTATACAGTTACTACAGCAGGTACCGCCACCACTACGCCACCAACGCAAAGCTCTGGAGCATCTGCAGCAGCCACTACAGGTGCTGTATTTACATATGCTGGTGTGCAGGCAAAAGCTACGATAACCCTGTCCAATCTATCTGTATTTAAGGGAGATGTAAAAACTTCCGATTTTGCTGATTATGGCAGATTTATGGAATTTATCAAAGCGGAGCGTTCCAGGGAATTTGCATTTGAGGCCATGAGGAAGAGAGATTTGGTGCGCTGGGGTGATTACTACCGTGTGATGAAACAAATTGCGCTTGATTTTGCTCCTTTGGGATCAAGGGCCTTCGGTGGAAAAGCAGGAGAAAACACCTCTGAACGGGATGTTTTATGGCCTATTCCAGATGCCGAAACTACAGTCAATAAGGTAATTGGCCAGAATCCAGGCTGGTAATCGTCAATCATTTTACTATTAATCTGATATTCTAATGAACACATATTTCAAATTTTATTTAATACTGATATCGGTTGCTTTATTTTCTTGTGAGAAATATCAGCTTGATGATCCCGCATTAGCGGTTACAGCTGATAAAACTACAATTAAGGCTGGTGAACCGATCACTTTCAAGTTTGGCGGGAGCCCTCAAATGCTTTCCTTTTATTCAGGAGAATTCCTGAAGGACTACAACTATGCCACAAACTCCAGAACATTAAAAAATTGTTATTTGTCCTTCTCAAGTGCTACGGTAGCCGCTATACAACAGGCCAATCAATTAGCTGTGTTGGTTTCTTCTGATTTTGATGGTAAATATGCAATTGGTAATATCAGGGAGGCTACTTGGGTAGACGTCACCAACCGATTTGTACTTGCAAAGAACGCCACCGTAACAGCGTCGACTGAAGTTGATATTATGGATCTGGCTGTTGCAGGAAAACCATTATATCTGGCCTTTAGATACATTACCAAACCTCAGACCGAATTTGGAGCCGCCAATGATTGGAACCTTACTGCTGTATTGTTCAAAAGTAAACTTGATGATGGGCAGGTCACGCTAATGGACTACGGTTCAGGAAGCAATTTTTCTGTGTTTTCTTATGGAAATAAAGAAGCAGGCAGATCACTTGTAAACACGACGACCATCCAATTTAAAGGAAATGCAGCTGCGGCAATTAAGGAAGAATATACAGAAGACTGGGGAATTAGCAGGGCCATTCATATCAATCCTAACGACTTAGGGACAGATAAAGCAACAGCGCTTAAATTGTTCAGAGAAGCAAAAAAGGAAAGTTACACCTATACCTATGCCAACGCTGGCACCTATACCGCTACTTTTATAGGTGAAACAAATAATGTTTATGGAAATAAAAAGGTAGTTAGGCAAATAGAAATTACCGTTACAAACTAGGATGATGAAGACTATTTTTTTAGCGATTACGCTTTTAATAACGACACTCAGTTTACCGGCACAACCTAAGGTTGATGTACATAAAGAAATGGAATTTGCCAAAGCACAATATGAATTGATGCTGAAAGCGAATAAAGACCTCACCAGATTTCCTCAATCTGTAAAGAAAGAGGGAATCCTGGATACCCGAACATCAGATTGGTGGTGCAGTGGTTTCTTCGGCGGGTCCTTGTGGTATCTCTATGAATATACTCAGGACAATAAATGGAAAGAAGCTGCAGATAAATGGACCATGGCTGTAGAAAAAGAAAAGTACAATAAGACCACCCACGATTTAGGGTTTATGCTGTATTGTTCTTTCGGAAATGGCTATCGTTTAACCAAAAATGAGAAATATAAGGACATTATGCTTATTGGAGCAGAATCGCTGGCTACGCGTTTCAATCCTAAAATTGGACTGATTAAGTCCTGGGAGGAGTTTAAGGGGTATGACTATCCAGTGATTATAGACAATATGATGAATCTGGAGTTCTTATTATGGGCTGCGAGAGCATCAGGAAACAGCAAATTTTATGATCTAAGTACTACACATGCAGACAATACCCTTAAAAACCATTTCAGAAAAGATTATAGCAGTTACCATGTAGTTTGTTATGATACTACAGGGAAAGTACTTGCCAGGAAAACCAATCAGGGAGCTGCAGATGAGTCTGCATGGGCCAGAGGGCAGGCATGGGCTGTTTACGGTTATACCATGATGTATAGGGAAACCGGAAATAAGAAATATCTTAATCAAGCTATAAATATTGCAAAGTTTATAGCCAATCATCCGAACCTTCCATCGGATAAAATTCCGTATTGGGATTTTAACGCGCCAAATATACCGAATGAAGAACGAGATGCATCAGCAGCGGCCATTACGGCTTCTGCTTTATTGGAATTGTATACTTATACAAAAGATAAGGCGCACTTCAGACTGGCGGAAGATATATTGAGGAGTCTTTCGGGCAAAGTATATACTGCAAATTTAGGAGAAAACAACAATTTCCTGCTCAAACACTCGGTTGGTTCAAAGCCTTATCAATCAGAAGTAAACACACCCATTATTTACGCAGATTATTATTACCTGGAGGCTTTGTTAAGATACAGCCGGATTAAAATATAATTAGCGCACGCTTTCCAATAATAAGAATTTAATATGACACACATTTCTAGAAAGGATTTCCTTAAGCACAGTCTCCTATTGGCAGGATATTTAGCCAGTGTTCCGGCATTGGCACACGCTGGCAAGAGCAAAAAAAACTTACTCCTACGTTCATCCTGGCAGGTTGAAAATATTGGAGATATCGGTCATACGCCTGGTGTTTTGGCTTTGATTGAAAAATACTTACCGCATGTGCAAGTTCGCCTTTGGCCAGATTCTGTTAAATCAGGCGTAGAGGAGATGCTTTTGGCTAGATTTCCTAAGTTAAAAATTATTAAAACAGCCGAGGACAAGCAGAAAGCAATAAGCGAATGCGATTTTTTTTTACATGGTTCAGGTCCGTCTTTGGTGGGGAGGCATGAACTTAAGTTATGGAAAGAAAAGACAGGCAAACCTTATGGTATATATGGGATTACCTTCCCTGGGAATTACGGATTCCAAGCCGAAGATGCAACATTCAATCCATTAGATATGGAACTTTTTAATCATGCTGCTTTCACTTATTTCAGGGATTCGGTATCTCTGGAATTTGCTAAAAAGCATGGTGCACGCTGCAAGATTATGGGTTTTTGCCCGGACGGCGCATTTGCCGTCGATGTTAGAAACGATAAAGCAGCAGATGTATTCTTAGAAGCTCATGGTCTCGAAACAGGAAAATTTGTTTGCGTTATTCCACAACTTCGATTTTCTCCATGGTGGGAGATTCCATCAAAGCAATTGCCCGTTAACCAGGAAAAACACGCGAGGAACGAAAAAATGAAAGAACATGATAATCTGCCCATTAGGCAGGCCATTATCGAAGTGGTGAGACAAACAGATCTTAAGGTGTTAATTGTTCCGGAAAATGAAACTCAAATCCGTATAGGCAAAGAAATGCTGTATGATGCCCTGCCAGAGGATGTTAAAACCCGCGTTATTTGGCGCGATAGTTATTGGCTTACAGACGAAGCGGTGAGTACATACGCCCGTTCTGCAGGATTATTCGGACTTGAAATGCATTCACCAATAATGTGTATAGCCCTGGGTGTACCAGCTATCGTTTGTCGCTTTACCGAGCAAACATCAAAAGGATATATGTGGCAAGACATTGGGTTAAAAGAGTGGCTGTTCGATATGGATACAAAAGAAGATGTAGAAAGAATTGTCCCTACTGTGCTTAACATGGTGAAAAACCCTACAGCCTCAAAAGAAAAAGTAAAGAAAGCCCAGAAACTGGTAGCTCAATACCAAAGGGATACAATGAAGATTTTAGGAGAATCTTTAAAGGCTTAACCGTAAAAGAAATGAAAAAAGTACATTTTAAACCAGCTTATTATACGCACTTGTTGCTAACGGCTAAAATTATTGTTATTACCGGTCTTTTAACTTTAAAGATTTCAGCATCAATTGCTCAAACGGGGCCTTTTCCGCTCAAACCTATTGATGAAAAACGCGTCCGGGAGATTGAAAAAATGCTGTCGGATAAACCATCAGGTTTCGGGAAGCCTTATCATGAACGTAAAGTTTGGGACAACCTCTTAAAATCAGGTAATTATGATCGGTTTTTACGGGGGATGAAAGATTATAGTTTCCCCGCTTTTAGCAAGGACGATTATTTCTCTCTCTCAAACGGTAGTGCCTCTTCTTCAAACGCAGGTTTGACAATGATGCGAAAAAGGGCAGAAGGCTTGGCAAAAGTAACCTGGGCCGAATGCTTGCAAAACGAAGGGAAGTATACCCGGATGGTGGAAGATGGCTTGCGTGATATTATTAACCAAAAATCCTGGGTATCGCCCCGCAGCGATCATGATTTTAAGAATTATAATGGACTAGCGTATTCAGTAGAACTGACTTCTTCATTATATGCACATACCATTGCACAAACACTTTATATGATGGGAAATAAGATCAGTCCAAAATTACGAAAAGAGGCCATAGATGCCTTATATACAAGAATATTCAATCCCATACATCACAAATTTAAAACACAAAATAATGATAAAGAAAACCATTTTCTAACTGCAGACAACAACTGGAACCATGTTTGTTTGGCTGGATTGGTGGGCGCAGCACTAACTGTAATCGAAGATAAACATGAGCGAGCTGTATTTACATACATTGGAGAATATTATTCCCGGAATGGATTAGCCGGATTTAATGATGATGGATATTGTGTGGAAGGGGTAACTTATTACAACTATGGATTCGGCCATTATATCTTGTTGCGTGAAGGTATTTGGCAGGCTACGGGAGGAAATATTGATCTTTTTAACGACCCAAAAGTTCAGAAGATTGCCCGTTATGCGCCGAATATTGAGGTTATAAATGGAGTATACCCGGCCATTTCAGATTGTAGGGAAGGAGCTACGCCTGATGAGGCGATGATGATTTATCTCAACAGGAGCTTAGGGCTAGGCATAGCCCGATATGACACACTTACAAACGAAAGTGGAACCAGTGACAATCGTAAGAGTGTGATGATGGCTTTTCCAAATTCTTCATCCAAATCGATGCCTAAAAAGAATATGCAGAAAGAAGGAGCAAATATCCGCTCTCTTTTTGAGCAAACAGGTGTGCTGGTTTGCAGGCCTCTACCAGGCGCTTCAGCTAATATAGGTGTGGCGCTTAAAGGCGGCAATAACAACGAATCTCATAATCATAACGATATCGGTTCGTATACAATTGTACAGGGAAATCAAATAATGGCTGGCGATCCTGGGGTAATTCCTTATGCAAGCAATATTTTCGATCCTAAATACCGTTATACTTATAAAACAGTAGGGTCGTATGGTCATCCTGTTCCGCTGGTTGCGGGTAGCCAACAGCGTCCGGGTAAACTAGCCGAGGCAAAAACTGTCCGTACGGATTTTACGAAGGAAAAAGATAATATCACATTAGACATTGCGTCGGCATATAATGTGCCAGGATTAAAGAAGCTTGAGCGTACTATGGATTACGATAGATCAGATGTCGGCAGTATAACATTTACGGATTCTTTTGCATATGCTAATCCTCAGGAGTTTGAAACTGTGATTTCTACTCGTTCCAAATGGAAGCAGATTTCCGATAATACATTGTTGCTGACAAGAGCAAACGAAAAAATGTTAGTTACCTTTTCTTCTGCGGGTAACAAACTATTGCTAAAATCAGAGGAAATATCAGAAGGTGGTACGCCTTATACACGTATTGGTATTTCTGTTTCAAAACCAGTATCCGAAGGTCAAATTGTAATTACCTATAGGCCGCAAAACTAACATTCTAAAAAAAGACAGAAAATTTTACAGCACTATGGATTTTTTAAATGGGGTTAATGCCCTCACTTTAGTTTTTATCGCCTTATTGGTATTTGCTATTGCTTATCGGTTTTATGGGATTTTCCTAGCCAATAAAGTATTAAAGCTAAATGCAGCAAACGTAACCCCTGCAATAGAATTTTCAGATGGAAAAGATTATGTGGCCACCAACAGGAATGTACTGTTTGGCCATCATTTTGCAGCTATAGCAGCCGCTGGACCTTTGGTAGGCCCGGTGCTGGCAGCTCAGTTTGGTTACCTGCCGGGAACACTATGGATTTTAATAGGCTGCGTACTGGGTGGCGGGGTGCATGATATGGTGGTGCTCTTTGCATCAGTAAGACATAAAGGAGAAAGCCTGGCTACCATAGCAGGAAAAGAGATCGGTACAGGTACCGGTTTAATCGCAGGAATAGCCATCCTTTTTATCCTTATCCTTACCCTGGCGGGCCTTTCTTTAGCTTGTATCAGCGCTATGCACGAAGCTTCCTGGTCGTTGTTTACTGTAATTGCAACCATGCCCATTGCCGTGATCATGGGCTTAATCATGCGCTACCGGAAAGACAGCATTACCTTGGCAAGTATTTTCGGGGGAATCATGCTGATTGCCGCTATAGTGGGAGGTCATGAGCTGATGCAGATTCCTACTATTAGTAATGTTTTTCACTGGAAGATAGAAACCATATCCATAGCAATAACAGTATATGGCTTTTTAGCATCTGTATTACCTGTTTGGCTATTATTAGTTCCAAGAGATTACCTATCTACCTATTTAAAGATAGGAACTATCCTTATGTTAACAATAGGAGTGATATTTGTACATCCAACACTGCAAATGCCTGCACTTACCCAATTCGTGAGCGGTGGCGGTCCGGTTATTGGTGGTCCTGTATTGCCTTTTATTTTTATCGTAATCGCCTGTGGAGCAATCTCTGGTTTTCATGCCATTATTGCCACAGGAACAACTCCAAAAATGCTGACCAATGAAAAGGAAATCCTGTTTGTAGGCTACGGAGCCATGCTGGTAGAAGGCTTTGTAGCATTGATGGCCTTGATAGCAGCCTGTACGTTAGTGCCTGGAGATTATTTCGCCATCAATACCCCCAAAGAGATGTACGAAAGCTTTATTGCGCAAAATCCAGATTTAAAGGCAGTAGACTTGGCCCATTTTAGTGAAAAGATTGGGGTAGAGCTACAGGGAAGGACCGGAGGGGCAGTATCCCTTGCAGTGGGTATGGCGCATATATTTAATAAAATACCTTATATGGATGATGTGATGGCCTATTGGTACAATTTTGCAATCATGTTTGAAGCGGTATTTATACTGACAGCAATTGATGCAGGCACACGGGTAGGTAGATTTTTCTTACAGGAGATGATAGGAAGGGTAATTCCCAGGTTCAAAGATAAGAACTGGATACCGGGGATCATCATCAGCAGTTTGCTGTTCACCTTTTCCTGGGGTTACCTGGTGTATACAGGGAACGTAAGTAGTATCTGGCCGTTGTTTGGGATCAGCAACCAATTACTGGCAGCCTGTGGCCTGATTGTTTGTACCACCATGCTCATCCGTATGAACAGGAAGAAGTATGCCCTTTGTGCTGCTATACCTGGGGTATTCATGGCGCTCATCACCTTCTGGGCAGGTTACGAGCAGGTAGTGAATATGTACATGCCCAAAGGCCAATATTTACTGGCTTTCCTGGCCTGCATAGCCATGGTGCTGATGTTCATTGTGTTTGTGAACACCTTCAAAAGATGGTATCAATTGTCGAAAATGAAAGCAGATAAGGTGGATTATTATGGAGATACGGTAAAGGAGTTGGTGGAGAGGTAAAGATTCAGACTATAACCAAATATAACCAATTATGAGATTAACATTTATTAAACGTGCCAAAGTGCCTTTGGTGGTCTTTGTTTTTTTATTGATGGGTATTTTACATGCTCAAGCGCAACTTGTACATCCCGGGATATTGTTCAACGCTGCCAGCTTGGACAGGATAAAGAAAGATGCAACTACGGAACGGCAGCCATGGGCAGCGACATATGCTAAATTGCTTGCCTATAACGATCTAAACTATGTGCAGGGAGCTGTTTATGCCGTTGTTCGCAGACAATCTGGAGAACCCATCAGTGATGCGTCAAACGCACTATCTGCCCAAAGTCAGAGAGCTTATAGGTGTGCAATTCTGTGGAAAATTACAGGAAACCCTCAATATGCAACTATTGCTAAAACAATATTGAACTCCTGGTCAGGTACCTTGCAGGGTTTTAGCGGGAACGGTGCCAAGTTAGCTGCAGCGTGGTTTGGTTTTGGTTTGGTTAATGCTGCGGAAATTCTGCGATATACAAACTCAGGCTGGAGCACGGCAGATATACTGCAAGCGGAATCTATGTTCAGGGATGTTATTTATCCGGTTATTAAAGATTTCCAGCTGGGATTGGCGGGGAATTGGGATACGGCCATTACCAAAACTATGATGGGAATAGGAATTTTTATAAATGACGCTGCCATTTACACCAAAGGACGCAATTTTTTCACGTCACGCCCAGGGAATGGAAATTATCCAAATGCTAATGGAACATTGTACAATTACATTTACCCTACTACCGGCCAGTGTTTTGAAAGCGGCCGCGATCAGAACCATACCCAAATGGGCATAGGGGGCTTAGCGGAAGCTTGCGAAATAGGGTATAACCAAAACACGGATCTTTATGGTTTTTATTCAAACAGGTTATTGTTAGGAACCGAATATACCGCTAAATATAATTTAGGTTATAGCGTACCCTATACAACAAATCATTATGGATCTGAAATTTCTCCTGATGAAAGGGGAGAATTTCTTCCATTTTATGAACTGGTTTACAATCATTATGTAAACAGACTGGGGATGTCTGGAGAGCCGGTTAAATATACCAAAATGGTTGTTGAGAAAATAAGGCAAGACAATGGAGGAGAAAGTGGTACTGCGATATTATTAGGCTACGGATCATTGTTGTTTAATGAATATGTATTTAAATATGTTCCTGCTGCGGGTGATTATCGGACAACACAATTGAGTAGCAGTATGGGGAGCCCATCACAGTTTGAAGTTTTTACAAACGGAAATTGGGTACCAGCAACAACTGCCCTTGGATTAACAACTAATTTGTTAATAAGAAATGGGCAAAGCGCAGTTGTAGCAGGTACTAGAAATTTAAATAACCTGATTGTTGGAGAGGGGGATGGAGCTGTTTTAAGGGCACAGATCAATGCAAATGTAGTATCAGCATTAACCATTGTAGAGCCAGGTAATTTAAGCAGTATTCCTGCGCTATCTTTTGTTAACGGTGGACAAGCTGCAGGCTCTACCAGTGCTGTTGCAACTATCACAAAAGTAAAAGTAACAGGTGCAGATATAAATAATCGCGGTTCTGGCTATACTTCTGCCAGTATTACTTTTAGCGGCGGTGGCGGAAGCGGAGCAGCGGCCACGGCAGTAGTGAGTGGTGGTAAAATTATAGATATTGTTATAACCAGTTCAGGGTCTGACTACACTTCCATACCAATTATGTCTGTTACAGGAAATGGTACAGAGGCAGCTGTTTCTGCAAAAGTTGGTATTACACAGGTAAGCATTAGTAGCGGAGGGACCGGCTATACCAAAGCACCAACAGTTATAGCAGGGACCTTTCTGAAAGTGAGCAACACAGTTGCTTTAAGTGTAGCAAATGATGTGTTTTTTCAAAGAGGATCATCTGTGTATACCGCTCCGGTTTCTACAGGTGTAGCTTCTACAGGTATATTGAATGTCAGTGGCAACCTGATAGCAGAAGATACCGTTAATTGTATCTCTGTAGATCATGATAATACCATTTCATCACTTACAGTAAATTTTAACAATGGTTCTGATAATATCGGTTTCATGGGCGGAAATGTTACTTTTAACGCACTAGGTGTTGAAGCTGGGAATACCCATAAACTGAAGCTGGGTGCCGTAATGAATATTGCAGGCGCTATCACGCTAAACGGTACTGGCATAGTTGATGCAACTAATGGCACTATAGGTTTTGTAAATGCCTCTCCTTCTACATCGATAGCAAGAACCGTTGCAGCCAATACTTTTAAAAATGCTGCTCTCAATAAAATGGTAATCAATTCAACCGCTGGAGTTACACTGAACCCGGTGCTGACGATAGGAAAACTGGATATGCAGAAGGGACTGCTGAATATTCCGGAAACTTCAGCGCTTATTGTTTCAAGTGTTTCAGGTGGAAGCAGCACTTCCTATATCAACACCATGTCGTCAGCAAGTTCCGGTGAAATTGCAGAAGTAAAAATAACCGGATTAACAACTGCTCAGGGAGATATTCCTTTAGGAAACGGCGGAAATTATCTGCCTGTACGCATTACCCCACCCAAAGACGCTGTATTCAAATTTACAATGAGTGTACTTACAGGCCTTACAACTAATGGTTTGCCAGATGGCGGTGTAGTTGCAGACAAGAGCCAGTTTGTAAATGCGTCATACCATGTTATCCGTACAAGCGGAGAAGGAGATTATACGTTTCGTGTCGGCTTTCCTGCAAGCCTGAAAGGCAGTGGTTTTACCCCGTCATCTCCTTTCGGTATTTCAAAATATAATGGAAACAGTTGGTTACCTGTGATAGGCAGTGGTAATTATGGACTAAATACCGCTACCGCTACTTTTGATACCAATGGCTTACGCCACCGGGTACAGATAGGTGGGGCTCAGCCATTGAATTTTGCAACAGCTACCCATGCCAGCGGCTTTACAGAAAGCAAGGCTATTAACTTAATCGTGCCGGAAGATTTGGTGAAGATCAAGGCGACTAATATCATGTCGCCCAACGGTGATGGGATAAACGACAAATGGGTGATCGATAATATAGACCTCTATCCAAATAATGAAGTAAAGGTATTTGACAAAGCCGGCCGTTTTATTTATGGTAAAAAAGGTTATGACAACAGTTGGGAAGGTACCTTAAATGGAGTGCCACTGGCTGAAGGCACCTATTACTATATCGTAGATTTTGGAACGAGCAGACCACGTTTCACAGGTTTTATTACCATTACCGGGCCAGAGTAAACAGCGTAAAACAGAAATGAAAACGATATATAAAACCTTAGTACTGATTATGGTTAGCATAATCAGTACCACCTTGGTAAAAGCACAGTTAAACCCTTTATCCTCCCAGTACTATATCAATCAATACCTGATTAACCCGGCCTTTGCCGGGGCAGGCGAGGGTTTAAAGCTAAATGGTGCCTACCGTAAGCTATTGAGCAATGTACCTGGGGCGCCTTTAACCCAAAACCTGACGGCCGATTATGGCTTTAACAAAGTTGGACTGGGTTTAACGGTAAACAACGAAAGTGCGGGTTTGCAAAAAAAGATCAGAGTAATGGGCAGTTATGCCTATCACCTGAAGCTGAATAACAACAACCATCAGTTGCACTTTGGGGTATCACTGGGTTTTATGAGCCAGCGCTTAGAAAATGCAGATATTTATGGCAATCCCAATGATCCAACAGTAGGGCAGTACAATGACCGTAAAACTTACCTGGACGGAGATTTAGGAGTGGCTTATACTTCAGGTAAGCTGAACATCCAGGCGGCCATCCCGAACCTGAAAAGTGTATTGAAAAAGGATGTGATCAAACTGGCCGATGTGGCTACCTTTTATACTGCAGTAAGTTATAAAATCGGGATCAGTGAAGGTATCGAAGGTATGGATGTAGAGCCAAAGGTGACCTACAGGGGGGTGAAAGGTTTTGACAACATCTGGGATGCGGGTGCGCAGTTTGGTATCGCCAAAAAGCAGGTGTTTTTGTTAGCGATGTACCATAGTACCAGAAATGCAACTTTTGGTTTGGGTATGGACTTTAGAGAGAAATACCTGATCAGCGGAACCTATACCACACAGACCTCTGCTTTAAGCAGCTATACAAATGGCAGTTTTGAACTCAATGTCAGGCTTAATCTGAGTAAATAGATAGATCAATTGAATAGCGCTATTTATCAGCTGCATTTTTGGTTCTTTTTCTATCTTCATTAAAGATCATGTTTGTTTTCTACTCCCCCAGTGTTGCCTGATACCAATGTATCAGATACTTGAGAACTGTATTTTATATTCCGACGGTTTTTTGTTCATAATTTCCTTAAACTGCTTGTTGAAATTGGACAAGGTATTAAATCCACTTTCATAGGAGATTAACGATACAGGCATATTGGTTTCTATCAATAGTTTACAAGCGTATTTGATACGTAACTCCATAATAAACTTGGAAAATGTCCTGTTATTCCTCGCCGTAAAATACCTGCTGAACGAGGTTGAAGTCATGCACAATATTTCTGCCAGTTCCGGCAAGGAAATCCTGCTCCGAAAGTTTGCGAGTGCATATTCGTAAACTTTGTTCATGCGGTCGGTCTCATTCTCATTAACAGGATCACTATATTCTGTATGTGAGATGTAGTGATAGGCTTTCGAATTTGCCAATACCTGAAGGATTTTGAGTAGTTGGATTAAGCTCTCTAATCCACTCATTAGTGTGAGCGCTTTCATCATACAAGTAACAAGGTCTTTGCACTCCCCGTAGAATTCCAATCCCCTGGCCGATTTTTTTAATAACTTTTTGATCAGCAGCATTTCTTCCTTTTGCATCATCTGTTCACCCATGAAGTTTTCCTGTAGGTAAATGACAATCCCATGGACACTCAATTGACTATCCTTTTTAAAGTAAGCCTCATCACTTCGCCAAAGATGTGGCAGGTTGGCGCCTGTGAATACCAGGTCGCCACGCTCGAAAGACTTAATGCTATCGCCGATAAATCTCGTTCCTGAGCCTTCTAACACCACAAATAACTGGTATTCGCAATGCGAATGCCAAACTGGATCGAAATGTTTGTCCTCTAGTTTTTTGATGATAAACATTTGTGTTTCGGGGATCGTAGATTTTAGAACAGCAGCTTTCATATTCGACTCAATAACATTAATACATCCTTTTTGTTGACATCCTAGTGGTCAAATGTAATAAACTGTTTGATAAAATACAGTCAGTATTGGGCAAAAAAGTAGGAGGCATTGTAAGCTTATTCCTAGATATTAGCTTTTGAATGCTAACCAATATAAACACACAAAATGAAAAAGTATTTAACTATAGGCGTTATTTGTATCGCTGCCCTGTTCAGCTTGAGCGCTAGTTTAATAACAGATATAAAATCGCCGCGATTGGAGGTCTTGCTCCTGGGGCACGACAGCCAGCACCATAATTCTGAAAAATTTGCAGAAATCATTGCCCAGGAATTCTTTAAAAACGGAATTAATATTTCATATACAACTGATGTAAATGATCTGAATGCAGAAAACCTGTCTAAATACGACGGGTTAATGATCTATTCCAATCATGATCAAATCACAGGGCCACAGGAAAAGGCTCTTCTGGATTATGTGAAAAGTGGTAAAGGATTTATTCCCGTTCATTGTGCATCCTTTTGTTTTCAAAACTCGGCTGCTTATATCGATATGGTAGGCGGACAATTCAAGACCCATAAAACAGGCGATTTTTCTGCAACAATTGTAGATGCCCAACATCCTACTATGGAAGGCATAACGTCGTTTAGCACCTGGGACGAAACTTATGTGCACGATAAGGTTGCCAAAGATATTCATGTACTTACAGAGAGAGTGGAAGGCGATCATCATGAACCTTATACCTGGGTTAAGAACTATGGTAAAGGCAAAGTGTTTTATACTGCTTATGGCCATGACGAACGTACCTGGAAAAATCCATCTTTCCTTAAATTGTTAGGGAATGGAGTGTTATGGGCCGTTAATGATGAAGCAAAAAAGCAATGGGAAAAATTGCCTAAACCAGCTCCGGAATATAGTGATGCCAAACTTCCAAATTATGAAAAAAGACCTGGTGGCTTTAAACTACAGGCAGCACTGAATCCTGCAGAATCGCAATTAATTACCCAGGTTCCGGTTGACTTTAAGTTGGAGATGTTTGCTTCGGAGCCTGATATATTGAAACCAATTGCAATGGCCTGGGACGAGCGTGGCAGGTTATGGATCGTAGAGACAGTTGACTATCCCAATACCGTTAGAGATGTTAAGGGCGAAGGGCATGACAGGATTAAAATTTGTGAGGATACAGATGGAGACGGCAAGGCTGATAAATTTACCGTTTTTGCCGATAAGTTAAATATCCCGACCGGTATTGTTTTCGCTAATGGAGGAATCATTGTTGCTCAGGCACCCGATTTCATTTTCCTGAAAGACACAGATGGCGACGACAAGGCTGATGTCAGGGAAACGATCATTAGCGGATGGGGTACATTTGATACCCATGCTGGTCCTTCAAGTCTACATCATGGATTCGATAATAAAATCTGGGGTACAGTAGGCTACTCAGGCTATAACGGAACCGTTGGCGGTAAAGCAATCAAATTTGGTCAGGGCGCCTTCCGTTTTGACAGTAATGGGAAAAACCTGGAGTATCTGGGGGGGACCAGTAACAATACCTGGGGCCTGGGATTCTCCGAAAACAATGATGTATTCCTTTCTACAGCAAATAATACCCATAGTGCTTTTTTAGGTATTCCGAGTTCTTACCTTGATAAAATCGGTGTTCCGGTTAATAAGGCTATAGATAAAATAGACGGGCATTATGCCATGCATGTGGTTACCAAAAACTTACGTCAGGTGGATGTTTTTAACGGATTTACCTCAGCAGCAGGACATAATCTATATACGGCCAGGAATTTCCCTAAAGCTTACTGGAACCGGATTGCTTTCGTTAATGAACCAACCGGACGTGTAGTTCACCAGGCAATGCTGGAACCTTCCGGATCCGGATTTAAAGAAAAAGACGGCTGGAACCTGGTAGCCAGTGCCGATGAGTGGTTTGGGCCTGTGCAGACTGAGGTTGGCCCTGATGGTGCTGTTTGGGTGCTTGATTGGTATAATTTCATTATCCAGCACAACCCAACTCCTCCAGGTTTTGAAAATGGTAAAGGAAATGCTTACGTCAATCCACTCAGAGACCGCGTACACGGACGGGTCTATAGAGTGGTCTATAACAAAGCCAAATCGGCACCCATAAAATCCCTGGACAAAAATGATCCAAAATCACTATTAAAGGGCTTACAAAGTGATAACCTATTCTGGCGCATGACTGCGCAGCGGCTGATTGTCGAAAAAGGGGATAAAGCAATGGTGCCTGATTTATACAAAATGATCCGCAATCAAGAGGTGGATGAGCTCGGGATCAATGCGCCGGCTATACATGCCTTATGGACATTGCATGGCTTGGGGATGTACACCACAACTGAAGCTTTTCAGGTAGCAGTGCATGCATTGCATCACCCTTCTGCTGGGGTTCGAAAAGCAGCGTTACAGGTATTGCCTAACACTGCTGCCGCTCTGGCGGCTATCCAGGGAACTGGCTTGATAAAAGATAAAAATCTAAATACCCGTTTGGCTGCATTTTTGAAAGTCGCTGACCTGCCGGTATCGCCATCTATTGCGAATGAGCTGGTTGCCGCTCAAAAGGATTCTGTAAACACTGGCGACAGATGGATTAAAGAGGCACTAAAAATTGCTGTTTCAAAACAGGTGAAAAATACGGTTAAATCAACAAAAGTATCAGCTACAAAACCTGCAGTTAAAACGAAGGCAGATCAGGTGATTACCATAAAACCTATTGTAAATGCAATGAAGTTTGATAAAAAAACTTTTACTGTAAAAGCCGGGACGACAGTTGAGCTGGTGTTCGATAATATTGATTTTATGCAGCACAATTTGCTCATCCTTAAAAAAGGGAGCATGAACAAAGTGGGGGCAGCCGCAGATAAACTGGCCCAGAATCCTAAAGGTGCAGAAATGCAATATGTACCTAAAATACCTGAAGTATTGTTTTATACGCCCCTGGTAAATCCGGAAGCGAAGTTCAGATTGAGATTTAAAGTGCCGGATGTAGTTGGCGACTACCCGTATATCTGCTCCTTTCCAGGACACTGGAGAATTATGAATGGAGTAATGAAAGTAACTAAATAACCAAATATAAACTAAACATCTTCATCATGTCAAAATTTAGTACAGAAAATACCGGGGCTCAACCTGTTCCAGATATGAAACTCTTTTATGTCTGCTTTATATCGCTGGTTACCACCGCATTCGGATTTATTCTGAGGGCATTGATTTTGCCTCAATGGGGTATTGACTTCAATTTGACCCAGACTCAGTTGGGTGAGATTGCGGGAGTGGGCTTATGGCCCTTCGCCATAAGCATTGTGCTTTTTAGTCTGGTAATCGATAAAATAGGTTATAAAACAGCCATGATATTCGCTGTAGTGTGTCATATATCCTCAGCATTTCTCACCATATTTGCAAATGGATACTGGATGTTATATCTGGGCTCTTTTATTGTAGCTATTGGCAATGGTACTGTTGAAGCGGTAGCGAATCCGGTAGTGGCCACCATGTTTCCCAAACAAAAGATCAAATGGCTCAGCATCCTTCATGCAGGTTGGGCAGGTGGCTTAGTTTTAGGAGGTGTAATGGCACTAACATTAGGTGTTGAAACCAGGTGGGAATATAAAATCGCTTTAATATTGATTCCTACATTGATTTATGGGGTCATGACGCTGGGCCGTAAGTTCCCGTTAAACGAAAGGGTTCAGGCAGGTGTGTCTTACAAAGAGATGCTTCAGGAAGTAGGGGCAGGTGGGGCATTGATTATTGTCGCCCTCATTATCTTTCAACTGGGTGCTGTATTCGGATGGTCTATCCCAACCAATGTAATCATTACCCTATTGATTACGGGAGGGTTTTGGTATTACACCAGAAGTTTCGGCCGTCCTTTGTTTATTATTCTACTATTGGTGATGATTCCACTTGCTACTACAGAACTGGGTACTGATAGTTGGATTACAGATTTGATGACTCCCGAAATGACCAAAATCGGACTTCAAGCCGGTTGGGTACTCGTCTATACCTCAGCAATCATGTTTGTATTGAGGTTTTTTGCGGGCCCACTCGTGCATAAAATTTCCTCATTGGGCTTGTTGTCACTATGTTCCGGAGTTGCTGTAATTGGCTTATATATGCTTTCTGCATCTACCGGAATGATGATACTCGTAGCTGCAACCATTTACGGATTAGCTAAATCTTTCTTTTGGCCTACCATGTTGGGGCTCGTTTCAGAACAATTTCCTAAAGGGGGCGCGCTGACACTAAATATAACCGGCGGACTGGGAATGATTGCTGCAGGGGTAATCGGCGCAGGGATTCTTGGTTTTATCCAGGATAAATCTGTAGATAGAAAAATCGCACAATATGATGTCGTAAACAATACGGTTATCCATAAAACCTATGTAACAGAAAAGAAAACCAGTTTATTTGGCAACTACGAAGGGCTGGACCAAACTAAGCTTTCAGGAGCTAGTCCTAAAGATCAGCACACCGTAACTGCCATACGTGATGGCGCAAAGAAAGAAGCCCTTCGCTACATTGTCATCTTTCCGCTAATCATGTTAGGTAGCTATCTTTTGCTGATGCTGTATTTTAGGTCAAAAGGAGGATACAAAGTTGTGCTGTTAGAAAATCGAACGACACAGGAGAATTAAATATGTCAGTAAATATAAAATATGGAGCAAGTACCTGGTTGTGGACTTCTCCATTTCAGACCTCATCTGTCGAAGAATTATTTTCTAAAATTTCGGCGCTTGGATTTGATGCGGTAGAGATTGCTGTCGAAGATCCTTCTCTGGTTGACGTAGAAACAGTATGTTTAGCGCTTCAAAAATATAAGTTAAAGGCGGTTGTTTGTGGTGCTTTTAGTGCTAGCCGTGATCTGACCAGTGAAGATCCTGATGTTCAGCAAAACTGTTTTAAGTATATTGAAACCTGCCTGGATTTATGTGTGTCCTGGGGTGTTTCCATTTTTGCAGGACCAATGTATTCTGCCGTAGGCAAAGCCAGGATGGTGCCGCCAGAACAACGTGAAAAGGAATGGCAATTAGCAGTTGTCAACCTGCGGATTGCTGCTGAAATGGCTGAGTCTAGGGGAGTACGTCTGGCTATAGAACCTCTTAACCGATTTGAGTCTGATTTGGTAAACACTGCCGAAGATGTAGTACGCCTGGTAAAGGATATTAACCATCCTTCAGCTGGAATATTGCTCGACGGATTTCACATGGCCATAGAAGAAAGGAATATAGAAACTGCGATTAAGTTGGCCGGTGATCGGCTGCTACACCTGCAGGTCTCAGAGAATTACAGGGGATCACCTGGTACAGGACAAACACCATGGGATTCCTATAAGGCGGGACTAGAAGCTATAAACTACCAGGGGATAGTCTCGATAGAGAGTTTTACACCAGCAAATCAGGATTTGGCGGCAGCCGTATGTATCTGGCGTCCATTTGCTGATAGTCAGGATGATTTTGCCAGAGAAGGACTTGAATTTTTAAAATCACATTTCAATAAATAATGGAGCAAAGAAAAATAAACATTGCCATAGTAGGCCTCGGTTTCGGTGCAGAGTTCATACCGATTTATCAGAAACATCCAAATGCTAACATGTATGCCATTTGTCAAAGAGATGCTGAGAAACTTAACAATATCGGGGATGCCTTTGGGATTGCTAAAAGGTATACCGACTTTGACGAATTACTGAAAGATCCGGATGTAGATGCGGTGCACATCAACACACCGATCCAAAATCATGCTGAGCAGTCGTTAAAAGCACTTAGGGCAGGTAAACACGTAGCTTGTACAGTTCCAATGGCTACCAGTGTGGAGGAGTGCCGGCAAATTGTTGCAGCAGTTAAAGAAACTGGATTAACTTATATGATGATGGAAACGGTAATCTACAGTCGCGAATTTTTATTTGTAAAGGAGCTTTATGAAAGAGGCGAGCTAGGCAAACTACAATTTTTACGGGCTTCACACCAGCAGGAAATGGCGGGGTGGCCGGGGTATTGGGAAGGTTTGCCTCCAATGCACTACGCTACACACTGCGTTGCCCCTGTTCTGGCGTTGGCCAAAGCAGACGCCGAATATGTATCTTGTTTTGGATCAGGAACAATCGATGCACATCTAATCCCTAAATATGGATCCCCATTTGCTGTAGAAAGCTGCCATATTAAATTTAAAGATTCAGATCTGGCCGCTGAAGTAACCAGGTCATTGTTCAATACAGCAAGACAATATAGGGAGAGTTTTGATGTTTATGCATCAAAAAAGAGCTTCGAATGGACGCTGATAGAGCACGAGCATTCCGTGATTCATACCGGTGAGACTCCTCAAAAAGTAGCTATTCCAGATTATGCGCATTTGCTTCCAGAAGAGATACAGCACTTTACTACTGGTGGTGTGTACGATGGAGAGAACAATCAGCACCTGTCATTTATTCAGGGAGCTGGTCATGGTGGCTCTCACCCTCATCTGGTACATGAGTTCATCTCTGCACTGATCCAGGAACGGGTACCTTTCCCTGATGCAAGGCAATCGGCAAATATTACCTGTGTAGGTATCCTTGCCCACGAAAGTGCGATGGAAGGCGGTCAAAAAATAAAACTCCCAGACTTCACAATCTCTTAAGTAGGAACTTATTTAAAATGGGGTTCAGACAGCCGTTTGTAAAAATGTGAACTGTCAACCCCTTATTAATTTACTGCAATAAAACTATAAACCAGCCAAAGAGTGGAGCATTAATCCCCGGAGAATAGGCATCATGAGATTTTCAGCAGATGGGCATCTCATAGCTACGGTATCAAATCATTTTAAAGAAAAGGGATTTGCTATCGCTGATTCTACCAGCGTGCGGCCTGATTTTCGCTACTGATTTACCGGTAATATCCATGCGGGAAAGTATTCACATAATTTTAAAGTTCTCCCGAATATCCCGCCTATCTGTACCAAACAAACAGAATTAAGCTGGGCAATTCATCTTTTACTGAAGAAAAGTATGTTTGTAGTAATATTTACAGACTGAGATAAAACACTATTTCATAATTATGGGTTGTAATCATATGAGCAAGGAGAATAAAGAAATACTGTTGACCGCCAATTCATTTATCAAAGCAGGCAATCATGAAGGCTTTTTGTCGCTGTGTACAGATGATTTAGTTTGGGAATTCATTGGTGATCAAATACTATCAGGTAAAGATGCCGTGCGTAAATATATGGATGAAGTTTATCTTGAACCTCCGGTTTTCGAGGTGCAGAATTTAATTTCTGAAAATAATTCTGTCATTGCAATTGGAAAAATCACTTTGAAGAACGAAAACGGAGAATCGGTTGCTTATAGCTACTGTGATATTTGGGAACTTCGGGAAGGAAGGCTTAAATCGCTGAAAGCTTTCGTCATCAAAGCTTAAATCCGGAACGTATAGCGCTTTGACGGTTCAGTTTAAACTTTAGAAATCGGTCATTTAAGCCGTCGCCATTCGGTGAAAAGCAGTTGGGTTATCAGCAGTAATGTTAAGAGGGGTTTTTAGAAACGGTGTACAGGGCTGGGTTCGTAACCTATATAAACCAGTATATTCTTTTCTTCGTAAAGCCCAAAAGGCAGCTCCAAATCTAAATTGAACTCGCATGGACGAATGGTGATCAGACCAGGAAAAATCGTGAATTAAAAGCGGCTGTGGCTATATAGTTGGCGTGATGTACGCTTTGTTTACAGGGCAAGACACCTGAACCCTCAACATTTTTCAGCAAAAATATTCAGCATGCTGAATGAAATTATATTTTTTATACTTTTACTTTCCTATGAGCAACCGGCATAAACACACCGATGAGGAACTGGTCATCCTGTTTAAGGAAAACGACGTTGTTGCTTTCAGGGAAATTTATGTCCGGTATTGGTATGAATTGTATCTGATTTCCAATAAGCGGCTGAGATCTAAAGAAGCTTCCGAGGAAATTATCCAGAATTTTTTTACGCTGTTCTGGATCAATCGCAAAAAAATAAATATCAGGGGTGCGCTGAAGGCTTATCTCCATACTTCCATCCGTTATTCGGTGATTGATTACCTGGCCAGGGAGGCAACCCGCAACAATTACCTGGAATTGCTGTCTTTTAGTTATAAGGAGGCAGCCAATACTACTGAGGAAACGGTGTTCTTGCATGAGGTAGAAGATGGCATCAACCAGGTGATGTCGAAATTGCCTGCCAAATGTCGAAAGGTGTTTGAATTGAGCAGGCAGCATCATAAATCCAATAAGGAAATTGCTGAGTTATTAGGCCTCTCTGAAAAAACAGTAGAAAACCACATTACCAATGCGCTGAAACTTTTCAGGCTGCATTTTAAGGAAGTTCTGATCGCTTCATCCTTCGCCTGGCTGTTATTTTAGCTGTCTAAAAAAAATATATTTTTTTTTGGGGGCTAAAGCCTGTCCGACCGACTATATCATTAACCAACCAAATATAATGTAACCAATATGGGCAAATCGATAGCCGTATCCTTACTTAAAAAATACCTTTCAGGCAGCTGTACTGCTAGTGAGGCCGCAGAGGTTGACCATTGGTTTGATCTTATGGATGGTGTGCCAGATCATATTTCAGGTCTTACAGATGAGGAACGCTTGCTCATGGAGGACGAAATCTTTGAACGTATCCTCCAGAACATCGAAGCAAAGGAGCATCAAAAGCTAAGCCTGCGCCCTAAAAAGTCAATTTATTCCTGGAAAGTCCTGGCGGTTGCCGCATCGCTGTTTTTATGCTTAAGCATGGTTTTGCTCTGGATGCAATACTCCTCCTCGTTTTCTCCAAAAAAAGGTTTTAAATCAAGTCAATCTGCAAGTATTCGTCCGGGAGGCAATAAGGCCGTACTCACACTTGATGATGGATCTTTATTGGTGCTGACTGATGCAAACTTGGGTAAGGTAGCTGATCAGTACGATATGAGTGTGGTAAAAACCGCTGAGGGGGAGCTGAGTTATAAAAAAAGGAAGGGGGAAAATCCCTCCGAAATGGTATACAACACCATCACAACACCTGTAGGCGGAAAATACAGCGTGATATTGCCGGATGGGAGTAAAGTCTGGCTGAATTCTAAATCAAGTTTGAGGTTCCCAACTTCTTTTACAGGTGAAGAAAGAAGCGTACAAATGACTGGTGAGGTGTATTTTGAGGTTGTGAAGAATCCTAAACAGCCTTTTAAGGTACGATCCGGTGGAACCGAAATCAGTGTTCTCGGAACACATTTTAATGTGATGGCTTACAACGATGAAGCTGATCAAAAAACAACGCTGCTGGAAGGCAGTATCCACTTATCGACAGGAAACTTTTCAAAGCTGTTAAAACCCGGACAACAAGCCAGTATAAATCAGTCAACAGGTATAGCGGTAAGCAACAACATTGATTTGGAAGCCGTGATGGCCTGGAGAAACGACCTTTTCGTTTTTAAGGATATGGAGATCAAAGACATTGCCCGGCAACTCTCCCGATGGTATGATGTACAGGTTGTGTTTAAAGGTACTCCCTCAAAAATTCCTTACACAGGCACGATAGCTAAAGATGTCGCGCTTTCGGAAATTCTAAGCATGCTCCAGTTTACTGGCCTAAAATACGAACTGAACGATCATGTACTTACCATTATAGAATAATGGAAAAACTGCTTAATCATAATTTAAAAATATAAATAACCAAATATGAGAAACTACTACAATACTGCATAATCAACCAGCGTAACCGTTTTTTTAAAAAAAGACCGGATCGTGTTTGCAGCACATCCGGTCATTGTAAAGGTTACTTACAAGCCAATTCAGACGACATTATAATTTAACCCAAACTCTATAAAGATATGAATTTATTTTATAGGATCAGGCAGCTATTTCGCCGTGATTCTTACCAAATTTTATTAACAATGAGACTAACCGTGCTTCTTTTTATTCTGACTTTAATGCAGGTTAGCGCAAATAGCTTTAGTCAGAATATAACGCTTAAACATACCAATAGCGAAATTTTTTCTGTCCTTAAGCAAATAGAAAAACAGAGTGGCTACCATCTGCTTTTCAGACGTGCCGATATTGATGAGAAATCCAAAATCAATGTAAATGTAACCAACATGCCTATTGAGCAGGCCATGGTGTTGGTTTTGAAAAATACAAACCTGGATTTTATGATCATTAAAAAAACAATTATTCTTAAAAAAACAACCTATTTGCCATCAGCGCAAATACAAATTCAGGACATCGAGGTTTCCGGCACAGTTAGCGACGAGAAGGGGGTAACACTTCCCGGAGTTGCGGTCAAAGTGAAGGATTCAAAGGTGGTCGCGGTAACCGATATCGACGGGAGGTATAAAATCTCCGTTCCATCAGCTACAGCGATTCTTGTATTTTCTTTTGTGGGCATGGAAACCCAGGAAATTGTTCCTGGCAAAAGAACCGTATTGAATGTGGTCTTAAAGAGCCAAACTAAATTACTCAGCGATGTCGTAGTGATCGGATACGGAACTCAGAAACGTTCCGACATTAACGGATCAATTTCTTCTGTAAAGGCCTCAGATATCGAAAATGTACCACAGGTGAGCATCGACCAGATGTTACAGGGCAAGGCTTCGGGACTGACCATTACCCAGAATTCAGGGGCACCTGGCAGCAATACATCCGTTCGTGTGCGCGGAATAACTTCTTTAAGCGGAAGTAACGAACCTTTATATGTAATTGATGGTGTACCCATTTCAGGTGATGCGAGTAACCAAAGTACAAGTGGAAGATCACCCTTGCAGGCCTCTTCTTCAAACGCCAATTCTCAGACCACCGTTAGTCCTTTGTCGCTGATCAACCCAAATGACATTGAATCGATTGATGTCTTGAAGGATGCGTCTGCAACCGCAATCTATGGAAACAGAGCTTCTAACGGGGTGATCATAATCACTACGAAAAGAGGAAAAACGGGTAATTCGGCTATCAATTACGATGGTTATTATGGTTTTCAACGCGTAGCGAAGTATATGGATGTAATGGACCTTAAACAATATGCTAAACTGCAGAACTCATTGGGCGACATCTATGGAATCGGAAGAAGAGTTGAATTTGCAGATCCTTCTGTATTGGGAGAAGGTACCAACTGGCAAAAAGAAATCTTCAGAACTGCAGCTCAGCAAAGTCACCAGGTCTCTGTCTCTGGCGGTAAAGAGGGTTTGAACTATTACATTTCAGGCGGCTATCTCGCACAGGATGGTACTGTTATCGGGTCTGATTTTCGTCGTTACAGCTTGCGTACCAATGTGGATGCCCAGGTTAAGGAATGGTTTAAGCTAGGTATTACGCTGACTGCCAGTCGTTCTGCGGAAAACGTCATCACCAGTGACAACAACGGGATTATTTACAACGCACTGTTGCAGGGACCCGACCTCGCGGTAACCAATCTTGATGGTTCGTATACCGGGCCTCCTTTATCGGATCCCCTGGCTGCTGCTGCGGCACTAAATCCAGTAGCTCAGGCACAGCAAATCAAAAACAAACTGAACAGGAGCAACATCAATGCGAATATCTACAATGAAATCAAGGTACTTAAACCACTATCCATAAGATCGGAACTGGGTGGGGACTTTAATTTCTCTGACAATAACGTGTTTACGCCAAGTTATTCATGGGGCCGCTTTACCAACCCAACAGCCTCGCTACAGGAACGCCATCAGCAAAGTACATTTCTGATCTGGAAAGAATACCTGAATTATAATCAGACATTCGGAAAACATAACCTGAATGCAATTTTAGGTTATGAAGTTCAGCAATCCACCTGGAGAGGTATAGAAGGAACAAGGCAAGGTTTTTATAGCAACGATGTACAATCACTGAACTTAGGGCAGGCCATCACAGCTACCAATGATGAGTACATTGGAACACAGAGACAAGAATCCATATATGCCCGTGCCATTTATACCTATGGTTCAAAATATAGTCTGACCTCTACCATCCGTAGAGACAAGACTTCTAAATTTGCAGATGGATCACAGTCTGGTTATTTCCCTTCTTTTGCCGCGTCATGGAAATTGTCTGAAGAATCGTTTATGAAGGGAATAAATAAGGTGGTGAGTGGTGTTAAAATCCGTCTTGGATATGGAGAGGTTGGTAATCAGGATGTTCCCAATTATTTATACAGTTCTTTATTGAGGTCATCTCAGACAGGTTTGGGTACAGGCTTTCTTGCCGGACGAATTGACAATAAAGCATTAAAGTGGCAAACCTCGATCCAATATAATGCTGGTTTGGACATGAGTTTTCTGAATGGTAAGATCAATACCAGTATAGACGTCTACAAAAAAACATCAAAAGACTTTTTGTTCCAGCTGACACTTCCGGCATACCTGGTGGGTGGGCCTGATTACCTGGGTGGCATTAACCCGCCTTACGTAAACCTCGGGAAGATTGAAAACGTAGGTTTTGACTTGACCATCAATACCCACAATATCGATAATGACCATTTTAAATGGAATACCAATGTGGTTTTATCACATTACAAAAATGCTGTGAAAGAATTGGGCAATGGGCTTACCGAGCTTTTCGGTACAGTAACCAATGCTTACCTGCAGTCACCTGTTACGCGTACGGTTGTAGGCAGATCTGTGGGTGAATTTTATGGTTATAAAGTAAAAGGAATTTTTAAAACAGAGGATCAACTGCGTGCTGCACCGGTTCAGTTCGGCAGAACGGTTGCCAATAACAGCAACAGTACATGGCTGGGTGACGTGCAATATGAAGATGTAAACGGTGATGGTGTAGTTAATGAGAAAGACCGCACAGCGATCGGGAACCCTAATCCTAAATTTACCTACGGTATTACCAATACGTTCAGCTACAAAGCCTTTGATTTCACCTTGTTTTTAAATGGATCTTATGGTTCGAAAATTATGAACTTGTTGAACAACACCATGGGCAACCTGGCGGCTGTTTATCAGAATCAATATGCTGCATACAGCAATTTCTGGACACCTCAGAATCCGGACTCCAACATTCCTGCGCCAAAAATTGGTATCGACAACCCAAACCTGGTGGTATCCGACCGATATGTGGAAAGTGGATCCTTTTTAAGGATTCAAAATTTAAGTCTTGGTTACAAAGTGCCTGCCGCCTGGATCAGGAAATATAAATTCAGTAACCTGAAAGTATATTCCAGTGTGCAGAACCTGTACACCTTTACGAAGTACAAGGGGTATGATCCGGAAATCGGTGCAATCAACCAAAGTGCAATCCTGAATAACATTGACCTGGGCAGATACCCAATTGCCCGGACCATCACATTTGGAATCAACGCACAATTTTAGTGACCATAAATTATTGTAAGAAAATGAAATCATATCTCATATATATATATGTCTTCATCGCCACAGTTAGCAGTAGCTGTAAAAAAGACTTTTTTAACATTCCGCCGCAGGATGCGCTCAGTGCGGATAATTTTTACCAGAATACCGAACAGGTACAGGCCAGCACGGTTGCTTTATACAATTCTCCGTGGTTTGATTGGAATGCGAAAGCTTCCTGGTGTATCTCCGAATTGTTGAGCGGCAATGCACACACCTATTCTCCGGATGTGATCAATTTTGGTAATTTCTCGGTAACTGGCGATAATACCCAATTGTTGTCGGCCTGGAATGCCTTGTTCAGCGTAGTCGCCCAATCCAATGCACTCATCAACAACCTCAAATCCAAAGTCCCGGCCAGTGTACCTGCTGCCGTAGTGAATAATGCACTTGGGGAGGCCAGGTTTATGCGCGCTATGGCTTATTTTTACTTGGTAAGGACCTGGGGAAATGTGCCGATTATAGAGAATAGCCTTGACCATGTCAGCAATTATCAGGTCAATACCAATCCAGTAACAGACGTGTATACCTTCATCATCAATGATCTGAAGTTTGCTGAAGAGAATTGCAACAAAATGATCAGAACCGGATCTGTTTCTCAGGGTAAGGTGTCCAGTGGATCTGCAGCCGCACTTTTGGCTAAAGTTTATCTTTATATGCGCGATTACCCCAACGCCCGCCTGAAAGCAGAACAGGTAATCAATAGCGGAGAGTTTAAATTGTACGGAATCGACGTTTCAGGAAAGACTTATGCAGACTTATTTAAAACAGCCAATAACAACAATGAAGAAAGCATCGCTGCTATTCAATGGCTGGGAGGATCTTCCTACGGACACGGGAATGCCTTACAATCTTTCCTCGCCTATAATTCTGAAATTACGGGTACAGGAGATGGATATGGTAGTGTGACGCCATCAATCGATTTGCTGACAGCTTTTGAGCCAGGTGATTTAAGAAGAAAACCTACGGTGATGATGCAGGGCGATATTTATCCTGAAATCAACCAGGCCAAAGGCGGTTATACCTTGCCAGCGGGAGCAGTTGCACAGGGGATGCCTGCATTTATCAAAAAGTATGTGGTAGGCACTCCCGCAGACAATGGGGGTAAAGGCGCTTCATTTTCAACAGGGAACAATACATATCTGATGCGTTATGCAGATGTGCTTCTAATTGAAGCGGAGGCCGTTCTTGCTGGTGCTCAAAGTACAACAGATGCTGCTGCACTGGTACCGTTTAATAAAATCAGAAGCCGGGCCGGGCTGATTCCTAAAACCTCCATTTCCATTGCGGATATTTATCAGGAACGACGGATGGAATTTGTGTTTGAAGCTGATTATTGGTTTGATCTGGGCAGGTTAGATGGATTTAATGTAACTTCTCACCCAAAGGCAATCGCTATTATTGCCAATCAGGAAAGGGGCATTTACAGCAATACTACGCCCGTAGTGATCTGGGGGCAAAAATATACGCCCACTGATGCCAATTTCCGTTTGCCATACCCTACAACAGAATCTACCCTTAATCCTAAATTATTACTGCCACCGGTACCTTACAATTTTAAATAGTTATTATGAAAATCATATATAAAAACCCTATAGTCATTTGTTTGACAGGATTATTTTTCATGTTGATGTTTATAGCCTCCTGTAAAAAAGAAGTGGAGGGACAAGGCATGCCAATTATCACCAGGGTGCGCACCCTCGTTAAGCCGGGAGTGGCTCAACCAACGGCCTTAGATTCTACGGTCACCTCAGGTGATGTCGGCGTAACTTATGTAATCGAAGGTGAAAACCTGAAGAGTACAAACAAAGTGGAGTTTAATGGCACAGCAGCCTACTTAAATACTGCGCTGTTTAGCGACCACAGTATCGTGGTGATGATCCCTGCTACGGCTTCCTGGATCAATCAAACCGGTAAATTGACACTTACAAATGCATCTGGCACGGTGAGCTTCGATTTTAGTATCAAACAACCACCTCCGGTAATTACAGACCTGAGCCAGTTTGCCGGAAATGCAGGAGATGAGCTAACCATTACCGGCTTGCGTTTCGATCAGGTATCCAGCGTTAAATTTGGTACGATAGAAGCCCAGGTGGTTTCCTCAACAAGTACAGCATTGAAGGTAACAGTACCTAACGGTGCCCTGGGTGCTGTGAGTGTAACCACTCCTGGTGGCACTGGCACTGGTCCATATGTATCTTACGATGGAACAGCAGTGCCGATACTACTGCCATTTGGATTCAGGCACTTGTTTTACGACGATCAGATCACAGCTGGTTATGATTTCAATTTTGGCGGTGCCAGTGGAGATATTAATAATACAGAGGTGGTTAAAAGGGGGAGGTATTCTGTAAAACTCACATATACAGGTAATTATGCTGGGTATGCTGTAGGTAGCAATGATCCTGTAGACCTGAATGATAAAACTTATGTTAAATTCTCGATATATGGAACAACCGGAACTGAAGGCAAGGTAGTAAAGATCGGATTGAATGATTTCGACAACCGCCAGGTGAGCATTGTATTGCATGCCGGTAAATGGACCACCTATGTCGTGCCTTTGGAGCGTTTTCAAAATGCCAGCCAACCGGGTAAACCGACTAGTCTCAGCTGGATTGGTTTTCAGGAATTGAGTGGTAATGCGCCGGAAACAATTTTTCTGGATGATATCGGTGTATATTAATTCTTTATTTTAAGAATAATTTGATGAAGAAGAGGCTGGCTCATAAATAAAAAAATGTCATCAAGTCCAAAGGACTCCTGCGGAGAGCCTGTCGAAAGACTTGTAAAAAAGCCATTTAGGCGTTTCGATGCTTCGGCAAACTCAGCACGGGCTGAGCTCAACGTGACAAGACTCAAAGATTGATTTATAAGACAACCCCTTCTTTAACCATTAAAATAAATTTATAGTCATGAATATTATAAAATACGTAGCTGTTGGGATCTTGATACTAACAGCGAATTATAGTGCCATGGCACAAAAAAACCTGGTGACAAATGGAGGCTTCGAAGATGAACTTAGGGGATGGGTAGACTATTCTGCGAAGGCTACACCTTATATTTTCAGCACCGGAAAAATGAGCAGCGCTTTATTCTCCGGCGATCCTTCTAAATGGACAGGCATGCACCAAATAGTAACTCTACCCAAAAATACAAAATACATTTTGATGTCGGCCAAGATCAAAGTAGATGGTGTAAGTACCGGAAAGGAAGACTGGAATGGTGCACTTTTCCTTTTTGAAATGCTGGGTAAGAACGAAGCCAAAATCGGAGAAGGGATTAATATTGCTTCAGCTACCGGAGATCATGACTGGAAGCTTTATGAATATGCTTATATTGTTCCACCAGGTACTCTGAACATCAAACTCTTATTTGCGTTGGGTTATGTGTCGGGCACCATGTTTGTCGATGATGTTAGTCTCAAAGTAATCAGTCAGGCCGAGTATGAGAAATATTTATAACCCTATGAAATCCTTATTTTACGTCGCGCTTATCATTATGGGATCACTGAAAGCCCAGGCTCAAAAGGTCGGGCATCCGGTAATACTTTTAGATCAGTCAGGCTTTTATCCAGGTTTGAATAAAAGTGCCGTGGTCACCAAAGATGCTACGGGCGATGGTTTTAAACTGATTGCCATGCCAGCTGGAAAGTCGGTGTTTACCGGATCGCTATCTGGATTGAGCAGCACCGGATATTCTGGAATTAAGACTAGAATAGCAGATTTCAGCCATTTCAACCAACCTGGAACTTATTTGATCAGGATTCCGGGCCTTGATGACTCTCCAGTTTTTAAGATCGCAGACAGTGTGCATCAGGACCTTGCTGTAGCTGGCTTGAAAGCTTTTTATTACCAGCGAGCTTCCTCGGCCTTAGATAAAGATTATGCCGGGAAGTGGTACCGTATGTCGGGACATCCGGATACCGCAGTATTGATTCACCCATCTGCCGCCACCAAAAAAAGGGCTGCAGGAAGCAGGATTAATGTGACAGGAGGCTGGTATGATGCGGGCGACTACAATAAGTACATGGTCAATAGCGGCATATCTACCGCTACTTTACTATCGGCTTACGAGGACTTTCCTAACTATTTCCTTGGTCTGAAAGTGAAGCTTTCAAAAGCGAAGAATAGCGTGCCGGATATATTGACCGAAGCCATCTACAATTTACGATGGATGTTGAAAATGCAGGATCCATATGACGGCGGTGTTTACAATAAGTGTACAAATCTCGGTTTCGATGCGATGATTATGCCTGCAGAGGCTTTGGCACCCAGATATGTTGTGGCGAAAGGTACGGCAGCAACGTTAAACCTAGTTGCGGTTGCCGCTCAGGCATCACGGATTTTAAAGGATTTTCCTCAATAATATCCTGGCCTGGCAGACAGTTGCCGTTCTGCCGCAATTCTGGCCTGGAATTGGGCCCTTAAAAATCCAAATCTGGCTTACGATCAGGAACTGATGAACAAGACATCTGATCTGAAAGTCACTACAGGTGCTTACGGAGACAAAGATTTTGAAGACGAGTGGAGCTGGGCAGCTGCTGAGCTCCTGGCCACTACCGGCGAGCCACAATATTATGATGCCTTCTTTGCGCGGCTTAATGCAAAGGTAAATTTGCCCGGCTGGAGTTACGTAGGCATTTTAGGGTATTATTCCCTGATCAGGTGTCATGACCAACTCCCAGAAAGTTACAGCAGCATCACTAGTATTTTGAAGAAAAAAGTGCTTTCAATTGCAGACCGTTATCTGTTGTCGGGCAAGGCAGGTGCCTATGGCTCAGTAATGGGCAGCTCACTGTCGGATTTTGTATGGGGAAGTAATTCGGTTGCCATGAATCAATCAGTTTTGCTCATTAATGCTTATTTATTCACACAAAATAAGGATTACCTGAACGCCGCCCTGGGTAATCTGGATTATATACTGGGAAGAAATGCAACTGGTTATTCTTTTGTTACCGGTATTGGTGCCAAATCACCGATGAACCCACACCACCGCATTTCTTTTGCTGATGGTGTTGCTGATCCGGTTCCTGGTATGTTGGTTGGTGGGCCCAATTCGGAAAAGCAGGACGGACTAAAATATGAATTTGCGGAGCCGGAACTATCTTACCTCGACAATGTTGCTTCTTATGCAAGTAATGAGATAGCGATCAATTGGAACGCTCCCTTGGTATATGTTGCAAATGCACTAGAGTGTTTACAAACAAAAGAAAGGGACGGTTCAAATAATAGGTAGTAAAAAACAGCCATATAATTAGCTTGTTTGTCATCACAGCGGATATATCAATCCTTATGGGTTGTCTTGCCTGGTTTGTGAAAGGTTAATATTGCCAATTAAGGTAAATGAAAGGCCCAAAAGGTAAAGCTGATTTTATATTCATTCTATCTGTTTTTTTTGAAATGTTTTTTCAATTTTAGATTATATACAATTGCATTTTAAATTTATTTAAGATGATTATTTCAATACTGCCGGAAGTATATATTTTTCTAAAATCTGATCTGCCTGTTGGTGTGCAAAGGAAGTTCCATATGCAGATGCATTTATTACAACAACCAGATCAATCTCCTTAAAAATGTAGATTTTGTTTCCACCGTTTCCCGAGCTGTACCATGCTTCCAGGATTTTGCCGTTAATCTTAAATGTTTTATTCCAGAAGAGGAATCCATAAAAACCTGGCCGGTCTGAAGGGAGTATCTGCAAATGGCGAAATGACTTGTCTACCCAAGATTTTGGCACAAGTTGCTGGTCTTTCCAGATACCTTTTTTAAGATAAAGTTGCCCGAATTTCGCAAAGTCTAAGGCTCTTAGGCGTAAACCCCCACCTGTAAATGGTTTACCCTGTGGTGTGCGGGCCCATTCAAGCGAATCAATGCCCAAAGGATCAAATAATTTTTTTTTCGCGTAAAGCTCTAAGCCACCTGGAATAGTTTTATCCATAATATCACCGAGCAGCATCGTTCCTGCGGTAAAGTAAGACCATTGTTTGCCATTCTGCTTGTCTGCTTCCATGGGTAAATCCAATGCGAACTTTACGTAATTAGAAGTAGGATACATATTTTCTTCATTACCAGGGGATTCCATCACTTCATCATTTCCGTCAAAAGCCGAACTCATTGTCAACAGGTCAACCAACCGTACATTTTCTTTTTTCGCTGAGGGATGTTCAAAATGCGCTAAATTGTAAAATGCCCCCAATTTTTGCTCCTCAGATTTCAGGTAGCCATCGTGAATCGCCATACCAAGCAGGGTTCCGGTAAAAGACTTGCTAACGGAGCGTGGATCATGAAGGTTTGCCCTGGAAGAAGCATTGAAATACTCTTCCAGCAACAACTTTCCTTTTTTGACTACAACCACCGAATTGATTTTTTTAAATGACTGTTGGATAATTTTAGTGTTAAGCGCTGTGATTAACTTCTCATCGTACGTTCCTACATACAGCGGCCAGCCACTGCCTGCCTTAATCGCCTGGGGTTTCAGCAGCGCTTCATCAATTTCGGGAAGAATTCTTGTCATGTTAATACTAGATTCCAACAAAACTGGGGAATAAATTCTTTTGCCCGCATCGATATAGACCCTTACTTGGACGGTTAGTTTTTTTGGCAACGGCCCAAATAAATCTATTCCAGAATTTATCATAAACCGATCCCACATATTTATGCTCCATAGTCCAGATCTGCTCGCACTGATTAGCACTACCGCCAGTGGTTTACTGACTATTTTATCCTGAAGCAGAATAGCTCCAGGATGCAGATTCTCTTGATACACCATCTTACCATCTATCAGAAAGCAAAACTGAAAATTTCCAGTTTTTAAAGAGGAATCGGCTGAAACCTTTGGTGCCAATATGGCGAGTTCCTCAACTAGTGATTTTCCTACATTGAGCCTTAAGTATAAATCTTTATCACTTCCAATATTATAGCTTGAAATTCCTTCAGCCGTAGAATCAGTTAGATGAATTGGTCTGTGATCTAAAAAATCAAGGCTTTTCATTTGGGCACTTGCAGTAAAACAGGAGATTATAGAGGTGAAAAATACCGTTAAAAATAAAATGCGTTTCATAAGAAAATATTATCTGACAAGGTTAACGCTTTACGATGCTGAAAAATAGGACAGAATTAACATGGACCATGATTACAATTCTTGCTTTAAATAACGCTGATATTGATGCGGGGTAAACCGGAATTCTTCTTTGAAACAGCGAATGAGATGGGCTTGGTCGTAAAAGCCACATTCAAAAGCAATCTGAATGGCAGATTTTTTTTTAGTACCAAATTCCGCCGCTGCCTTGCAAAGTCTCATTCTGCGTATGTATGCCCCAAGGTTACAGCCAAAATATTTCGGAAAGTATCTGGATAAGTGCACAGGATGTATACCAATTATATTCGACAAGGATGCTAGGGAATGGCTTTTGTTCACATTGTCGTGCAACAATTGCCTGATCTTATTGACCCATTCTGGCGGATGTTTGTGTATTAAAGGATTTGAATGATTACAAAGTCCATCTATCGCATTAAGCGCCAGCGAATGCAAGGATAGCAAACTGGTTTCATCAGGGTTTTTTGATAATAACAGCATTTGATGGAAAAGCGATTTTACCAAAGGGTTCACGACTTCAAAGCTGCCTCTGTCCATTTTTTTGCCTGCAAATTCTGATAACAATCCTGATGACAACTCCAGTTGCATCCCCCTCGTGTAACCCTTAGGCTTCACATTGTAATGCGGGTCATGGGAATTATGGAATAGCAAAGTGCCTGGCACACATTTATGATGATCCGTTTTACTTATTTCAGAGACATTCCCCGCCAGTAAAAAAGTAAAATAAGCATTATCGTGATAATGCCAGTCAACAAATTCGTGCGTGTACTCCGTGTTGGTGATAATAATTTCATTCAGGATTATTGTTTGATCAGTATTACCAAAAAAATTTCCCGCAGTAATTTTTTTCATCAGTCATTTTAACCTTGAGACACAAAAAGCAAATTGTAGTTACAGTATGAGGCAAAAAACTAGATTCTTAAATATCAATACTCATCCTTAGAACTTTTACGGCGATGCTCATCAGGGAATTTGAACTGCCATGTTTTTGATCGAACACTCACCTTTATTTGTTTATTGGCTGGATAACCAGCCAATAAATACCAAAAAACAAAAGCCTGCAAATAATTGATTTGCAGGCTTTTAGTGTTTTTTGGTGAATTCTGATACTGATTCCAGTGGAGCCGAAGGGAGTCGAACCCTTGTCCAGTTGTGAGATAAATTATACCTTCTACATGCTTATTTTTCAATTGATTTTCGGGAAATAAACGGGCTGAAAACCGACCTTATTTAAATCCTTAGATACTTTATCTCACTTTAAGTCGTATCTCCTTAAAGCCAGCTTTGTTGTTTCGATGCCCCAGATTCTAACCCAACAATGCAGCAGTTAGAGGGACAAAAGCTAATTAGTTCTAAACTAAGCAGCTAAGGCGTAAGTATTTTCGCCAACTAAAATGTGAACGTTCACTTTAAGTGCTCTCCGTACAACGCACTGCATGCTAACATAACCTTCGCCACCCTGTCAAATCCAAGAACGGCCCCAAGTTTCAGTTTGCAGTTTTGAGTAATCAGTTTGCAAACTGAACAACAAATATACAAATAAAATGCCAAATAATAGCTGTAAACTGTTATTTGGCATCTAAAATTGAAAACTGGAAATTGCCAACTGCAAACTATACCGTTCTTCCCGGATATTGTTGCAGTGCTACTTCCAAACAGTCCATAGCTGCGTTTAAATCATCAGTATTTAACACGTATGCCATACGTACTTCGTTTTTACCAGAACCTGGCGTAGAATAAAAGCCCGTTGCAGGTGCCATCATTACCGTTTGGTTATTATGGGCAAAATCTTCTAAAATCCACTGACAGAATTTATCAGCATCATCAATCGGGAATTTTGCTACCACGTAAAATGCACCGCCCGGATTAGGACAGAAAACACCTTCTATATTATTCAACCGGCTAACCAAAGTATCGCGGCGTAAGGTATATTCGGTATTTACTTTTTCGAAATAGCTATCTGGTGTATCAACAGCGGCCGCTCCGGCAATCTGCTCTACCATGCCTGGGCTTAATCTTGCTTGCGCAAATTTTAATCCTGATGCAATAACTTCTTTATTTTTGGTGATTAAACAGCCTAAACGTGCACCACAAGCGCTGTAGCGTTTAGAAACCGTATCCATAATGACCACATTTTCATCCAAACCATCTAAATGCATTGGAGAAATAAATTCTCTCCCATCATAACAGAATTCGCGATAAGCTTCATCAGAGAATAAAAATAGATCGTATTTAACACAAAGTGTTTTTAATGCCTCTAATTCTGCTTTTGAATACAAATAACCAGTAGGGTTATTTGGGTTACAAATAATGATTGCCTTCGTTTTTTCTGTAATCAGTTTTTCGAATTCGGCAATCGGAGGCAAAGCAAAACCATTTTCGATATAAGAAAGGATCGGTTTTACCACCACGTTGCTCATGCAGGCAAAGCCGTTATAATTGGCATAAAAAGGTTCTGGAATGATAATTTCATCGCCCTCGTTTACACAGGTTTGCATGGCAATGGTAATGGCCTCTGAACCACCAACTGTTACCAATATATTTTCGGGTGTAATATTGTAACCCAGTTTATTGTAGTATTTGGTAAGTTTTAAACGGTATGCAAGCGTACCTTCTGATGGAGTATAGGCCCAAACATTAAAATCAATGTTTTTGATGGCGTTTAACATTCCTTCAGGTGTTTCGATATCTGGTTGACCAATATTTAAATGGAAAACTTTTTTACCATCTTTTTTAGCTTGATCTGCAAATGGAGTTAACTTTCTGATTGGCGATGCAGGCATCTGCACACCTTTTTGTGAAATTTTTGGCATGGCACAAAAATAAAAAAGTCCCGATGAAAATCGGGACTTTTTAAATATTATCGTTTAAAAAAATTATTTTGAAGTTGCGGCAACTGTTTCACCTTTAATGTAAAGCACTTTAATTGGTGTTTTAGCATTTGAAGTAATGGTTACGGCTTTCGAAAAAGTTGATGGACCAGCAGCAGCGTTAAAGGTTACCGAAATTACACCAGTTTCACCTTTTTTCAATGGGGTAGATGTGTATTTAGGTACTGTGCATCCACAACTTGCTTCAGCTTTAGTGATAATTAAAGGCTCTTCGCCAATGTTGGTGTATTTAAAATCGTAAGTTACTGGTTTGTTCAAAACAATTTTACCGAAATCGTGAGTTTCCGATTCAAATTTAAACTCTGCAGGTTTAGTTTGTGCATTTACAGCAATACCTAAACCTAAAACAAAAGCGAATAATACTAAGATCTTTTTCATGTTATGTGGTTGTAATTTATTTTTTAAAATTCTAAAACAAATTTAATGTTTTCATATTAAAACAAAAACTATTCCAAATATATTTTACAAATCCATATATAATTTTACAATGGAGGATAAAGGCAAACTTTTAATTTTGTATATATTTGCCGCAACCAATCTTTGATTACTATGCCGAATGAAAAATTGATGACCAACACTATTGATGCTTCCGAACTCAGTTTTAATGATTTTAAATCTATTGTTATAAACGACTATAAAATAGCCTTTGAAAGTAGGCAGGCCAGTGTTTTGGGCCGTAGAGAAGTATTAACAGGAAAGGCTAAATTTGGTATTTTTGGCGATGGGAAAGAAGTACCACAGGTGGCGATGGCGAAAGCTTTTAAAAACGGCGATTGGCGCTCGGGCTATTACCGTGATCAAACTTTTGCCTTTGCAACAGGGATTTCTACCATTAAAGAATTTTTTGCACAACTTTACGCCAATCCAACCGACGGAGCTGATCCGTTTTCGGGCGGGAGGCAAATGAACTGCCATTTTGCAACCAAATCAATTAATGAAGATGGAAGCTGGAATGATTTAACGCAGATTAAAAACTGCTCATCCGATATTTCACCAACAGGAGGTCAGATGGCCCGTTTGGTAGGTTTAGCTTATGCCTCTAAATTATTTAGGCAAAATAAGGAACTGGATTACTTAAAACATTTTTCGGTTAACGGAAATGAGGTTGCTTTTGGTACCATTGGTAATGCATCAACTTCAGAAGGGGTATTTTTCGAAGCCATTAATGCCGCGGGTGTTTTACAGATACCCATGGCCATCTCGATTTGGGATGATGCATATGGCATTTCAGTTCCGGCAAAATATCAAACTACAAAAGAAGATATTTCTGAAGTTTTGAAAGGTTTTCAACGTGAGCCTGATCAACCAGGATATGAGATTTATAAAGTAAAAGGCTGGGATTATCCAGCTTTATGCGAGGTGTATGAAAAAGCAATAAACGTTTGTAGAGACGAACATGTACCTGTTTTAATTCACGTTACCGAACTTACTCAACCTCAGGGGCACTCTACCTCTGGTTCGCACGAAAGGTATAAATCAAAAGATCGTTTAGCTTGGGAAACTGAACACGATTGTATCCTGAAAATGCGTGCCTGGATGCTCGATTCTGCAGTAGCAACTGAAGAGGAAATCGCAGAGATTGAAAAAGAGGCGAAAATTTTTGTTCGTAATGCACAAAAGGAAGCTTGGAACGAGTTTTTGGATAGCATTAAACCCGAACAAAAACAAGTGATTGATTTAATTGGCGGTGTAGCTAAACATCAACCAGAACTGGCTAGAATTGCTGCAAATCTGGCTTCGACAGCTGATGCACAACGAAGGGAAGTTTTTACTGCTATACGAAAAGCCATCCGTTTATCGGCTAGTTTTAATTCTCCCGAACGCGATGAATTATTAACCTGGTATAAACAACAGGCTAAGTTTAATCACGACCGTTATAATTCTAAACTACATACTGACGGTAAAGAAAGTCCGGATATGATTGCAGTGGTTAACGCAGCATATGATGAACAATCGAAAATGGTTGACGGTAGGGAAGTGCTTAATGCCTGCTTTAACGAAAATTTTGCCCGCGATCCGCGTTTGGTTGCTTTCGGAGAAGATTTAGGAAATATTGGAGATGTAAATCAAGGCTTTGCAGGTTTACAGGCCAAATATGGTGAGTTGAGGATTACCGATACTGGAATTAGAGAAATGACCATTATGGGGCAGGGCATTGGTTTGGCCATGAGGGGTTTAAAACCGATTGCCGAAATACAATATCTTGATTATTTAATTTTTGCACTAAATGTACTCAGCGACGATTTAGCATCGCTTTCATACCGAACCAAAGGGATTCAAAAAGCACCAGTTATTGTGCGCACCCGTGGCCATCGACTGGAAGGAATCTGGCATTCGGGCTCACCAATCAGCATGATTTTGGGGGCTTTAAGGGGGATGCATTTATGTGTACCAAGAAATATGACTCAAGCTGCCGGCATGTACAACACCCTTTTTAGGGCCGATGAGCCTGCCGTAGTAATTGAGTGTTTAAATGGTTACCGACTTAAAGAAAAACTACCCATCAATGTTGGTGATTTTACGGTTCCATTAGGCAAAGCAGAGGTTTTAGAAGAAGGAACGGACATAACTGTAGTATCTTACGGATCTTCGTTAAGAATTGTTCAGGAGGCCGCAGAAGAATTGAGCTTATTGGGCATTTCGGTAGAAATTATAGATCCACAAACATTGTTACCTTTCGATACCACTCAGGTTTGTGTAAATTCTCTTGCCAAAACAAATAAATTACTGGTGGTAGATGAAGATGTTCCCGGAGGTGCATCTGCATATATCCTGCAAAAGGTACTCGAAGAACAAAAAGGGTATTTCCATTTAGATGGCCAGCCGAAAACGTTATCGGCGAAAGCGCACCGTCCGCCATTTGGATCTGATGGTGATTATTTCAGTAAACCGTCGGTTGATGATGTAATTGAAACCATTTACCAGATGATGCACGATGCGAATCCAACTAAATATCCCGCATTTTTTTAATAAAGCAATCGCTGGGGTATAAGATTTAACCGTCTGAATAATTTAAAGGGTTTACAAATCAGTTTCTTATTTTGTTTATACTTAAATGATTTAGCTATTGATAAAAAGGTGAATAACTGGTTAACTATTGATCGGTTTTTTAATTACTTTTATAAACCAAACCTATTTTGTTATTTCTTATGTTTTATCTCATCCCAGACATGAAACGCTGCCATTTTCAAGATTTTTTATGCTCATCATCCAGTAGAAACAAATCATTGGTTTGATCTGAAAATGAAGCGCTATCTTGTAAATGCTCAGTTCGTTAGTAAAGCGTGTTTTTCTAAAAAAGGCATGCTGTTTCTCTTTTTCTCATTTTTATGTATGGCTGGTTTTAGCCAGGTGAGTGCGCCGCAGAAAAAACTGGATAGCCTTTTAAGTTTAAATCAAAAGAATTTAAAAACAGATTCCACCAAAATCAAAATATTGACGGAAGTTTACCGCCAATACATGAGGATGAAAAATGTAGATAAAGCAGAAGAATATGTGGATAAAACCATTCTGCTTTCGCATGAGAAAAATCAAAAAAAATTCTCTGCAATGGCTTATTACCGTCGAGGCTTGATGTATCACGGTAGGTCTAATTATCAAAAGGCAGAAGAGAACTATCACAATGCAATTGCCGAATTTTCCTCAGTGGGTAATTTAGATATGGTTGCCGGAACTTACCTCAATTTAGGCGCTTTATATGGCAGCATTCCAGATTATGTGAAATCATTGGAAGTTAACCAAAAGGCCATAGCTATCTACGAAAAAATGGGTAACGAAACAGACATGGCAAGTTGTTATACCAATATTTCTACCATTTACCAAAGTTTAGGTAACCAGAGCCAGGCCTTGGTTTATATGAACATGGCGCTAAAAGTATTTGCTAAAGATGGCGAAAATACAAGAGGCGTAGCCGTTGTTTATGGCTTGATTGGTACCAATTATTTCGAGGCTTCAGATCGCGAATTAATGGAGGTGAATGTATTGCCTAACCAGAAAATTAAACTCGCCTTAGCGTATTATAATAAATCGCTGAGGGTATCAGAAGCCATTGGAGATATAGGTTTAATAGCCACTGTTAAGCGAGATCTTGCCGACTTATACAGTTCAATTGGACAAAAGGATGCGGCGTTAAAATCGTATCAAAAATCAGTTGAGTTAAATAAGTCGGGAGATGATAAAGAAGCTTATGCATCAAGTTTATACGCATTGGGGAACTTTTACCAAAAAGAAAATGATTTTGAAAACGCCATCCTATTACTCAATAATAGTTTAAAAATTGCCGAAGAAAACAGATTATTGGATATAGAAAAACAATCTAATTTAGGGTTGAGTACGGTATATAAAAAACAAAAGGACTATAACAAATCGTTAGCCTATTACAGACAGTATATTGCCGTTAGAGATAAAATTTTCGACCAGGAAAAGGAAAAGGAAATTACGAGAAGGCAGATGCAGCTCGATTTTGGTATTAAAGAACGCGATTATTTATTGAAGCAAAAACTTACAGAAGGCGAGTTAAAAAGACAACAACAAGAACTTGAGCTAAAAAGGCAACAGTTAGTGTTGAGTGATAAAGAAAAAGCATTGGATCTCCTGACTTTTCAGAAGGCAAAAGCTGATCTCGATATTCAGCGTTTGGCTCAGGATAGTAAATTTGCTAATGCTAAATTTGAGGCAAAGCTAGCTGCTGGGATAAAGGATAAGCAGATTAGTAAACAGGTACAACAGATTAAATTTGATGAACGTGTAAAATTATTCCTCACCATAGCCACCACACTGATTCTGATTATTGCCGTTGTTATATTTTTTAATCAACGGAAAACAACGAGGCTGAATATAATTATCAATAACCAAAAACGCGAATTAGAGCAGTTAAGTAAGGTTAAAGACCGTATTTTTAGTGTCGTAAGTCACGATATGCGTACCCCTGTAAATTCATTAATATCCTTTATGCAGCTGTTAGAAGGGACGAATATTGAACAAGAGAAATTAAACAGGTATGCTGTGGCACTGAAAAACAACCTCACCTATACTTCTACAATGATGGAGAATCTCCTTAATTGGGCGGCCAGCCAGATGCAGGGTTTTAACCCGTATTTAGAATCGTTGGATATTCGTGAGCTGATTAATGAAGTTATTCTTTCTTTGCAGGATAATGCCAATGAAAAAAGCTTAACTATTCAGAATTTAGTGCCAGCCAAAACATTTTGCAAAGCAGATTCGAATATGTTTATGCTGGTTATTCGAAATATCATCAGTAATGCCATTAAATTTACACCAAATGGTGGTACAATCACAACTAATGCCGCTCATAACGGAAATGTACTGGAGATTAAAATTTCAGATACAGGTATCGGTTTAACGCCTGTACAGGTCGAGCATTTTAATAAGCCAGGCTATTTAGGCGCGGGTATAAGCACATTAGGCACCAATAAAGAAAAAGGTACAGGTTTAGGTTTATTGCTCTGCAGAACCTTTATTAGCATGATGGATGGTAAAATTAGCGCCGATATTAATCCCACAGGCGGAAGTTATTTCAAAATAATCTTGAAAAAATAACTTATTTTAAAAATCTCGAGAGAATTTTCTTGTCAATTGATTTTTCCAATAATTCCTGCCTGTTAGAAGCACTTATCGGAACCAGAAAGTTATGATCTAAATGAACCTCATGATTGGTTAAGGTTACAATGTGGTTTATATTAATAATGTACTGTTTATGTACCCTTGAAAAAATTTTCGAAGGCAGTTGTTTTTCTAAATTTTTTAGGCTTACCAAAATAACATGTTTATCGCTACTGGTAAACAGCTTTGAAAAATCGCCCATACTTTCAATATAAATTACATCATTATACTTCAGCTTGGTTATGCCTTTGGTCTCTCTAAAAAAGAAATAATCGTCGTCTTTTTTATCGTCGTTGTTTAGGTTCTCGACCGGAAGTTTACTTACTTGTTTCCTTAATTCAATATACTCGATCGCTTTGTTGGTGGCTTTTAATATGCGTTCGAACGTTGCAGGCTTAACAATAAAATCCAATGCATCCAGATTAAAGCTTTCTGCCGCGTACTCACTAAATGAAGTGATAAAGATAAATAGCGGTTGTTTTTTCAGGCTTTTTAATAAATCCATACCAGAAAGCTCCGGCATATCAATATCAGAATAAACAATATCCACTGAAGTGGTTGATAAAATTTGCGAAGCTTCTATACCATTACTACAGACAGCGATAATATTTAATGATGGGATTTTTTTTAGATGCATTTCTATGGCATCTCTTTCAATTTCATTATCATCAACAATTAAACAGCTGTATGTCATTTAGGAATGGATTATGTAATTTAGTTAGAGAACACGCATTTTTACTTAATGTTTGTAATTTACGTTAAATGTAGATTATAATACAATCCAGGTATCATTTTGTAGATAAAGGTAACATTAACTTTTATTTTTGGTGTTTCTTTTCACCAGTGTATAATTTCTCGCCAGCTTTTACGGCCACTTGCAGGTCATTTTCTTCTGGCGGCACAGGGCAACGGTATCCGTCACTGTAGGCACAGTAAGGATTGTAGGCCTTATTAAAATCGACTTCAATGTGATTATCTGCAATTTCTTTTGCATCCAGATCAATGTACCTGCCACCGCCATAAGTTTCCTTATTGTTGGTTTCATCAGTAAAGGGCAAAAAGAGATGATCTTTATAAACCGGGTTGGTTGATAAAGAAACACTTTTATATAAAGTCATTTGGATTTTTTTGCCATTGAGAACAAAGTTTACATGTGCATATTTATAGTAATCGCTGCTAGAACCATTAAAAGTAGGCATTTTGAAAACTTTTTCATTCTTCAGTATTTCTATATCGGCCAGGATTTTGTAAGTACTGTCAGCCTCATAAAAATGCAGGTTTTGCAGGTCGTTTTTCCTGAGCGGAGACCGTTCATCTTTAATGAAGTCCTGTTTATAGGTTTCACGATGTTTTGCAATCTGATCAGCATAACTTTGTGCAAAGCTATTCATGCTGATCAATAAAAATAAGAAGGTGATGATTCTCATTAACGAAAATTAAATAATACTTGCTTTGTTTCTTAAAAACTGATCGGCTAAAACCAATGCAGCCATGGCCTCAACAATTACTACTGCTCTGGGTACTACACAAGGATCATGTCGGCCCTTGCCTTTAATCTCCGAAGCTTCACCAGCAGCATTGATGGTTTGTTGATTATGCATAATGGTTGCAACAGGCTTAAAAGCTACTTTGAAGGTAATATCCATCCCGTTAGAAATGCCACCCAAAATGCCGCCGGCATAATTGGTTGTGGTTTTAAAAACTTTCGAATCGGCAGCTTTAGGCTGTGGAATATCATTGTGTTGCGATCCTCTTAATTCACTTCCAGCAAAGCCTGAGCCATATTCGAAGCCATGAACAGCATTAATACTGAGCATAGCTTTACCTAAATCGGCATGTAATTTATCAAAAACAGGTTCACCTAAGCCTGCAGGACAGCCTTTTACTACACAACCTATTTTTCCCCCAACGGTATCGCCATCCTTTCTAACCGAATCAATAAACTCAATCATTTCGTGTGCAGTTGCAGGATCAGCGCAACGCACAATATTTTCTTCTCTAATTTGCAATAAAGCTGATAAATCATTGCTTTCCAAATTGGGGGCTTCTATTGTACCTACTGAAGTTACGTGTGCGAAAATTTCAATGCCCTTTTGCTTTAAAAAAAGCTTTGCAATAGCGCCTGCCGCTACACGAGCAGCAGTTTCGCGCGCAGAAGAGCGACCTCCGCCACGGTGATCGCGGATGCCATATTTTGCATCATAAACATAATCGGCATGGCTGGGACGGTAAACATCAACATTGTGACCGTAATCTTTTGATCGCTGATCCTCGTTCGGAATTAAAAGTGCAATTGGTGTACCTGTACTTTTTCCTTCAAATACACCCGATAAAATCTGAACGGTATCGCTTTCTTTTCTTTGAGTGGTGATTTTGGATTGACCCGGTTTACGTTTGTCAAGTTCTGATTGGATAAAATCCATATCGATATCCAATTTAGCCGGACAGCCATCAATAATTATCCCAATGGCTACGCCATGAGATTCGCCAAAGGTTGTGATGCGAAATAGTTGTCCGAATGAGTTGCCTGCCATTATTTTTGATTGAATTATAGATTGGTTAAATTATTGAATGGATTTTAATACCCATTCTTGATACTTTCTTCTCGCTACTTGATACTAACATCAAACCCAGCCTTCTTCAAATCTTCCCAATAATATGGATAAGATTTTTCTACTACCTGCATTTCTTCAATTTCAACTTCGTTGATCAACAGTGCAAGTGGTGCAAAAGCCATCGCCATACGGTGGTCCTCGTAGGTTGCAAAAGTAACTTTATCTGGAAAGTGGAGGTTGTCTGTATTTAAAGTATAAACAAGATTACTTTCTGTAAAAGTAACGCCTATTTTAGCCAATTCGTTCTGAAGCGCTGCAATACGGTCTGTTTCTTTGATTTTTAAAGTCTCTAAGCCTGTAAAAGCCATGTTTTTGCCCAAAGCTGCTGCAATAACTACAATGGTTTGTGCTAAATCCGGACAGGTTTTTAAATCTAAAACCTCTTTTGTGTCTAAAGAAAGGCCTAAGTTGCTAATGGCAATTCCATTATCGGTTTTGCTGGTAGCAATGCCAAAAATCTTCATGATATTTTTGATCTGGCTATCACCCTGCAAACTTTTTTCTTTTAAAGCAGGTAAACTGATTTCTGCTTCATCAGCCAAAGCTGCAATGCTGTACCAGTACGATGCTGCGCTCCAATCAGGTTCAACTATTAAAGTCCCAGGCGTAAAAGCTTGAGGTTTAATAGAAATCGAATTTCCATTCCAGGAATGCTCAATACCAACTTCCGCAAGCATATCTAAAGTCATATCTACATATGGTTTAGAGGTAAGCTCGCCTTCAATTTCTAAAGTTAAACCCTGAGGTAGGATAGGGGCAATCATCAGCAAGGCCGAAATATATTGACTGCTGATATCGCCTTTAATTTTAACTTCAGCAGTTTTTTGATTCAAAGGGCCAACAATATTCAATGGAGGGAAACCTTCAGCTTCTGCATAAGAAATATCAGCTCCGATGGTTTTTAAAGCCTCTGCCAAGATACCAATGGGGCGCTGTTTCATCCGTTCGGTTCCGGTAAGTAAGAAATTGCCGTTTTTAGCCGAAAGATAAGCCGATAAGAAACGCATAGCGGTTCCTGCAGGGCCAACGTCAACCAGTTCGGAGTTTGCAGTTTTCAGTTTGGAGTCTGCTCCCAACTCACTAGTCTCAACTCCCAACTTGTTTAGGATGCCATTTAAGGTTACCGTATCGGCAGCATTGGAAAGGTTTTCAACTTTAACCAGTTTTTTGCTTAAAGCGCTAATAATTAAAGCCCTGTTGCATTCGCTTTTCGAGCCTGTTAATTGGATTTCCGTATTAATATTCTTGGTTCCTTTAAAAGAAACTAAGGCGTTTTTCGACATTTTATTCTGTTTTTATTCTTAAATGTAAGTGTCAGATAAAACATCTGACACCACAAATATTAAATATTGTCATTGGTTCCTTAGCTACCGTTTTTAAGATTGCTTCGTGCCTCGCAACGACGTTATATTATATAGAGAGGATTTCTTTTTATGGTTTTGGTTTTACCCTCCACCCTAAACCTTTAAACCCTCCACCTTTATTACGCTTTAACTTCAGTATGTTGCTCAGCAGCAATGCCTTGTTCAGCTTTGCCAGCATTCATAATTTCAGTTTGTTTACGGATTGATTCACCGTGCACCAATTCTAAGAATTTCTCGGTAAAGTTTAAGTCTAATTTTAAAGCTTTTGCAAAAGCCTGACCTTTTTGGATGATGGCATCCCAACGGTTAACCTGTAAAATAGTTACCTGGTTATCGCGTTTAAACTCACCGATTTTTGATACGATAGACATACGTTCGCCTAATTTTTGCAATAGGATATCGTCAATTTTATCGATTGACTTACGTAATTCAGCTAATTTATCAGCAGAAGCTTCGTTTGCAACCTCTGGTTCACGAACAGTTAAACGGTCTACCAATTCAGCTAAAGCCGCTGGCGTAACTTGTTGTTTAGCATCTGTCCAGGCAACTGAAGGATCTACGTGAGATTCGATCATTAAACCTTGCATATCTAAATCTAAAGCTTTTTGAGAGATGTAAGGGATTAACTCACGGTTACCACAAATGTGACTTGGATCGTTTATGATCGGTAATTCAGGGCAAAGTGTTTTTAATTGGATAGCAAGTTCCCACATTGGTTCGTTACGGAAAGAACTTTTCTCGAATGATGAAAAACCGCGGTGAATAGCACCGATTTTAGTAATTCCTGCGCCATTGATACGCTCAATTGCACCGATCCATAATTGTAAATCTGGGTTAACTGGGTTTTTGATCAATACCGGAACATCATGGCCTTTCAAAGCATCAGCAATTTCCTGAACAGTGAAAGGATTTACAGTAGAACGTGCACCAATCCAAAGGATATCTACACCAGCTGCTAAAGCCTCTTCAACGTGTTTTGCATTTGCAACCTCTACAGCCGTTGGTAAACCAGTTTCTGCTTTAGCACGTTTTAACCACTCTAAACCGATACTTCCGATACCTTCAAATTCTCCCGGACGGGTACGTGGTTTCCAGATACCAGCTCTCAATACCGATACTTTACCGGTAGCAGCCAATAAGTGCGCTGTAGTTAATAATTGTTCTTCAGTTTCTGCGCTACAAGGACCAGAAATTATTAGTGGTTCGTTGTTTACGTTTAACCAGGTGTTTAATGGTTGGATGTTTAAATTAAGTTTCATGATGATGGGGGGTGTTTAAATTCCGTAGTCCTTTGTCGGAAATCCGGAGTTATATTTTAATTATTTTATATTATGAGTTGATTGTTCTCTTATCTGTCTTCGGACTCCCGACTTCGGACCTCTGACCGTTTATACTTTATCGTTCTTTTGGTACTCTCCCAGGATATTAAAGTTCGATGTATATTTTAATGCCTTTCTAATGGCCTTATCATATTTTTCGGTACTTGGCCATTCTAAGTCGACGTAAAAGTAATACTCGTTTCTTTTACCTAAAACTGGCATAGATTGTATTTTTGTTAAGCTTACATCCTGTTCGGCGAAAATATTTAATACAGTTGCCAATGAGCCTGCTTTGTGTCCAACCTGAAAACAGATTGATGCTTTATTTATTTTCTTTCCTTCGTCTGTTTTATCTTTTTTAAGGATCAGAAAACGGGTGTAGTTTTTCTTGTTCGATTCTACACGGCGTTCTAAAATATTTAAGCCATAAAGTTCTGCAGCTAAGCTGTTTGCAATGGCCATGGTATCGGTTAATGTCTCTTCCTGAATACGTTTTGCACAAGCAGCAGTATCGTTGCTCTCCACGATTTTAATGTGTGGATAATCGTAAAAGAAATCGATACACTGGCGGATGGCGATGGGGTGTGAAGTAACCACTTTAATATCTTCAAACTTTACGCCTGGTAGTGCCATCAAGTGCAATTGGATAGGTAAGTAAACCTCACCTACAACCGAAAAACCAAAATCTCTGATCAGTGTGTAGTTTGGTAATAAACTGCCTGCAATAGAGTTTTCGATAGCCATTACTACGAAATCGGCATCGTTTTTCTCTAGCTTGTCGCAGGTTTCTTTAAAAGAATTACACTCAACAGTTTCAATGTCTTTACCAAAGAATTTGTAGGCGGCCTCCTCGTGGAAAGATGCTTTAATACCCTGAATTGCTACTCGTTTTGTCGTTTCCATTTTTGCGTTAAAACAAAAAAGTCCCGGCTGTTTGCCGGGACTTTTTTATACATTTTAATATTGTTATATATCTTTTTGCATATTAGCCCCGGCTCTCACTAAAATAGTAAAAGTAACCAAAGTAATATGTGTTAAAATTTTTCATCCTTTTTTTGTTGAGCCAAATGTAGCAACAAAATTTAATTTGTCAATAGGAAATTGAAAATATTTTTAATAAAATTTAATTTTGTTAAAAACGGTCTGTTTTATGAATTGGTCTTTTTGTTTCTTGAAACAACCTAAAAACGGATTTTTATATGGTTAGGGTTAGAAATATTGATTAGAGATGATCAGTCGCGCGAGATCGTCATTCCCAACTTGATTGGGAATCTTAATGCAAAAGTATTAAGATTCCCGCCTGCGCGGGAATGACGACTGTACTAATCGAGTACTATCAATAGAAGCGTAATGAAGTACATGCAGACGATGAAACACCTGTTCGCCACAGTCATCGATTCTTCGCTGCGCTGAGAATGACAGCATTTTCGAATATGAAAGCATCATCAGTGTTAATCCGTGTGCATCTGTGTCTAAAAAAAGTAAATGAAATATTAACAAAAAAGGTCTGTGGAGACACAGACCTTTAGATTAAACAAATTAATTTTTTATCCTGTAGAACTTAACTCTCCCCGGTCGTTAAGTCCTTTTACTTTATCCTGTTGTAATGCTTCATACCTTTTCCCTTCCTCTTCGCGCAATTCTTGTTGCATAATTTTAGCAATTTTAGTGCTTCCGTCATGGCTCCATCCCGGCGGATTAAAAATGTATTTCACTTTATCCATAAAAGTTGGTGCCTTTTTAACATCGGCGCTCAATGCAATAAACTCATGGAAAATAATGTTAACCGCACCAGTATCTTTAGGTTGAGTAGTTAAGCCATATTTAACAACATCTTCTGGTAACTCCTCTTGAAAAGTACCGAACCATCTATCCCAAAGGATTAAAACCATACCCATATTTTTGTCTAGGTAACGTATATTGCTGGCATGGTGCACGCGATGGTGTGATGGCGTTACGAAAATATATGCGTACCATTTTGGAAGCTTAATGTTGTACTGTGTGTGCACCAGGTTGCCGTAAATTTGGGTTACCAGGTAAGCAAAAAGGATATCAACAGCGGTGAAACCCATAAATGCTAAGGGTAGATAGAAGAAAACACGGTACAGTGGCTCGAAAACGGTTGAACGGAAACCAGTGGTTAAGTTAAAGTGTTCAGATGAGTGATGTGTAACGTGCATCGCCCAGAAAAAGCGTACATAATGACCAACTGTATGCAAAAACCAATACAGGAAATCTTGCGCTAAAATCAAAACAAACCAATAAAGCCAAATATTAGGAATTTGAAATAAACGGAATTGATAACAATACTGCAGTAGAAAAAAAGTGCCTGTTTTGGTTGCTAAATTAATCACAATAGCAGCCGTCATCAGGTAGATATTGGTCCACGTATCGCGTTTGGTATATAATTTTCTATCGTGGGCATAGCTGAAATACATTTCAACCAAGGTTAAAACGATTACGAAACCAAATAGGCCTATAACAGAAATATCACTTCCGGTAAAATTCATTTTATAAACTATTGTAATAATCTAAACTGCTCAAAATATCGGCGGTACTTACATGGCAGTTAAACGTGCATTTGCCTGTTGTTTCTAAAAGTGAAAAGAGAATGTTTCCATCTTCATTCTTTTTATCACTTTGCATCAGTTCTAAAAGTGTATCGAAACTTTCTTTTTTAATGTGGTATTTAGGGTATAAGGATAAAATATACCCACTAATATCCTTCAATTCCTCCTGAGTTAACGTACTGTTTTTGATTGATAAAGCAGCCTCACAAACAAAACCGATGGCAATGGCTTCACCATGTGTTAACGGATTTTCGTCATTTGCCAAAGAATAACCCTCTACAGCATGTCCAATGGTGTGCCCGAAGTTTAAAATCTTACGCAGGTTTTTCTCATGCGGATCAATCGTAACCACCTCGTTTTTAATTTCTACTGACCGGTAAATATCTTGTGCCGAAGGGGTTAAGTAATTGCTTCCTTTTAATTTTTCGTAATATGGCTTGTCATAAATCAAGCCGTGTTTAATCATTTCGGCAAAGCCCGATAAAAGCTCGCGCTGTGGCAATGTTTTTAAAAATGCAGTTTCGATAAAAACCATTTGCGGTAAGGTAAAGGTGCCTACCATGTTTTTTACATTGTCGATATCGATCCCTGTTTTGCCCCCTACCGAAGCATCAACCTGCGATAAAAGGGTAGTGGGTACATTGATAAAATCGATTCCTCTTTTATAGGTAGAGGCAATAAATCCGCCCATATCGGTAATTACACCGCCACCTAAATTGATCATTAAACTTTTGCGGTCTGCTTCAAAATCCAAAAGCGTCTTCCAGATTCCGATACAAAAATCAATGTTTTTGTTTTCTTCGCCTGCCGAAGTTTCGATCAGGTCAAATTCAGAAAAATCATCTAAAAGCGATTGAAAAAGCGGTAAACAGATTTCGCTGGTATGTTCATCTGCAAGTACAAAAACTTTACTGTATTTGTTGCTTTCTAAAAGTGTTTTTAGCGCTGCTAAATTACTTTCGAAATATAGGGTGTGACCTGCACTGGTTAGTGGTTCCATTAAATAACTTCTATTTTGTTTTCTCCAAAAGTAATAATATCGCCAACCCTAACCTTATAACGTTTGCGGAATTCGACCTCGCCGTTAGCTTTTACTAAACCATCCTCAACAACGGTTTGGGCATCACCGCCACTCCCAACCAATCCGCTTGCTTTTAACAGTTGGATTAATGGAATAAATTCGCCCTCTAATTTGAATTGTATCATTTTGTGCAAAAATACGATTATTTGGAGTTTTTTAGTTTTAACAACCAATGCTTTTTATAATTTTGCACCAATCTGACTTATTAATAGATAAAAATGGATTTATCCCCCAACAAACAACCAAATTTCGACAATACGGAAATTGCTTTCCGTCAAAAATCTAACAACGAACTAAAAAAAGCATATTGGCTTTTTAAAATGATTGGCAGTAATTTCCTTACCAAAGTTGGTCCTGCCATTACCAATTTCTTTTTAAATATCGGTTTACCAATCCAGGGCGCAATAAAAGCGACTATATTTCAGCAGTTTTGTGGTGGAGAAACCATTGCAGAGTGTGATAAAACCATTGCGCAATTGAATAAAGGCGGAGTGGGTACCATTTTAGATTATTCGGTTGAAGGCGAAGAAGAGGAGCATGTTTTTGATGAAACCTGTGCAGAGATTATCCGTACGATTGTCCGCGCGGATGGTGATACCAAAATTCCGATCACAGTTTTCAAAATTACCGGAATTGGTCGTTTTGCCTTATTGCAGAAGCTGGATGCTAAAGAAACTTTAAATGATGCAGAAAAGGCAGAATACGAAAAAGTAAAACTGCGTTGCGAAATGATCTGTAAAACTGCTTTCGATAAAGGTGTGCCGATTATGATCGATGCAGAAGAAACCTGGATTCAGAATACCATTGATGAACTGGCCTTGGATATGATGCGTAAATTTAACCGCGAACGTATTATTGTTTACAATACCTACCAAATGTACCGCCATGATAAACTGGCCGATATGAAAGCCGACCATTTAATTGCCAAAGCTGATGGCTTTATTCTGGGTGTGAAAATGGTTCGTGGTGCCTATATGGAAAAAGAACGTAAACGTGCCGCAGAAATGGGTTATCCTTCGCCAATTCAGCCAGATAAAGCAGCATCTGACCACGATTATAATGAATCTTTACGTTATTGTGTAGATCATATTGAAGAAATTGCCATTGTTGCCGGAACGCACAATGAAGATAGCAGCCGTTTATTGACTTATCTTTTAGAGGAAAAAAATATTAAGCACAATCACCCTCACGTATATTTTGCCCAGTTGCTAGGGATGAGTGATAACTTAAGTTTTAATCTTGCCGATTCGAATTATAATGTAGCAAAATATGTTCCTTACGGTCCTATTAAAGCGGTAATGCCTTATCTGTTCAGAAGAGCACAAGAAAATACATCAGTTGCCGGGCAAACAGGCCGTGAGCTGGGTTTGATTGAAAGAGAATTAAAAAGAAGGAAGCTGTAGCTCAGTTTTTGGTTAATCTTAATATCGTCATTTCGAGCGGAGTACAACGCAGTCGAGAACCCGAAGGCTCAGCGAAGCTAAATCAGTCTAGATATCTCTACTACACTTCATTCGAGATGACGATTTTTCTTCTCGTATCGTCATGCTGAATTTAGTTCAGCATCTTATAATTGGTTCATTATTTTTGGAAATGAGCATACAGTAGTGCTTCGGAACATGCAACCTCGCTTTGCGCTGTATCCTCAATGATCCCGATGTAAAATCGGGAGGGGGATGCCGCTTCATCGATAGCTATCGGATCGAGTTTAGGTTGAGCGGTAGTTTTTTAAACCAAGAAAAATTATTTCTTCACTACAAAAGATTGTTTCCCGGTTAAGAGGTCGTAGAACAATATAAAATCGCTTACTAAACTATAACCCGGGTATTGAAAAGTTGCGGGTTTATTTTTTTCGAAGAAAAAGTGACCAACCCATGCAAAGCCATATCCAAGTACTGGAATAGCCAAAAAGAAATGCCAGTTGTGAAACAAAAATCCTGTAAAAAAAGCAAGACAGACCAAGCCCGTACCAATAAAATGTAAAATACGCGATGTAGTATTGGTGTGTTCTGACAAGTAAAAAGGGTAGAACTCTTTTAGCGACTTAAACTTTTTTTCTGACATACACTAATTTACAAAATTCCGTTTGCTTTTAAAAAAGATTCCAGTTGAGCAGGTTTTTCTGTCATTAATAAGGTATTTAAACCTACTTTTTTTGCGCCTTCAATGTGTTGTGGACTATCATCAATAAATAAAGTTTCGGTGGGGTCTAAATTATTGTCTTTTAATACCTGTTCAAAAATATTGGTGTTGGGTTTACGCAGTTTCATGTGCTGAGAAAAATAGGCTTTCTCAAAATAAGCGTCGTAATTATTGATTTCGAAAGTGGTTTTCAGGTAGTTGGTAATCCAATCGTAATGGATTTCGTTATTGTTGCTCAGCAAAAATGTACGGTATTTTTCTTTTACCCGAAGCAGTAAATCGTGGTTTTCCTGAATGGTGCCAATCAATAGGCTGTTCCATGCATTATCAATCTGTTTATCGGTTAAGTCTGGTTTGCCCGCTGCCTTTCTAATTCCTGTCCTAAATTGGGCAGGAGAAATTGCCCCTGTTTCAAAGTCATCAAATAATTGATTGTGTGCTTTATGGGCAAAGAAGCTTTCGATGTCGGTAATGCCTAGCTTTTGAAAAGATGCTTGCGCAATGCTGAAATCGATATCAAATATTACGTTTCCGTAATCGAAAATAATGTTTTTAATGTTTTGCATGGAAATCCTTTAGCAATTTGCTGCAAAGATATTATTGCTGATTTAATGAAGGGTATTTAACGGCGTTTTTTTTACAATAAAAAAACCGAAGTACTTAATTGGAGAGTAATACTTTGTAGATGCGTCATTCCCAACTTGATTGGGAATCTTAATGCTTTAGCAGTATTTTCTATTTGCATTAAGATTCCCGCCTTCGCCTATCGTGTGGACACATCTCTGTGGATATCCCAGCCCTGCATTGATGCTTTAAAATACTTGATGCCTATCCAAAGGGTTGTAATTCCTGGGTGTCTTTTACTTTCGTAGCCTTTCCATCCCCCAAGTCTGGCTATTGCCCATACATACCTCTTTAGGTCTTTTGCCTGATATGGGTTTTTCTGCTTTTGGGTTTTCCCTTCAAGACGGATTATCCGATGATCAAGAAACTCCTGTTCCTGTGCCGTAAAACAGGAATCTGCTGAGAGTTCTATCTCAGGCTCTGCATAGGAGAGTCTC
>NZ_SIXF01000022.1 GCF_004310665.1 Pedobacter kyonggii | reverse complement strand
CTACAGCAGTTGCTACATAATGGCTGTACCAATGAAAAACGGATTAGCACGAATATATACCTCCTGTTGATGTTTATATGCCTGTTTATGCAAAAAATATTTTTGCCAGTTGTCAGATATGCCAAAGGCTCCGTTAGCTTGATCAAATGTGTAAAGTTCTTTGTATTGAACATGAAAGAGGTAATCGCTACAGGTAGAAAGCAGTTCAGAGATATTATAGATAAGTACTGTAAATATGAAAAAAGAAACCACAGAATTAATTTAAGCCAACTATTTTCAGCTTAACTTGACGCTAATGCAACTTTTCGGGAAAGCAATCTTTCATACTGCCCTGCTACAAGATTGCTTCATCCAATGAAAAATTGGCTTCGCAATGACGATTTCCTTTAGTTAAGTAAATATTTATCTACTCTATTTACAAAATCGTTCAGATCGAAGGGTTTGTTGATGAAATCTTCCGCATCACATTTAGCCTTAACTGCATTAAGATGGTTGTTAGCCGACATCATCATGACCGGGATATCATGTGTTTTTATATTTCGCTTTAGCATATTACAGATATCCAGGCCATTTCCATCAGGTAACATAATATCAAGAATTACCATATCTGGCCGGTGTTTGCTCATTTGAAACCAAAAATCGTTGGTGTTAGGGCATGTCTTTACTTCGTAAAGTTCTTCGATTAACAAAAATTCGATGATTTCTCTAATACTCGGATTGTCTTCTACTACATAGATGCACTTTTTCATAAGCTCAACTTTTGTTATATAGATAACTAACCTAGCTATCAGATGTTTAAGATAGTTATGCACAATATTAGAGTTATTAACCTTTTGGTGCGCCGTGTCATGCGTTTCTATAATTTTTGTGCTGACTAAAAAAAATATAAAAATAAATTTTGATACTAATTTTTTTAGTATAGATTTGCTTTTGGAGAGACAGGATACAGGAGATATCATAAAGATAATCCGATGTATTTAATTGATGATTTTAAACAAAAAGCTTCTTGCTTGGTTTGTTTGCTGATATATTTATTTTTTCTATGACCGTTACCGTTTTAGCCATATTCGAAACAGATTTTAGACCAGATCTTTCATTAGGTAAAATCATGAATGAAAGATTGAGGATTGCCGCTGCAGATCTACAGGATATTCATTTACAGCATTTACATGCCATTGGGCAGCGTAGTGATGATTTGGTGGTATATATAAGTTATAACCCAAAATATAAAATAAGATGGCGTGTTGTTAACGACGTGCCAGAGGATGTAGAAAACTTTGTCGCCCAAACCTGCGGTAATTTAGGTTACATCCATTGGAAAACAGCTTCTATTAATGTTTTTAAAGGAAATGAATAAAAAAGATTTCTATCGTGATATTTTATGGCGGTCGTCATTCTCGCGTAAGCGGGAATCTTAATTCGATAAACTTACTTTTATGATGGATAGATTATAGAAGTCTAAAATAAGTAGATGGTACGAAAGATGCTGAAATAAATCCGATAACTATCGGATCAGCATGACGATTTCTCCAGTATAGCGTAATAAAACTCAAATAAAAAAACGAGTTGCTATTTGGCAACTCGTTTTTTGTTTCTTTTTTGGTCGTCACCCTTAACCGAGGCTTAGCGAGCTCACCGAATGTAATTTATTTCAGGGTCTATCTCGCCAGTAAGATGCTAACTAAATCCGATAGCTATCGGATCAGCATGACGATTGCTTGGCGATATAAACAGATAGGAGTCTATTAAACTAAAAATCCTCCGCCCAATAAATCATTTCCTTCGTAAAATACCGCCGATTGACCTGGTGCAATTGCTGAAACATTATGATCAAACACCACGCGCATTTTATCTTTTTCCTGAACAATTGTACTTAACATACCTGCATCTTTGTAACGGATTTTGGTAATCACATCATTCATTGGCTCTTCAATGCTCGCATATTTTATCAGGTTAATGTTGCGTACCATGGCTTCGCGGCGTTCAAGCTCATCAGCTTTACCCAAAACTACGGTATTGCTTTCTGGCAGTATCTGCGTTACAAACATAGGTTCGCCAAAGGCAACGCCTAAACCTTTACGTTGGCCAATGGTGTAAAAAGGATAACCTTTATGTTGTCCAACAACCATTCCATTGCTTAAAATGAAATTTCCGCCGGCTACTCTGTCTTCTAAATCTTCTACTTTATGTTTTAGGAAAGCCCTGTAATCATTATCAGGTACAAAACAGATTTCGTAGCTCTCCGATTTTTTTGCCAGTTCTTCCTGTCCCATATCTAAAGCCATCTGTCTGATTTCAGATTTCGCGAAACTGCCCAATGGGAACTTTGTCCTCGAGAGGTTTTCCTGCGAAACGCCCCAAAGTACATAAGATTGATCTTTATTTTCGTCTTTTCCTTTCGAAATTACATAACGGCCGCTGTCTTGCTGGCGGATGTTGGCATAATGACCAGTTGCAATAAATTCGCAATCGAGTTTATTGGCACGTTTTAAAAGCGCTTCCCACTTAATATGTGTATTGCACAAAACACATGGATTTGGAGTCCTTCCGGCCAGATATTCGTCAACAAAATTGTCGATTACATAATCGCCAAATTCATCCCTGATGTCAAGGATATAATGCGGAAAACCATAGTTTACGGCAAGTGTACGTGCATCATTGATACTATCTAATGAGCAACAGCCAGTTTCCTTACTGCTTCCACCAGAAGTAGCATAATCCCAGGTCTTCATGGTTAATCCAATAACCTCATAACCCTGCTCATGCAACATTACAGCCGCTACCGAACTATCAACCCCGCCACTCATGGCAACCAGAATTCTACCGTGTTTACTCATCTTAAAAATATTGGATGCAAAAATAAGGTTTATTTAGCTGAAATTATTTAAAGCAAGTCAGTTACTTGTAAAAAGCGGTTGTTAAATTGCTTCTGCTTGTTATTTAGGGCGCTAAGGTGGCTCGGGCGGTCAGTAATATTTTGAAAATGAGTGGACCGGTGTTAGTGGCTGCCAACAGTCCTGCTGTCCCTTCAAGTCCTCACTCATGCTTCGCTCCGGGCCCGTTCTATCAGGTTATTTAACAATGTCTGTTAACCTTTTGTACAACTTTTTGAGTAAACCTAGTAAGTTTAAATTGAAAGAAGTCAAGTTTAAAATAGCGCGGTACAAATAAAACTTGACTTCTTTTGTGAAAATGAATATGTATAAATTCCGAAGGTTTAAAGCCTGCGAGGTTTTGAAACCGCAATAAATTGTATCTTCAAGCTTCTGAAGTGTATTTTTTATTTTACTTAAACGTTTTAGTGTCGTGTTTTATGCATATTTGAAGATAAATTAATACCTTAGAATTTTCAATAAAAAACAAGCTAATTTTAAAAGATATGATCAAAAAAGTTATCCTGCCTTGTCTTTTGCTTTCAGCCATGATGGCATCGGCACAGCAGAATCTGGTGCAGTATGTTAAACCTATTATTGGTACATCTAAAATGGGGCATACCTATCCTGGTGCTACAGTTCCATTTGGTTCGGTACAGTTAAGTCCTGAGACGGATACTTTATCTTACGAAGTAAATGGGAAATACAATGGCGATGTATATAAATACTGTGCGGGTTATAAATATGAAGATAAAACCATTACCGGCTTTAGTCATACCCATTTTAGCGGCACTGGTCACTCCGATCTGGGCGATTTCCTGATCATGCCTACACAAGGTAAATTACAGTTAAATTCTGGTACCGCATCAGATCCGAAAAGTGGTTACCGTTCAGCATTTTCGCATACCAATGAAGTTGCAGAGGCAGGTTATTACAAAGTAAAATTAGATGACGATAACATTACTGCCGAGTTAACCTCAACGACAAGGGTAGGGATGCATCAATATACTTTTCCTAAATCAGATCAATCGCACATTATTCTCGATCTGATGGCTGGTATTTACAATTATGAAGAAAAAACCGTTTGGACTTACGTTCGGGTGGTGAACGATACGCTGATTACAGGTTACCGCCAAACCAACGGATGGGCCCGAACCAGAACCGTTTATTTTGCCATGAGCTTTTCTAAACCTTTTAAAAGCTACGGACGTAAAAGCTATGATGCTAAACAGGCTTATAGAGGCTTTTGGGGCAAGTTTAACCAGGAGCAGAACTTTCCTGAAATTGCAGGCAAAAAACTGAAAATGTACTTCGATTTCGATACCCAGGAAGGAGAGAAGATTAAAATTAAATTTGCTTTATCGCCGGTTAGCCAGGAAAATGCCTTGCAGAATATGCGTGCAGAAATTTCGGGCTGGGATTTCGAAAAAGTGAAAGCTCAGGCACAGGCTACCTGGAATAAAGAATTGAATAAAATACAGGTAACTACTTCTAACGATAATAAAATAAACTTTTACACCGCTTTATATCATGCTTTTATCAATCCAACAACCTATACCGATGTTAATGGAGAATACAAAGGTTTAGATCAAGGGGTGCATAAAGCTGAGGGCTTTACCAATTACACTACATTCTCACTCTGGGATACCTACCGGGCCTTACATCCATTCTTTAATATTATGCAGCCAGGCCGAAGTAATGACATGGTGAAATCGATGATGGCACATTATGATCAGAGTAGTTTACACATGTTGCCGATCTGGTCGCATTATGCCAACGATAACTGGTGTATGAGCGGTTACCACAGTGTTTCTGTAATTTCTGATGCGATTATTAAGGGTACTTATAATGGCGATGCAAACAAAGCATTGGATGCCTGCATTGCAACAGCAAAACACCGCGATTATGAGGGAATTGGCTATTATATGGATAAAGGTTATATCCCCGCAGAAAAATCAGGCATTTCGGTTTCCAATAATTTAGAATATTCTTACGATGACTGGTCGATTGCACAACTGGCCAAGAAATTAAACCGTATGGATGTTTATAACGAATTTATCAAACGTTCTAACAACTGGAAAAACAATTACGATAGTGCTACTGGTTTCATGCGCCCTAAATTGGCAGATGGCTCTTTTAAAAAGCAATTCGATCCAAAAGATACCGAAGGACAAGGTTTTATTGAAGGTAACAGCTGGAACTATAGTTTCTTTGTTCCGCAGGATCCGGCTTCGCTGATTGAAATGATGGGCGGCAAAAAGAAATTTGCAACCCGTTTAGATACTTTGTTTACCATGCATTTACCCGACGAGTTTTTTGCGCATACTGAAGATATTACCCGCGAAGGTATTATTGGTGGTTATGTGCATGGTAATGAGCCTGCGCACCATATCGCTTACCTTTACAACTGGACCGATCAGCCATGGAAAACTCAGGCGCAGATCCGTCACATCTTAAACATGCAGTACAAGCCTACTGCTGATGGTTTGGGCGGAAATGACGACTGTGGGCAGATGAGTGCCTGGTATATGTTTTCTTCGTTAGGTTTTTATCCGGTAGCACCAGGCTCTGATGTATATTCATTAGGTAGTCCGTTGGTTAATAATGCTGTAATTAACTTAGAAAACGGTAAAACATTTACTGTTGAAGCCATTAAACAGAGTGATAAAAATGTTTATGTAGAGAAAGTTTTATTGAATGGCAAAGAAATTACCGATTATAAAATCAAACACGCTGATATCACCAATGGCGGAAAACTTACTTTTTACATGAGCGCAAAACCTAAGAAATAATTTTTCTCATCCCTGTACAAATTAAACCGTCGGCTTTATTGGTCGACGGTTTTTTTGTTTTGGGGCGTTAGTTCATTAGTCATTAGGTTATTGGGGTATTAGTCAATAGTAGATAACTAATCTGTTGTAAGAGGTTGTTTATCAGTGCATAAATTTTGTTTTATCACCTAACCTCCCCAAACATTAATAGTTAAACTTATCTAACAATTCTTAATGTCTTAACTTCTTAATGATAAAGATTAATGATGTTTTTTTATGTTTTCGCTGAGGAAAGCAATTAGTGAAAAATAAATTTTGATATCTAAATTATCTATCACCCGCATTGGTTAACCTGGCACAGTGGTTTAAGAGGAAATATTTAACCATAAGATCAAGCCTTGTTAAATGCTTGATTTAATGCTGATCAAGTTCTAAAATAGAGATTGAGGAGGCGTTGAGAATCAATTACTATTGACAGGTTTTTTATAGAAAAATCGTCATTGCGAGGCACGAAGATAACCGAACGGAGTGAGCTCATGAATGCCTTAAAAGCAACTGCAAAAATGAATAATCTTAAAGCTCACGCTAGTAGCGATAGTTGTAAGATTGCTTCGTCGGCTGAAAAGCCTTCTCGCAATGACGATTTCTCGCAGCAATAAATCCTGCTAAAAACCTTCTGTCATTTATATTGAGCTTTGTGTTGTAAATAAAACTCGAAATGACGATTGCTCTAGATCCTACGCGCCAACCTCATCAAAATTAGTGGCGGTTGCTAAATACTTCCAATTGGCCATATCCCTTTGTACATCTGCAATTTTTGCATCAGCTATCTGATAAGCATCAGGGCCTAAGAATAAATGAAGCGGTGGGTTTTCACTTTTCGAAGCTTCAATAATCACCTCAACTGCTTTGGCCGGATCGCCTGGCTGCTGGTTATTGATATCGTTTTGGTGTGCTGCTTGCGAGTCGCGTACCTCTTTATAGGCATCAATTGGTTTATTCGGTACCGCTAATGATCCTTCAGTTAGGAATGCCGTTCTGAAATATCCCGGTTCTACAATTGTTGCTTTGATTCCCATCGATTTTACTTCAGCTGCCAACGATTCTGTAAAGCCAACCACTGCAAATTTTGTCGCGCAATAAATTCCGAAGCCAGGGAAGTTACCTGAAAAGCCGCCAATTGAAGAAATATTGAAAATATGACCCGATTGCTGTTTCCGTAATTGAGGAAGTACCTTTCTGATTACATTTAATGAACCAAAAACGTTCACATCGAAATTTTGACGCGATTCTTTATCGCTTAACTCTTCTAAAGCACCAAGCATTCCATAGCCAGCATTGTTTACCACAACATCTACCTGACCAAATTTGCTGATTGTTTGACTAACTGCTGCTTCTACACTGCTTTCGTCGATCAAATCGACAGCTAGCGGCAAAAAGTTTTCGTGTTCACCAACTGCGTTTATTAAATCGTTCAGGCTTCTTGAAGTTGCGGCAACGCTAAGGCCACTGTTTAATAATGTTTTTACTAATGTAAGTCCCAGGCCTTTTGATGCGCCTGTTACAAACCATACTTTTTGATTTTCCATAATGTTTTTGTTATTGAATTAATTTTCGTCGAAATCTGTTGAAATTGTAATAGCTTTCCAGTCTCTAAATTCCTTCTGTAGTGATTCTAACTTGTTGTTTGCTCTTTGAAAAGCATCATTCCCCAAAAGTAAATGAAGGGGTGGATTAGGCATACTTGCCAGTGAGATCATAGCCGCAGCGGCTTTCTCGGGATCGCCGATCTGCTGACCGTCCATTTTTAGGTATTTGCTGTGTATTGCCCGTACTTCTTCGTATTCGGCAATTGGATTGGCAGCCAAAATCAGCGAATCAGTAGTTAAAAAACTGGTTCTGAATGCGCCAGGAGCCACAATAGTTACTTTTATGCCGAATTCTTTTAGGTCTTCTGCCGATACTTCTGATAATGCAATTACAGCCGATTTTGCTGCAGCATATACCGCCCAGCCCGTTGCGCCTGCAATACCTGCAATTGATGCAATGTTGATGATATGTCCGGCTCTTTGCTCCCTTAAATAAGGTGAAGCTTTTCTGATGACATTCAGTGTTCCGAAAACGTTAACATCAAAACTGTTGCGTGTTTCTGCATCGCTAAGCTCTTCGATACTGCCTCCGATTCCGTAACCTGCATTATTGATAACTACATCGATTCTTTCGAATTTTGTAACAGTCGTCTTTATCGCTTCCTCAACGCTTTGTTCATCGGCGAGGTTAACCGCTAGAGGGAGGAATTTTCCGCTGTCGTTATTTACTGCTTTTTTAAGTTCACTGATATTTCTTGATGTGGCCGCAACATATTGGCCAGCATTTAGCAACTGATGAACCAAACTTAATCCTAAGCCCTTTGAAGCCCCGGTAATAAACCAAACTTTTTTCTTGCCCATAGTTTTTCCTTTTTGTTAAGACAAAATTACAGTGCAAATGAATTCGCTTTATTACGTTAATCAAACTTATGATTACGAAATTCAAACAATTCGGTAAGAAGTAGGCGTGTGGTTAGTTAGTTTTTTAAAAAAGTTATTAAAATGGGTAGGCTCTTCAAAACCGAGGCAATAACCTATTTCTGATATGTTCCAATCGGTATGCTTGAGTAAAGCTTTAGCTTCACTTAATAAACGTTCAGTAATATAATGTGTAGTGGTTTTGCCAGTGGTTTCTTTAATTGCACGGTTTAAGTGGTTTACATGTACCGAAAGTTGCGAAGCATAATCCTTGGCTGAGCGCATGGTAAGCCTTTGCGTAGTTGTTTCGATGGGGAATTGCCGCTCTAGTAACTCTGTAAAAACAGAAGTGATCCTTGTATTGGCATCAGTATGTTTAAATAGTGTTTCAGATGGCTGTGTTTTTAGCGCAAAGTGTGTAATTTCAGTAATATAGTTTCTGAGCAGATCGTATTTATAGATGTAATCGGTATTAATTTCCTCGAACATTTTGGAAAAAATAGCCTCTATCTGTTTGTCCTGTTGTTCATTCAAAATATATGCAGGTTTCCCTCCATGGGTAAACATAGGTAAATCACCAATGTTTCCACGGATCTTTTCGGTAAAAAAAGCTTCTGTAAAAATACAGAAATAGCCTGTTACCTCACTTTGTTTACCACTGGCCAGCTCCCAGGTATAAGGTACAAGCGGGTTGAAGAAGATTAAAGCGGTGCCATTAATCTCGATGCTTTTGTCAGCATAGTGGTAAACATTATGTCCGCGGGTAAGGCAGATTTTGTAATAATCCCTGCGGTTATAACTCATAGGCTTATGATCATCCCTTAAACAATCTTCTAACTTGAAAACGTTAAAGTGCCCCACGCCGTTCTGTAGGTTATCTGGTAAGAAACTAAATTTGTTCTGGTAAAAATCTTCAATTGTCTCCGGCTTGTTCATAAATCAAAGTTACAAAATTCAAACGTAAAATAAATTACCGCAATTAAAAGGAGATTTGGATGATAAAAATATTTGTATTAAATATACCGATTGGTATATATTTGCATCATCAATTTAAAAGAACATGACCAAGGCAGAAAAAACAAGAAAATTCATTGTAGAGAAAACCGCACCTATTTTTAATATGAAAGGTTACGCAGGCACTTCTTTAAATGATATTACTGCTGCCACGGGTTTAACCAAAGGTAGTATTTACGGTAACTTCGCCAATAAGGATGAAGTGGCGCTAGCGGCTTTTGATTATAATCTGAAAAATGTATCAAGCAGGATAGAGGCTGAAATGAATCGGCAGGCCAGCATAAAAGATAAGCTTTTGGTGTATATCGATATTTATCAAAAATTTATGGATGGTTCGGTGTCAGAAGGAGGCTGCCCGGTTCTAAATACTGCAATTGACGCTGATGATACTCATCCCGAATTGCGGGGAAGAGTGTTGAAAGCTGTGTTAGATTGGAAAAACAAAATTGCTAAACTAGTTGAAGCTGGGATTGCCAAGAAAGAAATTAATATAGTTCATAATCCTGAACAGATTGCTTTAACCATTATTGCCATGGTAGAAGGCGGTATCATGATTTCGAGGTTGACCGCAAAACCTGCACACTGGAATTTAATTATGGATTCATTAAAAAAATATATCAATAGCCTCAGCTAAAAATTTTTAAACTAAAATATACCGATTGGTATTTTGTTATGAAAAGAACCAGAACGATAACTTGGGAAGACCCGATGAAAGGAGCGAAGGAAGCTATGCAGATGGATGGTGTTGATTATCTGCAGGCCATGAGTGATCATAAATTTCCGCAGCCGCCATTGTTGTATACCTTGGATTTTAGTGTAAGTCTGATAGAAAAGGGCAATGTGGTTTTCGAATTTACACCTCAGGAATTTCATTACAATCCAATCGGCACTGTGCATGGCGGGGTAATCACTGCTATTTTAGATTCGGCTATGGGCTGTTCGGTCCATTCGCTTTTACCTGCCGGAAAAGGATATACCACTTTAGAGCTGAAGGTAAATTTCCTGAAAGCCGTTACCATCCAAACCGGGAAACTCAAAACCGTAGGGAAGGTGATCAACCTTGGTGGACGTACCGCCTTGGTAGAAGCGCAATTAGTTGATGAAAATAATAGCGTTTATGCTCACGCGGTGAGTACTTGTTTAATCTTAAAATTTTAAAAAAAAACATATAATGAAAACTTCACAAAATACCGTTTTATTGATCGGCGGAACAGCTGGTATCGGTTTAGAAATTGCAAAACAGTTAACTGCTTTAGATAATCATGTAGTTATTACGGGTAGAAACCAGGAACGCCTAGATGCAGCTGCTGCATCATTACAAAATGTAACCACCATTCTTTCTGATGTAAGCAAGGCTGAGGATGTAGATCAATTGGTAGCCCACATCAAAGCCGATTTCCCTCAATTAAATATCGTGATCAATAATGCAGGAAGAGCAATCCTGTACAATTTAGCTGACCCCAATCAGGATGCTTTTGCCAATGCAGAAGATGAAATGTTGACCAATTATTTATCGATTATCAGGATCAATCAAAAATTGCTGCCTGTTTTAAAAGCACAAAGGGAATCAGCTATCGTAAACGTTTCATCTATTGTGGCTTATGTTCCTGGTGTTACTTTGCCAACTTACGCAGCCAGTAAGGCAGCATTACATTCTTACAGCACCTCGTTAAGGTTAAGTTTAGAAGAAACTGCTGTTAAGGTTTTCGAATTGATGCCACCATTGGTGGATACAGAATTTTCGAAAGAAATTGGTGGCCATAATGGTATTAAACCTTCTGTTGTTGCAGATGATTTGCTAGCGGCTTTAGCCAATGATGAATTTGAAATCAGGGTGGGAGATACCGCTAAAATTTATGAACTGTTCAGACAGTCGCCAGTTGATGCCCTGAATGTGATGAATGCAGATAGAAAAGCCTGGGTTGATTCAGTTAAAAAATAAAAAATATAGCAGGGGATGAAAAAGAAGCTAGCATTTGCATTTATTATGGCGGTTTTTACTACAGGAATAGTTACTTTCGCGGCCATAAGTGTTAATCTTGGATTTACATCGATCTTTATGAAAGTTTGGTTAAAATCATGGGGCATTTCTTACATTGTAGCCATCCCTGCTATATTAATTATTGCCCCACGCGTACAATCATTGGTCGATTATTTATTCAAGAATATTGACTAAAAATTATTAAAATGAAAAGAGTAGTAGTAACAGGTTTAGGTGTTATAACGCCACTTGGTAATACCGTTGAGCAATTCTGGCAACAGATATTGGCCGGAAAAAGCGGCATCGGTACCATTACAAAATTTGATGCCAGTAAATTCAAAACCCGTTTTGCGGGCGAGGTAAAGGATTTTAATCCTGAAGAATACCTGGAGAAGAAAGAAATTAAAAAGTACGACCTTTTTACCCAATATGCAATCGGCTCGAGCGATCAGGCGATAAAGGATGCAGGATTAGATTTTACTGCAATGACCGATGATCAATTGGCTGAAGTTGGTGTAATCTGGGCAACGGGAAACGGCGGGATCGGTACTTTTGAAGCGCAGTTGGAAGAATTTCATGCAGGTGATGGAACACCAAGGTTTAATCCTTATTTCATTCCAAAAATGATTGTCGATATTGCCGCAGGAGCAATTTCCATCCGCCATAAATTGCGTGGACCCAATTATTGTACCGTATCTGCTTGTGCATCATCTAATACTGCCATTATCAATGCTTTCGATACCATTCGTTTAGGAAAAGCAAGTGTAATGATTGCTGGTGGTTCTGAAGCTGCGTTAACCAAGTCATCTGTAGGTGGCTTTAATGCCGCTCAGGCTTTATCTAAAAACAACGAGGATCCACAAGGAGCTTCTAAACCTTTTGATGCCGACAGAGATGGTTTTGTGATGAGCGAAGGCGCAGGCGCATTGGTTTTAGAAGATCTGGATCATGCTTTAGCCCGTGGTGCCCACATTTATGCCGAAATTGTTGGTGGTGGAATGGCTGCTGATGCATATCACTTAACCGGAACCCCTCCGGATGGGATTGGTGCGGCTTTGGGTATGACAAAGGCTTTAAAAGATGCTGGAATTAGTGCAGATAAAATTGATTATATCAATGCACACGCCACTTCAACCGGATTGGGCGACTTAAGTGAATTACAGGCGATTAATACTGTATTCAATGGTTTTCCAGTAGTAATTGGTGCAACTAAATCGATGACGGGTCATTTACTTGGTGCTGCCGGAGCGGTTGAAAGTGTAATCAGTGTTTTATCGATCAGAGATAATGTGGTGCCGCCTACTATTAATACCAAAAATCTGGACGAAAATATTCCAAAAGGATTGAATTTTGTGTTGGGAGAAAGTATTAAAAAGGAGATCAATTATGTTTTAAATAACACTTTTGGTTTCGGTGGTCACACCGCGAGTACTATTTTTAAAAAGTATGAGGCTTAATTGATTTTGTTATTCTCAACTTGATTGGGAATTTTTAAAGTGTTTGGTTAATCGCCAAGCACTTTTTTTGTTTTAGATAAGTTTAAATCGTGTCGTCATCTCAACAAAGTTCCTTATTTGTCATTCTGAACGTAGTGAAGAATCTTTTGGTACTATACTAGCCTTAGCGTCTCGCTAAGACGCTAGTTTTTTCCCACAGAGACACGCAGAATTAATCTATAAAGGTCTTCGACTAAGCTCAGAGTGGTAATCGCGTTAGTTATGCCAATGGGTTAGAAACCGATGAACCAATGGCTAATGAACCAGTGAACCTACTTATCCATCAATAAATTAACAAGCTCTTTCAATTCTTCAATTTCCAGTTCCAATTTTTCTATTCTGCTTTCCAGTTCAGTAGGATCAAATTGCGGTGTGCTTATCGTTTCGGTTTCAGGTTCTGAAGTGGTTTCGGCCTGTTCGCCTAAAAGATGAACAAAACGGGCCTCTTTTTGACCAGCTTTTTTTGCAAGTTGTTTTACAAATGCAGGTTCTTCATCTGATAGTTTCTGAAGCTGTTCTAAAACTTCTTCTATGCTTTCAAATTCATATAACCTTCCCGAATTGCTATTGATTTCACCAGGTGTTAATGGACCTCTTAAAAGTAATAAGCAAATAATGGCAAGTTCTGAAGGCACTAGCGGATAAACGATGGCCAGATTATGTTTGTATTTAGTTGCACGACTTGATCCTCCTGTAGCAGTGGAGATTAAACCTTTTATTTTAAGTTGATTTAGTGTTAATGTTATGGTGTCCTCATCGTAATTTACCACCGGATTTCTTGAGCTTTTCTGGTTACATGCAGCAGTTAAACTGTTCAAAGTCATTGGGTAATAATCGGGCGTGGTGCGGCTTTTTTCTATTAATGCGCCCAAAACGCGTTGTTCTTCTGCTGATAAATCGGGTAGTGGTTTTACGTTGTCCATGTTATAAAAGTATAAATTGGTTGAACATTTTGAAAATTATTTTGTTAATGATTTATTTCTAGTGAGTTATACAAAAATATTACTCGATAGAATAATTCTAAATTTCCGAATTGCTACAATCTGAACATTAGAATAACGAACTTAGGAGTACATCCCAATATCTAAATATCCAATTATGAAATCTTCCGATCAGAAACCAAATCAGGGTGATAGCAGGCGCGATTTCCTCAAAAAAAGTTCGGTAATTACAGCCATTGCACTAACGCCTAGTGTTGCGGTTAAAGCAGCTGAAAGCAATGCCGATGAACGTTTCGCTCAACTTTTCGAGAAAATCCCATTAGAACTTACGGTAAATAATAAAGTATATCAAACTACGGTTGAGCCCAGGGTAACGCTTTTAGATTATTTGCGTGAAGAATTACACCTAACAGGGACTAAAAAAGGATGCGACCATGGCCAGTGTGGTGCTTGCACCGTTCATGTTGATGGACAAAGGGTAAATTCATGCCTCAGTTTAGCAGTAATGAATGAAGGAAAGAAAATTACCACGATTGAAGGATTGGCCAACGGCGAAACTTTGCATCCCATGCAGGCTGCATTTATCAAGCATGATGGTTTTCAATGTGGCTATTGTACGCCGGGACAGATTATGTCGGCCGTGGCTTGTGTTCGCGAAGGGCATACTGGTTCAAGAGCAGAAATAAGTGAATATATGAGTGGAAACATCTGTAGATGCGGCGCTTATCCTAATATAGTTGATGCTATTATTGAAGTTAAGGAAGGAGGCGAAAAGGTATGATCAATTTTCAATACTTAAGAACAACCACGGCGAAATCAGCAATTGCCTTATTGGTAAAAGATAAAAATGCCAAATTTTTGGCGGGTGGAACAAACCTAATTGATTTAATGAAAAGAGGTGTTACGGCACCCGAAAAACTCATCGATATCAATCATGTTCCATTAAAGCAGATCGAGCAAATTGGCAATAAAATCCATATTGGTGCTTTGGCTTCTAATTCGGCAGTTGCAGACAGTGCGCTGATTAAAGAGAAACTACCATTACTTTCCTGGGCTTTACAGGCGGGCGCATCTGCCCAGCTGAGAAATGTAGCTACTGTTGGTGGTAATATGATGCAGCGTACACGTTGTAGTTATTTTTATGATACCGAAATGCCTTGTAATAAACGTCAACCCGGTACAGGCTGTGGTGCCATGGAAGGTTTTAACCGCATGCATGCCATTTTTGGGGCTTCAGAAAAATGTATTGCCGTTCATCCAAGTGATATGTGTGTAGCATTAACCGCTTTAGACGCTGAAGTGGTGGTGGCTAATGCCAAAGGAGAACGTAAAATACCATTTAAAGATTTTCATCGCTTGGCAGGAGATACTCCACAGCTAGACAATAACTTAAAAGCAGACGAAATGATTATCCGTTTGGAAATTCCGATGAATAACCTTGCTAAAAATTACCATTATCTTAAAGTTAGGGATCGGGCTTCTTATGCTTTTGCACTTGTTTCTGTAGCTGCAGCATTTGAGCTCAGCAATAATAAAATTACTGATATTCGTTTGGCAATGGGTGGAGTAGCGCATAAACCCTGGCGTTTAACGGCATCCGAAAATTTCTTAAAAGGAAAAGAAGCCACCTTATCGAATTTTGAAGAGGCAGCGCAGTTGGCCATGAAGGATGCAAAAGGTTTTGGAGGAAATGACTTTAAACTTAAACTGGCACCCAATACAATAATCGAGGGATTGAATCTTGCAAAATCTAAAGTTTAGTTATGGAAAAGAGAGTTTTAAAAGACGACAACGACCGCGTAGATGGAATTTTAAAAGTTACGGGGCAAGCTAAATATTTTGCGGAATACGAACTGCCGGGTTTAACCTATGGTGTTTTGGTAACCAGTACCATTACCAAAGGAAAAATTACAGCGCTCGATACCAAGGCGGCTGAAAAAGCGCCAGGTGTAATTGCTGTGATTTCGCATTTAAATAAACCATCGGCAGCTGCTTACGAGCAGGAAGGTGGTCCGCAAATGAAGATTTTTTATACCGACAAAATTTTCTACAATGGACAGCCAATCGCAATTGTAGTAGCCAATACCTTTGAAAGGGCAACTCATGCAGCTTCATTGGTTAAAGCAACTTATGCTAAAGAGGATTTTAACACTGATTTTGAAAAAGCTTTAAAAGATCCTAAAGCAAAGAAACTTCAAGGTCAGGCTGATTATAAACGTGGTATAGAAAACGCTTATAAAACCGCAGTGGTTAAGCTCGAAGAAAGATATTTCCTGCCTATCGAAACGCATAACCCGATGGAACTTCATGGGATCATCGCCGATTGGAGGCCAAATAACCAGCTTACGGTTTATGCCAAAACACAAGGTGTAAAAGCTACTCAGGGCACCATTGCAAATGTTTTTAAAATTCCGATGGAGAACATTCAGGTAAATTCGGAATTTGTTGGTGGTGGTTTTGGTATGGCACTCCGTACCTGGCCCTTGGAAATTGCAACGGTAATGGCCTCTAAACATATTGGTAAGCCTGTAAAAGTGGTGATTACCAGGATGCAGATGTTTACTATGGTTGGTAATCGGCCGGCAGCGATACAAACGATTGGTTTAGGCGCAAATAAGGATGGTAAATTAACAGGGATTACGCACAGGGCTTATGGCGAAACCTCTACTTATGAGAACTTTACCGAAGGTGTGGTTAACATGGCGAAGTTTATGTACCAATGCGATAACGTAAATACTGCTTATGCCATTGTTCCGGTAGATCTTGGCGTTCCAATATGGATGCGCGGACCTGGGGAGGCTACTGGAGCTTTTGCCTTGGAAAGCGCAATTGATGAAATGGCGCATGCTTTGGATATGGACCCATTGGATTTTAGGATAAAAAACGATCCTGAAACCGATCAGCAGAAAAACAAACCCTTTTCGAGCAAAAACATAAAAGAAGCCTATAAAATTGGGGCAGAAAAAATAGGGTGGAGCAACAGGAAAAATAAGCCGGGCAGCTTGATTGAAGGACCATGGCAAACAGGTTATGGCGTAAGTGTTGGGGTTTTTAACGCCAATAGAGGCAAAGCCAGTGTGAAGGGCATTTTAAAGGCTGATGGATCGCTGCATTTGCAAAGTGCAACCAGCGATATTGGTCCGGGAACAGGAACTGGCATGACTTTAATCGCCAATAAACTGATGAAGATTCCTGTAAATAAAATTACCTTCGAATTGGGTGATTCTTCTTTGCCGCCAGCGCCTAGTCAGGGCGGTTCAGCTACGTTATCTACAGTAGGTTCGGCAGTTAATGATGTTTGTGTGGCACTGAAATCTGCGATTGCTGAACTGGCTGCAAATTCGAATATGGATGCAACGGCTAATTTTGTTGATGTGTTAAAAAAGAATAACCTTCCGCAAATAGAAGTAACCAAAGAGAGTCAGGGAGGAAAGGAAAGGGATAATTACTCAATGTATTCGTTCTCCATCCACTTTGTGCAGGTAAAGGTTCATGCGCTTACAGGCGTAGTAAAAGTGAGTAAAATCGTTTCTGTAGGGGATTCCGGTACCATTGTAAGTCCGAAAACTGCGCGAAGCCAAATGCTTGGTGGTGCTGTTGGCGGTATTGGCATGGCTTTAACCGAAGAATCGATTATCGACCACCGCTATGGAAGGTATATCAATAATAATTTTGCCGATTACCATGTTCCGGTAAATGCCGATGTTCCAGAGATTGATGTTAACTTTATCAATAAACCCGATCCTTACATTAATCCGATGGGTGCAAAGGGAATGGGTGAAATTGCATTAATCGGTTTTTCTGCCGCTGTAGCCAATGCTGTTTTTAATGCTACAGGAAAAAGAATCAGGACATTGCCGATAACGCCGGATAAGATACTGGCTTAATTAAGTTGTCTTTGGTTAATTCCAAACGTGGTTTATCATCTTGAGGGATAATTTATTTTATAAAATTAATGCGAGTGACGTATAATTGATTTATTTTGCTATACACCACGGTCTTGCCTCGGCTCGCCGCCGCCGTAGGGCTCCTTCTTTTTGGCATCAAAAAGAAACAAAAAATGCCGGCTGAAAATTTTTCTTTTGAAGCCAGTTGTGCGGCTAGAACAGTGCAGCCCGAAAAATTTGTTAGGCCGGATTTAAGTAGAACGGGGATACTGTGGTATGGCCTAGCTAGATGGAAACGCGAAAGTAATTAAAATGCTGATTAATAATAATTTGTAAATAACATCCATGGTAGTGTAGTAGAAGGATCTTTACTTAGATAGATACTGAACTTGATTTGGAATTACGAAGTGCTAATCGAAGATAATATTGCTTTGGATTTACGTGCCCCGCAATGACAATCGTTGAAATAAACAAAAAAAATGCGAACCGATTTTGGTTCGCATTTTTTTTGTTTATTACGTCATTCCCGCGCAGGCGGGAATCTTAAAGCTATAGCATTACGATCCAAAATTAATTTGAGATGATGTATCGAGTAATTATTTAGCAACCGCTTTACCCGAGTAAGTTGCCGCTAATTTTAATGCATTGTAAGTATTTACAATTCCGCCACTGATACAAAGATCAGAGAATGGGATAGAAACTTTTTCTGCACCAGGTTCTTCGCCTTTAGCATACTCCACGTTATGGTTAACTTTGGTAACCGATTTAACGATGATTTCTTTTACCTGTGCGGCGGTTAATTTTGGATAATAAGAGCGGATTAATCCTGCTAAGCCAGCCACAACAGGAGAGGCCATACTGGTTCCATCTAAATTTTTGTATTTAGAACCCGGTACAGTAGAATAAATCTGAACGCCTGGAGCAAAAACATCTACCTGGGTTTTGCCGAAGTTAGAGAAACTGGCTTTTAATGTTTCATCATCTTTAGGACCTGAAGCACCAACGGTAATCCATGATGCAATAGTTTTCTCATCTAAATCTTTGTGGTTAGGAAAATTATTTTCTACATCGATATTTTTGTTTTCGTTACCTGCTGCCTGAACGATCAATACATCTTTAGATACCGCATATTTCATAGCTTCGTTAACGATTGCTTTGTCCCAGCTATAAGCCTTGCCAAAACTCATGTTGATTACTTTTGCACCGTTATCAACAGCATAACGAATAGCATTAGCAACATCTTTATCCCTTTCATCGCCATTTGGCGTACAACGAACACCCATAATGGCAACGTTATCCGCTACACCTAAAATACCAAGTTTGTTGGTTCTATCAGCCGCAATGATACCAGCTACGTGTGTGCCGTGCATGGCATCAGGACCTGCAACGTCGTTATTGCCATAAAATTTCTCCTTAACATTATTTGGATCATCACCAACTATTGAGCGTGGATCGTAATCGAGGTTTAAGTTGTAATTGACCTGGCGTGTATAGTAATCCAGTCCTTCTACAATCTGATCTTCGTAAAAATCTTTGAAGCTGCCTTTTTCTAATTGCTGGCTCAGTACATTTTGAATCCTGCCTTCAACCTCTGTTGATGGTTTGAAGTTTTTAAAGTCTTCTACGGTTGGGTTTTCTTTACCGATTTTCTTTACTACAGCATCTAAAGCTGTTTTAAAACCAGTAATGCCTGCCAGATTTTCCCTGGCTTCTGCCAATTGTTTTTCTAAATCGGCTCTTTCTACTTTAAAAATTTCGAAATCCTTTTTGTCTTTTTCGGCTACATTCGCATCTGTGGTATTGGCAAAACGTACCTGATCGCGACGAACCAAACGGGTTAATTCTAAGGTTTCGAAGTTTACAGATTCTTTAGGTCCGCCAATAAAGTTCCAGCCATTTATATCGTCGATATAACCATTCTTATCATCGTCCTTGCCATTACCGGCTATCTCCTTGGTATTTACCCACATAATTCGTTTTAAGTCTTCATGGGTAGCTTCTACGCCGCCATCATTAACTGCTACGATTACTTTAACAGATTTTTTGCCTTTTAAAAGTTCTTTATATGCTTTTTCGGTACTGATTCCGAATGTACTATCACTTTTAAGATCAAGATTTTGCCAATTGGCTTTTTGAGCATTGGCCAAAGTTGATACCGCACTCACAAGCGCAACACTTAACAGCGCGCTAAAAATTCTACTCTTATTCATTTATGTATTTTTGTATTAAACGGCGAAAGTTAATTTTAATTTTTTTATTGGAAGAAATTGTATTAAAAATGATGTTTTTCACATATTTTAGTAATGAAAAAAATCCTGAAATTCATTATTCAGGATTTTGATCTTTAAAGCAAAAATTGGCCTCTGTTTATTTCATATTGGTAACGATTTTTTTTGCCATTTCATCATGAGATTCGATTACACTTAAAGTGTTGCCAGCCCAGCTTTTAATTGCCTGATCGCGGTTTTGCATCCCTAGTTCAAATAAGGCTACTGTTTTTTCATGATCGGTGACCATCATAACCATATAATGTTTATCAAAAGCTATACCTGTCATTTTCTTCATTTCATCTAAATGAATCTGATCTTCGGCCGGCAATGCATCTGGGGTGATTACTTTTTTGTTTACAGCCAAAGCTTTCAACTCCGTATTGGCTTTTGTGTGATCAGTCAACATTTTAGCGGCGAAATCTTTCACCTCAGCACTTGTTGCATTTTTCTGCGCAATCTTAGCGGCTTCAACTTCCATGATACCTCCAATTGCTGCTTTTCTTAAAAAAGTTGCACCTGCTTCGTCAACACCTGATTCTGTACTTTCGGCTCCTGTAGCATGGTTGCCGTTTACCATATTGGTATCGCCAGCAACACTATCTTTAGTGGTTGCCGATTTCTTATCTGCAGTTTGACAAGCCTGAAATGAAAGCACCAGGGCAAAAGCAGTGGATAATAAAAATATCTTTTTCATGTTTTCTCTATGTTTTGATGTGTATGAAAAACAAGAGAGTTGAAAAAAGGTTTTATATCTATTCTGATGACTTACTGTATGCGTTTTGAATAACAATGCCCATTTGGCTTTCTGGATTTTTAATTGGCGAAAAACCGAATTGTTCATATAAACCATGTGCATCTAAAGTAGCCAACTGGTAACGCCTTAAGCCTTGTAAATCTGGGTGGAAGATCATAAACGACATCAGTTTTTTTGATAAGCCCAAACCGCGGTAACTTTCTTTAACGTACACATCGCAAAGCCATGCAAAGGTGGCCTTATCCGTTACCCAACGGGCAAAACCTACCTGTTCTGTTCCTTTGTAAACACCAAAACAAAGTGAGTTTTCAATAGAACGTTTTACGATATTAAAAGGAATATCTTTTGCCCAATAAGACTCTACACTTAAATAATGATGTATGGCTTCGAGATCTAAAAGCTCTTTTTTATCGGAAAATATAAAACCGTTTTCGCTGATTTCCATGAGTTGAATGGTTAATCGGTTAATTGTTTAAATTGGTTAGTAATACAGTTAACCAGTTTAAACAATTAAGCTTTCTAATTGCGCATATTAATAAACTGTAATGGCTGACCAAAATCTTCATTTCTACAAAGATTCATCACGGCCTGCAGATCATCGATTTTTTTTGCGGTTACTCTAACCTGGTCATCCATAATGGCAGGCTGAACTTTTAATCCACTGGCTTTGATCTTTGCCACAACCTTTTTTGCTGCCTCTTTATCTAATCCTTCTTTAATACTGATTTCTTTTCTGATCATATTGCCAGAAGCCTGATGCTCATCGCCAAAATCTAAACTTTTCGGATCTAAATTCTGTTTCATCATCCGCGAGATAATGGAACCTTCGATTGCTTTTAATCGCATATCATCTTCAGTAACGATGGTTACTACGTTTGTTTTTTTATCGAGATCGATGGTGCTTTTCGATCCGTTAAAGTCGAATCGGTTAAGGATTTCTTTTTTAGCATTGTTAATTGCGTTGTCTAATGTTTGCGAATCAACTTTACTTACAATATCAAAAGAAGGCATGGTTTTAGCTTTAAAGTAAAAAAATAAGTAGATTTAATAGAAATTAATCCATCCTCACAAAAAAACGAAAAATAATATGAAAACCACTAAACCGAAGTCTCAAAAAAAGATCACCAAAAAAGAAGTGAAGAAACAATTGGAGCAGTCGATTACGGATAAGTTCTTAGATGTGATCAAAAGTTTAGGTCATGATGTATCGGAAATTAGTACGGAGGTAGGGAAAGCGAGTAAACGTGTGGCTAAAAAATTAACCAAAAAATTCACCATTGTAAAGGCAGATGTTGGACAAAAGATTGACGATTTGTTACATGCATCAAAAGAGAAAGCAGCGAAAAAACCAGTTACAAAAGCGGTAAGTAAGTCAGAAAAAACTGCTCAGAAAGTTGTTAAAAAAGCCGTTGCAAAAGCTAAACCAGTAGTGCAAAGCATTAAGGTTGCGGCAATTGAAACAGAAGAAAAAGCAGAAAAAGTATTGGCAAAACCAGTTGCAAAAGCAAAAGAAGCAGTAAAAGATGCCACAACAGCGGCAAGTACCGCAGGTAAAGCACCAACAAAAGCTGCTACAGCAGTTAAAAAAGCAATAGCGCCAGCCGCTACTCCTGCAAAAGCAGCTCCTGCTGTTAAAAAAACGGTTGCTAAAACTGCAACACCGGTTAATAAAGAGGGGAAAACACCTACTAAAAAATAAATTTGTTAACGTTAACGTGTAAATGAATTAACATCGATTTAACAAATTAATGTGCAGCTTTGAGCATCCCTGTTTTGGCAGGGATTTTTTATTTTTTTAAATGAGCAATAAGAAGATCCCTTTTTTAAACCGCGAAATCAGTTGGCTTTACTTTAACGAACGTGTACTGCAGGAAGCTGCCGATGAAACGGTTCCGCTGATTGAACGGATTAAGTTTCTATCTATATTTTCTTCAAATTTAGAGGAATTTTACCGTGTGCGAGTAGCCACCATGACCAGGCTAACCAATCTGAACGATAAGGCTAAAGCACTTTTGGGATTTAATCCAAAGAAAATTCTGAATGAGATTAAAAACATTGTTGTAAAACAAGAAAGAAAATTCGACCAGCTTTTTCAGGCTACCCTAATAAATGAACTTGCTCAAAACAGGATTTTTATCTTAAACGATACCCAACTGAATGTAAGCAGAGGCGAATTTGTTAAAAATCATTTTAGGGATAAGATTTTATCTAATCTTGTTCCCATTATGCTGGATATGGATAAACCTTTTCCAGAACTGAAAGACCGGTACCTTTACTTTTTTGTTAAACTTTCGAAAAAGGATACAAAAATTAAAGAGAAATATGCACTCATAGAAATTCCACCTAATTTGCCACGGTTTTTGGTACTGCCCGAAACAAACGATCTAAAATTTATTATTCTTGCCGAAGATATTATCAGGTATTGTTTAGACGATATATTTTATGTTTTTACTTACGATAATTTAGAGGCTTATTCGATCCAGCTAACACGGGATGCCGAATTAGATATTGATAAAAACATTAATGATAAATTTATCGAAGATTTAAAAAGCAGTTTAGAAAAACGTAAAAAAGGGAAACCAATGCGTTTGCTTTATGATTCGGCGATGCCTTTAAATATGCTTACTGTACTGGTAAATAAACTCAAGCTTGAGGCTGAAAGTTTAATTCCGGGTAACCGTTACCATAAGTTTGGCGATTTTATTGCCTTCCCAAATGTAGGTAAAAAGGAATTGGAATATGCGCCGAATGTGCCACTTAAGGTTCACGATTTGCACAGAACCCAAAGTATGTTTAATAAAGTTGCCCAGCGCGATTATTTGGTGAATTTACCCTACCAATCGTATGACTATATTATTTTGTTCTTGCGTGAAGCTGCAATTGATCCGAAAGTAACCGAAATACAGATTACTTTATACCGGTTAGCCGAAAACTCAAAAGTAATCAATGCATTAATCAACGCTGCTAAAAATGGTAAAGCAGTTTCTGTTTTATTAGAACTTAAAGCCCGTTTTGATGAACAGGCTAATATTTACTGGACCACCCGCTTAATGGAGGAGGGGGTTAAGGTAAATTACGGCTTAACCGACTACAAAGTACACTCTAAAATTTGTTTGGTTAAACGGATTGAAAAAGATAAGCCAGTTTACTACGCAAACTTAGCAACAGGAAACTTTAACGAGAAAACCGCAGGTTTATACTGCGACCATAGTATTTTCACTGCTAAGAAAGAGATCACCAATGATCTGGTCAAACTTTTTGATGCGTTGAGCAAACGTACCGTAACGAAGGGATTTAAACACCTGATTGTTTCGCCGCTGGAGAGCCGCTCGAAACTGGTCAATTTTATTAACCGCGAAATCAGGAATGCTAAACAAGGCAAACTCGCCTACATTATGTTAAAGGTAAATAGCCTAGCGGATGAAGGGATTATCGCCAAACTTTACGATGCGAGCAATGCTGGGGTTAAAGTTCAGCTGATCATCCGTGGTATCTGCTGTCTGGTACCTGGAGTAAAGGGTTTTAGTGAAAATATTACCGCTATTAGTATTATCGATAAGTTTTTGGAGCATGCCAGGGTTTATATTTTTGGTAATAACGGTAAAAACGACATGTATTTATCATCTGCAGATTTAATGAGCAGGAATTTCGAACACCGCGTAGAGGTAGGATTCCCGGTTTTAGATCACGATGTGAAACAGGAAATACAGGATATCATTGATCTGCAATTGCAGGACAATACCAAATCGAGGCAGATCAATGCTTTGAACAATAATAAATACCATAAAAACAGATTAAGTAAAAAGATAAGGGCGCAGGTAGACATCTACAACTATTTAAAAACCAAGCATCAATCATAATGTTAAGATACGCAGCTATAGATATCGGTTCGAATGCGGTGAGATTACTCATTGCTGATATTAGCAAACAAGACGGAAAATATAAGTACAAAAAGAATACCCTTATACGTGTGCCGCTCCGCTTGGGAGATGATGCATTCTTAGATCAATATATTTCGGAGAAAAAATCTGCAGACCTGGTAAAAACCATGACTGCTTTTAAAAATCTGATGGATGTTTATCATGTTTCGGAATATTTAGCCTGTGCAACATCTGCTATGCGAGAGGCCAGCAATGGAGAAGATATTGTTAAGCTGATTAAAAAGGAAGCCGACGTTACTTTAGAGATTATTGAGGGACAACGCGAAGCGAATATTATTTACGCCAATCATATTGAAGAAGAGTTAGACGAAAATAAAAATTACCTATATATTGATGTGGGTGGAGGTAGTACCGAGTTATCAGTTTTTGTAAAAGGCGCTCCAGAAGCATCAAGATCCTTCAATATTGGTACAATCAGGATGCTCGACAACCAGGATAAGGAAGAAACCTGGGATGAAATGAAAGATTGGGTAAAAGAGCATACAAAAGCCTATAAACATTTGGCAGGTATTGGTACCGGTGGCAATATCAATAAATTGTTCCGCATGTCGGATGAGAAGGAAAACGCGCCTTTATCTTTGCAGAAGCTAAATTCGATGTATAATAAATTAACCAGTTATTCATTGAAAGAAAGGATTAACACTTTAGGCTTAAACCCCGACCGTGCAGACGTTATTATCCCGGCTTGTGAGATTTATTTAACCTTAATGAAATGGACTGGTATAAAGCAGATTTATGTACCTAAAGTGGGAATGGCTGATGGGATTATTAAACTGTTGATTGAAGAGAAACTGGATTAGAGACGTTTTACTTGTGAAGCCGTCATTGCGAGAAGGCTTTTTCAGCCGACGAAGCAATCTTTATAGCAAAATTGGTAAATAGGAAAGATTGCCTCGTCGTTACTCCTCGCAATGACGGCCATATATGTGGTGTCAGATGTTTCAATCTTGCACTCTACACGGATCGTCATCCTGAACTTGTTTCAGGATCTTTTAGCCTTGAAAATTACCACAACGTATTATAGACCCTGAAATAAATCAGGGTGACGCATCTAGTTTAATCGATTTTGGTGTGGTGTCAGATGTTTCAATCTGGCACTGAAATGTAACTGTACGATGTTAACATCCTACAGCACGCTCGGGGATAATCCTCCGAGATCGTCATCCTGAACCTGAAAATGTTTAAGGATCATTTTCGTTATGTGACATTAATTTCTCCTAGTTCAGCTAATCGGTAAATAAAAAAACGGAACAACCCTAAGGTATATTCCGTTTTTCCGTTTAAAAAGTCTGATAAATGTTCTTCAGACATCATAATTTTTTAATCTTCTAATAATTTTGTTGCAGCCTCATCGGTAAACCAGGTTAATTTTCCATCGATCGGATCAATTAGCTGTGACGGGTAGGTAGCAGCATCTTTTTGCTCATCGCCAATAACATGTTTAAGCGCTTCGGCTTTATTCTCTCCAAACACCAAGAAAGCAACGTTATCTGCTTTATTAATTAAAGATGCGGTAAAGCTAATGCGATAAGTATCTAGTTTTTCTACGTATACAGCTGCTACATTTACTTCTTCATCTTTGACCAAAGTAGTATGCGGGAAAATTGAAGCCGTATGCGCATCATCACCCATACCCAAAAGGATCAGATCGAAAACAATGTCTTCACCATTAAAATGCTTGTCGATTGCTTTTTTATATTCGATAGCTGCTTTTTCTGGAGCCAAAGTGGTATCAACGTAAAAGATATGATCTTCTTTAATGCCTAGTGGGTCTAAAATGGTTTTCTTGGCCATTAATCCGTTGTAGTTATCATCATTGGCCGGAACGTTGCGCTCATCGCCAAAGAAGAAGTATACTTTTTCCCAATCAATTCTGTGCTGGCCTTCTGTAGCCAGAAGATGATAGAGTGCTTTAGGAGAACTGCCGCCAGTTAATACAAAATTAAAACGGTCGTTTTCTTCGATACACATTTCTGCAATTTTAATTACATAATCTGCCAGATCCTGATTCAGTTCTTCTAATGTTTTATATATGAGTAGATTCATTTTTGTATATTAAATAATATCATGTTGAGCCTGTCGAAACACCTATTGTAAGTTCTTCGACAAGCTCAGAATGACAGTTTGCTTATGGCTATGCGACTAGTTGTCGATACCATCAACTTATTATTCCTTGTTCTTCAATGGCAGGTTAAACCAGTGGAAACCATCTCTTGCAATAAGTGCCTCGGCTTCTTCTGGTCCCCAGCTATCGGCAGGGTAATTAGGGAAGTTGATTGATTTTTTGCTTTCCCAGGTATTCAAAATCGGCATGACCAGTTCCCATGCAGCTTCTACCTGATCGCCACGCATAAACAGGGTTTGATCACCCATCATGGCATCTAATAATAAAGTTTCGTAAGCCTCCGGGGTATCACCTTCATAAGTTCCTTTATAATCGAAAACCATATCAACAGGATTCAATACCATATCCAATCCAGGTCTTTTGGCCTGTACCTGCATACGGATGCTCATTTCTGGTTGTATGCTAATTACTAACCTGTTTTGTTGCCAGTTTTCGGTTACACCTGATGAGAAAATCTGATGCGGAACATCTCTGAACTGAATGGTAATTAAAGATGAAGTTTGGTTTAAGCGTTTTCCAGTTCTTAAATAGAAAGGAATACCTTGCCATCTCCAGTTATCGATATGGAATTTAACAGCAGCAAAAGTTTCGGTATTAGAATGCGCATCAACACCTTTTTCCTGACGGTATCCAGGAACTTCCTTCCCTTCAACCCAACCTTTACTATATTGACCCCGAACAGTATGAAAACGGATATCTTCTGCAGAAAAAGGACGCATTGCTCTTAAAACCTCTACCTTACGGTTTCTGATTTCATCGGCATCAAAATTAATTGGCGCTTCCATTCCAACCAAACAAAGCAATTGCAGCAGGTGATTCTGGATCATATCTCTTAAAGCACCAGAACCTTCATAATAACCTCCACGATCGCCCACACCTAACTGCTCAGTTACCGAAATCTGAACGTGATCGATATAAGATCTGTTCCATAACGGCTCGAACAATGCATTGGCAAAACGGAAAGCCATCATGTTTTGTACGGTTTCTTTACCCAAATAATGATCGATACGATAGATCTGCTTTTCAGTAAAAATCGTGCTCAGTAATGCATTCAGCTCTTTTGCTGATTCTAGATCATGGCCGAAAGGTTTTTCAATAACAATGCGGCTATTATCTTCATCCTGCGTAAGTTTATACTTCTGCAAACATTCAGCAATAATTGGGAAGAAGTTAGGTGCAACCGCCAGGTAGAAAATTACCTGTGTACCTGCGCCGTATTCTTTTTGATATTTATCAACAGCTGCTTTAAGGTTTTCGAAAGTTTTTGGCTGGGCAAAATCGGTTGGACAGTAGTGGATCGTATTTCCGAAATCGTCCCATTTATCTTTTTTAACTTTTCCGCTTCGAGAAAACTCATTCACAGCCTCCTCTAAAGCATTTTTGTAACTATCATCAGTAAATTCGGTCCTTCCTGTACCAATAATAGCAAACTTCTCAGGCATATAGCCCTCCATAAATAAATTATATAGGGCAGGTGCTAATTTTCTTTTATTTAAATCACCTGTTCCACCAAATATTACAAAAATGGTAGGGTTTAATGCGGTTTTGGTTTTCATTTTATGTTCTTGTTCGTGAATCTAATAAGTTATGATAATTTATTCCAATCAGCATGGAAAACACCATCTTTATCGATACGTTCGAAGGTGTGCGCCCCAAAGAAATCTCTTTGTGCCTGGATTAAGTTAGAAGGCATTCTGGCTGTAGTAATGGTATCGAAATAGGTTAGGGTAGACGCAAATGCAGGGATACCCAAACCAGAATTGATACATGCACTAATTGTTTTGCGTGTACCAGCTAAAGTACCTTTGATAATGTTCTGGATACCCGCATCACCGAATAAATGTTCGAGTACATTGTTTTTATCATAAGCCTGATAAATATCTTCTAAGAATTTAGCCCTGATGATACAGCCTCCACGCCAGATTTTAGCAATTTCCTGCAACTGTAAGTCGTATTGGTATTCTTTTGAAGCCTGAACGAGTAAATGCATACCCTGTGCATAAGCACTGATCATAGAGAAATAAAACGCATCTTCCAGTTCTTCAACGGTAACAGCTATTTTGGTGTCTTTCTTACCAAAAGCCTCTTCCAGGGAAACCCTTAGTTTTTTGAATTTAGATAAATCCCGGTTAGAAACAGCTTCGTTAATGGTTGGTACAGGTAACTGAAGTTCCATTGAAACCTCTGATGTCCATTTTCCGGTACCTTTTGAGCGTGCTTCATCTTTGATCTGATCTAAAAGATCGTTTTGAGTTTCAGCATCTTTAAAAACAAAAATTTCAGCAGTAATCTCTAATAAGAAAGATTGTAACCTGCCTTCGTTCCACTTTTTGAATACCTTATATATATCATCGTTTGAATAGCCTAAGCCATTTTTAAGAATGCCATAAACTTCAGCAATAAGCTCCATAATAGCATATTCAATTCCATTATGTACCATTTTAACAAAGTGGCCAGAAGCACCTGGGCCAATGTAAGTTACGCATGGATCGGTTCCAACTTTTGCAGCTACGGCATCAAAAACATCTTTAACTACATTATAAGCTTGTTTATCGCCACCCGGCATCATACTCGGACCAAAACGTGCACCTTCCTCACCACCAGAAATACCCATTCCGAAGAAATGTAAGCCATCTTTCTCCAATTCATCAACACGGCGGTTGGTATCGGTAAAATGTGAGTTTCCACTATCGATAATAATATCGCCCTTGCTTAAAAGTGGTTTTAGTTCTGCAATAACGCTATCTACAATTGGTCCGGCTGGCACTAATAAGATTAACGTACGTGGTGTTTGTAAGCTAGAAATAAAGCTCTTAATATCGTCAAATCCTTCTAAATTGTGTTTCTTGCCTTCTTCTTCAAGTTTCGATATCATTTTTCTATCCTTATCGTAACCAGTTACAGAGAAGCCTTTATCAGCCATGTTTAATAATAGGTTCCGGCCCATTGTGCCTAAACCGATCATTCCCAATTTATATTTTTTTGAATCGTTATTTGCCATTTTTTATTTTTTATAATGCACCCAAAATTAGGGTTTACAAATTAATATTGCAGCTATTGTTGTTAAAAGATTGTAATAAAGATTATTATTTTTTAGGCTCAACAGTAAAGATGTTATACTTGTCGGCCAGTTTCCAGAGTTTAGCGCCACCTTTAATCCCGTCTCTGTTGGTTACAATTTTAATATTGTTTTCCAGTTTAAAGTCTATTTGTTTAGAATTGCCTCCACCGATATATAAAGTGTCATAATTGAAAACCGTTTTGTAGATTTCGATTACTTTTTTGAGCCTTTTATTCCAACGTTCAGTTCCAATTTTTTCGAAAGCCTTATTTCCGATATAATCATCATAGTCTTCTTCCTTGTTGATCGGAAAATGTGCGAGTTCTAAATGCGGCAGTAATTCTCCATCGAATAACAGTGCCGTTCCAAAACCCGTACCTACTGTAAAAACAATTTCAAAGCCTTTGCCCTCAACCACACCTAAGCCTTGTTGATCGGCATCATTTACCAAACGCACTGATTTACCTAACTCGTTAGCTATACGCTGAGCAAGATCAACATCTGCCCATTTGTTTTTTGCCAGGTTAGGGGCGGTTTTAACAATTCCATTTTTAACATAACCTGGAAAACCGATCGATACGCGGTTGTAGCTAACAGGAAAAGGCTTAATCAACTCTATAATTCCAGAAACAATGTCCTTTGGAGTAGCTTCTGGCGGGGTTTTGCTTTTTAAATATTCGGTAAGCATATTTCCGCTTTCATCCAAAAGAACCGTTTTAATGCTTGTGCCGCCTATATCAATAGATAATATATTGTTGTTTTCAGCTTTTTTATCTGTAGCCATAATTGTGTATTTATAATTTCGAAGTTCTACAAATAAATTAAAACAACAAACATTAAATGAAGATCGAAGTAATTTAGGTGTAATAATATATTCTATAAAATCCATGTATTTAATAGAATATATTTATGTTTGTTCCGTTAAACTAAAAAAGACCACTACAGTTATGACGGTAAACTACCTTGCGTTTGCTATTCCAGCATTTTTTATTTTTGTATTTATTGAGTTTAGGATCGCCCAGCACCAAAAAAAAGCGAAAACATTTAAATACGAAAGTACGGTTGCAAATTTTAGTGTAGGTATTGCCGAAAGGTTATTGAACTTATTTATTGCGGCAAGTTTTTATCAGATGTACGATTGGGTGTATTTAAATTATGCAGTTTTTGATATTTCTACAAAATGGTATGTGTGGATATTATTGCTTTTGTCAACAGATCTTGTTTGGTACTGGTACCATAGGCTGGGCCACGAAATTAATTTTTTGTGGGCTGCACATATTGTTCATCACCAGAGCGAAGAGTTTAACTTGTCGGCAGCGGCAAGAATCACAACCATTCAAGCCGTTTTCCGCAATGTGTTTTGGTGTATATTACCATTAGTCGGTTTTCATCCCAATATGATTATTACCATACTTTTGGCTCATGGAGCCTATTCATTTTTTACGCATACACAACTAATCGGTAAGCTGGGCTGGCTGGAATATATATTCACCACACCTTCTTTGCATGGTGTTCATCATGCCTCTGACGAAAAATACCTGGATAAAAACTATGGCGATGTTTTTGTATTCTGGGATAAACTATTCGGTACTTTTCAAATTGAAGAAGAGGCTCCTAAATATGGTTTAACACATCCTATTAAAAGTTATAGTTTCCTGTGGCAACATTTTCACTATTATTTAGAAATAGGAGAGGCGTACAAGCGTGCAAATGGATTTAAGGCCAAATGGAATGCCGTATTCGGAAGTCCAGCGTTGATGGATCAAAACATCCGGCCTATTTTAGAGGAGCGTTACTTTCAGAATAAAATACTGCGTGCTGCTAAACCTAAGTTTAAAACTTATTTAAATATACAGTTGATCGCGGTAGTTGCCATGCTTACGGGGACTACTTTGTTTTACAGTTTTTTAACACCATTTAATAAAGCTGCGATACTTATCTTTATCTTGCTCACTTTAATCAACATCGGCGCGCTTTTGGAACAACGTAAATGGATCTATTACCTCGAATTTTTCAGGTTCATATTAATTTTTGGATATTTTTTCTACGCTTTTAACCTGCTTGGTTTTTTAATATTTCCGGTGATTATCTTAATTGCACTTGAACGGACTTTCTCTTTACGTAAACTTTACATGAAGCATGTATTTGAGTACGCAAAGGTAGGTTAGTCATGTTTCTTTACCTTTCGGTTTAGGTTGATATATAAATGTTACAACACGATGTTTCGTTTTGTTGCTCTATTTTTTTTCCTGTTACCATGCCTTGTAATAAAATTATTACGTGATGTGATTGTGTTGATGATTTAACCCGTAGATGCCTTGTTTTTCTTCATATATTATTAATAAAGCCTTTTTTTTCTTTGTATGGGAATAACTTGCTTATTCTATTCTTCTTACGATCATTGATATTTCTGTCTGTTTAAACATTCAATTAAAAAATATTTCTTGCTGATTTATTTTATTGTTTTTAGTTTCGATTTGTTTTGTTAATTTTAGTTAACGAAATATATAGTAAGAAAAACCAAATAAATCGCAATCTGTTTAGGTTGCTTTTCAATACGTTAATGTTTGCTTAATATATTTTTAACATAAACAGGCTTACTTTGCCCGCAAATCCGGACAAACTAAATCGAAAATATGAATCCTATTACTAACCGGATATACTATAATAATTATGATCAAAAATTTTACTCAACAGATTTCGTGGCATCAGTGCGTTTTGCATGTAAAGCAAAGCAGTCTTGATAATCACCAAAAGAAAAGTCGAACTTTTTTTAGGGGTAAACTAAAACGCTTTAGTTTTTTGGTATGTGTTATGCTGATACAATTAATTTGTTTGCAGGTGGGTTTTGCACAAACTCCGGCACAAAATATTGTAATTAAAGGTACGGTGTTAGATGACCAGGATGGGCAAATATTAATTGGAACAACGATAACGGATAAGAATAGAAAAGTTTTAGGAGTTACAAACGAAAAAGGAAATTATTCTTTCATCATTCCTAAAGGCAGCCAGGTGAATTATAATATGATTGGTTATGTTACCGTTACCAGGATATTTGAAAATAATGAAGCCAATGCAATTGTTCGTTTAAAATCTTCAACAAGCGAATTGAATGAAGTAGTGGTTACTGCGTTAGGAATAAAACGCGAACAGCGGGCCCTAGGCTATTCAACTACCACGGTGAAAGGTGAGGAGCTTACAAGTGCTTTATCCAACAACTGGACAGATGCCTTATCTGGCAAGGTGGCGGGTTTAAATTTGGTAAGATCTAACGGCGGTCCTGGTGGCTCTAATAAAATAATTTTACGTGGAGAAAACAATTTGGGGGGCGGAAACGACGCGCTAATTGTGGTTGATGGTGTTGTAATTAATCAGGGAAGCGGCAGAACCACAGGATATGGTGGGTCTGGTTACCTTGCCGATGAAACACCTGTAGATTATGGAAGTGGTTTGGGTGATATCAATCCGGAAGATATCGAAGATGTAACGGTGCTTAAAGGTCCCGGAGCAGCAGCTTTATACGGGCAGCGTGGGGCAAACGGTGCGATTATCATTACTACCAAATCTGGCAAGAAAACGCAGAAAGGAATTGGCGTAACCATCAATTCTAATACCATGATGGAAACCATTAACAGGTGGCCTGATCTGCAATACGAATATGGCCAGGGTGTGGATGGTGATAATTATTATTCTTACAATGCATCGGCCGATGGTCCAAGTACACGTAGTACAAGCTCGGCCTGGGGACCAAAATTTAATGGTCAGTCTTATTTTCAATATGATCCGATAACCCACACGCAGGCAACTACAAGAACGCCATGGGTACCTTATGTAAATGACTCAAGAAACTTTTTCGAAACTGGAAGGACTTATACCAACAGTGTTACGCTTTCTGGAGGCAATGATAAAACCACAGCGCGGTTTTCTGCAACCAATGTAAACAACAGCTGGATTATCCCGAATACGGGCTACGAAAGGACTTCGATCGCATTGTCTGTTAATCAGAAAGTAACGGATAAGCTTCAAATTGCAGCTAAGGTTAATTACAACAATAAAACGAGCGATAACCTACCGTCTACCGGATACAATAATCAGTCTATTATGTATTGGTACTTATTCTGGGAACCAAATGCTACGATTGATTGGTTAAAAGATTACTGGTTGCCCGGAAAGGAAAACGTTTCACAGAGTTATCCCTTTAGCAGTTTTCCTGATAATCCGTACCTGATTGCAAACGAGATGTTAAACGGATCAAGAAGAAATGGTTTAACCGGGAATATTTCAGCGACCTACAACTTTACGAAAAACTTAAGCTTAACAGTAAGAACATCTTTAGATTTATCTCAGGAACAGCGCACACAACAAAGACCTTTCGATACCGAAAAATATAAGAAAGGCATGTACCGCACTCAAAGTATTGTTTCTCAGGAAATAAATAGCGATTGGTTATTGAGGTATCAAAAGAATTTAGGGAAAGATTTTGAAGTTTCTGCTTCCGTAGGTGGAAGCATGCTAAAAAACAATTACAATAAGGACGAAAACAGGGCCGACTCTTTATTATATCCCGGTGTTTATTCTCTTGCAAATGCCGCTGGGGTAATTGTACCTTTTCCTTTTAGAAGCCAATACAATATCAATAGTTTTTACGGATTATTGACGGCAAGCTACAAGAACTTCTTATATCTGGATGTTACTGGCCGTAACGATTGGAACAGTGTTTTAGCATCGCCTACTTCTACAAAAAATGTGTCTTTCTTCTATCCTTCGCTTAACTTAAGTTTTATTGCTTCGGAAGTATTAAAGCTTCCAAAAGCATTTTCGTATGTAAAAATCCGCGGATCATTAGCTGGAGTAGGCAGTGGTGAAACCACACCATATAAAACCTCTTACACCTATAATCCGGTACCTAATTATTCTGGTGGTTTGGCTAACCCTACAACTTTGCCTAATACCGATTTAAAATCATTGTTTACCACCAGTTACGAAGGGGGATTGGAAATTAAGATGTTCAACAACAGGTTAGGTATAGATATCGCTGCATATAAGGGAAATACCAGGAATCAGATCCTGTCTTCAACAGTTGATGCTTCATCAGGAGTAAGAAATGTAGTGGTAAACGCAGGTTTGGTTACCAATCAAGGTATCGAAATCGCATTAAATGGAACCCCAATTAAAACCAGTAGTGGTTTTAGCTGGAATATTACGGGAACATTCGCTTCGAATAAGAATAAAGTTATGGAGTTAACACCTGAGCTCAGTCAGTTGATTCTTCAGAATGGTCCTGGAAGCAGGGGAGCTATCATTGCACTTCCTGGAGGAAGTATGGGCGATTTGTATGGTAGGGGCTATGAAAAATCCCCTGATGGACAGATTGTTTATGATGCTAATGGCAACCCGATTATTACTACTGATATGCAATATATTGGTAATACCAACCCAAGATGGAAGGCCAGTATTGCCAATACATTTAAATACAAACAATTCTCATTGAATTTCATGTTCGATTCGCAATATGGTGCAGTGGGCTATTCTTTATCTGCTGCTGCATTAGCAGAACAAGGTAAAACAGTAAACACCTTGCCAGGACGTTATAACGGTATTATAGGAAATGGTGTTCAGCGTAATCCTGACGGTTCTTTCCGTCCCAATGATGTGATCAGTAAAGATGCAACCACTTATTATACTGCGCATTATGGTCGTGACAACGTAGAAGGTACTACTTATTCTACTGATTACTTAAAACTGAGAGAAGCCCGTTTAGATTATACTTTTACACCTAAGTTTTTGAGTAGAATTGGGTTAACAAGAGCTGCGGTAGGCGTTTATGGACGTGATTTGTGGGTATTGACCAAGTGGCCATTGTTTGATCCTGAGTTTGGAACATTAGGAAATGGAGATATTAATAAAGGCTTTGAATATGGTCAATTTCCATCAACCAGATCTTTCGGATTAAATTTAGTAATTGGCATTTAAACTCAAAACAATGAAAAATAGAAAATACATATATCTGATACTTGTTTTATTTATAAGCGTATCTATGATTACACCTTCGTGCAAAAAAGATTTTAGTGAAATAAATACAAATCCCAACACAAGTGTTTTTGCCTTGCCTCAAGCCTTATTGGCTCCAGCTATTACTGACGTGGTCATCGCTAACATGAGCAGGAGCCAAAGAATTACAAATGAGCTGATGCAGGTTACTGTAAATATGGGTGATTCTGAAGGAAAAATATTTAGGTATGAGGTTAGAACAGCAGAAGCAGATTATCTGTGGAACTCGTGGTATACCGAATTAACTAATTTCAAAGATATTTATAAAGGTGGAGAAGATAATTTGAATACTTCTTATCAGGCACTTTCTTTAATATGGCAGGCATATACTTATTCGTTATTGACTGATACTTACGGTGATATTCCATTCTTAAACTCAAATAAGGCTAAGGATGGTATTTTTACGCCAAACTTCGATCAACAGAAAGATATTTATCCTGCTTTATTTTTAATGCTTGAGCAGGCAAACGAATTTTTAAAAGTTGGAAACGCGACAGGAAATGCAATTACATCGGCAAGCGATCCCATATATACTGGAAACAGAGATAAATGGAGAAGATTTGGAAATAGCCTTTACTTACGGTTACTGTTAAGAGTGTCGGGAAAGGCCGAAACAAATGCAATAGCTAAAATTAAAGAAATTGTAGATACCAAAGCATCAAACTATCCAATTATGACCAGCAACGATGATTCTGCGGTTTTAAGATGGAGTGGAACCGGAGCTTATGTATCGCCATTTGTTCCATGGAGAGACGGAGATTGGTATGGTCCGAAATTAGCCAGCTTTTTTGTTGATAACTTAAATGAAAGAAGTGACCCTAGAATTCAGAAATGGGCTTCGCTATATCAAGGTGATTATCAAGGTATTCCAAGTGGTTATCCGTCAGGACAAGCGCCAGAAGGTAAGTCTGCCTTTCCGGTTTCATTAAAGGCCGAACCGCTGTTGGGTAATATCATGAATTATTCAGAGTTGCAGTTTATCTTAGCAGAAGCAGCAGTTAAAGGATGGATCACAGCGAAAACTCCTCAGGTTTATTACGAAACTGGTGCAACTAGTGGAATCACTTTTTGGGGTTATGCCTTGCCTACAAACTATCTAACGTTCGATAAAGTAAAATGGAATAACAATTATACTTTAGACCAAAAGATGGAGTTAATCCATATTCAAAAATACTATTCTCTGTTTTTTACTGACCTTCAGCAGTGGTTCGAATTTAGAAGAACCGGCCATCCGATACTGCCAAAGGGTGCTGGTTTAAACAATGGAGGTATTATGCCTGCAAGGCTAAACTATCCTGTATATGTACAATCGGCCAATGGAGAGAATTATAAAGCAGCCGTAGCTGTTCAGGGAGCAGATAACATTAATACTTTAGTTTGGTGGCAAAGGCCATAAAAAATACATTTTAAAGAGATAATTTTATGAAAAATAGATATTTATACATTTACATAACTGCCGTCATTTTTGCTTTCGCTGGATGTAAAAAGCATGATTTTGCTGCAGGAACAGTGAGTACAATTACCTACATCGAAGACGTAAGAAGCCTGTATAAAGGTACCGATCTGATTATTGATAAAGAGTCACTTACTGGTGCTGGTTCTATTACCGGGGTTGTAATTTCTAATGCCGATTCTGGAAATGTTCCTCCGAAAACGGTAGTGATCCAAAGTACAAGAAAAGGCAGGATACGAGGCTTGGTCCTGAATCTTGAAAATTCCTCGATTTATAAGCCAGGCGATTCTCTGCTTATAAAAGTTGAAGGAAGTTCTCTTAAGCGTGTGAAGGGATCATTACAGATTAGCGGACTTACAGATGCATCAATTGCGAAGATTTCTTCTAACAACAGGATCAATATACAAACTGCATCCAGTTATAATATTGGACTTAAACCAGATGAATATGAGAGCACATTGGTACAAATAAAGTCTGGTTTAGTTAATCCTTTGCCAGCTTTTGGCGATAGTTTTATTGGGGATAAAAGCGTTGTAAATGGAGCAGATAGTATAATTTTGCATACTGAGGCGACGGCTAATTATGCAACTACAGCGCTTCCTGCTGGAGCTACATTTACAGGAATTGTGTTCATTAATAATGAAATCCCAAACAGAACGCCAATTCAGCTTTGGCCTAGAGTATCAACAGATATTACAGAAAGAGTTGCTCCTCCAAATCCAAATGGCCCAGGCTTAGGCGTTTTCCCTGTAGTGATAACAGGTATCGTTGCTGATGCTAAGGGTGGCGATGGGAATTATGAATATATCCAATTTAGAGCAACAAAGGATATAGATTTTACCAAAAACTCACTTTCTGTTATTACCTGTACCAATGCTGGTACTGCTGCTCCTTATGCGGGTACTGCACCAGCCGGAGGTTGGGCAACTGGAGGTGGAAGAACTTATAAGTTTAATTTAACCAGCGGTACAGTAGCAAAAGGAGAATTTTTCTATGTTGGTGGTAGTAATCAACGCATTAACGGTGCAAATTCTACTTCATTGAGTACTTCAAAATGGATCAGATCCATTGCTTACGTAACCAACGATGGTGATGGATTCGGCTCTAAAAATGGTGGTATATTCCCGAATAGCGGTAACGCTGGTGGGGTAGCTGTTTTCGAAGGAACGATTATAAATGAAGAATCAGTTCCCCTGGATGTAGTCTTTTTTGGTGGTACAGGTAAAACAACGCTTTTCAATAGTGTAGACAATTATGGTTACCGTATCGTTAAAAATGATCATTACAATCCAGTTGATCCGGCAACATCTACTGCTCAGCCTTTCTTTTTTCAAGGTACCAATCAATATATTATTCCTCATGCTGCGGTAGCAGATTTAGGTCTGTTTTTAAAATTAGGCGGATCGTTTAATGCAACAACAAAAACCTGGACTACTGCAAGGGGGGCTGTATATTATCAAATGTCGTTAACTACTCCTGTAAGTGAAATAGAATCAGGAGCCGATGTTACTCAAGTAACAAATTAATCTAGTGGTTCTCATCTTTAGTAATGGATGAGAACCATTGATTTTAAATCCACATCATTTAATATCAATGAATAGAAGATCCTTTATACAAAAATCAACTTTATTAACCACAACCTTATTTGTTAGTTTAAAATCGTTTCCATCTTCATTATTCTCAGTAGATGGATTGGTGAGCGGAATGGTTACCAGCAAAGGCAAAGCTGTTGCCGGAGTTGTAGTTTCAGACGGCTACAGCGTAGTGCAGAGCGATAAAACGGGTAATTATCAGATCCAACTCCATGAGCTGGCCCGTTTTGTTTGGATCAGTACACCTTCAGGTTACGAGTTTAAAACAGAAAGCAGCATTGCGCGCCATTATTACAAACCAGATACAGCTGGTAAGTTAAACTTCGATCTTAAGCCGCTAAAACAAAATGATAACAGACATAATTTTATCATTTGGGCAGATCCTCAGGTGAAGAATAAAAAGGATGTTCAGCAAATGATGGAAACTTCGGTTCCTGATACAAGAGAAGTAGTAAAAGCAATGGGAAAAACACCTGTTCACGGAATCGGTGTAGGAGATTTAGTGTGGGATAATTTTGATCTCTTTCCTGCATATGATGAGGCTATTGCCAAAATCGGGATTCCATTTTTTCAGGCATTAGGAAACCATGATCAGGATTACAGGCAAGGAGGTGATGAAACCTCTGACCGGACTTTTCAAGCACATTATGGCCCAACTTATTATTCTTTTAACAGAGGGAAAGCGCATTACGTGGTTTTAGATGATGTACGTTATTTAGGGGTAGAAAGAACTTATGATGGCTACATTACCCCAACTCAGTTAGAATGGTTGGCTAAAGATCTTCAACTGGTTCCTAAAGATGCATTACTGATTATCTGCCTCCATATTCCGGTACATAATGCTGTTAAAAATAATGAAGATTTTTACGCCGTATTAAAAGATTTCAAAAATGTACATATCATGTCGGGCCATACACATTTTAATAAAAATGTAATCAAGAACGGTATTTACGAACATAACCATGGCACCGTTTGTGGTGGCTGGTGGACAGGCCCGATTTGTGAAGATGGCACGCCGCGTGGCTATGGCGTTTATGAAGTAGATGGAACCAATTTGAAATGGTACTATAAATCTACCGGAAGAGATCGAAAAGAACAGCTTGATATTTATGTAGATACCTTAACCAATCAGAAAAGGTTAATTGCCAACGTTTGGAATTATGATCCTGAATGGAAAGTTGAATATTTTCTGGATGGAAAAGCCATGGGTGCATTGGCTCAACAAGATGGATTTGATCCTTTAGCCCTTAAATTGTACAAAGGTGATAAACTTCCAAACCCGAGATCATTTGTAGAGCCAAGATCAACAGATCATTTGTTTTTGGCGCATTTTGAACCATCGGTTAAAAAAGTAAAGGTTGTTGCTACCGACCGCTTCGGAGAAAAATTTGAGACAGAAATTAATGCGTAACGTCCTTATCTGTTCCGTGCTGTCGGATGTTACCATCCGACAAATGCTAATTTCAAAAATGTCAGTGCTACCAGATTTTACCATCTGGCTGGATCTTTAAAAGTCTCTTTCTAAAATTAAATTTAAAATAGATTGACAGCGTCTGATGGTAACATCAGACGCCACTATAAAATCCCTTCTAAATATGAAACTTAATACAGCAGCAATTTTTATTTTATTATCTGCATTTGCAGTTAAATCATTTAGCCAGGAAGTTAAATTTCCTGCATTTAGTGCAGAAGCGCACCGTGGCGGACGTGGTTTAATGCCTGAGAATACCATTGAGGCCATGTTGAATGCCATGAAAATCGATGGTATTACCACTTTGGAAATGGATACCCATATCTCTAAAGACGGTAAAGTAGTAGTAACGCACGATGACTATCTAAGTCCGGCATTTATGCTTACACCCGAAGGGAAAGAGATTCCTGTAACAGATGCCAAGAAATATCCTATTTTCGGAATGAATTACGCTGACATTAAAAAGTTTGATTTGGGGACCAAATATTATGGGCTATTTCCTCAACAGAAGAAAGAAAAAACATATCTTCCTTTACTTTCTGACCTGATAGATGCGGTTCAGCACGATATTAAAGTCAATAAAAATAAGCAGTTATTCTATAATATCGAAACTAAATGTAGCGAGAGTGGTGATGGTATTACCAATCCTGAACCCGAAGAGTTTGTTAAGCTTTTAATGGATGTGGTTATGAAGAAAAAGATCGCCGATTTTGTAGTGATCCAATCTTTTGATAAAAGGACGATCCAGATCATCCATAAAAAGTACCCAAAAATGAAAACCTCTTTTTTGGTTGCCAATAAAAAAACATATGAGGAAAATATTGCCGATTTAGGTTATAAACCCTTTATTTTAAGTCCGGTTTGGCAAATGGTGAATGAAGAACTGGTTAAAAAAGCACATGCAGATGGTGTAAAAATCATTCCCTGGACTGCCAATACCTTAGCCGATATTCAGAAATTAAAAACCTTAAACGTTGATGGTATTATTTCCGATTATCCGGATATTTTAGTTCAGGCAAAATAGTATTTTAGGCCTTTATAAAAATATAATATGAAAGCACTTTTTAGCAAGTTATTGGTAATCGTTGTTGTATTTACCCTGAGTTTTACAGCAGCTACGGCTCAGGTAGTAAAATGGGACAGCACTTACCGCCCTGGGAAATATGTTGAGCTGGTGGCTAAGTTTAAAGCTGATCCAAAATCTAAAAAAGATATTGTCTTTTTGGGTAACAGCATTACCGCTGGCACGGATTGGGCTAAACTTTTAGATCTTCCTCAGGCAAAAAACAGGGGGATTTCTGGCGATATTACTTTCGGTGTTTTAGAACGTTTGCAAGATATAATTGATGGTAAACCAACAAAGGTTTTTATCCTGATTGGTATAAATGATATCTCCCGGAATATTCCAGATAGTGTGATCTTAAGAAATTATAAAACCATGATTGCCAGAATCAGAAAAGGTTCTAAGAAAACACACATCTATTTTAATACGCTTTTACCAGTGAACAGTGCTTTCGAAAAATTTAAAAACCATTACGGTAAGGATGAGCATATTTTGTGGTTAAATGATGAAATCAGGAAATTTGCAGCTAAAAATGTAACAGTTATTGATCTGTATCCAAATTTTACCGATCAGGACAAACATTTAAGGGCAGAACTTACCAAAGATGGTTTACACCTTATTTCAGCAGGATACCAGGTTTGGGCAGATTTTCTTAAAAAGTCTGGTTATTTAACTGAGAAATAAATATTGAGTCTGCAGCAATAGGTTTCGGCGGTGCGTCATTCCCAACTTGATTGGGAACCACGGAGTGCTCATGAATGCCTCCGAAAAAAGGAAAACTTATGAATAATCGTAATGCAATATGTTTTAAGATTCCCGCCTGCGCGGGAATGACGCCTGATTTTTAGAATATGTAATTGGTAGAGATAATTTTGTTTTTTCGAAACCAATTAAAGAAAAAGATTCTGGCCTGCTGCTTTCACTTTATCTTTATCGATATCGCTGAAGCTAGGTATATTGCCTAGCTTTTTTATTTTGGTATATTGCTGGATATATCTTTCCGTTTCCACATTCTCGTCGCCATTAAAAATGATGCCTTTAATCGGAATCTCGTACTGTTTAAGCAGATTGATCGATAAAAGCGTGTGGTTAATACTTCCTAGGTAATTTTGTGAGACCAGTATCACTTCAATATTCAACTTTTTAATCAGGTTGATAATCAGCTCTTTTTCGTTTAGGGGTACCATTAAGCCGCCAGCACCTTCAATAATCAGATTGTTATCCGTTGAAGGCATGTTGATTTTGTTCAGATCAATCTCAATATCATCTAATCTCGCTGATAAATGCGGTGAGAGAGGTTGTGTTAACCTGTAGCTTTCAGGATGGACAACCGTAGTTGTATTGCTAATTAAACTGCTGATCGTTATGCTATCGCTAATATCTAGATCTCCCGATTGGATCGGTTTCCAATAATCAGCTTTTAGTTTTTCGGTTAAAATGGCACTGACTAATGTTTTTCCGATGCCCGTTCCAATGCCTGTGATAAAATATTTAGCCATTTAATTCAATTCTTTAAGATGATTAACCAACGAAATAATTTCCTCGTCGGTATTAAAATTGTGTAGACAGATTCTCAGCCTTTCTTTCCCTGAAGCCACCGTTGGGCTTAATATTGCCCGTACATCAAAACCTTTGCTTTGCAGTGCCGTAGCGGCCAGTTTAGTCGTTTCATTTGATGAAAACAAAATACCCTGAATAGAACTTTCGCTATCAAGTGCATTAATGTTTTGCTCTTTTAACATTTTTCTAAACAATGCAATTTTTTGATGAATCAGCTGCTGATCAATTTTATTTAAGTGTTGGTATGCCGATCTAGCTGCAACTATATTATGAATGGGAGCAGCTGTGGTGTAAATGAACGATCTTGCAAAATTAATAAGGTAATGGCGTAAGTTTTTACTTCCTAAAATAATGGCTCCGTGTACGCCCAAGGCTTTTCCAAAGGTTACAATTCGTGCAAATACCTTACTGGTTAGGTTAAGTTGGTTGATCAATCCGCTGCCGCTTGCACCAAAAACTCCTGTAGCATGAGCTTCATCTACAATCAGGTTGGCATGGTAATGCTCGCAAAGATTCGCTATCTCTATTAATGGTGCAATATCTCCATCCATAGAATAAACGCTTTCTACCGCTACAAATATATTTCCTTTTGCCAGTTTCAGTTTGGTTTCAAGATCGTTTATATCGTTATGAAGAAATTTATAACGTGTAGCATGGCTTAACCTGCAGCCATCTATAATGCTGGCGTGAATCAATTCGTCAGTAATAATGGTGTCGCCGCGTTGTGGGATGCTTGATAATAGCCCTACATTGGTATCATAACCAGAGTTAAAGATCAATCCACTTTCAGCCAGGTGGAAATCGGCAATAAACTGTTCAGTTTCTTCAATATATTGTGTATTTCCGCTTAAAAGACGAGAACCTCCGGCACCATTTAGATAATTGGGGAGGTTTTCAATATTATCATTAATCAGTTTTTTTAATTCACTAGATCTGGCAAAACCTAAATAATCATTAGAACAAAAATCAAAAGGAGGGATGTTCGTCGATAAATTCCTGATCGAAAGGTTATTTTTTCGTTCCTGAAGTTTGCCGTTAAGAAACTGTTCAATTTTGCTCATTGGTCAAAAGTAAAAAAAGCGCCCCGAATAATCGGAACGCTTTCAAAAATATAATTAATTAATGTTTGAGCTATTTATCCTTGAGCAGGAGGATTAGAAACTACGGGTGCTTTGTCTTTTTTACCTCTTCCACCCATTCCTTTTCTCATTTTCTCTCCTTTTTCTTTGGCTTCCGCACGGAAAGCATCCATTTTTGTTTTTTGTTCAGCAGTTAAAATGCCATCTATTTTAGCTTTTTGCTCATCAATAGCTGCTTTACGTTCTTTCATTTTACCTTTCATATCGCCTTGATCAGCAGATCTCCAAGCCTCCATTTTCTTTGCGTTTTCCAATTCAATGGCATAAATTTTGGTTTTTTGATCAGCGGTTAGGCTTAACTGTTTCTCTAATCTGGCGGTTACCTTTTCTGCTCTTTGCTCGGCAGTCATTTTAGGCATTGCCCTTCTTGTTCTCTTTGTAGTGTCTTGAGCAAATGCAGCGGTTAATCCCATTACTGCAATTGCTATTGTTAAAATTGCCTTTTTCATGTTATGTTTTTTATGTGTTTGTTAAAACAATAGATACATAAAAATGCAAACGGTTTAATCGGCCTTTGTTAAAAAAGTGTTAATTTTTATTTAATTGAGAAATTGATTTTTGCATTTGTGCCATCATTTGGGTAAGTGTTTCCATTGTTGGATCTGGTGCAGGCTCAGGCAATGATGTAGATATGTATGCTTTGGCTTTCCAGATTTCTAGGATGTCGTCGGCAGCAATTGTATAGGCATCGTATACCTTATTATCTGATATCAGCTTTAAATCTTTATTCTCTCTGAAACGGTTACCCGCTCTTTTGTATACTACGCCTTCATTTTTACTGATCACGATGTACGTTTCGCCGGTTTTTACTTCATTCCAGTTATCCAGGTATTCGCCAATAATCACACTACCTGGTTGAACAGGTAACATACTATCGCCCATAATTTCAAAAGCCCTAAATGTACCTTGTCTTAATGCAGCTAATGGAAGTTGAAATTTCGGTAGGTCGCTAATGTATTGAGGATCAGAAAAACCGTTCAAATAACCAGCGCTTGCTTTAACCGGAACCAGTTCTATGTTTTCGCGGTCGTTCTGATCAACAGAAATACTCAGTACCCTTAGGTTAGATCCCTGGCTTTTTGGCTTCGGTTTCCAGCTGTCAGATATTTTCTCATTGATGAATTCATCGATGGTAAGATCAAAGTATTCGGCTATTTTTTTTAGTAAATCATATTTAGGTTCCGCCCGGTCTTCCTCGTAAGCCCCGATGAGCGATCTCTTAATTTCCATAATATCAGCGAAATTTTGCTGTGTATGGCCTTTTTTCTTCCTGAGGTACTTTAAATTATTTGAAATATTTGACATAAAAATAAATTTTAAAATAAATTTGGAATTACTAAAATAGTTAGTAATTTTATGCTCATAAAGTTAGTAATATTATTTTGAATTACAAGAGGGTATACTAAATAGTTTAGTTTTAAGTTTTAAACATAAGATCATGAAAAAGTTTGTTTATATCGTTACCGACAGAAATCGTACAAGTATGCACGTGGGCATGAGCTCTGATTTAATGAAGACACTGGATTTCTACAAACAGATGCCAAACTTATTTTTTGATAATGGGCAACAATTAACCCGCCTGGTTTATTTTGAAGAGTTTAAAACAGAAGCACAAGCTTTGCTGCGTTTTAAATCAATTAGTCGGTTTACACGCATGCAAAAAGAACGTTTGGTAAGATCTTGTAATCCAGATTGGATTGATTTAACCATAGGGCTCGATTTCGAAAATATTCTTTTACACCGGAATATAAACAATCAGGTTAAACTATCATTTACGAGTTTGTCTTAGTTGTTACATCTGTTAAATTAAAAGAAATTAAACTGCCCCCATAAAAAAAGCGATTATTTATACTTTAATCGCTTTTAACAATTAGGAAAAGGTTAATTTTTAATTTTTTCGAGGAAAACATTTTCCAGATCTTGAAGATTTTTGAAAAAATTACTTTTATCCATAAAGATTTTTGGATTATAAGGGGCTCCTGGTTTACGTTTATCATGAAGATCAAACTGACTTGCGTGAGAGGCAACCCAAAGATCAAAGTCAATCTTTTTCATTGCCTTAAAAGTTTCGGTATAATCTTTTTGGATATCTTTATACGATGCTATTTCTGAGAATTTTCTATCAACAATTATGGATGGCATATTGGCAATCAAAACTTTGTAGCTAGAATTTTTATCTTTCGTGTCAAATATAAAACTACACGATCCTTTAGTATGTCCAGGATGGTGAAGCATTGTTAAAGTAGTGCTGCCTAATTTAATTTTATCGTTATTCTTCAATAGGAAATCAGGTTTTACGGGTTTGAAACTTATGCCATATTTCCCAAGCTCATAATCTAATTTTCCGCCGGTTTCAAGAGCATCTGCATCTTTCTCATCCACGTATAGTTTTGCACCGGTTTCTTTTTTAATCTCGGCCATTGCGCCCAAATGATCAAAGTGGGCTTGGGTTAAGAGCAAAATTTTGATTGATTTATAATCAAATCCCAAAGCTTTTATATTTTCTTTTATTATTGAAATCGAATTAGCTAAACCTGTATTTATTAATATATTTCCTTTTTCTGTTACAATTAAATAAGAAGCTAAATCATAAGTACCAACATAATACAGATTACCTGCAATTCTAAATGGCGCTGTAGCTTGAGACCACTCTTTTGGATTATTAGCCGGCTCTGTTACTGTTTGAGCAAAACCCAACAGACTGCAAGACAATAAAACCATTAAAAATATTTTTTTCATATGCAATTTCGCAATTTATTTCCCTTTACCATCCAGGAGCGAATGTTAAACCAAATACTCCAGTTTTAACATCTTTCCTTTGGAAAGGAATCGCATAATAAGGCTCCAATACAAAATAGCCAAAAACGTTCACCCGTAACGATATACCTATACTCATTGCCGGTACACGTTCTGTTGTAGATTGATAGGTAACTGGATTTCCTTTATCATCTTTAACAGGAACACCATTGTTATCTAATACAGGTTCTGTAGTGTAAGTTGGCTCGCTTTTAAACTTTACCTTAGTGTCGTTTGTCCAGGCCAATCCTGCATCAAAGAATAAATTCAGATCAGAGAATAAAAATTTAGAAGGTATTGCGGCCAACTTTTTAGGCCCTGTAAAAGGTAAGCGTACTTCGAAGTTAAAAACGGCTATTTTACTTCCTGTTAATTGGTTAATATCGAAAGATTCTGACGATTGAGCCGAGGTGCTTTTGTAAATTGAGTTTGATTCGTAACCTCTAATTAAATAAGGATAACCCACATACATTGGATAAAGTCTATCTGCATCTTTACCAATTCTTAAAGTATTGTAACTTCTTACGGCAAAGGTTACGGGCTTAGCTCTCCAATATTTACGAAGATCGGCAGTTACACCAGCAAAATTATAAGTGCCAAAATACTTTTCCCCACTTACGCGGTATCTAAAACCATCAAGCGGACCAGTAAGGCCAAAAATAGAATTATCACCAATAAAGCCAGCATTTAACTGATAAAGCGTAAAAGAATTAAACGGAATGCCATAATCTTGAGAAGCTACATCGTTAGAAATCCTGCTTCTGTCTTGACCAATGTAGTAACCTGCTGAATTGTAATAATTGCTATATCGATCAACTCTATAACTATAATGTGAAAATGCACCGCCCAATTCAAATCTATGTATTTTACTAAATGGATAAGCCCCAAAAATCTGAATCTGATCTTCGAACGTTCTAATAATATCCGTTCTGTCTGCTAAAGCATTAACAGTTTGGTTATCACCTGTAGGGATATTTTCGTATCCGTAAGATCTAAATCCTGATACATAAGGGATATGGGAAACAGCTGCCCCCCAGTTTATTCTGCTTTTTTGATTAATATAACCCACCAAGCCACCAAAATCGTAAATTTCTCCATTTACAGATAGATTGGCAATAATTTGATTGGTGCCTAATATATCGCTAAACATACCCACAATACCGCCAGAAACACCTGTTCCAAAACGGCTGGTAGAAACGCCAACACCACTATTGGCTAAATAATCTAACCTGAATTTCGGTCTGTAAGGCACGGTTTTCATCGAATCGGCTATGGTTTTTTCGAAACGGTCAAAATTATTTAAGTTAGAATTGATAATGTTTACACCAATGTTTTCCATTGGAGGAAGGATAGCGGCATCAAAATTTTCTTCCTGGTTACCAATTCTTTTCGCTTTAAAGCTGCTTAATTTAGCATTATATAAGGTGTAACGCTGGTAGCGGTAATAGCTATACACTATATCATCAGTTGTAGAAACTGAAATTGCAGGCGAAAATTCGGTAATCCCGCTAATTCCTGTAAAATAATCAGTTAACTGATCTACTGTATTATCTGCGAAATTGTATTTATATAAATTCCTGAATCCATCTCTGTTAGAAAGGAAATAGATATTTTGACTGTTTGAAGAGAACTGTGCATTTAGGTTATTTGCGCCTGGGAAAACATCTAAATTGCTTACCGTTTTAGAAGCGATATCGTAAACGGCTAGGTTTATAGGCAGTACTGCATTAACTACATTCGCCTGAATTGCCGCTCTATCTGATGAAAATACTATTTTTTTGCCATCAGGAGAGTAACTAGGTGCATAATCAGAATATACATCGTTAGTAATTTGAGTAATCGTTTTGGTGTCTAAATTGTAAGAGAAGATATCACTTTGTCCTTCAACCATGCCCGAAAAAGCCACATCTTTTCCATTTGGCGACCAGGTTAAATTACCAAATTGCTGCACCTGATCCATCGCTGTCTGAGAAACCGTACTCCCGTTTGAAACATTGATAATCATCATCTGGTTCTTACCATGGCTGAATATACTGAAAGCAAACTGTTTACTATCCGGTGACCATGCTCCAGCTGATTCTATAAAGTTGAAATCATCAATATGGCCATTGGAGATCTGACTGCTCAGCTTCCTGATAATTCTTCCGGTTTTTGCATCTGCGAGAAATAAATCAATGCCAAAAAGATCTTTTTCAGACATGAAAGCCAAATATCTTCCATCTGGACTAAGGGCAGGAGCAACGTTCATATTGCCTGCGTTTTTATTATCGATAATTTTTGTACCCGTAATTTTGATCTGTGAACTATCTGCTTTTAACATTGGTTTATAATGCGCATCGATAGAATTTTTCCATAAACCCGACAATGTTTTGTCATCATAGCCAAAAGTATACCTGATGGCGTTTTCATAACCATATTTTGCAGTATTCTTAAACAACGGAACGATTGTGGTATCGCCGTACTGAGAACCTATGTAAGTCCAAAATGCCTGACCATAACGATAAGGGAAATATTTGTTTGAGTTGGTTAAATCTTTCAACGAAGGGATATCGCGGTTCAACATGGCATCGCGCATCCACATGGAAGTAAATGCATCCTTTTTTCCGATTGACAGGTATTCAGCCATACCTTCAACCATCCATAGCGGTGTTTGCCCAACATTTTCTAAGCTAATCGAATCTTTTTCGAGCAGAAGGTGGTATTGAAAAGCATGCACAAGCTCGTGACCTAAAACGTGTCTCGTTTGGCTATTTAGCTCCATAACAGGCATAATCACCCTGTTTTTTAGTGCCTCTGTAACCCCACCGGTACCAATTCCAATTTCTCCGTTAAGTGCTGTTGTTTGCTGGAAATCAGGATGGTTGTTGTATAAAATAATAGGGTTTTTCTTTAAAAAAGTATCTCTGAAAACTTCCTGATGCATTTTGTACCAGGTTTCGGCATCTTGCGAAAAACGTTTTAAAAGTTTCTCGTTTTTGATATAGTAATAAATCTCGAAATGGGGTGTCTGCAAAACTTTAAAGTCGAGTTTTTTATACCTTACCTTATTTTGTCCGAAATATTGGGCCTTAACTGAAAAAGAAAGAATAAGCAGGAGCAATAAAGAAGAATATTGCTTTAATAAAGTAGAGCCTATTTTCATATGTGTGGTTTTAGTAATGAAGTTCAATAATTTGCGAAAATGAAATTGTATGAGATTTGAGAAATAAAAATAGCAATTGTTTAAAACAGTATTAAAATTTTAACATTTTTTAGAATTTTTCTACTCAAAAGCGCAGATAGTTAATGTACCTGGTTATTTATCGCGATAAAACTAAGGCTGATTGTTCCCATTCTCGTTCTTTTTCTTTTCTTTTTCTTCCTGACGTTGTTTTCTTCTCAGTTCTCTTTCTTCCTTTCTGGTTAAAGGAGCAGTAGCTGCTGGAGGAGTTTGAACAGGTTCAACTTTCTTTTCTTCTTTTTTTACTTCAGGTTCAATGGTTACAGGAACGACCGTTTCTGGTGTTTCAGGAACGGTAAAATCTGTTGAATCTACCGCTAAGCTATCAGTTGATGTGGTATCTCTTATAATTCTTGGGCTAGGGCAGTTGTAGGTTCTGGTAATATCAACGGTTGCTTTAGGGAATGGACCATAAGTATAACCAGAGCTTGGATCGAGGTACACTTTCTCCATAAACTTAGCAAAAATGGGTAGTGCCGTTCTTGAGCCTTCTCCTTGTTCGCCGTTTTTAAAGTGTGCCGTTCTTTCATCACAACCCACCCAAACACCAGTTACCAGGTCTTTGGTTAAACCCATGTACCAGGCGTCTACATAATCAGAAGAAGTACCTGTTTTACCGCCTATTTGATTGTTTTTTCTAAATAGATCCGGCCATTCCCATAATGCCTGCGAGGTGCCTTCTGGTTCTTCCATACCACCACGGAACATATAGGTCATTAACCAGGCAATTTCTTCTGTTAAAACCCTTTTTGTTTTAGGTTTAAACTCATCAATTATATTGTTATCCTGATCAGTAATTTTCTCGACTAGAATGGGATCAGTTTTGATGCCTTTATTCATGAAGGTAGCATAAGCTTTTACCATTTCGTAAACTGTAACATCGTTTGAACCTAAACTTACCGATGGGACAGATTCTAAATGGCTATCGATGCCACATTCGTGCGCATATTTTACTACATTATCCCAGCCTACCTTTTCGGTTACCTGAGCCGTAATGGTATTCACTGATTTTGCCATTGCCCACCTTAAACTCATTTCACGGTACGTAACGCTGTAATCGGCATTTTTTGGCTCCCAATATTTGGTTTGGCCTTTTTCCGTATATGGTATTCTAACCGGTTTATCAGTAAATTTATCACAAGGGCTCATGCCTTGTTCTAAGGCCGTTAAATAAGCAAAAGGTTTAAAAGTAGAACCTGCCTGGCGTTTAGATTGATTAACGTGGTCGTATTTGAAAAATTTATGGTCTATACCACCAACCCAAACTTTAATTTTACCACTTGCAGGTTCCATGGTCATCATTCCGGTATTCATTATTTTACCATAATAACGGATAGAATCTAAAGTAGAGAATGAAGTATCGCGATCGCCTTTGTAAGTGAAGATCTGCATCCTTTTCTTTTTATTAAAATAAGCGGTAACAGAATCTGGATTGTTAGGGAATTTCTTCTGTAAAAGCGCATAAATCGGCAAGTTTTTCATCGCCCTGTCGGGATAATTAACCTTTTGCTTTTCCGAATCGTACCAAGGATCTTCGTTGCCCCACACATTATAAAACCTGCGCTGCAAAATCCTCATCTGATCGGCAACTGCTTCCTCAGCATATTTTTGGAGTTTAGAATCGATAGTGGTGTAAATTTTTAATCCATCTTCATAAAGGTCGTAACCATTATCAGTACACCATTTCTCTAAGTATTTTGCAACAGCAGCCCTTAAATAAGAGTCACCATCGCTGCCATCCTGCATTTTGCCTTCTTTTAGTTTAATCGGCTCTTTAGATAATTCGGTTAAACTATCTTTGCTTAGGTACTTGTACTTGTTCATTTGTGCAAGCACCACATTTCTTCTTTCTAAAGCTTTTGCAGGGTTTTTAGTTGGATTATATAAGGTTGTGCCCTTTAGCATACCCACAAGCATGGCTGCATCTGTAGTGGCTAAATCTTTTGTTTCCTTATCAAAATAGATCCGGCTGGCTGTTTTTATCCCGTAAGTGTTATTACCGAAAGAAACAGTATTCAGGTACATGGTGATAATATCATTTTTAGAGTAATTAGATTCTAGTTTTACAGCAGTCATCCATTCCTTTAATTTTACAATTAAGGTTCTTACCAACGGTATTTTGATCAATAATCCCTGCGATTTATTATAACGCGTACGGTAAAGATTTTTTGCCAATTGTTGCGTAATGGTACTGGCCCCACCATCTTTTCCTAAACCAACAACTGCACGGGCAACTGCTTGTACATCAATACCCCAATGTTTGTAGAAACGCACGTCTTCGGTAGCAACCAAAGCCTGCACTACACTGGGCGCAATTTCATTATAATTTACAGGCGTTCTGTTCTCTTTAAAGTATCTGCCAATCAGTTTACCATCGGCAGTGTAAAGTTCTGAACCTACACGAAGAGTAGGTGCTTTAATATCTCGAACACTTGGTGAGTAGCCAAATAGCCACAAAAAGTTTAATTGAAGGGCAGAAAAGAAAATTATTATAAAAAATAAAAATATTGTAGAATAACGTAAGTACTTGTTTTTTATCTCTTTAAACATATTGGATAAGATGATCTTTAGGTAAAAGCTGTGGCGTTAAATATAAAAAACTCTATATGCAAATTAACGTATTTAATTTACTTATTTTTTAGTTCTATATTTAAATTATTGATGCATCGATTTATCTAAAAACAATACATGATTATGAAAAACGAATTTAAAGGATTAATTGTACAGGGCGATAAGAAATTTTCTTTAAAAAACCATAAAACTGATTTTACTGGCGGTTATAATAAAGAAAAAGCTAAAGATGCATTGGTTAATTCGAAAATAGAACTCAATCATTTACAGGAGAGATTATATGCATCCGGAAAACATTCCGTTCTGATTATTTTTCAGGCGATGGATGCAGCAGGGAAAGACAGTGCAATCGAACATGTAATGAGCGGACTAAACCCGCAGGGATGTCAGGTGTATAGTTTTAAGGTGCCAACATCAGAAGAATATGAACATGATTTTTTGTGGAGGCATTATAAAGCTTTACCAGAACGTGGCAGAATAGGTATTCATAACCGTTCGCATTACGAAAACGTTTTGGTTTGTAAGGTGCATCCCGAATATGTTTTAAGCGAAAATATCCCTGGTTTTAATGATGTAAAAAAAATCAATAAAGGTTTTTGGCAGCAGCGTTATAAAAGTATTAAAAATTTTGAGGAGCATTTAACCGCTAATGGAACAGTAATTTTAAAGTTTTTTTTAAATGTGAGCAGGGATGAACAGAAACAACGCTTTTTAGAACGGATAGATGATCCTGCTAAAAATTGGAAATTCTCTTCGGGCGATATTAAAGAAAGGGCTTTGTGGGATAAATACATGGAAGCCTATCAGGATGCAATTAATGAAACAAGCACGGCAGAATCGCCTTGGCACATCATACCTGCCGATAAAAAATGGTTTGCCCGATTGGCAATAAGTGAAATTATTGAAGATAAATTAAAAAGTCTTGACCTGAAGGTTCCTGTTTTGGGTGAAGCAGAAGTGGCCAAACTCGACGAAACAAAAAGTATTTTATTAAGTGAATAAAAAAAATGCAGGTCTATAAGCCGGGTTCTGTTTCCTGATTGCTCAGGATTTCTATCATTTATCCACTATAAACGTTGCCGTTTATCTCTAACGACCTACCCACTAACATCGGACGGGCAGCCCTACGTACGTTAGCCTATTTGGTCTTTCAACTCTCGGGGTTTACAAACCACTACAGTCGCCTATAATGCTCGTGCGCTCTTACCGCACGTTTTCACCCTTACTCCGACATAAGCCAGAGCGGTATATTTTCTGTTGCACTAATCCGTAATTCAGGTTTTCAATCCTGAACCCCTTTCCGTTAGAAAGCGAGATGCCCTGCGTTGCCCGGACTTTCCTCTCTCTCGATTTTACCCAAGACAGCGATAGAACAACCTGCATTTTGCGCAAAGATGGGGTTTTTTAAGCACAATGTATCTAAAATATCATTATTATGATATTTATTCATTGCTATTTTCATAATACAAAAAAATATTTATTTACAATTCTGCAAATCTTTTGAAACCTCAGTGTAAGGCACAAAACCCTGCTTATTGCCAAACGAATTGGTAATATAAACCATTACCTGTGCTACATCAATATCAGCCAGTTCAGGGAAAGCGGGCATTTTTTCTTTGTATTCTTTTCCATGGATGATCAAAAATTCATTTGCACCGTTTTTGATAAAACAAGCTAAGCGGTTTTTGTTTGTTTTTAAAAATACCGAATCAGTTAATGGAGGTGCAAGCTCACCCAATCCTTCACCATTTTCGCCGTGACAATTCTGACACTTGGCTTTATAAATATCTTTTCCGTTAGACATGTAATTCTGTAGATCGATTGTTTCCTGGTTTTGGCAAGATACAATGATGCCTATAATGAAAAGGAAAAAGATTGAATTGATAATGTACTTGCGCATGATGATTTGTAAATAATTAACCACAGATAAGGAAAGATAAACACAGATTTAGCTATTTATCTGTGTTTATCCTATATATCTGTCGTAAAAAACTAGTTTGGTTACATTGGAAATAAATTCTTTTTATTCCGTGTAGATCCGTGTCTCCGTGGCTAATAATTTTACTTTTTGTACTCAGCCAATAAAACGGGAATATCCTTTTTCAATTGTTCTACCTGCTCTTCTTTAGTGCCATCATAAGCACCGCGGATCCGCCTGTCTTTATCGATTAAAACCAGGTATCCTTGATGGATATATCCATCTTTAGCTGTACTATCTTCGCCAACAGCCACTAAATAGTTTTTTTCTGCCAGGGTATATACGCTGTCTTTACTGCCATAAAGAAACTGCCATTTTGGTCCGTCTACACCTAGTTTTTGAGCATATTTTTTTAAAACATGCGGTCTGTCGTATTTAAAATCGATGGTGTGCGAGACAAACATCACATCCGGATTGGTTTTAAATTCATTGTAAACCGTCATTAGGTTGCGGTGCATGGTAGGGCAGATGGTGGTACAAGAAGTAAAGAAAAAATCTGCAATGTAGATTTTACCATCTGTTGCCTTGTTCGTTGTTACTATGCTATCCTGGTTTAAGAAAGACCAATTCGGAATAGTTTGGTAAACGGTATCAATTTTCTCTATTCCAGCTGCATCTTTAACGGTTTCGGCATGACGTTCGCCATAAAAGGGAAGTTTTCTCTCTTGTTTACAAGCGGTAAATATGGAAACAACTAGCAGACAGGTTGCGATGTAAGCAGTAATTTTATTCATGATTTTATTTTAAAATGTAAATATACGACCTCTGTTTTTCAGAAGACAATTAATTATGCTATTGTTACTTTTTAATGTATCTAGCTGGCTCTGCAATAAATTTCTGTTTACAGCTTTCCGAACAAAAAGTATAGATGATTTTATTATAAACGGTAGTTTTAGCTGTCTGGGCTCTTACTTTCATTTTACAAACAGGATCTACCGTTGCTTTCTTTGCAGAATCGATCAGATTTGTTTTTGATCCGTTGATTACCGGTGTCGCATTTGATTTTAATAACAGGGATGTTAATCCAATTAGGATTATTGCGAAATTTAATTTTTTCATTTTGATTTCTTTTAAAGTCCAGGGCCGGATGTTCGAAGACCGAGGTCTAGATACTTAAATTGTTAAGCTTCTATATCTTCGGACTCCTGACATCTGACTTCCCGACTGTTTTATTTAACTTGATATGCGTTTAGCAACGAATCTGATTCTCTCATCACCTTGATATAACTATCTTCCACAGCCCTGATTTTAACCATTTCAGATTTGTAATAATTAAGATCTTCTTGAGCTGTTTTTCCCTTAAAATCATCTTTAAAGAAATGCATCCAATCCATCATTTTTTCATCAGCTGCATTTAACCGCGTAATTAAATCACTGATTTTTTGTTTTTGTACAGCTGAATCTGAAGAAAGTTTAATCTGATCTGAAACCAAGAGTTTATCTAATTTCATTTTATTCTTCACTACTTTTTCCCCATCAATCATTAATTTATCGTGGATGTTAAGTACTTCCTGGCGTATCGCTTTCGAATCAGGCTCCGTTTTACAGGAAAAAAGAAGTGCTGTTGCTATGCTTAACAACAAAATGTTTAATCTGTTCATATGCTGTGATTTAAAAATTATAAGTGATTCCAACATAAACCTTTCCGGCACTCATTGGGTGATCGGTTTCAGCTTCCCAGATATTCTTTTGAATACCTGCATTTAGCGCCACATTTTTATAAAAAACATCTACACCTGCACCGCCCATGAGGTTATTCATGACATGTTCCCCTGTTTTTTGGCCTTGGTATTTTTCTCCGCCAGAATATTCATAAAAAAACTGCGCTGATGGCATAATCTGAATATCTTTCCCAACTCTTTGGGTGTAAAAAATATTCAGGAAACTGGTCGTGCTATTAGCGATACCTTCATCGCGGCTGTTGGTTCCGTTAACCTTGTAAGAGGTATTTAGGCTCGCCCCAAATTTGCCCAAACCTACCATGTAGTTCAGGTATACAAAGCCATCGGTACTTCCTGTTCCGGCCTGCATTAGTGAGGAATAACGGATGCCAGCCGTATTTTTGAAATCGTTTTTGCCTGTTGGCAATTTTATACCGGCCCCGGCAATCAATTGTTGTTTAAAATTATCTTCAAGCTTTTGCACGAGATGGTAGCCTGCATACAGATTAATATCACCCAGGTTAGAGATAGAGGAGGTATATCCATTGTAGCGCTCACTATTGGATACATAGGGTAAAATGGCATTGATTTCCAGTTTGCTGTTAATGAAATATTTACCTCTAACTTCTAAAGAACGGTAAAGTTCATAATCACCTGGATTACCAGCATGATTGGTTATTGGTGAATCCTGGCTTCGCGCTGGGATAAAGAAATTTCCTCCGCTCGGGAATAATGAATGCGATTGTCCTTCGTAGCCGCTAAACGAACGGTAACGGTATAAAACGCTGATGCTGTTGCGGTTGTAATAAGGCGTAATGCCCATAAAACAACCGCAGATATCGCAGGCAAAAACCTGGCCGCTCATGAGTATGAAAATTAAAATCAATAATTTACGACTCGCTGTATAGTGTATTTTTGATAAATTCATTGTCTGTTAATGTTTTTAAAAAAGCCTTGATCTGCTCTTTTTCTGTGGTATTTAAAGGGATGCCATTTTTCAATTGTACATCAAGATTTGTTGAGGCTTTTACGCCAGAATTATAATGTTCCAAAACCTCATCAAAGCTGTAAAAGCGCCCATCGTGCATGTATGGGCTTGTATATTCGATGTTACGTAAGGTGGGTACCCGGAACTTTCCAAAGTCTGAAGCTACGCCGGTAATGTGTGAACGCCCTTCATCGGTACTTACCAGATCTAATCCGTTACTGCGGTAAGAAAAATCTGTGAAAAATGGCGCTGCATGGCAGGATGCACATTTTTCTTTGAACAGATTGTAACCCGCCAATTCTGGAGAGGTAAAAGAGATACCACTCTCTTTACGCATTACCTTATCGTATTTCGAATTTCCTGAAACCAGTACTGCCGTAAATTGTGCAATCGACTTTAAAATCAGTTGCGAATTGATTTCTGTTGAACCATAAGCCTGTTTAAATAATTCGGGATATGGAGCCGTGTTTTTCAGGAACGCAATGATTGTTTGTATATCAGTACCCATTTCGCATGCATCGGTAATGGCGTTTAGTGGCGAAGTTTCGATGTTTTTTACACCACCATCCCAAAAGAACGCTTTTTGCCAGGCCAGATTAAAAAGTGGAGGTGTATTCCGTTTTCCCTGGCAATTATTTACGCCATGACTCACTTTATGATCAAGTTGTGTAAAAGCGGCAAATTGCTGATGACAGCTTCCGCATGAAACACTTTTATCGGCAGATAAGCGGGCCTCGTAAAATAATTTCTTACCCAGCGCAAAACCTGCATTGCTTAATTTATTGTCTTCGAAATTGTATACCGGAGCAGGGAAGTTGGCAGGAACTGAAAAGGTAATTTTCTTTTCCTCTGGCGTTACTTCATCTTCATTCTTGCTACAGGCATACATCAACGCAATGCTTAAAAAAAGCATTGCGAAGACAGTTATTTTCCTTAACATTTAGTTATGAATGTGATCTAAACGAAATAAGCCATTTGCATAGTTGTTGGCTACAATTACAGAATTTGCCCCACCCATGGTTATATTCAAAGTAGCAAAACTCACATCGGTTTTACCTGTAAATAATGCAGCTGCATTTACAATGAAGTGCATATTTGGTTTACTATCTGTTCTCACGCGAAGTGGATTTGCTGCATTAATCTCCGTAGCGAATGTTCTGATCGTATTGTTTGGATCGGTAACACCACCGATATGAAAAGTAAGTGTATTTCCAGCTGCTATTGATTGCGGTGAAGTTCCCTCTAGTTTAACGAATATGTAACCACTGTTCCAGGTCCAGAACATGCCGTTGATCGGATCTAGGGCACCAGTTTGTGCTCCAGCAAAATTACGGGCATAATCTACGCCAATGGTGTATTCTATTTTGGTATAATCACCTGTTGGTACATCTTTTAATGTAATGTTAGTCGATTCTGATTTGGAAGCATCGATTAAGAAATAACTTTCCGGAATGAGATAAGTTGTACCATCGGCTTTGCTTAATTTAATGTTGCTTACGTAGTATTTAAATACATTGATCTTAAAATCTTCGCCTTTGGCATTTTTGTAAGTTGTGGTGTTTAAAACCAAAGGACTTCCATTTACCTGATTTTCGAATTCAATAGAGAAAGTAGATTTGGTATCTGCGACAACTTCATCGGTATTTTTTTTGCAAGAAGATAATAATATAATAGGGCATAACAATGCCAAAAAGTATTGTGATAATTTCATTTTAAGAAAATTGGATAAGTAAAAATTAATTTGCTGTCATTCTGAATGCAATGAAGAATCTCTAGCATTTTAGCAGAAATTGACATTACAGAAAATGGCAGCCTAGTGGTTGTTATAAATGAGATTCTTCGCTTCGCTCAGAATGACAGATAGCCATACTTTGCAATAGCATAAGCTTTCGCATAAAAAAACATAAAAAAAGACTTAAACCGTTTTCGGTGGATGAAAAATAGAGATAGAAAGATCTTTAACTGGTTTTTCGATGTAAAGATTTTCTGAAGTGATAATGAAATAGGGAAGATGGTGGTTTAATGCTATTGTCTGAAAACGAGGTTCAGCCTCTACAACTCTTTTCAGGTTTTCCTGAGCCTGTTTGTTTTTACCCTCAAGCTCTTTTAGTTTTTTAGCTAAGAAACACTGCCCATCACAATGCAGTTCCGGATGTTCTTTATTGATACAAAATACACTGGTGATGTATTCTTTGTTCATTTTATAACCAGAATAGATCACCAATTGCATGAAACCGTTGCTAACGGTGCATGTAATGACAAGATATATTAAGATTTTTTTGAACATGGTATTGCGCTGCAAAAGTATTAAAGAAATTGGTTGCAGCAAAGAAAAAATAAGAAAGACGCAGATTTTTTACTTCTAGAGGGTAGGTTTAAACTTTGTATAGTTTGAAATTTTCCAGAAATTTAAAATCCTTAAGATTTAAGGTATAAAGTTCCAGATCATGAAATATTGATGTAGATGCAATTAAAGCATCGGGCAGATTAAGATTATGTGATAAAGAAAACTGTTCAACCAGCTTTACTGCTTGGGTAGATATTGGTGAAGAAATTGGTAGAACAATTAATTTATCTATATCTTTTCTGATCAGATTTAATTCTCTTTTATTTCTTGCTCCATAAAGTAATTCTGCACTAGTAACATCAGAAATAGCAACATTATCTTGGCCAATTTTTTCAAAGACTTCAATGATTAAATCATTGCCTTTATAAATTTCGATAAAAATGTTTGTATCACATAAAACCATTACCTTTTCCAAGCTTTATCTCTAAGTTCCTCTGAGTTAATGCTGTAGTCACTCCAAATGCCTTTAGATAAAGAAAATTTGGTTGTTTTAGTTGATTTCTTTGACGATACGGTTCTCAATTCAACATCAATGTCTGATGATTTTAGAAAAGCTAATAACGCATCGATTTTGCTTTGTTCTACATTATCTTTTAAAATTATCTCAGTCATAAGTCTATTCTTTAATAGGTGTAAATATACGCAATCTATTTTTATTGACGGATTTAGCATCTGATATTTTGTTTTTGCCACAGAATTACAAAGGAAACAGAAAATTTATTATTCGCACTTCTTCAGCGACTAAATCCTATAATTTCAACTGTCTTTTTAGTTAATCAGATTTTTATTTATCTTGCATTACACAAAAAATGAAACCTATGAAATTATTTAAAACTATCGCGTTGATGATGGTATTATCCTCATGTGCCAAAAAAGAGGTGCCGGTTGTACCACCAATCTTTAACGATCCAAACTGGACGAGAATTGAAATTGCAGATGGGAAAGAAGCGCACGCTGTTTACGGGAGCATTGATGATACTTTAATGGTATCTACGCTTACTGAGATCTATCAAACGACCGATAAGGGCAAAACCTGGCTCAAAACAAAGGTGAATCATCAACCTATTTATGGTTTTCTGTCGGTTAAGGATACCGTTTTTGCACTACAATCTAATGGTTTGCTGAATGATAATCTAAGAATGGCAACCTTTAGTCAGTATTTCAGTCTGGATAAGGGTTTTACTTGGGATTGGTGCAGCAAATTTAGGATATCAGAGCAAAGATTTCAGGAATTTGCAACTGTTTCAGTAAATAACCTGCTTAAAATTAAGCTGAAAGAAAATATAGAGCCTTTTGATGAGAATTCAGCTCCATGGTCTGGCTATGTACTAAAAAGTGATATTCAGGTTTTTAAAAATGGAACTTCAAAAATACTCCAGGTTCCGTTTGATAACCAGATCAATAATGTACATGTAGATAAATCTGGAAAACTCTATGTTTCTGTCGGAAGAGGTATTCACGATAAAAAAACGGGTAAGTATTTATCTTCCGAAAAAAGTCAATCGGCTATTATTTATATTTCTAAAAAAAATGTAAAGCAGTTGATGGATTAAAAGTAGAATATAATCGTCATGCTGAATTTATCAGCATCTTTCATGCTAATGAGCCCCTCAAATAAATCCGATAGCTATCGGATCAGAGTGACGGAACTAAACAAAAAAACACAGATGAAAATCATTCATCTGTGTTAATCCTCATTATCTGTGGTTAAAATTATAAAACTATGCCTGCAAATCGGTCATTACTGCTTTGATTTTATCACCAAGTTGTGCGTTAACCTTGTCAAAATCTTTTCTATCGGCTAAAGGTGCATTTACACTGCAATAGAATTTAATTTTCGGCTCAGTTCCACTCGGACGCGCAGAAACAATACTGCCATCTTCAGTAATAAACTGTAAAACATCAGAAGTTGGGTAATCCAGTTTAGTTACTTTTCCGGTTGCCAAATCAGTTTCCTGACTTAATTCATAATCTTTCAGTACTGAAACTTTCGAGCCGCCCAATGTTGCAGGGGGGGTTTCTCTGAATTTAACCATCATAGCTTTGATTTCTTCAGCACCTGATTTGCCTTTTTTGGTTAGTGAAACCAGGTCTTCTTTGTAAAGGCCATATTCTACATACATATCTAACAATGCATTGTATAAACTTGCACCCTTATCTTTATAGTAAGCAGTCATTTCAGAGATAAAAGCCGCAGAAACTACCGCATCTTTATCACGAACTAAATCGCCGATTAAGTAGCCGTAACTTTCTTCACCACCACCGATAAAGTATTTTTTACCTTCTAACTCCGTCATTAATTGACCGATGTATTTAAATCCTGTTAAGGTATTGTAGTAGGTTACATTTTTCTTTTTGGCAATTTCTTCGATCAGGTTAGAGGTTACAATAGTTTTTACAATAAACTGATTGCCATCTAATTTGCCGCTGTCTTGCCAGGCTGATAACAGGTAATTGATTAATAAACTACCAGTTTGGTTACCGTTAAGTAGTACCCATTCGTCATTATTATCTTTTACTGCAATACCTACACGGTCAGCATCAGGATCGGTAGCCAAAACTAAATCAGCATCAATTTCCTTTGCTTTGTTCATTGCTAAAGTCAATGCATCTTTTTCCTCTGGATTTGGATACACTACGGTAGGGAAATTTCCGTCTGGTGTGCTTTGTTCTTCAACCAGGATTACGTTTGTAAAACCAAACTGAGCCAAAGCTTTTGGTACCAGGGTAATTCCAGTTCCGTGGATAGGAGAATATACAATTTTTAAATCGTGCTGTCTTTTAATGGCTTCTGGAGAAATAGAAAGTGCAGTGATTCCATCTAAATACAGTTTGTCTACATCTTCTCCAATCAGTTCGATATTCGCCTCAACACGGTCGAACTTAACTTCGTCGATACTTTTAATCTTATTTACTTCATCAATCACCAATTTATCATCAGGAGAAGTAAATTGACCACCATCTGCACCATAGGCCTTATAACCGTTATATTCTTTAGGGTTATGCGAGGCAGTTAACATTACACCGCTTTTGCAACCAAAATGGCGCACAGCGAAAGAAAGTTCAGGTGTTGGCCTTAATGCAGAGAAAAAATAAACGTGGATGCCGTTTGCAGAGAATACATCTGCTGTAATTTTAGCGAAATAATCAGAGTTATTGCGACTATCGTGGGCAATGGCAACCTTGATTTTTTCGTGAGGGTACTTGTTGTTTAAATAATTAGCCAATCCTTGGGTAGCCGTTCCAATAGTGTATTTGTTGATCCGGTTAGAACCGGCCCCCATAATGCCACGTAGGCCACCAGTTCCAAACTCTAAACTCCTATAAAATGCATCTGTTAATTCGGTAGTTGCATCTTTATCTACAAGGGCCTGTATTTCTGCCTTGGTATTTTCATCATAATTTCCACTTAACCACTGATTAATTGTGGCTTGTGTTGATTGGTCAATTGCCTGCATTGAGCTGTTTTTTAAATTTAATATCTGGTGTTGAACAAATTTTATTGAATGATGTTTGGTTGAAACGCATTTATTTCAGCCCATCCAAATTTTATTTTGTTGAGGGTGTTGCTTTTAAGCTGCTTTTGTTTAATTTCACGCCCCGATACAATAATAAAGAAAATTACATATTCTAGTATTTAAAATTGAAACCATCATAATTTTCTATAGCCAAAAGTAAATAAATAAATTATGATAGCTTCATTACCGTTAAAAACAATAAGCAAGTAAATGAAAATATTAAAATTTGGGGGTACTTCAGTAGGTAGTCCTGAGCGCATGACGAAGTTGTTGGATATCGTTAATCCAAATGAAGAGCAGATTGTAGTATTATCAGCCGTGTCTGGTACTACAAATAGTTTAGTAGAAATTGCAAATTATTTTTTAGCTGGAGATAAGAAGAAGGGAAGCGAGTGTGTGGAAAATCTATACCAGAAATATAAAGCTTTTGTTGTTGAATTGTTGCCTGCTGCCGAATTTCAAGAGCAGGGCAATGAAGTGATCAATTATCACTTTGGTTTCTTAGCTGGCTTAGCGAACGATATTTTTACTCCAATTGAAGAGAAAGTTGTGTTGGCCCAAGGTGAATTGTTATCTACAACTTTGTACCATATTTATTTAAAATCTATCGGCGTACCCTCGGTATTATTGCCGGCTTTAGATTTCATGAAAACGGATGAGGATAACGAGCCTGATATTCCTTTTACAACGAAACATTTAATGCCTCTTTTGGAGCAGCATAAAGACAATAAATTATTCATTACGCAAGGATACATCTGTCGCAACAGTTTTGGCGAGGTAGATAATCTACGTCGCGGTGGTAGTGATTATACGGCATCATTATTAGGTGCAGCAATTATGGCGGAAGAAGTTCAAATCTGGACGGATATTGACGGCATGCACAACAACGATCCACGTATTGTTAAAGGCACTAAACCAATTGCACAGTTATCTTTTGATGAAGCAGCTGAGTTAGCTTATTTTGGTGCAAAGATTTTGCATCCCCAATCAGTTTTCCCAGCTCAGAAATATAAAATTCCGGTTCGTTTGTTAAACACGATGGAGCCTTCAGCTGCAGGTACTTTAATTACACACAATAGCGAAAAAGGAAAAATTAAATCTATAGCCGCTAAAGATGGCATCACGGCAATCCGTATTCAATCGAGCCGTATGTTGTTGGCTTATGGTTTCTTACGCCGTGTTTTTGAAGTTTTTGAGCGTTATAAAACACCGATCGATATGATTACCACTTCTGAGGTTGCCGTATCGTTAACAATTGATGAAACAGCTCATTTGCCACAGATTATTGAAGAACTGGAAAGTTTCGGAACAGTAGAAGTAGATACTAACCACAGCATTGTGTGTGTAGTGGGCGATTTCGGTTCGGAGAAACATGGTTTCGCCAGCAGGGTTTTAGAAGGTTTAAAACACATTCCGATCCGTATGATTTCTTATGGCGGAAGCAATTACAACGTTTCGCTTTTAATATTAAGTGAGTATAAAACCGAAGCTTTAAGAAGCCTGCACAATAGACTATTCGAATAAGAGGAAAAAAGCGCCGATGATGACCAGCAATCCGATAAGGAAGTGAAAAGCCAGAAAGCTTGCCGGTAGCAAACCGTTTTTATGTTTTTTGTAGGAGTTATACAATCCTGCAGAAAGAATAAGAATAATAAATATGGCGGCTGCTATCTTCATTTTTTGATAAATAAGAGGAACAGTACAATGAAGAGTAACACGATAAAAAAACGGATTTTTCCATTGTATTGTTTCTGGGTAATTCTTCCATGCTTTAAATCCAGGTAGTTGCCCAAATATATTAGCCCAAAGAATAAAATTAAAATTATAATAAGGAATTTGAACATGTTCGCCGATAAAGATATATCAAAGTTTAACAATATAGAAACGCCTTTTTACTACTATGATACCGATCTGTTGCAAAAAACCTTGCGCACCTGTGCAGATGCAGCGGCTCCGTATCAATTTCACATTCACTATGCACTAAAGGCAAACTTTAATTCTGTGCTGTTAAACCAGATTAAAGAAATTGGTTTTGGTGCAGATTGCGTAAGTGCAGGAGAGGTGAGAAGAGCTGTTGAAGTAGGCTTTGACAACAAAAAAATCGTTTTTGCCGGAGTAGGTAAATCTGACAAAGAAATTAACGAAGCCCTTGATCTTGATATTTTCTGCTTTAATGTAGAATCTATCCAGGAATTAGAGGTGCTAAATGAACTTGCTGGTAAAAAGGGTAAAAGAGCTCAGGTAGCTATTCGCATAAACCCTAATGTGGATGCACATACACACCACAACATTACCACTGGTTTAGACGAAAATAAATTTGGGATCAACTCCTGGGATTTGCCAGAGTGCGCAGAAACTTTAAAGGCATCTCCAAACCTGAGATTTATTGGTATCCATTTTCATATTGGCTCGCAGATTACCAATTTGGATGTGTACAAAAACCTTTGTGTGCGTGTAAACGAATTTGCAGCCTGGTTTGAAGATAAAGGTTTTAGCCTAAAAGTATTAAATGTTGGTGGTGGCTTAGGCATCGATTATTACAATCCTGATCACCAGATTCCTGACTTTGAATCTTATTTTAAGATTTTCAATGAATTTTTGACTGTTAAACCTGGTCAGGAAGTACATTTTGAATTGGGCAGGGCATTGGTTGGTCAATCGGCTTCATTGATTACCCGTGTACTTTACATTAAAAACGGAAAGAAGAAAAACTTCGTGGTTTTAGATGCCGGTATGACTGAATTGATGCGCCCAGCCCTATATCAAGCCTATCACAAAATCGAAAATCTTAGCCAGTCTGGAGTAACGAGTTCGAAATCCGAAGTCGTTAAATATGATATCGTAGGGCCCATCTGCGAGAGTACAGATTGCTTTGGTAAAGAAGTAGAGCAACCTGAGTCGTTCAGAGGTGATATTTTTGCCATCCGTAGTGCTGGTGCCTATGGTGAGGTGATGGCTTCGAAGTATAACTTAAGGGATGCAATAAGATCGGTTTATAGTTACGAGATATAGTATAAAGGATTTCGTCATAGCGAAGTACTGAATATCTGGTATATCAAGACCCTGAAATAAATTCAGGGTGACGACCGGAGTTGATACCTCGCAATGATGAATCCTATTTTAAATTGTCTCCAAGTATAACTTCTGTAGATCTACAGCCGAAATATCCTTTGCATCAAGCGTATGGATGAGTGAGCCTTGACGCATAATGCCTATTCTTGTACCTACATTAACCGCATTAAAAATATCATGAGTAGCCATAAAAACGCTGCGGCCATCCCGCGATAGCTGTTTTACAATTTCGCTAAACTCATTTGTAGCTTTAGGATCGAGGCCACTTGTTGGTTCATCCATTAGAATAACCTTGGCATTTTTAGCTACCGCAATGGCTATCCCTACTTTTTGCCGCATCCCTTTACTGTAACTGCCAACTCTTCTATGAAAGACGTCGGCCTGTAAACCTGCTTGAAGCAAAAATCCTTCAAGTTCGTTTATTTTATATTTATAACCTGCAATACGGCTAAAGAAATCGAGGTTTTCTATACTGCTCAGGTGACCATAAAGCATCACCACTTCTGGAATGTAAGCTAAAAACTGCTTAGTTTGCTCGTTGTTTGGGCTAACTACTATGTTATTTACCTTTGCTTCACCACTGCTTGCTGCCGTAAAACCAAGAAAAAGATTTATAGTAGTGGTTTTGCCCGCACCGTTCTGTCCAAGCAAACAAAATACTTCCCCAGCCTCTACCTTTAAATTTAAATTATTTAAGGCAATATGTTCCTGGTATTTTTTTGTTAATCCAATGGCTTCTAGCATAATTAAAGAAAAAGATTAAAATTTTACACTTAATGAAAGTCTGACGGTAAAGGGCTCGCCTTCGATAAAGAAGTAATTATTCCCCGGGTATGGAAAATCCGTGGTAATATCTCCTGAAGCCATATAACGCTTATTGGTTAAATTATCTGCAATTAGCCTAAATATATACTTAGGATTGCTAAAACTCAAACCTGCATCAAATTTAGTATAGTTGGGCAGGTAAGTATCCTTTTGACTGATTGCGGAAAGTTTGGTGATGGTGGTTTGCCCTGCGCTGATCGAAATTTTATTATAACCGTTTAAAGGAATACTGTATTGGAGCCAGGTATTAAACACTTGTTGAGGTACATCGGGCATCTTTTGTCCCACAATTGATGGATCGTCGGCTGTTGGGGTAAGGTTATTGTCTTTGGATATTTTGGCATCCACATAGGTGTAATTCATGATCAGTGATAAGCGATCGGTAATATTCCCAATTACATCCACTTCAAAACCATTGCTTACTACCTCGCCTAATTGAAGGTAATAGGCAATTGCCCCTGCAGAAGCCGCATAACTTCTAAAATCTCTCGCCGCTACATTTCTTTTTACGGTATGGAAACCGTTTATGGTGGTCAACAAACGACCTTTAAACCAGTTCTTTTTAATGCCAAGTTCAAAATTATTGCCGAGCTCAGGATCAACAGATTTAGATTCGGTAACAGTTTTTTGTCCATTCTGAGGACCATCAATAGTAGCCGTAACTACCTGACCTGTTTTAGGCACAAATGATTGATCGAACAGAAAGTATATAGAAGATGTAGAGTCAGGCATAAAACTTAGGGCAGCTCTTGGCGAAAATGCATGCTGTTTGTAATAATCCGGTGTACGTGGACCTTTTGTAGTGGTTAAAATATTCCGGTTACGGTAATCCGTATAACGTGCACCAATCGTCAGCAAAAAATTATCGAGCGTTACATTGTCGTAAACATACGCTGCAGAATAATGAATATGGTTTTCCTGTCTGATTGATCTTTTGGTAACGCTTACCGTATTTGGATCTACATAAAAATTTGGATTACTCCGTTCGAAAGCAAATGAGCTGCTTCCATAATAGGTAGATAGAGAATCCTTTCCTGTGGTATAATCGCTTCCGATTAACAAAATATGTTTGAGGGAACCTGTCTTAAATTTACCCGACAAAAATAAGTTGGTGTTGTAGGTTTCACCCAATATATTTGAGTTGCTCGCAATACGGTTCGTTTTACCCTGATCGTTAAAACTGATCGAAGTCCGGTTATTTGCCGATACCATGTACCATTGATTGGCAGGTGCCTTAACAAAGTTCGATTGGGAGGTAATCTGCCAGTTATCATTAAATCTATGAACCGCATTAAACCTAAAGGTATGTGTTTGTGAAACACTTAAAGGCAACCCAATACCGGCACTGAAATTTAAGCTGATGGGATCTTGCAATACATCTTTATCCTGACGTAATTTATTGATAGAAGAACCATTTTTAACTTCCCCACGGATGTAATTGTATTCGGCAATTAAATAAGTGCGTGGACTAAAATTGTATTGTAGCACTGGAGCAATTACATATTTGGTGGTTTTCATGTAATTGAGGTAAGAATTCTGATGCTGAAAAGCTGTATTTAATCGATAAGAAAAGCCTTTGCTTTTTAATGCGCTCCCAATATCAGCAGTAGCCCGGAAAAGGTTATAATTGCCACCCGTAACCTGTACATTTAACAATTTTTCCTTTGGCGATTTGGTTACAATATTCAGCGTTCCTCCGGGCTCGCCCAATGCACTGATAAACCCTGCTGGTCCTTTAATAAATTCAAGGTTTTCGATGATAGCCTCATCATCTAGCGTTGCGCCCAAAACCAATCGGTTTGGCATTCCATTAATGGTGGTTGCAGCATTAAACCCCCTCACTTTTATCGATGCAGAATTATCGAAAGGCGAACTGTTGTATCCAAAATATACCCCACTGGCATTTCTGGCCATATCTTTTAATTGTAATCCACCTTGTTGCTGTATTAGGGCAGAAGAGATGCTGATGATATTCTGTGGCAGCTGTAATAACGGAATCTGAATCCTCAAACTATTGGACAAAGTGTCTTTTTGTAGTTTGATTGCCTTCTGACCATCAATACGGACTTCATTAAGCTGACGTACTTTGGCAGTAGAATCCTGTACAGATCTGCTCCGCTTTTCGTGCTGGGCATAAACCTGTTGTATCGAAATCAATAAAAATAAGATGAGGTAAAATTTTTTATTCATTTTTTGTGTGTGATTGACGTATGATTGTTTGAGTTAAATTTTAATGCGGAATTTTATAGCGAGAAAGATGATGTAGAAACTGATGCCAAATAGGTATAAAATACCCAGTAAAATATGCTGATTTTTATTTGCTTCTGGTTTAAGTTTAAATTCAGGTAGGTTTTTTAAATCATTTAAGCTTAGTTTTTTATCTGATATAATATAGTCACTCATAAAATCTACCCAGGTCTTTTGAAAAGCATTTACCTGATCTTGATAAGAGAGGTAGTCTTTCAATCCGGTTTCAGCAATTCCATTTAGTATATATTGTGTTTTAGTTGCTGGGTTAATCCAGCTTATGCTATTCGCTGCAGCATTTTGTTTTTTAGGATATTGATTGTAATTTTTAACAACCTGTGTCATGCGTCGGCCCAAAAGATCATAATAAGCCGCAAAACGTTTATTGCTGTTTTCGCTCGTGTCTGATGGTGTCCTTAAATGGCGGTATTTCGGGTTGTTTAAGTAAAAGGTATCGATAAGGAGTTTACGTGGCAATGCCCAAACGGCTTCGCTATTTTCTCTTAATGCAACGGCAGTATCGGTTTTTAAAGGAATTGGATGATACAAGCGCACTATGGCATTGCACAAAGCGGGTAACAGCAGCAAGAAAAAACACCACAAACCAAGCAGATAGAGGGCATTGTGTACGGAACTTTGACTCAATCTGACGATGAAAAAAATAATGGCAAACCAAAAGAAAAGATAAGCGCTGATACTAAGCAGCCATAATATAGCAGCTGTTGGATCAAAAGAAATCAGAAATGCCGAACTGATAAAACCGATTATACTGAGCAGCCAGGCCATTATGCCAATCAACATAAACCTAAAAACCAGTTTATAACTTATAATCCTGCCAAAATGCGTACCTTGTAAGGAGAGTAATTTATCCGTTTGTTGTTCTTTTTCCTTCGATAAGGTATTGTAGGTTAAAGCGATGGCAAGTAAAGGAAGCAAATAGATAATCACATAAGCAAGATCGAAATTGCCCGACGCAAGCAGTTCAGGATTGGATATTTCTGCATTTGTTCCCTGTACAAAATTGCGTTTACGCGTAATCACATCATAATAAGGTGTTAAATCTCTTTGTCCAATAGATAAGATGCTTATTGAATGAGGCTTATGGATGGCATATAAGGGGTTTTTATATTCAATTACCGCAGGTATCCCAGCTTGATTAAACAAGGTTTTTCCTGCTGTAGTAGTTGTATCAGCAGAAAAACTGGCTACAGCTTCCTGGTACTTTTTTTGATATCCGTGCTGGAGGCTATCAATCGCTAATAATTGTTTTTGAGTAAAACGGTAGCCATCAAAAACGCTATAAAGCCCGGCTACGAAGAAAAAACCGATTAAGACAAACATAAATTTTTGCCTGGCTAATAGCCTCAGTTCAAATAAAAATATGGTTTTAAACATATGTATGGTTAAGGGCTAAAGAACGTGAAGCAATAAACTGAAGTAAAAGAATGAGTATTAAAATCCATCCGGTTAAAGAAAAAATGGCGATTTTTTCTAGCTGTAATACCCGCTCAAGTGGAGGTAAATGATACTTAAAATCTTTAAGCTGGCCGAAATATTTAGGTCCGACGATATAGTCACCTTTAAAATACTTACCATGTACGGCCAGTTGCATATTCAGTTTCTTAATGAGCTGGTTTCGGTAAGCCTGTGCTTGTTTAAAGAATTGTTCATGATGATAAAAATCTGAGCCTGCCAACGCCATCGAGAGGCGTTTAGTGGATAAAAAAGGATCGAAAACACCCGACAGGCTTAAAAAAAGCTGTTGTTGATCAAAACTGTTTTCAACTTCTTTAAAATAATGGTTAAAGGCCTTGGTGCGGTAATCTTCATTAAACTGAAGTGTTAAACCATCTATATTAAAATGTAATGCCTCAACGCTATCTACATGATACTTTTTCAGTAAACTATTGATATAACGTTCGCCACGGGCGGCATAAGGATCTTTTCCATTTAATCCCTTTCTATAACCCTGTTCCACTAAATCACTAAAAGCAGCCCGCGACATTAGCGGATAACTGCGATTGGCCATACCAGTTATTATTTTAGGGAAAATAATGCTCATGAAAATCCAGAAACATAAAGCACTTAACAACGCTTTTCCTGAATAATTACTGGCCGCTGAAATGATAACACCTAATAAAGCTATCAGCAAGTAATACAATAAGTAGGTAATGAGGAGCCACAAAAGTTTGGTTAAAAGCAAAGCCATATCGCCTGAGTATAAAACAGCCGTGACCATAGTTGTAAAAACAGGAAGTATAATCAATACGATAAGTAGGTAATTGGCCCAAACCTTTGCCCAAATAATTTTGCGGTTATTTAAGCCCTGGGCCAAAAGCATTTTAAGGGTACCGTTCTCTTTTTCGCTGGTAATGCTTGTAGAAGTGATGAACAAAAGAAACAAAGGGACTAACAACTGTAAAATAAGCGCAAAGCTGAGGTTGCCAAAACGCATGGCTGTATCATTGTTCTCAGCTTCATTATTGCTGATTTCATGCTGTATATGAGCTTCTATACGGTAAGTATTACCTGTATAATCGTTAATGCCTGTATCAAAAACATTGAGGAGGTTAAGAGGTTTGAACAGGTAAGTGCCAAAATGGGCTGCATCATGCGGATTGCGCTGTTGGTGTTCCCATTGTTGCCTGAATAGGGCATTGGCAGCCAATCGCTGTTTATGGCTAGTATTGTAATTTAAGAAGGTACATACAGTAGCGACAATAAATAACAACCATATTATAACCGCTGAAATCAGAATAGTTTTGTTCCGGTAACTCAGTAATAATTCTTTTTTGATCAGCATCTGCCAAGCGGCAAAACCCTCCATTTTCATTTGAAATTTTATGTTTTATGTAATGCATCAAAGTTGCATTATATTTTACATATTTGCAACTGTATTGCATTTACTAATTTTCTTTTCTTCATGTTAAAAGATTTTATCCGTAGAAATAAGTATCCGTTTTATAAGCAGCCCGATGCCATGGATTGCGGTCCGGTTTGTTTAAAAATGGTTGCAGCCCATCACGGTAAAAATCTTTCCATGCAGTATTTAAGAAAGTTATGTGAGATTGGAAAGCAAGGAACAACCATGCTCGATCTGATTGATGCTGCAGATCATCTGGGTTTTAAAACACTCGCAGCAGAATTGCCCTTCAATAAATTAGAAAATGTTCCGTTGCCATGCATATTACATTGGCAAAAAGAACATTATGTAGTATTGTATGAAGTAAATGATCAGCATGTGTATCTGGCCGATCCGGCTTTAAACGGTAAAATAAAACTGCGTATCGAAGATTTTTTAGCTGCCTGGGTAGTCAATGCGGAAAAGAAAACAGGCAGGGTTTTGCTGCTCCAGCCAGATCGGGCTTTTAAAGATTTGAAAGAGCCCCATGAGCATAAAACTTCCCTGTGGTCTTTATTGCCTTATCTAAAAATGCATCAAAAAGGCTGGCTACCCATCCTGGTGAGTTTGCTTTTGGCCAGTGGTTTTTCTTTGGTCATTCCACTACTTACCCAAATGGTGGTTGATAAAGGGATTAATGCAAAAAATACCAATTTACTCTTGTTGATTTGCTTTGGTCAGTTAATGCTTTTTTCGGGTCGGATGTTGATGGATTTTATGCGTGCCAGGGTTTTGTTCCGCATAGGTGCCAGAACCAGCATTAGGATGCTCAAAGATTTTCTGGCCAAATTGATGAAACTCCCGTTTTCTTTCTTTGATAACCGCCAGGCCGGCGACAACATGCAAAGGGTAAATGATAACCAGCGGATAGAAGAATTTTTGACTAATTTTCTCATCAATTTTATCCTTTCCGCTATCACTTTATTGGTGCTCGGTGGTGTACTCTTCTACTACAATTGGCAAATATTTCTGATTTTCATCATCGGTGCGGCAATCAGTATCCTTTGGTCTAATTCTTTTCAACAGAAGCGCAAAATCATTGATCAAAAGAAGTTTAAAGTACTGTCTGCAAACCAGCAATTGCTACTGGAGATTTTTTATGCCATGCAGGAAATTAAACTCACGGGTAGTGAAGAAGATAAAAAGGAACTATGGGAAAGCCTACAGGATCAATCATTTGACCTGAAACTCGAAGCACTTCAGCTCGATCAGCGCATGCAAGGGGTAGGTTCATTTATTAATGAAGTTAAAAATGTATTGATCACTTATGCAGCAGCCATGTTGGTTATCAATGATCAGATTACGCTGGGTGGCATGCTGGCGGTTACTTACGTTTGCGGACAGCTGAATGCACCTGTAAATCAATTGGTAGAGTTTTCGAGGGTATCACAAAACACCAAGTTTAGTTTAATGCGGATGGATGAAGTGCAACAGGAAGAGGACGAAGATCTGGAGGTAAAAGAGCCAATAAAAAATGTAGGGCCTGTTGATATCTCCTTAAACAAAGTTTCCTTTAAATATGGAAGTAAGCATTCTCCTTATGTTTTAAAAGATATCGATCTGTTCATCCCAGCTGGAAAAGTTACCGCAATTGTAGGGACAAGCGGTAGTGGTAAAACGACCCTTATTAAGTTATTATTGAAGTTTTATACCCTTAGTGGTGGAGAAATTGCTATTGGTGAGCAAAACCTCAGGCAGGTGAATGCCAAATCGTGGCGGAAACATTGTGGCGTTGTAATGCAGGATGGTTATGTTTTTATGGATTCTATCGCCAATAATATTTTTGCCGGCGCAGCGCTTAAAGATTTCGAACGCCTCTATGAAGCTGCAAAAATGGCCAATATGCACGATTTTTTCTCGTCGATGCCTTTTGGTTACGATACTGTGGTTGGAAGAGATGGTTATGGACTTAGCGAAGGACAGAAACAGCGTCTTCTAATCGCCAGGATGATTTATCGGAATCCGGATTATGTCTTTCTGGATGAGGCCACCAATGCACTTGATGCGCAGAATGAACGGTCTATAGTGAATAACCTAAATACTTTTTTTAATGGCAAAACGGTGCTGATTGTCGCCCACCGGTTAAGTACCGTTAAACATGCCGATCAGATTATAGTATTGCACCAGGGCGAAATTAGGGAGTGTGGTACGCATGAAACCTTATTGCTAAATAAAGGGAGCTATTATAACCTAATCAAAAATCAACTCGAACTCGGTAAATAAAAATAGATATGAGCTTACAAATTTTTCCTTATTCTTTGGTACGTTATCCCGGATTAGACCATCGCGTATTTGATCAGCTTAAACTAAAAGATGCAGAAAATCTTTTATCATCTTATAAAAAGCTCATAGATGAAAAGGAATGGTTAAAAAACAATTTCTGCGATGCTTTATATCCAGTTATAAACCTTCAGTCAGACGATAAAGTAAGACAGCAATTAATTAATCTTAAACGTCAGGTATTCAATGATAAAAAGATTGATTCTAATCATATTTATTTATTGCCAAAAGCGCTGCAGAACGATTTGCAAGTTTATTTGAATAAGATAGAAGAACTTACTCTTTTTAAAAATGAGCGCGGCTTAAAATTTGAAAAAGAACAAAACCTTCAGCGAAAACTGATACAGGAAATAGCCCAACGATCTGAACTGCAAAATGGACTTTTGTTATCCAGTCCATTGCTTTATGAGCAGTTAAGCGGTTTTATTAAAAAGGATACAGATCGCTTTAAACAAAAAGAACATCGGGTGATGTTTAGCTTGCTAAGGTACCTCAGCAGGATGGCCTTTAAAACATCGCCTTTTAGTAGTTTTACCTACACAGGTTTAGCGACTTTAGGTAATGCAGCGAAATTAAATACTATTCACGAAGTTGGTAGCCGCTTAAAATTAAATAATGTCCTATTCGAATACCTCAAAGCAATACTGAAAAGGTACCCCTTGTTAAATGAACCCTTATTAATTAAACTGAATATAACGGCAGCAATCAGGGATGATAAAATCTGCTTTTTAAGCAACTTCAATAATATAGAGTCTTTTCAGCAAATCAACGCAAAAGGTTTGCAGTTAATGGCTTATGGATACTTAAATAAAAGTAAAGTGCCCGTTTCGCTTAGAGAATTGACCTTAAATCTTAACAAGGATATTGAAAACCCAAACTATGAAAGTATTAAAATATACCTTATAAAGCTTGTTGAAGCAGGAATGCTCGAACTGAGCTTGGGGTTTTCGGGCATGGAAGAAGAATGGGACCATAAACTATTGCTTTTTCTTGAGTCATTAAAAGAAGCAGAGCCATCCGTAATAAAAATTATTGCGCTTTTTGAAAATTTACAGAAATACAGGGATGAATACCAATCAGCTGGTTCTTTTGATCGTTATAAAATTCTTCAGGAAGCAGAAAAACAACTGAATAATGTTTTTGCTGAACTACAGCAAGAGGCTGGACTTCCTTTTTATACCAGCGCATCCGATAAAAAAATAGCGCATGAAAGCTCGGAAACAAAAACATTTTCAATTAATAATTTTGTGCCCTATTATTTTTCGGCCAAACATATTTTTTATGAAGATTGCTTTACAGCAGAAAATGTAGAATTGCCTAAACATCAGGTAAAAGATTTTGTTAATAAAACAAATGAATTGATCAATCACCTGCTTCCGCTTGATGTAATGCGGAAAGAGCGGAATAAAATGCGTGATTTCTTTTTACAGCATTACGAAGAGAGTGAATCAATTGATCTGACTACTTTTTATAAAGACTACTATTTTTATGTAAAAAAGCCCGAAAAAGAGAATGAGTCGCTTCAAAATGCTGATTCTTTAGCTTTAAAAGATTGGAAAGATGCCGTTTTGGTAAAATTATCACAAATTGAAGATTCCGGTGAAAATCTCATAAAATTAGGCTATGATTTTTTTGCAGATCTCCCAAATGCCCCAGATTTATCTAAAAATTCTACAGCAGGAATGTTTGTTCAGTTTAGTGAGGATGAAAATGGCTTTTCTGGCGTTATAAATGCCTTATTGCCCGGAATGGGCAAAGTAAGTGGTCGTTTTTTATCACTTTTTGATCAAAAAATTACTGAAAGTTTTGTTCAGTATAACGAAAACCTTTATCCTGATAAAATTAAAGTAGAATTGAATGATGCTTCAATATTTAATGCGAATATCCATCCGCCATTATTGGCCCATGAACTTGAACTTCCTGGTGGAAACAATATTTATCCATCGGCCCAACAATTTAATGTACACGATTTAAAGGTAAGCTACGATAATGAAAAAGGCACACTTAGGCTTTATAAAGAAGATTTGGAATTGTATAGCTACGATTTAAGTTTAGAATCCTTTTACAACCGCTCTAATCTCTATCAGTTGCTTGCGCATTTCAATCCTGATGCCCGGGTATCACTACAGCCTTTCATTCAATTGATTGATCAGTTCTATCAAGATCAACATCCTGTTCCCGCACCTGATTTATTTGTTTTACCCCGAATAATTTATGCAGAAAATGTAGTCATCAGACGTAAAACCTGGCGCGTAAAAACAGCCATTATTCCACAACAAGATCAGTTTGAAACAGATTTCGAATACTTTATCAGACTGAATAACTGGCTTATTAACAATGATATACCAAAGGAGGTATTCCTGTTTTTACGAAAACGTACTTATCAGGTTAAATCGGATGACAAGAGGGAAGGTCTGCATGATGATTATAAGCCACAATACCTCTCTTTCGATAATCCTTTATTGATAGCCCTGTTTAAAAAATTGTTGTTAAGGGCCGGCAATTATATTACGCTGGAAGAGGTATTTCCGAAGCCCGACCAAAATAAGGTACAAGAATACCTGATCCAATGGTACGATAATTAACAGCTTATGGAAAATCAACAAGATAAATGGTTATCAGTGTATATATTCCATCAGGGAGATGCTAATGAACTTTTAAAACAGCTGGTTCATCCATTTATTCAGCAATGGAATGCACCCTGGTTTTTTATTAGGTACTGGGAAGGAGGTGATCATATCCGGTTGAGGTTAAAAGCCGCAGTAAGCCAGCACGATTTAATCGTTACGTCGCTAAGTTCAGAAAAGTCAATAATCAGATCAGTTCAGATTGCCAAATATGAGCCAGAAATAGATCGGTATGGGAATATTGAGAGTATGGCTTGGGCAGAACGTTATTTTGAATGTTCGTCACTTTATATCCTAAACTGGATTGCGAAAAAGGAAGTCAATCAATCGCTTACGGCTCAGGCTATAAAACTTCACCTCAGCTTATTATTTGCCTTAGGATGGGATAAAGAGGCATTAATTAGCGTATGTAAATTCTTTTTAGAAGGCTGGCTACCTAAACTCTTCAACCAAACAGAGCCGAAAGAAAGGCAAAGGTTATTTTGGCTCAATCAATTTGAAACCGTTTTTAAAATTTCGAAACCTCAAATAATTAAAGCTGCGGATCAGTTTTGGCAAGGGCTAAATGCGAGGGAGGTAGATGATGATTTAGATGCCTATTTATCCGAAACCATCAGCGTAATGAGTCTGTATAAGTGTACTGTTTTTGAAGAACATAAATTATTTCAGGTGATTTCAAGCTTTAAGCATATGAATAATAACCGTTTAGGTATTTCTAATCAAGAAGAAGCTTACATTATGTATTGTATAATAGCATGCATTCAATTTATCCATGAAAAATCGAGTATATAGCGTTTAATTATGTTTACTGCAGAACAGACCAAAAAATTTAAAGCACAGCTTTACGGAATTTACGATGAACTGCGCTTGAATTCTAAAGAAACTGAACAGGAAATATGGTGGCCAACACCTTTTTACATCAGCCTTGATGAATATGAGTTTAGGGAAAGTTATGATCTTTTTAACGGCAACTGTGGCATCGTTCTCTTTTTTTTGAAATTATATCAATTCGATGGAGATGCTGATCATTTGAGAATTGTGAATAAGGCCATGTACCGGATCTTAAATGCTGATGCAGTATTGAATCCGAAATCCTTTGCGCTTTATACTGGATTAGGAGGGGTAATTTATACCTGTTTAAAGGTTTTTGAAGCTACAGGTAACGGTTTTTACAAAAAAAAAGCACTTGAACTTACTTTGAAGAATCAACGGCAATTGACCACAGGTTTGTTGAAAACCGATCTCTTAAGTGGCTATAGTGGTAATTTATTGATGTTGACTCTGCTTTATAATCATACTGCTGATGTTAAAGTTTTAAAGATGGTTAATTTTCTGGTTGACAGGCTGATTACAGAAGCACGAATATCAGAACAGGGATTAAAGTGGGATTACTCCAGTTCAAAAAAAGCCTATGATAGTATGACCGGGTTTTCTCATGGGGCATCTGGTATTGCCTGGGTATTTATGCAAGTTGGTCGATATTTTAATGCTGCGGGATTGATTTATCTTGCAGAAGAAGCTTTAAAGTACGAAATGCAGTATTTCCACATACCTGCTAAAAACTGGTTGGATTTACGCCTCGGTCCGCACCGGCTAAATAAACCTGATGTGCATGAATGGAATTTGCAAACATTTTTACCCGAAATGACCGATGTTAATGCCTGGGCACATGGTGCAGCCGGAATCGGAATGAGCAGACAAATAGCATTAGATCTAACAAAAGAAAAACAGTACAATGAAGACTGCAAAAATGCTCTGGAACGCTGTTTAAATGACTTAGAAAAGTTAGATCGGAATGATTTTACCCTTGTTAGTGGCTATTGCGGCATGATCCCGTTTTTGTTTAACTGCGAGACGGAATCTCAAATCGTTGTCATATTAGATACGGCCAGAAAACTCCATCAAAAAACGAGAAGTTTTAATACGTATGTTTCTTGCGGTGTTGATGATTATGGGTTATTATCGGGAAAAGCTGGAATTGGTTATATCATTTTAGCTATTTTGATGGGGCAAAGTTCAGATAACATTTTGGCTCCTGAATTACCAAAAAACAGCAAAAAATCTGACCTTGAAGATATATACAGTGAAATTCAGGTCAAAAAGTCGATTTTTTCAAAATATTATGCCAGAACACTAGGTAAATTAAAGAATTTTCCTGTTTTTGAGGATAAAGACATCAATGATTTTAAGATAAGACTCCAATCAGAAATTTCGAAAATCCAAAGCAATGAAATTGTAGCAGCATTTAACCTGGAAAATGAATTGGTTGATTTATGGAAAGAACATAAAGGGTATTTTAGTTTTGAACAGAAGCAAAAGCATTTGCTTAAAAAGGCTGAAGAAAGCCTCATATTTACAGATCAGTATTTAATCGAACAATTTTTTAGGTTAAGTAGGCATGTTAAACTTTATCTTCCGAACAAATTGAAAGAAAGTGAGATTCTTTTATTAGTCAGTAATAAAAACGGTATAGAAGAAGTTCAGGTTGGTGTATTTGCCACAATGATTTTAAATGCAATAGGAAAAAAGGAATTAAAAGTAGGAGAGTTGCTTCAATCATTTATACCCATATTTTTTAGCGGAGAACCAAGTGCTAAGTCTTTATTCGAATTGAAGGATAAAGTGATGCAACAGATCAGGTTGTTAATTAAGGCAGGATTTATTGAGATAGATAGTTAGATTGGTTAACCAGTTATTGATCCTAAACCCCAACCGCTTGTTGCTAACCGTACCGCACTTAACGAAACAAGGCGCCATAAAGACGCCTTGAGATGAAAACACCTATTATTAACTAACAAATAACAGTTGTGCACTTAACAGGTGGCGTGTGGTGATCATCTGTTTGTTCAGTGTGCGTTGGTTCAGATACATTGCCTAAACCGCCAGATAAACGCATAGCCACTTCGCTATCAATACTGGTTACAAAACTTTCTAATTGAAGGTCTTCAAGACTTAACGTGATTCTTTCTGATTGATTTTTCATAAAATAATTGATTAATGTTGATGCCTACTGGTGGTTACGAGGTTTCGGCTTATCCCCGGTTGCAACAGCACTAAGTTAGTTAATTGCAACTGTGTTGCAAAATAAACGGGAATATTTTTGCAACATAGTTGCAAAAATATTATTGTACGTAATCAATATATTGAAAACCAATCGTTTGAAATGTTTAGGCAAAGCAAATTTGTGAACAGAATTATTGCTGAACTTGATTGAAAAGGAATGCTAAGAAAGATTTTAGATATTATCTTTTGTTTTTAGAAGCTACAAATACAATTACACCAGCTATCAGAATAATACCACCTGCATAAGGAGGCCAATTGACAGATTTTTCTTTATCGGCAGATATTTGAATTGGACCTGCATCAACAATTTTTTCTTTTTTAGTATAAGAGAAGCCAGTCCAGATGAGCATGGCAATACCCACAACGATTAATACAATCCCTAATGTTCTGTTCATAATATTTTATTTATATCAGAACAGCATCAGGTTGATTATGTTTTATTGAAATGATAATTGAAACATAATTTTGCGCATAATTAACATTGTCAGCCATTTCCAGCGAAAGAGAAAAATGTTTGATATACGGGAAGTAAATTTGGTAAGGAAAGTAAAGAAGAAAGAGCGGTAATTTTAGTTTTCATTTTTTATATTTTGTTTACTCGTCAAAAAAATCTACCAAACCTCCCAGGAAATATTCCTGAATACCTTCGGTAAAGTCTTTATAATCTTTATCAGGGATATTGGTTTGTTTAAATTCCAGTGAAGTTCCTTTTTTATCTTCATGGAGTTTTATGGTTACGATAGAAGGTTCGTTTTCTTCTCCAAAGTACCATTGTTGAACAATCTGTTTACCGTAAACAAACTCGATGTTTTTACCCGTAATATCTCCATCCCAGAAAGAAAATTCTGTTTCTGGCAATTCTTCAAATTCTACTTCAGCACCAGTCCAAAGTTTTATGCTGGTTTCTTTGGTAAGGGCTAAATAAACTTCTTCTGGAGGGGCAGGTATGTAGGTGTATTTTTTAAAGTCCATAAATATTTTTTGATATGAAGCACAAAACTAAAGATGTAATGTGAAAATAAGGTTGAATAAAACTGAATAAAGTTAAGATCAGGTTTATTTAAATGCGTTTAATCCAGTTACATCCATTCCGGTGATCAGTAAATGTATATCGTGCGTACCTTCGTAAGTTACTACGGATTCTAAGTTCATCATGTGGCGCATGATTGAGTATTCGCCTGTAATACCCATTCCGCCAAGCATTTGTCGGGCATTACGGGCTATGTCCAGGGCAATTTCTACACTGTTTCTTTTGGCCATCGATATTTGTTCTGCAGAAGCCCTGTTTTCACTTTTTAATACCCCCAAACGCCAAACCAACAGCTGCCCTTTGGTAATTTCGGTCACCATTTCGGCCAGTTTCTTTTGCTGTAACTGGAAACCTCCAATGGGTTTTCCGAATTGTACACGCTCTTTCGAATAGCGTAAAGCAGTATCATAACAGTCCATCGCTGCACCCAAAGCGCCCCAGGCAATGCCATAACGTGCTTGGTTTAAACAACCCAGCGGACCTTTTAACCCGCTGATTTCAGGAAAAATATTTTCTTTTGGCACTTTTACATTATCAAAAACAAGTTCACCTGTAGCTGAAGCACGTAAACTCCATTTGTTGTGTGTTTCGGGCGTAGAAAAACCTTCCATCCCGCGCTCTACAACCAATCCTCTTATTTTTCCGGATTCGTCTTTCGCCCAAACCACTGCAATATCTGCAAAAGGTGCATTACTGATCCACATTTTGGCACCGTTTAAAATATAGTGACTCCCTGCATCTTTGATATTGGTTACCATTCCGCCCGGGTTAGAGCCGTGATCAGGTTCTGTTAATCCAAAACAGCCCATCATTTCGCCACTCGCCAGTTTTGGTAGGTATTTTTTACGTTGTTCTTCAGTACCATAAGCATAAATAGGATACATTACCAACGAACCCTGCACAGAGGCTGTAGAACGGATACCAGAATCACCGCGTTCAATTTCCTGCATCAAAATTCCATAAGCGGTATAATCTAAACCTGCACCACCATATTCAACCGGGATAGTTGGTCCGAAAGCTCCAATATCAGCCAAACCTTTAATTAGGTGTTTTGGGAATTCTGCTTTTTGCGCATAATCTTCAATAATCGGACTTACTTCTTTTTTTACCCAATCTCTGGCCGTTGCACGAATTAATTTATGTTCATCTGTTAATAATTCGTCCAGTAAATAATAGTCCGGTGCCTCGTATAGGTCCTTTTTTGCTGATTTGCTCATGTAATTTCGTGTTATCTGGTTAAGAAATCGCGTTCATTTCAAAGGTAACAATTTACGGCAAGGGGCATTATATTCATGAATAAAAATTTAATTTTGCAGCTTACAAAACATATATGAGCCATTTCAAACAAACCGTAGCCTTAAAAGATGTTAAATGCTTTGCCCTACACGGTTATTACCCGGAAGAGCAACTTGTTGGAAATCATTTTGTTGTAGATTTAGTAACAGAATTTACGCCGCAGGGTTTTGATGATGAACTGGCACAGACGGTTAATTACGAGGACCTGAATCACATCATTCTGGAAGAAATGAAACACACTCAAAAGCTTTTAGAAACGGTTTTGAAGAATATTATTTCGAAAGTTATTGAATTGTATCCTTTTGTTGAAATGGTTAACGTGAGTATGAAAAAACTAAATCCACCTATGCCTGGTCAAATTGGGCACTCTTTTGTTAAATTATCTTATACATCAGCAAAATAAAATGAATTTTACGAAGATCAATCCCAAAATTTTAGCAGAAATTAAGGCTGCAATAGGAGCAGATAAAATTTTTACTGATGTAGAAAGTTTAGATAATTACAGTCACGATGAAACGGAAGACTTGCGTTATCAGCCCGAAATTGTGGTGAAACCAACTTCTCCAGAAGAAGTCTCCGCTTTACTTAAAATCTGTAACGCTCATCATGTTCCGGTAACGCCGCGTGGTGGTGGTACGGGTTTAAGCGGTGCCGCTCTGCCGATTTATGGTGGTGTTTCTTTATCAATGGAAAAGTTTAAAGCTATCTTAGATATTGATACTGAAAACTTACAGGCAACTGTTGAGCCGGGCGTAATTACCGAAGAATTCATCAATGCTGTGGCCGAAAAAGGACTTCTTTATCCCGTTGATCCAAGCAGCAAAGGATCTTGTTTTATTGGTGGCAATGTAGCTCATGGTTCTGGAGGCCCAAGGGTAGTGAAATATGGAACCATTCGCGAATATATCTTAAATCTTGAGGTCGTTCTACCTAATGGCGATATCATCTGGACAGGTGCAAATACTTTGAAATATGCATCAGGTTATAATTTAACCCAGCTGATGATTGGTTCGGAAGGTACTTTGGCGGTGGTGACCAAAATCGTTACCAAATTATTGCCTAAACCTAGTCAGTCGGTTTTAATGATGGGTTCTTTTAGTACGAATGAAGATGCATGCGCAGCGGTTTCTGCAATTTTTAGGGCAGGGGTAACGCCATCGGCTTTAGAGTTTATGGAACGGAAAGGAGTGGAATGGGTAATTAAATTTGATGATATTAAATTCGATTTAAAAGATGATGTTGCTGCGTTATTGATGATTGAGTTTGATGGAGATGATTTGGATGATATTTTTAAGAACTGTGAGAAAACCAATGTCGTTTTAGAAGATCATCAATGTACGGAAGTTTTATTTGCAGATACCGCTTCTCAAAAAGAAGAACTCTGGAGAATGAGAAGAACGATGGCCGAATCAGTAAAATCCAATTCCGTATACAAAGAGGAAGATACCGTTGTTCCGCGTGCAGCTTTACCTAAATTAATCAATGGTATCAAAGAAATTGGTGCAAAATATGGTTTTGAAAGTGTTTGTTATGGTCATGCGGGTGATGGAAACCTGCACGTAAACATTATTAAAGCTGGAATGAGCGATGAAGACTGGGAAAATAAACTCAAATTTGGCATTGCCGAAGTATTTGAATTAACCACCGCTTTAGGTGGCACATTATCTGGTGAACACGGAATTGGTTTGGTGCAAAAGGAGTTTATGCCGATCAAGTATTCCGAAATTCATCTTAATTTAATGCGGGGTATTAAAAAAGTTTTCGATCCGAAGGGGATATTAAATCCCGGTAAAATTATGCCTGATTAATTTTATTCGTCACCCTGAACTTGTTTCAGGGGCTTAATGGTAACAAGTATAAAGATGCTGAAACAAGTTCAGCATGACGGCTAATTTATTGTTCTAATTGCTCAAAACTTAGCATCTTTTGCTTTTCTTCATCGGGAATAGTGGTTGGTTTGCCTGTAGCGTAATCAACCGCAATGCAAACCGTTTTTCCTTTACTGCAGATGATCTCTTCTGTTCCTCTTATCTTAACGATCTGATATTCCAGATCGAAACTTGTAGTGCCAATCCTCGATGTTTTTACATGGATAGCAATTTTATCGTTCATTACAACAGGTAAAATGCAATCCAGTTCAGCATGGGCAATTACGATCCCGGTTTTCTTCCAATCCCATTTTATAATTTCTTCCCAATACTTTGTTCTGGCAATTTCTAAATAGGTAAAGTAAATGGAATTGTTTACATGACCCATCATATCGAAATCAATAAAGCGCAAATGGATATTGGTTTTGTAGTTGAATTTGTCTGAAAAATCCTTTATCTCTGTCAATTTGTCTTTTGATTTGAATTTATTTTGCCAAAATGTCTTGAATATCATAAATTTTTGCTTTGGTATGTAAGTTGAATATGGTGTATTATCAATTTAAAAATTAAAAAAATAAAGAATAAGCGATATGACACTAGTAAATTTTAACAACAGAATCCGTAACACAGCTCCTTACTTTAACAATGTTTTTGATTCATTGTTTAGTGATGCCGTAACTAAAAACAAAATGGTTGATAAATCGCCAAATGTGAATATTTACGAAAATGAAACTGCGTATGTAATTGAGTTGGCTGCTCCAGGTTTAAAGAAAGAAGATTTTCAGATCAATTTAAAAAAAGACACTCTTTCTGTTTGGGCAGAAGTTAAAAAAGACGAAACCCAGGTAGCTAAAGATTTTACACGTAAAGAATTTGATTACAGCTCATTTGCTAGATCATTTAATTTACCTGATAGTGCCGATGGTGATAATATTACTGCTGAATACAAAGACGGTATTTTATCGATCAATATCAGCAAAAAAGACGATGCTAAATTACAACATAAAGAAATTGTAGTATCGTAATAAAGATATTCTCGAGAGAGGATTTTTCATAATAGTTTAGTTTTTTTTAAAGGTTATGAATCTTGCATCAGCTGAGTTTGAGGTAAGTGTGATTGGTACTGATGCAGGTTTCATAATAGTTTAAGTTTAGGTTTTATAAGGTTAATGCTGGATGGCATTAACCTTATTTTTTTGCTCAGATCGCCATGCTGAATTTATTTTACAAGTAGATATAGTGTTTTCAATTGCCTTGCAGCTACTACGTGGTCCGCATCTTTCTTACAAAACAGAACGTTATTCCAATGTAAAGATCGAGACAGGATGATCCCAGCATTGGTATTTAGATTGATTTTAAGTTACATTCTTAAAATCACCTTAATCTCATTTTTCGTACTTTTGCGGCATGGAGAGAGAAATTCTGGATACAAAGCGTAAAGCACTTAAAATAAACCTTGACCCTCGGATTTACGGCACCTTTGCTGAGATAGGAGCAGGACAGGAAGTTTCGAGAAACTTTTTTAATGCTGGCGCAGCATCTGGAACAGTTGCCAAAACGATGTCGGCATACGACATGACTTTTAGCGACGCTATTTATGGCGCAGAAACCAATGGCCGTTATGTAAGTCAGAACCGGCTCTTGCAGATGCTCGATCACGAGTTCGGTTTACTTAATGAGCGTTTATCGGGCGAAAAATACGAAAGCCGTACGTTTTTCGCCTTTGCTGATACCGTTACTACCCTGAATTATAAGCGTACCAACGAGCCTCATGGCTGGGTTGGTCTTCGTTTCCAGAGTGAGCCAGGTGGTTTACCAAACGAAATATTTTTCCACGTGCGTTTGCTGGATACAGATGTAAACATGCAACAGCGTGTTTTAGGGATAATTGGTGTTAACCTACTTTATGCAGCATTTTACCATTATCAGGACCCAAAATTGATGGTAGAATCTTTAGCTGATAACTTAACCATTGGATCTGTAGAAATCGACTTGATTTCGGTAAAAGGGCCAGCATTTCCAGGTGTAGACAATATCCTGCTTAATCTATATATGATTATGAAGGATTTCTCGGCGGCAGCAATTTTCGATGCTGATGCACATCCCCGTCAGGCCAAAGATCTTTTATACAAAAAGGACATCATGATTTTAAGGACCAAATATGGTCAGAAATCACTGCCTAACTTTAACCTGTTTAATAAAGCTACCGATCAGTTTAAACGTACCAATAAAGTCGAAGAGGGGAACCTAGCGGTAATGATAGAGGTTTTGTTAACCGACGTTTTAACGGATGGACAAGAAACTCCTGATGATGTCGATCTGGAAACAGTAGCTAAAAGGGCGCAGGAAATGTGCGATACGGGTAACATTGTGATCGTATCTAACTTTACCCGCCACAACCGTTTGGCGAAATATTTGGCCAGGTGCAAACCTAAAAGTGTTGGATTGGCAACAAACATCAACAACTTAAAATTTGTATTCAATTCTAAAAATTTTACCGGAGAAAATTATTCAGGTCAGTTATTAAGCTATGTGAACGATATGTTTAACACCAATGTGCGGTTATTTGCTTATCCTTTCCTAGACAAAAAGACCAATCAGGTAATTACCACGGAAAATATGCCAGTTACGCCGGAGGCAAAACCTTTATTCGATTTTCTTTTGATAAATGGATATATTACTGATATTAAGGATTATAGTGAGGATGAGGTGAGAACGGTTTAATTCTTCGTATCGTCATGATCAACTCCATCTAAGATGACCTTAGGTGGTTGATAAGTTATCGGCAAGCAAAGCGTAATATTTTTATTGATTGAAGAACCACCTGAAACATTTAAGCACGTATAAGTTTTAAAGCAGTATAAAGCTTGCATTTTTCTAAAAATTACTTCTCTAAAACATTAGAAATTAAATACTTATTAGCGTTGAGCCTGTTTCGTTTACAATGAAAGTGTGGTTTACGCCACATTTTAAAGCGAAGTTATTTCTTTGGTGCCCCACAGGGAAATCGAAAGCTACAGGGTAATTGTATTCCTTTACTTTTTCTAAAACGCTATCATAAATGGTTTTGCCGAATTCTTCGCCAACATCATCAGGTTTAACTTTAAAGCCACCAACAATCAATCCCTTAAGGTTTTTCAGTTTGCCACTGCGTTTTAGGTTCCACAACATTCTGTCAATGCTGTAGAGGTATTCGCCAGTATCTTCGATGAAAAGTATTTTTCCTTTTGTATCTAAATCCGAATCACTACCTGCCAAAGTTTCGACAATGCTCAGGTTTCCGCCCACTAAAATGCCGTCAACTTTTCCTTGTCGGTTACTCATATTAGGAGGAGCGGTGTAACCCATTTGCTCACCAATTAAAGCATTTTTTACAGATAAAATCGTTTCAATCTGTATGGGTTCGGCTTTACTCCAATCATCAGGAAAACTATTGCACATTTTGGAGTGGATAGAGGCAATACCATAATTTTTAGCCAAATGGCAATGCAAAACGGTAATATCACTAAAGCCGATAATCCATTTGGGCCTTCTTTTAAATGATGAGAAATCTAATTTATCGATTATCCGTACAAAACCATAACCACCACGGGCACACATAATAGCTTTAATTGTTGGATCATCGAGCATTTGCTGAAAATCAGCTAGTCTCTCCTCATCTGTTCCGCCATAAGTAAAATCACGTTTGCCAATAGTATTGCCAACTTTTATGGTAAATCCCCAGCTTTGCATCTGTAAAACTGAAGGTTGGATCTGTTCTTGTGTAATAGATCCCGCAGGACTCGTAATCCCAATGGTATCACCAGGTTTTAAATAAGGAGGAATCTTAAATGATGAACTTTCGTTTTCAACAGTATTGGCGAGTGTTTTAAAAGCAGGAAGTACAGTTGCAGTTGCAATAAATGAAGAAAGGAAATGTTTTCTGTTCATCTAAAATATGGATGTGATGTTGACAGGGCTAATATAGGATTTAAAATATTCGCATAAAAGAAAAGGGATTTATATCCATAAATCCCTTTTTTAAACCAAACAAATTAATCTGTAAAAGATTAGTATAATGTGAATTATATAAATAACCCAGAATGAAATAAAAAGTTTTGAGATTTTTGAAAAAAATAAAACATATCATATTCATTGCCTACGAATTAACTTTTTATATTACTGCATCTGCTAAATAGCCCTGATGGAAACGGAAATACTTTTTGGCTCCGTTATATTGTATTTTCGAAAGCTTCCCAAAAAGATTGCAGTGTACAGCAGGACCAAGCCTTTACGATGAGCACTGAAACTGCGCTTTAAATAATTAAAAGGATAGGATATTTGATCGAGATCCTTCGCTGTACTACAATTGACGTTATTTTGCAATTACTTACTAATAAGGTATTTGCGTCACTATACATTTCCACCCCGCTAGGCCACAGCACCGTATCCCCGTTCCACTTAAATCCGGCCTAACAAATTTTTCGGATTCTTCTGACCCAGCCACACCACTGACCTCTAAAGAAAAATTTTCAGTCGGCATTTTTTGTTTTTTCATGGGCCCTTATGTTTTCAACGGCATTCAAGCTAGCTGCGCTGGTCTTTTTGATGCCAAAAAGAAAGAGCCTTTCGGCGGCGGTGAGCCGAGGCAAGAATGAGCCTCAGGGCAAAAAAGGATATGCGTCATTCATATTGATTTTTATACAATAAATTATCCTTCAGGATGACAGCATCTACCTAAAAAGGTAAAGGCTACCCATCGCGGATAGCCTTTGCTAACAACAAAACAAATATAAGATAACCAAATCTTACCTGATTGAGCAGAATCAGGATAAAGTGCTATGAGATACACTTTGCGGCCTAGTAATGGATTCGAACCATTATAGGGAGTTTATGAAACTCCAACCTTCCAATCGGTCAACTGGCCAATGTTTTTTTATAACTGCCTCAATGCGAAATAATCTCTTAGTTCTAAAATCTGTTCTTTATTTAAGTTATCTTCATCCGCTGAATTCTGTTGCTCATCTGTTTCTGTTTTTAACGGATAGATGAGGTTCGGATATTCTTCTATAGCAGGATATTGAAAATAGATCGACATGATTTTAGCTTTTTAATTGTTCAACATATTTTTTGTTAATGATTAATGTTGAGCAAATATATAAATAAGTATATAATATCTATGGATTTAGTAGTTTTTATTTCAAGAAATATTGCAATTGATTCATTTTCAGTAAAATAATTTGTAAAGTAGTTGCTGTTTTATTGGGGATACTGGTCTGAACAATATAAAAGGAAATAGAAACAGATCTGATTTTCTTCAGCTAATAGTGGGTAGTAGAACTATAGTAGACATGAACTTTCAACATTCATTTCAAGCCATTAAATTCAATTTCAGAAAAGCTAATTATTTTAAGGATATTTGCAGTTCAAACATTAAAATAGTAATTGTGTCTTTAGATAAATTAAAACTTAGCAAACCACTTGTAGCAGCCATGACTGATGCAGGATTTTTAACTCCAAAAGAAATCCAAGCCAGAACAATGTCGCGCATTTTAGGTGGGCAAGATGTTATAGCGGTGGGACCAGAGGGTTCGGGAAAAACAACAACTTATGTTTTAGCTACTTTAATGAAGTTGAAGTATGCTTTTGAGGAAGCACCAAGGGCCTTAATTTTAGTGCCAGATGCAGAACATGTTGATCATGTTCTGGAACAATTTAAATTGTTGAACCGCAACAATACCTTCAGGATTTTGGGAATAGATAGCCGTGGCGCTGTAGATACGCAGATGAATGAAATTACGGATGGCTGTGATATTATCGTTGCCGTACCCGATCGTGCCCGTGCTTTATACTTAAAACTCGCCTTAAATACCAATAAAATTCAGTTATTTATTGTAGATAATGCAGAACTTATTGTTAAAAAAGGATTACAACTGCCGGTAGTAGAGTTGGCAAACAGTGCTTATAAAGCTCAACATGTGGTATTTACAGAGGTAATGCATGAGAAATTAAATCTTATGATATCTCCTTTCATGAAAGATTCTACTACAACCATCGAGGTTGATGAAATAGGCGAAAAGCAGGCAGAAGTTTATCAACAGATGCTTTATCAGGTACCCAATTTTAGAACAAAGCTTAACCTGCTAACCTTGTTATTAAACGATACTGAGGTTTTTGATAAAGTTGTGGTTTTTGTAAATACGCGTTTAACCGCACAAACAGTTTATAAAAACTTTAATCAGCATAAAGAAGGTGAGATCAGTATTTACCGCTCTTTGTTTTTTGATGATAAAGGTTATGATGATATTGAAGACTTTAAAGATAATCCAGAAGCGAGGGTTTTAATTGTTGCCAATGAGAATTTAGGCGAACTCAATATTGAAGGAATTCCTTTTATCCTGCACTTTGAACTGCCAGAGCAGAAAGAAACGTTAATTCAACGCATTGTTAAACATGGCGATGAAGATGTTGTGGCAATTACTTTTTCTACCGATATCGAATTGGTTGAGGTGAAAAAAATTGAACAGGCCATCGGTCAGAAACTGGAAGTAATGGAACTGCCAGAAGATTTGAAAGTAGTTGATGCAGCCGCTAAACCAAAGAAAAAGAAAACCGAAGAAGATGAGGATACTGACCGTGGTGCAGCTTTTCACGAAAAGAAGGCCAGTAACTTGAAAAATTACAACTATAGCGCGGGCACAAAAGCTAAAATGACTTATAAGAATAAGAAAGGATTATCTTAATAACGCAATCGCCCATAGAATCGTCCTCCTGAACAAGATACGTCATGCTGAACTTGTTTTCAGCATCTATGCATAAGATGATTTTGTACGCTTTAAAAGACCCTGAAATAAATTCAGGATGACGCAAAATTTTACATAAAAAAGTGGTGTGACCCCAAAAAGTTGGACAGATTCAAAATTAAGTTTTTTGTACGAGAGCTCGGTATTCCACCGGGCTCTTTCCATTTAACCTGTTTTTTATTCTTTTATTGTTGTAGTAATGAATATATTCTTTTAACGAAGTGATAAATTCTTCTGCAGTTTCAAAGCTCTCTCTGTACAGCAATTCTGTCTTCATAATACCAAAAAAGCTTTCGGCCAAGGCGTTATCTAAGCAATTTCCTTTTCTGGACATGCTTTGGATAATTCCATTTTTTTCCAGAGCCTTTCTATATCCGTAATGT
>NZ_SIXF01000021.1 GCF_004310665.1 Pedobacter kyonggii | reverse complement strand
GGGTTTGATCAACTATTACGGAAAATTCTATAGCACTAAGTTGAAAGACTTTTTGCGTAGGGTCAACTCAAAGCTGGCCAACTGGGCAATCAGGAAATACAAAGGGTTAAGGGTTAGTTTGACCAGTGCGATGAAATGGATAAGGCGTTTACATAAACGAAAGCCAAACTTATTTGCACATTGGACATTTGGCTCGAAACCTACTATGGAGTTACGATAATAAGAGCCGTATGATGGGAGACCATCACGTACGGTTCTGTGAGAATCTCAGGTTGAAACACCTGGGTTTACTTGATAAATTTAAAAACAGGCAGATTTCGAGAGGAATCTGCCTGTTTTTCTTTCAGAATTATCGTCATCCAACCGATTGATTCTATACGTTTTAAAAAGCAACATCAGCAAACACTTTATGATGGAGAATATAGAACGCTTAAATAGAGGCTGTTTTCTCATAGTCTTTGCTTAGTCTACGGTAGAAGTTCAGCTATGCAAACTAGCGTTCGACCGCCATCTGCCTTATTGTGATACAACCCTTTTATTTAGTTAATTGTTAAAACAAATGATGATATCAAGATTATTTGTTAATTTCATTAAACAACAGTGAAACCTTAACCTTAGGTTCACTAGTCAACCTATTTATGAGCGAAATCACAATTTATTCCGGTACCAGCTTTCCGTTTGGTAAGGCTGAAACGATTAGCTTTATTGAAAAAAACTGTCCTGATAAAAATAGTACGATCATGGATGTAGGGCCCGGTCGCGGTATTTACAGTGCGCTGTTAACGTATTGCGCTTAAAGCTGCGCTGATATTGTTTTTAACAGTCTGTTCAGACAGGGAAAGCTTTTTTGCAATTTCCCTGATAGAGAGATCCTGTTCCCGGCTTAAGCGGTAGGGTAGTTGTAACCTTTCAGGCAGCTGGTTAACTTCACTCTCAAGTAAGTTTTGGAGCTCATTTATTAGCAACTTCTCGTCCGTTTTTGTTTCAGAAGGCGCATTTAAAGCTGCCGATAGCTCCTGCTCATCTGCAATAGTTATTCCTGGTCTAGAAAAATAATTGATCACCGAATATTTGGCCGACCTAAATAGATAGGGGGCAAGGCTATCTTTTTCATTAAGTGAAATGTTTAAACGGTTTTTCCAAAGGCTTAGGAAAATATCCTGAACAATATCTTTAGCGTCTTCTGAATTTTTGATCTTTGAGTAGATATGTCTGAACAATTCTTCCCAGTATTTATCTATAATTGAAGTATAAGCCAAATGATTGCTGGCTTTTATCAATTCGAATAAATTACTGTCAGAGGATAGATTCATAACTGCGGGTAAAACTAGTCGCTAAGTATGAACTCCATATTAACTTTAAGTAAGGAATGATGTAGATTTCAGCGTCATGAACTTTTAATAGGGAAGCAGATTACATTATAATAAATTTCTTTAGCGTAAATTGTTTATTCCTTTGAGTTGATTACGGAAACAAATAATTTGAGAACAAAAGCAACGATGGGAGTACAAGCATGAGTAGAAACCCAGTGGGCGATTGGGACATCCATTGCAGGGACCCTTGTCCTTTAATTGATTCTGCTATTTTTTTATTATTCTTCAATACCTTAAAACGTAACAATAATCGTTCTACTAAGGAATCTCGCATTATTTAATTTAAATTTATAAATCAATGTATTGGATGAATTTAAAACTAAAGTAGGACTCATTTAGCAAGAGCACTCTATCCACCAACATTACTACGTATTTGCAGCTGCAGAGGGAAAGCATCTGAGATTTCAGCGTAATTCAGAATTGCCACAAGAAATCCATTTCTTTTTCATCAGTTAAAAATGGATAAAAAAATCAGTAGCAAACAATTTCGCCAGAAGAATAACTAAAGTGAATTCATTTTTGGTTCTTGCATGGCTACCAAGAACTTTATTCTTGAGTGTTAGCCCAAGCCTGTTGATGGTTAAAAGTTAGTCATTATGATAGATGACTGAATAAGTGATGATGTCGGCTACATTTATGGATACTTTAATAGCCTTATCAGGGGAAAAGATGAATAAACTTAAGATTGCAATTAAAAAAAGTCAAGATGTTTACGTGATAAATTAGTTGATACTAAAATAGTTAATATCAAATCGGTCTGCTCGAAACTTTCGTAGTCCAACTCACCGAATCACGCACCTCGCATATGCGTTATTTGATGAAAAAAGCCACAAAATGCCAAAAAACAAAAGCATGCAGATCAACGATTTGCATGCTTTTAATGTTTTTTAGTGATTTCTGATACTGATTCCAGTGGAGTGGACGGGCACACAATCGAACACTTTATACCAATTTTGACTTTTTTTGACAGCCTTCAATCCGATATAGTATTTTAATGTTAGGTCAATTAAAACCTAGGAAATCTTATTTAGTTAAAGAGCAAAGTTTATTTAACCTTTTAACAATGCTAATACTTCCTGTGGCTCAACTCGCTTTTTGTAATCCCCACCTTCACTTTTTGCAAATATTATTTTGCGATTTTGATCTATAATAAAAACAGCCGGAATTGGCACCTCTCTGCTTTCTGATTGATTAAGCTCATTCAAATCGATGCCAAGTTCCCTTAGTCGTTCAGCCGATTTTCCTTCATATTTCAAAATTCCAGTAAACTTTTTAGCTACGCTGTTGCCTACATCACTTAACACCTCAAATTTCAAATCCGTTTTTTCATCATCTGTTAATTCCCTATCGGGTATTTCTGGAGAGATGGCAATAATCTTGGCGCCATACTCATTGAACTGGGAGGTCATGTTTTGATATTGCCTAAGCTGTAGATTACAAAATGGGCACCAGCCTCCTCTATAGAAAATCAAGATGACTTTTGTTTGTTCCAATGAGCTATATAGGTTTACATTTTTTCCATATAGATTAGGTAAGTTGAAATCGGGAGATTTGTCTCCAGTATTCAGTTTTAAATCGGATCCATATTTAGTGCCAAAACGATAACTGTCGATCAGCAGTGGAAATAATTTAAACGGATTATAGGTTAAAACTTTTCCGTTTTTTCTAGGTATGAGTTGAAATATATTTTTTATCATCATTATAAATTTGTTTAAACTTGAGCCAATCCACCATCTACAGATAGTTCTATGCCAGTAATAAAGCTCGACGCATCAGAGGCAAGGAATAATGCCGCGGATGCGATTTCTTGCGGTTGTCCCTTTCTACCCATCGGAACCAATGAAATAAGAAAATCTTGGGCTTCTTTGGGTCCTGAATTGAAAAAATCGGAATCAATAGGACCTGGGTTTATCACATTTACCCGGATATTTTGCTCTTTTAATTCATTTGTCCATGTTCTTGCCAAAGATCGCAGTGCCGCTTTACTGGCTCCGTACAATCCTAAACCGGCAAAGCCCTTCATTGCTGCAATAGAACCTGTCATGATAATTGACCCGCCATTGTTAAAAAGTGGCAATGCCTTTTGAACGGCAAATACTACAGCTTTAACATTTAGGTTGAAAAGTTTATCGAAATGCTCTTCGGTAATCATTCCCAAAGGACCGAAATCACCGACACCTGCATTGGCATAAAGAATATCTATTTTCCCCTGTTCGCTTTCAATAATGTCAAAGAGCCTGTCAAGGTCTTTCAGGTTAGCGGCATCACCTTGTATTCCCCTTACATTATTTCCAATTGCCTTTACAGCTTCGTCAAGTTTTTCCTGATTGCGTCCGGTAATATATACGTAAGCACCTTCGCTTACAAAAAGCTTTGCAATTGCTAAAGCCATTCCTGAAGTAGCTCCTGTAATAACCGCTACTTTATTTTCTAAACTTCCCATTTTTATCTCGTTTTATTTAACAAGACAAAGTTCAGCTTAGGTGGAATAATTTTATACGACCATATGGACTATGTTTGGTAAATTCAGGACATTGACAAACGATAGGCTTGCGGTGTCTGTCCCGTTTCTTTTTTAAATAGCTTTGTAAAATAAGACTGATCCTGGTATCCTAAGCTCCAGGCGATCTCTGATATATTCATTTCAGTAAAATAAAGGAGGCGTCTCGCTTCCAACATCGAACGGCCAAGAATCATATCGGAGGCCGTTTTAGTCGTCGTTTCTTTCAATAGCCGATTAAGATGCCTGTCGCTGATATGTAATCGTTCGCTATAAAACCCAGGGGTCTTGTTTTCTTTAAAATGGAGTTCCAAAAAGTGCTTGAACTTTTTGTAAACTTCAATATGTCTCAATGAGGTTGATTTGACTATGACTGAATCAATACTTTGCTGGATGAATAGTAAAACAGCAGAAAGCAATGATTTGATGATTGCCCAATTGGAATGGTTCTTATCCACTTCTTTAAACAGCACCTGAACAACACTTAAAAAACTGCTTCTTTCTTCATCAGGAAGATGCAGGTGCGGATTGGAAAAAACATTGTCGAGAAATGTCAGTTCTGAAATTACGCTATTGTGTTTTAATTGCTCAATAAACTCTGTTGTAAATAAAAGTGCACCTCCCTTTATTTTTTTGTCCGTGTTGCCAAAATCATTTTCATGAACTTGTCCAGGGCAGGCGATAAATATATCCCCTTTGCTCAGGGTATATGTTTTTCCATCTAAATTCTGCTGTATCTGTCCACTTTCCACCCAAGAGATTGCATAAAAATCGTGCTGATGATATTGTTGGACGCTCGTGTTGGCGTCAGAGTCGATTAATCGAAATATTTCTTTACTTGTCAGTGCTACAAAATCCTTTTTTTCAAAAGGTTTTCCATAAAGTTGGCCTAGGGGATATTTTTTTATTGTTTCCATCAATCAGGTTTTTTCTTTAACTACACTTACGTCTTGGCGACCTTCTCCCTAAGATCTTTTGGGTTTCCTTTTCATAATTTTTAAAAGAACGGACAAAGTAGGAGGGATCTTCGAAACCAAGACACTAGCCAATTTCAGAAAGGCTCCAGTTAGTGTGTTTTAATAATGCTTTTGCTTCATATATCAGCCGTTCCATTATCCATTGTGAAGTAGTTTTGCCGACGGTTTGCTTGACTGCTTTTCAAAGTAACCGTTTTTATTTTGGTTTGATTTTTCATATGACAGAAATATTATTGGCTTCAATTCTATCTATTTTGTTTCTTAAACCTAATAAACCGCTGGATTAAAAACAAATAGTTTTCATCTTTTAGAAGCAATTACTATTGATCCGCAAGCTTCACCACGACCATGGATGAGACTACTTGACTCTGCTTAGCTTACTCAGTATTGACAAGGTATCAAAAATCTGATCCGGAAATGTGGGAAGCAGGATATACCCTACAACAGTTAATAATCAATTGAGCATCATACTGAAAATGCTGAAAGAGTAGCTATCCTGACCTACCGGATAATGATTCCAGGCGCTTAACGTAAATTTAATCTACAGATAACGATCTTGACTAGTACGTTTTCCTGTTTCATTTGACTTAGACATAGATGATGGAAAACAAAACAAAAGAACTACCTGCTGTAAGTAATGTTACAGCTGTTGCTTTTTATGCACATCAACCAGAGCGTTTAATGGTTCAGGAAATGTTTACAATCTACCCAAGATGGCAGTTTCATCCGGTTTTAGCAAAAAGAGTTTCTTCGGAAATTTCTGATCCAAAGCTTTCTGCAGCTTCAAATAATAATTTCAGCAAATAGATATCATAAAAAAACCATGAAAAAATTATTTCTTTCCCTAGCCGTATCGGCCTGCTTATTTACCGCGTGTAAAAAAGAGCAAGTATCACCTGTCGAAAACCCATCCCTTAAGGCCAAAACTGCCACAACGGACTTTGCATTATTACAAGCGCCGCCAGCTTTGAGCATGTGGATGTCCGGCTTATCAAATACCACTCCGGTATCAAGGTTGTCTATTCCCGGAACCCACGATTCCGGTGCAATGTTTGAACCTGTAGTTAATACTGCAAAATGCCAAAATATCGGCATTGGAGCGCAATTAGACTTGGGCGTCCGCTATCTGGATATCCGTTGCAGACATATCGATAATGCTTTCGCTATACATCACGGTGCCATTTATCAAAATCTTAATTTTCAGAATGTAATCAATGCTTGTCTTGATTTTTTAAATGCAAATCCCTCTGAAACAATATTAATGTGTGTGAAAGAGGAGCATACGCCATCTAACAATAACCGTTCTTTCGAAGAAACCTTTAACACCTACACACAACAAAATCCAAATAAATGGGATCTCTCAGAAGGGCTGCCAAGCCTAGGTGCACTAAGGGGTAAAATTAAGTTGATAAGAAGATTTGCCGCAACTGGCGTAAAAGGGATTAACGCCACTGCATGGAGTGATAACACCACTTTCGATATCAACAGTAGTTTTGGTGGGATTAGGGTTCAGGATGTTTATAAGGTCAACGATCTGGCTAGCAAATGGACAACAGTTGAAGGACAGCTGAACGCCGCGAAAGCAGACAGCTCCAACAAACTCTATATAAACTATGCAAGCGGTTATCAGCCCGGTATCTTTACTATCCCGAATATTACCGTGGTATCCAATTATATAAATCCAAGGCTAAGCGGATATTTTACAAATAATCCTTCGGGCAGATACGGTGTTATCCCAATGGATTTTGTAGACCAGTCTAAAGCGCAATCAATAGTCAATAAAAATTTCTAATCTTAACTCACTCATCTATTTGCTAAAAAGGGTGTTCCAAAGTTGGGACTCCCTTTTTTTGTTGGTCGCTCATGAAACAGCGAAATTTACCAGAGCAATTCATAAAGATCTTTTGTTCTGGAACGATGCCGCGTCTGTCCCTGACAGGGGAGGATTATGATGGTCAGTTTTCTTTGGTGGAGTTTTTTGCCCTAGCGGGCGCTACAGCGTTGAATGGTCTGGCTTCAAAACTTCAATATGTAGGACAAAAAGCCACCCGACACAATCCGTGTTACTCAAAACTGGCTTTTACTAGTCTGCTTATTGTCGTTTTTTAATTAAAGGAGTGTCTGAACTCCAAAGGCGAAACATTTGTTTTTGTCTTGAAGAGTTTGCTGAACGACTGTGAATGTTCAAAACCCAATTCATAAGCAATTTCCGAAACAGATAGATTTGTCGTTGATAATTTTTCTTTGGCTTTTTCAATGACTGCATTCTGAATGTATTGTTGTGTGTTTAGTCCTGTCAATGAACTCAACATATCGCTCAAATAGCGCTGCGATAGCTTTAATTCCGTACTGATATATTTTACGGACGGTAAGCCGTTCTTCAGACTGCTTTCCTCTTCAAAATAGTTGTCTAAAAGTTTGTCCAAAGAAGTTATGATGTCGTGATTGATTGCTTTTCTCGTAATAAATTGCCTGTTGTAAAAACGGTTACTGTAATTCAATAACAATTCTATTTGTGACACCAAAACATCCTGGCTGAAGTGGTCAATGTTGTTGTCTAATTCATCGGCTATTGTAGCAAATAAATTGGCTATAATTTCTTTTTCTTTTGCAGACAGGAACAAGGCCTCTGAAACATAGTAAGAGAAAAAGCCATAATGGTTTATTATGCTTCCTAATGGATAATTTCGGGTAAAGTCCGGATGGAAATACAAAGCGATCCCTTGATAGCTCTCTGTGTCTTCCGGTGAAAAAACGATTTGTTTTGGCTTCAAAAATGCTAATCCACCTTCTTCAAAATCGTAATACCCTTGTCCGTATTTTATTTGTCCTGTGAATGTGGGCTTAAAGGAAATTTTGTAAAAATCAAGACTTACTTTTTGCCCTTTTGGAAACATCTCAATCGAAACATTATTGTAATCAACCAATGCAATCAACGGGTGCAATGGTGCAGGAAATCCCAAGATACGCACCAGTTGCGATATACTTTTAATGTGATTGATGTTGGATTGTTGTTGCATTTTTCGTTTACGAATTTAATCAATTTTGTTTTGACGGACGAATCACAATGTCGCCAATTTCAACATCCTCCGGTTGGCTTACTGCATAAATTACGGCATTGGCAATGGCTATGGGGTTGATGGCAATTTGTTCCATTCCCCGTTGAACAGCTGTTTTCATTTCTTCGTTTTTGATGTTGTTCGCAAAATCTGTTTTCACTAATCCGGGCGAAATGCCTGTGATGCGTATGTTCCCGTCTGACTCCTGACGAAACGCTTCTGCAATAGTGCGAATGGCATTTTTAGTTCCTGCATAAACGCCTTGCATTGGGATAATCTTAATTCCTGAAGTTGAAATGATATTGACGATATGTCCCGATTGTTGTTGTTTGAAAACGGGAATCGCAGCTGCCATCCCATACAAAACGCCTTTGAGGTTAACATCGATCATTTCTTCCCAACCTTCAATATCCAATTCATCAATGCGGCTTAATTGACTGGCACCCGCGTTGTTTACAATGACATCTAATTTTCCGTGTTGCTCAACTGCTTCATTTACCAAACGAACTAGATCGGCTTTGTTCTTCATGTCAATTTGAGCAAAGATGGCTTCACCACCTTTGCTTTTAATTTCGTCAACAATTTGTTGTAATTGTTCTGTTCGCCTTGCACCCAAAACAACCTTTGCACCGTTTTTTGCTAATTCTATCGCAATGGCTTTACCCATTCCGCTGCTTGCACCTGTGATAGCAACTATTTTTCCTTTAATATTTTGCATTGCTTTTAATTTTTACTTGTCTATTTGTTTTTCTAAAAATTCGGGATAGCGGTCGCCCACAAGTGTAATTCCATTGACCGTTGAGTCAATTTTTGCAAGTTCATCGGCTGTTAATATAATATCTGTACTGCCGATGTTTTCCGCTAAACGATGCAGTTTTGTAGTCCCGGGGATGGGTGCGATCCAGGGCTTTTTCGCTAAGAGCCAGGCTAATGCCAGTTGTCCTGTCGTCACATTTTTTTGTTGCGCAATCTCAGAAAGCGCATCCACTAAAACCAGATTGGCCTTTATATTTTCTTCGCTGAACCGGGGAATAATATTTCTGCGGTCGATAGCTTCTAATTTTTTGTTTATGATGCCTGTGAGGAAGCCTTTGCCTAAAGGACTGAAGGGAACGAAACCAATTCCTAACTCTTCTAATGTTGGTATGATTTCATCTTCCGGCTCACGCCAAAACAAAGAGTATTCGCTTTGTAATGCTGATACAGGTTGAATTGAATGTGCTCTTCGAATAGTTGTAACACTTGCTTCCGATAAACCGAAATATTTTACTTTGCCCTCTTGTATCAGGTCTTTCACTGTTCCTGCAACGTCTTCTATCGGAACATTAGGGTCAACTCTGTGCTGATAAAGCAGATCAATGTAATCTGTCTTTAATCTTTTTAAAGATGCTTCAGTAACTGCTCTGATCGTTTCGGGTCTGCTGTCTAAACCTGCTGCTGGTCTGGCATCTTTACAACCAAATTTTGTGGAGATGACTACGTCTTTTCTATAAGGCTGTAATGTCTCGCCAACAATTTCTTCATTGGTGTAAGGTCCGTAGGCTTCTGCGGTATCAAAAAATGTAATACCTCTTTCAACTGCGTTGTGCAGTAGCGTTATGGCATCTTTTTTATCAAGACCTTTGCCATCCAAAAAGTTTAAACCCATACAGCCAAAACCTAATGCGGAAACTTCCAGTCCGCTATTTCCTAATTTTCTCTTTTGCATAATTCTTTATTTAATTATTTCTAAAACTGAATAAATCTCAAGTACAAAATTCCTGATTGTCGTTGTGTAAAAAGTAGCCCAATTGGTAATTGTTGTAGTCAAATTGTATAGAGTGGTGGGTAGGCTTGGTCGTCCGCTTTGTCATGTCAGTTAGTTGGAAGTGTGACTTTGCTTAATAAGAAAAATAGGGGCAGAGTTCAGATGCTTTAACAATTAGAATGTCAAGTTTTTTGGTTCAAAGTTTTCCTGTGAGGGTTTTTATGAAAATAAAATTTCTAGAATTGTGGACAGAAGTTCCAAGGTTATATTTAGGCTCCTGACGAAAGGTAAAAGCCAGGGATGTGGACAACGGTATTGCCTATGGCGCCAAGAATTTATGCAATTTATCGTTTGTCTAAGTTGAACAATTCTGAAAAGGCACAAGCGCAGCGATATATTATTAAACTGTTAAGCTTTTACTTTGTACTTTTAAGTGTACTCTTAATCACTACTTTTGCGGCGATCAATTGAAAACGATCAATGTAGAGCGCTTTTTTGGGAGCACGCCGAAGGTTCGATTCCTTCCTCTACAACTCCATTAAAACATTACGGTCATTATTTATCAGTCAGGCTTGATCTGAATCGAAACTTCATTTTTTGTTCATGTTTCGTTTCTAGGTTTGTGCCATAGTTATTGGTTATATCCATTAGGTTTTGGTTAGGTAAAATAAGCCGCAACGAATGTTGTGGTTTATTTGTGTTTATTATTGAACGGCCGTTCACATCCAAACGTTTGACCTGAAATAATCAATATTGATCATGTTCAATAACTTAATATTGCCTTAATATAAAGCGTTGTTATAGATTTTATTTTTGCTGCACAGAGATTCTCTTCGCAAGGCATGTTCAACGAAATAAAAGATTTACCGGATGCAGTACTGTTAGAAAAGCATAAAAACGGAAGTTCAGCTGCCTTCGATCTGCTCTTTAAACGGTACTATTCTGCCTTATACCGTTATGCCTTAAAAAATATTAAAGATACTTTTGTTGCAGAAGAACTGGTGATGGATGTGATGCTCGGTCTGTGGAAGAAACAGGGTGAGATTTCAATAGAAACCGATCTGGGTCCATATCTTTACCGCTCGGTCAAAAATGCGCTGTACAACCATTACCGTAAAAAAATAATGGCCGCTGTTGAGCTTGATGAACAGCTTGAGACCGAGGTTGTGAAATCGCGGCCCGCTGATGATGCACTGGTGTACGCACAGCTCGAAGAGATTTACCGCGAAAAACTTAGCCAGTTAAGCCCTGCCCGCAGAAAAGTATTCCAGATGAGCAGGGAGGAAAATAAAACCTATGCCGAAATTGCCAGTGATATGAACCTTTCTGTAAATACGGTCGAAAATTATATGGTTGCGGCGCTTAGCTTTTTCAGGCAGCACATAAAAGAACATGCTGATTTTACCCTTTTTTTACTTCTGGCGCCTTATATCGTCTTGGTTTTACCTTCTTAAATAAAAAAAATATATTTTTTTACCATTTGATAGGTGGTACCCTTAAAAAGCTGTGTTATGACTATTGAAGAACAACATCAATGGATCATAAAACAGAAAAAAAAGCACTCATCAGGAAATATATTAACGGCGGATGTACAGCGGAAGAAACTGTTCAAATAAAATCGCTGCTATCTACAGATGATCTTTCTGCGCTTTTTGATGAGGTGATGGACGAGATGGCTTCATCAAACATTGATCAATACAATGAACCCGATGTTGCGCAGGCACTTGTGAAATTCCACGAAAGGCAATCGGCCGAAAATATTGAGGACAGTGAGACAAAAATTTTAGCCTTAGCACCAAAAAAGATAAAACTCCGTAGGTATTTATCGTATGCGGCAGCTATTTTGGTGCTTATCGGTTCAATTTCAATATTAATCCCAAGGCTGAACAAAACATCTCAACAAAATGCACTGGTTCAGCATTTCGAAAACCCAAAAGGAAAACGTTCCAGAATTCTTTTGCCCGATAGCTCTGTGGTATATCTCGGAGCAGGAAGTACTCTTTCTTTTCCTTCAAAATTCGCCACGAACCTGCGGGCGATATCTTTAAGGGGGGAAGCTTTTTTTGAAGTCACTAAAAATCCGAAAAGGCCATTTATCATCCACACCGGAAATGTAGTAACCAGGGTATTGGGTACCTCTTTTAAAGTTGATGCTTTTTTAAATCAACCGGTTAGTGTTTTAGTCAGTACCGGAAAGGTAAGGGTAGACCGTGAAGTAAACAAGGTATTGCATCCAATTGCCGTATTGTTGCCGGGCCAAAGTGTGGTGTGGAACGAGAAAACCGGGCAGCACGAATTGGGTAGCACACCTGTTAGCGATATTAGTGGATGGAAAAACGGAAAACTGGTGTTCAGGAAGACAAAGCTTGCAGATATTGCTGCCATTTTGGAAAGAACCTATAATGTTGTTATCCAAATTAAGAACCCGCTGCTGGCCGAAAGGCAGATCAGGGTGAATTTAACCACCGATATCCCGGTAAGCAAGCTCGTTAAGATCCTCAGTGTTGCGGGTAATTTTAAATATAAAATCAATCAAAATCATGTTAGCATTTTTTAGGAAAGAAAGGATGGGGATGTAACAAACAGACTAAAAATAAAAACGTCCCCCCTTTGAAGGAGGACGCGTAAATCATCAACGGACTGGCTGTTTTCGAAGACCCGTCAGCCCACGATAAAGTATTCATAATATCCGCCCGAAGGCGAAAAATCATAATGATCAAAAATATGCAAAAAGTATTACATCTGCATGTTTCTTTTCGATATGCAAGGCAATGTTATAATGCCTTGTACCATGTTAAAAAGAAACTGAGGCAGATGGCTGATAACAATCTGCCCGCAGATAAAATTTATTTCTTTATGAAATGCTCTTTTCTAGTGATCCTTGCAAATCTTACCAGCTTAGGTGTACTCTTCGCCAGTAATGTATCAGGTCAGGATCTGAATCGGAAAATCAAACTCAAACTCGAAGCTGCAACGATAGAAAATAGTTTGGCTGTTGTAGAAAAACAGGGGAATATCCAAATTAATGTAGCGGTAAGCCTGCTGAACAAAGTAAGCAAAAAGATTAACCTTAGTGCCGAAAACATTACTGTTGCTGAGGCTTTGAACAACATTTTAGCCAATACCAATCTTAAATATAATGTGGTAGAAGGTTATGTGGTAATCACCCGAAAACCTGTACCGATTTTAATTACCGGAACCGTTTTCGATGAAAAGAACAAGGAAACACTGATCGGCGTAAGTATAAAGGTTAAAGGTGGGGCTGCTTCAGCTTCGACGGATGTGAACGGAAATTTCAGGATTACCGTTCCTGAAGGAGGTGCTACCCTGGTTATTTCTTACATGGGCTACAGTAGCCGTGAAATTAAAGTAGATGCCAATACCAAAGCGTTGAACATTGCCTTAAAAGCCTCATCAACACAGTTAAGTGAGGTAATGGTTCAGGCCAGGAGAAAGGCAAATACTGAGGTGGCGGTATTGGAAGAACGCAAAAAGTCATCAATCATCCAGGATGCAATATCGTCACAACAGATTGAACGCACCGGTAGCATTACCACTACACAGGCATTGCAACGTGTATCAGGTGTTACCGTAACCGATGATAAATATGTAGCCATCCGCGGTTTGGGGGATAGGAGTGTAATCGGACAATTGAATGGCGTTCGTTTAGCCTCGTCTGATCCTGACAGGAGCACCATACCCCTTGATCTGGTTCCGGCATCACTGCTCGATAACATTACCATTTATAAAACCGTAACGCCTGATAAACCTGCTGATGCAGCTGCGGGTATTGTGGAGCTAAAAACCAAATCTGTTCCAGAAAAGGAAACGTTCGAAATTATTGCCCAATCGGGTGTAAACTCAAATGTGGGTATCGGCGGACAATACAATAGCTTCTGGAACAGCGATATGGGGTCTTTCGGTAATAAAATCAGTGGTAAAAACTTGAGCAGCGACTTTAAAAACCTGGCAAGTCAGTATCCAAATGGGCTGGGCTCTATCCAAAGCATGATTGCCAACAGCAATTATAGCCCAACAGCCTACCAGGAAGTAGCACGCATTAACAACATCATGCAGTCTTTCGATCCGGTAATGACTACGCAGTACAAAAAAGCACCGCTAAACCAGTTGTATTCGGCTACGTATGGCAACAGTTTTAATATTTTTAAAAAGCATAAACTGGGTTTAATCATGGGTGGGAATTATTATCGCCGCATTACCGACATCAGCGGAGGCGATTTAACCCAATATAGTATTTACCAGGGCGTGGTTACCGGTAACCCAGATGTGTACAGTCCACGTAATATTCCAAACTACATTACACCAAACAGTTTATTTATGGGTAAATACCAAACTTATAAAGAAAACACAGGTGTAGAAACGTTAAACTATGGAACCTTGGTGGGCGTTACTTATCAGTTTAATAAACGTAACGAAATCAGCATGCAATACCTGGGCAGCTGGGGCGGCGAAACCAAAGCCACTAATTTAGCTGGCCGCTACGAATATACGGGATTACCGGGGGAGGTTAAAACAACAACTTATTCGCTGAAACAAACCTTCCGTAACCTGAACACGTTTAACTTACAGGGCGAGCATAAGTTTTTTGATAAAGAATTATCGCCGCGCTTAAGTTATAATGTAGCCAGTTCGAGGTCGAAACAAAACGATCCTGATTTCCGTTTTGCCAGTTTAGCCGACTACAGCCCAAGGGGTGGTGGTTACTATACCGTTGGAACAGGAAGTAGCGCTCCTGCAACTGTTTATACCAAACATCTTTATGCCTTAACCTCAGGTTATGTTAATGGTTTTGGCCCTTACGGCATTATCCAAGCTGAACCTAATGGAAGAAGATGGAGAAACCTTGACGAGAAAAATTACAATTATAAAGGCGATTTAAGCATTCCATTTAAATTCCTCGGACAGAAACAAGAGTTAAAAACCGGTGTAAATTACCTGTTCAGAGACCGTGAGTTTAATGAAAACCAACTTTTCTTGCCCGGATCTAACTTTACCAGCAACGGATCTTTACCACTTTACGGTGCCGAAGGTAATCTGAACCGGTTGGTAAGCAGTGAATTTATTGGTGTTAAACTTCCTACCGGAAACCAGGGCGAAGGCATGATGCCCATCGGTGGGTTTTTATACAATAGTCAGAAATCGCCAAATAACTATACCGGCTATTTCGAAACCAATGCCTTTTATGGTATGCTCGATTTAAAGCTGACCGAAAAACTGCGTATTGCCGGTGGCGTACGTTTCGAGATGACCAACATCGGTTCATCTGTTGATACCTCTGGTGTGTTTTTAGATCCTTCGCTTACCGCAGGCGGTGTAAATGGAAGCAAAATCCCATTGAATCCAATAAATCCAAACTCGGTATATAAAACGGGTTATAAGCCATTTTACTCTGTTAACGCAACTTATACGCTAAACGATAACATGAATTTCCGCAGTGCTTATAACACCACTTTGGCCCGGCCGGAGTTAAGGGAAATTACCAATGTGTTCGAGTTCGATGCCTTTCAGATGGGTTTGGTTGTGGGTAATCCAAACCTTAAAAACCAGTTTACCCAAAACCTTGATTTTAGGTGGGAATGGTTCCCGGCAAAAGGGGAAGTTCTTGCTTTTTCTGCATTTGGTAAACGCATAGAAAACCAGTTGGTAAAGGTTTTTAGTTTGCAAACCGCAGGTTTAGCGGCAACTTATCCCGAGTTTCCAACCATCCAGTTTCAGAACGATCCGAACGTGGGTAGGGTATGGGGACTCGAGTTGGAGGTGGTAAAAAGCCTGGGTAATATGTGGGATCCGTTGAAGAATTTCTACTTCGGTTCTAACTTGTTGCTGGCACAGAGCGATATCAAAAAAACACCACAACGTTACGAAGCCATCCGCTCACTCGATCGTTATACGCCAAAAAACAGTCCGCTTTTTGAGCAGGCACCTTATTCTATCAATGCCTGGTTAAATTATGAGAACCCAAAATCGGGCTCTGATTTTACCTTAACCTTTAACGTGGTAGGCGAACGTTTGGTACAGATTAACCTGACCGGAGAACCCGATTTATATACCCTTCCGGTGCCTGTTTTAGATTTTGTATTCAGTCAGCGCCTGAGTAAAAGTGTCAGGTTTAAAGGTTATGCTAAAAATATCCTTAATCCCGATATCAAAACCGTTTATGCCAACCCACAAACAGGGGGCAAATGGTACGGCAACGAATACATTAACAGAAGTTATACCCGCGGTGCCGAAATTATGTTAGGCTTTACCTATAATCTATTTAAATAATGAATAAGATAAATTATAAATGCTTTAGTCTGCTGTTTTTCAGTGTGATGCTGTTGTTTCAATGCTGTAAAAAGGATAAAGTTGATTTTGAATCAGACAATAGGACGCTCACTCAGAACCGTGTCAACTCAACCGCCCGGATTATCAATGTAGCAGGTTTTAATCAGGTGATTGTCAATGGTGATAGCTTGACCAATTTCGTAGTGAGGGAACCTAACAAACCCAATAGCCAGCAATATCCGGGTACCTCATATTTTCCCTCAAACGGACAATTAGGGAAAACCTGGTTTATTCCACAGGATCTGTTCGATGCACAGGAAACGGCAAAACTGGATTTTATGGCGAGAAGTTATGCACCTGTAGTTGCAGGTAATGTAAAACTCGATGTAAAAAACGATTATAACAATCCAACCGATTACTTTCTGTTGCCAACTTTTGCTATGGACGGGCAACCAGAAGTTGTTCCTGTTAAAAGAGGGGTTACCGCACCATCAAAACCCGATCATTTTAAAATCAGGATTGTAAATCTATCCGGTGCCATTAAAAACCCCGCGGTTAACAGCAGTGGAAGACAGGAAGAGTTAAGCGGAGATGTATCGCTGGCTTATGCCGATGGTACTTTGGTTGATGCCAGGACCAATAATATCAGCTCCGCAAGCAGAACTTCTGATTATATAGAAATCCCTTATGGAACCTATCAGTTTAAAATACTAATGGCCGATGGCAGACAGATGCCAGCCTTAGGCAGTGGCTTGGATGCGATTACCCTGATCGATCCGCCTACATCAACCATTCCGATGGATTTGATGAACGCTACCAATCAGACTTATGCACCGATTCAAACCTACCAGCCAGGAGGTATTTATACCATTTTAATCGCTCCGCAAAAATTTGATTATTTGATTAACGAGCTTGACGAAACTTCATCAACCTATCAAAATTCATTTCAGGTGATTAATGATAACAGTCCATCGGCCAACAACACTTATTTCAGGGTACAGGGGGTAAATGGTCTTGCTGCACAAAATGTAAGTTTTAAGGTAGATGGAAAAACGATCGCGAGTAATTTAGCTTTTGGTACAGTTGGCGCATATACCAACTTTATTCAGGGCAGCCACATCGTTGAGGCTATAGATGCATCTGGAAAAACCATTGCCTGTGCCAGTCAGGTGCTGCGTTCTGCGCAAAACTATACTGCATGGTTATATCAAGATCAATCAGGTACACCTAAGGTGCTTATTGTAGCCAACGATTTAAGTGGTACAACCTATCTTGGGACAGAAGACGATGCTACTTACAGCCGCAATCAATACCACTATTTCTTCTTTAAAAGATTTTTAAATCTTTCGGTGGGCAATCCTTACATCACTTTTACACAAAGCAACGGGCAATCTTCAGCGGGAGGGAATGACAATGCAAATGCAGGTGTTAACCTTCAACCTGGCCAGCCCTTGTTCGAGCGGCCATATATCAGCAATGTCTTCAATCAAAAAGCATTCGAAATTATGGCCTACCGTTCTAAACCCAATGTAGTACCGGGCATATGGGCCAACGATATCGAAGTACTAAAAAGCGAGGCATTTATTGCAGATAAAACCCTTTATCAGAAATTAGGAAGGGGATTGCCTGTACAAGAGCCCGGAATTTACACCGTGGCACTTATTGGCCAGTCGGGCACAGGCAGTACACCAGCAAATAAAGCAAGAATGATCATTATCAAACACAACAAATAATGAAAAAAGAGAGATTAAATAACAGAATGATAAAAACCGGATTTGTACAGTTCGCATGGCTTTTTGCTGCTTGCTTTCTGCTGCTTAATTCAGGCTGCGTAAAAGTAGAGTACTCTAAGATCGACGATCCGGCATATTTAAGGGTATTCAATAACCTTAATTACGTGCAAACGCTTGGCAGCAAGGATAATAAAGTGCCTTTTTTTTGCATGCTCATCAATCCGGTGCTGGATGCTAACGGCATACCAACAAGCGCCGAAATTGTAGGCGATTTTTTAGATCAGCGCGATGCCTATGCACCCCCGTATCCATCGCATATTGGTACCAGTACCTCGGTTAACAATCCCGAATATCCGGGAAAAGAAAATGTATTGGTAGGGCCGATTTTAAACGGTTTCGATTTAAGTAGCTGGGCTCAGGTTCCATCAGGCAAAATACGGATCATGTTTGCTTACCGCCCGAAAAATACAGTACCCTTTTTTCAATTGGAAAACCAGCTAAAAAAAGATATCCTGATCGATACCGTACTTAATCTCACCAGTAAAGAAGTATATACCCTGCACATCTTACAAAAAGATTTTGTAACCAAAAGAACCGGACTCTTGCTCCGCGAAGAGATTTTTCAAAAGCTGCCTTTATCTGATTCGCTTACCTATGTGAACTTTTACAACATGAGCGCCAAAGGTTATTGGGAGGCCGATAAATCGCTTAAGGCCGAAGATTATTTAATGGCCAGTTTCCAGGGTGGAATGAAAGATGAAATGAATGTTTTCCTGTCGCTTTACGAAGATCAAAGTATTTTGAGCGCCAGAGCAGCCACTATACCGGGTTTTAAGGGGAAATATATTGCCAATGTTAAACTGAACACGGCAACAAGTGATGTAAGTCCTTACGTAAGTTTCCCGATCTGGGCAAGTAATACTACCAATGGCATCACCACAAATATGTGGCAAAGGTTCGATTTTTTTGTGCCGGGGATGGATATTTCCAATAATCCTTTTTACGAAGCCTCAATTGATAATGGAGGCAACTGGGTTTCGGTAAACTGTCTACAGAATGGCAAAGTAAGGATGACGAGCAACGATAATGCGGTCATACTGCCCAACTTGCTGGTCAATATCCATTCAGGTGTAAATAACCCTAAAACCTTCGCCACGGTAAATACCGTAGAAGTAGTTAATGGCAGGGTTTATTTAACCACCATTCAACGAAAATACGCACCGCCCATCTATTAAAAACATGATTTCAATGAAAAAATTAAATAATGTAAAGCATAGCAAACCGGTTTTACAAATAGGAAAAATGCTTTTTGCACTGGCAATGGCTTTACAGCTGCTTTTTTTTACAGGATGCAAACACGATGATTTATCGGTTGCCTTACCCAACGAAAATATTCGTCCGGCAGCCGATTTTATAAAGAACAATTATGAAATGCGCCTTTTTTATGCCGCACTCAAAAAAACGGGATATACCGAACAGTTAAACGGAGCGGGGCCCTTTACTGTATTTGTGCCAACCGACGAAGCTTTTAACCGCCAGGGTATTTACAGCACGACAGATTTTGACAAAATGAATGTCGACAGCTTAAAGAAAATAATCGGTTATCACATCCTGCCGCGTAAACTGATGGTAGATGATATGCCAAGCAATGGGATAGATATCCGTTACGCGACATTAACAGGACCAGAGTTATACCTTTCGCGTGCAGCTTTTAATCCCAATGGAGGTGTTGAAAACGAACTTTACATTGATGGGGTTGAGGTGATCAGGAAAGATGTGGTTTTAGCCAATGGTGTACTGCATTTATTGGATAACGTAATGAAACCAAACTACAATAAAACGGTGCAGCAGTGGCTTGCAGAACATGCCGATTATAGTGTGTTTGTTAAAGGTTTAAAAAAGTTTAACCTGTGGGATCAATTGGCTACAGGGGTAACCTTCACCATTTTTGCACCCAATAACAAAGCACTCGAAAATGTGGGGATCACAGATGTTTCGTTAAATACCCTTGAAGTTGATCAGTATTTGGGCGACCGGCTTTTTGGTGCTTATATTTTATACGACAGGCACTTTTTCATCTCCGATTCGCAGGTGTTTTCACTGATAAATTCAAACGGGGCCTATAACTATTTCCTCAAAAACGATAGCCATTACATGAATTTCGGAGGGGGAAAGTTATATCCAGAATTTAAACTGGGCTATGGCCTTACACTCCGAAGTGGTAACACCGTTTCGGATGTGATCCTGAACTCGGCAACCAGCAACCTGACAGCAAAAAACGATAACCTGTGTAGCAATGGCATTGTCCATCATTTGGTTGATGGATTGGTTAGGCCCGATCAAGCTATCAAGAAATAATATATCATCATGAATATGAGAAATTTAAAAAACTTTTGGGTATTCGTTTTATTGGCATGTATCCTTTTTTTAGGTGCCTGCTCCAAAACGGAATTTATACCCGATCCTGAAGGGGCCCAGGTCCCGTTTCAAAGCGATGCGACACAAACTGTAGAACAGCTGTTGACCGCTTCGCCTGCAAAACTGTTTTACAGTGCCTGGCAAAAAAGTAATATCAAAAATATCCTTAAGCAACAAGGAAGCAAAGTGGTATTTACGGTTTTCGCACCGAACGATGCTGCCATGCAGACTGCAGGTTTAAGTGCCAGTGCCATTAATCAGATGCCCGTAGAAGAATTGGATAGTTTGATGATGTTTTATACCACCATTGGCCCGGTAACCAAAGATGAACTGAAACTACGGAGCGATAATTTTATGGTCAAAAGCCTGTTGCTCCATCCTGGTTTGTATGTAAAATATTATGAAAACCCAGAGAGCAATAACCAATATGATTTATATTATTACAGGCATTATGTGGGGGTAAAAGGTAAAGATTTACTGATGAACGGTAAAAACGTAGGTAAAGTTAATTACCTGCCTGCAACCAATGGAGGCCTTTATGTGATGGAAAAAGCCATAGAAAGGCCTACCAAAACCATATTGGAAGCCTTAGAAGCTGATGGACGATTTACAATGTTCATCGAATCGCAACGCCTTGCAGATGAGTTTTACATCAATAAAATCGGTGCGGACCTGGAACCGCTTTTTGGATACCGTCCTGGCGACGAAGAAATCATGAGGGATTATGCCTATACCCGTCTTTATTATAAAAAAGATTGGGAAATAAATACCCCCATTTATCAAGGCTATATCGGGCCAAATATCACGGTATCTACTTTGTTTGCCCCAACTGATGAAGCCTTTCATCAGGCTGGATTTCAGACCATAGCTGATATCGTTAAATTCAATGAACGTGGGCAGGAAGGTATCCGTTTTGATGATAATACCTTTACGGCAGTAGGCGGTTTCCCGATGGATACGGTATACAATTTTCACCGTAACTGGGGTAGAATATTTCAGCCTGCCAGCCCTGGTGGCGATAAAACCGTTAATAACGCTACTGTATTTTATAGCAATGTACTGCGTCCGGCATTAAATAGCTATCCGGTTAATATCGGTGGAAACCCTCCGGTAGAATACGCCTATACTATGCCACTTGAATTTTCACTCAGCAACAACAGTGTTGTGTTAAAAGTAAAAGGTTCCGAATACCCTGCTGCAACAGTTGTTGATACCGATATCAATACCCTTAATGGACCAATACATGTGGTAGATCGCCTACTTTTCCCCAAAGGATTTAAACTCAAATAAACATGGCACAGCAATTTAACCGATACCATAAGAACACATTCTTTTCTTTATTGCTAATGGCCATTGTGGGTACCTCATGCAGTAAAGATGAAAATAAACTAAGCGATTACGACAACAATAAAATTAACCTCGTTATTGCAGATAATTTTAACCTTTCGGCCTTCAGTGCTGCTTTAAAACGCAGCGGACTTGATAAAACCTTACAGGAAGGTGCAGGTCCGTATACTGCTTTGGTGCCATCAGATGCCGCATTCTCATTGGCTGGTTATGCCAGCCCGGTAAGTGTGCTTACTGCAAACCCAACCATCATCTCGCGTATTGCGCAATACCATACTTTGGACGGAAAGTACGAGCTGAATAAACTGCCTTACCTTTTTAACCAGGAGTTACGCTCACGTGGAGGCAAGTTATATGCCACACACTGGATCAAGGGAACAGATACCGTACTTACATTAAACGGTTCACGCATTATCGCGCAGAATATCCCGGCTTCAAATGGATTGATCCAGGTACTTGATCGTGTTTTAAGTCCTTACCTACACGACCTCCTTGGCGATGCCGTTTCCGCTGAGCCGAGCATTACCCTTTTTACACAGGCTTTAAAAAGTTCTGGTTTGCTCGAAACCATTAATGGGGCAGGGCCTTATACCATTTTTGCACCGAACAACCAGGCCATGCAGGTAATGGGCTATTCCAGCGTAGAACAGGTCAATAATACTGATGTAGAGGTATTGAAACGCCTTGTAAATTACCATGTCGTAAAAGACAGAAGGTTTATTTACGATTATATCCTCAGCACGGGGTCATCCAACACCAGCAGTCAGGCCATGCTCGATGGCAATTCGGTAACCATGACTTTAACACCTGATCTCAATGCTCCTGGGAGTTTTAATGGCATTACATTGATGGGAATCGGAAATACAATGGCTGTTAAACTGGTTAAACAGGATATCCTTGCTGGAAATGGTGTATTACATATTATAGATGGTGCTTTACGGATTACCCAATAGGAAAACGCAAGGCAATTAAAATTAAACTGATGAAGAAATATATATATCCAACGCCCGTCTTTTTGCTGGAGAGGCTTTCTCTGCAACAGGCTGGGCTTAAAATAATCATGCTCTGCGCTTTGCTGTTCATATCTTTTTACGGTATGGCGCAAGAAACAAGCGGCTCCTTAACGGGGCAGGTTAAAGATACCAAAGGAATTGCAATACCTGGTGCAACCATTGTGGCTATTCACACCCCTTCGGGAACACGTTATGCCATCTCTGCCGATGTAGATGGGCGTTATTTTTTAAACAATTTACGTATTGGTTCGCCCTATACGGTAACCGTTTCTACCACGGGGATGAAAACCGAAGTGCTGGGCGATGTTGCGGTACGTTTAGGCGGAAGCCAGCAGCTTAACTTTGTACTGCAGGAGAATGCACAGGAGTTAAGTACGGTTATGGTATCGGGCAAGGCGAAACCGAAACAAAAAGCCGATACGTATGGCACAGGTAAAAACATCAGCGCCGAACAGGTGAAAAATATGCCTACCATTAACCGGAGTTTAACAGATATTACCCGCTTAACGCCACAGGGAAGCCGCGACAATAGTTTTGGCGGAACCAATTTCCGTTACAACAACGTAACCATTGATGGTGCGGTAAACAACGATGCTATTGGTTTTAGTCCTTCTTTGGGTGGACAGACGGGTACATCTGGTATGAACGGGAGCAGTACCCGCACCAATCCCGTTTCGTTAGATGCCATTGAGGATATGCAGGTGTACCTGGCTCCGTTTGATGTTAAGATCGGAAACTTTACCGGAGGATCTATCAACGCGGTGACCCGGAGCGGAACCAATAAAGTAAGTGGCTCGGTTTATGGTTTTGGCCGGAATGCAAGTATAACGGGTGACGATCGTGTAGGTGGCCTGGGTAAAATGAACAGCGACTTCGAGGATTATCAGGCAGGTTTCCGTATCGGTTTCCCGATTATTAAAAACAAACTGTTCTTTTTTAGTAATGAGGAGATTACCCATCGCCAGGATCCTACCCAGTTATACGTGGGTACAGCAGAAACAAGCCACATCCTGAGTGTGACGGATGCCGATTTAATCAGCAATGTGGTGAAAACCCGCTATGGCAATGTTTTCGATTCCGGGACCGCGGGAGTATATGCCAATTCGAACAAATCGCAAAAATTCTTCAACCGTTTAGATTGGAACATCAGCGATAAACACCAGCTGGCCATCAGGAACAATACCATTTTCAGTAAGGCCACCCACATGGACCGCGATCAGCAGGATTTCCGTTTCAGCAGCATGGCTTTTGAGCAGGAAAATAACCAGACCAGTACCGTTGCCGAGTTAAAAAGCCGTTTCAATAATGAACTTTCAGCTAATTTATTGGTAGGTTTTACCCATGTGAGCGATAGCCGCGATCCGTTGAGCGATCCTACATTACCACAGGTGCAGATTATGGGGCGTACACCCGGTACCACCATTTATTTGGGTACCGACCGTGAGGCGAGTATCTTCAACATGAAACAAAAAATCTGGGAGTTTACCGCAAATTTAAACTGGACCAAAGGGCGCCATAAAATCTTAGTGGGCACGCACAACGAGTTGTATAACATTCAGTACGGTTTTGTTAATGCCTGGAACGGCCGGGTAGATTACCAGAGCATCGAAGATTTTATCAGCAACAATCCTTACCGTGTTAGGGGCAGTTACAATTACGCCAATAACAGCAGAGATTACCTGTTGGCCAACCCAGCTGCCGATTTCAATGTAAACATGTACAGTTTGTATGTGCAGGATGAAATCAGGATTAGTGATAAATTAAGCATTACACCAGGTTTACGTGCCGATATGGTAAATCTGCCAACCATGCCAACCTTAAGCGATAAGGTAAAAGATATTATGGCCGATCCGAATTTTGGCAGTACCTACACTTACACACCGCTTAACCGCATTGAAAATAAGTTTTTAAATAAGGTGCAGTTGTCTCCCCGTGTAGGCTTCAGGTACGATGCGTTGGGCAATCAAAAATTGATAGTAAGAGGAGGAGCGGGCTTATTTACCGGGCGTATTCCTTTTGCCTGGTTAGCCTATGCCTATTACAATACGGGCAATAACTTTGGCGCTTTCGATCAACGGGCCGATCAGCAGCCATTTGCACCTGGTAGCGATGCCATTAAACCTAGTCCGAATGGAATTGGGAATTTTATTGAACAGAACGGTGCGGTGATCAATAACCCGAGCAGTGGCCGTACGCAGATCGATCTGGTTGATAATGGTTTTGTAATGCCACAGGTATTCCGTTCGAGTTTAGGAATCGATTTCGAAACCGAAAACGACTGGCGCTTTACAATTGAAGGAATGTATACCAAAAGCTTAAAAGATGTACTTTTTCAGCAATTGAATACAAAGGATAATCCACTGTATTATGGTTACGATAAAGAAAAACAACAACCGGTCTACAGTGGAACGGTTGATCCCCGTTTCTCCAATATCTACCTTTTAAGTAATACCAGTCAGGGCTATCGTTACAGCCTTACCGGAACCATAACCAAAACGTTTATAAAAGCCCTTAATATTACCGCTTCTTATACATATGGCGAATCGAAAGATTTAAGCAATGGGGTGCGTAACTCCATGGAAAGTAACTGGCAGTTAAGCCAGGCTTTGGTACCCAATAACCCGGCATTGAGCTATAGCAATTTCGATACGAGGCACCGCATTGTTTCCAGTATTGGCTATAACCACGAATGGGAAAAAGCAGGAAGAACCACTGTAAGTCTGTTCTTCAGCGCGCAATCAGGCAGCCCGTTTAGTTATGGTATTGTAAACAGTAGCATCCAGGGCTTATCGCAACAGGTAAGTCTGGCTTATATTCCATTGCGCGAAGAAGCCATTGGCTATTTTAAAGATCTTCCTGCGCAAACGGTAGCTCAACAGGCAGCCGCCTTTAACCAGTTTATTGATGGTAATGAATACCTAAGCAGCCGCAGGGGTAATTTTACAGAGCGAAACAAAGGGCGTACCCCATGGAATGTGCAGGCCGATCTTCACCTGGCACACGAGCTGTTTGTAAACAGCAGCAAATCGCAGTCGCTGAGCTTAAATGTGGATATCATCAACCTGACCAACCTGATTAATAAAACCTGGGGTGTACAGTATTTCTCGCCAAATACCTTTAATTCCACCAGTAGTATAGGTTTAACGCCGACCTTGTTCCCGCCACAGCAAAATGCAGGCAACTATCCGGTATTTACCTTCAACAACCCTGGTCAGCCTTATAGTATCGATTATTTTAGTTCGAGGGTGCAGATGCAACTGGGATTAAGGTATAGTTTTTAACATTGAAAATAAATCTTATGATCATTCAATATAAAAAGAGTTTAAGTATCGGATTGATGCTTTTCCTGCTGCTCATCATCGGAGCCTGTAAAAAGGATAAAACCGAAACTATTGCAGTAGCATTTAAAATAGACAGTTATTATCCAAACAGTGGTAACGCAGGTACCTTGGTAACCATTGCCGGAACAGGTTTCGGTACCGATATCAAACAATATTCGGCTGCCATTGCCGGTAAAGCAGCAGAAGTAATCAGTGCAACTGCCGAAGCTTTGGTGATTCGCATGCCCGAAGGCGGAACTACAGGCGCATTGACCTTAAAGTACGATACCCAAAGTTTTGATATCGGCCCATATACCTATCAGGATTTAACCATCACAACGGTATTGCCTGCAAACGGACCTGCGGGTTCGCAAATCAGGATAACAGGAGCAGGTTTTAGCAGTACAACCGCGCCTGCCACCGTTTTGATCAATGGTAAAACTGCGCTGGTGGTTAGCGCATCGGATAACCTGATTGTTGCCGAAGTACCAGCCGAAGTAGGCTTTGGCGCGATAATGGTAAAAGTGAACGGAAAAGAAGCAAAAGGCCAAAACTTTACCTACCAGGCTATTGATAACATTAAACCTTTAAGTGGTGGTAAAAACACAAAAGTAACCATTAACGGAACAGGTTTTGAGGAACTTGCCGCCGGAAATATAATCGATTTTAACGGTATTGCAGCTACCGTATTAGAAGCCAGCAAAGAAAAACTGGTTGTACTTGCGCCTGATGGATTGAAAACCGGGCCGTTATCGGTAAATATAAACGGGCAGAAAATTCCCGGACCAACTTTCACCGTAGTTGCTCCGCCATCTATTGGCATAGTTACGCCGTTAAGCGGACCAAAAGGTACAGAAATGACCATTTCAGGTACCTTGTTCAGTAACTCAGCGGATGAGAATAAGGTATTCATCAATGGCGTTTCCGTTCCATTAATATCGGCCTCTGCAAACCAGATTAAGCTGGTACTGCCAGGTGGAACCGGTAGCGGGAGCGTAAAGGTAGTGGTAAACGATCAGGCAACCGATGGGCCACAGTTTAAAGATCAAACCCTTGGTATTCTTTCGGTGAGTCCGGATAATGGCCTGGCCGGAACCACGGTGACTATTAAAGGCTCTGGTTTTAGTACCACCACTGCAGATAACAAGGTTTATTTTAATGGCATACTAGCCGCCGTAAAAACCGCAAGCGAAAATACATTGATCTTGGATGCTCCTGCAGGCTTAACTACAGGCAATTTAAAAGTAGTAGTAGCAGGCCAGGAAGCATTGGCACCGCAGGATTTTAAAAGAGCAGGTATGGTTACTTTAGCCGGGGGGCCAAACAGCAGTGCTTTTGGCAGCTTTATGGCAGGCATAGCGGTTGATAATAATGGTAATGTTTATGTAACAGACCGATCGAACAATGTGGTGAAAAAAATCGCTTCTAATGGTACGGTAAGTGTATTGCAGGCCAATGGTGCCGATATTGTTTTTGATACACCTTTCGGTATTGTAATCGACAAACAGAACAATATTTACGTATCTGATATTGGCCGTAACCACATTAGAAAAATAACACCATCAGGCCAAAACACCGTATATGTTTCCGGCTTTTCGCCAGGTTTGATGACATTTGATGCCGCAGGAAATCTTTATGTAAATATTAACGGTGCCTTTGCGGGGATGAACAGGGTAAATACCATTGGTGGCTTTTCAAAAATTACCGGACCGCTCTGGCCTATGGCCCACCCACTCGTAGATGCCTTAGGCAATCTTTATTATGTGGATTCGGGTTCAGCAAGCAATAATGCCATTTCATATATCGCATCTGGCGGATCGAATCTAACCAACTGGATAGGCTTTAGTGATCCAGGTTATCAGGATGGAATCGGAACCCAGGCTAGGTTTAATAGCATTGCAGGTGGTTTGATACCTTATGGTACAGGGCGACTGATCGCTGGCGACCGCCATAACTATGCACTCAGGGAGATTGATATTGCTTCCAAAAGAGCATCAACCCTCGCTAAATTTTCTTCAGGCTTTGCCGATGGAACACTGGCGGCTGCTAAACTGGGATCTATGGATGACATGGCGATAGATCAGGATGGAAATGTCTACATCCTGGATGCCGAGAATAAAGCAGTCCGGAAAGTATTTTTGAAATAAATTGATCTGATAATTAACCTGGGGAGAGGATAATGCTCCCCGGGTTTTAACAAAAATGAATGCAGGGGATTAATAGACGCCAGCATGAGCATTTAAAATGTCTGCTGATTAAACTGGAAGAAAACATTAAGGTTAAAGAGACTTATCTGATAGATGATGAAGATATACAGGTAAATAATGAACTTGAATCCATTAAATCTAAACGGCTGCAAATACAGACATTGTATGTAGAATACCTTAAGAAGCTTGCTGACATAGAGCTGCACATTGCACTTTATAGAAGAGTTTATACTGATGTTAGTGTTAACTTTGTAAGCAGCAGAATTAGAAAATTGAATAAAGTAGAAAGGTAGTCGCATATGAATTGCGCTGATAGACTATAGGCTGGCACCGACAGCCGTTACGATCCTTGTGATTACAAATTATTGTTTTCTGGCATTGGCTCATATTAATTCATACCAGAGATACATTACCGTTATTTTTACCAGCACTGGTAGGGCGGCGGTATGAAGAAGGCTATAGCCCTTCTGTTACAGCAAAATCTAAGGGAAACCAAAAACATTTGGTAAGCACAAGTTAATTTAACGTTAAACTGACGTTTAATATTGATGTAATGGTAATTTAACATTAAATTTATCATTGATTAACTTTGTGCCAATGAAATTCCCAGTCTTTCTGTATTATGAACTCTTGGTCAGACTCAACGAGTTTAGACCTGATATCGGTGATTTTCGCTCAGTTATTGCTTCCGATTCACATTCGGTACTCACAACAGGTACAGGATTATTAGAGATACCATCAGAGCTGATGTATCGGCAGTTTAACGATCCGAACACGGTTAGTAAAGAGGAAATTCGGAAGCTTGCGGGTAATTTCCGGTTCCATCATGAGTATCAAGACGTGGCCGGGTAGGTTAAGGGTGTATCATACCCAATGATTTCTTGGGATTAGCGGGAAAAAGCAAAGTCCGGAAAAAAGTCCGGACATTACAATTCAAATAAACTTTTACTAACCAAATTATGATGCCGCGAAGATAAGGGCGTATTGTTATCCTATTGTTATAGCTGTATGAATTTCTGATGATCTTGAATGTGGACTGCCCCGCGGATCAACCGCTCATGTATTGAAATATTATGTATAGACTTATAGTTTTATTATGTAAATATATTTCATGATGGTTGACCATCTTGGTATTAAAGGTTATGAATATGAAAAAGAGGCCGATTATACAGCCTCTTCTTTGATTTTGGGTGATAGAAATTAATTCTTTGTTCTCAGGTCTGTAAATTCAGCTGCCCTGTCTTTTGACTTTTTCTTTAGTTTAAAAGCGTCGAAAACTTCACCAGAGGCCTTGTAAGCGGTATAAGTCAGCACGTCATGGTCTACTGAGATAATCTGGAAAAGCTGTGTGTCTTCTGCAAAGATGTCCATCCATTTCGGGTTTACGTCTACTTTGTACATTTTTGGTCCTGCAACCGATACCACGTACATCGGCCCACCTGCTTTCCCTGAAATACCTGTCGGAAGGTTCTGACCCCGGCTATAGGTGTGGTCGTGGCCCTGTATCAGTAAATCGACATGATATTTATCGAACAGCGGTTTAAAAATCTCTCTGAATTCTTTGTTATCCCTTCCTTTTGCCGTAGAATAGATAGGATGGTGGTAGGTAACCATTGTCCATTCTTTAGGATTGTTCTTTAATACATCTTCTAACCATCTGGCCTGTATTTCGAGCGAGTTTGAATCCAATACGATCATCTGAGAATTGAGTGAGATGATACGGACGTTTGAATAGTCGGTATAATAAACGGATTCTTTCAAGCCTTCAGGTCCATTTTGCGGCAACGTATACTGCGCTGCCCAATGTGGGTCAAGTGTAAGCGTTTTTTGCTCGTCCCTAAAATATTCATGGTTACCCGATGAAGGGATACTTGGGATCATTCCATTAATGAAGCCACCTCCAAAATGCCATTCTCCCCACTCATTGTCGTTATTAGAACGGTTGATCAGATCACCGGCATGTACGATAAACCTTGCCTCTCCCTGGCTGGCAAAAGCCCGTCTGATTACCCTCGACCATTTTGATCTGATATCGTTCTGTGCATCGCCCAGGTAGATAAAAGAAAAGGCCTTGGTCTGCGCTGGTCCCGTCCTGAACTGGAACCATTCGCTCCAGTTTTTGCCATCGCCGACACGGTAGGTATAGATTTTGTCGGGGAGGAGAGATGTAAAAGTTACGCTATGGTAATTGGCCGTTTCATATTCCTTTCCCTTTAGTGATGAGGTAACCGCTTCATATACTTTTGCCTCCGGCTTGTCGAGCTTGGGAGAACTATCTTCGATCAGTATCTGAGCCATGCTTTTTTTAATGGTACTGTCTGTACGCCAGGTTACCGATTGTGTTGTGGCAGGATCTGCAGACCAGTTGAGTATAATCCTATCAGGCATTGGGCCAGCTTTGAAATCCTGCGCATTGCTGATCTTTGAAAAAGAGCAGATTAAAGTAATGCTACATAAAATTTTTGTTGTTATAAAACGCATAATAAACTAGTGAAAAGGTGTGTATTTGAAACCGATATTGGCCCAGGTTGAATAATATTTATGGTCGTTAGGGCGGCCATCGCCATAATCCAGGATGATCTGCGCATTGTTTATATTGCTGATGCCCATAAAAAGTGAAAAACTTTTGCTTATTTTTTGTGATGCAGAAAAATCGAGCTGTGCCCTGCCTTTTTCCATCAGATCGTTTTCCTGTGTTTCGGCAAGTTCGCTGATAAAAGTGGCATAGAAATTCAGTGATATCCGTCCGGAGAAACCATATTTCTCATAAGAAAGAGAGGCATTGCCGACCTTTGGCCGCATAGAGGGTAGACGCACTGTCCGATCGCTGGTAATACCCGGCAGTTTAAATTTTGATTGTATCTGCGTAAAGTTTCCATATATACCAAACCCATTTAAAAAGCCCGGTAAAAAGGTAAGTTGCTGTTGCCAGGCTATTTCATAACCATATACGTGGGCATTTGCGCCGTTTACCGTTTGGGTAACCTGATATTTATCAAACTGACCGCCAGCTTGTGTGTAGATGCTTTCGTAAATATAATTGTTGATGTTCTTATAAAATATGCCTCCTGAGATAAGCCCCAACGATTTAAGGTAGTGCTCGAAAAGGAAATCCACGTTTGTTGAAGTTGCCTGATCGAGATCGGGGTTTCCGATTTTCATACGTTTTCTCCGAGTTTCAATTTCTTGCCAGGGTACCAGATCATAGTAACCCGGGCGAGACAAGGAGCGTGTAACTGCCGCCCTGAAATTGGTGCGCTGGTCTAGTGCATATTTAAGGTTCAGGCTCGGAAAGAACCCAGAAAAATCAGACTTGACCGCAACTTTATTGGTGCTTACATATGCGCCTTTGTCATCAAATGAAACAATATTTCCATTGTATTCAAAGCCTGTGCGTTCATACCTTAGGCCGGTAATAATGTCGAGTTTGTTTAAGGTAAGCTTGCCCATTACGTAGCCTGCGCCAAGGGTTTCTTTTCCGTTGTATGAATCCGGGTCGGTATTCTGACGGATGTAGGTTTCATTGTCAACAAACAGTGCCCTGTTGTTCTGGTAATATTGTTCCATTAAATAACCATCTGAGATGGCTCCGGATAAGTTGTAGTTGCCATCAAAATACTTCTCTCTCGAATAATTCCCCAGAAAATTGGACAGCGAAAGGGTGCCGGTTTTTAAGGTGTATTGGTAGTAGCTCCGGGTATGATCGTCTTCCTTGTATTTATAGCGGCCACCGAACTTCAGCACAAATTTATTTTTTTCACTTAAATCGAATGTTCTTTGGATATTAAGTGAACCCTGGCCATCCTTATCATGCGCAATCTGGTGGCGGTTGGTGTAATAATTGGTTGTGTATTTCGAAGGGTCGTTCGGATCAACGCTGCCGAAATCGAACTGTGGTGCCCTTGGGTTGGAGACATCCAGTCCGGCCGATAGCCCGGTGTAGGCAAAATAACCGTCAAAGTAAAGTGGCTGGTCATATAGTCCGCTGGAAAAGGTCAGGTCTGCGTCTGCTTTCCAGTTATTGAAATCTGTTTTATAGCCTAATGAGAAACTGGTCAGGTTACGGTTGTAGTTTCTTGGCGTTCCGCTTGAGCCGATGCTTACGCCGGTTACATGCTGCTCATCTGTATAATCCCTTATGCTATAGCTTTTTGTGCCCCTGGTCTGTAGCTCGTAATATTTGTTGAATGATCCCCTTAGGTAAATCTGACTTTTTTGGGTAGGGAAGTAGTCAATTTCAGCCTGCAGACCCAAGTTTTCTCTTTTGATATCGGTGCCTTCCAGCTCAAGATTGGATAACATGGTTTTCTCCACACCGTTAATCTCATAGGTGTCGTAATCTTTCTGCACACGGTCTTCACCACGGAAGCTTTTGCTATAGTTAATGCCAAAAAGATAGGCCCATTTATCGGCCCTTTTTCCGTAAGTGAGCGAGCCATCAATGTTCTGTTTATCCAATAAGAAATTATGTCCAAAAGATCCCTTTAAATTTAGCTGTTTTTCTCCCTTTTTTGGGGTTTTGGAAATAATATTGACCGAACCTGAAGTTCCATCGGCATCCATATCGGGTGTTAAGGTTTTGTTTACTTCTATAGCCTCAACCGTTGATGATAGGATGCCGTTAAGGTCAACTTCTCTTGAGCTTGTAGAGGTAGAGGGTAATCTGTTCCCGTTTAATGTTACCGAGCCCATTGATTGATCTAGTCCCCTGATGATAATATTGCGCGGAAGGCCATAGCTGTAGTCCATAGCAATTCCCGGTACACGCTGCATGGCCTCACCTACGGTCGCATCAGGAAAACGTTCTATCTGCTCTTCCGACAATACATATTTTATATTGTCTGCATTGCGCATATTGCTTAAGGCAACTGCTTCGCCACGGCGTATACCACTGATTGTGATACCTTTCATATCGTTGCTCTCTGCAGAAAGAAATAGATCTATGCTTGATGGTTTTCCATCTCCAACAGCAATGGTATAAGCCATGGTGCTATAGCCAATATAGTTTACCGTTAAAATAACCTCGCCAGGCTTTATATTGTCTATAATAAAGTAGCCGTTCACATCTGTTATTACTTTCTGTCCAGTACTTTTTAAGGTAACAGTGGCATATGGCAGTGTTTTTCTATTTTCTTTATCCCGGACATAACCTACAATGGAGCCTGGTTTAACGATGGCTTTTTTCTGTATTTTGTGTTTTAGGATAACCGTCATGCCGTCTTCAACCATCGTTAAGCTATAATGTTCCAGAACAGGAGAGAGGATTGTCCGTGCGGTTTTTTCGTGCTGTTTTACCGAGATTTTCTCCCTATTGAGTTCGTTGTTGGTATAAATAAAGCTTACTCCGGTTTTTTGTTCTATCTGTTTGAGCAGATCTGCAAAAGCAATGTTATTTGCGGTTAAGCTGATCTTTCTATCCAGACCTACCTGTCCGCTTACCGCCGCGGCCTGCAGAAGTTGGAGAAAAACAATAGAAAGTGTAGCATATATTAAGCTTGTTCGCATAATTAATTTCATAAGGCCGTCAGCCCCACTAAATTTTTTCATAAATTTGGGTGTGTTTAAATTTCAGATTTATTCATTATTTTCTCAAGGCGCAGGTTCGTAGCCAGCGTATGAGCATCAGAGCCGTTTCCCTCGTCCGGAAGCGGTTTTTTTATTCTTTACATATTGTGCCTCCTTCTACATAAATAGTTCCATTGATCTGGTTTGATGTTATGTTCATAGCGGTATGTAGTGTCTTTAAAATGACAGAGAGCGGCTTGTTCTCAAATCTGGCCGTTAGCTTGCAGGAGCCATTGGAGAGTCGATCGGTAGAAAAATCGACATTGAACCGCCTTGATAGTTCATCAAATACTTCTTTTATTGGACGTTGTTCGAAAACAATAAGTCCTTTCTGCCAGCCATTAATGTCGCTGATAGCTATTTTTGATCTGGTAAAAGCTTTACTGGTTTTGTGGTAGATCAACCTGTCCGCTGACAATAAGAATATGGGATCAGCTGTTTCTGTCGCATTTTTAGTATTTACACCTATTTTTCCTGAGTTAACTGCTACAGCAACAGCTGACTCATTTGGATAGGCCCTAACATTAAAAGCTGTTCCGTAAACAGTGGTTTTGATACTATCGCTCTCTACAACAAAAGGGTGCTGGCTATCATGCTTTACCTCAAAATAAGCCTCACCAGAAAGTCTGATGTTCCGTAGGTGCTGGCTATTGAAATGATCTGGATAGGATAGTGTGCTGCCTGCATTTAGCCAAACATTAGAGCCATCTGGCAGGTTAAGGGCAATAACCTTGCCTGCATCTGCAGAGATTGTTTTCCAGGTTATCTGTTCCCGGTGATCAGCCTTGCTGAATGGAAGAAGTTCTAAACCAGCAATTACTATCGTCATAACCAGGCTGGCGGCAATCCCATAGGCCCATAATTTTTTGATTATTGTTCTTGAATTTTCCTGTATTGGTACTACAGGAGCTATTTGCTCCCGTAGCTGTTGCGGGATCACTTGCGTAATTTCTGGCTCCAAATGCCCGCTTAACAACCATAGTGTTTTTACCTCTTCAAATTTCTGTGCATTAATTAGGTCTTCTGCTAGCCAGCGATCCAATGATCTTTTTGATTCTGCTGTTTCATCGGCATTTAATCTCTTGATCATGTCCGTCCATATCTGATCTTCCATATTTGTTGTCTTCAGGGGTAAAGACAAAAATCGGCTCCTAAATTACGGGCCGTCTTTATTAAGCTTCAGTTAACTTTTCGTAAATTGAATGTTTGCATTCCGCATGGATGTAACTCATGCTTTTGGATAAATGGTCCTCTACAGTTCTGGTCGATATCTCTAATAGGTCTGCTATTTCTGCATAGCTGAATCCCTCTATCCGATGCATCCTGAATACCAGTTGCCTTCTTGGTGGGAGAGTGGATATGACTTTTTGAAGGAAATCCAGTTTTTCTGAAGATACCTGCGGGTTTATGGAAAATACGACAGAGTCTGATGCCCTGATGAGCTCTTCGCTTTCGAGATATCTGAGCGGAGTTCTTCTTAGAAGCGATAGCTCATTCAGACAGGCGTTTTTAACGGAGCGGAAGAGGTAATTTTTGATGTTTTCGACGTTACGGGGGCTAGACCATATTTGGAGAAATAGGTCATTCACAATACTCTGGGCTGCATTCTCATCCTGAAGATAATATATCGCATACCTGTGCAATATGGTATTCCATCTTCCGTATAATAGTTCGAAAGTAGAAATACTAAGCATTGCCGGTAGGGCTTCCCCAGGATCTGTAGTGGAATTCAAAAGAAATTTTATTTGCAAAACTTGCAAAAACGTATTAACAGCGCATTAATTGAATATTATGTTTAAAGCTCGCATGTGTATTTCAGCGAAAGTGATCCTCCCCACTATTGATGGTAATTATGATAATTGAAGGGGGTAATGAACCTTAAGAATCTAATTTTCTCTTCTACTGATGTATTTAAGATTATTTCGGTAGATAATCAGGCTGATCAGATAGATATGTACATTCAAAGCCGGCAGAAAATTTATTTATGTCCGAACTGCCCTGAATCTTCCATTAAATAACATAGGTTGCACGAGAAAATTTAATGACTTACCCACCTTTGGAAAGGCTTGTAAGATCTTTCTGAAATCTCGTAAATATTATTTTGATTGGTCTTAACTGGTCAAGTCGGCAGGTCAAGATCGGTAGTCGGTCTGTATTCATGTTTTTTTTCATACAATCTATTGTTTTTTACACAGGAATATACCCTTGCAGCGATTTTTAATCGGATTGCATTGAGTACTGACATTTTGTGTTTTCCTTCTATATCCATTTTACGGTGATAGTAAGCCTTGATGTCTGGGATAAACCTTTTGGCTAGAACGGCGGAGCAATGTAGTAGTGCTTTCATTTTTTTGTTGGCAATCTTTGATGTCCGGGTTTTCTTACTGACTGTGGTTCCCGATTTATAAGGGAAGGGCGCTACTCCGGCGTAAGATGCAAACTGTTTAATGGTCCTTACGTTTTTGAATTCGTTGGTGCAGATGAGGATTTCCAGGGCGACCACGGGCCCGACACAGGGCACTGACTGGATCAGGGTCATCAGCCGGTTAGTTTCTTCATCCGCTTTCCATGTTGCCTCGATCGAATCTTCAACATCCTGTATATCCAGTCTGAGTGCATCGATACTCCTGGAACAGAGTCTGTTGTTCTGTTCGATCAGGCCTTTCTTTACAAAACCTGTATTTTCTTTTAAGGGTACCCGCATAGCGATATGAAGGGATTGTAACCGCTTTCTCAAGGTGGATAAACCGGCCAGCTGTTCGATGATCGGCCGCTTTGGTACTCTTAATCTTAATATGTCCCTGGATTTGTAGAGGTACAGCGCGATTCTTTCAGCATCTTTTTTATCGGTTTTGCCCCTGATTAGGCCCAAAGAATTTTTAACGCGAAGAGGGGAGTCGACGACAGTATCGATTTTAAGTGTCTTCAGTTTGTTGATCAGGTGATTGCCATAGATTCCTGTATCTTCCATGCCAACAACGGCATTTCTGGTGGTAAACTTCAAAGAAGCTTTCAGGTTTACCATATGATCCTTGATCGCTTTTGGTTCATTGGATATGGTATTGTGGACCAAAATAGATCTCCGAACCATGACAGCGATATCCAGGGTTTCTTTTGATATGTCGATCCCGATGAAATAGACATAGCTTTTTGTCTTATTCAATGTATCCATAGGTGACGGTTTTATTTCCCATCTTAAACGGCCAGGTGTTTTCTACAATTTAGGTCTTACCTAAGCAATAAGCCTGACTCACCTGACCGTTCATTTAATCTGTGCTGACCATTAACTTATCAGGCCTCTTGCTAGCTGATGGGTCTTTCCTGAACACGCGCTTAAGTCTTTTCCCGATAATCGTGATGAACCGATTAAAATTTTGATGGGACTTGATTTCAAATCCGGTTTATTCAATATTGGCAGTTCCGGTCGCTTTTTAACAAATTTAGACATCAATGGTGATTTAATCAATTTAGTTTTTTTAAATATTACCTGCTCAGGCCGCGGAGTGTTCTTGGGGATTTGGTGCTGTTCTGATCGGGAGGTCAGGGGTGTAAGATGATGGTGAGGGGAAGGTTGGGAAACTAATGATTTGAATGTTTATAGGTGGTTGGTAAAGGTTCTGGTTGCTACATTTCTTTAAATATGCGTAAATCTTTAAAAAATTAACTGTTCCGTTGAGGCTCCCATACAGCTGTGCGCTGTAGGTACTTATCTGCAAAACTTAATGTAAACAAGGGGCGAATCTTACTCAGGAGCAGGATTATACGACTAAAAGGGACGAACCAAATATCTTTTTTTAAACCGTCAGTCTGAATATAGCCTTCGCAATCACAGATTCCCTCGGGGACTTAGATTTTAAATATAGTGGTTTGGAGCACATTTCGCTTTATTCAGGCCTATTCTGCCTGATAATTCTATACCCAGATTGATGTGATCATATTGTCTATGTTTTGGTGGTGATTATCCATTTATCCTATTTTATTTTCATTGTAAATTTAACCACACTAATCAAATATATTTTTTATGTTAAATTATATTGTAAAATCCTTGCCCAAAATGGCGCCTTTACTGATGTTTTTGGCGTTAATACAAGGTAGCCAGCTTTCGGCCCAGGAGCTGGTAACAGCATCAGGGAAAGTTACGGGTAAAGATGATGGAATGTCCATCCCAGGTGTTTCTGTCAAAGTAAAAGGAGCTACGACAGCAACCTCTACTGATCCGGATGGTAAATTCAGTTTCAAAGTTCCAACAGGTGCTATCCTTGTTTTTTCTTCCCTTGGTTATGGCAGTACTGAACGGCCGGCGGCTGCGGGCATGAATATCGTTTTGGTGGCCACAACAAGCGAACTTCAGGAAGTTACTGTAGTGGGAGCAACCATTAAAAAGGGCGATCTGACAGGTTCGGTAAGCAGTGTTGGAGAAAAGGTAATTAAAGAAATGCCCGTAACCAATATCAATCAGGCCATTCAAGGGCGTGTTGCCGGCGTGTTGGTGCAGAGTAATGATCCCAGGCCCGGTGGCGCTGTATCCATTAAGGTGCGCGGAAACAACTCTATACAATATGGTTCAAACCCTATTTATGTTGTAGATGGTCTGGTGATCGAAGAGGCATTAAATACCATCAACCCTGACGATATTTCAAGTATCGACATTTTAAAGGATGCATCTGCAACTGCAATATATGGTTCAAGAGGTGCGAACGGTGTGGTGCTTATTACCACTAAAAGGGCCAAAAATGGCGATGGGAAAATAGAATACAATGGGTGGTATGGCGTACAGTCGTTCAACAAAAACATTCCATACCTAAATGCCCAGCAGATTGCCGATTTACGTATCGATGCTTATGCCAACAAATATATGGACGATAATCCGACTGCAGACCGTCAGACATATATCAATTCATTGTTGGGTACAAACTCTGTAGCATTCAGTCAGGATGAACTGGGTGTGTACCGTAGCGGACAATCCTACAACTGGCTCGATGAAATTACCCGCACGGCTATACAACAAAACCATACGGCAACATTTTCTAAAGGCGGTCCGGATGGTGCGGTATATGTGAGTTTTAATTACACTGATCAAATGGGGCTGCTGAAAACCTCCAACTATAAACGTTATGGCGGTCAGATTAATCTCGATCAGAAAATAAAACCCTGGTTAAAAATTGGTACCAATACCAATTTCTCCCGCACCGAAGAATCCTATATCGATGGAGGTGTGTTCGGTATCGCTGCCAATGCGAATCCGCTTTTACCCATCAATGATCAGATTACCTACTTAAGCTGGAAGGGTATTCAAAGTACTGATCTATACAATCCTATCAGAAGTTTAAATATTGATGGTAAAGGCAATTTAAACCGTTTATTAACCAATAACTATGTTGTGGCTACCCTCATCCCGGGATTAAACGTACGCTCGAGTATAGCCCTTGATGTAAGGAATCAAAATTATTACAACTACATTCCCAAAAGTTTAGGCCAGTCGCTTAGAAACTCGACCAACGGCAGTGCCACACAGAAAAAAGAAAGTTGGGTAAACTGGCAGTGGGATAATTCGATTTCATATGATAAAACCATTGGCAAAAATAGCTTCTCGGGTATCCTGAGTTTTGGATTGAGCCAGAACAACTACAATTATAACCAGGTAAATGCATCAGGCTTTGCTACTGACGATTTTTCTTACAAATACCTGGGCGGGGCTTACCTGAAAGATCAATTCCAGTTATCTTCTGATTTTGTAACCAACTCACTGATCAGCTACGTGGCCAGGTTCAATTACAGTTACGATAATAAATATTTTGCAACCCTTACCGGAAGGTACGATGGTTCCTCAAAATTTGGTAATGGCAACAAATGGGGACTTTTTCCGTCACTTTCACTAGCATGGAATGTTGCAAACGAAGATTTTTTCAAGAATATCAAAGCGATCAATGTGCTTAAAATCCGGGCAGGTTACGGTATAGCCGGAAATCAGAAAATCGATGATTTTGCCTACCGTTCCCTTTACCGTCCTGTATTTACCAATGGGTCTGTTACCTATGTGTCAGATGGCCGTTTGGGGAATCCGAATCTTGTTTGGGAAAAGCAAAAACAACTTAACCTAGGACTGGATATCGCCATTTTGAATAATAGACTAACTTTTAATGCCGATTATTTTCTGATCCACAACAACGACTTGTTGATGAGAAGAACGCTGTCAACCACATCGGGATTCAATAATACCATTGCCAATGTAGGCTCATTGCTTAATCAGGGATTCGATTTCAATATTAACGGCGTCATACTAAATGGCAAGGATTTAAAATGGAACATGGGCGCCAATATTTCTGCCTATAAAAGTAAAATCACCAAACTCTATGGTAATGTAGATGCCATTTATAATTATGGCGGATTTACCGGAGTGGAGATCCAAAGGGAAGGTAACTTCTTCCTTAACCAGCCGCTTAATTCTATTTACACCTATAAGTTCGAAAAAATTGCACAGCAATCTGATATGGTACGTGTCCAGGGAATTGATTATGGCGGCCGCACCATTCGTCCGGGGGATATTGTTCCGGTTGACGTAAACGGGGATAAAAAGATAGATGATGCAGACCGTATTGTTGTAGGGAAAAAAGATCCTAAATTTTACGGAGGTTTCTTTACCGATGTGACCTATAAAAATCTTACACTGAACGCGGTTTTCAATTATAGTTATGGTGGCAAGGCCATCAGCGGACTTTACGAAGGCCTATTAAACGGAACAGGTGAATATTCGGGCCATGAAGACGAACTTAACCGCTGGACACCGGCAAACACTGAATCCAACATTCCGAGAGCTTATACCGGAAGTGGCCGTTATAGTGTTGGAGAAACCGACTATGCTGTACAGAATTCATCTTATTTAAGGATGTCGGCCTTAACGCTGGCCTATAATTTTACGCAGGACTTTATGAAAAAGGCGAAATTAAGCAATCTACGTGTTTATGTTACCGGTAGGAACCTGTTAACCGTAACCAAATATAAAGGTTATGATCCTGAAGGGGGTGATGGTTATCCAACTTCAAAAATGTTTGTTTTTGGTATTAATATTGGACTTTAAGAGAAATTATAATGAAAAGGAAATACAGTTTGATCATGCTTGCCTTATTGGTAATACTAAGCGGGTCGTGTAAAAAATTTATAATAGAAGAACCACAGACCGCCCTTACCGAGGAGCAGGTTTTTAAAAGCCTCGATAATATCGAACCTTTGGTGTTGGGCCTGTATACCAGTTGGCGCAATACCAAAAAAGATAGGGGAGGTTTTGTCTTCACCCTGGGCACCGATGAAGCACAACAAGGCGCTTACCAGGTTAGAACCGACGACCGTCAGGCAGGACTCGACCGTTATAATGGCTTCTTAACTGCAAGCAATACAGCACTCGCCGAGCAATGGAACAGCCGCTGGCCTGTGATTTCTGCAGCGGCTAAGGTAATTTATGCCTTAAGCCTGAATACGGAAGACCCCGAACGCAAAAACAGGATTTTGGGTGATGCTTCTTTTATCAGGGCGGCGCTTAATTTTGAAATGAGCCAGTATTGGGGCGAAATACCATTGATAGATCAGGCAAAATTTGCTGAATATGGTACTAAACGTCAACCTTTAACATTAGTGTACAGTAACATCGTTTCAGATCTCGAAAATGCAGTAAAATACCTGCCTGCATCGCAAACCGACAAGCGTAAAGCCACTAGGGGTGTGGCATTGGCGCTATTGGGCAAAGTATACATGTATGCACCTGTTAGTTCTGGAGTACGCGATTTTGTCAAAGCAAGAGATACTTTTAAACAGATCGTAGATGCAGGTACATACCAGCTGGTAGACAATTACGCCGACCTTTGGAATCCTGCAAAACCCAACAGCAGTGAATCTATTTACGAATTTCAGTTCAACAATGTTTATCCGGACAATAACCAAACCCAATGGCAAATGGGATCGAGATCGTTGGCCGAAATCGATCAATATGCTTATTTTGGCGGTTATGACCTGATGGTGCCAACGCAATATTGCTATAAAGATGCAACTGCAGGAGGACTCTGGGAAGCTGGAGATGTTAGGAAAAGCGAAAGCATCCGGTACGATTTTACCTATAAAGGAAATATACCTGTGTTAAACCCAGCCTTTGGCGGGGATGAACTCGATCCACATGTTAAAAAATATGAAGATATCAGAACAGACGGTTCTTTGAGCTTCTGGCTTTCGGGCAAGAATATTTTTTACCTGCGCTATTCGGATGTGCTTTTGTGTTATGCCGAAGCTTTGAATGAAACCGGGGCGACCGCACAAGCTGTTGATCTTGTGAATACAACCGTAAGAAGAAGGGCCTGGAACAACAATCTGCCTGATGATAAAAAATGGAGCGCAGCAATGTCACAGCAGGATTTCAGAACAGCTATTATGGACGAACGCATGCGTGAACTTTGTTTTGAGGGATGGAGAAGGATGGATCTGATCAGAACAGGGAAGCTGGTAGACCTTGTGAAAACCCGTAACAAATGGACAAAAGAGAGCGGCTCTGTTCAGCCTTTCCACAATCGCTACCCAATTCCGCTACAGGAAATTAAACAGAATGACGATATATCCGAAGCAGATCAAAATCCGGGATATTCCAATAATTAAATAATCTTCAATTCACAAAAGCCGCTGATATGCAGCGGCTCATAATTAAAATCGATAGACTCTATCCCTTGCAGCCTATTATAAATAATTCAATATACAATATGAATTTTCACAAACACCAACTTTCCCGCCTGGTTTATGCTATGGGACTTCTATTGATTACTGTAGCCGCTGGCTGCAGGGTTATAGGTGTTACCAGGACCTCTACAAGGGGTTACCAGGAAGAACGCCTGGGCTGGAAATTGGGAACACAGGCATTTACTTTTAACAGATTCAGTTTTATGGAGGCCGCGGCCAAGACGGATAGCTGTAAATTAAGTTATATCGAAGCCTTTCCCGGACAGGAAATAGGAGGAGGGATTCCCGGGAAAATGGACTACCGTATGGAGCCGGCCAAGAGGGTCCTTATTCTTGGACAGCTTAAAAAATACCATGTAAAAATGGCCGCCTTTGGTGTTATCGGAGCGGACAATAAAGCAGATTGGATTAAAATATTCGAGTTTGGGAAGGCAATGGGGTTAGAGACGATAACAGCAGAGCCGGAGGAGAAAGATATGCAACTGCTCTCAGACCTCTGTGAGCAATATAAAATAAATGTTGCGATCCATAATCATGCTAAACCTTCCAGATATTGGAACCCTGATATCATTCTGAATGCCATTAAAGGAAAAAGCAAGCGCCTTGGGCTGTGCGCAGATCTCGGACACTGGGTCCACTCAGGCCTTGACCCCTTTGATTGTATAAAAAAGGCTGAAGGCCATGTACTCCACCTGCACATGAAAGATATGAACGGAAAGGATGAAAATGCACACGATGTGCACTGGGGAACCGGCGCCACTAACGTTGATGCGATCGTTAAAGAATTAAAAAGACAAAAATTTAAAGGCATCATATCTGCAGAATATGAGTATAATTGGGATAATAATACAGCTGATGTTGCAAAAAGCGTTGCCTATTTCCGCGAATCTGTTCAAAAACCTTAATGCATACATAGAATGACAACATTTTTTTTTAGAAGAATTCTCCTTTTATTTTTTTTAAGCATATCTCTTCAGCGTTCTGTCAACGCTCAGGCGGGAAATAAACCGGAGATAAATAGATTTACGAAAATAGTGCTGGCGCAAAAGCTAGAAGAGCCGATGCAGTTTCAGGTTTTGAAAGATGGGAGAGTTCTTTATGCCGAGCGAAAAGGAAAGCTAAAGGTATACAGCCCAGTTACCAAGAACCTTGATATTATTGCAGAAATTCCTGTTAGTACCGAATACGTTGATAAGAATGGTAAAAGGGAAGAGGGTGAGGATGGTCTTCAGGGCGTTATCTTGGATCCGGATTTTGAAAAGAATCATTGGATCTATACTTATTACTCCGTAAAGGGTAGTGAAGCTGTTAACAGTTTGGTAAGATATACCTGGAAAGGGGGCAAAGTTGATCAGCTTTCCGCAAAAGTGTTATTGAAAGTACCGGTACAGCGAGAAGAATGTTGCCATGTAGGAGGAGGGATGTTGTTCGACAAGGATAAAAATTTATTGCTGAGTACAGGGGATAATACTTTTTCGAGATCATCAGACGGTTTTACACCAATAGATGAGCGTGTTGGCGAAAGTGCACGAGATGCACAGAAATCTTCATCAAACACGAATGATCTAAGAGGCAAAATTCTGCGGATCCATCCGGAGCCGGACGGGACCTATACTATCCCTGATGGTAACCTTTTTCCAAAGGGCACAGCCAAGACCAGACCTGAGATTTACACCATGGGCAATAGAAATCCCTGGCGGATGAGCCTGGACAGCAAAACAAACTGGCTGTATTGGGGTGAGGTTGGCCCGGATGGCTCCAATGCATCAGAATCGAGAGGGCCAGCCTCGTATGATGAGTTTAACCGGGCCAGAAAAGCAGGAAACTTTGGCTGGCCCTATTTTATCGGGAACAGCCTTCCTTACCGCTATTACGATTTTGCTACAAAGAAATCCGGGGAACTCTATGATCCGCTCCGTCCGGTTAATAACTCCCCAAACAACACCGGTTTAAATGTTCTGCCGCCTACTGAAACCTCGCTGATATGGTATCCTTATGGAGCAAGTGAATATTTTCCATTGATGGGGAGTGGAGGACGAAGTGCGGTTGGGGGGCCGATATTCCATCAGTCTGACTTTTCCGCTATTCCAAATGTTTTTCCTGCGTATTATGAGGGCAGATGGTTTATTACAGACTGGGTGCGGGGATGGGTACTCACTGTAGAAATGGATGAGGAAGGGAACTATAAATCTATGGAGCGCTTTATGCCAGATCTCACCTTAAGGGGGCCGATTGATATGAAATTTGGCCCGGACGGAAGCTTGTATATACTCGAATATGGTAACGGCTATTTTAAGGATAATCCCGAAGCAGAGCTGATCAAGATCGAATACAATGGTGGAAACCGAAAACCTGTTGTTCAGGTGGCTGCAGATAAAGTATCAGGTGCTTTACCGTTAAAAGTTAAATTGTCATCGGCCGGAACGATGGATTATGATCGCGATGTTTTAAAATATGAATGGCGCATTACCAAAGACAAGATGCTCAAATCGGTTTACAGGACAGCAAATCCTGAAATGCTGCTATTTGCTCCTGGGATTTATAAAGCAACACTTACCGTTACCGATCCATCGGGCGCAAAAAACAGTAAAGCAGTCGAGATATCAGCTGGTAATGCGTCTCCGGTGGTAAAATTCGATTTTATCAAAGGGAATTCCAGTTTTTACTTTCCCGGCAAGGCCATTACGTATAGTGTAAAGGTCAATGATAAGGAAGACGGAAGTTTAGCGGATAAAAGAATCAAGCCGTCGCAGGTTTCTGTATCGATCAACTATCTTTCCGAAGGTTATGATATGACGACCATTGCACAGAATCAGCAACGCTTTGATGCATCTGCACAATTTGAAATTGGTAAGGCGCTCATGAAAAAAAGCACCTGTAAAGCCTGTCATGACCTAACCGCTAAATCATTAGGGCCTTCCTTCACCCTTGTTGCCCAAAAATACAAAGGCGATAAAACTGCCCAGGAACGTTTGGTCAAAAAAGTAATCAATGGCGGTTCAGGTATTTGGGGAGATGCGATGATGCCTGCACATTCTTCCCTGCCAGCGGCCGAGGTTGATGCCATTGTAAAATACATTCTCAGCCTGGGCGATAAACAGGCTGCCCAAAAGAATCTTCCGGTGAATGGTACGTACACCACTGATATTCAACCTGGCCAGAGAAACCTTGGAAGTTTTATATTTAGAGCGGCATATAGAGACAAAGGAGCTAAAAATCTAACCTCACAGTTGTCTGAGGATGTTGTGATACTTAGGGCCCCTTACCTTTCGGTTAACGAATCGGGTGGCAATAAAGGCCTTAGCTTCAGTAAAGACAGGTCAGTTGCTACAGTTTCAGAGAAAGGCGCTTATCTGATGTTCCCAAAAACGGACCTTACCGATCTAAAAGCGATTGAGATAATCGGGGAGAAATCAGCACCCGGACAGGTCGAGGTTCATCTGGGCTGGCCTAATGGAAAGATAATCAGCCGGACAGGCCGCGCCATTGGAAATAAAGCGCTTGCTGATATTGAAAATATCAAAGGTGTATTTGATATTTATCTTGTTTTTTTACAGGCGGGAGTAGAGGTTAAGGGTGTAAATGTAGTTCCACGGTGAATTTTATCGGGTCAAACGTTAACCCCTGATCAGCCTTCTATAAGTTGAATAATTTTTTAAGCCGTCGTTATTTTTAGAAGAAAAGGCAGTTTTCGGAAACGGAAATTGCCTTTTCCATTGTTGGTCAGCGTGACTTATGCTAAAAATTTCCTTTGATGCTGACCAGATAGGAGAGCAATTTTGAAATTTCGTTCTCAGGCGCAATTTACTAAGGGGGCGCTGTCTTTTGATTACCTTTTGTGTAATTTTTTATACTGGGAGGGTGAGCTACCGGTAATCTGTTTGAACAGCCGAGAGAAGTAATACTGGTCTGAAAAACCGAGTTCTGCACAGATCTCCTTAATATTCATATCGCTAAAATACAGGTATTGGCAGGATTCCTGTATCTTAAGCTGATTGAAATAATTAATGGGGGAACTGCCCGTTTTTTGCCTAAAAGAGCGAAGGTAGTGGGACGCCGATAAGTTTTGCTCATGGGCCAGATCTTCAACAGAGAATTTTTTCCTCAGGTTTTTCTTCATGTACACGATGGATTTGCTAATGGAATCTATGTTGTATACATCTGGGTCAAGGTCTTTGTAATAAATGAAAGAGGAAATAAAATTTAATAGCTTGATGTTGATGATTTCCATGTCTTTATCATCTACACTACGCTCCAAAAGCGTATAGATCAAGTTGAACTGTTTAATCCGGGTTTCTACAAATGGAATCTCCTGAACCTGCGTAAGGTTGCCGTCAGCAAAGCGGTCAAAAATATTTTCAGCAATCTCACCGCTAAAATGAGCCCAAAAGATACTCCATGGATTACTTTCGTGGCTTTGGTACTGGTGGCTGATATTTCTGGGGATTATATAATAGGAATTTGGGCTCAGCAATAGTTTTTTGCCCAGGATATTGATGTAGCCGAAGCCTTCAGTGCAATATAGAAAGATATAGTCCCTGCTGCCCGATTTGCGTTCGATATGGTGGTTGGTCGCACGGGGATAATGGCCGATCGCTGTCAGATAAAAGGTTTTTGCGACTTTGTTGTTGAGGATTTTCTTCCTGATGTTCGGAGGGATGACTATACGTTTTTGTCCGATGAAGCCCTCTTTGATTTTTTTTCTGGGCTCAATGATTTTTTGCTCCATAATGACGGTTGAGGAATTATAAGCAGTAAATGCAGTTCCTTTCAACCTCGGCCTTGCATATAGTACTTTATTAACGCAAAATAAGTGTTTTCAATTCAATAACTATAATGGAGGCGATAAAAAATGATAAATATTTTATGCAATCTGGAGAATCTTTTCCGATGGTCATATAATCCATCATTTTTTTGTATTTATCCATTTGTAACGGGATTTTCCTACCCTAAGTTTACAGTTCCAAATATAAACTCGATTATGACAGTCATATCTAAAATCCTAGTGCTGCTACAATCCGTCGTGTGATAAACGCTATTGAATATATCTAGAACATCAAACGATGGATACAACTGAGAATCAAAATCAAACAATTTTTAACTACTAACCAAATAATTTATGAAGTCATTTTTTACTAATTCAGACATTAGGTGGCTCTGCCGAAAACATGTTTTTCCAAATGTGTTAAAGTGCATCCCGTTTTTGTTTTTTGCTTTTCTGGGTTTGCAGGTAACTGCGCAAACCAAAACAACTGTTACCGGAACCGTTAAAGATACCACAGGTGTAGCTCTACCAGGTGTAACCATCACTGTTGAAAACACTAAAACCGGTACACAGACCGATAACAACGGTAAGTTTGTGATCGATGTTGCCAAAGGCGGTGCGCTCCGTGTAGCATTGGTAGGTTATACCGCAAAACGGATTGTAGTAACCGAAAGCACGGTATATAATGTGGTTTTAAAAGAGTCGGTGGTAGTGATGGCTGATGAGGTTGTAATTACCGCGATGGGGCAGAAACAGCGAAAAGAAGCTGTTGTAGGCTCTGTAACCACCATTAAACCCGGCGATTTAAAGATCCCTGCCAGTAACCTTACCGCGGCACTTGCGGGGCAGGCCGCCGGTATTATTGCCTACCAACGCAGCGGGCAGCCGGGGCAGGATAATGCTTCCTTTTTTATCAGGGGGGTAACCACATTTGGTTATAAGCAAGATCCATTGATTTTGATCGATAACGTTGAACTAACGCCAAACGATCTTGCCCGTTTACAGCCCGATGATATTGCCAGTTTTTCGATATTAAAAGATGCCAGTGCTACAGCACTTTATGGTGCACGTGGTGCCAATGGCGTAATTTTGGTCAGTACAAAAGAAGGTAGGGAAGGGAAGGCTAAAATTAATTTCCGCTCAGAGTATTCCTTATCACAATCTACCCAGACCCTTAATTTGGTAGATCCGATCCAGTATATGGAACTTTTTAACGAAGCTTCCTTAACACGTAATCCATCTTTGCCTTTGCCCTTTAACCAAACCAAAATAAACAATACCCGCGCTACAATTAATGGTAGTCCCGGTAGCAATCAATATGTATATCCAGCAGTGAACTGGATTGATATGCTGTTTAAAGATAGGGCCAGCACCCAGCGAAATAATTTAAGTATTAGCGGGGGCGGTGGCGTGGCCAAGTATTACATTTCGGGTTCGTATAATATTGATAACGGGATCTTAAAAACGGATATCCGCAATAATAACGAGAACAACGTTAATTTTAAAAATTACCAGTTACGCTCTAACATCAATATAAACCTGAGCAAAACAACCGAACTCATTGTGAGGCTTTCGGGTACCTTTAGTGATTACAACGGCCCCATTACTTTAGACGGCTCTTTTGCTTCTGATTTATATGCAATTGCCTCTCATGCAAGTCCGGTTTTATTCCCTGCCTACTATCCTGCTGATGCGGCAAATGCAGGCGCAAACCATATCTTGTTCGGAAACGTGGGCGGGCCTGATGGTACCAAAAATAACAGTATCCTTTACCCCAACGGAAATCCTTATGCGCAGCTTTTAAAAGGACATAAAAGTTCTTCGGAATCGCGTATGTCTGCACAGTTGGAGCTTAACCAAGATTTTAAATTCATTACCGAAGGACTTAAACTGAGAACGGTTTTCAATACCAACAGGTATTCTTATTTCGATTCGCAGTTAGCCTACTCGCCTTATTTTTATAGTGCCGACAGTTACGATAAAGTGGCCAATACTTACGCGCTGACCTGGCTCAATCCAAAAAACAATATAGCCAGTAATGTTCCGACAGAATATCTGGTATACAATAGGAGTGAACCTAACGCCAACTCATTTTTCTATTTTCAGGGGGCTTTGGATTATACCCGGAAATTTGGAAATCATACCGTAAGCTCAACCATCATTGGTACTGCACAGCAGACTTTGTATTCGAGTGCGAAAGACCCAAGAACCAATACCACCACATTGCCATATTCGTTGCCTTTCCGCAACATGGGTGTGGCAGGCAGGGCAACATATTCATTTAAAGATCGGTACTTTGTAGAATTTAATTTTGGACTAAACGGATCTGAACGCTTTTCTTCAAACCACAGGTTTGGGTTTTTTCCTACCATTGGTGGTGCATGGGTGCCAACAAACGAAGTATTCTGGCCTAAGAACGATATTGTTAACCGATTAAAAATACGTTTTAGTCATGGTTTGGTGGGTAACGATGCCATCGGCTCGCAACGCTTTTTCTACCTTTCGGATGTTAACCTGAACGGTGGTAATTTTGCACAGTTCGGCATCAACAACGGAAACCAGCTTAATGGGGTATCCATCAGGAGTTATGCAAACTCTAACATTACCTGGGAAACATCAAGACAGACCAACTTAGCGGGAGAAATTACCCTGTTAAAAAACTTCAACATCATTGCCGAGTTTTATAAAAACCACCGTTACGATATTTTACGTAAACGTAATATCCCAGCTACCGAAGGTTTCGAAACCGATGTGTTAACCAATCTGGGTGAAGTAGATTCTAAAGGGATTGATCTATCTCTCGATTATAAGAAAACCTTTAATAATGGCCTTTGGAGTTCAATCCGTGGAAACTTTACTTATTCAACCAATAAATATTCCTACATCGAGGAGCCCAACTACCCTGAAACATGGAGGCATTTTATCGGCCAGCCGATCAGCAGGGGCTATGGCTATATTGCCGAACGTTTGTTTGTAGATGATGCGGAGGTGAAAAACTCTCCTTCCCAGCAGTTTAATACCAGCGATGCCTATAATAATGTAATTACTGGTGCCATACCAAGAGGTGGTGATATTAAATACCGCGATTTAAACGGCGATGGCCGCATAGACGATCTTGATATGGCATTTATGGGCTACCCAAGCACACCAGAAATTGTATATGGTTTTGGTTTCTCAACAGGTTATAAAGGATTCGACCTTTCGGCATTTTTTCAAGGGCAGGCCAGGGTATCTTTCTTTATCGACCCTAGAAAAACGAGTCCTTTTCTTGAACGTAACGTAGCCTATGTAGAAGGTAGGGCGCAGGTATTGCAATCTTTTGCCGATAGCCATTGGTCAGAAGAAAATCAAGATCTGTTCGCCACCTATCCACGTTTGGGTACCAGCTCAGCTGTAGTGGCCAATAACCTGCAGCCCAGCTCATGGTGGTTAAGAGATGGAAGTTTTATTAGGTTAAAATCGGTAGAAATTGGTTATACCCTTCCTAAAGGCATATTAAAAACCTTGAGGCTTTCAAATTGCCGCTTTTACCTGAATGGCCTCAACCTGGTTACCTGGAGTAAATTTAAAATGTGGGATCCTGAACTGGGCGGCAATGGGTTCGCTTATCCGATCCAGAAAGTATTCAATTTCGGTTTAAATGTGAATTTATAATGAAAACAGAAAAAATTAGAGATATGAAATTCTATTATAGACTGATCTGTCTGCTTGTGCTTTGTATCGCAGGCACATCATGTAAAAAATACCTGGATGTTGTTCCCAATAACGTTGGTACCCTTGATTATGCTTTTTCGAACAGGAATGAAGCCGAAAATTACCTTTTCGGGTGTTACAATACCTTTCAGTCGCTAAATCGCGAAGTGGTAAACAATGTGGGTTTTGTAACTTCTTCTGAAATTATATATCCCAATCTGGATGATAACCCTTTCAATAAAATCACAGGTGCGGGTTTTAAACTGATCAGGGGAGGGGTACAGAATGTATCAAACCCGGTAATCGATTATTGGACCGGCAATAACGGTGGCCAGAACATTTATGTGGCACTAAGAAGGTGTAACATTATGCTCGAAAACATCAACAAACCTTTCGATCTGAAAGATGATGAAAAGAAGAGATGGATTGCCGAAATTAAATTTTTAAAGGCTTATTACCACTATTACCTCATCAGGTTATATGGCCCCATTGTATTGATTAAAGAAAACCGCCCAATTGACGGGTCGATCGAAGATACAAAAGCCAAACGCTCAACCGTTGATGAATCTTTCGCTTATGTAGATCAATTGCTCAACGAGGCCATTCCCGATCTGCCATCCGCTGTTGTAAATCCACTTTTAGAGTATGGCCGTACCACTAAATCGATGGGGCTGGCTTTAAAGGCAGAGGCGCTAACTACTGCTGCAAGTCCCTTGTTTAACGGTAATCCCGATTTTGCAAGTTTTAGAGATAAAGATGGTAAAAACCTGTTTTCTACTGCTGTTGATCCACAAAAATGGAGTCTGGCAGCAAAAGCATGTAAAGCAGCCATAGATGAGTTTGTTGCTCAAGGTGGTGCCTTGTACAACCTGGTGCCAACCAATAAAGTAGAAAATGTTTCTGATCAATTGAAACGTGTACTCACCATTCAAATGGTAATTGCCGAAAAACGTGATCAAAATCCTGAACTGATCTGGGGCTCACAGTATGGGTTCGATTATCAGGGCTATGTGTTTCCAAAACTGAGCTCTGATGCCGTTTCGTTTGGTAATGAGCAGCCGTCTAACTGGTCGGTGCCGCTTTCTACCACCGAACTGTTTTACACCAAAAATGGTGTGCCGATCAACGAGGATAATACTGGTATTTTCGATTATTCGGACCGCAATACACCGCAGTTTGGTGATGATGCGAACAAATCGTACATCAAACTGGGTTATGAAACTGCAAAAGCGAATTTTAACCGTGAACCAAGGTTTTATGCCGATTTGGGTTTTGATGGAGGAATCTGGTTCGGAAACGATAAACGGAACGAAAGCGATGCTTTTTATGTGCAGGGAAGAGGGCCATTTGCAATAGCCGGACCAAAAAGCCAGTTTGCAACCAACATTACCGGATACTGGCCTAAAAAACTGGTACCTTACCTGTCTATCATGAACAATGGTATCCAGTTCGAAACATTTTATCTGCCCGTCGTGCGCCTTGGTGGTCTGTACCTGCTTTATGCAGAGGCATTAAACGAAGAAGGTACTGCATCTAAAGCTGAAATCCTATCCTGGGTAGATAAAGTGCGCAGCAGGGCGGGTTTGCAAGGCGTTACCACCTCTTGGCAAACCTATTCAAAAAATCCAACCAAACCAGATACTAAAGATGGCCGACGTGAGATTATCCACCAGGAAAGGCGGATAGAATTGTGTTTTGAGGGCCAGAGTGGCTGGGACTTACGCCGCTGGAAAGAGTTGCAAGGTGTATTGAGCAGGCCATTGCAGGGCTGGAACGTAAACGAAGGCAGTGCGGTAAATTATTATCGCCCGAGGACTGTTGCCGTACCGTTTTTTGGTTTAAAGGACTATTTCTGGCCGATCATAAATTCGGAAGTGGTGATCAACGAAAACCTGGCACAGAACCCGTTCTGGTAGATAAAGTCAATTTTGCAGATGAATATTCAATTATAGATTATGAAAAAAATTAATTACAGAAAAAGCCTCGTGTTTTTGATGTTGGCAACAGCCTTGGTCACTATGTTTTTTGCTTCTTGTAAAACAGCAGAAAATGGTTTCGAAGCCGTTTCTGACGATATGACAAAACCAGGGCCGGTAAGCAATGCCAAAGTTGAGAACATTGACGGTGCTGCCAGGATTACCTATACTCTACCCAATTCGAAAAACCTTTTATACGTGTTGGCACGTTATTCTATTAACGATAACCGTGTAAGAGAAACCAAATCCAGCTATTATACCGATACGGTTATGGTAGATGGGTTTGCAAAGGAAAAAGATTACGAGGTTACACTATATGCGGTAAGCCGCGCCAATGTAATGTCTGATCCGGTTGTGGTCAAAGTGCACCCTAAAACCCCGAATTATATTGCCGTGAATACCGGCTTTAACATTACAGCCGACTTTGGAGGAGCCAATTTCTTCGGACTGAACAAAAACAGGGCATCGCTTTCCGTTCACCTTTTGGTGTTTAACGATAAAACAAAAACGTTTGACGAACAGGAACCCGAATATGTAAGTTCAGATACCATTGATGTATCCATCAGGAACCTTAATCCGGTTCCCTACAAAGTGGGGGTATATACCAAGGACCGTTTTGGCAATACTTCCGACACGGTGATCAAAACAGTTACACCATTATTCGAAACCTTGTTGGATAAGAGCAAAATGTCTACGTATCGTTTACCAAGTGATGCCACAATTGGGTATGGTTGGGAATTCCGCTATTTCTTTGATGGTAACCTCGGCGATCCGGGATGGCATACTTTAAGTTCGCCTAAAAGCATAGGTACTTTTGGCCTTGGTGTATCGGCAAAAATAAGCCGCTTTGTAATCTGGCAGAGACCATCTGATTTTTATGGCTATCAAAACACCCGCAAGTTTACTCTTTGGGGCTCAAATAAAACCAATCCTGTTGATGTAACCTTGCCTAGCAATTCGGCCGAGGGAACTGTTGCAGGTGACTGGGTTAACCTTGGTAATTTTGTTTTCCCGAATCCGCCATCAGGTTTAGCGCCCAACCAGGCCAATGCTGCCGATAAGGATTTTGTAGCCAAGGGCGTCAATTTCAGGATGCCTCGTGCAGCCCAGCAAGTGCGTTACATCAGATATGAGTGTACCCAAACCTGGGGTGGGTTGGATTATGTAAATGCCACGGAAATCAATCTGTACGGAAGTGTTCAGTAATAATCAGTATATATAAGAAATAGATCATGAAAACTACATTTAATATCACTTTCATCTGCTTCATGTCCATTGTTTTCTTTGGCTGTAAAAAGTACGATGATGATTATAAGGCTTTTCTGGATAATAAAGAGATCAAATATTCCGGTAAAATTGGCACAGCAGGTTATAATACAGGTAACCTGCGGGCACAACTGGTATGGAATCCAAGCCCCGATCCAAGCATTACCAAATACATCATTACCTGGAACAACGGTGCCAATAAATTGGAAGTGCAGGCTACTACACACAATCCCCGTGATTTAGTGAAGGTAATTATCCCCAACCTTGATGAATATGTGTACACCTTTTCGGTGGTTTCCTACGATAGCGATGGCAATAAATCCATTGCAACCGAAATCAACAATGTAAGGGTATATGGCGCAGCTTATACTGCCACATTATTAAACAGGGGAGTAAACACTATCGAACCTTATGTGTTCCAGCCGGATGGAACCCTGAAGTTAAACTTTAATAAAAGAGACGCCATGAATGTAGCCACCACCATCCGCTACACCAATATTCTTGGTGCAGTAGAAGAAATGCAGTTGCTGGCAGATGACAATTCTATGGTGATTCCAAATTATAAAACCGGCACAACCATTCAATATCGGTCTTCTTATTATCCCGAAGCAAGTTCCATTGATGCTTTTAATGCCGCACAGTTTTCTGATTTTCCTACGATTATTAAAGTTACTGAGTGCGATAAATCACTATTTAAGGAATTAAATCTCCCAACAGATATCGCATCAGAGTATGGTTGGATATTGCCTCATGTTTGGGATAATATTAAGGGGCAGGACCAAGGTTTCCACACTGGGGGATCAGGCATGCCACAATGGTTTAGCTTCGACATCGGCGAGCAGGTGCAGTTGGATAACTTTAGGCTTTGGCAGCGCGAAAGTGCTTTATATAGTGTAGGCAACATTAAGGTTTTTGAAGTTTGGGTCAGCAATAATCCTAATTCGAATGGCACCTGGGACAGTTGGACAAAACTCCAGACTTTTACTTCATTTAAGCCGTCAGGGTTGCCTAAAGGTCAAAATACCGATCAGGATAAAGCATTTGCCCAGGCAGGTGAGAAATTTGTTTTCCCTACAGCGATTCCGAAATACAGGTACATCCGCATTAAGGTGCTCGAAACTTGGGGCAACGAAGGTTATCTCCACTTTAGTGAACTCACCTTTTATAAACGTAACTAATTCAGTTGTTACGCCACTTTTAAAATGATCAATAAGGTGGCGTAGCTTAAAATCCGATCCCAATTGCCTACTTGCTTCAAATGAAAAGATTTATCTATACGATCCTTATTTTGCTTTTTGGTTTATCAAGAAGCGTTGCACAAACAAAACCTTTTAAACTGTGGTATGATAAACCTGCAAGCCGTTGGGAAGAAACATTGCCTTTGGGTAATGGCCGCTTGGGCATGATGCCCGATGGCGGAATAAACAACGAGCAGATTGTACTGAACGATATTACCCTTTGGTCTGGCGCACCACAGGATGCCAACAACTATGAAGCCTATAAAAACCTACCAGAAATTAGAAGCCTGATTTTGGCAGGTAAAAACGATGAAGCCCAAAACCTCGTCAATCAAAATTTTGTATGTAAAGGAAAAGGATCTGGTGGAGCCAATTGGGGCTGTTTTCAGATGCTTGGCGACTTAAATATCCAATACCAATACGAAGGAAACGATAGGTTGCCGACAGCATACAAAAGAGAGCTTTTGCTTAACAATGCCATTGCCACTACAGATTTTACTCTGAATAAAGTGAATTTTAAAAGAGAATACTTTACCAGTTTTAGCGGTGATGTGGCCATGATCAGGATCACGGCCGATCAAGCTGGGCAGATTAACTGCAAATTATCGCTTAGCCGCCCTGAACGTAGTATCAGCGAAGTTAAAGCAAACAGGATTGAACTTTCTGGTCAGCTGGATAATGGCATTGATGGAAAGGGAATGCAGTACCTTACCTTATTGGCTCCGGTAGTTTCGGGGGGTAAAATAAGTCAGAATGGCAACTCGCTTGAGGTGACAAAAGCCAATGTGCTCACCATTTATGTATCTACCAAAACCAGTTATAAAGACGCGCAGTTTAGGCAAAATGTAACGCTTTTATTGGATAAAGCCATTAAACAGAATTATGCTGCCGAAAAGTTAAAACACCAGCAGGTTTTCCAGAAGATGTTCAACAGGTTGGATATTGATATGGGAACGGGAGAAAACAGTCAGCTCAGCACCGATAAACGCTTAAGCCTATATTATAAAAACCCCGAATTGGATTTACAGTTACCAGCCTTGTTTTTTCAATATGGCAGATACCTGAGTATTTCGAGTACGCGTGTAGGGCTTTTGCCGCCAAATTTACAGGGACTTTGGGCCAACCAGATCCATACCCCCTGGAATGGTGATTACCATTTAGATGTGAACGTTCAAATGAACCACTGGCCATTAGAAGTAGTAAACCTCTCAGAGCTCAACCTTCCACTGGCCGATCTGGTAGCCAATATGGTACCTAACGGACAAAAAACAGCCAAAGCTTATTACAATGCAGATGGTTGGATTGCACATGTAATTACCAATATCTGGGGATTTACCGAACCTGGCGAAAGTGCTTCATGGGGTGTTGCCAATGCAGGCTCGGGCTGGCTTTGTAATAACCTTTGGGATCATTATGCCTTTACGAAAGATTTAAATTATCTAAAGAAAATATACCCCATTATTAAAGGCTCAGCGCAGTTTTACAGCAGTGTGCTGGTTGCTGACCCAAAAACGGGTTGGATGATGACTGCACCATCCGTATCGCCAGAAAACAGCTTTTATATGCCTAATGGAAAAGCGGCCAATGTAACCATAGGGCCAACCATTGATAACCAGATTGTGAGAGAACTCTTTCAGAATGTAATTTACGCGGCTAAAACGCTTGGTAAAGACGATTCGTTAAGAACATCTCTACAGCAAAAACTAAATAAACTTCCGCCAGCGGGCAGAATTTCTAAAGATGGCCGGATCATGGAATGGGTTGAAGATTACAAAGAAACTGATCCCCAGCATCGCCATATTTCGCATCTGTATGGAGTTTATCCTGCTTCATTGATCACTGTAGATGGTACACCAGATCTTGCCGAAGCCTCAAAAAAGACTTTGAATGTACGCGGTGATGATGGGCCGAGCTGGTCAATCGCTTATAAACTCTTGTTTTGGGCCAGGTTAAGAGATGGCAACAGGGCTTTTAAACTTTTTAGGGAACTGCTAAAACCCACCCAGCGCACCGATATCAATTATGGCGCCGGTGGGGGCGTGTATGATAACCTACTCTCTGCCGGTCCTCCATTCCAGATCGACGGGAATTTTGGGGCTACTGCAGGTATTGCCGAAATGCTGATCCAGAGCCACGAAGGCTACATCAGTTTATTGCCTGCTATACCCGATGCATGGAAAAAATATGGAAATGTAAAAGGCTTAAAAGCCAGGGGGAATTACACGGTGAATTTAAACTGGAAAAATGGTTTAGTAACCAATTATCAGATTTTTTCACCCACAGGAAGCCACGTGAAAGTTAAAGTAAACGGGAAACTGATCAACGTAGTTTCTTTAAAAAAGCAAGCTAAGTAAAGAGGTGATTTTGTTACTCAACTCTACCAAAAACATATAATGAACATTACCAATACAACAGAAGATAGTTTAAGCAATCCGGTAGATGAAGTTAAGCTTATTAAAATAACCAATAAGCACGGCGCATCTATTTCATTGACCAATTATGGCGCTACATTGGTGTCGGTGATGGTACCTGACAAAAATGGCTTGCTTGCTGACGTGATACTCGGTTTTGCTCACCTAGAAGATTATTTTGATGATCAGAATTACCTGGGGGCAACCATTGGTCGCTTTGCAAACCGCATTGCAAATGGAAAATTTATGCTTGATGGCAAAATCTTTCATTTGCACACCAACGATGGACTGCACACTAACCACAGTGGGGCTTTTGGTTTTAGCAACAAGGTATTTAATTACCATACAGAAGACAACAAGGTAGTTTTTACGCTGTACAGCCACGAAGGTGAAGGCGGTTTCCCAGGCGACATGCATTGCTCGGTAACTTACGAGCTGACCGATAACTACGAAGTTTTGATCAACTATCAGGCCCAGTCGAACCAAAAAACGATTGTAAGTTTTACCAACCATGCCTATTTCAATTTAAGCGGAAGGCAGGCTGATATTTTTGATCATTGCTTAAGCATCCCATCTGAAGAAATGTTGGAAATGGACAAGGATTATCTCCCTACCGGAAAGATTATACCAACTTTAACCAACACATTTAACGGACAGCAGCTAGCAGATGTGATTGGTCTAAACAAAGGACTGAACAATTATTACCTGCTTGCGAAAAACACATCAACCGCACTTGTTTTAGCAGCTGAGCTATTACATCCCACATCGGGCCGTCGGTTGAAGGTATTTACAGATAGCCCTGGCGTATTGCTTTATACCGGCGATTTTTTGGACACCACAGGCCTGGGCCATCATGGCAGGCCCTATGCCGCATTTAATGGAGTATGCCTGGAATGTCAACATTATCCTGATGCTCCAAACCAGAAAATTGCGCCAGAAGTGGCATTAGAAAAGGGCGCTGTTTACCAACAGAAAATTATTTACAAATTCGATACGTTATGATGATGAAACATTTTTTGCCTACTTTTTTAATGCTTTTTTTGATTGCTCAGCTAACTTTTGCACAGAAAAATTATAACCTGGCTTCGCCAGATGGGAACATTGATGTAATCATTGCCACAGGTAAAACTTTGGGCTATTCAGTTACGCTAAAGCAAAAGGAAATTATTGCATTTTCGCCCATCGGTATGGAAATGGATAACGAGAACCTCGGTGGCGGTGATGTTCCGGATAAAACCTCGAGCCAGAAAACACCACGCTACAATGCCTTGATTTTAAGTTTTGGCAAACGTTATGATGTGGTTTTCAGGTTATATAATGAAGGTTTTGCTTACCGTTTCATCACTCATTTAAAAGATTCGGTGAAGGTTATCAACGAAACGGCAACCTTTAATGTTAAACCAAGTGCGGCAGCCATATTGCAAGAAACCGATAATTACACGACCTGGGAAGGGGTTTATGTTAAAACAGATGCTGTAGAAGCAGTCACGGTAGGGAAAAGGGCTACCACGCCTGCACTTTTTGCTTATAAAGATGGTACAAAAGTAATTGTTGCCGAATCTGATCTTTTCGATTACCCAGGTATGTACGTTAAAAAGGAAAAAGTGGGTTTTGTTGGCGAATGGGCACAATTACCATCACTTGCCGTGCCCGGAAGTTGGGGCAATTTCGTTTCGGTAGTGAAACAACGTTCTCCTTTTATTGCAAAAACATCAGGAGCGCGAAGTTATCCATGGCGCGTAGCCATCATTGCTACAGATGATAAACAATTGTTGACCAATCACCTCGTTAAAGAATTGGCTACGCCATCAAAAATTAAAGATAAAAACTGGATCAAACCCGGAAAAGCAGCATGGGAATGGTGGCATGATGCTTTATTGCCCGGTGCTCCGATCCCATCCGGAATGGATAACCGCAATACCGCGCTGTATAATTATTACGTTGATTTTGCCGCCAGGTATAAACTCGAATATCTAATGGTCGATGCGGGCTGGTCTAACAATTATGATCTCACGAAAATCAACCCAAAGAACGATATCAGGGCCGTGATCGCCAATGCGAAGTCAAAAAATGTAGGTGTGTTTTTGTGGTGTGTAGCCACTACCTTGCTTAAAGATCTGGATAGAAATCTTGATTTTATTCAATCTTTAGGTGCTGCAGGATTAAAAGTAGACTTTATTGATCGTGATGACCAGGAGGCCATTAAATGGTTTGAGACCATTGCAAAAGCTGCGGCAAAAAGAAAACTGATGATCAATTTCCATGGCTGTAGCAAACCTACAGGGCTTGAAAAAACCTATCCAAACATTGTAAACTATGAAGCCGTTAGGGGAGCTGAATCCGATAAGTGGGATTATAGTATCAACCCAGATTTACATGTGTTAATACCTTTTATCCGTATGCTGGCTGGTCCGTTTGATTATACCCCGGGTGCAATGCGCAATAAAACCAAAGCAACTTTTAAACCGATTGATCCCGGATTACCTTCAGCTCAGGGGACCAGGTGCCATGAATTGGCCATGTACGTCATCTACGACCAGCCGTTAGCCATGTTGTCCGATTCGCCAATTGCTTATATGAAAGAAGATACAATTATGCGGTTTTTATCGGCAGTGCCAACCGTTTACGATGAAGAAAAAGCCCTGTCGGCCAAGCTTGGCGAGCAGGTGGTGATGGCCAAAAGAAAAGGCAACACCTGGTTCGTTGGCGGTATGGGTAATTGGAATGAACATAAAGTTAACGTAGATTTTTCTTTTCTCCAGCCAGGACAGCAATACCAGGCAGAAATTTATAGCGATGCACCAAATGCCAATACCGATGCAACCGCATATAGCTACAAAACCATTGTTGTGAACCAGAAAACGGTTTTGCCCATCAATATGGCGAAGGGTGGAGGTTTTGCCATTGTTATCCACCCTTAATTACAGATCGTTTATTCAGAGAACCTATATTATATGAAATTATCAGTCACTTTATTTTCAGGCCTAATGTTATGCTTGCTCGAGGTAAAATCGCAAACGGTTATACCCATAGAAACCAAAGAAAATGCCATTGTTCTACAGGCAGATATCAAAACCAACGTTAAAATGGTGTATTACGGGCAAAAGCTGGCTAAGCCAAGCGATTACGCCAACATTACAAATGCATATAAGCAGGGGAGTGATTATACGGGGGTTAATGATGCCGCCTATAGCACTTCAGGATCAAGAAATTTATTTGAGCCGGCTATTACCGTTACCCATGCAGATGGAAACAATTCACTCGATCTGCATTATGTTAGCCACAGTGTGAAAAAAGAATCCAATAATGTTTCCATCACCAGTATTGTGTTAAAAGATCCTGCATATAACCTCGAAACTATCCTTTACTATAAAGTTTATTATAACGAAAATGTGGTGGAACAATGGAGCGAGATCAGAAATAATGAGAAGGGCAATGTAACCTTGCACAAATTTGCTTCTGCAAATCTTTATTTAAGGGGAGGTTCCTTTTTCCTTACCCAGTACCACGGCGACTGGGCAAAAGAAATGCAGCCCGAAGAAACGAAGATCACGCACGGGATAAAAACACTCGATTCGAAACTCGGTACCCGTGCCAACCTGTTCCAGCCTTCTGTTTTTATGGTATCGATGGATAAGCCTGCTACAGAAAATGAAGGCACTGTGCTTTATGGCACCCTGGCGTATAGTGGTAACTTCCGCACCGATCTGGAACTCGATCACCTGGATAATCTGAGGATTATTTCAGGTATCAACAATTACGCATCGGCGTATACCCTAAAACCGAATGAGGTTTTTACCACGCCGACTTTCCTGACCACTTTATCCAGCACCGGCAAAGGTACCGCAAGCAGAAACCTGCAAACCTGGGCACGTAATTACCGCTTATTGGATGGCAAAGGCACACGCCTGACTTTGTTGAACAACTGGGAAGCCACTTATTTTGATTTCGACGAGAACAAACTATTCGGATTGATAAAAGACACCAAGAAACTTGGTGTCGATATGTTTTTATTGGATGATGGCTGGTTTGCCAACAAATATCCACGGAACGGCGATGTTGCAGGCCTGGGCGATTGGGACGAAAATAAAAAGAAATTGCCAAACGGCATTGCCTCACTGGTTAAAGAGGCCAAAAACAACGACGTGAAATTCGGGATCTGGATCGAGCCTGAAATGGTGAATCCTAAAAGTGAACTTTATGAAAAACATCCTGATTGGGTGGTTAAAGAAGCAAAAAGGGAAGAGTTTTATTTCCGTAATCAATTGGTACTCGATTTAACCAATCCGAAAGTACAGGATTTTGTTTTCGGCGTGGTTAATGATCTTTTTACCAAAAACCCCGAACTGGCTTACATCAAATGGGACTGTAATGCGGTAATTTATAATGCGCATTCGGCAACCCTTAAAAACCAATCACATTTTTATATTGAATATGTGCGCGGATTGTACAAAGTGCTCGAACGCATCAGAAAGAAATATCCAACCGTACCGATGATGTTATGCTCTGGTGGTGGCGGTAGAGTAGATTATGGTGCTTTACAATACTTCACCGAATTTTGGCCAAGCGACAATACTGATCCATTGGAGCGTATTTTTATGCAATGGGAATATTCTTATTTCTACCCAGCCATTTCGAGTTCCAACCATGTCACCGATTGGGGTAAACAGCCGATCAAGTTCCGTACCGATGTTGCCATGATGGGAAAAATGGGCTTCGATATTGTGGTTAGCCATTTATCTCCAAATGATCTTCAGTTTTGTCAGGACGCCATTAAGACATACAATGATGTTAAATCGGTGATCTGGCAGGGCGATCAGTATAGGCTTTCAAACCCACGGGAAAGCAGTGTGGCCTCGATGTTGTACCTCAGCGAAGATAAAAAAACAGGTATCGTGTTCAACTATCTTGTAAACAGCCGCTATGGGGAGGGAAGTAAACTGCCGATAAGATTTAATGGTTTGGATGCTGCTAAAAAGTATAAAATCTCCGAAATCAACGTTTATCCTGGCACCAGATCATCAATAGACAATAACAAAACCTATACGGGGGATTTCCTGATGAAAATTGGGTTTAACCCTGATGTAAACCAAAGTAGGACTAGTGTGATTCTGAAGATGGAAGCCCTGTAGCTCCATAAAAAAAATATTCTAAGCCCTTGTATGATGGGTTATATTTACGCATATTGCCGTAGGACCTGGTGGGTTCTGCGGCTTTTTCATTGGAATCCCGTTTAAGCAATGGGGTTATGCGGTTATGAAATCAGTTGCACTCAAGGAAACTCATTTTTATTTTTGAAAGGCCTGAAGATTGTGGTTGTTTACCTGGATAGTATTGTCCATGTGATTGCGTTAATTATCCATTAAATTGCCTTGATAGGCTATTTGATTGTTAATATTGGATAACTAGTTTTGAAAGTCAGATTTTATTGTGGATCTGCTAACCAAATACTAGTTATAATGGATAATCAAACTATTTCTTACAATAACACTTATATTTTAGGGATATCTTTTATATCGGCACTGGGCGGATACCTTTTCGGTTTCGATTTTGCTGTAATATCAGGTGCTTTACCCTTTTTGCGTACCGAATTTGCACTGAATGCCTATTGGGAAGGTTTTCTTACGGGATCTCTTGCATTGGGCTGTATACTTGGTTGTGTAATGGCGGGAAATATTGCCGATAGCAAAGGCCGCAAGCCAGGATTAATGCTGGCTGCATTAATATTTGCTGTATCCTCTATAGGAATGGCGCTCGCTCACAACCTTACTGTTTTTATCCTCATGCGTTTTGCCGCAGGAGTCGGTGTGGGTATGGCTTCCATGTTAAGTCCTATGTATATCGCCGAGGTTTCTCCGCCCGAAAAACGCGGTAGGAATGTAGCAATTAATCAGCTTACCGTGGTAATTGGGATTTTAGTTACCAATTTGATCAATTATAAACTGGCAGATTATGGGGTAAATGCCTGGCGCTGGATGTTCGGTTTAGGAACCGTTCCTGCTGCACTGTTTTTATTAGGTGTTTTATGGTTACCTGAAAGTCCACGTTGGCTGATCAAAGCCGGCAGGATAGATCAGGCCAAGAAAGTACTGAACAAGATCGGTAATTCTTATTTTGCAGAACAGACTTTTGCCAAAATTAGCACCTCAATGGACGGCGGGGGAGAAAAACAGACTTACAGCGCTGTTTTCGCAAAGGCCATCCGTCCTGCGGTAGTAGTGGGTATCACTTTAGCCGTTTTTCAACAGTTATGCGGTATTAATGTAGTGTTTAACTATACCTCAACGATTTTCGAAGCCGTTGGTGCCAATTTAGACCGCCAGCTTTTCGAAACAGTTGCCATCGGCATCGTGAACCTCGTATTTACCATCATTGCGATGTGGCAGGTAGATAAACTGGGGCGGAGGCCGTTGATGCTCATCGGTTCTTTAGGGCTTTCTATATTGTATATCATCCTGGCTTTCCTTTTGCAGAGCAACGCACAGGCGAACCTGGTGTCGGTTTTCGTGTTGCTAGCCATCGCTACTTATGCCACTTCATTGGCCCCGGTAACCTGGGTGCTCATTTCAGAAATTTTTCCCAATAGTATTAGGGGTAAAGCTTCGTCCGTAGCTATTGTAGCCCTTTGGAGTGCTTATTTCGTTCTAGTATTTACCTTCCCGATTTTGGCGAAATGGCTCGGTGCATTCGGACCATTCTACCTGTATGCCGTAATCTGTTTGGCCGGTTTCTTCTTTGTAAAACGCAAAGTTAAAGAAACCAAAGGGCAGACTTTAGAAGAGTTGGAAACGAGTTTGATCGGACATTAACCTTAAAGTTTACTGTAATCAGATTTCCTTATTAAAAAGACCTATCAAAATATAAAATACTCATTCGGAATATGAAAGTTAAAGTTTGGACAGAAGCTGTTATTATCCCAACCTATGAGGTTGGCCTCCCGGAAAAGAATCCGGTATTTATTGAAAAAAGAGTGTATCAGGGAAGTAGTGGTGCCGTTTATCCTTATCCTGTGATCGAGAAAATTGCCGATGAGAAAATAGATAAATCCTATGAGGCTGTTTACCTGGAAAATGATTTTGTAAAGATCATGATCCTGCCCGAACTGGGCGGGAGGGTACAGATGGCTTTTGATAAGACCAAAAACCGTCATTTCATCTATTATAACCAGGTGATCAAACCGGCCTTAGTCGGTTTGACCGGTCCGTGGATTTCCGGTGGTATCGAATTTAACTGGCCGCAGCACCACCGCCCTTCTACCTTCGATCCGGTTGACTCTTTATTTGAAGAAAATGAAGATGGCAGTGCAACGGTTTGGTGCAGTGAAGTAGAAAGGATGTTCCGCACAAAAGGAACCATTGGTTTTACCCTGTATCCCGATAAAAACTATCTCGAAATCAAAGGTCAACTGTATAACAGAACACCTTTCCCACAAACATTTTTGTGGTGGGCAAACCCTGCTGTAAAAGTTAACGACGATTACCAGTCTGTTTTTCCGCCTGATGTAAATGCGGTTTTTGACCACGGAAAACGTGATGTTTCTTCTTTCCCGATTGCAAAGGGAACTTATTATAAAGTAGATTATTCGCCGGGTACCGATATCTCGCGTTATAAAAATATACCTGTTCCAACCTCTTATATGGCGGTTTCGTCTAAATATAATTTTGTGGGGGGATATGAGAACGATAGTAAAGGCGGATTGCTTCACGTCGCCAATCATCATATTTCTCCCGGTAAAAAACAATGGACATGGGGCAACGGTGATTTCGGGCAGGCCTGGGACCGCAATCTTACCGACGAAGATGGACCATATATTGAACTGATGTGTGGAGTTTATACCGATAATCAGCCCGATTTTTCGTGGATCATGCCGGGCGAATACAAAGATTTTGTACAGTATTATATGCCATACCGCGATTTGGGCGTGGTTAAAAATGCCACCAAAAATGCCATGCTTAATATTGAACAGGTAGAAGGAAAACTGACTGTTAAGGTATATACCACGGGACTTTATCCCCATACTAAAATTGTATTGAAAGATGGTGACCGCGAGTTATTGAACGATCAATACGATGCAGCACCGACGGTATCTTATGAAAAAGAAATTGCTTTTGACGGAAATCCTGAACAATTGCAGATCACCGTTACGGACGAAAAAGGTTATGTTCTAGTGGATTGGAAATGGGAAGGTGAAAATGAAAACGATATCCCCGAAGCTGCAAGCCCTGCAAAGGCGCCTGCAGACATCGAAAACAATGAACAACTGTTCTTGACCGGACTGCATCTGGAACAATACCGTCATGCTATTTATAATCCTTTTGATTATTATAACGAGGCTTTAAGAAGGGATGATGGCGACATCAGATGCAATAATGCCGTAGGACTTTTAAAGTTACGCAGGGGCAAATTCTCCGAATCGGAAGCCTATTTTAAAAAGGCCATTAAAACCCTTACCGCACGCAATCCGAATCCTTATGAGGGCGAACCTTATTTTAACCTGGGTTTATCGTTAAAGTTTCAGGATAAATTGGAAGAAGCCTACGATGCATTCTATAAATCGATCTGGAATGCTGCCTGGCAGAACCAGGGTTATTTTAATATCGCAAAGCTTGATGTGATTAAAGGTGATCTGGAAAGTGCTTTAACGCATGTCGAAAAAGCCATTTCAAAAAACACCAACGACGAAAAGGCCCTGCACTTACACGTAATGATCTTACGTAAACTGGGCAGAACAGAAAAAGCTGTAGCAGCCGTGGAAGCTTATCTGGTGAACGACCACTTTAATTTTGGTATCCGCTTCGAAAAATATCTTTTATCGGAAAAGCCAGACGATTTAACTGAAATACATGCATTGATCCGAAAAAATATTCACAATTATATTGAGTATGCGCTTGACTATGCAGGTGCAGGTTTATATAATGAAGCTATCTTGCTTTTAAATTCTGGTATCGAACTGCAGAAAGATGTTTATCCATTGGCCTACTATTATCTGGCCTGGTTTTACAGTAAAAACGGTAACGGAAAATTAGCGAAAACCACATCTTATAAAGCTGCTGCCGCCAATCCAAAGTATTGTTTTCCAAATCAGATAGAGGCGGTTCTGGCCTTGAACCATGCAATAGCGGAAAACCTGAACGATGCCAAGGCACCTTATTATCTGGGTAATTTCTGGTATGCCTTTAAACACTATGACGAGGCAATCACCTGTTGGGAGAAATCCATTGTGATCGACCCGAACTTCCCAACTGTTTATCGTAACCTGGCTTTGGCCTATTACAATAAAACCGATAAACAGGAGCAGGCGGTAACCTTATTGGAAAAGGCATTTTCGCTTGATAAAAGTGACGCCCGCATCTTGATGGAGCTAGATCAATTGTATAAGCGGCTAAATAAAGACCTTAGCTTCCGGTTTAATTTCCTTGAAGAAAATAAGGGGCTCGTGAGCCAGCGGGATGATGTTTACCTCGAATATGTAACCCTTTTGAATCTTAGGGGCAAACATCAGCAAGCTCTTGATTTATTAGAGAATAGGGTTTTCCATCCATGGGAAGGTGGTGAGGGGAAAGTAGCCATCCAGTATGTGACAGCCTTGGTAGAAATGGCGAAACAGGCCATTGCTGATGGGGATTGCAGTGGAGGAATCAAATGCCTTAATGACGCACGAGATTATCCGCATAACCTGGCAGAGGGGAAGTTAACCGGCGCACAGGAAAATGATATATTTTATTGGTTGGGTGTTGCGTTTGAAAAATTGAATGATTTAAGCTCTGCCGGCAATAATTGGGAAAAAGCAGCAACTGGATTAAGCGAACCTGCTGCTGCAATCTTTTATAACGACCAGCAGCCAGATAAGATTTTCTACCAGGGACTGGCGCTACTTCAGCTAAATAGAAAACAGGAAGCGGATTTACGTTTCCAAAAATTGGTCAATTATGCAAAGGAACATTTAGATGATAAAGTAACCATCGATTATTTTGCCGTATCGCTACCGGATTTAACCATTTGGGAAGATGATCTTGATAAACGTAATAAAATACATTGTTTGTATATGCAAGGACTGGGTTATTTAGGTTTAAAACATATGGAGTCGGCCATTGCCTCTTTTAATGAAGTTTTGGCTATCGAAAAAAGTCATCTTGGCGTGACCCTTCATAAAAAAAACATTACAGAAAGTCTGGCTCAACAATAATATTTCGATGAGGCAATGATGATAGGGCAGATCAGATGGTCTGTCCTTAACTGTAAAAATAATTTTGCTTTTTTTCTTGTTATGCTAAATCTTTGGATCAAATATACGCATGCGCTCCTTTTAAAAAAAGCAAGTCTAACTACTAGCTGAGCTATTTTACGCCGAAAAAAGCATTGAACAATACAACGAGTGGAAGGATTACATCAATAAAGGGGGGATTAAAACTGGCAGGTATGGAGAATGCCAGAATAGAAATCGTTGGGAACGAAAAGTTATTGCACCTGGTGAATCCTTCCGAGGAAGGGGCACATGCCATTCTTCATGGTTCCCGCAGAACCATTTTTGACATCTTTCTTCACTTCCCTAATGGGGAAAGCGAACCTGAGGCCATACTGTTTAATATGCTCGAATACTAGAATTTAATTAAATTGCCAAATAATAAGTGATCTCATGGAGTTTAAATTAACCGATCCGCAGGTTTGTATTTTGCTGTTGATGAATTTTCCTTTCGCATCCGATCCGGAAGCTGAACAGATGCTGGACGAATTTGTGGCTGAAAATTACGAGATTCCATCTGAGGAATGGTTTACCGAAGTTTCAGGGGATGTGGACGCAAATGGCGAAGAAGTGAGCCCCTGGAATGGCACGGTGTTTTCATTTGTCATCAATGAAGAGGTGACGCTGGTGGTTGAATTTCATCCATTCGAGGTGGTGTATTTTCTGAATGATGTATTTATTGGCAATTCTGGTGGGCATTTCATGCTTTCGCTGCTCAGCTGGCAGGAATTTTTAAAGATTGTGGAAGTCGTAGAGGATGATGCTATGTTGTTTTTCGTGCTGCTGCCTTTTGTTGTGGGGGCAAAGGGAGAGGAACAGGAAATCAGGAAAGAGATTGAAAAGCATCTGGAGCATATGGCATTTAGAGCTGAACACATCCCGGTAATCGCTAATTTTCTGGTTCATCATGCGATATTCAATGAGGATGAGCCTGAAATGTTTTACGATGATTCCGAACTGGGAAAAATCTGTAAACGCAACCATTCGGTGAGAAATAAGGGGAATGCTGCTGAAGATATCTCCAGGGTAAATGGACTGATCCGTATGGCTATGGAGGAATAGATGAATTATTTCAGTTGCTGCTTGGTTTTGGATATAAAGCGATAAATGACATTGAGGATTGAACGAATGATGCTGAGATAATGGCCTTATCTAATTGTTTGATAATCTGTTCATCAGCAGACTATGCTGTACCGCAAGGTCCCAAAGGCGAAGGCGACGGTGGCGCATTCGGATTGGGCCCTACCGGTTTTTTAAAAGGAGCTGGAGGTAATCGGTTTAATAAAAGTTCCTAGTTCTGTTATTACAGAATTCTTAACATCCTGAATCCAACCGCTTAATTCATTGCCAGCTTTATTTTCATCATATTACGAAATTCTTTGACCAGGCCCATTGTTTTCTTCAACTCTATAGATGATCTGCATAGCTTCGACCTGATTGCTTTCTGTTTCTTTACTGAGCCTGTCTTCATGGGCTAAAAATGCCATTGTAGCTAATGAAGGTTCGAAGATTAAGTCTTTTCCCAATAATCATGATAATTCAATTAAATTTTGATGGGACTTCATTTTACATCTGGTTTATTCGATATAGGCAATTTTTCGGTGGCTTTAAACAAATTTATGCATCAAAGGTGATTTAATCAATTTAGTTTTTTTAAATATATCCTGCTCAGGCCGTGGATGATCAATAAATCCCCATAGCTATCCTAATATTTACAAACCATTTTAGGCTATTAATTCATGCAGAAAAGTTTGGACTTGAAATAATGTTTTGATACTTTAGGACTATTCTAACCATTAATGTAACAGATGTCGTCCGCCCACTTGTATCGTGTATTTAATTTCTTTGGTAGTATCAGTTACAGTAGAATTATACGGATACCCGCGTTGTTTACATTATTAATTTGCTTCGCTCAAACGATTCAGGCGCAGCAAATTGTGCAAATTCAGGATAATTCACCACATACAATGCTTTCGTTTGGTCAGATTGATGTTTTGGAAGATCCTAAAGATACATTGAATATTAGACAGATAATAAGTAAAAAATTTCAGCATAAATTCCGTTCAAATACCTTTAGAATCCCTAAAAATGATAATGCAGGGTCAGCTTATTGGTATCGGTTTAAAATCAGTCATAATCAGGAGAGTTCAAAACAATGGATACTTGAGTTTTTTGATCAGTCAATAAGCGAGTTGACATTATATGCATCTGATGGATTGGGTAACTACAAGGCAAATTATTACGGGACTAATTATGGTTTTTCTAATAGAGGATACGACCATAAAAATTTCATATATGATTTAAATAACCATACTGATCAAACCTTCACTTATTATCTCAGGATCAAATCACCGCATTCAGTAAGTACGATTATTGTTTTGCGGGATCTGAGATGGTTTGTCAGCTACGCTTTGGGAGAATATTTGTTATTTGGACTTTTTTATGGGATGATAGCGGTATTTTGCCTGTATAACCTTTTGATGTACTTTGCTGTAAAGGGTAAACAGTATTTGTTTTATGTGCTGTATAACTTGAGTATCGGTATGTATGAAATGTGCAATGATGGTATAGCCTTCCAATATCTCTGGCCTACAAATCCTCATATCAATGTTTATGGATTTGGCGTTTCGCTTTTTTTGAGTAGCATTTTCGGTTTATTATTTACTAGTAGTTTCTTATATCTCAAGTCAAAATCACCATTTTTTTATAAGTTGGTGTTAATTACCATTCTTTTAAGAGGCATCTTCTTTATCGCTTGCCTGATTTATACCCCATTATTTAATTTCAAGATCATTGAATTTATTCCTCTGCTGGTTGCTTTCAGCGCCGGAATTTCTGTACTCTCATCTGGCTATAGGCCGGCGAGCTTTTTAGTTTTTGGTTATGGATTTCTGGTTGCAGGTTTTCTGCTCAAGATCTTACTGCTTTTGAAGTGGATTCCTTATGGCACCCTTAGCTATTACAGTCTAAGTATCTGCTTTATTATTGAAATGATATTGGTTTCCTTCGCGATAGGAAATGCAATACGTACACTCAGAAAGAAAAAAAGCAGAGCACAAAAAAGGATTATTGAACAGCTTAGAATAAATGATGATTTACACCAAACCCTAAATGAACAACTGCAGGTTCTTGTCAATGAACGTACACAGGAGATTCAGCAAAAGACCATAACCATCGAAAGACAAAATGCAGAGATCTCAGTGATGAACCATTTGCTGAAAAAAGATATTTCTGAACTTCATCTTAATATAGAGAAAGTTACCCGCGCAAGAGTTATGCAAAAGGGATTGGATTTTGAGGAATTCAGCAGGATATATCCGGATAAGGATAGTTGTTTTAGATACCTTTCCGAACTGAAATGGAGTCATGGATATGCCTGCAGGAGGTGTCAGAATACGCAACACTCTACAGGTCAAACCTCATTCAGTAGAAGATGTACCAAGTGCGGTTATGATGAATCAGCAATTGCCCATACCATCCTACAAAATTCAAAAATACCCATAAACAAGGCATTGTATATGTTTATTCTGATCTATACCTCTAAGGGTACCATCTCTTCCTATAAGTTATCCGAGATTTTAAACATTCGCCAAAGCACTTGCTGGACCTATAATTCGAAAATGCAAAAGCTTTTGCTTGATAAAAAAGCTTTGCTTAAGAAAAATTCAGATGGGGATTGGGGAAAGCTGCTTTTGGATCCAGCGATTGTGTAATCATATTGATTGCTACAGCAAACCGCATACCATCCAACTTCTAACGGTGTTTTAGTTGACACATTCGAATCAGAAAATTACTTCTTTTCCATTCCGCAGTTAAAGACTGTATTGCCTATCTAAAAACCCATTGATATAAATGACAGCTTTAACATTTTGCTTAAAATGAAATAAGTTTCCTTAGCCTAAGCGGTCTGAAAAATGTGTTCATTTATCTCTATCACCTAAATACGATACCCGATAATATATTTTTTGCCACAATTTCAACCTCACTTGGTATGCGGTATATTAATTCTAATTTATAGTCAAATAAATTAAATGAGCCAGTTATGCTTATTTATCAGCGCGATTGATACAGCATCAGCTTTCCAAAAACCGTATAGAATTCATTATCCTGAAAAAAAATAAGGGATAAAGGATGTTGCTCAGCCGTATTAATCAAAAACAAGCATACTTGAAATGGAAACGATGGAGTGCTTTTATGAAGCGATATAATTGTTGCTATATCGTATTATGAATTTATGTAACTATCTATTTGATAGGTAGTTATGATTTTTTTTTGTTTGGAAAATGAAATATTTAGAATAGGTTTGTATCATCTAATTATTCTAAACCAAATATAAAATGAGAAAAACCATTACCTTACTAATTGCATTGGTTTGCTTTGTGTTTACGCTGTGTTTTGGACAGAGCATAGCTGTGAAGGGAACCATTAAAGACAAAGCCGGGGTAGGCCTGCCAGGCATTTCGGTGAAAGTGAAGAATGCTCAAACTGCTGTATCCTCCGGAGCTGACGGAAGCTTTTTAATATCAGTTCTGCCTAATGCAACGCTTGTTTTTTCTGCCGTGGGATTCACCACGCAAGAGATTTCGGTTGGCCAGAGAACAAGCATTTCTGTTACTCTAAGTGAAGAATCCAAAAGCCTAACAGATGTTGTCGTAATAGGCTATGGTACCACAACAAAACGTGATGCTACCGGCGCCATTTCCAGCGTAAAAGCAACCCAGCTTGAAAATGAAAATCCACAAAGTATAGCAGATGTACTAAAAGGTAATATTCCTGGATTGTCTGTTGGACTTAGTTCAAGTGCCAAGGGTGGCGGAGACTTACTGGTAAGGGGGAAGTCGACCTTAAGTGCAGGAACCTCACCACTTATTGTCTTGGATGGTATAATTTACAATGGGCAGCTCGCTGATATTAATCCAAATGATATTGATGGAATAGACGTTTTAAAAGACGCCAGTTCTCTTGCGGTTTACGGAGCTAAAGCTGCAACAGGTGTTATTGCGATAACGACAAAAAAGGGAAGAGGTGATTCTCCAACCATTACTTTTAATACCAATGTTGGTCTTGCCCAGGTTGCTAAAAACATGCGGCCTTATCAGGATGAAGCATTTTTGTCATGGAGAGGTGATGTGTTGCGGAGCGGTGCCACAACCCCAGATTATTTGTATAACGATCCTAGAAGTCTCCCCGAAGGCGTTAACCTCACCCAATGGTTGAATGGGCAAACTGGTGATCCTGTTGATTTATGGCTCAACAGACTTGGCCTTGTTGCAAATGAGAAGGCAAATTATCTGGCCGGAAAAACAATTAACTGGTATGATGATATCTTTAGAACTGGTTTCCGTCAGGATCATACCCTTTCTTTAAACGGTAAGAAGCAGGAAATTTCCTACTACATGTCTTTAAACTATCAGAAAAACCAGAATGTTATAGAAGGTGGTGACTATACCGCAATCAGAGGAAGGATAAATCTTGAAGGCGAAGCAGCCAAATGGTTAACCCTGGGTATGAACGTTCAATTCGCCGATAGAGATGAAGCCAGAACTGGAGATGGATCAACCGAGGCAGATTGGGCTCAGATATTAAACTTGTCACCTTATGGAGATAAATACCTTTCAAACGGGCAATTAAGGCGCATTCCAACAGATGATAGCGGTTTAAATGCCAGAAATCCTTTTTTAAGTATGACATACAATGAACGCATGAATAAGCAGAATACAATTTTTGCAAGCGTTTATGGACGTGTAAAATTGCCTTTCGGAATCACCTATCAACTGAATTTTAGTCCAGGTCTGGATTTCTATAGAACATTCGATTATCGATCTTCCAGAAACCCGAATGTTGTAACTCCCGGAGGATCTGCAACACGGGCTAATGAAACCCGGTACAACTGGCAGGTGGATAATTTACTTAAATGGAACAAAACCTTCTCCAACATTCACAACCTGGATGTAACACTATTGGCAAATGCTGAAAAATACCAGACCTGGTGGACACAAGCTTCAAATGAAGGCTTCGTTCCCAGTGACGTGCTAAGTTATCATAATCTTTCGAGCGGTATCAAACCTGTAACAAATAGTGAAGATAAAGTATATACAGGAGATGCATTGATGGCAAGAATAAATTATAGTTTATTGAGCCGTTATATATTAACCCTTTCGGTTCGTAGAGATGGTTATTCCGTTTTTGGCGTAAACTTCAAACGGGCTACATTCCCGGCAGCAGCATTAGCATGGGTATTTACAGATGAAGCGTTCATGAAAAATCAGAAGTGGTTAAGCTACGGGAAGCTTCGTCTTTCCTATGGTATTAATGGTAACCGTGATTTACGTAACCCTGATAACGGGACTGTCGATCCGTATGCTGCACTTGCTCAGTTAACGAGTGGTAAATACCAAACTGTAAATGGTAGTGGTGCTGCCTCAGATGTGAACACCGTTCAGATTGGGGCGAAAATGGCCAATTCAGACTTAAAGTGGGAAGAAACTACCGCGATGAATGCCGGTTTTGATTTTTCAATTTTTAACGATCGCATTAGCGGTTCTATTGATGTCTATAACAAGAAAACGAGTGATTTATTAGTTAGACAGACATTGCCGAATGTTAGCGGCTATTCTAATGTTTATTCAAACCTTGCCCGTATCAATAATAGTGGAGGAGAACTAAACCTGAATGGTAAAAATCTTGTTAATGGTCCTGTTAAATGGAATACCAATTTCAATTTTTCCTTCAACAGAAATAAAATTGTTGCCCTTGCCTTGCCAACAGACGACCCTGGAAATGGATGGTTTATTGGTAAAGATATCGACATAATATGGGATTATAATATTCAGGGCGTTTGGCAGCAAAGTGAATTGGCCGAAGCGGCAAAATTTACAAAGGCAGCCATTAAGCCCGGAGATTTTAAGTTGGAAGATGTTGATGGGGATTATGCCTATTCTGATAATGACAAAAAGTTTTTAGGTTACCGTACACCACGCTATTTCTTCGCCATGAGAAATGAATTCAATATTTTCAAAAATTTTGATTTTTCATTTCAATTGCTTGCCAACTGGGGACAGCTCAAACAATATAATTCAGCCAAAAACCAACCTGGTAGCGTAGGATTTGCCCGCTCATCATCATATATTTTACCATATTGGACTCCCGCAAACCCAATAAATGATTATGCCAGACTAAATTCTGGTTCCAGCGGTACAAGCTACAATGTGTATTGGGATAATTCTTTCATACGCCTAAACACCGTAGCAGTATCCTATTCGGTACCATCAGATTTGCTTACTAAGTTTCGTTTAAAAAGTGCGAAAATTTATGCAAATGTAAATAATGCAGGCTACTATGCACCAACATGGACATTTTGGGATCCGCAAAATAACGGTCCTACGCCAAGATACTATACTTTAGGTCTTAATGTTAATTTATAACTTAAAAGAAAATGAAAAAAATAAATCAAAATATATCCATCCTATTTGCTTTCGCTGCATTACTGGGCTTTGCTGGATGTAAAAAAGCATATCTGGATTCAGAACAACTCTCCGCTTATGCACCGGAAAATCTAAACAACCTTACCGCTATGAAAGCCGCACTTAATGGTCTTGGATTGGCTACGCGAAGAGAGTTTTTTGGCGATTCTGCTCCGCTACTAACGGAATCGATTTTTTCAGATGTTGCTGTGGATGGAACAACCGATAAAAACACACCCGCTCAGGATTTAATTTCCAGGATCACTCCGGATGCCAATCTTAACAGCGATGACTTCAACAAAATAGGCTGGTACTGGGATAATGAATTTGTTGCGGTACGGCAAGCTAACACAATCATTTCAAACATTGATAAACCAACATATACGTCTGAAGCTGAAAAAAACCTGATTTTAGGATCAGCATATTTTTACCGGGCTTATTATTACTACAGACTTGTTCATCAGTTCGGCGATGTACCATTGCTTTTAAATGATCTGGAATTTCCAAAAGCAGATTTTTATTCCACAAAAAGAGAAGTAATCCTGGGCAAAATGAAAACAGATCTCGAATTTGCCGAAACCTGGGTTACCGATGGAGGCAATAAGGGGGATGTAACCAAAGGTGCTGTTAGCCATTTGCTAACTAAAGTAAATCTGGCACTTGGTAGGTTTGATGATGCAATTGCTTCAGCTTCTAATGTGATTTCGGGTGGGAAATATGGTATGATGACCACGCGCTTTGGAAGCACCGCTTCTGATTTGACAAAAAATGTAATCTGGGATTTGCACCGAATGGATAATAAATCGCTCACCACCAATAGGGAAGCACTATTTTTAGTGATCGATAGAGAAGCTTTTGCTGGTTTTACAGCCTTGGGTTCGCAACTGATGAGAAACACCGTTCCCGCCTGGCATTTTGCAAACGTAAAAACACCATCAGGAGCAACCGCAATTGTGGATTTGGTTACCGCAGAAATTCCACTGACCAGAATGTACGGAAGAGGAATTGGCCGATACCGCGGTACGCCTTACAGCACAAAATACATCTGGACCGATAATACCGATTACCGACATGCAAAAGGCATGTGGATGGATATGTCAGATTTAGTGTACAATAACCCGGCATTGAAAACCTCCACAAACGCTGCGGATAGAGCCTTGTATGGTCAGCCTCTGCAAATGTATTCGGATGCAAATATCAAACAACGTTTTACAAATGGTGCACTTGATACCATTCGCCACTGGTTTGGATGGCCACATTATAAAGTTTTCATCAATTCGACCAACGCGTTAGCAAATGACCCATACTGGACACCACCCCGCGGAACAAATACCGATTGGTACGTATTCCGTTTGGCAGAAACCTATCTACTTAGGGCAGAAGCTTATTATTGGAAAGGTGAACTTGGATTGGCTATGGCTGACTTAAACGTAGTGAGAAGCCGAGCCAATGCAACGTCGTTAACAAATGCCGCACAAATAACAATAGGAACCATTTTGGATGAGCGTGCCCGTGAATTGTTTTGGGAAGAGCCTCGCAAAACAGAACTTACCCGTATGGCATATATTTTTGCACAAACAGGTAAGCCGGCTTATAACGGTAAGAGTTATAGCCTTGCTACTTTTTCTGATAATAATTTTATGTACGACAGGATTATAGAAAAAAATGATTTTTATAAAAATCAGGTGCCAACATTACAAGGTGTAAACTACAAAATTGCACCTTACCACGTTTTATGGCCTGTTCCGGCAAGTGCTCAACGGTTTAACACTGAAGGCAGGATTAACCAGAATAAAGGCTATGCCGGATATGATCAGAATGTACCTGCATTGGATAAGTTACCTTGATAGAAGATAAAGACCGTGTGAGAATATGCATGGTTTTGATTAGGATTGGCAGTCCCTTAACCAAGGACTGCTTTTTTCCTGACCCGGATGAAATCAAAACATTTTAAGTACATATAAATTAATAATAAACTAAAGCAAAACGGTGCACATAGATGTCCAGGACAATAAAGCACGAATAAGAAATATTTAAACAGATTTAAACCTAAAACCAAATTAAAATGAGTGTTAAAATTATAATATCTAAATCAACTGGTATGGCCATGTTAATTTTCTTCAGCGTTATTCTAGGCTGCTCGAAAGATTCATCAGAGGTAAGCCAGGACATTGTTACCCCGGAAAAACTTTTGGTAAATAAAAGTATGACAGCGGCTGCAGCACAAGCTTATCCAAGCAACATCACCACCAGTTTCAATCATCCGGATGGTTCATATTCTTACAGTGAAGCAAGCAGCGATTTCGGCATGGCTGCGCTGACTGGCTGGAACGAAAACCGTGCCTACATATCAGGCGGGTGGGCCAGGGCAACCTTGGCTCCAAACTCCGTGTCCAACGGACTTATCGCTGGCGCGGACCTATCTGATGGTTCTGGATATGAGGCAACGTTTAAGGTTCGTTTTCATAGTCAGTTCGATTGGAGTAGGGGAGGAAAGGTAGGATTTGGCTTTCTTATAGGAGAAGGCAATACGGGCTGTGATATTCCCACCGATGGAAATGGAGGAAGTCTGCGATTAATGTGGTATAACAATGGTAACAGGGTTTATTTTCAACCTTATGTTTATCATAGAGATATGGCTGGTCCCTGTGGAGATACCTTTGGAAGATCTTATCCAACAAGCGGAAGCCTTGTCAAAGGAAATACCTATACGGTACATCTTTATGTGAAAAGTAATACCGGATCTACTAAAAATGGCTGGGTACAGGTACTTATAAATGGTGCAACAGTATTAGATCAGTCTATTCGCTGGACGACAAACGATGCACAGCGCCTAATCAAACGACTATCCTTCCATAATTTCAGGGGTGGAAAGGACGTTGCTGTCTGGGGTTCCAGTCAGACCAGTTATATTTACTTTGATGATTTGGTAGTAAACAAAATTCAATAGCATTTTGATGGTGAAGCTTGATAATCATCATCAAAATCATTTAAAACAATAAGTTAGATAAAATACCCACTACCAATAAGAAAGAAATATAGAAGAACTGGATTTGATTAATTAAGAAAGGTTAAGCTATGGGTTTTGAACTGCAAAAGGCCCAGCCTGGCAACATTAAGTTTAAACAAGATTAAAATAACTAGATTAAAGGATACGAATAAAAATATGTTGAAGCACAAATTACTTTTATGGGTATGGATAGTCATTATTGCTGGTTATAACAGTTAAGAAAAGTTTATTAGCAAATTTAAGCCTTGTGGAATACAGTTGAATGTATGGGTTATGCATTGGCAGCAAGCAAAAAAATAATTTGTTTATTAATTATATATGAAAAAAATAGCCGGATATCTTATTTTCCTCAGTTTCTTTCTGTCATCCGATATAGCATTTGCACAAAAATCAATGCGGTTAAATGCTGGCTGGGAATTTCTTAAACAGGATTTAGGAGGGGTCTGGGAAGCTTTACGCCCTGTTGGGTTGGGAAATCCTGAATCCGTTCCATTATGGGGAAATGTGAATTTACCGCATTGCGTTAATGCTACAGATGCAGTAGATCCTGATGCGAACTATTACCAGGGGCCTGCATGGTACCGTACAAGGCTCAGAATCGAAAATCCTTATCAAAATGGTAGAACCATTTTGCATTTCGAAGGTGCTGGTCAAAAGACGGAAGTTTATGTTTACACCACCAAAGTCGCTTCGCATGTAGGTGGTTACGATGAATGGACGGTTGACATTACAGATGCAGTTGCCGCATTTCAAAATGAGGAAGTTTACCAAAAGCAGTTTAAGGGGCAAGTGCCTGTTTCTATCCGTACGGATAATTCAAGAAATTTGGAAACGATTCCTTCAGATCTATCAGACTTTAATGTTTATGGAGGAATTTACCGCTATTTAAACCTGGTCTATGTTCCACCACTATCTGTTGAGAAAATGTTTGTTAAAGCTGAAGTGGATGTGCAGGGAAAATTTGGTAAATTAAATGTAAGCGGAAGATTTTACAATCCTACGGGCCTAAAAAATGCTACTATCCATCTTAAATTAATCGACCCAAGAGGAAAGGTTGTTGCACAGCAGGAAAAAAAGCTTAATAATTTAAATGATGATACTGATTTATGGAGCTTGCAGATCAATAAGCCGCAATTATGGTCGACCGATAAACCCTTGCAGTATCGCCTGCTCTATGATCTCGTTTCATCCACAGGCAGTTACAAGAGTGAAGATAAAATAGGTTTTAGAAACATTGACTTTGTTGAAAAGGGCCCCTTCAAATTAAATGGAAATCGTCTGCTCTTGCGCGGTACCCATCGGCACGAAGACCATGCAGGCGTTGCGGCAGCAATGACAGCGGAAATGATTCGCACCGAGATGCAGATGATGAAGGATATGGGCGTGAATTTTATCCGACTGGGGCATTATCAGCAATCGGGAATTGTGTTGAACCTTTGCGATAGTCTGGGCATTTTGGTTTGGGAAGAAATCCCCTGGTGTCGGGGTGGTTTAGGTGGCGAAACTTATAAGCAACAGGCCAGAATTATGCTTACAAATATGATTGAGCAGCATTATAACCATCCTTCCATCATTATCTGGGGCTTGGGGAATGAAAACGATTGGCCGGGAGATTTTGCTGAATTTGATAAAGAAAAAATCAGAACCTTTATGAAAGAACTTAATGTACGCGCCCACAAACTGGATTCATCCAGGTATACCGCAATCCGGCGATGCGATTTTTGTGCCGATATTGTTGATGTATATTCTCCATCTATCTGGGCGGGTTGGTACCGTGGTGCCTATACCGATTATAAAAAGGTTTCTCAAGATGAATTTGCTAAAGTTAAGCGCTTTTTACATGTAGAATGGGGAGGTGATAGCCATGCCATGCGACATTCAGAAAATCCTGATAAAGCCCTAAGTAAAATTAAAACCGGTGAAAGCGCTGATGAGCGGGCAGGTGATGCTTCATTATTTGGGGGTGCCGCAAGAATATCCAAAGATGGCGATTGGAGTGAATCCTACATCACCAATTTGATTGATTGGCACCTTAAAGAACAGGAAAACATGCCTTGGCTAAGTGGTTCGGCATACTGGCCATTCAAAGATTTTTCTACCCCTGTTCGTCCTGATAATCCGGTACCTTACATGAACCAGAAGGGGGTTGTAGAAAGAGATTTTACTAAAAAGGAGGCTTATTATGTTTTTCAATCGTATTGGACCGATAAACCAATGGTTCATATTTATGGGCATAGCTGGCCAGTGCGATGGGGTGATGAGGGAGAGGAAAAGATGGTAAAAGTTTATGCTAATTGTACGGAAGCAGAAATATTTCTGAATGGAAAAAGCTTTGGGATAAAGAAAAGAAACAGCCAGGATTTCCCTGCTGCGGGTTTACGTTGGAACCTTCCGTTTCTTAAAGGAGAAAATACAGTTAAAGCCGTAGCTAAAAAAGGTAAGGTTACCGTAAGCGATGAGATAAAATTTATCTACCAAACAGAGAAATGGACTAAAGCCGCTAAAATGACCTTAACCAAAATAAATAAGGAGGCAGATGTTGCAACCTTGGAGGTTAAGCTTTTTGATGAAGCTGGAATACAATGCTTGGATGCAACAAATTGGGTAAATTTTGGATTAACTGGTGATGGAAGATTAATTGATGATTTGGGAACATCGTCCGGTTCGAGAAAAGTGCAGGCTTATAATGGCAGAGCAATTATCAAAGTAAAATTAAATAAAGGCAAAAGTGTTGCTTCGGTGAAATCAGAAGGCATGCCAACCATTTTTGAAACATTATAAGTTATGAGAAGAGCATTGGTTATTTTAATGTTTATTATTTTTTATATCGCTGGAACTGCGTTTTCAGTCAATATTTTGAATACGGAAAAGCTGCCTGTTGATATTAAGAAACAAACTATTGCTTTGCTCAAAAAGCAAATTTTAAATCAGGCAAAATGGGCAATGAAACAAGAGCCGGTTACTATTACCGCATCATCTTCGCCCCGAAGTGCTGGCGGCAAACATGATTTTTTTTCCGAAGCAGATTATTTCTGGCCCGACCCGAAAAACCCGGATGGACCTTATATCAACCGAGATGGGTTAACGAACCCGGATAATTTTGTCGAGCACAGGAAGGCTATGATTCGTTTTAGTAAAATCATCGGTGCATTGGCCTCAGCCTATAAAATAACAGGCAATGAAAGTTATGTAATGCATGCGGTTAAACATTTTCAGGCATGGTTTATAAATCCTGAAACCTTAATGAATCCAAATCTTTTATTTGCTCAGGCAGTAAAGGGCAGATTTACCGGAAGAAATTATGGTATTATCGATACCATTCATTTAATGGAAGTTGCTCAAGGTGCTTTGGTGATGGAAAACGCAAAGGCATTTGATAAGTCTGTCTCCATTGGAATTAAAAAATGGTTTGCCAGTTATACGCTGTGGCTGAATACCTCCAAACCAGGTATACAAGAAAAAACAGTTAAAAATAATCATGCCACGTGCTGGGCTATGCAAGTGGCATCTTTCGCTAAATTGTGTAAAGATGAGCCAATGCTCGATTCGTTGCGCATTAGTTATAAAACCATCTTACTGCCCAAGCAAATGGGTATAGATGGAAGTTTTCCTTTAGAAATGGCCAGAACGAAACCCTATGGATATTCAATTTTTAACCTCGATGCGATGGTGATGCTTTGCCAGATTTTGTCCATTCCAAGTGATGATCTTTGGAATTTTAAAACAGCAGATGGAAAATCGATCCGCAAAGGTCTGGATTTTCTTTATCCTTTTATAGCCGAAAAAAATAAATGGCCTTTAAAAGCCGATGTAATGTATTGGGAAAACTGGCCTGTTGCACAACCCTTTTTAATTGTCGGAGCGGTTCAGTTCAATCAGCATGAATGGTATTCCACCTGGGAAAAACTAGACCATGCACCTCAAGTAGAAGAAGTCATTAGGAATTTACCCGTTCGCAACCCTTTAATATGGTTATAAATATGAAGTTAAAAATTAAAATAACATTATGTTGTGTGTTATTAGCTGGCTCAGCAAGTGCTCAAAAAGTTAACATAAATCAAGCTTTTGCTGCAGCAGCAAAACAAACTGATGTTTTGGTTAAAAATGTTGATTCAGCCCGTCTGGTCAAACCCAATCTGGTATCTCCAAGAACCGTTGAAAAAGGACAGTTTAAAATGGTGGTTTCAAGAGATTGGACAAGTGGGTTTTTTCCGGCAGAACTGTGGTATTTTTATGAATACACAAAAGATAAAAAGTGGCTTGATCTTGCTAAGAAATATACTGCAGATATCAAGAAAGAGCAATATAATCGTGGTACTCACGATTTGGGTTTTATGATTTACTGCCCGTTCGGAAATGGCTATCGCTTAACAAAAGATACCGCTTACAAGTCAGTTATTATCCAGGCGGCTAAATCGCTTTCTACCAGATTTAACAAAACTGCAGGTGTGCTAAAATCATGGGATCATAATGGTGATAAATGGAAATATCCGGTAATTATTGATAATATGATGAATCTTGAATTGCTGTTTGAAGCGACCAAAATGACGGGTGATTCATCATTTTATAAAATCGCTGTGTCCCATGCAGATAATACTATAAAAAATCACTTCCGACCAGATTTTAGTTCTTATCACGTAGTTGACTATGATACTCTCCAGGCTGGGAATATACTTCAGAAAATAACTGCACAGGGTTATGCGAACGAATCGGCATGGGCCCGTGGTCAGGCATGGGCTTTATATGGATATACATTATGTTTTCGCGAAACAAAAAACAATAAATACCTATCTCAGGCAGATGGAATTGCAGGTTTTATACTGAATAACGAAATTACACCAGCAGACGGTATTCCGTACTGGGATTACAATGATCCTGATATTCCAAATGTTCCCAGAGATGCTTCTGCTGCTGCGATAACTGCTTCTGCACTCTATGAGCTCGCAAAATACAGTGGAAATGGAAAAAAGTATAAAGCTGCCGCTGATAAGATTCTTTATTTTCTTAATAAGAATTGCACCAGTAAAATCGGGGATAACTATGGTTTCATTTTGGAGCATAGTACTGGGCATCTTCCAGCAAAATCAGAAATTGATGTGCCCATAAATTATGCTGATTATTATTATCTGGAAGCACTTTTGAGGAGTAAGTAATATGAGGAAACGATTGGATTTCGCAGTATTTCTGGTTTCAATGCGGTAAGAAATGAATCCTAACATAAGCATTATTAAGTTATCAAGAAATGCATTAAGCATACAATAATTTAGAATACAATGAAAAAAAATGTAATTACCCTATTGCTTATAGCAACCACATTTGCTGCAGTGGCACAGCATAAAAAAAATGCTGGGGTAACCGGTAAACCCCTTCAGGGATATGTGCTTGGAAATAAAAAAGTTGTGGTTTACACTACAGCGAGTAAATCTGATTATCGCATCAGTAAAACTGAAACATTAAGTTTTGTAGAAAATAGACAGCCCTTTGAAACCGAACCAACAATTTTCGTAGATCCGAACATCAGATATCAGGCTTTGGTGGGCATTGGCGGTGCATTGACTGATGCATCTGCAGAAACCTTTGCCAAACTTTCCAGTAAAAACCAACAAGAACTGCTTACTGCCTATTATGATAAAGATAAAGGTATAGGTTACACCTTGGCCCGCACGAATATTGCAAGTTGTGATTTCTCAAGCGGAAGTTATACCTATGTTAAGGATAGTGATAAAGATTTAAAAACCTTCAGCATTGCTCACGATAAGCAGTTTAAAATTCCCTTGATTAAAATGGCAACTGCGGCTGCCGGGGGTAAATTATCATTATACGTGAGTCCTTGGTCACCACCTGCCTGGATGAAAGACAACAACAGTCTGATTCATGGAGGACATTTATTGCCCGAATATCGCCAAAGTTGGGCAAATCATTATGTAAAGTTTATTAAAGCTTACGAAGCGATGGGTATTCCAGTTTGGGGTCTTTCGGTTCAAAACGAGCCAATGGCTAAACAGAGATGGGAATCCTGTGTATATACTGCAGAAGAGGAGCGTGATTTTATAAAAAACTTCTTAGGTCCTACACTGCATAAATCAGGTCTATCTTCTAAGAAATTGATTGCCTGGGACCATAACCGCGATCAAATTTTTCAAAGAGCATCTACCATTTTAAATGATAAAGATGCTGCGAAATACGTTTGGGGTATTGGCTTCCACTGGTATGAAACCTGGACCGGAAGTGACATGCAGTTTGGAAATGTAAGGCAGACACGTGAAGCCTATCCGGATAAAGCGCTAATTTTTACCGAGGGATGTAAAGAAAAATATGATGTAAACAAGTTGGATGATTGGACTTTAGGCGAGCGTTATGGCTATTCAATGATCAATGACTTTAATGCCGGAACTGCAGCGTGGACGGACTGGAATATTCTTTTAGATGAAAACGGTGGCCCAAACCATGTAGGAAATTTTTGTTTTGCCCCGGTACATGCCGATACTAAGAAGGATAAATTAATCTATACCAATGCCTACTATTACATGGGGCATTTTTCAAAATTCATCCGTCCCGGAGCCAGAAGAATTGCCACAGCATCCAGTCGTGATCTATTGCAAACCACAGCCTTTTTAAATACAGATGGAAAACTGGTTGTGGTTGTGATGAATCAATCAGATGAAAAAATGAAGTATAGCCTATGGATAAAAGGTCAGGCAGCTACAACTACCAGCTTGCCGCACTCCATTGCCACATTGATATTTGAATAATAGGTGGACTAATGGCTTTTTTCTACAGCGGGAGTGGTGATATGTCTATTTTGTATTCATTGTTTTTTGATGTAACAGAACGCAATTGCTTTAATTTCTCAAGGTAAAGACTTTATCGATCAGGATGAAGTCTTTGCCGGTTAGCCATTAATAATAACTGTATATGATTCATAAGATTTTGGATTGAAGGAGAGTCGAACTTAGTGGCTTAATTGATTGTAAATTAGAATTTGAATTAAGCCTATTTTGTTTCAATGTAAAAAGCTCACCTTTAATTAATTCTCATTTCTGTTATTAAAGGATTCTTAGGTTTAATGTTTATTGGGTAGGAGTCAATCCGCGGAAGTTTGACCCTGTTTGAACATTGTGAAGCTGTAGTAAATTTCGAAAAAGTCTTGAAAAAAAAGTTGAAGGGCATTATCGGAAAAAGAAACTTCCATAATGTTTTTCTTGACCCGAGTATGAGTTTTCAGAATGTGAACGAGAGTTTGACTGTTCATCAGAGGATAGTCTGCTCAGGCCTAGTAGATGGAGCTGATAATCAATCGATCATCCCACTCTATCCAATAGGACTTTTAATTTGCCAAGTGTATGAAAGGATGATTTGAAAAACAAGGAATAAGCTGCGTGTTAGATTTCATCTTTTTCATAGCCGCCAAGGCAGCTCATACAGGAATTGGAATAGCCATCGTATTCCTCATATGCAGCGCCGGGCTTGCCAAACAGGGTTATTATTCTGTCAATCCTTATTTTGCTTTGGTCTGAAAGCACTAAAAAGATTCCATCAGATTGCGAATCCTTCATCTCGACGATAGTGCCCTGCCCCTCACAAATCCCTTCTTCGGGACAGAAGTAGAAGATTTTGCCGTCAGTTTTCTTTTTGCTTTCAGTCTCAATAATTTCTCTGTATTCCCATCCTACGGGAAAGTACAGTCCTGTTAATAATTCGTTTTTTAAGTTCATTGTGTCTTATATTAATTTTTTCTACCTTATCTAATTTCCGAATAAATCGTAACAATTGATTACAGATTAAATTTACAATTTAAATCCCGTATAATCATCTAGGTGGAGATTTCGCTGAAATTGGTTCTTCGTCATTTTTGGTGAAAGTATATTAAAAAACTACACATTATTTGTTAACCCCTGCTTCTTTTTAAAGGTTACGCCAACTTTTTCTAGCAAGTTGTATACCTGTGCTTTCTGATAGGCTAAACCGTATTCCTGGTTAATCCATTTGGCCAAGGTTGGTCCAGTCCACCTGTTTGATTCAAGCCCATAGTCTGAGGGGGCCTGTTTTAGGACAACTGTTTTTATTCTCTCGAGTTGTTCATTCGACAATGCGCTATGCCGTCCTCTTCCTTTCTTGTCCTTTAGTCCTTCTATGCCTTCATTCTCAAAACGATGCGCCCAGTTGGTTATCTGTTTAAAACTTATATTATGAAGTTCAGACAGCTTTCTGCTGGAATGTCCCAATGCAACCAGGTAAACAATATTAAGCCTTGCTCCAACTGTGTAAGCTTCATTCTTGTTTAAGATTTTCTTTATTTCATCAGCTTCTGCACGCTGAATCTTCAGTACTGATTTTCCCACGGTAGCTTTTTTTAAGACCAACAAATATAAGTGTAAATATGTGTAATTTTATAATATACTTTTTGCTATGATATCGCAATTTATACTTCCTACAAATGTGCAGCTTCGAGCTGACTCAATCCATTCGGAACCAGGAATACTATATATTGATACCTCTGTATGTCAAACCTGTTCAATCTGCCCTGTTTGTAATAAAAAGAGCAGTAAAATTCATAGTCGGTATTCCAGGACTCTTTTGGATTTACCTATTTCCGGCCATTTGTCAAAAGTTCAACTTAAAGCTAGAAAATATTTCTGTGATAACCCTGAATGCCCCAGGAAAGTCTTTACCGAACGGTTTGATTGTGAAATAAAACCATACTACAGAAGGATGATCCGATCGAATGATCTTCTCGCCAGAATGGCCCTTGAGCTTGGCGGGAATACAGGAGCAGCTATTAGCCGCTACGCCGGTGTGCCTGTAAGCCCGTCCATAATATTAAGAGTGGTAAAGCGCTTGGATATCCAACCTAAAAAACTAACGTCAGGCGTTATTGGCGTAGATGACTGGGCATTTAAAAAAGGAAAAACTTATGGAACGGTCATCGTTGATTTAGCGAAAAAGGAAGTTGTAGATCTGTTGCCGGACCGGGAGTCGGCTACTTTATCCGAATGGCTGAAACAACATCCCGAGATAAAAACGGTTTCAAGAGATAGATGCGGTCCATATGCATTAGGTATCAAGACAGGAGCGCCTGATGCCAGTCAGGTTGCAGACCGCTTTCACCTGCTTATGAATCTGGGGGATGCGACTAAAAGGATATTTCAATCGAAGGGAAAAGAACTCAGGGAGGCATTTACACTTTATAATCAGCCGAAAAATCATCCTGCTAAGACCGTTGAGACCGAATCAGCAGTTCAAAATATGCTACAGATTACAGAAGATACTTTAACAACTGCCAATATCAGTATTGACAAGCTGCACAAGTTCGAAAAAGTCAAAGATCTTTATAGCAAGGGCAACAGTATAAGGCAGATTGCCAAGACTGTAAAATTAACCCGTACAACCGTGAGAAAATACACGATGATGGAAAAGCTGGTTAAAAGACAGGCACATACCACGACTAATCTGGACGCCTTTATTGGTTTTTTTGATGCAGGAAGAAAATAGAGTAAAAACTTACCGGGAATTGCATAAAACGATTGTTGAGATGGGTTTTAACGGGAAGTACACCCAGTTTTGCAATAAAATGAATGAGCTTAAGAATACGCAACCAGCTCTTAGACCGAAATCCACAGGCCCAATACTGGTAAAAACCTGGTCTCCCACCAGATTATCACTTATGCTATACATGGAGCCCTGGGAACTAAAAAGAGCTGATGACAAAGATTTTCTAAAGCTTCTATTTGAAAAATACCCACAAATGAAGAAAATGGAAAAGTTAGTTAAAGGCTTTAAAAACCTATTTAAGACTAAAAAGGATGGCACGCTGAAAACCTGGATTGAAGAGGTGTTTGAATCTGACTGTGGTTTGAACAATTTTGCGAAAAACATTTTAAAAGACTATGATGCAGTAAATAATGCAGTGATAACCAATATAAGTAATGGGCAGGTTGAAGGGCAGGTCAATCGTATTAAAACAATTAAAAGAAAGATGTACGGCAAGGCAGGGTTTCAGTTGCTAAGGAAAATGGTACTTGCAAAATCAGCATAATTCACCAAAAGTGACGGAGAACCAGTTTCTCCGAAATATACAGTAAAGGGGATATTGTTTGATCTAACACTGAAAGGCCTTGTGGGGCTGAACGGCTACTCGAATTCCATTGGACAGATCAATTCCGGTCTGGCAATTTACAGCAAACTGGATGCTAAAGGCAACCTTATTGTTGCTGAGAGACTTGGCGGTGGGGTGACAGTTGGCAGGCCTGCTTTTTATCAATCCCAGTTTCTGGGAGGCCAGGGCAATTTATTAGGGTACAGGCAGCTCAGGTTTGCCGGTGAGCAGAGTGTTTATAATAATTTGGAGCTTAGGCTTAAGCTGGGTGACTTCGTCAATTATGTTTTGCCTGGTCAGCTGGGTATGATGGGCCTGTATGATGTTGGCCGGGTTTGGAAAAGAGCTGAAAATTCAGAATTGTGGCACCATGGTGTAGGTGGTGGACTTTATTTTGCACCGGCATCACTTACGGTTTTGCGTTTGATCGGAGCTTACTCTAAAGAAGGATGGTATCCGTATTTCTCCCTTAATTTTCGGTATTAGTTATAATTCGGTAATCTATGGGGCAACTGTTCTTCCTGATAATCAGTTTTATATATCATTATTTTATTATAGCTGATCTTGTCACCTGAGGGGGGTGGTTCACTCTGGGGCTGCTTTTTACAGCTGAAAGAAAACACGAGGCATAAAAGGAGAGGCGTTAAGTATTTTTTCATGTTTAAGGATATAAAAAACCGATTATGGAAATCAGACAGGTTGAAAATTCTTACCAATCCAGCTCAGACCAATAATCCAAGTTCATGTAAGCGACACTGCTGTAGCCAGATATGCGGTTTAAGCCCTCCGTTATGATATGGATAAATACCTAGTAACGGGTATTTTTATCCAGCAGATTTTTAGTAAATTTAAGGTGCTCAAACCAAACAGCTCTTTCAATGAAAAAATCGCTCCGAATCTGTTTCACCATCATTCTTGGTGTTTGTGCTCTATCTGTCTTTGCACAGCAGGCAAATAAGCTAGTGGGGGTTATTGACGATACCTATGAGGTAAACCAGACTGGCGGATACAACCATGTGGTGCCCTTAACGGTTCCACCGGGAATAAACGGCCTGGTCCCCAATCTAAGTGTAGTTTACGATTCAAGGGCAGGCATATCTGAAATGGGTTATGGATGGAATATCAGCGGTCTATCCAAAATTGTGAGATCAGGTAACAATTTTGCACAGAACGGTTTTGTTGATGGCATAAATTTCACGGAAAAGGATGTTTTCTTGTTGGATGGTCAATACCTCACCTGTATTGAAAAGAACAACGGGTCAGCTAATTCTGTCTACCGAACAGAAAATGAGGGTTTTGCTTTTATCAGGGCTATTGGCGCGATACCAAACAGTAGTTCTTCTCCAAATTATTTCATTGTAAAACACCCCAATGGACTGAATTATTATTATGGTGAAACTGCGGAATCCAGAAATGAGATTTCAGTTTCTCAATCACGTAAAGAAATTTTGGAATGGAACCTTACCCGTATAGTGGATAGGTTTGGGAATTTTATCCTGTTCGAATACAGCGCACAGCCTGATCACCATATCCGGATCGAATCCATTAGCTACGCTGGTAATGCTAAAATTGGCCCAGGGGCAAAGAACAAGATTCTTTTCAATTATACCACTGACCCATCACGCAAATTCAATATCGGATATCTGGCTGGATCGGTATTCAAAAACAATGACATTCTCTCTTCGATCCAGATGGAAACAAATGGCAGATCGCATAAATATTATGATTTTAAGTACGATACTCCCACGGGAAAACAGCTCATCGAAATCCGGGAATCTGCGGATAAAGATGACGACTCGGCGATTCCAAAAACGACCATCGAATGGTATAAACAATCCCGGATAGAATATAATGCAGTTGATAGTGCCGATCTCCCTGCCCCTATGGCAAATTATAACTTTATCCGTGATCTTAATGGCGATCAGGATGATGAATATGTCAGTCTGACAAATACAAAAATACCGGGAAAAGACTCATTATCACTGAACGTTTTTATAAAGCAAGCCGGCAAATACGTTCCGGCAATCATCAACCTTCCTATAGCTGTAGGTTATACGACTATTAGTGGAATAAATTTCCTTGATCTAAATGGTGATCAGCTTGCCGACCTGGTTACGCCAAATTTTGTATTTTTAAATAAAAGCACAGCAGAAAAGATCTCATTTTCAAGGTATCCGTCGAACCTTCCGATGTATGGCGTTTTCGAAAGAACAGCGGTAGACCTGGATGGGGACGGCCGGCAGGAACTCTTTTGTAAAAGCTTCGCAAACAGCTACAGCGTTTACAGTTTGAACGAGAAAAATGAGCTTTTTCAAAGTGCTAATATGTCATTTGGAAATCCAACGCTCCTGACAAAACAATTTTTAGGTGATTTCACCGGTTCGGGAAAGACCCAGATCCTGATATCATTAATTGCTGATGGTCAAATGAAAGGAGGGATACTCAAGCTTAGAAATGGGGAAATAGACACAAAAGAGTTTTTATTTCCGGCTGGCCTAACTACGGCTGACTGGACCTTTATGCGGTTTATGGACATTAACGGTGATGGACTTTCAGACTTGATAATACCTTCTTCAAATCCTTATAGCATAGATATCCGGATCTTTCTGTTTACCGGGAACGGCTTTGTACCGACCACTATAAACAAACCCTTTGCCAATCCTCCCGGTGTTAAATATTCTTTTGGAAACTATACTTCAGCCGAGGGGATGCAGTACCTTTTGAGCTGGCCGAACGGTAAAACCGAGGTCTACGATATCGTGGTTCCAGACCCTGGAGAGCTCACTTTTGTACTTTCTAAAACCCAACTGAACCTGCCCAAAGGAATTAACCTGTTTACCAGCCTCGAATCGATCAGCTTTGAGGATGTGGACTGGAACGGAAGCCCGGACCTGGTTGTCCGCGCTAAACGTGAAATCAAGTATACAAGCGGAATCGGGCATGAACACAAACTCAGGGAGGTTATCGACGGATTCGGAAACCTTGTAAGAGTTACCTATTCCGGACTGAACGAATACGAGACCTACAAAGCCAACTATGAGGCTACGCTAAAGGCAGGCTATAAGCTTTTTAGAGGTGGTTTTCCAGTTGTTAAATTTCTGACCACCAGTTCGGCATCTGACAAATCCGAAATCTTTACGGAGTATTCCTATGAAGACCTCATAGAGGAAAGAAGGGGCAGAGGACTGGCTGGATTCAGGAAAGTAATACAAAATAATTCCACTGCAAAAATCGTCACTTTAACTACTTATAGATATGATTTCCCCCTGACGGGCAAAATCAGCAGACAGGAAAAAAAGTCGGATGGAAAATTGTTTTTTGTTCAGGAAAACAATTGGGACTTTATGCTTTATCATAAAGGGAATGACTATCAGAACCTAAGCCTGTCCCAGACTTCCAAAAATCTGATTTCTGCGGGCCTTCAAAAGAGTTTCGGGAAAAATTTCAGCCGGAACAATGACAAGGCGATCTCGCTGATGTCAGGATTTTCGCAGAAAATGGATGCCTCACTGCTCAGAATTGATAGTGCAAACAGTTCCAGTCAGCAGGATATTGCCAGCTCGGTTCTTCACGCGGTCAAGGATTTCAGCTCCTCGGGGCTGAGCTATAGGCCCCTGCTGTTGAGCTCCCGGATCATCAAATATGAGACCGATGGAACACTGTCCTCCAATACACTGATCAAAAATAGTTACGATACCCATTCCAACAATACAAAAACTGAAACAGTGCTCTCTGATGGCACGGTGATCTGTGCGGACAGAAAATTTCGGAATTTTAATGCTGACTTAAGTGTAGGTGCAGTTTATCTTTTCGGGGTTCCGCTTAGCGACAGTACCTATGTCTACCATCCGGTAAAGGCTATGGCGACTAAGGGCCGCACCTTCCATTATATCTACAACGCCAACGGGACACTGGTGAAAATAGTGAGGCAGAGGACAGATCCACAATACAGGCACTTCACCGAGCTTATCTATGATGAGGTAGGGAATATCATTGGCAAAAAAAGCTATAACAATCCGGTGAAAATTCTTTCTGAAAGCTATGAGTACACAGATGATAAGCGTTTTATCGCATCATATACCAATCCGATTGGCTTTACTACAACATATGTCAGAAATGTAGATAATGGAAGAATGCTGTCGGAAACTGATCCGAACGGATTTAAAATGGAGTATCAATACGACCTGGCCGGAAACCTCACCAAAGAAATCTATCCCGATGGAAGAGTAATGGAATATAGCTATAGGCTTGCTTCTCAAGCCGATAAAGATCGCTTCGCTTATGCTGTCCTGGAGAAACAGCCTGGTGCAGAGCTGGTGAAGCGCATTATTGACCGAAACGGTAGGGAAATCGCGTCACTTTTTCCCAGCATAGGTCCACAGAATGCAGATAAGTCGCTTTTTAGAAAATCCCTTCAGTACCGCGCACATTCAGATCGCAAACGGACTTTACAGGTCAGCAAACCAGTATTTTTAAATTTCAGGATAGATGAGGATGGAGATCTCGAATTGGATGAACAGGGCCCCGAACCTACAGAGCCAGGTAAAACTGTTTTTCAAAATGATGCCTTCGGTCGACTGATCTCGGTGAAAAATCCCGACGGAAAAATCTCCAGCATAAGCTACCAGGGAATGAACAAGCTGGAGACCAATACGGCCGGACAGATAAAGAAAACAACTTATGATGCCAAAGGCCAGGTAGCGCGGGTGAGTGATTACAGCGGCAGCACCGTGAGCTATGCATACGATCTTTGGGGTAATCTGACATCACTCAAGACTTCTGGTGGCACCATTGAGATCAGTTACGATGTATTGGGAAGAAAGACATCGGTCAAAGATCCCAATCTGGGAACGCTCAATTATGCCTATGATGAATTTGATAGACTCATCAAGGAAACCACCAATGGTACCAGAGAAATTAGGATTGAATATGATGCAGCCGGAAGGATAACCAAAAAATATACGCCTGCAGGTACCACAACGTGGTTTTACGACCGTGCTGTGAAAGGAAAGGTTGACAGTATTGCCCAATCCTCAGGAGATTTTACCGCGTACCGCTATGACCGGTTGGGAAGGCCGATCGCCCAGCACCAGGGAATTGGCAGCCGCGTGTTTGTCAGTACCTTTACCTATGATTCGCTTTCCCGGGTTTCATCCAAACGCTATCCTTCGGGACTGGTGGTTAACTACGGGTACCGGAACAACGTGCAGACTAGACTGAGCAGTCAGGCCGCGGGGGAGGTGGAGAAAAATATCTGGGAGCTGGAGGAGGTAACAGCTTCGGGCATGGTACTTTCAGGTACCCTGGGGAACGGACTGAAGATTGAAAACCGTTACCAGGAAGAAACCGAACTACTGGCAAGCTCCAGTACCTTTAATTCCACCGATCCGACAAAATCATTATTGGCAATAAGTTATGGCTATGATGATCTTTACCGGATCAACAGCAAGACCGATGCAAATACAGGGAAGGTGGAAACCTATAGCTATGATGTGCTCAGCAGGCTTTCTGCTGTTTCCACCCCGGAACATAAAATGGAAGTAAGCTATGCCGATAATGGTAACATTTCAGCGAAAACAGGCTCAGGCATTTACCAATACGATATCCAGTCCAACCAACGCCTGCGCTATCTATATAATAACGGCGAGAAATTAAGAGAGTACAGTTATGATAGCTTCGGTAATATGGTCGATGAGGCTAAAAAAGGACTGAAGATAGGCTATACCTATTTCAATAAGCCCGAAGCGCTGGAAATGAACGGGCTAAAACTAGCGGTTATCTATGGACATAATCAGAATGAGATCAGCAGTACCTTGTTGAAGGCAGGGAAGGTTATCAGTAGAAACACCAGGCCTTTCGCAGATTTTGAGCTTATCGAAGAGGGCAACAAAATTACCCAGCTCCATTATCTCTCTAGCGGAGGCCAGATGACAGCAATACAGCAGATCACTGATTCAGCGGGAAAACGTGAAGTGAGCATAGTTTACCTCCATCTTGATCATCAGGGCTCACTTGCGGCAAAAAGCAACCAAAGCGGCAAGATTACCTCTATTTACAGTTACAGTCCATTCGGAGAGCGATCAGTTAAACAGTTGGACAGGTATGATAGGTATGGTAGGGTTATATCTCAATCCCCGGTTGAACAGGATCTGGGCTATACAGGCCACCGCCATCTCGATGCTTTTGGACTCATTAATGCTGGCGGAAGATATTATGATCCCGAGGTGGGGCGATTCCTCTCTCCGGATCTGTTTGTCGAAGACCCAAGCTCCGCCCAAAGTTTCAACCGCTATAGTTACGTAACGAACGATCCTGTAAACCGATGGGATCCGGAAGGTTTCTGGTCAATACGCAAACCACTGAATTTCAGTAAAGAAACGCGGGCAGTCAGTAGGGTAATCAATAATATCGGCCGGGAAACAGGAAACGGAATCAGGACTTTCGGACAGTTTCATCAAAATATATATAATGAAGGCGACCGCTTTCTGGATAAATACGGCAAGCAGGTAGTGATCATCGCCGCGGCAGCTACAATAACCTATTTCACCTGCGGTGCCGGCACTGCCGCATTCTGGGCAGCGGTGGGCAAAGGTGCACTCATTGGAGCAGGGGTCAGCGGTGGAATGACCGCAGTACAGGGCGGCAGTTTCAAAGAGGTGATGAACGCCTCGATGAACGGCGCTATCAACGGTGCTGCAAGCGCCGCGATGTTCAGCTCTATCGGCTCGAGCTTTGCAAAATTTGGCGAGATGGGATTGGATAAAGACGTCTCTTTCGCGGCTAAGACACTGGCTCACGGTGGCGCTGGGGGAATCAGCTCAGAGCTGTCCGGTGGCAGCTTTAAACAAGGGTTTTTGGAGACTTCGATCGTTCACGCACTTGGACCATTAAACGAGAGTATTTTTGATCAGCGTGACCAGAAATTCTCCCGTATAGCGTTTTCAGGAGGTGTTGGCGCCATAGCGGCCTATGCAAGCGGGGGAAATGTTGTCGCAGGTGCGACCAGCGGTAGCTTTTCAAGATGGTTTAACTGTGAATCTACCCTTCCTCCTCCGGGCAATCCGATAACAAAATTTATGGAACCCGGGTATGTAGCCTGGAAATGTGATCAGCAGATCGCTACAGATCCTTTTTTTAGGGCTGGATATGAAGACTACGGCAGACATTGGGATAGAGGTAGTGACGCCCGGGATGCAATTTTTACTATATATGAAGTAATAAGAAAAATGAGTGCCCAGAAACAACAGCCTGTTCAGGAGGTGAAAGCACCACCGCTACATTAAGTTTATAAAAACCATTCAGATACCTCAAGGGAATGGCTGCTAAAATTGGCGCGCAATGCTCACAGAGAGAAAGCGAGGGAGAATTTGCAATTGATAGGAGGGTAAAAAAAGGATATTCATTTAATCCTGGCACAAGTTTAGGTTTCATGGCCGGCACGCGGAAAGAAATTCCGGCATAAACCCTCCTATGGCGTTCGTGCGCTTTTCTATTTATTCCGTTGCTTCTTCAGCTTTGGCAGCCATGAAACCTGTGGATGCACCATATTTAAATTAAAATATTATGGAAAATGTAAATTATCAGGTAGCGGAAATCGAAATTAGTTACAGACCTAAAGGTTTTTCCATTCCGTTGAAATGAAAGCATAGCGGAATCTAAACGTCATTTCGGCTTTGGATATTCCGACCCATACTACACCACCCATTCCGAGGCATAGTACACCAGTCATTCCGAGCCAAAGTACACCATTTTTTGTTTGAGGTAATTAAATATTCCGAGGCAAAGTGCACCACTTTTGGTTCATTGCAGGATTATTTTACTCTGCCATTCCGACACATACTACACCACTATAATTAACCATATCACTGATTTGGGCATAGTTTAACCCGCCAATTATATAGGTTTGGTAAGCATCAAGCTTACCCCTGTAGATATGGCGAACAAACTGCTCAGCATGAATAAGATTAGACAGA